>JAFTJA010000020.1 GCA_017456605.1 Clostridia bacterium | reverse complement strand
AAAGCTTTTGACTTATTACGTCAAAATAGCCTCTTGAATTTACATTCACCAGCGGAACACGCTTTTCGCTGCGCACCACCTCTATGTATTCATCTTTTCCAAGATGCTTTGCAGAAATCCCGTCAACCTTGAGGTCAACCTCGCTGCAATAAGATGCATCAAAGCGAACCGCAACGCTGAACTCTGGCGGGATTACTATACATCTGGATTTCATAGTGTGGGGACAAATGGGCGTCATAATCATACAGTCAAGACCCTTGTGCACAATAGGGCCTCCGCAAGACAGCGAATATGCCGTCGAGCCTGTTGATGTGGCAATAATGATTCCATCAGCGAGATAACGGCTTGCCTCTGTTTTGTTGACTTCTGCCGTGAGGGAAATCATCTTTGCCTGGTCGCCACGGATAATTATATCATTGAGAGCGCTGAAAGTTTCCAAAACCTCCTTGCCCTTTTTCACTCTTGCATCAAGCATCATTCTGTGTTCAACAGAAAATTCGCCCTCAAGAATTTTCACTAAGTTTGAAAGGTCATCTTTTTCCGCTTGGGTCAAAAAGCCCAGATGTCCGAGGTTTATTCCGGCAATGGGGACATTATATTCCGCCGCCTGATTGACAATCTTCAGTATCGTGCCGTCACCGCCAAGGGCAATCACCAAATCACATTTCTCAAACATTTCATCGCCACAAACAAATGTCACACCATCTTCTGCACACACATGAGCTTTGAGTGATTCATCAAGAACAATATTCTTATTATATTTTTTCAGGAGTGAAATTACCTCTTTTGTTGTCACAAGGTGAGTATCTCTGTCCCTGTTGACAAAAAGTGCAATATTCTTCATTCAGCATCCCTCCATTTTTTAAAGATTGTGTGACCTTTCAACAAGTGCCTCTATATCAAAGCTTTCGCTCTCATCCACTGTTTTTTTAATATACATAAGGTATTCAATATTTCCCTCAGGACCTTTTATGGGTGAAAAATCAAGACCTTTCACCGAAAAGCCGATTTCTTTCGTGAAGCCAAGAACCTTTTCAATCACCTCGATGTGAGTTGACTTTTCCCTGACTACACCTTTTTTGCCCACCTTTTCGCGGCCCGCTTCAAACTGAGGTTTTATAAGACAAACGCCGCATCCGCCGTCTTTCAAAAGGTCAAACGCCACCGGCAAAACCGGTTTTAATGATATAAACGAAACGTCCACCGAAAAGAAGTCCAACGGTTCTTCAATAAGTTCTTTGTCAATATACCGGATATTGGTCCGTTCCATATTGACAACTCGCGCGTCCTGTCTGAGCTTCCACGCCAGCTGACCATAACCTACATCCACCGAATACACTTTTTTTGCCCCGCTTTGAAGCATACAGTCAGTAAAACCTCCGGTTGATGCACCAATGTCCATACACACGCTATCCGAGAGAGTGATAGGGAAAACCTTCATCGCCTTGTCAAGCTTGAGCCCGCCGCGGCTTACAAAGTTTGGACCCTTGCTGCGGATTTCAATTTTTTCGGTGCCTTTTATGGTTTCGCCCGCCTTCATAGCCTTTTGGTTGTCAATATACACATCGCCCGCCATAATCATGGCCTGCGCTGCGCTCCGGCTGGGCGCCATACCCTGTTCCACCATATATACGTCAAGCCGTTCCTTACTCAATTTTATCACCTTCGCTAAGACCCATCATTATCTTTTCTGCAATACCCTCACCATCAAGGGCTGCATCTCTCTTTTGCTCATCAATTCCCGCACACTTGAGCGGTTCATCAGGAAAGGCAATTTCAAGAATTTCTCTTCCCAAAATTTTTCTCACAACATCCGAAAGCCCACCATTTGCGACATTATCCTCGCAGGTAGCAATCAGTTTTTTGCCCCTTGCCAAATTTTTCAAAAGAGTTTCGTCAAAGGGCTTCAAAAATCTCGCATTCATAACAGCGGCAGAAATACCGTTTTTCTCCAAAATTTCGGCAGCAATCACCGCTTCGCCCACCTCACTGCCTATCGCCACAATCAGCACATCGCTTCCGTCTCTTTCCAATATACCCGCACCGTCCTTTATTTCGGATAACATCTTTCTGTCAATTCCGGCACTTCCTCTTGGGTAACGGATAGCAACCGGACCGCTGCATTCACAGACAGCGAATTTGAGCATTGCTCCAAGCTCTTCGCCCGATGACGGAGCGAGAATTCTCATATTTGGTATATGTGAAAGATATGAAAAATCATATATCCCCTGATGGGTTTCACCGTCATTTCCTGTCGCTCCGGCTCTGTCAATGGCAAAAACCGTATGAAGATTTTGAAACGCAACATCATGAATAATCTGGTCATAGCCCCTTTGAAGAAATGTTGAATACACCGCAAAAATTGGCACAAGTCCTGACTTTGCCAACGCCGCTGAAAAAGTAACAGCATGTCCCTCTGCAATGCCTACATCAAAAAATCTGTCGGGGAATTCCTCTGAAAAATCGGTAAGCCCCGTGCCGTCAGGCATTGCCGCAGTAATACATACAATCTTCTCGTTATCTCTTGCAAGCCTTGTTATTTCCCTGCCGAACACCTTGGAATAAGTGTCTTTTTGGCACAACGGAGCTTCGCCGGTTTCGGGGTCGAACTTTCCGATGCCGTGAAATCGCGCAGGGTCATTTTCAGACGGAGCATAGCCCTTTCCTTTTTGAGTAACCGTATGTATGATTACCGGTTTCTGGAGGCTTTTTGCATAATTCATAATGGTGATAAGCTCTTTGAGGTCGTGTCCGTCAACAGGGCCAAGATATTCAAGCCCCATATTTTCAAAAAGCTTCTTTTGCAAAAGCACTTTTTTGACAAATCTCTTGCTTTTATGCACAAATTTTCTGAAAGGCTCGCCCACCACGGGAAGACCTTTAAGAAAGCTGTTCGCTGAAACCTTAGCGTTTATATATCTTGATTTACTTGTAACGCGTCTTAAATACTGAGAAAGTCCGCCTACATTCTGAGAAATAGACATGCCATTGTCATTCAAAATCACAATGAGCGGCAAGCAGCTGCTCCCGGCATGATTGAGGGCTTCATATGCCATGCCACCGGTGAGTGCTCCATCGCCGATTACTGCAATGGCACGGGCATCGCTTTTTGCCATTGCAAAGGCTGTTGCAAAGCCAAGAGCCGCCGAGACCGAAGTCGAAGAATGTCCCGTATTAAACGCATCAGTCTCGCTTTCTTCTGTTTTGGGGAAGCCGCTTATACCGCCTTTTTGACGCAGACTCTCAAACCTTTCTTTTCTGCCGGTTATTATTTTGTGGGTATAAGACTGATGCCCCACGTCCCAGACAATTTTATCCAAAGAAAAGTCAAAAACCTTGTGCATAGCAAGCGTAAGCTCTACCGTGCCAAGGTTTGAGGACAGATGTCCCCCATTCTTTGAAACAACATCAACCAAAAATTCACGGATTTCATCCGCAAGAATTTCAAGTTCAAGAATATTCAGTTTTTTTAAATCAGCCGATGAATTGATTTCATCCAATATTTTTTTCATAAGCACACCGTTTTTTTACTTGCTCCAGAATTTCAAAACAGATATTATCCTCGCTGAGTTGTAAACAATAAAACTGCTGTATTTGATTGCAATAGTCTTTCCCACAGCCTTTCCGCCCACAGTAAGTGACGCAACCGACGCAGTAATCACAAGGCTAAGTAGCACACTGCTGAGATTTTGAGAAATATTTATAATGTATGCAACAACCGCAGCAGCCGCAGAGCCGCTGATAATGCCGCAAATATCACCGATAACATCATTGCAGAAGTTTGAAACCTTGTCCTTTGATTTGATAAGTGCGATGGCACGGTCAGCATATTTCACGCGTTTCGCCGCCATAGAGTGAAACGGCGCTTCATCTGCGGTGGTGACCGCCATACCGATTATATCAAACAATATTCCGATAAACACAATAACAAGCAATATAAAAACTGCCAGCCATATATTTACCATTTGCATAACGCCGCTGGACAAAATGTTGAAAAAGCCCGACAAAACAAAGGTGATTACAATGGTTTTTATAACCCAGCTTTTGTCCGACTTTTTGAACTTTGTGGGTCTGAACTTTACTTTTCGCTTTCGAGGCACATCATCTTTCAAAGAATCTTCATCTCCATAATTATTTTAAAAAATTAAAAGGGTAGCATATACAGTAAATTTTGTGTCATAGGTCAGGTTGGCTTTCCCGACGGGTTTCCCAATCGTCGCCGAAAGGGAAGTTCCCTTTTAAAACCCGTCACGCATCGTTACCGAAAAGGCGTTACCTGATTGCCACTGAGTACACACTACAATCCTGTATATGCACCGGACCAAACGTCCAAGACCGGTCTAGGAGTTTTCCTCGACAATCACAATCGTTTCTTAGCCTCTTTTGCAAACATGGTTTCAAAAAGCAATAACACATCATCCCATGGCCGTGAGATAATGGTCTGAACAATTATCCACCATGCCCACTCAAGGCAGGCTACACTGCCCACAGCACCTGAATCGGTACCGCAACGCAGGTTTTAACCTGATACGTATAGCGGCGGGATGTCCCATCCGTTACACGGTCACAGGCCTCCGCGGAAAAGGGGTCAACGCCCACATGCCGTTGCGGATCGCCCCTAAACCTTAACTCCCAGCACACACCCACGACTGGGCGTCGCGAGCACGCACAAGGAACTTCATCGATATGCCCTTCGGCGAATTTTTAGGCCCGCCCTGGGAAACGAAGTGATCGACTAGAATACCGTTACCCTAATTTCTCATTATAATTATATATTATTTAAATTATAATGTCAACATTGAATGTTTAACATTTTTTGTTTTAAAAATACTTGGCAGGATGCCTTTTTTCACGTCTTATAAGAAGAAATGCACCAAGCACCAAAATCAACGGAAAAACCGTGGCAGCCAAAAGTCCTGTTCTGAGCTCACCGCCAAACATTGATGCTATAAACCCTACAATTGATGGCCCTGTTGTACATCCAAAATCTCCCGCAAGTGCCAATACTCCAAACATTGTTGCACCGCCCGCAGGATACACCTTTGCCGCAAGGGAAAGGGTTCCCGG
>JAFTJA010000019.1 GCA_017456605.1 Clostridia bacterium | reverse complement strand
TGCCGGCATGGGGATTTGTGCGGTCATGGGCGAAATCATTGATGTTGAAGTGCGGGAGATACAAAAGGACGGAAAGCTTGCATTCATTGCGGTGAACTTTGACCTTGGTGACGACAGCTGGGGCATTTGTTGTGAGCTTTTTGGAAAAGCTGAAAAGATAAAGCCACTTCTTCCTGCTATCAAAGAGAGGAACATCCTGAAAGTCAGAGGCGACTATAATTTTGATGAACGTGCCCGTTGCGAAAAGCTGAAAGTGCTTTCCATTGAGCTTATGAATAAACCCGCGACCAGACAGGATAACGCGGAAGAAAAGCGCGTGGAGCTTCACCTTCATACAAAAATGAGCGCAAAGGATGCCATCACCTCGCCAAGCGACCTGATAAACCGTGCGGCGGCATGGGGACACAGCGCCCTTGCAATAACCGACCACGGTGTGGCTCAGGCGTTCCCCGAGGCAATGGGAGCTTTGTCAAAAATAAGAAAGAACGGTCAGGATTTTAAAATCATCTATGGAACAGAGGGCTATTTTGTAAATGACTTACCCATCGGAGTGGACAGTGTGCCCGAAAGCGTCAGGGATAAAATTTACATAGTTTTTGACATTGAAACAACCGGGCTGAGTCCCGAAACCGAGACGATTACCGAGATAGGCGCGGTGAAAATTATGGACGGCGAGGTGGTAAACACATTTTCAAAGCTTATAAACCCACAGAGGGAAATTTCACCCCGGATAACCGAGCTTACGGGGATTACCAACGAAATGGTGAAGGATGCACCCACCATTGATGCGGTGCTTCCTGAGTTTCTTGATTTTTGTGGTGCACGGAATAATGTTAAAAACACAATTGTTGCCCACAATGCCAAGTTTGACACGGGCTTTATAAAGGCCGAGATAGAAAGATACAATCAGAAAAATAGCGAAAACCCCCTTTCTTTTGACAAATATCCCGTGGTTGATACGGTTGAACTTTCAAAAGAATTGTTTCCTGAGGAGAAAACCCACAAGCTTGATGCGGTATGTGCTCGGCTTGGTGTATCTCTTGAAAACCACCACCGCGCCCTTGATGATGCAACGGCAACGGCCGAAGTCTTTATCAAGATGCATCAGATAAAAGAAAAAAGAAAATTGAACATCGATGAAAATTGGACGGTGGAATCCAACCCCGAACTCCTTAAAAAACCATATAATCATATTGTTATACTTGCGAAAAATGAAACGGGACTCAAGAATATGTACAGATTGATTTCAAAATCAAATCTTGACTATTTTTATAAAAGACCAAGAATCCCAAAGAGTGTGCTTTCAAGATTTCGTGAGGGGCTTATTGTAGGCAGTGCCTGCGAGGCAGGCGAACTTTATACCGCCATCCGTCAGGGAAGACCGGATGAAGAAATTGAAAAAATTGCGGCTTTTTATGACTACCTTGAAATTCAGCCCCTTGGCAACAATGACTTTTTGGTGAGAAGCGGGGAGGTTGAAAGCCGTGAGGCGCTGAAAGAATTGAACCGAAAGGTTGTGGCTTTGGGCGAAAAGCTTGGGAAGATGGTGGTTGCTACCTGCGATGTGCATTTTATGGACCCCAAGGACGAGCTTTACAGACGCGTTCTTCAGGGTGCTCAGGGCTATGACGATGCTGATATGCAGGCACCTCTTTATTTCAGGACAACAGATGAGATGCTGGAGGAGTTTTCATACCTTGGCAAAGAAAAGGCGTATGAGGTGGTGGTGAAAAACACCAACATTATTGCGGATATGATTGAAGACGTTGTTCCCCTGAGGGGTGGCACGTACAACCCGTCAATCGAAAACTGTGAGCAGGATCTTGAAGAAATGTGCAGAAAGCGTGCCCACGAGATTTATGGGGACGAGCTACCCGAAATTGTCAAAGTTCGTATGGACAAGGAGCTTGGCTGTATTTTGGGATATGGCTTTGCAGTTATGTATATGATTGCCCACAAGCTGGTGAAAAAGTCCAACGAGGCGGGATATCTGGTTGGTTCCCGTGGCTCTGTTGGTTCAAGCTTTGCGGCGTATCTTGCGGGGATTACTGAGGTTAATGCCCTGGCGCCCCACTATGTTTGCCCAAATTGCAAAGAGTCTGAGTTTTTCACCAAGGGCGAATATAATATAGGTATAGATATGCCGGACAAAAATTGTCCCAAGTGCGGGCAAGCCATGCACAAGGACGGCTTCAACATTCCCTTTGAAACATTCTTGGGCTTCAAGGGGGACAAGGTTCCGGATATTGACCTGAACTTTTCGGGTGAGTATCAGGCAACAGCACACAAGTATGTTGGCGAGCTGTTTGGTGATGCTTTTGTGTTCAAGGCGGGGACAATCGGCACAATCGCTGACAAAACCGCAATCGGTTTTTACGGCAGAAAATATTATGAAAACAAAGGGATAAAGCCCACTCAGGCGGAGCTCAAGAGGGTTTCAAAGGGGCTTATTGATATAAAAAACACCACCGGTCAGCATCCGGGGGGAATTATTGTATGCCCAAAAACCATGGACATTCACGAATTCTGTCCCGTTCAGCATCCGGCTGAGAAAAAGGATTCGGGGATAATCACCACGCATTTTGATTTCCATTCAATCCACGACAACCTTTTGAAGCTTGACATCTTAGGCCACGACGACCCGTCAACAATCAGGATGCTTGAATCACTCACCGGGCTTGACGCAACAAAAATTCCTCTTGATGACCCCGAAACAATGAGCATTTTTTCAGGTACTGACGCTATCGGCGTTACCCCTGAGCAGATACATTCAAAGGTGGGAACTTTCGGCGTTCCGGAGTTTGGAACGTCCTTTACCCGACAGATGCTTCTTGATACACTTCCCAAAACTTTCTATGAGCTTGTTTTGATTGCGGGTCTTTCTCACGGAACAGACGTGTGGCTTGGCAATGCTCAGGAGCTTATAAAGTCAGGAACAGCCACTCTTTCAGAGGTTATCGGTGTGCGTGATGATATTATGACATATCTTATGAACAAGGGTGTAGAGCCGGGGCTTGCTTTCAAAATAATGGAGTTTGTCCGCAAGGGCAGAGCCGCAAAAGAGGGTAT
This sequence comes from Clostridia bacterium, assembly GCA_017456605.1. Classification (GTDB taxonomy): domain Bacteria; phylum Bacillota; class Clostridia; order Monoglobales; family Monoglobaceae; genus SIG440. The sequence goes on along the minus strand of JAFTJA010000019.1, from coordinate 2,044 downwards.
GCCCGAAGAATTTGAAACCCCTATGCGAGAAAACAATGTGCCTGACTGGTACATTGACTCCTGTAAAAAGATAAAGTATATGTTCCCAAAAGCTCATGCGGCGGCGTATGTAATGATGGCTTTCCGTGTGGCATATTTCAAGGTGCATCACCCTCTGGAATTTTATATTGCCTATTTCACTGTGCGTGCCGACCTTTTTGACGCAAAGATTATGGCTCAGGGTGATGAGGTCCTGATGGCTGAAATGAAAAACCTTGAAATGCGGCAAAACGACTGGTCGGCAACGGAAAAATCGGTTTATACCATCTGTGAAATCGTTCACGAGATGTATCAAAGGGGCTTTGAATTTTTGCCCGTGGACCTTTATGAGTCAGACGCCTTCAAATTCCAACGTGTTGAGGGGAAAATAAGACTTCCCATAAACGCCTTTCAGGGTGTGGGTGATGCAGCGGCTCAAAATATTGTTGATGCCCGTGAAAATGGAGAGTTTGTTTCAATAGAAGACTTGAAGCAGCGGGCGCATCTTACCAAAACGGTTATAGAGACATTGGGCGAAAATGGATGCCTTGAGGGGCTTTCCGAAACCAGCCAGATTTCACTTTTTGATGAATTGTAAAGAAGGAGAGAACAAAAATGACAATAGCTGAAAGACTTGCAAGCGAACTGAGCCTCAAGCAATGGCAGGTGGACAACACCATAGCACTTCTTGACGAGGGGAACACCATTCCCTTTATTTCCCGTTACCGCAAAGAGGCAACGGGTGAACTGAATGACGAGGTGCTTCGCACGTTTTTTGAACGCCTCACATATCTTCGAAATCTTGAAGAAAGAAAGGAAGATATAAAGCGGATTATCGGCGAGCAGGGAAAGCTTACTGACGAGCTTGCAGCAGAAATTGATAGGGCAGAAAAGCTTTCTGAGCTTGAGGATATTTATAGGCCGTACAGACCCAAGCGCCGTACCCGTGCCACGGTCGCAAAGGAAAAGGGCCTCGAGCCTCTTGCTATGGAAATATATCTCCAAAACACCAAGGCTGAAAGCCTTGAAAGCATGGCCCTCCCCTTTGTGGATGTAGAAAAAGGCGTTGAAACGGTGGAAGATGCAATAAATGGAGCTATGGACATCATTGCTGAAATTATTTCGGACAATGCTGAGCACAGAAAAGAAATCCGCAGTATGTTCATGGAAAAAGGTCTGCTTTGCTCAAAAGCGGCGACAGATGAGGACTCGGTTTACAGAAATTATTATGACTTTTCAGAGCCGGTGAAAAAGGCGGCCAGCCACCGTGTGCTCGCCATAGACCGTGGCGAAAATGAGAAGATGCTCACCGTTTCTGTTTTTTGCGAGGAAGAAAAGGTGCTTGAATATCTGAAAAGCAGCGAAATAACAAACCCTGCATCTATCACTGCAGAGATTGTTGCGGCTGCAACAGAGGACGCATACAAAAGGCTTATACAGCCCAGCATTGAACGTGAAATCAGGAGCGAGCTCACCGACAACGCTCAGGAGCAGGCGATGCAGGTCTTCAAGGTGAACCTCAAAAATCTTCTTATGCAGTCGCCCATCCGCGGACAGGTAGTCTTAGGTCTTGACCCGGGATATCGTACAGGATGCAAGGTGGGGGTTGTTGACGAGACGGGAAAGGTGCTTGACACAGGGGTTATTTATATAACCCATTCAGAGGCGCAGAAAGAGGCGGCAAAAGTCTTTATCAAAGGACTTATCAAAAAGCACGGAATTACACTTATTTCAATAGGCAACGGAACTGCATCAAAGGAAACCGAAATTTTTGCATCAGAGCTGATAAAAGAAATTCCTGAATGTAACACAAAATATATAATTACCAACGAAGCGGGGGCGTCGGTGTATTCTGCGTCAAAACTTGCCACAGAAGAATTCCCCGACTTTGACGTAACCCAGAGAAGTGCAATTTCAATTGCAAGACGTGTTCAGGACCCCCTTGCAGAGTTGGTAAAAATTGAGCCAAAGGCAATAGGCGTAGGTCAGTATCAGCACGACATGACTCAGAAGCGTCTGGGCGAGG
>JAFTJA010000018.1 GCA_017456605.1 Clostridia bacterium | reverse complement strand
AGCAAAAGCCACCCGCGGGTGGCTTTTCTTTTTCATATCACTTTTTCCTTTTGCATATAAGTATACAAAAAGGCAGGTGATAAAATGCTAAACTTCATCTGGGGCGGTATGGTTATTATATCCTTTATTGTGGCGGCATTAAATGGCAGAATTGACGCACTTACCGCTTCTGCACTGGAGGGGGCAGCTTCAGGAATAGAAACCTGCATCGGTCTTCTTGGCACAATGTGTCTTTGGACCGGTCTTGCAAAAATTGCTGAAAATTCCGGGCTGAACCAAATTTTTGCAAAGCTTCTCCGGCCCTTTACCAAGCTGCTTTTCCCACGTCTTGACAAAAACTCTGCCGCCCTCAAAGCAATCGTCCTCAATATGGTGGCAAACCTTTTGGGTATGGGTAACGCTGCAACGCCTTTGGGCATTTGTGCCATGCGCGAGCTTGACAAGGAAAACAAACACCGGGGCACGGCAAGTTATGAAATGTGTATGTTTGCCGTGCTGAATACCGCATCCATCCAGCTTATTCCCTCCACCGTAATTTCCCTGCGGCAGATGTATGGCTCCCAGAACCCTTCCGAAATTGTGTTTCCCATCTGGATATGCAGCTCTCTTGCCGTAATAATGGGCGTAACGGCCGCAAAATTTTTTGAAAAATACGGGAGGAATCGTCTTTGATAAATATAATTTCAAATCTTGCTGTCCCTTTGATGATAGTGTCAATCGTAGCCTTTGGGCTGATTAAACGTGACAACGTATATGACAGCTTTGTTCAGGGCGCAAAACTGGGACTCCACAGCACGGTCCAGATTTCCGCACCCCTTGTGGGGCTCATGGTGGCAATATCAATGTTTCGTGCATCGGGTGCTCTTGAAATTCTCTCAAGAGTGCTCTCTCCCCTCACCAACCTTCTTCAAATGCCCTCCGAGGTGTTGCCATTGGCACTCCTCAGGCCAGTTTCAGGCAGCGGCTCCATCGCAATAGTAAATGACATTTTCAAAAACTATGGTCCTGACTCAATCCCCGGAAAAATCGCATCTGTTATGATGGGTTCCACCGAAACAACTTTCTACACCGTTGCAGTATATTTTGGTGCAGTAGGAATAAAAAAAGTCCGGCACACCCTGAAAGCCGCTTTGATTGCCGACTTCACCGGAATGGTCCTTGCCGTTTTGGTGGTAAATATGCTGCTCGCTCCGCAATAAACTGTTGCACAGGCAAAGTTTTTATGATAGAATATTCCTATAAAAACTCAAAAGCAAGAAAGGCAGCCTGCCATGAAAGAAAGCTACAAAACTGTCACAAAGACAGCGAATTGTGAAATAATCGAAAAACGTTCCCGCTTTATTGCCAACGTTATGCCAGTCAGCACCGAAGAAGAAGCTCTGGCTTTTTTAGAGGCCTTAAAAAAGAAGTACTGGGACGCCACCCACAATGTCTATGCATATACCTTGGAAGAAAACAACGTTCAGCGTTACAGCGACGACGGCGAGCCGTCGGGCACTGCCGGTCTTCCTGTTCTTGATATGATAAAAAAAGAGGGGCTTTCAAACCTGATTGTGGTGGTTACAAGATATTTCGGCGGAATTCTTCTTGGCACCGGTGGCCTCGTTCATGCCTACTCAAAAGCCGCAAAGGCGGGGATTGAAAGTGCCCTGCCTGTTCAAAAAACCTTGTGCTGTGAATTGGCGATTGAATGTGACTATTCACTCCTTGGCAAAATTCAAAGCGAGGCACTCGGCCTTGGCTACGCTCTTGGCGAAATTATCTATGAAGAAAACGTAAAAATACCCGTTTTTGTTCCGGTTTCGCTTATTTCGTCCTTTGAAGCCAAAATTATTGACAAAACAAACGGAAAAGCACGTATTATTCAGGGCGAAACCGGATATTATTAAAATATAGCTGTTTTAGCAATCCTTTATATTGTATTTTCTGGAAAATAAATTCACAAAATATGCCGCAAGGGATTGATTTTTTTTATTTCTTATGATAAAATACCTGTGGATACTTGTGACTTTTACATAATTTCAGCGAGGGGCTTTTGGGTCACTCGCAGTTTCTTGTGTATATAAAGCTTTAACAAAAGAAATTTTTAGGTGGGTGAACCATGGAAAAGTATGTTATTCTGGGCGGCGCCAAGCTTGAAGGCGAAGTCGAAATCAGCGGAGCTAAAAATTCTGCAGTTGCACTTATCGTAGCAGCTTTGATGGTCGACGGCACTTGTATAATCGAAAATGTGCCCCCGGTAAGCGACACCTATGTTCTTATCGATATAATAAACCAACTTGGCGGCAATGCTGAATTCATCGACAAGGGCGTGCTTAAAATTGACAGTTCAAACCTCTGCTGTTATGAAGCACCCTATGAAATGGTCAGCAAAATCCGTGCCTCCTCTTATCTTATGGGGGCACTTCTGGGCAGATTCAAAAAAGCCCGTGTGGCTATGCCCGGCGGCTGTGATTTTGGTGTAAGACCCATTGACCTTCATCTCAAAGGCTTTGAGGCGCTTGGTGCTTCATATTCCACCGAAAAAGGCGGCATCGTTGACATCAAGGCAGAAAGCCTCACAGGCGCCAGCATATATATGGACCAGGTTTCGGTTGGTGCAACCATAAACATTATGCTTGCTGCAACACTTGCAGAGGGCCAGACCGTTATCGAAAACGCCGCGAAAGAGCCTCACATTGTTGACGTTGCCAACTTCTTAAGCAGTATGGGCGCAAACATCAAGGGCGCAGGTACTGATGTCATCAAGATAAAGGGCGTTGACTCTCTTCACGGTGGCACATACACCGTTATCCCCGATCAAATAGAGGCAGGTACATTTATGATTGCAGCAGCAGCCACCGGCGGCGATGTTCTCATAAAAAACATAATTCCAAAGCATCTTGATTCCATCTCGGCAAAGCTTCTTGAGATTGGTGTCACTGTTGAAGAATATGACGACAGTTTGAGGGTTATCGCAAATAAGCCTCTCAAAAAAGCAAATATAAAGACCATGCCCCATCCCGGCTTCCCCACAGACTTGCAGCCACAGATTCTTACGCTGCTTACTGCTGCAGAGGGCACAAGTATTGTTACCGAAAACGTCTGGGACAACCGCTTCAAATATGTGGAAGAGCTTCGCCGTATGGGCGCAAACGTCTCGGTTGACGGGCGCATCGCCGTGGTTGAAGGCGGCGGAAGACTTATTGGCTCGCCCGTTTCGTCAACAGACCTTCGTGCAGGTGCAGCGCTTGTTATTGCAGGGCTTATGGCAGACGGTGTGACCGAAGTTTACAACCTCAACTATATTGACCGTGGCTATGAAGATTTTGAGAAAAAACTTCGCGGTCTTGGTGCACAAATCACCCGCCGCGCGGATGGTGAAAAAACCAAAACTGCAACCATTGCATAAAAAAACTTCCGCATCAAGGGTCACCCTTGATGCGGTTTTTCATAAGATTGGAGAATTTTGATGTCACGACTTAATTTATGTGCTTTAAGAAGCAGCAGCAAAGGAAATTCTGTGCTTATATCCACCGATAACTGTAGAATTCTTGTGGATTGCGGCATAAGCGGCAAGGCCCTTGAAGAAAGCCTTTCGTTTTTTGGTCTTTCGCCCTCAGCCCTTGACGCAATTTTAATCACCCATGAGCACACCGACCACACAAAAGGCATAAGTACGATTTCAAGAAAACACGACATCCCCGTTTTTGCTACATACGGCACATGGGAACGACTCCGGCGCAGCTGTGAAAATCTATCGCCCCAAAACATCCGCACCATTGGCGAGAGTGAGTCGTTTTCTCTTGGTGATATATCTGTCACGCCTTTTCCCATTTCGCACGATGCTGCTCAGCCGGTGGGATATACCTTTGAAACAGCCGATGACAAGGTTTCTGTTGCCACCGATACCGGCATCATAACAGACCGGATTTTTGAATGCATCAAAGGCAGCCGCATGGTGCTTCTTGAATCAAACTATGACCTTTTTATGCTGGAAGCAGGTGCCTATCCCTATGACCTCAAACGCCGGATAAAAAGCGACATCGGTCATCTTTCCAATGACGATGCAGCACTGACCGCCCTGGACCTTGTAAAATCGGGAACACGCGAAATTATCCTGGGCCACATAAGCCCCGAAAACAACTATCCCGACCTGGCATTTCAGACTGCAAAGCTTTGCCTTGAAAGTCACGGCTTTTTGGTGGGCAAAGATGTTTTTCTTTATACCGCAAACAAAGATTGCGTAACATTTCTCAAATAACTTACATAAAAGGCAATCCCCGCAACACCAATTGTTGCGGGGCTTTTTCCTACCTGAAAATATATATTCTTTTTCCTTCGACCATACATTCTTTTTCACTTCCGTTGGCAGCGACAATGGCCTCAGGCGTGGTGCGGTATCTTTTTGCCACGTCCCAAAGGGTGTCACCCTTTTGAACAAAATATACCACCATAGCGGCGCGTTTCGGGATTTCCTTTTCGTCGTCATATTCCAGCTCCGAAACGATTTCACAGCTATTCGGGTTAACCGCTTTCAGGCCTATGTTAAGCACCGCTCTGAGTTCTATTTCTCTGTTTCCCGATATAATATATCCAAGATGCTCAATCTCGACCTTTGCATCACACACAGAGTTTTCAGCGATTCCGTCCACTTCAATGCTGTGCGAAAACGGCAAAACGTGACTGAATCCTGAAACCGGCATATCTTCGCTTTGGGACATATACAATATGTTGCAGGTTATGTATCCCGCGATGTTCACAGCTTTGCCCTCCACCGAAATCCTCTCTATTTCGCCGGAAGCCGTACAGTCACAAACCTGGTACACCTCCGGGAGATAATCCGGCACTCTTGCCATTTCCTTGAGGCTAATCTCTTGCGCAACAATGTCCACAAGCTGTTCAATCGCACAGCTCTCCTTTTTCAGCTTTACCTCTTTTTTCAGGCTGTACGCGTCACACATTGCCTCACATTCAATCACGCCGGAGGTTTTTATTTCAACACAAAGTGCCATTTCAAAGCTGAGCAGCCTCTTGTCTCCGTCACCGTCACGGCATATTTCATAATAAATATCCTTGACACAAAAAGCCACATCTCCTGTCAGACTTTCATCCACGCCGTCTATTTCAAGCACCTCGCTAAAGGGAACGCTGTGCTCCATACATTCAAGAACATCCTCTTCGCCTTTTCCGGAGTACAGTGTGCATATTTTGAGCGTTCCCTTGACAACCACCTTGCCGGACAAAAGTCTCAGTTCCTCAAGCTCCGGCTTTGCCGAAAATCTCAGGATTTCTTTCAAATCAGGCTTTCCTGACGGCACCTCTATTTTGTCCTTTATCAATATGTCACGCTCTGCGCAAGGACAGGAATTATGGAATCTCAAGGGACGGGCTTTTGCCTGAATGTCCTCGCCATCTTCAATTCCCGCAGCAATATCCACCTCTTTGTTTTCAGTAACCTTTATGTTTATACAAAGAGTACTGCGCACACCTATCTTTCTGCTGTTAATAAGATTGTACTCAGGGCTCAAAGAAACAACCGCAGCCTCAACGTCCATTCCCGGCTTTGCACCGTTTGCCGCAATCATATGACTGAAGCTCTGATCAACCGATATGGACTTTATCCGTCCGCAGCTTTTGTCTTCAGGAACATAGAGTATGTCCAGACGGATTATGCCCTCCACATAAACCTTGTCTGTCTGGACACTCTTTTGTGTTATTACCGCCTCGCCGCCTGCCCGAAGAATTTTTGCAGCATCCGGTTTTATATCCGGAACAATAACATCGCTTTCCACTGTGGTTTTTGTGCTCCTGGCACAGATTACCTGAGAGAGCTTTATGTGCTCT
>JAFTJA010000017.1 GCA_017456605.1 Clostridia bacterium | reverse complement strand
AGAATTTGAAAAAGCAAAGGGAGAATAATATGAAAAGAAATTTGATAAAAAAAATAGCACTTATTCTGGTGCTGGCACAGGCACTGTGCCTTTCGGCGTGTGGTGGACAGAAAAAAGAGATTGAAGAAGCAGTGACGGGACTTATGACAGCGTTGAAGGCGGGAGATATGCAAAAAGCGGGAACGTTCATTGATGCAGGCGGACTTGAAATTTCGGATATTGACAGTCTGGACGGCGGCGATCAAGTGCTTGAGGCTGTTTTTTCACAGCTTGAATGCAAAGTTTTGTCAAGCGAGAAAAAGGGCTCAGATGAAGCTGTTGTGACCGCGGAAATTACCACTCTTGATTTGACAGCTATCTTGGGACAAAGCACAATGACGGTTCTTCAGGAATTTGCTATGGGCGAAATTCAGGAAGAGGACATAGACAGAAGAACAGAAGAAATTTTTAAAGAGGCTATTGAAAAAGACAATCTGGCAACAGTAACAAACGAGACTCAAATTTTGCTGAAAAAGACCGATGCCGGATGGAAGGTAGTTGCTGACAAGACATTCCAGAATGCGATTTCCGGCGGATTTTTGGGTGCGGTGAATGATGCACAAAGCGCACTGTTCAAAACAGCGGAAGAATAAAGCATTGGCATATGCGAAAATAACGCTGTTAAAATTAACAAATTCAGGGCTTTGTTTGCCGGTGGATTTGTAAAGGGTTTGGAAATTTAAAAAAAAATAAAAAATTTTCTAAAAACTATTGTAAATTTTTTAGGATGTATGTTAAAATAAGTTAGAAAAAAAGTATTAAAGAAGGAGTTTTGACGATGAACAAAATTTATCAGGGAAAAACAAAGGACGTATACAGCCTTGAAAACGGGAATGTTCTTCTTAAATTCAAAGATGACTGTACGGGAAAAGACGGTGTGTTTGACCCGGGCGAAAACTCGGTTGGTCTTACCATAGAAGGCATAGGAAAAGCAAATCTAGAGACTTCTGTTTATTATTTTGAAATGCTGAAGAATGCAGGCATCAAAACACATTATGTAAGTGCAAATATCGACGAGGCTACAATGGAAGTTCTTCCGGGCAAGGTTTTCGGTCACGGTCTTGAGGTTATTTGCCGTCTGGTTGCTACAGGAAGCTTTATTCGCAGATATGGCGAATATATAGAAGACGGAACAGTTTTGGAGGGCGGATATGTTGAATGTACCTTCAAAAACGACGAAAAGGGCGACCCGCTGGTTACCGGCGAGGGCCTTGCGGCTCTTGGCGTTATGTCTCTTGAAATGTTTGAGAGCATGAAAGAACAGACTCTCAAAATCACAAAGATTGTTGCTGACGACCTCAAGACAATCGGTCTTGATTTGTGGGATATCAAGTTTGAGTTTGGTTACAACAACGGCGAAGTTATTCTCATCGACGAAATCGCATCAGGAAATATGCGTGTTTACAAAGACGGCAAGATTGTTGACCCCGTTGAACTGACAAAGCTTATTTTGAACAGATAAACCCCGAAAAGACGTGTCGCAAAGGCGCGTCTTTTTGAATAAAAAGGGAGTGTTAGAAATGCTGCTTCTTGAAATTTTTGAAAGCGAAAAAGAACTTTCTGAATATTTTGCTGCGGATGAACGGCGAAAGGTGAGAGACACCATTGTGGCGGCGACTTATGATGAAATAATGGCACGCCTTTCAGGAAAGGGCGAAGAGTGGTACAGAGTTGTTTATCGCGGAAAAGCCGCTGATATGGTGAAACATCTCTCCATTCTCAAAATCGATAACTGGCAGGATTATTTTATGCACATAAATATACCCAAAAGCTGGACTCTTGATGATTTGTCAGCCCTTGTCAAAGAGGTCTGCCGCTATAACAACCGCCCCGATGTGGAGCCGGTGCTCAGGTGCACGTCTGAGATTTCCCTTTCTGAGGATGAGGTTGAGGTCACGCTTGTGGTGCCAAAGTTTGACTTTGGGTGGAAGATAGGTCAGGGCTTTAAAAAATAGACAAAGCTATCCCTTGGGTCAAGCTTCAATAAAACAACATCGATTTTAAGGACTTATAAAAGTATGTAGTTAAGCACATCACATTTTGCAGTGTGGTGTGCTTTTTCTTTTATTTAATGTAAAAAGCTTTTTAAAACTCTCTACTGATATTTGCTTTGTAAAAAGGTGTTAGCTTTCGTTTTTTTTCACAGTGGTGGCGATTGTCAGAGCATAAACGCGCTTTGCTCCGGCGGCTTTCAGGGCGCGGGAACATTCCATTATTGTTGCGCGGGTGGTACATACGTCGTCAACAAGGAGCACCGTCTTGCCGCGTACAGCTTCGGGGCGGTCTGCCAGAATGGAGTCTTTGAGGTTTGTCAGTCTCTCAAGATAGTTGAGTTTTGTTTGCTTTGCGGTTTTTCTGGTTTTGATTAGCAAATCTTTTTCAAAAGGGATTTTAAGCCTCACAGAAAGCGCCCGGCAAAGCAAATTCATACGGTCTGTCCCTTGCTTCTTTGAACTTTTTGTATGAGGCGGGGCACAACAAATAAAATCAAAGGTCAGGTGCGGATAGTATTCAAGGACCAGTTGTGAGAGAAAGTCTGCATAAGTTTTTGAATAACCTTCTGTGCCAAAAACTTTGTATCGCACGATGGACTCCCTGACACTTTGAGTATATTCAAAAGCCGAGACAATCCGGTCAAAATGATGAGACTTTCCCTCTGCGCAAAAATAACAAAGTCTTCGTTTCCCGTGGCTTACGATGGGTTTTCCGCACTTTTCACAGCAGAGCTTTTCGGAAACAAAAGAAAGCTGTGCTTTGCAATCCGGACAAATGAGGGAGATGGTCCCTATTTCCATTATGCGCCCGCAAAAGACACATTCCGGGGGAAAGAAAAAGTGCTTTGCCATGGTTAATATTTTAGCGAAGGCAAGACAGACAGGGTTAGGTTTTGGGTTTTTCATTTGTTAACACTCCTTGTTTTTAAAATAAAAAATATCTGCAGGAAAAGCCTGCAGATATTATAAATGTTATTATGTAGGGCAAAGAAAATGCTGATGCCACTTATTTTGAAGCGGCACAAAGAGCCTGGTCAATATCATCAATTATGTCCTGAACGTTTTCGATACCTACAGAAAATCTTATGAGGTCGGGTGTAACGCCTGCGGCTTCAAGCTCGGCATCATTGAGCTGTCTGTGGGTATGGCTGGCAGGATGAAGCACTGATGTTCTTGCGTCAGCAACGTGTGTAACGATTGCCGCAAGTTTTAAGCTGTCCATAAATTTGACAGCAGCGGATCTTCCGCCCATTACACCAAAAGAGATAACCCCGCAGGAGCCATTGGGCAGATATTTTTCTGCCAGAGCATGATATTTGTCGTTTTCAAGACCGCAGTATTTCACCCATGAAACACGGGGGTCTTTTTCAAGGAACTCGGCAACAGCCTGAGCGTTGCTGCAGTGACGTTCCATTCGAAGAGCGAGGGTTTCAAGACCGAGATTGAGAAGAAAGGCATTGTGAGGTGAGGGGATTGAGCCGAGGTCACGCATAACCTGTGCAGTGAGCTTGGTTATGTATGCCGCTTTGCCGAACTTCTTGGTGTATGTAATGCCGTGATATGATTCGTCAGGGGTGGTGAGACCGGGGAACTTTCCGCTTGCTTCCCAGTCAAAATTTCCGCTGTCGACCACGCATCCGCCCACGCTTGTTGCGTGACCGTCCATATACTTTGTGGTAGAATGAACAACAATATCTGCTCCCCACTCAAAGGGGCGGCAGTTTATGGGCGTTGCAAAGGTGTTGTCGATAATCAGGGGAACACCGTGTGCGTGAGCAACCTTTGCCCACTTTTCAATGTCGAGGACCACAAGTGCCGGGTTTGCGATTGTTTCGCCAAAAACTGCTTTTGTGTTTTCACGGAAGGCAGCATTCAAAGTTTCCTCATCTGCATCGGGGTCAACAAAGGTGACATCAATGCCCAGCTTTTTGAGGGTTACGCCAAACATATTGAAGGTTCCGCCATAAACCGACGAAGAACAAACGAAATGGCCGCCGGCTTCGCATATATTGAAAATTGAATAAAAGCATGCTGCTTGTCCTGAAGATGTAAGCATAGCAGCAACGCCGCCCTCAAGGTCGGCGATTTTTGCAGCTACGGCGTCGTTTGTGGGGTTTGCAAGACGGGTATAAAAATATCCGTTTTCCTCCAAATCAAAGAGCTTGCCCATTTGTTCGGTGGAAGAATATTTCCATGTGGTGCTCTGATATATAGGGAGAACTCTCGGCTCTCCGTTTTCGGGGGTGTAACCCGATTGAATACACTTTGTTTCGATTTTCATTTTGGCCTCCTGTATGTCCGAACAGAACTTTTGAAAAGAGCCTGTTCTGGTTTTTGTTTTCACAAGAAAAATTTGTTTATATATAAAGATATTTTACTATTTGCCAATAAAATTGTCAAGAAAAACTATGGACAAAGTGCAGATTTGTGGTATAATTAAGAAGAAAAGCGGTGAAGAAACAAGTTCAATCTGAAGAGATGTTGGCTGTTTCAGTTATGGCGTGCATAAAGCCGTTCATATCGCCCGAAGAAATTTCTGCGCCGATGATGGTGTTTTCATATACAAAAACCCCTGCTGTTACCTTTGACGTTTTGGAGTTTTTGTGATTGAGAACATTGTAAGTATAGCGTGTTACACGTTTGCCCTTGAAATCCGCAAAGGGAAAGCCCGAATGTGTCTGCACCGCACTGTATGTTTCATAAACAGCGTCAAAATGCTCAGGAAGCGTCAGGTGTGTTATTTCGCTTGGGACACTGTCTATTTGCCAGCCCAAAGTTTCTATATATTTCACAATCATATCGTTGGTGGCATTGTCGATGCTGAAAAGCCCGGCGATTATCATAATAATGACCACTGCGCCGGCTATTGTAGCAAAGACAAAACGATGCTTTTTTAGGGTTTTTGATACTATCAAAGCTTGTGCCTCCTTTGATGGGGTGGGTATAGGAAATTTTTTGAAAAACATTCTTTAACTAATATATGAAACGACAGAAAAATTTATTCAAGGAGAATAGCGTATGCGACTTGACAGATTTCTGGCTGAGTGCGGGCTGGGGACAAGAAACGAAGTGAAAAAGATTATCCGAAGCGGAGCGGTTACCCTGAACGGACAGGTGACAAAGTCAGCAGATGCGGCAGTTGTGCCGACCACTGACAGCGTTGCAGTTCTTGGGAGAGAGATGATATACCGCGAGTTTATTTATCTTATGCTCAACAAGCCGGGCGGTTATATTTCCGCCACCCGTGACGGGAAGACGCCAACGGTTTTGGATTTACTACCGGATGAATATCGACACTTTGAGCCGTTCCCAGTGGGGCGACTTGATATTGACACCGAGGGGCTTTTGATTCTTACCAACGACGGAGATTTGGCACACAGACTGCTGTCTCCCAAAAAACACGTTCCCAAAACGTATATTGCACAGATAGAAAAACCGGTGAAGACAGAAGATGTAGATGCGTTTTCACGTGGCGTAGTTTTGGATGACGGATATAAGACTCTGCCGGCAAAGCTCGCATCTCTCAGTGATACCGAGCCGTATTTTGCTGAGGTTGTTATCAGCGAGGGAAAGTTTCATCAGGTGAAAAGAATGTTTGAAGCGGCGGGGAACAAGGTCTTGTATCTCAAAAGAACAAAAATGAACTACCTTGCGCTTGACGAAAAATTGGAGCTTGGACATATTAGAGAGCTTACAGATGCTGAGCTTGAGCTTTTACAAAAGACAAATTGACAAAGCTTGCCGCAAAGTGCGGCAGAACGGAGAAGAAAATGATAAAAAGCTATATACCCAGAGTGGTTGCGGTGAATGACCTTTCGGGGTTTGGGCGAGTGTCCCTTACCGAGTCAATCCCAATTCTTTCAGCAATGGGGGTAGAGGTTTGCCCGCTTCCTACGGCTATTCTTTCGACACATACCTATCATTTCGAGGATTATACTTTTTGCGACCTCACCGAGGAAATGCCAAAAATCCTTGGACATTGGCAAGCTCTTGGCATAAATTTTGACGGAATCTGCACCGGATATATGGGAAGTGCAAGGCAGATTGAAATTCTGACGGATTTTATAAAAAATCGAAAAAGACCGGGGTTTCTGACGGTCATTGACCCGGTTCTTGGGGACAATGAGCTTTCCGAGGCGGAGACGGTGTATTATGACAGAATGAATGATTTGCTTTGTGCAATGAAGAATTTTGTAACGCTTGCCGATGTAATAACGCCAAACCTCACCGAGGCTTGCCTTTTGCTTGACAGAAAGTTCCCAACCGGACCCATGTCAGAAGATGAGCTTTTTGATATGATGGAAAAGCTTTCGGCGTTTGGACCAAAATGTGTTGCTGTGACCTCGGTTATGACCGGGGACAACAAAATGTGCG
>JAFTJA010000016.1 GCA_017456605.1 Clostridia bacterium | reverse complement strand
TTGTAAAGTTCGCTAAAACTTTGTTGGAATTGACAAGGTCTACTTAAACCTTGTGCAATTGTCGTAATATTGTACGTACTCGTACTTTAATATTACCGCTTTTCTCACTGTGTACTTTTCAAACATCACGTCGCAACTCGCCTTTCTGCTCGGTCACACACGTGACCATCGCTCTTTTTAGCGGTTGCTCCTTCTCCCAAAAAACCTTCGGGTTTTTCGGGAACCCTGGCTTTTTTGGTTGCCCGTCTTTGCGGGTCTCAGCTTTCTCGCTCCACGCGAGTAGCTTATCTATATTATCACAACCAGAAGCTTTTGTCAACCCTTTTTTTGAACTTTTTTCAAATTCTTTTGAGCTGGCACCCTCTTCTTGGCGCAACTCGTCTATATTACCACAACCTTTCTTCATTGTCAAGTACTTTTTTGAAAAATTTTTTAAAAATTTTGTCGGTAATATTATTCCCATTTTTTTCATATCTATTCACTATATATTATTAGGAATAAAAAAACAGAAAGGTTGAAGGTATGAATACATTTTTAAAACATTTTTTCTGTGTCATTCTCTGCATCAGTCTCTTTTGCGCATCTTTTCCTCATGCAGAAATTGTCAGTCAGGTAAACGCCGACGTTTCTGCCCAGATTGTGAACGCACCTTCTGCAATTTTGATGGAAGAATCATCAGGGCAAGTGCTTTACGAGCTCAATGCCGATGAAAAGCTTCCCATTGCCAGTGTCACCAAAACCATGACCATGCTTCTTATAATGGAAGCCTTGGACAGTGGCAAAATAGCTTTGACCGACACTGTAACAACCAGCGAACACGCTGCATCCATGGGAGGTTCTCAGGTTTTTCTTGAAGTCGGGGAGGAAATGAGTGTTGAAGATATGCTGAAAGCCATCGTCATCGCATCCGGAAACGACGCCGCGGTTGCTATGGCGGAATTTATCGCCGGCACCGAGTCTGCTTTTGTGGAAATGATGAACAATCGAGCAAAAGAACTGGGTTGCAAAAACACTCATTTCATAAACTGTAATGGTCTTGATGAAACAGCCGAGCATTTCAGCACATCACGGGATGTGGCAATTATTTCCTGCGAACTTCTCAAGCATCCAAAAATCACGGAATACACCACTATCTGGATGGACACCCTGCGAGACGGCGAATTTGGACTTTCAAACACAAATAAGCTTATTCGATTTTATAACGGCGCAAACGGCATAAAAACCGGCTCCACATCCACTGCAAAATACTGCCTGTCTGCATCAGCCAAAAGGGACAACATGCAGCTTGTCGCGGTTATCCTTGCCGCGCCCTCTACCGCCGACCGTTTTTCCAGCGCCACAAGGCTTCTGGACTATGGCTTTGCCAATTATTCTGTTGTAAACGCTGCTGAAAAAATCGGTCAACTCGCGCCCCTCACAGTTGTTGGTGGAAAAGCTGATATTGTCGCAGTCACTCCAGACAAAAAAGTCAATTTCATCGTCAAAAAAGGCTCTGCCGACAACGTGGAATTTTCCACCGCCTTTGACGAGCCTGTCAAAGCCCCCATTTCCAAAAACCAGCCCCTGGGCACAACCACACTCACAATCGGCGGCGAAAAAGTTGCTATTTGTGACATTCTTGCCGCAGAAGACGTTGACCGGATGAATTTTTCGACTATGCTGGGAAAAATGCTTAAGCGCTGGCTGTGTATGGCATCCTGATTGACAAACGATGAAAAATAATATACAATAATCTAAAAGAATACCTTTGGAGGAAAAACAAATGATAGGAATAATCGGTGCAATGGACATAGAGGTAAATCAGTTCAAAGACCTTATGACCAACAAGAAAGCTGAGACAATAAGTGGCATTGAGTTTGTCAGCGGAAACCTTTGGGGAAAGCCTACAGTTGTCGCAGTGAGCGGCGTCGGAAAGGTAAATGCCGCAATCTGCACCGAAGTAATGTGCCTTAAATACTCCCCCCAATTTATCATAAACAGTGGTGTTGCCGGCGGTCTTGAAGAAACCTTGAAAATCTGCGACACGGTGGTTGCAGACACGGTAGTTCAGCATGACATGGACACATCACCCCTTGGGGACCCTGTTGGTTTTATTTCTGGGCTTGACCTTGTGGATATCCCCTGTGACACTGAAATTTCAAAAAAACTGGCGGACGCAGCAACAGCCGCAGGAGTCCGCACCCTTGTGGGAAAAATCGTATCCGGCGACCAATTCATAAACAGCAGTGAGAAAAAAGCGTATCTAACAGAAACATTTGGTGCTTTCGCCTGCGAGATGGAAGCCGCCGCAATCGGTCATGCCGCATACCAAAACAATGTTCCGTTCTGCATACTGCGGTCCATTTCGGACAACGCAGACGGGAGTTCTCATATCTCATATACCGATTTTGTAGGTATGGCATCGGAAAATCTCAAAAAGATAATGATAGAGTTTTTTAAAAAACTGTAAACTCAAAAAGTTAAGCCTTGCAGCAAAATTGCCGCAAGGCTTTTTTCATTTTATTCTTTTGAAAAATTCCTCTTTGAGTCTTCTCGCCTTATGTCTCACCAAAAGCACTACCCTTTTATATTTAAGGCGCTTGACATACGCTTTATATTGGTCACAGTCAAGCTCTGCATAAACGCCGTCACGCAAAAGCCCGGTCATAGTTCCAATAATCCAGTCTTCCCTGACGCCCCGTTCTTTTTGCCATTGGTTGTCACCGCAAAGGGTATATCCATTCTTGCTTTTTTCAATAACTCTGTGCAGAACAAACTGACCGTTTGGCCGTTTGAAGAACACCACATCCCCCAGAGCCACTTTCCCGTCAAATTTTTCAAGAACTACGCTGTCTTTTCCCTGTCTTATAAGAGGGAGCATACTTATGCCGTGGGGCTTAAATGTGACCTTTCCGCCCATCTTCAATTTTTCTTCTATCAGGGGAAAAATTTCCTCAAGCTTTACGCTGTTTTCGTTATTCATCAATCAGGTTTGCCTCTCTCATTTTTTTGACAAAAGCCTCTGCGTCCGCCCTTGCTCTTTCCTCGTCTACATCATACTCTGAAAGAAGTGCCCGTACCATATCGGGGACATTCGTTTCTTCTTCCATAGTCTTCCAAAGGAAAGCACCACTTTCGTTAAGATTGATAACGCCGTTAAAATCCAAGGAATTGTCTCCAACAGGCACCACCATATAATATCCGGCTACGCTTCTGAGCACATAATCCGATTTGATTTTCATTTTTCCACAGCCTTTCTGCTGCCACAGCATTTTCGCCCGGGCAGGCAATTTTTTAACGGTGCAACTTTTTGATTTTACTCACTCAAAAATTCCGGACCCAGAATTGTTCCCATAGAATAAAGACTTCCATCACAGATGTCAATTGCTTTAATATCGTCGGGGCTTCCTGACAGGGTAATGTTTGGCATAACAATTCTTATATCAGCAAATTCGCCATCAACGTTAACCTGACTTCCGCCACGTACAACCAAAAGGTCTGAAATCTTTGCGTTTGAAACAACCATTTTTGATTCGCCCACAGCATCCCCTATAACAACCATCTTGTCTGTTTCAAAACCGTCAAGCTTGAGACCGCCAACTCTGATCATAACGTTTCCGTCTGTTGGGATTGTGGTAGCATCAATGTCATCAATATAGTACTTGATGATGCGGTCCATAACAACCGCAAATTCAGCACGGGTTATATTATCCAAAGGATTGAGCATACCGTTTGCGCCGCCTACATAACCTTTTTGGATAATTGCAGCAACACTGGTTTTTGCCCAATCAGCAACTTTACTACCATCCTTGAAAGTATCCAGAATATCCACAGAAATCTCGCCAACATTGAGTCCAAAAACTCTTGACAGAACAACAAACGCTTCCTGTCTTGTGATGTTGTTGTTGGGTCTGAGCTTGCCTTCTGAGCCGTTGAACGCTCCCATAGCCACAGCCTTTGACATTGATGCATAGAACCAGTCATCTGTGGTAACATCAGTAAATGCCGAAATATCAGCATCTTTCTCAGCACCGCAAGCACGGGCAATAATTGTCGCCATTTCTGCTCTTGTCATATTGTTTTCAGGATAAACACGGCCGTTGCTTCCTGTGAGAAGGCCGTTGTTTACCGCATTGTTGAGGGCAGCTGTTGCCCAATGGTCATCTGCCGGCATGTCCGAAAAAGCAGCTGCAAAAACGGATGTGGAAAGCAGCATCAAGCATGCCAAAGCCAAAGCAAGTATTTTTTTCATTTTGAAAAACTCCTTTATATTTAAAATTGCTTCCGGCAAGTGCCTGCCGGACTTTTTTATATTATACAATACTTTAAAAATTTTTTCAAGACCAATAAAAGTCCCATTTTGAACTCTTTAAAGAAGATTTATCCCGTTTTCACGGCATTCCTCAACCATTTCCGCGGGCCATACCGATGCATGTACCTCACCCACATGGGCTTTGTGAAGAATGAACATGCAAATTCTCGACTGTCCTATTCCGCCGCCTATTGTATAAGGAAGTCTGCCTGCCAAGAGATCCCTGTGGTATGTAAAATTCATACGTTCTTCACAGTTAGCCTCTTCAAGCTGGCGTCTGAGCGACTCCTCAGAAACACGAATTCCCATGCTTGAGACCTCGAAGGGAATGTCCAGAATATCATCATAGAAAATCAGGTCGCCGTTGAGCTCCCAGTCGTCATAGTCAGGTGCTCTTCCGTCGTGCTTCTGTCCGGATTTTAAAATTTTTCCTATCTGCATAAGAAACACCGCACCCTTTTCTTTGGTAATCGCGTGTTCACGTTCTTTGGGAGAAAGATTGGGGTACATATCCTCAAGCTCCTGGGAGGTAAGGAAATAAACCTCCTCCGGAAGCCGTGGCTCAATCTGCGGAAACAGCGAATTCACATATTTTTCTGTCATTTTGAACACATCAAAAATCTTTTTAACTGTCTGTTTCAGTGTGCTCACTGTCCGGTCTTCTTTTGAAATAACCTTTTCCCAGTCCCACTGGTCAACATAAATCGAATGAATGTTGTCCGTTTCTTCATCTCGGCGGATGGCATTCATATCGGTATAAAGCCCCTCGTCTTCCGCAAAGCCGTATTCTTTGAGAGCATTTCTCTTCCACTTCGCAAGGGAATGAACAATTTGAAGCTCTCTGCCCGTTTCAAGAACATCGAAAGAAACCGCACGCTCAACCCCGTTGAGGTCATCATTGAGTCCGGTGTCGGGGTCAACAAAAAGCGGAGCCGAAACGCGTATCAGTTTCAGTTCTCTTGAAAGATTTGTTTCGAAATAGTCCTTGGTTGCCTTTATGGCAATCTGGGTATCCATCACATTCAAAAGGGAACGATACCCTTTTGGTTTTATCACATCTGCCATTTTAAAAATCATAGCCTTTCTTTATACGTTAAAATAAATTTTAACATTATATTTTTAAAAAATCAATACAAAACATTAAATTTTTATATATCCAAAATAAATTTAAGACTTTCGGGCATAATAAAAGCATACTCAAAGTTTCATATAAAAGTTTGATTTGAGGTGTCTCAAGCAAAAAACTTTATTCAAAGATTCGCTTTGAGTCAACACATTTAGGAGGTGAAATATATGACAAACAACGGTGTTCTCTGCAACGTAAACGAATGTATGTACCACGCAGAAGAAAACAAGTGCAGTCTTGACAAAATTGAGGTAAGTCACGATAAAACAAGTGCTGACGCAATCGCAATTCCTCATTTCTGCAAAAGCTACGAGAAGAAGTAACTTTCAACGTCAAAAACAACAAAACCTCTAAAAAAACGGCAGATATTTCCCAAAGCAACCAAAACGGGAAATATCTGTTTTTTTGCATTTATTCCTAACCGCCGAAAAATAGTCTTGATATATCGTTCCAGGTGACAAAAACCATCAGTCCCAAAAGAAATACCAGCCCGATGAAGTGCACAATTCCCTCTTTGTCTGCGGGAATGGGCTTTCTGCGGATAGCCTCAACCACCACAAAGAACAGCCGACCGCCGTCAAGTGCGGGAATAGGCAAAAGATTCATTATCCCGATATTTACCGAGATAAATGACATAAGATACAAAAGGTTCAAAAGTCCAACCAGTCCGCCCTGGCTGGCTGCCTCGTTCATCACGCCCACAACACCCACAGGCCCCGACATATCCGAAAGCCCTGTCTCGCCGCCCAGGAGCATCCCAAGAGAGACAAAAACAAGCTTTCCTGACCAAATCGTCTGATAAAAAGCCTCTCTTATCACATTGAAGACATTTGCCTTTTCGCTGCGGGTCATAACCCCCAAAAGATACGCCGGCGTTCCATCGGTATACTGGGAAACATACGGAACAAACTCTGCCGAAAGCAGCTCGCCGTCGCGACTTACCGTAATGTGGCTTTCCTTGCCTGCAGCACGCTGCATAGCAAAGTCAATATCCCGTTTTATATTAACCTTGCTATCGTTTATCCGGACAATTCTGTCACCCGGCTGCAAAAAGTCTGCAAGATCTGACTCCGCAAGCACACTGTCAACAGTCACAGAGGGAAGTCCGCTTGGACCAAACGCCACGGCTACATATATTATGCACACCAAAAAGCCGAGGATAATATTCATAGAAGCACCTGCCGCAAGAATAATAAACCTCGCATACCTTGGTTTTTTTGAAAATGAACCCTCGTCGTCACTTTCAGTGTCCTCGCCCTCCATGCTACAAAATCCGCCCAGCGGAATTGCACGAATGGAATAAAGGGTTTCACCACGTTTCTTTGAAAAAATCTTTGGTCCCATACCAAGAGCAAATTCATGCACCCTGACACCAAAAAGCCTTGCGGTCAAAAAGTGCCCAAGTTCATGAACGAATATTATAAGAGAAAAACAAATAACTGCAAAAATTACTGTAAGAATCATATTTTATGCTCCATTCTGACAGACCTGTCAACCTCTATTATATCCTCAAGTGTAAAATTTAATTTGTTTTCATATTTACGAAAAACCTTTCCCACATATTCGCCGATTTCCAAAAATCCGATTTTATCGTGGAGAAATGCATCCACCGCCACCTCATTGGCAGCATTCAAAACTGTGGGCATAATTCCGCCCATCTTTCCCGCCTCTTTTGCCAAGGCAAGACAGCAGAAAGTGTCTTCATCCGGCTTTGCAAAGGTCATCTGTGAAAGTGCTGCAAAATCAACCCCTTTGTCAGGCGAAGAAAGCCGCTTGGGATAAGTAAAGGCATATTGAATAGGATGCTTCATTGACGGAAGACCCATTTGTGCAATAATGCTTCTATCGCAGAATTCCACCATTGAATGAATAATGCTTTCACGGTGGACAACCACCTCTATATCATCAAAATCCACATCAAAGAGCCACTTTGCCTCAATCACCTCAAGCCCTTTGTTCATAAGGGTTGCGCTGTCAATGGTGATTTTCGCCCCCATAGACCAGTTTGGATGCTTGAGTGCCTGTTCTTTTGTTATATTTTTAAGCTCATCACGGCTCTTCCCGAAAAACGGTCCGCCGGATGCAGTGAGAAGAATTTTTTTGAGTTCCTCCCTCTTTCCCCCGTGAAGGGACTGAAAAATTGCCGAATGTTCACTGTCAACAGGGAGTAGCCTTACGCCGTGTTTTTTCACCGCATCACAAAAAAGACTGCCTGCTGTCACAAGGGTCTCCTTATTGGCAAGGGCAATGTCCTTGCCCGCCTCAATAGCTCTCATGGTGGGAACAAGTCCCGCAAAGCCAACGATTGACGAAAGCACCATATCACACTTATCAAGGGTCGCCGCCTCGCAAAGACCCTCCTCGCCTGCACCAACAACAATGTCGGTATCGGCAAGCCTACATTTCAGGTCGTTATATTTATTCTCGTCCGCAACCACCGCAAGGGTCGGCTTATACCGCCGTGCCTGACTTTCCAAAAGCTCCACATTGGAGTTTCCGGTAATTGCAAGAACCGTTATATCCTTTATTCCCTTTAAATCGTCAACAACCTCCAAGGCTTGTGTGCCGATAGAGCCTGTTGAACCAAGTATTGAAATATTCATATGTTTTTCCTTTCGACCATCTCTTTACTTCAATAATGCAACCAGAATTCTGCCTGTAATATCCAGAATTAAACTCAAAGCTACAAAGGTAATTTTTTGCTTGCGACTCATGTCATATATTTTGTCAAGCACATACACGATGAGCAGTATCCCTATTACACCAATAATTGCTCCGATAGTACGCCATATAATCTCCTGATGATAAAAAAGCATCGATAAGAGTCCGTTCAATATTGTTCTCGCAATCATAATCACAGCTATTCGGTTATGTACCTGCGCAAATGTTATCCTGACCTTCAGCAACCGTAGCAAAACAAAGTGCTGAAACAGCTCTAACACGAATGCGATCATATAAGTAAACAGAACCGTTGGATATACAAACCCTAATGCAACAAGAGACCAGTCCATCACCTTTTTAAGTAAAAAGACAGTCATCACCATAAGCCACAACACCAGAACAAAATAGTTGCGGACATTCCTCTTTGCCAATTTGCTGTATATATCATAAATCATTGTCATCAACGCTATAATCAAAATCAAATGTGCCGGTACGGGAATTATTATTTCACAATCCTCCCGCCACCTTCGGCGGCCCTCCCTCCTTTACACAAGGAGGGCTTTTAAAGAATTCCTATCCAATACCAATCGTATTAAGATAAATATAAACCAGCGGTGCAACAGCAATTACGCTGTCAAGACGGTCAAGGATTCCGCCGTGGCCGGGGAAAAGATTTCCATAATCCTTGACTCCGTATTTGCGTTTGATAATTGACGCCGTGAGGTCACCGATTTGTGAAACCGGCGAAATCAAAAACCCCAAAACTCCAAACTTCAAATAATTTATATCTATTTCAAACGCCTTTTCAAGCAAAAGTCCATAAAGAAGCAAAAGCACAATGCAGCCCAAAGTTCCGCCCACAGATCCCTCGATTGTCTTTTTGGGGCTGATTTCGGGACAAAGCTTGTGCTTGCCCAAAAACACGCCACTGAAATAAGCAAAGGTGTCGGTAGCAAACGCCCCGATAAACACGATCCACAAAAGATACGCACCATACTGCAAGCCCTTTATGTCAATAAGTGTTGAAAGCAAAAATGGAATATAAATAAGACCAAAAATCAAAAGCCCTGCATCAAGCACGCTGACCGTTTTGTGACACTTAAGCATAATGCAGAAAACGGCAATCAATCCAATATAAAAAAGCGCCATATAAAACTGCACTGAGATATACGTCCGAAGACAAATAAGCACTGCCACCACGTAGCCCACGATGCATAGGCCCTTGTGATCTTTAAGCCCTGTGGCCTTGAAAAATTCATAAAGTCCCATAACCGAAACAATACAAATCGCCGCCGAAATAATATAAACATTCGAAAGCAGCACCAAAACCAGTAAAGGGACGAGACAAAGCCCCGTTATAATTCGTGTTTTCATTTGTATCCCTCCAATTTGCAAAACAGGCGGATTAAAAATCCGCCCCGTTCATCATACCTTTTATTTTTTGTCACGCGGTTCAATGAGGTTAAACGCTATACGCCCTGCCATCAGGCAGGGTCGCAGAGTTTAAACCGAGCAATCTTTTTATCGGGCAAGGAAAAAGCACAGTAAATACTTTGTGTATTTGCGAGCATTTTTCTATAGCACGGCTGAAAGATTGCCGTTTTAAACCGTATATGGTTTAGCTTCTTTGTACCGCCTATTAAACCTTGCCAAATCTGCGGTTTCTCATTTGATAGTCAAGAATTGCCTGCTCCATATCCTTTTCGGAAAAATCGGGCCAGTTTATGTTGCTGAACCAGAACTCCGCATAGGCAGCCTGCCATAACAAAAAGTTTGAAAGACGATACTCGCCACTGGGACGGATAATCAAATCAACCTCAGGGGAATTTGCCGTATACATAAGCTCAGAAAGACTCTGTTCAGAAACCCCACGAAGTGTCCGTCTGCCTGCCGCAATTTCCTCAGCCAAAGACTTTGCAGCACGGGTAATTTCGGCTCTTCCGCCATAGTTGAGAGCCACATTGAGAACAAGCCCCGTATTCTTTGATGTATATTCTTCCGCGTGGTCAATCGCAGCATTTATCTTATCCGAAAGTGCACTGCGGTCACCGATAACTCGAAGTATCACGTTTGTCCCTTTGAACTGCTCCTCAACCTGCCCAAGATATGTATAAAGCAGGTCCATAAGCGCATCAACCTCGCTCTTTGGCCTGTTCCAGTTTTCGGTGGAAAAAGCATATGCGGTCACGCATTTCACGCCGATTTTGTTGCAATAAATAACAATCTTTTTGAGGGTCTCAGCCCCCATACGATGCCCCGCACTTCTGGGAAGCCCTCTCTTTTTCGCCCATCGGCCGTTTCCGTCCATAATAATCCCTATATGCTGTGGGATATTATTCATATCAAGCTTTCTTTTCCGATTTTTCTTTTTAAAAAACATAAAAGACTATACCTCAAGAATTTCTTTTTCTTTGTCAGCAATAATCGTGTCGATATTTGCCACAAACTTATCAGTGAGCTTTTGGATTTTTGTTTCGAGATTTTTCAGATCATCCTCTGTAATCTCACCGTCTTTTTTCTGTTTTTTGAAGCCTTCAAGGGCATCACGGCGCACGTTGCGGATTGCAACTTTACATTCCTCACCGCGTTTTGAAATGCCTTTAACCAGCTCTTTTCTTCTTTCCTCAGTAAGGGGAGGGAAGTTAAGACGAATTACTTTGCCGTCATTTGATGGTGTAATTCCTATGTCAGACTTGAGAATTGCCTTTTCGATTTCGCCAAGGATTGACGCATCCCAAGGCTGAATTGTGATAGTTCTCGGCTCAGGAACAGCCACAGTTCCCACCTGCTGAACAGGTGTGGGCACACCATAATATTCAACTGTCACCTTGTCAAGAACTGCAGGGTTTGCACGGCCTGCACGGATTGCCGCAAGGTCCGCCTGAAGAACTGCTATCGCCTTGTTCATTTTGTTTTCTGCATTTTGCATTATATTCATCACCTTTCAAAAAATCTTATATGAAATTATCTTACGATTGTTCCTATTTCTTCGCCTTCAATGGCTCTCTTTATGTTTTCAGGGTCATCGAGTCCAAATACCAAAATCGGAATGTTGTTGTCCATACAAAGTGAGGTAGCTGTAGAGTCCATAACACCAAGACCACGGTTGAGCACATCGATATAGCTGAGCTTGTCAAACTTTTTGGCATTGGGATTAACATGCGGGTCGCTGTCATAAACGCCGTCAACTTTCTTTGCAAGAAGAATAATTTCTGCATCAATTTCCGCTGCACGGAGTGCCGCTGTGGTATCTGTTGAGAAGAATGGGTTTCCTGTGCCGCAGGCAAATATAACAACTCTGCCCTTTTCAAGATGGCGCATAGCCTTGAGTCTTATGTACGGCTCTGCAATCTGGCGCATTTCAATGGCAGTCTGCACGATTGACGGAATGCCCTGCTGTTCAAGGGCGTCAAGAAGTGCAAGTGAATTAATAACAGTCGCAAGCATGCCCATATGGTCAGCACGGCTTCTGTCCATTCCTTCACCCGTTCTGCCGCGCCAGAAGTTTCCGCCGCCTACTACTATGGCAATCTCCGCTCCCATTTCATGACATTCCTTTATCTTGCCCGCGATGGTTGTGACAGTTGCATTATCAAGGCCAAAACCCTTGTCTCCCGCCAGTGCTTCACCGCTCACCTTCAGCAAAACTCTTTTGTACTTAAGTGACATAATCTGTACCTCCAAAAACTTTATATGTTTGCAAATTCCGAAAAATTATTCCGAAATATCAATCACCGTAACATCAAGTTCAACCTCAGGCTCAATTCCCTCATCAGGGGTGGTCATGGTCTCAGGAGCAAAACCGGCTTCACCTTCCGCTCCGCCATCCGCATCGCCGCCTGATACGCTTTCGTTGTCAGTTTCAGCACCGGTTTGGGTTTGACCGCCGGATGCCTGAGAAGACTGCTGCGGTGCGCTCACAGGGACTTCCTGAACGATGATCTGACTCGATGCCGAGCTTTTGTATTTTTCAACTGTGGCATTGAGCATCTCAACCTCGTCTTCAAGGCTCTGGACCTGGGTTTTCAATTCTTCGTTTTCTGCAGCGGTTTCTTCACCGCCTATGGTAACAAAATTTATTGGATTTATAATAAGACTGAATGCAAGAAAAAAAGACACAACAAAGGCAAGAACCGTGCCAAAAACAATTCCGGTGCCAAGAAGTATCTTTTTTGTTTTCAAAGATATATGCGATTTGCTTTCCATAAGCAATTTCTCCCCTCTGCAAATTTATTTATTTAAAAAAGTATATCATATATTCACCAACTATTCAAGAGGAAAAAAGCAATTTTTCATCCAAAAATATCAACAATTTTTCCCCAATAGAATTTCAAGTGTATTATTCCAAAATATATAGACAAAAACCCCTTTTCTGTGATATAATTTAAAAAATTTTGTTGAAAGCAGAAAGGCTGTTTTTTATGAAACTTTTTATTGCATCGGATATTCACGGCTCGTTGTATTTTTGCAAAAAAATGCTTGACGCCTTTAAAGGCGAAAAAGCGGACAGGCTCTTACTTTTAGGGGATATTTTGTATCACGGTCCAAGAAACGCTCTCCCAAAAGATTATAACCCCGCGAAGGTGATCCCTATCCTCAATGACATAAAAGATAAAATCCTTTGTGCAAGAGGAAACTGTGACGCAGAAGTTGACCAGATGGTGCTTGATTTTCCTATCCTTGCTGACTATCTTT
Organism: Clostridia bacterium; assembly: GCA_017456605.1. Lineage (GTDB taxonomy): Bacteria > Bacillota > Clostridia > Monoglobales > Monoglobaceae > SIG440. Next base: position 9,878 of record JAFTJA010000016.1, on the reverse strand, counting down.
CAATCACAGTGGGAAATACAACCATTTACGCTACCCACGGACATCTGCCGCCCCCAAAGCTTCCGCCGCTTAAAGAAGGTGCTATTTTGTTTTCGGGGCATACGCACATTCCGCACTTCAAAAAGGAAAACGGCATAACATATTTAAACCCCGGCTCGGTTTCAATCCCAAAGGAGGGCAGCCACCATGGTTATATGCTTTTCGAAAACGGCAATTTTTTGTGGAAAGATTTTGACGGAAACATCATCGAAATTTAATTGTTTCCCGCTGCCTATGAGCGTCTTTCGCCTTGACAAGCTTTTCCTTTTGTGCCATAATTAAGCTAATGACAAAAGATTTTTCCCTTGTCTGCAGGGACAATTTCAAAAAAGAATTTCGCAGACAGAAAGGCAATGAAAAAAATGCAAAATGAACGCCTTGAAAAACGCAAAGAATTTATTATAAATACAGCGTACATTGCCCTTTTGGCAGTGCTTGTTTTTCTGTGCTTTAAATATGCAGCGAAATGGCTTATGCCATTCATCGTGGGTTTTGTGATTGCCGCTTCGGTAAACGCCCCGGTAAAAAGAATTTGCAAGGCCACAAAATTAAACCGCAAATTCTGTGCAATTGTGTTTTTGCTCATTGAATATGCCCTTATTGTGCTTGTCATATGGGTGCTGGGTGCGAAGATTGTTGATTCTCTCAAAGAGCTTTTTTCCAATCTTCCCGTCTATTATGATCAAGGCATCGAGCCTTTCTTAGCAAATTGCTATCGTTGGATTTCGGATATGACTGCACGGATTTCACCTGATACCCTTGACCAGATATATCAGATATTTGAAAGCACCGTTGACAGCTTGCGTGATTTCATCCTCAATCTTTCAGCGTCAATGGGCAAAGGCCTTGCAAGCTTTACTGCAAAGCTCCCCTTTTATTTCATATCCTTTGTCTTCACAATCCTCGCTTCGATTTTCATAAGCATTGATTATTCAAATATAACTACATTTCTGAAAAATCAGCTGCCTGCCAAGTTCGCTGGCTTCCTTGGCGATGCAAAAAGCCACCTTGGAAAGACAATACTCCGTTATATAAGAGCATATCTGATAATATGGATTATCACCTTCACCGAGCTTTCAATCGGTCTTTCCATCCTCAAAATAGACAGCGCCATCGGGCTTGCGGCACTTATTGCCGTTGCTGATATTCTTCCGGTAATCGGCACAGGCGGCGCGCTTATCCCCTGGGCAATATTTTCTCTTTTTTCCCAAAACTATTTTGTGGGACTTGGACTTATTATTCTGTACATTGTTGTTTTGGTTGTCAGAAATTTTGCCGAGCCGAAAATTGTGGGCGACCAGCTGGGGCTCAATCCCCTTGTTACACTCATCGCCATCTATCTTGGTTATCTGTGGATGGGCGTCTGGGGTATGATTTTGCTCCCCATAACCGCCACAATCCTTATAGGCCTTCACAAAACAGGCAAAATAAAGATGTGGAAGGAATAACATTTTTTGAATTGAGGTCTTCAAAATGAAATTTGTATCATGGAACGTAAACGGTCTCCGGGCGTGCCTTGAAAAAGGCTTTATCGACATCTTCAAAAATTTTAATGCCGACATTTTTGCCCTGCAGGAAACAAAGATGCAAGAGGGACAGGCTGAAATTTTGACCGACGGCTATTTTCAATATTTTTGCAGTGCCGAAAAAAAGGGCTATTCAGGCACAGCGGTGTTCACAAAGCAAAAACCCCTTTCGGTATCCTATGGCATCGGTATAGACAAGCATGACCACGAGGGCAGAGTGATAACTCTTGAATTTGAAAAATTCTATTTTGTCACCTGCTACACTCCAAATTCACAAAACGAGCTGAAACGGCTTTCTTATCGCATGGAATGGGAAGACGACTTCCGTGCCTTTCTTAACCGCCTTGACTCAAAAAAGCCCGTTGTTCTCTGTGGCGACTTGAATGTTGCGCACAAGGAAATTGACCTGAAAAACCCAAAGACAAACCGACGCAACGCCGGTTTCACCGACGAAGAGCGCAGCAAGATGACCGGCCTTCTGTCTTCCGGTTTCTGCGACAGCTTTCGCTATCTCTATCCTGACAAAACCGACATCTATTCCTGGTGGAGTTACCGATTCCGCGCCCGGGAGAAAAATGCCGGCTGGAGAATTGACTATTTTCTTGTGTCCGACCGGCTGAAAAAGCACATCAAAGAAGCCGGAATTCACACCGACATCTTTGGTTCTGACCATTGTCCTGTGTCTTTGGAAACAGATTTGTAGAATATTTTTATTATTGACTTTAAATACTAACCAAAAAGGAGAAATGAAAATGAGTATACTTCATCTTACCCCCGAAAATTTCAAGTCCACTATCGAAAGCGCATCTGTTCCTGTCCTTGTTGACTTTTTTGCTGACTGGTGTATGCCCTGCAAAATGTTTGCTCCTATCCTTGAAAAGGTGAGCGAAAAAGCAGACGGAAAAGTGATTATAGCAAAAATCAACATTGATGACGCAGAACAGCTGGCAGCAGAATACCACGTTATGTCAATCCCCACAATCATTCTTTTCAAAGACGGAAAAGAAGCCGCAAGAAACGTCGGTGCAATGTCCGCCGGCGACCTCATGAATTTCATCGGGGTCTAATCTAAACTGAAAGCCAAAAACCTCTTGCCCTTTTGGGCAGGGGGTGTTTTTTGCCCAAAAATATTGACATTTTTCGATTTTTATGCTATAATAATATAAACTGAATATTTGGGGAGCTTTCAAAAAGGCTGAGAGGGAATTGTGCATTCCGACCCATGAACCTGATACGGATAATGCCGGCGTAGGAAAATGTTATAATTGCAATATTTCGGAGATTATCTTTTATGAGGTAATCTCCTTTTTTTACCTAAATCCAATTTCACAAGTTCGGTATTCAGTAAATTTACATAAGGAGTGTTTTTATGACAAAAACAAAAAAACTGACGCTGAGTGCTGTCCTTACGGCACTTGCCTTTGTACTGGTAATGGTATCAAAGGTATTACCTGCACCCTGGGCAGAGGGCGGAAACATCACCATCGCAAGTATGGTTCCGATTATTATGGTTTCCGTTATTTTGGGAACAAAATGGGGGCTTTTTTCAGGATTCGTGTTCTCCCTTATCCAAATGCTGACAGGATTTTATGTTCCACCCGCCACAACCATCTGGAGCTTCCTCGGAGTAGTTCTTCTTGACTATGTATTTGCCTTTTCTGCCTTGGGACTTGCGGGATTTTTTGTTAAAATCATGGGTAACAAAACCTGGGCAATCCCTTTAAGCGGCACAATAGTTACCGGAATACGCTACATTATGCACGTGCTTTCAGGGCTTTTGATTTGGGGCGCTTTTGCCGATACCGACTGTGTCCTTATATATGCCCTTCTCTACAATGGTTCATATATGATACCCGAAATGATTATTACCACCGTGGTTCTCGCACTTTTAGCACCAAAGTTAAAAGAAAAATGCGAGTTGTAATTATCCAAAACTGCAATTATAACCAAAAAGACACCCCTCGGGTGTCTTTTTTCATCAGCCGCAGGTCGCAAAAACAATAAACATCCACCGGAATAGTGAAGTAGTAAAATAGAAGTAGACACATGGAAAACCACCATGTGTCTACTTTTGCTTGACACGTTCAACTATCGCGCGGTTTTCGTCATACAACAAAACTGACTCCGCTTGAAAAACGAAGTCAGTATATTGTTTAAAACTAAATTTTCTACACCAAGTAGGCTTTTTTGTACTGTCTGCACAACTGGGGACAGTTCAGTCATTCCGCAATGCTTAATTTTTTACTGTTCATAAAGGTCGGCGATGATTTCAACGCACTTTTCGATACCCAGCTTTCCGCTGTTTAGTGATATGTCATAATGCTGAGCAACGCCCCACTCAGAATCGGTATAAAGCTGATAATACGCCTTTCTGCGTTTATCCTTGTCCCGAAGTCTCTTTTCAGGAGCTACACTGCTTTCACCATAGTGGGTGACAATTCTTTCAATGCGTTTTTCCATATCAGCATGGATGAAAACTTTCAAACAGTCACGTCTATCTTTCAATATGTAATCGGCACATCTGCCCACAAAAACGCAAGGGCCTTTTTCCGCAAGCTCCAGAATCAAATTGCGCTGTAAAAGCCACAGCTTATCCTGGATTGAACCTCCATAGTTGTTGCTTGACAAGGCATTGGTAAACCAGTTTCCTCCGGTGGTATATTCGCCCCGTTCCTTTATGAAATCTTTTGCAAGCCCGCTCTTTTCAGAAAGCTGTTCAATAATCTCCTGGTCATAGCAGGGTATCCCAAGCTTTTGAGCAACCTCTTTCGCAACAGTTCTGCCGCCGCTCCCAAATTCACGGCTGATGGTAATTATTTTGTTTGACATTTTATGCCCTCCTTTTTGGAAAGTGTCAAAATCTTTTCTATATTTTAACACAAACCTCGCGAAAAAACAAGGGGGAAAAAACTTTACAACTTGCATTAAATAACTTTAAAATTAGATCTTGACAGACTGATCCAAATGTGCTAACATAAACATAGCAAGAGACAACAGCTTTAGTTGTTTCTACAAAAGTTTATAGCTTATTTTATTAAACCGTCACTTTGGCAGAAGTGGCGGTTACTTCTTTATGTAAAGAATAATTATCATCACCAATAAAGTAAAAGAAATTATTTCTTCCATGCAGGCACCCCCTTTTCACGAGGTGTCAGAAACAACCGCCGCCGTTTCTCTTGCTACAAGCGGCATTATACCATATTTGCAAGTCTTAGCCAAGCTGATAACCTTTTAAAAATCATGACATCCACCCGTATCAAGATTGTGGCGAATAAATAAGGAAACAATCTCGTCAACTATCAAAAAATCGTTATCCTCGCCACTTTTCAAAATTTCTTGTATATCCCCAAGTATCTCCACAGCTTCTGTATCAGGAATTTTGTTTTCATCAATCACAAAGTCCATTATTCTATCGAATATACCCTCAGCGATATAATTTTTAATTAGTTCAGTTTTTATTGTCATATATTTTGCCTCCTTGTAGTACTTATAAGTTCTATATTTTTAGTTTATCATAAAGATATGGTAAAGTCAATATAAGTACTTATAAATACTATGGGAGGTGAATCGGTTTGCTTTTTAGAAGATTAAAAGATTTAAGGGAGGACCACGACCTGAAACAGTCGGAGGTTGCAGAATTTCTTGGTATACAGCAAACCGTATATTCACGCTACGAAAGAGGTTTTCAAAATATTCCATTGGAACATTTAATGAAACTGGCTGAAAAATATAACGTCAGCACCGATTATATCTTAGGCATTACCGATAATCCCAATAAGATTTAATATAGAGGTGAAGGTTCTTGTATTTTAAAAGACTTCGTGACCTCCGCGAAGATAACGACTTGAAACAAAAGGACATTGCAAAGCTTTTATTTATTACTCAACAACAATATTCATTATACGAAAAGGGTTATAGGGATATTCCTACCGCAGCACTCATTACCCTTGCAGATTTTTACAAGGTCAGCACTGATTATATTTTGGGGCGTACTGACAATCCAAAGAAACTTTAATTCTCAATGGGAGTGCCCCTTGCACCCCCATTCCGCTGCTTGAGCCTTGGATATCTGTAATTGCGAAAGCTTTCCAAAGGCACAACCATTCGGAAAAACAAACCCATTGTTTGAACTCATTAAATCGGCGTCACCAGCAAAGGAAACTGATGTGACGCCGATTTTTGTGCCTTTATCCAAGTTTCGCAAACATCTATCTCTCGTCTCTCGCTTAAAGCGGAATATAGACATTGGTATTCCTCTTGGGTCTTAAATTCCCACGGAGATGGACCCCAAAAAAACTGCTTTTGAAAAGTCGACTTGCAGATGTTTGTGAAGATTTTTTTGTTTTGGTGAAAAACAGCAGACATCAGTTCCCTTTTTCGTCTGCTGTTTTTAGCGAGTGCGTTCAATATATATTGAACTTCCGAGCGTCAACAAAACAGAAAGAGATGAACAGTTACATCTGCCGAGACTTTGATAGCAGAAAAGGGGTTCAAGGGGAACATTTCCCCTTGAAAATAAAAACTTATATAACGAGAGAGGCTAAGGGGAAGTATCCCTCTGCAAACACCCTTTTTACACAAAAAAACCGGTGGCATTTCGCCACCGGCTTTCATTTTGCAAATATCTTGTTATTCCCAAACTATTTATTCATTGCCTCTTCAATAGCAACAGCCACAGCAACAGTCATACCAACCATGGGGTTGTTACCAGCGCCAAGAAGGCCCATCATTTCAACGTGAGCGGGAACTGAAGAAGAACCTGCGAACTGAGCATCACTGTGCATACGTCCCATTGTATCTGTCATACCATATGAAGCAGGACCTGCAGCCATGTTGTCAGGATGGAGTGTACGTCCTGTACCGCCGCCCGATGCAACAGAGAAATATTTCTTGCCCTGTTCAATACATTCCTTCTTGTATGTTCCTGCAACAGGATGCTGGAAACGTGTGGGGTTTGTGGAATTTCCTGTGATAGAAACGTCAACGCCCTCAAGATGCATAATTGCAACGCCCTCACGAACATCATCAGAGCCATAGCAACGAACCTTTGCGCGTTCGCCGTTTGAATATGCCTTTTCACGAACGATTTTTACTTCACCTGTTGCATAGTCAAACTCGGTTTGAACATAAGTAAAGCCATTGATTCTTGAAATAATAAGCGCAGCGTCCTTTCCAAGACCGTTGAGGATAACGCGAAGGGGCTCTTTTCTTACTTTGTTTGCGCTACGTGCAATACCGATAGCACCCTCTGCGGCTGCGAAAGATTCGTGACCTGCGAGGAAGGCAAAGCACTTTGTGTCTTCGCTGAGGAGCATAGCGCCAAGGTTTCCGTGACCAAGGCCAACCTTTCTGTCGTCAGCAACGCTGCCCGGGATACAGAAAGCCTGAAGACCTTCACCGATAACCTTTGCAGCTTCTGCAGCTGTCTTTGTGCCTCTCTTGATAGCAAGAGCCGCACCAACAACATAAGCCCAGCCTGCATTTTCAAAAGCGATAGGCTGAATACCTTTAACGATTCCATATGGGTCAATACCCTTTTCGTCACAGATAGCCTTTGCTTCATCAATAGATGCAATACCGTTTGCATTCAAAACTTTGTTTATTGTATCAATTCTTCTTTCATAACTTTCAAATAAAGCCATCTTAAAATACCTCCTTATTCGTGTCTGGGGTCAATCATCTTGACTGCATCCGCAACTCTGCCGTATGTACCCATAGCTTTTTTCATAGCTTCGTTTGCGTCCATACCGCCTTTGATCATATCCATCATCTTGCCCATGTGAACAAATTCATAACCGATAATCTCATCGTCTGCATCAAGAGCAATCTTTGTAACATAACCCTCTGCCATTTCAAGGTATCTTGAACCCTTTGAAAGAGTTCCGTACATTGTACCAACCTGGCTGCGAAGACCCTTTCCAAGGTCCTCAAGACCTGCACCGATGGGAAGACCGCCCTCTGAGAAAGCTGTCTGTGTTCTTCCGTAAACAATCTGGAGGAAGAGTTCTCTCATTGCTGTGTTGATAGCGTCACAAACAAGGTCTGTGTTGAGAGCTTCGAGGATTGTCTTGCCGGGAAGAATTTCTGATGCCATAGCAGCAGAGTGTGTCATACCGCTGCAGCCCAAAGTTTCAACAAGGGCTTCCTGAATGATTCCGTCTTTCACATTGAGTGTGAGCTTGCAGGCACCCTGCTGGGGAGCACACCAGCCAACACCGTGTGTAAGACCTGAAACATCCGAAATTTCTTTTGATTTTACCCATTTGCCTTCTTCCGGAATGGGTGCCGGACCGTGATTTGCGCCTTTTTTAACAACGCACATTCTTTCTACTTCTGAAGAATAAATCATTTTTTACTCCTTTCCGCTGGGCCGTTAGCCCCTGTCTGTCAAGAATGAATTTTGTACAGACGACTTAATTTGCTCTTTTTCTTTTGAAAAATACATTTGATGATATTTTAACACAAATAGGTATCACTTTACAAGACCGTTTTGCGATTTTTTTATCAAAATATCATAAGAATTTGAAATATTGTTAAAAATATAGCAATCGAGAGGTCATTATTTCCCCTTTTATGGTGATTTTTTTTGCAGAACTTTTTTTGTCGTTTTTTGATGCACGCTCCTTTTGGGTTTTATTTTGTTTTGTATTGACATTTTGCTTCAAATGGTATATTATATTAGGTACTGACTTGAAATTTGACACATCCGTGCAGAAATTTTCTGTTTGCGGATTTTGACCTATTTAACACAGATAAATTACAAGGTAAGGTGATTAAAGTATGTTCGGACAGGATATAGGTATCGACCTGGGCACCGCATCGGTTTTGGTTTATATCAAAGGCAAGGGCATTGTTGCAAAAGAGCCGTCTGTTGTTGCTGTTGACAAAAATACAAACAAGCTTTATGCCGTGGGTGAAGAAGCTCAGAAAATGCTGGGAAGAACTCCCGGAAACATCGTGGCTATCCGCCCTCTTCGTGACGGCGTTATTTCGGATTACAACACTACTGAAAGAATGATTAAATATTTCTTGGGTAAAGTTACAAAGCGCAGTATTTTTAAGCCCCGCGTTATTATTTGTGTGCCCAGCGGTGTTACCGAAGTTGAAGAACGTGCCGTTATTGACGCAGGAATTCAGGCAGGCGCAAGCAAAGTTCATCTCATTGAAGAGCCTTTGGCTGCAGCTATCGGTGTCGGCATTGACATTTCTCAGCCATATGGCTCTATGATTGTTGATATGGGTGGCGGAACAAGTGACGTTGCTGTTATCTCTTTGGGCGGAATTGTTGCCAGCCAGTCAATCAAGGTAGCAGGTGACAAATTCAACGAAGCAATTGTCAGATATATCAGAAAGAAATATAATATTCTCATCGGTGAAAGAACGGCCGAGGAACTCAAAATAAAAATCGGCTGTGTTTATCGCCGTGAAGAAAATCTCACCATGGACGTTCGTGGCAGAAGCTTGGTTTCAGGTCTTCCCAAGACGGTTACTATTTCATCACTTGAAATTCTTGACGCCCTTACTGAAACTTCAGCTACCATTGTTGAAGCAGTAAAGGCTGTCCTTGAAAAAACTCCGCCCGAACTTGTTGCCGACATCAGTATGCATGGCATCATCCTCACTGGCGGCGGGGCTTTGGTTTATGGTATGGACAAGCTGATTGAGGCAGAAACCGGCATCCGCACTATTGTCGCAGACGATGCAGAGTCCTGTGTGGCACTGGGAACAGGCCGTGCTCTTGATAATATTTCAATTCTCCAAAGTTATAACTCCACAAGAAAATTTGCAGAATAAAAATATGGGGGCTTTGCCCCCATCATACATAGTTTGTTTTGCTTTAATTTACGTTTTTGCACATTTAAACTTTTGGGGTAACTGAGGCTAAGCGACTCGAAATCCCCTCGGTTACACTGTAACTGTACCCCTATAAATGGCTTAACCACGCGGGTTTAAGCGAGGTTCAAACTTTGTTTTTATACCCTTATCTAGCGGTTTTTCTAGCCATTTCTAACATTTTTCTAACAAAATTTTATAATTTGCTCAGTTTTTTTCTCCGTCAAATCGGAGTTCAAACTTACACACGGACAGGTATCGAAGTGGTCATAACGGGGCTGACTCGAAATCTTGTGAAGTTAGTGGAAGTGTGGACCACTTCAAAACCGCATAAACACCGGGTTTTTAATAAAATTAAATATCAAAGTTTTTAGCAGTTTCCAAAAAAAGTTTCCAAAAATCTGCAACCCGTGATTTTTGTGTAAATCTTTAAAATTTGTGAGCTGTTGAAATACATCCGGAGAAGTATCGAAGCGGTCA
>JAFTJA010000015.1 GCA_017456605.1 Clostridia bacterium | reverse complement strand
TTCCGCCCGGAGGCACCATTCACATTTTGGCAATATCTGAATATACTATATTATGCGGGAGTGGCTCAGTGGTAGAGCGTCACCTTGCCAAGGTGAACGTCGCGAGTTCGAATCTCGTCTTCCGCTCCAACCAATGACAAAAGGACGCATGAGTCTTGTGCGTCCTTTTGTTCTAAAAACTCAATATGGCGCCATAGCCAAGTGGTAAGGCAAAGCTCTGCAAAAGCTCTATCCCCCGGTTCAAATCCGGGTGGCGCCTCCAGAAAAAAGCACTTCTTCGGAAGTGCTTTTTTCAACGAAATAAATCCTTTCAGGATTTGTAAAATGCACTTCGTGCGTGAAATATTGCTTCCGCAATGTGAAATACGCCTGCGGCGTGTGATAGAAGGATTTGTTTCATTTCACAGAAAACGAAGTTGATATTTCATTTAAAATATGTCATCTAAACCATTTGACTCTTCCAAAAAGAAGCATCGACTTTGTCGATGCTTGTCTATTTTTACCTCAAAATTCCCATTTTTCTACATTATATTTGTTTGACAAGCCATTCTTTGAGTGTTATAATATTAAAAAATACTCAAGGAGGAATTTTGAAAATGGGTAAAAACATTTATGCAGGAACAAAAACTGAAAAAAATCTTTGGGAAGCCTTTGCAGGCGAATCAAAAGCAAGGAACAGATACACATATTATGCATCTGTTGCAAAGAAAAACGGCTATGAACAGATTGCTGACCTCTTTTTAAAAACTGCTGACAATGAAAAGGAACACGCAAAGCTCTGGTTCAAAGCCCTTGGAGAGCTTGGCGATACTGCTGAAAATCTTCTTGGTGCAGCAGAAGGCGAAAACTATGAATGGACAGATATGTATGACAGAATGGCAAGAGAAGCCGAAGAAGAAGGCTTCACCGACCTTGCGGCACAGTTCCGCAACGTTGCCGCTATCGAAAAAGAACACGAAGAAAGATACCGTGCACTTCTTCACAATGTTGAAACAAAAGAAGTTTTCGAAAAAGCAGGCGTTCAGGTTTGGGAATGCCGCAACTGTGGACACGTCGCTATGGGTACTGCCGCTCCTGAGGTTTGTCCTACCTGCTTTCATCCACAGGCATACTTTGAAATCAAAAAAGTTAACTACTAATTTTGTATCAAAAAAAGGTCGCCACCAGGCGACCTTTTTTATTTCCCTTTAAAGCTCTGCGAGGCCTTCTGCCACGCCCATAATAATTATTCCGCCGATTACCGCAATAAGTGATGCATAGTGTTTCCACGAAAGCCGTTCTTTCAGGAAAATGGTGCTCCACACAGACGATACCACGCAATATGCACAGATAATCGGTGCTGCACCCACAGGGTTTGCAGCGAGTGCGAAAATATATGCAAACTGTCCTGCTGTTTCACAAATTGCGCCTATTCCCTTTGGTGCTTCTTCCTTAAAGTTCAGGGCTGACAGCTTTTGTTTCTTAATAATAAACACCCAGACGAATGCAACCACCGCCATAAAGAGGAAAGTAAGTTCATAAGCAACATTGGCTGTATCTTCTTCAAGATAATGGAAAACGCTTGTCATAAAGGTATTTCCCTCTTCCAATATTACTGCGTCAAAGAATGTTCCAAGAGCATCAATCAGGCAGTAAAGTATGGGCAGAAGTATGGCAAGCACACTTTTTGTATACTTTCTGTTTGATTTTATCTGGCGGGCAGCCTTTGCCTCGGCATCCTCGGTGTATTCCGCAATTCCCAAAAGAAGAACGCCCAGTGACACTATAATAATGCCCACGGTTGAAAGTGTATCTACAGTCTGTCCAAGCACCAAAAAGCAAAGAATTGCAGCAATCGCTCCTGATGAATTGCAGATTGGTGATGAAACTGAAAGCTCGATGTAACGAAGAGAAACATAACCAAAAATCATTGACAATATGTACATTGCCGACGCCGGCAGATAATAAATGATATCGCGAAATGTGATGGGTGTTCCCGTTGCTATTTCATAAAACGCATGGATACCCATAACCACACCAACCGCCATAACCATCTTCCAATGACTGTATTTATCCTCCGGCTTTGAGCCAAGTTTGCTGAAGAAGTCCGAACCGCTCCAGCAGAGCATTGCAACAATTGCAAGTATTAACCACATAATTTTATACCTCCGTATTTTTAATTTTTTCTATATCAATAAGTTTTTTATCCGCCATTTTCTGAACAGACATAAGTATGCCAAGCTTTGCATGATACCATGTTATGCCGCCCTGAAAATAAACAGCGTAAGGCTCCCTGAGAGGTGCATCGGCGCTAAGTTCAATGGACGACCCCTGAACAAACGCCCCCGCTGCCATAATAACCTGAGAGTCATATCCCGGCATGTCTCCCGGCACGGGAGATGCAAAGCTGTCAACGGGTGCAGCCGCTTGAATTCCCTCGCAGAAGGCAATTACTCCATCAGGCGTCCCAAGCTCCACCGCCTGAATTATATCGTGGCGACTTTCTTTTCCGTTTGGCACCACCTTAAAGCCCAGCTTTTCATAAATATTTGCCGCAAAAATAGCACCTTTAAGCGCCCCTGCAACAACCGTGGGAGCAAGAAAAAGACCTTGATAAAGCTGTCTCATCATGCCCATATTTGTGCCTACTTCTTTGCCAAGTCCGGGCGCCGTAAGGCGATATCCGCACCTTTCAATGCACTCACGTGTTCCGCAAATATATCCACCCGACGGAGCAAGACCGCCGCCCAAATTCTTTATAAGCGAGCCGACAATCATATCTGCACCAAAATCGGACGGTTCCAAGCTCTCGACAAATTCGCCGTAGCAGTTGTCAACCATACAGATTATGTCAGGCTTTATTTCTTTTACAAATTTTATAATCTTTGCTATCTTTTCAACCGAAAAGCTTTCCCTTGTCTGATAGCCCTTTGACCGCTGGATTGTCACCATTTTTGTTTTTTCGTTTATGGCATTTTTTATTCCATCCCAGTCAAAACCCCCGTCAGGGAGCAAATCAACCTGTCTGTATGTCACCCCGTATTCTGCCAGAGAACCGGGACTTGACCTGATTCCGATAACCCCCTGAAGTGTATCATACGGGATTCCAACCGGTGACAAAAGCTCATCCCCCGGAAGTAGATTTGCCGATAAGGCCAAAGCCAGAGCGTGCGTTCCGCAAGTTATCTGAGGCCTTACAAGGGCGTCTTCCGTATTGAAACAAGTTGCATACACTCTTTCAAGGGTATCCCTGCCCAAGTCGTCATATCCATAGCCAGTAGACTCATAAAAACACGCGGCAGACACCTTCTCCTTTTGCATTGCTCGAATTACCTTGAGCTGATTGACTTCTGCCGTTTTATCAATTTCCTTAAAGCGTGTTTCAAGCCCCGCAAGTATTTTTTCGCCGAACTCAAAAACCTCGTTTGAAATTCCCATTTCTCTATATGAATTTTCTGTAAACATTTTCCAAAAACCTCCAAACCCCTTTATTATACAACGTTTTGTCCCATTCGTCAATATTTGTGTTTATGCAAAAAATACTGGCTTTTTTATTGCTCTTATGGTATAATAAGGTGAACTTTCAAATAAACTGATACTCTATCAAAAAATCAGGAGGTAGGTTTTGTGAACATTTGTGTTTATGGTGCATCGAGTGATGCCATTGATAAGAAATACATATCAGCAGGTGAAGTCTTGGGCGAAGAAATGGCAAGGCGTGGTCACACCCTTATTTTCGGCGGTGGCGCCTGCGGTCTTATGGGGGCTGTTGCCCGTGGAATGAGTCGTGAGAATGGAACGATTATAGGTATTGCCCCCTCTTTTTTCAATATTGACGGCGTCCTTTATGACAAGTGCGATGAATTTATCTATACCGAAACCATGCGTGAAAGAAAACAAATTATGGAAGACAGGTCCGACGCTTTCATTATGACCCCCGGCGGTGTGGGTACGTTTGAAGAATTTTTTGAAATCTTCACTCTCAAGCAGCTGGGCAGGCTCAAAAAAGCCATCGCCGTTCTCAACACCGGTGGCTATTACGACTCACTCTCTGACCTTATGCAGCGGACAGCAGACGAACATTTTATGCAGCCCGAGTCCCTGACACTTTATTCACTTTTTGAGGATTGCGACGGTATGCTTGACTATATCGAAACCTACTCCTGTCCCGATATTGACATACGGGATATGAAATATATTGAAAAATAATTTACCGAGGTAATTTTTATGGAAGAACTTAGAAAAAAAGGCACTTTGGCAAAAGAAGCATCAGTCATTTTGTCAACAGCCACAGCAGATGCCAAAAATCAGGCTCTTATGAAAATCGCACAGGCTTTTCTCGATAGCACTGAATACATTCTGGAAGAAAACCAAAAAGACATCGATGAAGCAAGAAAAAACAATATAGGTGAGGGGCTTATTGACCGCCTTACCTTGACCTCTGACCGCATAGAACAGATGGCAGAGGGTATCCGTCAGATTGCCGCACTTCCTGACCCGGTGGGTGAGGTGCTGTCAAGCACAACCCGCCCAAACGGTCTTGAAATCAAAACCGTTCGTGTTCCCTTGGGCGTTGTGGGCATAATCTATGAGGCACGTCCCAACGTAACAGCTGACGCAGCGGCTCTTTGTATAAAATCAGGCAACGCCTGCATCTTAAGATGCGGGAAAGAGGCTCACAAGTCAAGCATGGCAATCACCAAAGTCATTCGTGACGCCTTGAAAAGTGTCAATCTCCCCGAAAACTGCGTAAATTTGGTGGAAGACACCTCCCGTGAAAGCGCTTTTGCCCTTATGAAGCTTCGTGACTATCTTGATGTGATAATCCCTCGCGGCGGTGCAGGGCTTATCCGCAGCGTGGTAGAAAATGCCACAGTGCCCGCAATCGAAACCGGCACAGGGAACTGCCACATTTTTGTGGACGAAAGCGCCGACCTTGATATGGCAGAAAAAATCATTATAAACGCAAAAACGAGCCGTCCGTCGGTATGCAATGCCGAAGAAAAACTCCTTGTTCACAAAGGTATTGCAAAAGTCTTTCTGCCGCGTATCTTGGGTGCCCTTTCACAAAAAGGCGTTGAAATCATTGGCGACGAGGTTGTTTGTAGCCTTTTCCCTGATGCAACGCCTGCAACAGAAGAAGACTGGGGGACAGAATATCTTGACCTCAAAATCGGCGTGAAAGTGGCAGAATCTCTTGATGATGCAATCTCTCACATTAACAAATACGGAAGTCTTCACTCCGAGGCAATAATCACCGAAAATGCTGAAAACACACAAAAATTTCTTGATACCGTTGACGCTGCAGCGGTTTATGTAAACGCATCAACCCGCTTCACCGACGGCTTTGAGTTCGGTTTCGGTGCAGAAATCGGCATCAGCACCCAAAAGCTTCACGCACGCGGACCTATGGGGCTTGCCGCCATGACAACCACCAAATATAAGATATACGGAAACGGACAAATACGCTAAATACGAAAGGAATTTTTTATGGAACGAGAACTCAGACAAGCCTTTCTGGCACAAGTTAATATTCCTGAAGACACCGGCAAAATCTTTGCCGACTTTGCTCATCAGTTTGAAGAGCTGATGATGATTTATCAATGTGCCATTCAGGAAGTGACAACAAAGCTTGAGGTTTTGAGCCACGAAATGTCAGTAAGGCAAAACCGAAACCCCATTGAAACTGTGAAATACCGCATCAAAAAGCCAAAGAGCATTGCTGAAAAGCTTATGCGAAACGGTCTTCCCATAACCCTTGAGGCCGTTTCAACCAAGCTCAATGACGTGGCAGGTGTCAGGGTAATCTGCTCATTTATTGACGATATTTATACCGTGGCAAATATGCTGACCCGTCAGGACGATGTGAAACTTCTTTCTGTGAAGGATTACATAAAGAAGCCAAAGGAAAACGGCTACCGTAGCTATCATATGATTATTGAAATCCCTGTTTTCTTCTCGGACAAAAAGCAACCCGTTAAGGTTGAAGTTCAGATACGTACCATCGCCATGGATTTTTGGGCGAGCCTTGAGCATCAGGTTAAATACAAAAAAGACGTGCCAAACCCCGAAGAAATTCAAGCACGCCTCAAAAAATGTGCTGATGTAATCGCCGCAACCGACAACGAAATGCAAAACATCGCACAATATATTGATATTCTTTAAAAAAAGAGACAAAAAAAGGACAGTTCGAATGAACTGTCCTTTTTTCTGTTTTTATTGTGCGAAATCAGGCACGTCCCCAATGTTTTCTGTCAACACAATAGAACCGTCCCCCTGTCTTCGCCCCTGTCTTCGAATGGTTCTAATTGCCATAGTTGATAAAACTTTTGTTATTTACATCAAAGATCATTGGATAGTGAAGAAATTGATTATCCTTGCTCAAATAATAATCTTCATATAGTTTTTTTATGGTGGTAGTGTCATAACTATCACATTTGACAATTTCATCAGGACATAATTCAACAATTATAGCTTCTCCCAATTCAAGTAACGGTGCGCCACTTGGATACTCTCCTACAATTTTTGCTATTTCTCCACTTATTGCATATATATTCTTAGCAGGGTCAAAATTTATGGACTTAACAAGTAATTTAACAGGTGAGGTTGATGGAGTTAAGTTTGGCTCTGCTGTTTCCTCTTGTGTAATTTCGGATTGGGCAGTTTGAGTTGACAAGGGAGTAGGTATGCTATTATTCATTGTAGTGACAATACAGCCACTAAGAAATACTAAGACAAATAATGCAATAATCTTATTCATTTCTCACAACTCCTTATGGTAGATATTGTATATACATTGGGCTTGTTAGGTCAGAACGTCTCCTATATGCATCACCACTAAAAATACATTTTCTTCGTTTTCACCTTTATATATCCATCTTTAAGAGGCAAGCACCCATTCTTTGGAATTTCACCCATTCGAGCCCTCCCGCCAATGATTTCAAAGTTTTCGTTTTCCCCTTGGTATATACACTCATACCCGAAAAATGCACGCAAAATTTTGTCCGCCTTATCCACTGTCATATCACAGCTCACGGTAAAATCTTCGGGCAAAGGCGCCGACCAATAAGGTGAGTCCTCCTGCGGTTTTGCATTTTCCCAAAGAGCATCAAAGCTTTGCACCAAAGTTTCCATCATTTCAGGTAAAAACCCACACGCCTTTTTCATATATGTTTCGTGAGTTTCATCATCTGAGAGTTCAAATTCCCTTTGCAAAAGTATGTCCCCGCTGTCAAAGCTTTCCGCAATTTTGTGGACTGTAACGCCGCTTTTTTTCATTCCTTTGAGAATAACCTGTGGCATTGGCCACGGACCTCTGCCAACCGGCAAAAGGGTCGGGTGAATGTTCACAATGGGGAAGTCCGTATCCCACGGAATCTTGAAATAATACCCTCCGCAAACCGCCATCTTGCAGCCCTTTTCCTTGAGTCTTTCTATATCATCTCTTGTTATGCGAGTCATTTGGCAGGGAATGTTTCTTTTTTCTGCAAACTCTCTGATTTTGACATTGAATTCTGTCTTATTGTCGGTGACGCACGAAAAAACCTCAACGATTTCACAGCCGCAATTTTCAAGGGAACAAAGTGCCTCAAAAAACAAATCAATGCCAATATATGCGATTTTCAATTTCTTCACTCCCTAACCAAAATATTTAAAAAGAGCAAAAACTGTTACGGCATTTAAGACCACAAGAAGGGGAACTCCGAACCTGAACTTCGGCTTCCGGGTCTTGTGACTAAATAAAACCATTCCAAACAAAGCCCCGCAGCCCCCGAACAAAAATGCCAGAAGCAAAAGTACCTGTTCGCTTATCCGCCATTTTTTAGCTCCGGCAAGAAGCTTGTCCATCCCAAATACAAGCATAACAAAAATGTTCCAGGAAAGAAAGAGTATCTCCAATTTCATATTAACGCCTTAGATATTTTCACTGGGCATAACAAGTGCCGCTATTATGTACGCAATAATCCCCGAACCGCCAAGAAGCGTGAATACCACCCACGCCAGACGAATTATGGTAGGGTCAAGGTCAAAATATTCAGCAATGCCGCCGCACACGCCGCAAAGCTTTTTGTTCACTGCTGATTTGTATAATCTCTTTTTCATAAAAATTCTCCTTTGTCTTTTGCTTAAAGTCATTTTATCATATTCTTTAACGAATAACAATAGTTTCATGGTAAAATCTTCAGAAAAAGGGCAGTCATACCAAAAGGTATGGCCGCCTTGATTTCCTATTACTCTTCCTCAAAATCAAAGGTGTCAACAGTTTCAAGCCGCGAGACCGAAACCTCATATGCAACCTTGCTTTCAACCTCTGTTTCGCTGAGGCGTTTCTGGTATTCCCGGCTTTGAATCCGCCCTTTTATCGAGACCTTGTCGCCCACATTCAGGCACTCCGCAAACTTTGCATTTCTGCCCCAGGCAATGCACGGTATATAATCCGACTTGTTATAAGACCGGTTCACCGCCAGCAAAATATCCGCAATTTCGCGACCAAAAGGCGTTGTTCTGTAAACCGGCTTTTTGCATATGTAGCCGGTCAATGATATGGAGTTGAGGCTTGCCTCGTCTTCGTCATCGAACTTTTGTCTTATATCCTTCACAAACACCGTAAGTATAAGCTTATTCCCCACATTGGTGAAATTGTTATACGACCTGAATTGTCCGCTTATCAGGACCTTGTCGCCAACATCAAACCGGCCTCCCGCCAAAAATTTTTCAGATATGGTAACCTTCACCGTATCCTGGGTTTCACTGAGCCTTGGTGTGTCGAGCATAAAGGTATAAAATGTCTCTTCATAAACCTCATGTGAAAAAGATAGCTCGCTGGCAACGGTTCCGGCAATAATCACCTTGTTGTTTTCTGCATAGTTCTCGGTATTCAAAATAATTCACTCCCTAAATTCTGCACTGTTTTATGTATAACCCAATAGAGCTGAAGCATCCATACGCTGTCTCTTTTTATCCATTGGTTACATTAAAGTATATTCGCCAAAGATTTTTTTAGAACAGCCAAATATCCCTTTAAAATATCCTTTCCAAAGGAAACGTTTCGTATTCCATTTTTTGAAAATATGCACAGATTTATCATATTAAAGCATAACAAAAAGGACTGTCCACACCGAACTGTCCTTTTCTGAATTGTAGTATTAGTCATTATTTAAAAAATTCTGCAAAAACTGGCATCCAAAGATGCCACTTCACTTTTCATTTCTCCTGTGCTTTAGCAACCATTCATATGTTTCTATCTTGCTGAATGTATCGTCCCATACATTGTGGTCATAGCCCTCCATAGGTATAAGCTCAACATGGCCGCCTGCGCGGTTGATTCTGTCCGCCATCATTTCACTCTCGCGGAAAAGAACCGTTGTGTCCGCTGTTCCGTGAACTGCACGGATGGGGAACTTCACCCTGTCACGTACCCCGGCATAAAGACCGCCGCCAGCGCAGATTATCGCCGCCGCAAAAAGTTCAGGATGAACAAAAGCCATTGTCCATGCGGTATATCCGCCCATACTTATGCCCGAGAGATAAACTCTGTCATCGTCAACATATTCCCTTGCAATAATATCTTTCATAAAGTCAATCACATAATTGAAGTTCTGAAACCAGGTGTAATCCTCACCGCAGCTGGGAACAACAAAAATGAATGGCATATCGTCGGTAACCACTTCACGCTTAATTGGGCAAGCATCAAGAACCGTGTCAATATTCCCCGGTACCTGACCCATTCCGTGAAAATAAAACAGCACCGGATACCTTTTGTCCTCAGAAAAATCCCTTGGATAATCAATGGCATAATTCAACTTATAATCATGCTTTGTATAAACTTCTCTTTTGTACATCGCATTTTCCCTCCGCGCATAAATTCTCGTCTTTGGTCTCTTTTTCTTTGTTAAATTATACCACATATCCCCTCATCAGTCAATCAGACTTTATAAAAGCAGCCAGCACTTGTGCTTTTTGACATTTTCTTGGTAGCGTCGAATATACTTAAAACATAAGCACTTGAAAGGACTGAAAATTTATGAAAATTTTTGTTATCACCAAAAAGACAGGGATTTTGCTTATACTCTGTGCAGTATTGATGACGTCACTTTTCTACATAGGAAGAAATGAAACCCTGACGGTATCAAGCGCAAAGCGTGACCTCCCCATCTACTGTGTGCAAATGCCTGAAAATGAAAAAGTGGTCGCCCTCAGCTTTGATGCCGCCTGGGGGAATGAAGATACCGGGCAGCTCATTAAAATAATGGATAAATATAATGTCAAAACCACCTTTTTCGTGGTGGGAAGCTGGGTTGATAAATACCCCGAATCAGTGAAACAGCTGAGCGATGCAGGCCACGAAATAATGAATCACTCAAATTCTCACCCGCATATGACCCAGATTTCGGTTGAAAAAATGAAAGAAGAGGCCACAAAATGCGATGAAAAAATCAAAGCCATAACCGGCGTACAGCCCACCCTCTTCCGTGCTCCCTATGGTGACTATAACAACGATGTCGTTGGCGCTATGCGAGAGACAGGTCACTTCACAATCCAGTGGGATGTGGACAGCTTAGATTGGAAAAACCTCACCGCAAGTGAAATCACCGACCGAGTTCTCAAAAAGGTAAAACCTGGCTCGATTGTGCTTTTCCACAACGCAGCGTTACATACTCCCGAAGCACTTCCTGCAATAATCGAAAGTCTCCAAAAAGACGGCTACAAAATTGTTCCGGTATCCGAAATAATCTTGAAAGAGAATTTCACCATCGACAACTCCGGCATGCAAATTCCGGATAAGGCTGAACCAAATTCGGCGGCACCCGCCAAGGTAGAATCCGGCACAGAAACAGAAAAAAAGACCGAGCAAAAAGCTCAACCTACCTCTGCTCCCACAGATATAATTATTTAGACGGGTAAACATCCCCTCGCATAGTGATTGGCACGGTTTCATTATACAAAAAATACCGAACCCAAATTTGGGTTCGGTATTTGCTTTTAAAACTTTAAACCTTATTTGCCCGTGAGTTCATCAAGAACGCCCTGGTATACATCATATGTACGCTGCAAGATTTCCATGTACTCATCGGTGCCAATATTTTCCAGTTCTTTCAGATATTTCTCCCAATCTTTTTCAACATCAGATCTGCCAAGAATCCAGTCAGCCTTGTTTTCTTCAACTATGTTGAAGATATCCGTCTGAAGATTTGCAATTCTTGTTGCATCTTCCGGAGCATAATAAGGACGAGGCCATGTCTGGAAATCAATATATGGCTTATACATCTCATAAACTTTATCCTTCGCCTGGAATGCCTCACAATCCTCAAAAAGCGTTCCACGGTCTTTGTCCCACTGCAAATATCCAAATCTTGCTACAAGTGAGTAGGTTTCGTTGGTATACATTTCCCCGATTGAAGAATAACCAAGTTTTTCCGGATCATTCCACTTATACATTCCATCCTCAATCTTTGCAAATGGCTCATTCTCGCCAACAAGACCGAACCAGTTTTCAATAGTTGCTTCTTTTGAGAACCATGTATCAATCCATCTCATAGCAGCAGCGGGGTCTTCACAAGCTGATGTGATGTGACCTTCGTTCTTACCGCCGTTAACGCCTGGGTGGAGGTGAATCTGAGGTTTGATTTTTCCGTCAGCGCTGATGGGCAGAATAATTTTGTACTGGTCAGCTGCAGTTTCAAAGGGGTTTTGAGCGGTATAGAATGTGCAACCAATAATCGGCGGGTTTGCAGCAAGTTTCGAATACCAAGCATTATTTTCCTGACTGAGACATTCTATATCAAGAAGACCTTCTTTATACCAGCTTGCATAAACCTTAATCATTTCTTTCCATTCGTCCATCATAGGTGTGAAGCGAACTTCACCATCACGAACATTGAGATAGCTGTCATATGTTCCAAACTTTGTTGAAACGCCCCAACATGAAAGGAGAGTTTCGGGGAATGAAGCTGAGCCTGTGTTGTGGAAAGCAAAAGGAATTTCGTCAGCCTTGCCGTTGCCGTTGGGGTCTTTTGTCTTAAAAGCTCTGAGAACTTCTGTAAGTTCATCAATGGTTGTGGGGTCTTTGAGTCCAAGTTTCTGGAGCCAGTTATCATTTATCCACCAGTATGTTTCAACATAGTCTACTATGTTGCCTTTATAATTTGGAAAAGAATAAATATGTCCGTCAGGATTCGTAATAACCGCTTTTGCAGAGGGTGTTTCCTGGAACATCTTCCAGATGTTTGGTGTGTTTTCTTCAGTTATGTATTCATCAAGGGGGATAAGAATACCCTGTGCTGCATATTTTGAAACAGTGGCATCATCCATTTCTCTGCTTACGATAATATCAGGATAATCGCCTGATGCCATTATCATTTTGAAGTCGCCTATTATTGGTTCAACAGGATACTCACACTTTTCAATCCAGATTTTTTCGTACTTTTCTGCAATGTCTTCTTGACTGGCATCAACGGGATTACCGAAGCCATAAACGGTGAACACGCCATCGTTTTTCGCCTGATTTCCGCCACCGCAGCCTGTAAGAGCAACTGCCATTGTCAAAACCATAGCCAAAACAAGTCCCAAACTAATACTTTTTTTCATTTCTTTCTACCTCTCTTTTTATATAAATTTTTATTTTTTCAAAGGATTAAATTGAAATTTTCAAGTTTCTTAAATTTCTTTCTTTATTTGCTTCAAAAATATCTGAAATTTCCGTAAGAGGTATATTTTAAAAAACAAATAGATATATCTTGATTATATACCAATATTTATTTTCTTGTCTATGACAATTTTCGCATATATTAGAACAATTTTCGCAAAAATGCAACTTTTGACCATAAATTGTCTTGCCAGATCTATTTATTTGCTTCTCGCTTTTGCCAACGGTGTGAGTTTTTCAAAGTTGTTCCAGACAAAATAGCTGGCCTCACCTTGATTGTCCGTATTGCTAAAGGTATAAACATTGCCGGAATCTATTTTGATATCAACAGTTTTGCAGTCTTCAAGATTTCCATACGCATCATAATAAACACAGATACAGCACACCGTCATATTTTCAGCCGTGTTGTTGTAGATTGCCGAACAGATTTCACCATCAGCTGATTTTATGGGCGAAATGAATACTTTTTCATTTTTAATTGCCTTTTTCACAGCCGCTTCGCAGTCAATCAATCCATATCCATAGTATGTATCATATTCATTTTCATCGTTTCTTACCGCTGTATTCTTAAGGATAGTAGCAAATTGTTCACCATCTATTGCCTTGTCCATACATTTTATAGCAGCAGCAAGTCCCGAAACGTGAGGCGCTGAAAACGACGTTCCCGAAACAATATACCCTACAATGGGTATATTTTCTCCCGGTGCCACAACAAAAACACTTTCGTTATAATTTGAAAACGATGACCACTGGTTATTTTCATTCACGGACCCCACGCCGATAACATCCTCAAATGCCGCCGGATAATTTAGGGTGTCATTCTCGTCGTTTCCTACTGACGCAACAAGAATAGCGCCCCTTCCTGCCGCGTACTTCACCTTTTCTTCAAACATCTGAATAGCAAGACTGTCTGCCTCACCCGTAAAGGTAAAGCTCATATTTATCACATCACAGTCAAAAACGTCAACCGCATCCTCTACTGCATCCAAAATGTCTGACGTATAAGTTTTAACACCTTCATCAAAACACTTAAGCGGCACAAACTGTACGTCGTATGCCACGCCGTAAGGAGACGCAATAAGTGCACTCACTAATGTGCCGTGCATCAGATTATCCGCCGTGTCTGTATTTCCTTCAAGATAATTGTAGCCAGGAAGTGCATTGCTTGCAAGCCCCGCCAGGCCGGTGTCAATAACCGCAACCTTTACATTCTTCCCTGTGCAGCCCAGCTTTTCAGGGAATTCCGCTTTGATATTGGATAAATTCCATTCCTTTGCATTCAGCTCAACAACATAGTCAATACCATAATCCTCAACGATTCCGGCATCAATGTACTCAAGCAGCTCGTCTTTTGTAGCACTGCAATAATCTTTCGTCTTTCCATCTTCGCCCGACGTGAAAAGCTGCACCGAATCATTGAATTTCACAATATACCGTTCATCACTCTCTGCCCCTTGCGCACAAATTCCTGCAAGCAGAAGACAGAAAGTTATTAAAAACACTTTAATCTTCATTTTAATCACTATAATGCCACCCCTGTTTATTCTTCAAATTTGTCTTCGTCGGTTGACGTTTCTTCCTGACTGCTTTGCTCAGCAATCTCTTCAAAGGCCGGTAAAATTTTCTCCGGAATTTCTCCACCAATAAGCACAGCGTCCTCTGCCTCTTCATTTGAATATCCCTCGTCCGAGCACCGGAGAAGGCAAATCGCTTCTGCCAGCGGAACAAGGAGGCTTAGGAGCAAATATTTGACCGCTTTCTTTGGAACAGTTGATTCAAACACCTTGAAAAGGCATACCATCTGACACGCCATAAGCGCTGTTCCGCTCAACGCAGTTACAAGTATAGCAACATACATTCCGGCAAAAGCTCCCCAAAAGTCACTTTCGGGGGCATAATACATATCACCCATCATCTCGTCCATCACCGCCCCGAATGCAACTGTATAAATCACCACGCAAGCAAGACATATAAGAAAAAGCACAAGGAGAACAACCCTCCACTTTCTCTTCACTCCGTTTTTCTGGTCATAATCATCAACAATGCTTCCCACAGTCCAGCAATTCACTCCCGGGATCCACGAGAGCCACGGTTTTTTTATCACTCTGCGTTTCGCAAGTCTGTAAAGTCCCAATGACGATATAATATAGTCTGCAATGCACAGCCCAAATATCCCTAAAAACGTCAATATAAATCCAAAAATAATCAAAAATGCAAAAAAATTATTCATGAAAAAAGCCCTCCTTTTCTTATGGTTATGTTATCACAAATATGCCATTTTGGCAAGCAATACCACAAAATTATTCCAAACCAAAAAACAAAAACCCCGAATATACTGAAAGGTATATTCGGGGTTATGATATACAAACTTAAATTTGTGACGATATATATCCTGTACACCGTAGTTCGGCATGTATATCATCGTTCATAAATTCATCCAAAACCTGCAAGCCCTTGATATAACTACTCTTCCTCATCCCCATCAGGCATATCCCAAGTGTGGTAAACGTTCTGGACGTCGTCATTATCCTCTAAGATGTCAATGAGCTTTTCAAGGTTCTTAACAGCTTCCGC
>JAFTJA010000014.1 GCA_017456605.1 Clostridia bacterium | reverse complement strand
TTTTGCTTCTTTAACACATTCAGTATGAAGCTCATCATAGTCTTCAATTCCGTGTTCAAGTCCATCAAATAATATTCTGCAGGTCTTTGCAGATTCAACTATTAACTTAAACATTTGTCTTCCAATTCTGTTCTCAAGACTATCTAACATAGCCTCCATACGATTTAGAATTTCAACATTCACATATTCCGAAATATGTCTGTTAAATAAATACGAATTATAAAATTCAAGTGCCCTCACAACAAATTCGCTACGAGTTTTCACATCGTACCGAATTTGATTGATATCACACTCTTTTAATAAGCTGTTGGGAATCCATATGCTTATGTGTTTACTTTCTTTTTGTTTACTCATTTAAAATCCTCCTTTTTGGGGTTGCACATTGCAAATCACCCGATATTTATCGCTTTAATCCTGTGTTTCACCTTATATAGCACCCGATATGACACCAAATCGCCTACAATAACACCATCCCGAACGGCTCTGCCGTGCGGTGTTAGAGGCTCAGGGGCATCAAAATGCACCTGTGCTTTTTCCTGCTTCAATTTATTTTGACTGATTTTCAGTCTAACTGCAGTGATTTTCATGTATCGTTTTATCATTTTAGCAGTAGCGTATTCTATATAATTTTTATACCGATAGGGTTATTGGATTAAAAATATATTTATTCTAATCAGGAACACACCATCTATTTTAACGCCTCAGTAGCCCTGTTCAACCTTGGGTACGAGCGACTAAACTGTTCGAGGGGGTGTGTAATTACCTTACTGCTATTTTTTAACTTCAAGCCTCCATTGTTGAGCCTTGGTACATTGCGAGAGTTTGTATTGAAGGGATATTGGAATAAAAAATAATTAATTTGCGAATTTCTACAAGAAGTGCCAATCAATTAAATCATCGATGTATTTCATTGCTTATATTATTCTTTTGCAATATCCCTTATTGTATTATTATCTAAGTATTATTTGTAGTCTATCCTGACACTACCTCAGGCAAATGTGAGCCACTATATTTTTAGCCTGTTCCGTAAACCTTACCTGTAAATTTATAGAGATTTGATGTAGAAGAACCATTTTTCCTTTTTCGATTTATCTTTTTAAGATAACCTTTGTCCACAAGTTCAGGAATTGCTCTTTTAACCGTGCTTAAACTAATGTCTATATCTTTGGATATTGTATTAAGAGATGGATAGCAAACATCTTGATTTCCAGCTCTCATAAGCAGATAACACAGTATGCGAAATTCCTTATCTGAAATGTTTTTATCTGTGATAAGTTTATTTAGTATGTTTGTAAAATTGCTATCTAATTTTGGCATTTTAATTCCTCCGTTTCTGTAATTAAAAAAGCCGCATCATTTCGATACGACTGATTTGGTTTAGTTTTAATTCTATTTCATTTTCAATTTCATTCTACCAATTCCACGGAATGAAATTGGCATAAAAAATCAGGAGTTTTTATGACTTGTATCAGTATGAAACCCCTGATTTTATGCAGTTTTTGATTTTTCACCGAGTGGGCGGGACCATCAGGTCCATGTGAAAGCGATTTCATGCAGGTTCAAGTCCTGTTATCCGCACCACAAAAGGACAGATTTCATTTTGAAATCTGTCCTTTATTTTTATATCATCGCTGTATCAGGCCATATTTTGTTTTTACACGTTCAAGCTTTTCAACAAATGTTCCTGAAATAAACCAAAGGAAAAACGCCGTGGCCGCCGCATGAATCAAATCCAGCGGAGCGCCGCTTATATAAGCCGCTGCAATCACTTTTGGTGTGAGTTTTGCCGATACCTGAAGAACGGAAGATAAATTCATTATTCCCCCGTAAATAACAAATGTGGCAACAAAGCCAAACACACAAAGGGAACCCCTTGTTTTTCTTATCAAACCTTTTCTGAAAAGTATTCCGGCGATGAAACCGATTATACCAAATGCAAACATCTGCCACGGTGTCCAGGGACCCTGACCAAAAAAGAAGTTTGATACAAAGCCGGTCACCGCTCCAACCAAAAAGCCTGTTTCTCCGCCAAAGCAAACCCCGGTAATTATAATAAGTGCAACGACGGGTTTAAACTGTGGAAGCATAAAGAAAGCTGCTCTACCTGCGACTGCTATCGCACATAAAACACTTATAACAACAAGCTCTCTCGCCTCAGGTTTTCTGCTCTCAAAAACCAGACAAAAGGGTATCATAGTTTCAATGATGATTAAAAGACTTATAAAGTAATATTTTCTGTCATCTAAAAAATATGTACCAAAGCAAATAGTAATAGGTATTGCAAGCAAAATAAGTAGTGCAGCCACAAATGTACGTTTTGCGAGCTTGCGGTCTTTTGGGGGTTGCTGAATTACTTTTGTTTCAAGCTCCTTACCTGGAAAGAAACAAAAGAAAGCTACTACTATTTCACATATGCTGATTATCTGCAGAGTTCCCAACCCAAGTCTGCTTATTTCTGCAAAGTTAAACATGTCTATTCCTGCCACAAACGATATTGAGTTAAGCACAAAAAGCAATGCAAATATACAGCCGATAACTATTCTCGCCGGAGTCAATTTCTTCGTCTCTATTTTATCTTCTTCTGTTTCATTTTCTTCACTCTGAGCATCGACAATGCGGATTTGGCTTTCTTTTTTACATATCGTTCCACCGCAGGCAAGTATAATATCTTCAGCAAGAACTGCGTTTGGAAGCTGGGTTCTTGCCATACGGTTTGCGGCTGTGGTATAAAAATTCTTACCCGCAAAGAATTCTCTTGGTCTTCCGCTTGATGTTACAGTGCCGTCAAATATAAGAGCGCATCTGTCAGCAAATTCCGCGCAGAATTCTATATCATGAGAGACCATAATCATCGTAACGCCCTTTGCTTTTAGGTCACTTAAAATAGCTGCGAATTCTTCTTTAAAGTGTGCATCCATCCCTTTTGTAGGCTCATCCAAAAGCAATATCTTGGGGTTTTGGAGCAATACCTTTGCAAGTGCTGCTCGTTGCTGCTCACCGCCTGATAGATCATAAGGATGGCTTTTAAGTAGTTTTTCAATGCGACACAATGCCGATATTCTCCTGACTCTTTCTTCCATTTCCTCTTTTGGCAGTTTCCTTTCGAGCAACATCTCCATCAACTCAAGATAAACCGTCTTTTTCACAAACACGCTCTGTGGATTTTGAGGAAGAACACCCAAAGTTTCATTATGTAGATTATGTATTTTTGAAATGTTCTTTCCGTTTATAAAGATTTCACCTCTGTATGGTGTGTTAAGCCCTGAAATTATGGATAAGGCTGTTGTTTTTCCTGTTCCGTTCCCGCCCACAATGGTAAACAGCTCGCCTTTTTCCACTTTCAAATTCAAGCCTTTTATTATATCAGGCGAATTCTTTTCATATCTGAACCATGCGTCCCTTATCTCAACCACCGCATCATCGCTTTCAGTGGAAGGCTCTGGTTCGGGAACACATTCGGGATTGAGTTCATTATTCAAAGAATACTCTTCAAGCCACTCCCTGCCCTCGCGGACAGTAAGCGGACACTGTAGTGAATTTTCTACCGCTCCATAAACTCTCATTGGAGTCGGCAATGACAAATACATATCATGGTTAATATTTTTTAATATCTCCCCAACTTTTCGGGGCACATTATCTGCAATAATTCTTCCGCTGTCCATAACAATAACTCTGTCTGACATTGGAAACACATCTTCCAGACGATGTTCGGTCAGGATGACTGATACACCAAGTTCGCGGTTGATTTTTTTCAACGTATTCAAAAAATCCTGCGCAGCGATGGGGTCAAGCTGACTTGTGGGCTCGTCCAATATGAGAACTGACGGCTGCATAACCATAACCGCTGCGAGATTTAAAATCTGTTTCTGCCCACCCGAAAGTTCTGATATTTTTTTATGAAACCAGCTCTCTATTCCAAAAAACGATGCCATTTCCGCAACTCTCGTCCTGATTTCCGGAGTGGAATATCCAAGGCTTTCAAGACCAAAGGCAATCTCGTGCCACACTTTGTCGCATACAATCTGGTTGTCACACGATTGCATAACAAAGCCTATCTTTCCAGCTTGCTCCTTTGCATTATAATCAGGCAAAGGTTTTCCACCGAAATAAATGCTTCCCTCTGCTTTTCCAAAAGGCGAAAGCGCGGATTTCAAAAGCCTCAAAAGTGTAGTCTTTCCGCAGCCTGATTTTCCGCAAATGAGCACAAATTCACCTTGATTGATTGTAATATCAATATTATCAAGGGCTTTTTCATCTCTGCTTGGATATGTAAAGCTCAAATTTTCGATTCGATAGCTTTCCACTTTCTCACCTCCCAAATTTCAATAATCACAGGGCACATACAAAGGAATAGATAGGAAACAAATACGCTTATTCCAAAAAATGAAAGGTTTGCCTCAATCCTTGGGAAATAGCTAAAATACATTTCCCCCATCAACTTTCCTACCAGAGTATATATTCCCAAAAAAGAAATGCACAAAAGTGCCTTTTTATCCCTTTTATCAAAGGTGAATATCAAAAAAGACGTTCTGCCGGGAGTCCCATATCCACGGGATTTCATACTGTCTGCTGTATCAAGTGCGTTTTCCAATGCCCATGTAGTCATAATGGACAAAATATTAAGTCCACATTTTGCCCGCTTTATTATGCTCCCCTTTGCTACGTCGCGTCCCATACACCTTTGGGCATCCACTACCACCTTTAACTGAGCCGCAAATTTCGGTACAAAACGAAGTGTCATTGAGATAATAAGGGACATCCCCGGAACAACTCTGCCAAACAGATAAATAAACTTGTCACTTGTCATAATCTCGTTATAGCAGAAAAACCAGCATATAACGCTCGCAATCATAGTAGCCGCCGCAAAGCCATAAATTACAGACTCAAGGGTGAGTGGATTACCATCCGGCAGATACTTGAGTATTGTCACACCTTCGTGGTTAAACACAGGGTTTAAAACCGCCATAGCAATCAGCATCGGCAACATATATATTAAGTTGATTTTTATTGCGCGTTTTCCTTTCAGCATCACAGAGTATGCAAAACCGCATATAAGCGATATGCCAAGACACACCGGATGCATAAAAACGCAAGAAAATCCGATTACAAATACAAAATACAAGAAATTTATAATCGGATGATACGTCTTAAATTCCTTCATACAGTTCTCCTTTCTGTTGCAAAATAAAAAGCTGCGGTAAATTTTTAAAAAACTTACCACAGCTGAGTTTTCCTGTGATGAATCACAATCCGTATGTACACGCACACGAAAACGCTATTTCTGTGCTTTTGAAGCACTTGCGAAATAGCATCAAAGCAGGTCTTGTGACTCGCATCATATAGATTTCAATAAAAATCCGCATTTTTGCATCCTGCCTTCTCAGTTTCCCAATGACCGGCTTTCACCGACGGATACAAAAACATTCGATGCACACACCGACAGTTTCTCGCAGGGGATTCGCACCCCATTCCCTTTTCACCGGCTATGCCTTGGCTGAAAGCCTTTTTCGGAATAACCGACACTTTGTGTGAATTTTATTAAATTTTGCGTTTTCAGTATAACATACAAAACATGTAGAAGTCAATATCTTTTGATACTCGCATTGTTTTTTTAAACATGCAAAAAAGCGTGTTCTTTCAAAAGCCTTGCACATCAAAAAGACACACTCTGGAGTGTGTCTTTTTGATTTTTATTTTGTTGCAGGATTTGTTATTGGAATAAGCGTTGCAAAATCACTCCACATAAACAGTTTATAGTGTATATTACTGTTTTCTTCGATATTGTCATGCATAATATTATCTACCTGAATACGTTTTATTTCGTACGCTGAAACATTTTCCAAAACACCTGAATAATTGTAACCATTCAAAATGTCATCTTTATAAACCCCGCCGATTACCACCGGAGTTCCATTCAGGCTCTTGTCATCATTCAGGAAATCCGCCACAATCGTAGCAATCCCCTCATCACTTACAGAAGAAACAATATCCAGTGCTCTGCCGTTATAAACCCTGATATTTTTAAGTTCAATTCCGGCTGTGCTTGTTTTGGGCAAGGTGAATCTTATTCCTCCCTTGCCGCTCACCTTGAGCATCGGCAAATCTTCAAACAGTGTTGTAACATTTCCGTTTGCGTCCATCATGTACAAGCTTATCTCGTTCTTGATTCGTTTGCTTGTATCAAACGAGAATACCGATTCGGTTTTCATCTTTACCTTGCCAAAGAACCTGTACCATGTATCTTCGTTGATGTCCACGCTTGCAAACACACCGTCTGTTTCTTCTGACTCCACTCCGTAAGAACTAATCTTAAAAGTCTGGCTGTAATCACTGCCGCCGATTACAAAATCGGTCGATGAATCAGCATCAAGTCTTCTGTAATCAAAGGTAAATATGTGATCAACCGTCGGAAAATCTATCGCAGTATTTATAAAGCTGTATTCAGCAGCAGGTCTGTTATATGTTTTTACTGAAATATCGGCCACATAGAATTTCATTCCAACCGTTGCAGTTATAAAATCTATCTGAGCATCTGGTGAAATATCCGATTGCACATTGGTAAGCAACTGGTCGTGAGCAATACAAGTCCAGTCTGTTTCCTCAGCTTTTTTCACAAAAACACTTGCAACCGTCCTTGGCTCATCGGTTTCATCAAAATCCACGACCGTTGTCACAAATCTTATATCAAAAAACTGATCTTTTTCCCATGAATACACAGAACCTACATCGTTGGTTGTGTTATTTACAGTATTGGGAGCAAATCTGTATGTGGAATATCTGTGCATTGTATTATCGTTATGATAAAGATAGAGATACTTGGGAACACCTTCAGCAACAGCGGAATCGTCCAGGCTTGCTCTGATTTCAATAACAGCGTGGTCAAATTTGCCTTTCAGTGCCTTGTTTTCAGAAAAATGTATTCCCGAATTGCTTCCGCCCTCCTGTTTTTCTATCAGAAGGTTTCCCTTTTCATCAACCATGACATTTCCCGAATCTATATTGTTTCCTGAATCAATCAAGTCCTGCATACTGTTGCCGTTTGTACCGTTTGCAGTGTAATGAATATCGTCCTGCAACACATACCCCGTTGTTTCATACCTTACACTTGAAAGTGCTGAGTAAATACCGATGTTTGAAAGAGTAGCTGTTGCTCCGTCACCGTCAAAGGTTACTTCCCAGACTGTTTTTGTATTGTTGCTTGAAGTGGTTGTTCCCACAAGCTCATACGTTGTGTCTTCTGCGTCTTTCGCTTTTGCAAATACCGTAACGTTTGCAAGGGACATCTCAACCCGATAGGTCAGATTTTCTGCCGCTTTAAGTGTATCCGAAAGCTCGCCCACCGATGTACCGTCCGCCACAAAATCAATATAGGCAAACTTGTTTCCCGTATAGAAGTTTCCTGTTATTGTTCCCTCAGGCTTGGTCATATCAAATACAGTAATCATTGTATTTGATTTTGCTTTTTCACTGCCCTTTATGGTAAGAGTACCATCAGCACCTGTGAAGGTTGCTGTTCCTGATGCAGCGTCAACAGTTATACCTGAAGATATAACACTTTCGTCAAAGGCTCCGTCGTTGTAATATACGAGGCCGTTTTCGAAAGTATCTTCCACCTGCTCCTTGTCGGTTTCAAGCCCTGCATAAGCTGAAAGTCTTGTTACATTTTCATTGTTTTTGACAAACTTCAGTGTTCCGCCAAGGCTGTTACCTGCAAGAGTATTCCACCCTTCAAAGCCACGACTTACAGTTGAAAGGGATATTGTATCACTCTTTCCGGTTTCTGCATAAATTTGTGCTTCGTGTGCTGCAAGGAATACGTTCTCAACCTCTGAAACACTGCTGTACACGAGTCCTGTCATCTTTTCATAGATTGCTACATCGTTCTTGACATCAGATGTGTCAATTGTGAATGAAAGCATATCCTTGTAAGTATCTGTAAGAAGAGTCTTGATGGCAGCAGCGTCACCTCCAGCTGATGCTGAATTTATTGCATCCAAGAATTCTCCTATTCTGCCTTTTTCGGCATCTATAAGGGTTTGAATGGCTGCATCAAGTGTTTCATAATCCGAAATTCCACTTACATCAAGTGCTGTGTATGCAGTATACATATTCTTGTATGAAGTATCTGAAAAGCTTGTGTAAAGGTTCAAAAGATACTTGTAATCTGTAAAGAAGGTCTTTAATTCTTCCCAACTGTTGATTGACTTAAAACTTTCGATACAGATAATAAGGTTTTCAGACACGCCGGCAACCAGGTTTTCAATTCCATCCAATGTTGACTGTACAAACTTTTCTGTAAGCAAAAAGTGACAATAAGTGCTCTCTGCATAAGTCTTATCAAAAATTTCAGCAATAACTTTGGGATTTAAATATTCACCATTCTCTGACAAACAAATATCTGAAGCGGTTTTTGTCTCGCCGTTTATGGCATACTCAGCAGAATTTTTTATAAAATCAATATATCCGTCGCCAATAGTAAAGCTCACTCCGTCAGCAGTAGACGTAACTGTTGCACCAACCGCTTTCGCAATAACAGCACTTTCGACAAACTCTGCACTGTCTGCCTTTGACGGTAACATATTTCCATAAATCATAGCTGTTCCTGTGGTTTTTGGCAAAACAATCTGTTTTGAAGCTATTTTTGAAATATTGTCATAGTCCGGCACAACATAGTGGGGACTTGTGAAACGCTTGACCGTCTTCACATTTTCAGGGTCAACAGCATAAGTCATCGCACCATTACGCTTATCAGCGCTGATTCTCGGTTTTGAATAAAGATGGGTTGATGTCGCATAAGCCACTCCGTGTACAACCCCCATAATGTTGTTGGCATGATGAAGCTCAACATCGTCAGGTCCGCGGTCATCTGCTTCCATTATATATTCCCAAGACTCACATCCGTCATAGCTAACCGCAACAGCCGTACGGCTTCTGGGAAGCTGAACCATACTGAGCCACGCCGTGGTCGGCTCATATTCCCAAATCATATAGTATGTGTTGGGGTTGTCTTCGTCACGACAAATGGAGAAACAAGTTGACGGAGCAATAAACTGTGTTGGTTTCAAGGTGCTCTTGTCAAAGGTTACACCGCCGTCATAAGAATCCATCGAATACACAAAACCCTTGTCAGTTCTTGTGTAAATTCTCAATGTATGGTCAGGAAGCTCAACAAGAGATGATTCTGCAATGAGCATACCGTTCATTGTATCAAGGGACATCCGTGTTTTGCAATACTCCCATGTGCGACCTTCATCATCAGAATAATAAACCCAGGCCTCTCCTTTTTCTTCGCTTCCATAGCCTGCCGTGTAGTAGATACGCGGATACTCTGCCGAACCCCATTTCTTTGTTCCTTGTATAAGGGCATTTCCCATGCCATAGCGTCCGTACATTCCGTCGCCCGAATGCTGGATATTTGTTCTATTTAGCAAATTCCACTCTGAATCCAAAAGATAAGCAACGCTGAAAAGCTGGTCCTGGGAAGTATCATAAACACAGAGCCAGTTTCCCGAAGCAAGCTTTATAAGGTTCTTCTGTTGATAACCCTTGCTTGGAACAACCGACCATGTGTCACCTTTATCCATGGTAGAAACATAACCACCTGTCGTTGAAAGACCCAAAACAGCCTCTCCTTCCGCATCACCTTCATATGCAGACGGAGTTCCCTGATAGGTTGAAGACTCCCAATAGGTGTAATTTATTCCGCTGTTCACCTTGCCATTGCCGGCATAGCTTACATTATCAATTTTTATAATTCCAAAATCTCCGGTATCAAAGCCGAACTTGCCGTTGCCGGCAAAATTCAGTTCAACCCCGTCAAATATCGTATTTCCGTCACAAGTAAGTGTAAGCTTGTCATTATCAACTGAAAGTGCTAACGAGTGTGTGCTGTCCAGTGACATCAAATATGATGCCGTAGCAACAGTGGTCTCATTGGCAGTTACTTCTGTATAACTTTGATCAATTACTTCTTCTTCTCCATCTGCTTCAACAATGGACCATGTACCGGTTTGCGTTCTTTTGCCGGAACTGTCAAGACCCACCTCGTGCGTATACACCAGCTTTATATTTTCAAACTCTGTGCGGTATCTGAGGGCAATCGCCATAGACTTTGAGTCACTATTGCCCGATGAAACATTCCAGTCTGCAGGGTCAGTGACATACATACTCCACTTGATTTCGGGGTTTTCAGCTGTTGCATCAAGAAGGTAGATACCGTCGCCAGAAATTGTCATCGTGCCATAACTTACACTTGCTGAAACGTCACCATAAAAATCATACCAGTATTCAAGTGGGTCAAGCTCATTTTTCTTTTCAAAATCTTCACTGAAATAATAAATGTCATCCGCGTTTTTCACCGAGATAAATGTAGATTTATTTGTTCCGGACATAACTCTTCTTACAGAGGTTTTATGGAAAATCTTCGGCGCCCTGAATGATGCCAAGAATTTGTTATCTCTGAAAAGCTGTGCAAGACCGCGGTAAACAGTAAGCCTGTAATATCCTGCCTTCACCTCATCTGTTATGGTTTTTTCGGTTATTGCACCACCTGTGATATCCTGAGTTTTTGCAACAATTCCACCATTAAATTTGAGTGAAATTTCAAAATCTCCGTCGTATAAAAGTATGGACTCACTTGATGCATCAGCTTTGTCAAATTCAAAAGAATAGAAAGACCCTATCTTGAAGTTTTCTTCGGTTATTTCCCTCTCTCCTGAAAGTTCACGCCTGAACAGTTCATTTTTAACACCGCTGCCCGAAAGGGATACACTTGAAACCCCCGAATATGAAAGGCCTGAGCTTTCACTGCTTCGGGGCAAATAATCCGAGAAGATAAGCTGTCCGTTTCGGTAAACTTCGGCAATACCCGACGCAACAACAATCCTATATGTACCTACACCACCGGGAGTCAGCGGATACTCTGCCAAAGCATTGTCCCTTGATACATAAGTTATTCCGTTTTCTGTATGTGTCATATTAAGCCCGAAATATCCGTCATTTACTTCTACCTTTCCCGTACCCGACGAAAAAGTATATGACAAATCATATTCCTGACTCAACGAAAACGAACCGGCAGAAGAAGTTTTCACATTGACAAATATTTCATCGGTAGTGATTGTGCTTCCGTCAGCAAGGTGCCCCACTGCATAAACCGAAGACACACCGACCTTTTTCATCGTTGTTGAAAAATCAAAGGGTGATGCTTCAACTGTCTCTTCAAGCTTACCGTTCACATAATATGAAACCTTTGAAATATCTTCATTCGAAGTATTGTTAAAGGAAATTTCTGCTGTATTTCCCAACTCAACAGTTTCATTGCCTGAAATGCTTACATCATAAGTATTTTCAACCGTAAAGGTCCTGGGCAGTGAAAACGTGCCGTCTGATGCCTCCGCCCTCACAGTATAAGAACCGACAGGCAAATTTGAAAGGGTGTATTTATAATCGCCCGTGGTGCCGCCGCCGCTGAGCGTGCCATTTCTTGTTACAGTTTTTTCACCTATTTTAAGATCACCTAAATAATAAGATACCGTTGTGCTGTTCGTACCAAAAAATCCGGGGCTGCTTGGAATAGCTGCATTTGCAGTCAGTGTAACTGGTTCGCCAAGTTCAAACACATCTCCATCAATCGGTGACATTGTTATTGCTTTTTCATATGTCGTATTGTCAATAACCATATTTTTCACAAGCATATTTGCCGCCAGATTTGTTGAAGACCTTGAATAAAGTTGAAAAGCAGTTTCTCCTGCACTGTTCCAGTATATCGGCTGAAGGTCAATGTACAAAACCTGTTCTCCGTCGAGAAGCAATTTCAGTTTATCTTCGCGTCTTTCGATACGAAAAGTCTTCCATTCATTGTCAAATTCAAAATCGTATGCACGTCGGTCCTCACCGTCATAGTATGAAAAACCCTTTTTATCCCAGGTTATATAAAATCTTTTATTGCCGGGTACGTACAAAACAAGACCCATAAATTCACCGTGTTCAACCATTTTTACGTCAAACTGAATATCGAAGTTGTCATTCCAGAAGGTTGCTTTCTGCGGCAATCTTATATAATGAGTACCACCGTAACCGTTTGTGCCTACTTTTTCAAGCTCAAAATGAATCTGTTCGCTGTCATCAAGGTATATATATCCACACTGACAGGCAGAAAAATCCTCTTTCAGATATTCAGATTCACATTTAACCTCCCAGTCATATCCCGCCCACGTGATTTTTCCGTCGGTTGAATCATCAGCAACCGCCGCAAAGGCAGTAAAAGGCGTAAGCATCGAAAGTATCATCGCTATACACAAAATAATTGATGTTTTTTTCATAATCGAATTCTCCTCCTGGTAATAAAATTAGTAAAAACGACAAATCGTCAAAGATTTTTAACACTCTGCACCTTGTCATAGAAATATTTTTGGAACAATGTACAATCCCATCATAAATACAATATTATTATAATTGAAATTTCCGTCATAGTCTATGACAATATTCGCATATTATAGTACAATCTTCTCAATAATTAAATTTTTTACTGTTTTTTTTCATAAAATTTGGGTTTAGCTGTTTCACAATTGAGTGAAGAATGTATAATTTTTTATAATGTTTTTGTTATTTTTTATGCATTTTACATTAACGTTAATAATTTGGGATTAAAATTCGGACTTGTTCCGTTTTTAACAGCAGATTTATTTGTCTGTTGCAAAGCTTTGCTTCTACATAATAACGCAGACAGAAAGGTTTTGAATTAAAATGACAAAAAACAATCTAACTTTTGCACTGTTCTTTGGGAACCGCAGGTTCTTCTCCGGCGAGCTTATTGCATCCGCTCGTGAAGATATGAAAAAGGTTCTTTCTGAAAACTGATATGATTACATAATCATTGTCGGTGCAATCGGTGCCAGAACCACAGCGTTGACATAAACCTTGTGGAAAATCCCACCGAAGCTCGCATTGACGAAGAAGCAGCATATCTCCTCAACTTTGAAAAGGAAATGCTCAAAAAATACAACATGGCATAAAAGCTTTCTGAGAAACACGTCCAAAATTTCGGGCGTGTTTTTATTTACAAAAATATTTGTTTTTGTGTTGACACCGACCTTTGTTTGTGATAGAATATATGAAAATGTCAGAAAGGGATTTACCATGAATTGTATTTTAAAGGATGCGCAAGTTTATACAGACGGCAAGTTCACAAAGCAGGATATTTTCATTGCTGACGGCAAAGTGTTTCTTGAATACACTCCTCTTGTTTCCAAATTCCCTTCTACAACTATTTCTTTTAATAACAAATACATTTTTCCCGGTTTTACAGATGTTCACGTTCATCTGAGAGAGCCGGGTTTTTTATATAAGGAAACCATCGAAAGCGGGACTCGCGCCTGTGCCCGCGGAGGGTACACCTCGGTGTGCAGTATGCCAAACCTGAGCCCTGCACCTGATTGTTCTGAAAATCTCAAGGTCCAGCTTGATGCAATCAAAAATTCAGCAGTGATTGACGTTTATCCATTTGGAACCATTACAAAATCAGAGCTGGGCGAGGAACTGTCTAATATGGCGGATATGTCACCTTTTGTAGCCGGCTTTTCCGATGACGGGCGAGGTGTGCAAAGCCCTGATATGATGAAACGGGCAATGCTTGAAGCCAAACATCTGGGAAAAATTATTTCCGCCCACTGTGAGGATAATTCGTTGCTCAACGGTGGATATATACATGACGGTATCTACGCAAAAGAACATGGTCACAAGGGCATCCCGTCAATGAGCGAATGGGGTCCCATAAAACGCGACCTTGAGCTTGTAAAAGAAACAGGGTGCCGCTATCACGTCTGCCACATTTCAACCAAAGAAAGCGTTGAACTCATCCGGCAGGCAAAAAAAGACGGGCTTGACGTTACCTGCGAGACCGCTCCACATTACCTTGTTTTATCCGACAAAGATTTGCGGGAAGACGGCAGATTTAAAATGAACCCACCCCTTCGCAGCGAGGAAGACCGCTTAGCACTTCTTGAGGGAATAAAAGACGGCACAATCGATATGATTGCAACCGACCATGCCCCACACTCGGCTGAAGAAAAATCAAAAGGTCTAAAAGACAGCCTTATGGGCGTTGTGGGGATTGAAACCGCCTTTCCCATACTTTACACACATCTTGTT
This sequence comes from Clostridia bacterium, assembly GCA_017456605.1. Lineage (GTDB taxonomy): Bacteria > Bacillota > Clostridia > Monoglobales > Monoglobaceae > SIG440. Next base: position 52,142 of record JAFTJA010000014.1, on the reverse strand, counting down.
AAAACAAATATCATCACCCTTGAAAAGCTCCTCTCTCTCCTCTGCGACAACCCGCGAAAGAGATTTGGAATAGGGGCAGAAATCAGGGAAGGTGCAAAAGCCAGCCTTACGGTTTTTGACCTTGATGCAAAATATAAGATAAACCCCGAAGACTTTTTGTCAAAAGGACGCAGCACGCCCTTTGAAGGCGACGAAGTTTTCGGCAGATGTTTGATGACCATACATAATGGACACATTGTATGGCAGGAACAGAAAATATAAATTCAGGAGGAAAAGAAAAATGGCAAAAAGAACAGATTTGAAGAAAATACTTATTATAGGCTCGGGTCCTATCGTTATAGGACAAGCTGCTGAATTTGACTATGCAGGCACTCAGGCGTGTCTTGCACTCAAGGAAGAGGGCTATGAGGTTGTCCTTGCAAACTCCAACCCTGCGACAATTATGACAGACACCACCATCGCAGACAAGGTATATATGGAGCCTCTTACTCTTGAATATATTGCACGCATCATCCGCTATGAAAGACCGGACGCAATCGTTCCAGGCATTGGCGGACAGACTGGTCTCAACCTTGCTATGCAGCTTGAAAAGAAAGGTATCCTCAAAGAATGTAACGTTGAGCTGCTTGGAACAAAAAGCGAAAGTATCGAACGTGCCGAAGACCGCGAGCTTTTCAAAGAGTTGTGTCAGTCAATCGGTGAGCCTGTTATTCCTTCTGAAATCACATATTCACTTGACGAAGCAAAAGAAGCCGCAAAAAGAATCGGCTACCCCGTTGTTCTTCGCCCTGCTTTCACTCTTGGCGGAACAGGTGGCGGCTTTGCTTATAACGAAGCAGAACTGATTGAAATAGGTACAAACGCATTCAAGCTTTCACCTGTTTCTCAGGTTCTTATTGAAAAAAGCGTTAAGGGCTACAAAGAAATCGAATTTGAGGTTATGCGTGACTCAAACGATACCGCAATCACCATCTGCGGTATGGAAAATATCGACCCTGTTGGTGTTCACACTGGTGACAGTATAGTTGTTGCGCCAATCCTCACCCTTAATGACCACGACCTTAAAATGCTCAATGACAGTGCAATAAAAATCATCCGTGAGCTCAAAATCGAGGGTGGCTGCAATGTTCAGTTTGCACTTAATCCCGAAACCTCTGAATATTACCTCATCGAGGTTAACCCCAGAGTTTCACGTTCCTCTGCCCTTGCATCAAAAGCAAGCGGCTACCCGATAGCAAGAGTTACCGCAAAAATTGCCGTTGGTATGTCTCTTGAAGAAATCAAAATCGCAAACACCAACGCAGCGTTTGAGCCGCGTCTTGACTATATTGTTGCAAAGTTCCCAAGATTCCCATTTGACAAATTCACATCTGCAAACAACAAGCTTGGCACACAGATGAAAGCAACGGGCGAGGTTATGGGTATTGGCTCTACTTTGGAAGAATGTATGCTAAAATCCGTCCGTTCTCTTGAAATCGGTGTGAACCACTTCTGGATGGCTAAGTTTGAAAATATGTCAGACAGCGATTTGCTTGAATACATCAAGGAATTCCGTGACGACACAATCTATGCTGTTGCACAGCTCTTAAGACGCGGAAAAACCGTTGAAGAACTTCATGAAATCACAATGATTACCTCCTACTTCCTTGAGGCAATCAAAAGAATAACCGATTTTGAAGAAGTTGTCAAAGCCAACAAAAACGACGCGGTAATTCTTAAAGACGCAAAGGTTATGGGCTTTAGTGATGCCTTTATCGCAAAGCTTTGGAATGAATCCGAGATTGACGTCTTCAATATGAGAAGAAAGAATAAAATTATGCCGGTTTACAAAATGGTTGACACCTGCCACACCGGTGCTTACATTCCTTATTTCTATTCAACATATACAGGCGAAAACGATTCAAGAATTACTGACAAAAAGTCGGTTGTAGTCCTTGGTGCAGGCCCTATCCGTATCGGTCAGGGCGTTGAATTTGACTATTCAACAGTTCATGCTGTTACTACTATCAAGAATTCCGGATATGAAGCAATCATCATAAACAACAACCCCGAAACAGTTTCAACCGACTATACAACAGCGGACAAGCTCTACTTCGAGCCTCTTACAACCGAGGATGCTATGAACATCATCCTCTTTGAAAATCCCGAGGGCACTATCGCATCACTGGGTGGCCAAACCGCCATCAACCTCGCACAACCCCTCACCGACCGTGGTGTGAAAATTATCGGCACAGACTGTGAGGCAATCGACAGAGCTGAAAACCGTGATGCATTTGAAAAGATACTCAAAAAGCTCAACATCCCTCAACCAAAGGGCAAGGCTGTTACAAAAATTGAGGACGGCGTAAAAGCCGCAGAAGAAATTGGCTATCCCGTTCTGGTGCGTCCAAGCTTCGTTCTTGGCGGCCGTGCAATGCAGATTGTTGCAAACGAAGAAGCCCTTCGTCACTACCTCAAAACAGCCGTTGAAATTGATGAGGATAAGCCTGTTCTGGTTGACAAATACATTGTTGGAAAAGAAGTTGAAATTGACGCTATCTGTGACGGCAAGGACGTATTTGTCCCCGGCATTATGGAGCTTGTTGAACGCACTGGCATCCACAGTGGTGACTCAATAAGTGTTTACCCCTCATTCAGTATTTCAGAAAAGGTTAAAAAGACCATTCTCAAATATGCAAAGCAGCTTGGTCTGAGAATTGGAATCGTTGGTCTTTACAATATTCAGTTCATTGTTGACAAAGATGACAATGTGTTTATTATCGAGGTTAATCCCCGTTCTTCAAGAACTGTTCCCTTCCTTTCAAAGGCTACAGGATATAGCCTTGCTGACATTGCAACAAACGTAATTATGGGCAAGAGCCTTAAATCACAGGGCATCAAGAAAACCTACCCCACAGAGAAAAACCGCTGGTATGTAAAAGTTCCGGTGTTCTCATTCAACAAACTACGCGGTCTTGACGCATACCTCTCACCTGAAATGAAATCAACAGGTGAAGCAATCGGATATGACGACACGCTCAACCGCGCACTTTACAAAGCCCTTCAGGCGTCAGGTATGAAGCTCCAGAACTATGGTACTGTTCTTGTAACCGTTGCTGACAAGGATAAAGAAGAAGCTCTTTCACTCATTCGTCGTTTCTACAACCTTGGTTTTAACATTCAGGCAACACGCGGTACCGCTGAATTCTTGAAAAAGAACGGCATCCGTACTCATGCATTCAAGAAAATAAGTGAGGGCAGTGAGGAAATTCCCGAGGCAATCCGTCAGGGACATATTTCTTACCTCATTAACACCAGTGATGTTAGCTCAAATTCAGCCCACGACGGTCAGGAAATTCGAATTTTGGCTACAGAAAACAACGTAAACCTCTTTACCGCACTTGATACTGTTAAGGTTTTGGTGGACGTTCTGGAACAAAACACCATCGGCATTTCAACCATTGATGCATAAGAAAGGTAATGTATTGTGAAACAAGAACTTTTTACTATAACAAAAAACGAAAAAATCGCAAGAGATATCTATCTTATGGTTCTGTCCGGCGATACAAGTGACATTGTTCACCCCGGTCAGTTTGTGAACATCAAGCTTGAAGACCAATATTTAAGACGGCCTATATCAATATGCGATTACGATGATAAAACTTTGACGCTTATTTATAAGGTTGTGGGCGTTGGAACTGAAAAAATGAGCAGCTATAAACCTGGCAAAGTGCTTGATATCCTTATCGCTCTAGGCAACGGCTTTGACACAGAAAAGAGCGGCTTCTCCCCCCTCCTTATCGGCGGCGGTGTTGGTGTTCCGCCAATGTATAATCTTTGCAAGAAACTGATTTCAGAGAGCAAGCAGCCAACCGTTATCCTGGGCTTTAACAGCCGCGAGGATGTATTCTTTGAAGAAGAATTCAAAAAACTCGGTGCAAACGTGTTGGTTACAACAGCTGATGGTTCTTATGGAATCCGCGGTTTTGTCACAGATGCTATGAAAGATATAAATTATGACTACTTCTTCACCTGCGGTCCTGAGCCGATGTTTAAAGCAATCGAAAAGGTTGCAAAAACTTCAGGACAGTATAGCTTTGAAGAACGTATGGGCTGCGGTTTTGGCGCTTGTATGGGTTGCTCATGCAAAACCAAATATGGCAACAAGAGAATTTGCAAGGACGGTCCGGTTCTTTTGAGGGAGGAGATTATATGGTAAACACAAAAGTAAACCTTTCGGGAATAACCATTGACAACCCCATAATCCCCGCCAGCGGAACTTTTGGCTTTGGCTATGAATTCGCAGAGCTTTATGACATAAACTGTCTTGGTACGTTTTCCTTCAAAGGTACAACAAAAGATCCACGCTTTGGCAACCCCACCCCAAGAATTGCTGAATGCCCCATGGGAATGATAAACTCCGTAGGACTTCAAAACCCGGGTGTTGAGGCGGTAAAAAACATTGAACTCCCCAAGCTTCGTGAGGTTTTCAATAAGCCCGTTATGGCAAATGTCAGTGGATTTTCCATTGATGAATATACTTATACTTGTGAGGCACTTGATAGCGAGCCGCAAATCGGCTGGTTTGAGGTGAATGTCTCATGTCCCAACGTTCACGGCGGCGGTATGAGTTTTGGAACATCACCCGAGTCTGCTGCTGAGGTTACAAAAGCTGTTAAAAAGGTAACCACAAAGCCTGTATTTATTAAGCTTTCGCCAAATGTCACCGACATTGTATCTATCGCAAAAGCTTGTGAGGACGCGGGCGCTGATGGTATAAGCCTTATAAACACACTTCTTGGTATGCGGATTGATTTGAAGACCAAAAAGTGCGTCATCGCAAACAAGATGGGCGGTTTTTCAGGTCCGGCGATTTTCCCGGTTGCAGTGCGTATGGTTTATCAGGTGTATGAGGCTGTGAAAATCCCGATTATCGGTATGGGCGGCGTTTCCTCCGCCGAAGATGTTATCGAAATGATGCTTGCAGGTGCGACCGCAGTGGAAATTGGTGCAGCAAACCTGGTTGACCCCTTTGCAAGCCGTGATATTGTTAACAATTTGCCTGCAGTAATGCAAAAATATGGAATAAAAGATTTAAATGATATTATTGGAGGTGCTCACTAATGGGTAAAGACGTTATAGTTGCATGTGACTTTGCAACAAAAAAGCAGGTTTTTGACTTTCTTGATTTATTCAAAGAAGAAAAACCTTTTGTAAAAATCGGTATGGAGCTTTTCTATGCTGAAGGGCCCGAAATCGTGCGTGAAATCAAAAAGAGAGGTCACAAGATATTCCTTGACCTCAAGCTTCACGACATCCCAAATACAGTAAAAAAATCAATGTCTGTACTTCGTAATCTTGACGTTGATATGACAAATCTTCATGCATCAGGTACAATCCCTATGATGCAGGCAGCACTTGAGGGATTGACCCGTGAAGACGGAACACGTCCTATTCTTATTGCTGTTACACAGCTCACATCAACAAGCGAAGAAATTATGAAATCAGACCTTCTCATAAACGAGCCTATCGACAAGGTTGTTATGCACTATGCAGAAAATGCAAAAAAAGCAGGTCTTGACGGTGTTGTTTGTTCACCCTTGGAGGCTGAAAAGGTTCACAATGCTTGCGGCAACGAATTTATCACCGTTACCCCCGGCGTACGCTTTGCAGACGGCGAAAAAGGTGACCAGGTAAGAGTTATGACACCAGTTCAGGCAAAAGAAATCGGCTCTGACTACATAGTTGTGGGAAGACCCATTACAGCGGCTGTTGACCCGGTAGCCGCTTACAGAAGATGCGTAAATGAATTTGTAGGATAAGGAGAAAATAAACATGGAAACAAAAATTTTAATTGCAAAAGACTTACTGAAAATAAAGGCTGTATTTTTCCGTCCCGAAGAACCTTTCACCTGGGCAAGCGGAATAAAAAGTCCGGTTTATTGTGACAACCGCCTGACGCTTAGTGACACAGATGTTCGCACCGATGTTGAAACTGCGCTTGCTAAAACTATAAAAGAAAACTACCCGGAAGCTGAAGTTCTTATGGGGACATCAACAGCAGGTATTGCCCACGCCGCAATCACCGCACATCTTATGGGGCTCCCTATGGGCTATGTTCGTAGTGGTGCAAAGGACCACGGAAGACAAAACCAGATTGAGGGCAAGCTTCTCCCCGGTCAGAAAGTTGTTGTTGTTGAAGACCTTATCTCAACCGGCGGCAGCGTAATCGAAGTTGTGAACATCCTCCGCGAGGCAGGTGCCGAGGTTTTGGGAATTGTGTCAATCTTCACTTATGGTATGCAGAAAGGCCTTGACCGCTTAGCTGCGGCAAACGTTAAAAATGTCAGCCTTACAAACTTTGACGTTATTGCAGAGGTTGCGGCAGATGAGGGCTACATCAAAACCGATGATATAAAGAGGCTCATTGCTTTCCGCAATAACCCCTCTGACGAATCCTGGATTGGTGCATAATATAAACTTTTTAAAGAAAGGATAAAATTCAATGAAAAGTGTAATTGATATAAAAGACCTTTCAACTAAAGAACTTGAAGAAATAATAGCTGTTGCCGAGGATATTATCGAAAACCCCGAAAAATACGCTCACAAATGCGACGGCAAAAAGCTTGCAACATTGTTTTTCGAGCCCTCCACCCGTACCCGTCTCAGCTTTGAGGCTGCAATGTACGAGCTTGGCGGACACGTTCTTTCTATGTCCGATGCCATGTCGAGTTCTGCCTCAAAGGGTGAAAGCGTGGCAGATACAGCAAAAACCGTTTCCTGCTATGCTGACATCATAGCTATGCGCCATCCAAAAGAGGGTGCACCCCTCGTTGCTGCAATGAACGCATCCGTTCCGGTGATAAACGCAGGCGACGGCGGACACAATCACCCCACCCAGACCCTTGCAGACCTGCTCACTATCCACCGTGAAAAAGGCAGATTTGATAATCTTACTGTTGGGCTCTGCGGCGACCTTAAATTTGGACGCACGGTTCACTCTCTCATAAATGCACTTATCCGTTATAAGGGTATAAAATTTGTGCTTATTTCACCTGATGAACTTAAAGTTCCAAGTTATGTCAAAAATGAAATAAAAGACTGTGGACTTGAATATGTACAAACCAAGGATTTGGAAGAATTCATGCCACAGCTTGATATACTTTATATGACAAGAGTTCAGCGGGAAAGATTTTTCAACGAGGAAGATTACTTAAGGCTCAAAGACAGTTATATTCTCACCCCCGAAAAGCTTGCAACCGCAAAAGAAGACCTTTCAATCATGCATCCTCTTCCCAGAGTAAACGAAATCAGCGTTGCAGTTGATGACGACAAGAGGGCTTGCTATTTCAAGCAGGTTCTAAACGGCAAGTATATGCGTATGGCTTTGATTTTGAAGCTTTTGGAGGTAAAATAGTATGAATATTGATTCAATAAAAAACGGCTTTGTAATTGACCACATTGAGGCAGGCAAGGGTATGGAGGTTTATAGCCTCCTGGCACTTGACGCACTTGATTGTTCTGTTGCTATCATCAAAAATGCATCAAGTCGGAAAATGGGCAAAAAAGACATTATCAAGATTGATGCAAAAATTGACCTTGATATGGATATTTTGGGTTATGTATCACCTACCGCAACCGTTGATGTAATTGAAGACGGCAAGCTTTGTGAAAAGAAGAAAATGACTCTTCCCGAAAAACTCATAAATGTAATCTTCTGCAAGAACCCAAGATGCATCACCACAACCGAGCAAGAGCTTCCAAATATCTTCAAGCTTACAAATCGTGAGCTGCACGAATACAGATGTGCATACTGCGAAGCTAAAGCCAGCAAATAGTTCTAAGGACACGAAAACACACCTGCAAATTCTCGCAGGTGTGTTTCTTTATGTATCTTTGGCTAATCAACTTTTACCTTTACCACAATCTTTTTAACGTGCGAAACTTCGCCGGCAGTTCTGCAGGGAGCATGAACATCATCCGGGAAAAGAATTGCAAAATTGCCTCTTTGCATATCCAAAACCACGGGGTTTTCAGCAGTGAGCAACGCACAATCTTTTTCGGCATTATAATCTGTTGTAACAGTACAATCCTTGATATTCTTCCAATAAATATTTTCGTGTCCTGAAATCAAATATTGAATATCAACATAGTCCTTATGTGCTTCATACACAACTTCGCCTGTTTTTGTATCATACTCGCTTACGTTTGCATATACGTCATCACCGTCAATCACATATTTGCCGGGGGTAAGAAGTTCGCGTGATGCCTTAAGAATAAAATCAAAAGCCTTTTTGTACTTTTCACCAAGACTCAGATATAAATCTTTGTTTTCAATCAAATCGTAAATCATTTTGCATACTCCTTTGGAATAAAGTTAAATTTTACATAGCCAAAGAGCCGCAAATACGGCTCTTTGGAATATATTGCATATTGTTACGCAGCAACATCCGCTTCCTCAGTTGTTTCAGCATCTTCAACTGCTTCGGGATCCTCTATTGTCTCAACATCCTCAACCACTTCAGGTTCTTCTGTTATTTCAGCATCTTCAACTACTTCGGGGTCCTCAGTTGTCTCAACATCTTCAACTACTTCAGGATCCTCTGTTGCGTCAGTGTCTTCGGTTGTTTCAATTTCTTCTGTCTTTTCGGGCTTTTCAACCTTCAATGATGCTTCAAGTGCTGCCCAATCTCTATTTTCAATAATTTCTGTCCATGTTTTGTATACACTGTTTGGACGCTCATATTCATTGCTATTTGTTGCTTCCTGAACTGCGATATAGAACCATGCTGTCTGGTCCATATTGTCAGACCAGATTGCCATATCGTCATGAAGCAAATCTTCCGGATCACGAGGAACACGGTTGAGAACTCTGTTGATAAGAGTCATAGCCTCAGCACGTGTAATAAACTGATCAGGACGGAAGGTGTTGTCACTGTAACCTTCTATCCAGCCATAAGCCGAAGCCCTCTTGATATATTCTTCTGCCCAATGACCTTCAATATCCTTGAATGTACCCTCATACTCTACTTCGGTATCGTCAAATCTTGCACAGATTGCAGTAAACTCTGCGCGGGTAATGTTTGCATCTGGAACAAATTCGTTTTCAAAACGTCCGTTTACTATGCCAAGCTTTGCCATAGTTGAAATAGCAACATTATGCCAATCACCGTCATCTACATCATCAAATGCGTTTTCTGCTGTGAGATTTACATTTCTTACTTCGTCTTTCAAGAGTCTGAAGAATATTGTTGTTACCTCTGCACGGGTGATGTTGTCGTTGGGACGAACAGTTCCGTCAGGATAACCGATAACATACGCAAAGTGGTCAACACCATTGAGGTTTTCGGGAACAGGATGTCTTTCCTTTACCCATTTTGCGTATACAGTAGTATCTTTTGTAACTGTTACAGAATCTATTTCCTCGGTAAGTTTTGCATCTGCATACCAGCCGTCAAAAACATAGCCCTCTTTTGTAGGAACTTTGTCGATGTTAACAGCTTTGTTTTCTTCATAGGTTTCTTCTTTATACTCTGTGCCGCCATTTGACTCGTACTTCAAAGTATATTTTGGTGTTTCAGGCTTGGGTGTTGTTCCGCCACCGCCGCCGGAGCTACCGCCACCGGGAAGTGCAGGCAAGTCAACGTTTGCAGGCTGGATAGCAACTGATGTATCTGTTCCAGCAGATGCATCAAAGAATGTGAAATCAATTGTTCCTAAATCAGCAATGCTCACTGAACCCGCAATTGAACCACCGATAGTTGTGTCAGCTACAGCCTTAAGTCCACCATAGGCAAATACAATTTCATTCGGGATTGTTGCAAGATCTGCAACTGTCTTGTTGTCCTTTACTTTAACATTTACCGTTATTGTATGACCTGTTGAAAAGTCACCAGACTTAGTTCTCGGTGCTACTTCTTCAAACAGCAACTTTGCTTCATCATTAAATCCTGCCATTGCAGTATCAGTTGATGCAGCATCAGGTATAACATAAACACCAGCACCGATATTCACTGTGATGGTAAATTGACCGGTTACTGCTTTTGCATCAAGCTCTGCGCGTAAAGTATCGTTTGCAAGTTCTTCATGTGCTCTCTGGATATCGCGCTGTACATGAGACATATCAAGAGTAGCCTTTGCATAAAACTCTGTGGTTTCTGTGACAGAAAGAGTATCAGCGTATGTCACATTATTTGTGCTGAGTGAAATGTCACCGGGCACAAGGGAAGCCCTCATAAACTGAGATAACTCACCGACAGAAGTGAGTCCTGCCGCACCAACAGTGCAAACACAGCTCATCAGCATAGCTGCAACCAGTATAAGTGATAATACTGTCTTTTTCATTTATTTTTCCTCCTTAACTTTACCACTTTTATGTGGCATAAATCCAAATTAAATTATTATTTATAGAATACCACAATATAACTTTTGTGTCAAGAGTTACAAGAAAAGCTTGAAACAATTTTTGAAACAAATTTTTTCAATATAAAAAAGCAAAAAAGCTTGCCGAAATGCACGACAAGCTTCAATGTAACTGGTGCGCCCGAAGCCGGAACAGAAAAACAATCCGGTGAATTGTTTTTCGAGTAGGGGTCTCTTCCAAAGAGAGCGAGTCTGAAGACGAAGGTCGATTTGTGGAAAGTGGACGGATAATGAAAAAGAGAACCCATAGCAGAAACTATAAGTTCTCCACAAGATGGTGCGCCCGAAGAGACTTGAACTCCCACATCATTGATACTAGATCCTAAGTCTAGCGCGTCTGCCAATTCCGCCACGGGCGCATATAAAAACTATCACCACAAAAGTATAGCAAACTTTTGGAAAAAAGTCAAGTAGAAATAGTATAAATTATCAAAAACCCTCTGTTGTTCAGCATCCAAAACAGAGGGTTTAATATAAAATTTACAAATACTTTTTCATATGTCCCAGAGCATTTTTTTCAAGCCGGGACACCTGTGCCTGAGAAATTCCAATCTCGTTGGCAATTTCCATCTGGGTTCTGCCCATAAAAAATCTCAGCTTCAAGATATTCCTTTCCCTTTTATTGAGCTTTTTCATTGCCTCCTTTATGGCAATCTCCTCAAGCCATAAATCGTCCGTGCTTTTGTTATCTTTCACCTGGTCCATCACAAAGATTGCATCGCCACCGTCATGGTACACCGGTTCATAAAGGGAAACCGGGTCCATAATGGCATCAAGTGCCGAAGACACTTCCTCATGGCTGGCACCAATTTCAGCAGCAATTTCATCAATGGTAGGCTCTTTCAGGTTTTTGTTTACCAATCTTTCTTTCGCTGACAAGGCCTTGTATGCTGTATCACGAAGGGAACGGCTTACTCTTATCGATGTATTGTCACGAAGATATCTTCTTATTTCACCGACAATCATCGGCACTGATGTCCTTTGTGGAAACGGTATTTTCAAAGGGTTTTCGCTGCTTTTTCTTGAAAATCAGCTGCGAAATTATAACCCCCGAAAAAATCAAAACACAGCCAATATATCCCGGTGTGCTCAGTTTCTCATTTAAAATAACCATTCCGCCAATGGCACCGAACATCGCCTCAGTCGAAAGTATGATTGATGCATATGTGGGGTCAGCCGACTTCTGACCGATAATCTGACACGTATATGCCACACCAACAGACAAAAGCCCGCAATAAAGAATGGGAATAAGTGCTTTGTCAAGCATTTCAAATTTCGGACTTTCCAAAGCTCTTGCAAAGCAGAAATTTATTATCGCACAAAATACAAATTGTATACAGGCAAATCTCAAAGAATATATTCTCTCAACGAAACTGTCAATAATAAGTATGTGTATCGCCCAGAATATCGCATTGAGCAGAAGAACAATGTCACCATAGTTTATCTGCCAACTTATTCTCCAATCTTCACCAACAACACAAAGAAAAAACATTCCCACAACCGCAAGGCAAGCACCAAGCCAAATATTGATGTTTGTCTTTTTGCCAAGGAAAATCCCAAAAATTGGAACAATCACTGTATAAAGACCGGTCATAAAGCTGGTCTTCCCTGCACTTCCGGTGATTTCAATACCTTTTTGCTGAAGTGCTGACGCCGTAAACAACGCAAGTCCTGCCAAAATTCCAGCAAGAAATGTTGATTTCATCTTTTTTGTATGTAACTCTCTGTCGGCTTCCTTTTTCTCAAAGAAAAAAATTACAGGAATGAGAGACATTCCTCCCAAAATAAATCTCACACCGTTGAAAGTGAAAACCGGTACATAGTCTGCTCCCATACGCTGTGCCGCAAAAGCAAAGCCCCAAATCATAGCAGTGAGCAGCAAAATTCCCAGCGACTTAAATTTTTTCATTTTGTGTGTCCCTTCAAATCAAATTTTATGCACCTGACATTATAACGCAAAGTCCTCATCAAGTCAACAACAAAAACGCACACCCAAAAGTTCTCAGGTGTGCTATGTTTCTATTCTTCAAGAAAATTGTTTTCTGTTGTCCACGAAAAGCCCTCTCCGTTTGCAATACATTCATACATATTTGAAAGGTTTTCATCAAGTACAAATTCGGTAAGCAAAGAACTATGATCACCAACCCACCAACGCCACCGTCCAAGATAAAAGGTTTTTTCGTCTGTGTCAAATTTTCCGACAATTTCAAACAAAAATTTATTTTGGGTAGCCTCGTCTCTCTCACCAAAAATTGAATGCAGAAATGATGAAACGACATTCTTTTCAGCGTCGGTGACATCATAAATTTCGTCCATCGAAACTCTGCCCTCTGTCACTGCCAAATCTTCTGTTATCGCCTGTTCGCTTCTCATGGCTTCTTTATTTATCGCATCGGATGAAAACTTTTCTTGCGTCACCACAGCATCGTTTGTTTCCGCTTTAGGCATCCCTTGGTTTTCTTCTGCCGGCACTATTGTTCTCATACTTTCATTTTCAATACTTTCTCCTGCAAGGACTTCGCCACCACCGGTTTCAGACACAGTAACGGGCAGCTGCTCATTCAAATTCTTAATCTGCGGATAAAAAACCGCCGTTGCCGCAATCACCAAAACCGCCGCCATTGCCGTTCCGTACCTTGCGGCAAGTTTATATATCTTGCTTTTTTCTTTCTTTTTTGCCTTTTCAAATATCTCATCAATAAGCGCGCGATTGGGCTCAAGCGAGTCATTGGCTTCTTTATAATATTTCCTAAACAAAATCATATCCTCCTTTAAGCTTTTCCCGAAGAAGCTTTCTTCCCCGGCTGAGCTGTGATTTCACTGTTGAGGGGTTGACTTTCAAGGCCTTTGAAATTTCGTCTATTGACATATCCTCATAATAGAAAAGATGAATAACCGCCCTGTATTTTGGAGCAAGCTCTTTAACTGCATAATAAACATCGCTCTTTTCCTCCGAATCAAAGGTTATTTCGTCCTTAAGCTCTGACATAGGAGCAGTTTTTTTGTACCAACTTGAAGAAAAAAGGCTGTGACTGCAATTTATGGCAACACGAATCACCCACGCCTTTATATGCTCTTCGCTTTCAAAGCCGCGGTCTGCTTTTAAGTACCTCAAAAAAACCTCTTGCACCACATCCTCCGCCATTTCGCGATTTTTGGTCTGTGACAGAGCAAGCCGGTAAATCATATTAAAATATTTTTCAACAATCTGTCTTTTTTCTTCCATCAGGAACGTTCCTCATCTTGTGTCAAAATCCCTTTCGTTAATAATACCAAAAAGCAGGCCGAAAGGTTGCATAGTGATTTTATTTTCTAATTTCCCCATTTGATAAAATATTACAACATTTTTTTGAAAAAAGCAATGAGCCGGGAAAACCCGGCTCATATATATCTTTTTATTTATTCAAATACTTTGCAACTTCTTCTGCAACAAGCTTTGTAACAAGCTCAATGTCATTTGAAGACATTGGAGCGCTATTTGTCATATCAGCCTTGCCGTTGCTGCTGAAAAGTTCCATCTTCTTCATACTTTCCTGTTTAACAGCCTCAACCGCTGCCGGAATAAGGTCGATAAGACCCTTGTCCATACTTGAGAACTTCTTGAATTCAGCCTCAACAGCCGCAACATTGATATCTGTGAAGATATTAACCTTGCTGATACCATCCTTGATAGCCTGTCTGAAGTCGTTGTCTGTAAGACCTGAGCCACCGTGAAGAACCAGCGGAACATCAACAGTCTTTGCTATTGTGCGAATTCTTTCAAAGTCAAGTTTTGGCGGGAGCTTGTATGCGCCATGAGCATTGCCCACTGCAATAGCCAAAGCGTCAACGCCTGTCTTTTCAACAAAGTCTTTAGCAAGAGCAGGGTCTGTGAAGAACTGTGATGGGTCAGCAAGATGTGAGCTGCCCTCTGCTGAGCCTTCGTTGTCACCAACGTGACCAAGCTCACCCTCGATTGTCGCACCGTAAGAATGTGCAATATCTGCCATTTCTTTAACCTTGCGGACATTTTCTTCGTATGAATCTGTAGAGCAGTCATACATAACAGAAGTAAAACCAAGCTTGAGTGCTTTGACACAGGTATCATATGTAAGACCGTGGTCAAGATGCACAACAACGGGAATAGAAGCCTTTTTCGCCATAGGAATGAGGTAGTAAGAAACCTCATCAAGGGGTCCGTAAGGAAGCAAAACTTCAGCAGTACCCATAATAACAGGTGACCTTGTTGCTTCAGCCGCGTTGATGATACCACGTGCAAGTTCAAGGTTTACAGCATTGAAAAGACCGACAGCATAGTGGTTTTGCTTGGCAGGTCTTAACACCTCGTTCATATTAACTAACATTTCAAAATCCTCCTTAGTGAAGTCATTATTATAAACAAATTTATGTACCTGAATAATTATACACACTTTTGGCAGAAAAGTCAATATCCTTTTCTGCCATTAAATCAGTTTTTAAGGCTGTTAATTGGTGCAGGGATTCTGCCACCACGATTTATGAAATCGAAGCTTGAATATTCGTGCACCGGCATAATGGGTGCATAACCCAAAAGTCCACCGAATTCCACCATTTCGCCAACGCCTTTTCCCACAACTGGAATAATACGTACTGCTGTGGTTTTCTGGTTAATCATACCGATTGCCGCTTCATCCGCAATGATCGCCGAAATAGTTTCTGCCGGTGTGTCTCCGGGGATTGCTATCATATCAAGTCCCACCGAACAAACGCAGGTCATCGCCTCAAGCTTGTCAAGAGTAAGTGCACCACACTCTGCCGCTGCAATCATACCTGCGTCTTCGCTGACCGGGATAAACGCACCGCTAAGACCCCCAACATAGCTTGATGCCATAACCCCGCCTTTTTTAACAGCATCGTTAAGAAGAGCAAGTGCCGCTGTTGTGCCGTGAGTTCCGCACTTTTCAAGGCCCATTTCTTCAAGGATATACGCGACACTGTCACCGATTTCAGGTGTTGGTGCCAAAGATAAATCGACTATGCCGAAAGGCACACCAAGGCGTCTTGAGGCTTCCTGTGCCACAAGCTGGCCCATTCTTGTGATTTTGAAAGCGGTTTTCTTTATTACATCAGCGACTGTGCCAAAATCCTTACCCTTTACCTTTTCAAGAGCCGCTTTCACAACACCGGGGCCGCTGACACCCACATTGATAACCGCATCGCCTTCACCAACGCCGTGAAATGCACCTGCCATAAATGGGTTATCCTCAACCGCGTTTGAAAATACCACAAGCTTTGCACAACCAAAGGACTCTTTATCTGCTGTGCGCTCTGCGGTTTTCTTTATAGTTTCGCCCATGAGCTTCACTGCATCCATATTTATGCCCGATTTGGTCGTGGCAACTCCCACAGACGAGCACACTCTTTCGGTAACTGCCAGCGCCTCCGGGATTGATTCAATAAGAATCCTATCGCCTTTTGTAAAATCCTTGTGAACAAGGGCAGAAAATCCGCCTATAAAATTCACACCGGTATCTTTTGCCGCACGGTCAAGAGTTTTCGCAAAGCAAACATAATCCTTTGCATCACTCGCCCCTGCAATCAGCGAAATTGGCGTGACTGATATTCTCTTATTTATAATGGGAATCCCGTACTGACGGCTTATTTCCTCACCGGTTTTCACCAAGTCTTTTGCAAGCCTCACAATCTTTTCATAAATCTTTTCACAAGCTCTTTCTGCACTGCTGTCAATGCAGTCAAGCAGCGAAATGCCCATGGTAATGGTTCTGATATCAAGATGCTGGTCATCAATCATCTTGATTGTTTCCATAATCTCTCTTGTGTTAATCATATCTGCCTCCGAAACAAAGTTTGCTTAAATCCTGTGCATTGAATTGAAGATTTCTTCATTCTGCATTCTTATGTCTACACCGATTTCACTGCCTATTTTATCAAGGTCAGCAAGAACAACGGCAGGATCTGTATCATCACCCAATTTAACAAGCATAACCATTGTAAAAATGTCCTGCATAATGGTCTGGTTTATGTCAAGGATATTCACTCCGTTTTCAAAAAGCGAAGTGCTCACCTTTGCTATAATTCCCGGACGGTCAATGCCCATAACAGTCACTACTGCTTTCATAATTTCATAACACTCCTTAAAATTTTATTGCCTATACATATGAAGTTTCGTATTTCGCCTTTTTGAAACAAAATACTGCACAGTTTTTATTATACAGCCGTCTTTATTTTCCGTCAAGTAAAATTTAGCTAAAAAATCTGTTGAAAATTTTTCTTTTTCGTGGTAAAATATAGAATATATTCCATTTGACAGCGAGGATTTTTTTATGTTTCTTCCTGTATCGAAAGATGATATGAAAAAACGCAAAATCGAGCAGCTCGATTTTGTCTATATAATCGGCGATGCGTACGTTGACCATTCAAGCTTTGGTCACGCCATTATTTCGCGCATTTTGGAGGCAAACGGCTTTTCGGTGGGGATTATTGCACAACCCGACTGGCACAGCCCGGATGAATTCTGCGAGCTTGGAGAACCAAGACTTGGATTTTTAGTTTCCGGCGGAAATCTTGACCCTATGGTAAATCGTTATACAGTGTCAAAAAAAGTGCGATCTACTGACCTTTATTCCCCCGGCGGAGAAATCGGCAAGCGACCTGACAGAGCCACCATCGTCTATTGCAACAAGCTCCGTGAAGCTTTTGGCAAAAAAATCCCCATCATAATTGGCGGGATTGAAGCAAGTCTCCGGCGATTTGCCCACTATGACTATTGGTCAGATAAGGTTCGCCGCAGTATTCTTATAGACAGCGGTGCTGACTTACTTATATACGGTATGGGCGAGCACCAGATTGTTGAAATTGCAAAGCTTCTCGATATGGGCGTTCAGATTGGCGAAATAAAGAGCGTTCCGGGGACAGTCTATATCGAAGACAGCCACACACCCTTTCCCGAAAATTCTGTAAAAATCCCATCATTTGATGAGGTTTCAGGAGACAAAAGGCTTTATGCCAAAGCATCAAAAGTTCAGTACGAGGAGCAGGATGCTTTTCGTGGCAAAGCAATTATTCAGGCGGACAATGCCGACAAATATATTGTTCAGCTTCCTCCGTCACCGCCCCTTTCCACAGAAGAGCTTGATACAGTTTATGAGCTTCCTTATGAGGGAACTTATCATCCAAGCTATGAAGCTATGGGCGGTGTTCCGGCAATCTCTGAAATAGAATTCAGTATAACCTCATCCCGCGGCTGCTTTGGTGCCTGCAACTTCTGTACACTTGCTTTTCATCAGGGCAGAACAGTTGTCCCAAGGAGTCACGAGTCTATTCTTCGTGAGGCAGAAAAACTTACTCACAAACCCAACTTCAAAGGCTACATCCACGATGTTGGCGGACCCACAGCAAATTTCCGTGCGCCCTCTTGCAAAAAGCAGCTGAAATACGGGGTATGCAAAGACAAACAGTGTCTTTTCCCCAATCCATGCAAAAACCTTGAGGTTTCACACAGCGATTATCTTGAGCTTCTTAGAAAACTACGAAAATTACCAAAGGTAAAAAAAGTTTTTATCCGTTCGGGAATTCGATTTGACTATCTGCTTGCCGACAAGGACGAAATATTTTTTCATGAGCTTTGCCGTCATCACATAAGCGGTCAGCTCCGAGTTGCACCCGAGCATATATCCAATAATGTTTTAAATTATATGGGAAAACCCTCATCTGATGTTTATGAAAAATTCCTAAAGAAATTTGACAAGATAAATGCCCAGAGCGGCAAAAAACAGTTCGTCGTTCCTTATCTTATGTCATCCCATCCGGGTAGCACTTTAAAGGACGCCATAAAGCTTGCCGAATATTTAAATCGGCACAAGCTAAGTCCCGAACAGGTTCAGGACTTTTATCCCACGCCGGGCAGTATATCAACCTGTATGTATTACACAGGCATTGACCCAAGAACAATGAAGCCTGTTTATGTGGCAAAAGACTACAACGAAAAACAAATGCAGCGCGCGCTGCTTCAGTATCGCGACGCAAAAAATTATAAACTGGTGCTTAGCGCACTGAAAAAGGCAAACCGCCTCGACCTTGTGGGAAATTCACCCGAGTGTCTTATCAAATCACCAAAAGGAGAAAAACAAAATGGCAAAATTACTCAGCGGAAAAACGGTATCAGCAAGAATAAAGGAAAATCTGAAAAAGGAAATCGAAGAACTGAAGACCGAGGGAATTCTTCCCGGTCTCGCCGTAATCATAGTAGGTGAAGACCCTGCATCAAAGGTTTATGTTGGCAGAAAAGAGGCAATGTGCGGGGAGCTTGGTATGCACTCTGAAAAATTCGCTCTTCCCGAAGAAACCACCCAAGAGGAGCTAGTTGCACTTGTTGAAAAGCTCAACAACAACGACAAAATCCACGGTATTTTGGTGCAGCTTCCCCTCCCCAAACATCTGGACGAAAAAGCTGTTATAAACACAATCCGTCCCGAAAAAGACGTTGACGCATTCCATCCGGTAAATGTAGGCAAAATTATGATTGGCGATTATGATTTTGTCCCCTGCACCCCTGCCGGTATTATGGAACTCATAGCAGAAAGCGATGTTGAAGTTGAAGGCAAAACCTGTGTTGTTATCGGCAGAAGTAATATTGTAGGAAAGCCAATGAGTATGCTTCTTCTCCACAAAAACGGAACTGTTACCACCTGTCACTCACGCACCAAAAACATAGCTGAAATCACAAAGACTGCGGATATTCTGGTTGCAGCAGTGGGCAGAGCAAACTTTGTCACCGCTGATATGGTAAAGCCTGGTGCTGTTGTAATTGACGTGGGTATGAACCGCCTTGCTGACGGCAGACTGGTTGGCGACGTGGACTTTGAAAACGTCGAAAAGATTGCAGGGGCAATCACCCCTGTTCCCGGCGGTGTTGGACCTATGACCATTGCTATGCTTATGAAAAACACCTTTACCGCTGCAAAAAACAGCAAAAAGTAATTCAAGTTTTATGAGGAATTTCACATGAAAACCAAATCTGTTTATGTATGTTCCGAATGCGGTGCGAACTTTCCCAAATGGATGGGCAAGTGTACCACATGCAATTCATGGAACACCATCGAAGAGGAGCTTGTGACAAGCCCCTCAGCAAACTCAAAAATAGGAGCACTTCATACCCCCTCTTCTTCCTCTTCGCCAAAGGCAATCAAAGATATTGATTCAACAGATGAAGCAAGAGTGGGAACCGGTATGGCAGAGCTTGACCGGGTGCTTGGCGGAGGGCTGGTCTGTGGCTCACTTGTTCTTGTGGGCGGTGACCCCGGCATTGGAAAGTCCACACTTCTCCTCCAAATATGCGAAACCTTGGGCAAAACAGAAAACGTTCTTTACGTTTCAGGGGAAGAATCCCCAAGGCAAATAAAGCTGAGAGCAGACAGGCTCGGTGTTACAACCGAAAACCTCAAAGTATATTCCGAAACAAATATGAGCTTTATTACGGATTGTGTATTCAGGGAAAAACCGGATATTCTCATTATTGATTCGGTACAGACAATGTATAATCCCGAAATTCAGTCCGCACCTGGAAGTACATCTCAAATAAAAGACATAACCACTGTCCTTATGAAGATTGCAAAGGAAAATTCCATTTCGGTATTCCTCGTAGGGCACGTTACAAAAGAGGGCGCTTTGGCAGGCCCGAAAATTCTGGAACATATGGTTGACTCAGTTCTTTATTTTGAGGGCGACCGGCATCAATCTTTCAGGATCCTCCGGGCTGTGAAAAACCGTTTTGGCTCAACAAACGAGATAGGCGTATTTGAAATGAAAAATGACGGGCTTTTGGAAGTCCCCAATCCGTCAATGGCGATGCTCTCAGGCAGACCTGAAAACGTTCCCGGAACTTGTATCATCTGCACTATGGAAGGCACTCGTCCCGTCCTTGCCGAAGTCCAGGCACTTGTTTCCCCCACTACTTTCGGAAATCCACGGCGTATGGCAAGCGGGCCGGATATAGGGCGATTCATAATGCTTATGGCGGTGCTTGAAAAGCGGGGCGGCATAAAAGCTTCATCATATGATGCTTATGCAAACGTTGTCGGCGGGTTACGCGTTTCAGAGCCCGCCGCAGACCTCGGGCTTATCCTTGCTCTTGCCTCCAGCTTTACTGGATGTAGCATTGACAGCAGCACTGTGGCAATCGGCGAAGTGGGTCTCACCGGGGAACTCCGTGCCTGCAGCTTTTTGGAGGCGCGAATTGCTGAATGTGAAAAGCTGGGCTTTAAGCGTTGCATAATTCCTGCTGTAAATCTTAAAAAGCTCAGGAAGTTTGAAAACATCGAGCTTTGCCCATTTTCAAATATTAAAGAGGTAATCGCCTCACAGCTTAATAAAAACAGTAAATAATTTAAATTTTTAAAAATATAAATAAATATAAAGTTTTATTGAAGGGAAGTCTTTACGTGTTTCATATAGGTGACGAAATTGTTTATCCCATGCACGGAGCCGGAATTATTGTCGACATCGAGGAGAAAAAGATTCTCGGCGAGCTCCATAAGTACTATATCCTGCAGATTTCCATCAGCGACATGAAGGTTATGCTGCCCGTAAATAACACCGAAACAATCGGCATCAGACGTATTGTGTCTGAAAATGCCGCCAATGAAGCTATCAACCATTTTCTCGAATGCTGTGAAGATCCAAACAACAACTGGAATCAACGCTACCGAGAAAACATTGAAAAAATGAAAACCGGCAACCTTTTGGAGGTTGCCACCGTTGCAAAGACACTCCTCCTTCGGGACAACAAAAAGTCTTTGTCAAATGCTGAACGCAAAATGCTTTCAAATGCAAAAAATATTCTGATTTCAGAGCTGGTGCTGGCAAAAAAGATGCCTGCCGAGAAAATAAAAGAACTTCTGGCTCTTTAAAATCAGGAAAGGAGGTCCGGCAATGCTTCATGCAAAAAAAGAGAAGAAAACCGCAACAGCAATCATTGTCGCTGCCGGCTCAGGTAGTCGTATGAGCAAAACTCAAAACAAGCAGTTTATTATGCTCCACGATATGCCGGTCCTTGCCCATGCAATAAAAAAGTTTCAGCTTTCAGACAGGATTGACTCGATTATTGTTGTCACAAAAGCTGAGAGCATTCCTCTTGTAAACGATTTAATCCGCGACTTTGACTTTGCAAAAGTTACTGACGTTGTTGCCGGAGGTGAAACCCGCAAAGATTCTGTTAATTGCGGTCTAGCACTTGTCCCAAACGGAAAAGTTGTTGCAATCCACGATGGTGCACGGCCCTTTGTTTCCACAGAGCTGATTGATAAACTCATCTCTGCAGCTTATGAATTTGGTGCTGCCGCTCCCGGAGTTGTCCCAAAAGATACTGTAAAAACGGTCTCCAAAGACTGTTCCGTATTGGAAACTCCTGACCGCCAAACACTTCGTCTTATCCAGACACCTCAGGTGTTCTTTTCGGACGATTTAAAGCTTGCCTATATCCGTGCAGAAGAAATGGGTTTTGCAGGAACAGATGACTGCTCGGTCCTTGAGAATATGGGACTTTCCATTCACATTGTCAGCGGTGAATATACAAATATAAAGGTTACTACTCCTGACGATATTCCCATAGCAGAAGCAATCTGCGACTTTTTGGAACAATAACGCTTTATTGAAAGGGTGAATTTTATGCGAATAGGCTTTGGATATGATGTCCACGCTTTGACGCCGGGAAGAAATTTAATACTCGGGGGCGTTCATATCCCTCACGAAACCGGACTTATGGGTCATTCTGACGCCGATGTCCTTGTTCATGCCATTATGGACTCACTTTTGGGTGCTGCGGCCCTTGGCGATATAGGAAAGCATTTCCCTGACACCGACAATTCATTCAAAGACATAGACAGTTTGATTCTTTTAAAAAAGGTCGGCAATGTTTTAAGTGACGCCGGTTTTTCCATAGGAAATATTGATGCTAGCATAATAGCCCAGGCTCCAAAGCTTGCTCCCTTTATTGACGAAATGCGAAAGAATATTGCAAAGGCTCTTTCTCTTCCCGTTAGTGCTGTTTCCGTTAAGGCTACAACCACCGAGCATCTTGGCTTTGAAGGGCGAAAAGAAGGAATTTCCGCCTGCTCGGTTGCCGCTATTTTTCAAAAATAACAGCTTGCCTGATAATTTTTGCATATAATTGGATATAATAACAAATAAACCCTTCTAATCAACCATAATCAAGTTTGATTTATACTTAATATTTTTGTAATATAATCATATTAGCACTCAATCATTAAGAGTGCTAACACTTAAGTTTTTAATTTAATTTATATATCACAAGGAGGCATTTTCAAATGACTATCAAACCATTAGCTGACAGAGTAGTTATAAAAATGGTAGAAGCTGAAGAAACAACAAAAAGCGGCATTATTCTTGCGGGCACCGCAAAGGAAAAGCCACAGATTGCTGAAGTTGTTGCCGTTGGCCCCGGCGGTGTTGTTGACGGCAAAGAAATCACTATGGAGCTTAAAGTCGGTGACAGAGTTCTTATGAGCAAATACGCCGGAACAGAAGTGAAGCTTGACGGCGTTGAATACACCATTCTTCGTCAAAGTGATGTTCTCGCAAAAATCGAAGACTAATTTTTCAGGAGGTAATTTATTATGGCAAAACAGATTTTATTTGGTGAAGAAGCAAGACACGCTCTTGAAAAGGGTGTGAATCAGCTTGCTGACACCGTGAAAGTTACACTTGGTCCAAAAGGCAGAAACGTTGTTCTTGATAAAAAGTTTGGCGCGCCCCTTATCACAAATGATGGTGTTACCATTGCAAAAGAAATCGAGCTTGAAGACGCATTTGAAAATATGGGTGCTCAGCTTGTTAAAGAAGTTGCATCAAAGACAAACGACATCGCAGGTGATGGTACAACAACCGCGACACTTCTTGCTCAGGCATTGGTTCGCGAGGGACTTAAAAACGTTACCGCAGGCGCAAATCCTATGATTGTAAGAAAGGGTATTGCAGCTGCTGTTGAAACTGCTGTAGCTGAAGTTGTTAAAAACAGCAAAAAGGTCAGCGGCCGTGATGATATCGCAAGAGTTGCTGCTGTTTCTGCTGCTGACGAAACAATCGGCGAGCTTATTGCTGATGCAATGGAAAAGGTTACAAGTGACGGTGTTATCACCGTTGAGGAATCAAAGTCAGCCGAGACTTATTCAGAGGTCGTTGAGGGTATGCAGTTTGACAGAGGCTACATCACACCTTATATGGTGACAGATACCGAAAAAATGGAAGCTGTTATTGATGATGCATACATTCTCATTACAGACAAGAAAATCTCAACTATTCAAGACCTTCTTCCTCTTCTTGAACAAATCGTTCAGTCTGGCAAAAAACTGGTTATTGTTGCTGAAGACATCGAGGGCGAAGCACTTTCAACTCTCATCGTAAACAAACTCCGCGGCACATTCACTTGTGTTGCCGTAAAGGCCCCCGGCTTTGGTGACAGAAGAAAGGCTATGCTTGAGGATATTGCTATTCTCACAGGCGGTACAGTTGTTTCTGATGAAATCGGTCTTGACCTGAAAGAAACCACTGTTGCACAGCTTGGTCGTGCACGTCAGGTAAAAGTTCTCAAAGAAAACACAATTATCGTTGACGGCGCAGGCGATGCCAGTGCAATAAAAGCTCGTGTAAACCAGATAAAAGCACAGATTGAAGATACTACATCAGATTTCGACCGTGAAAAGCTTCAGGAAAGACTTGCAAAGCTCTCTGGCGGTGTTGCTGTTATCAAGGTTGGTGCTGCTACCGAAGTTGAAATGAAAGAAAAGAAGCTCAGAATTGAAGACGCTCTTGCTGCAACCCGTGCCGCTGTTGAAGAAGGTATCGTTGCAGGTGGCGGCACAGCATTCATCAATGCAATGCCCGCTGTTGAAGCACTTATGAACTCACTTGAGGGCGACGAAAAGGTTGGTGCAAAAACAGTTCTTCGTGCACTCGAAGAACCGGTTCGTCAGATTGCATTCAACGCAGGCGTTGAGGGCAGCGTGATTGTTAACAAAATCAAGGCAAGCGAAGTGGGTATCGGTTACAATGCTTTAACCGAAGAATATATGGATATGTTAAAAGGCGGTATCGTTGACCCCACAAAGGTTACACGTTCAGCACTCCAGAATGCAGCATCTGTTGCATCTATGGTGCTCACAACAGAAAGTCTTGTTGCAAACAAGCCTGACCCCGCAGCAGACGCAGCAGCTGCAGCTGCTATGGCTGGTGCAGGTGGCGGAATGTATTAAAAAATCTTTCAAGCAAAGTTTCAGACCGTGTGGGAAAAACCACACGGTCTGTTTTTGTTTTTTACACTTGACAAAACCCGACTTATGGATTAAAATGGTTATATCTAATTCTTACCTTTAGGAGGATACATATTATGAAAAAAATTGTTGCATTAACGCTCGCACTTATGATGGCTGTTTGCTGCCTTGCAGGTTGCGGCGAAGCAAAGAACGAAAACATCCTTACAATGGCTACAAATGCCGAATTCCCACCATATGAATATATGGAAAACAACGAAATTGTTGGTATTGATGCTGAAATTTCAAGAGCAATCGCTGAAAAGTTGGGCTATGAACTGGTTATTGAAAACGTTGACTTCGATTCACTTATCCCCGGCGTGCAAACCGGCAAGTACGATTTTGCTGCTGCTGGTATGACAGTTACCGAAGACCGTCTCGAGCAGGTAGATTTTACACAGTCCTACGCAACAGGCATCCAATCAATCATCGTAAAAGAAGATTCGCCTATCACAAGCGCTGATGACCTCTTTGCAGACGGTGCTTCTACAAAAATTGGTGTTCAGCTTGCTACAACCGGTGACCTCTACTGCACATGGGATATTGAAGACGAAGGTCTCGGAAGTGTTGAACGTTACAACAAAGGTGCTGATGCAGTTATGGCACTGACTTCAGGCAAGGTTGACTGTGTTGTTATTGACAACGAACCCGCTAAGGTTTTTGTTCAGAACAACCCCGGTCTTAAGATTCTTGATACAGAATATGCTGTTGAAGACTATGCTATCGCAGTATCAAAGGATAAGCCCGAACTGCTCGAAAGCATCAACAAGGCTTTGGGCGAATTGATTGCAGACGGTACAGTTCAGAGCATTATCGAAAAGTATATCCCTGCTGAATAATATCAAGCAGATTTATATGGGCTGTATCGTAACGACACAGCCCTATTTATTTGTTACGAAAGGAGTATACACAAATGCCCGAATGGCTCAATAAACTTACACGCGACTTTAATACCGCATTTGTGGTAGATAACAGGTGGAAGTATCTTCTTGAAGGGGTACAAAACACCCTTATTCTTACGTTTTTTGCACTTATCTTAGGTGTTGCACTTGGTATCATTATCGCCGCAATCCGCGTTACATACGACAAACAATACCACCTGATGAAGAAAGGAATCTCAAAATTCCTGCTTTGCATCGGAAACATAATTTCCAAGGTGTACCTAACAATTATCCGCGGTACTCCTGCAATGGTTCAGATCCTTATCATTTTCTTTATCATAATGGCAAGCTCCAGCAACAAGATGCTTTGCGGCATAATTGCCTTTGGTATAAATTCCGGCGCGTATGTTGCGGAAATTATACGCGGTGGAATCATGAGCATTGACGAAGGTCAGACCGAAGCGGGTCGCTCACTTGGTTTCAACTATGTGCAGACTATGATTTTTATTATTCTTCCACAAACATTCAAAAGCATTCTGCCTGCACTTGCAAATGAATTTATTGTTCTTTTAAAAGAAACTGCTATTGCCGGATATGTTGGTGTTACTGACCTTACCCGTGGTGCCAATATAATTCGTGGTATCACATACCAAAGTTTCTGGCCGCTTCTTGCAATTGCCGCAGTTTACCTTGTGATGGTAATGTTCTTTACCTGGCTTGTTGGTATTTTGGAAAGGAGGCTCCGCAAGAATGAAAGATAACGTTATTATAAAAACAGCAGACCTTTGCAAATACTATAACAACGGTGCAATCAAAGCTCTTGACGGCATTACCGCTGGAATTACTAAGGGTGAAGTGGTGGTAATTATCGGGCCCTCAGGCTCGGGCAAATCCACCTACCTCCGCTCTCTCAATCTTCTGGAAGCTCCAACCTCCGGAGAAATAATTTTTGAAGACGTTGAAATTACTGACCCGAAGGTGAACATAAATCTTCACAGACAAAAAATGGGCATGGTTTTTCAGCAGTTCAACCTCTTCCCTCATATGACCGTGCTTAAAAATCTGACCATAGCTCCAATCAAACTTCTTAAAATGAGCAAGGACGAAGCCACCGAAAAAGCAATGGCTCTCCTTGGTCGTGTCGGTCTTGCTGACCGCGCCGAGGCATATCCTTCCCAGCTCTCCGGCGGACAGAAACAGCGTGTTGCCATTGTCCGCGCTCTTATGATGAGCCCTGATGTTATGCTCTTTGATGAACCTACCTCCGCCCTTGACCCCGAAATGGTTGGCGAGGTTCTGGACGTTATGAAAGAGCTTGCAAATATGGGTATGACTATGGTTGTTGTTACTCACGAAATGGGCTTTGCCCGTGAGGTTGCAGACCGTGTAATCTTTATGTGTGACGGAAAAATCGTTGAAGAAGGCACTCCTGATGATATTTTCACAAATCCTCAGGACCCAAGAGCAAAACAATTTTTGCAAAGTATTTTGTAAGAACGAAGACCGATACATATCGGTCTTTTTTTTTGTTTTTATATTGCTTTTTTGCCGCGTTGGTGATATACTTGTCCTAATAAAAGCTATATACAAGGGGATTTGCGATTATGGTACTTGCTATTGATATAGGAAACACAAATATTGTTCTTGGCGGTTTTGTTGGGGATGGCCTTGAATTTGTTGCCCGCATCGCTACAAATCCAAGCAAAACCGAAGACGAATATGCTACCAAAATCCGCAGTATTCTTGCACTTCACAATGTGGACAAGTCTGCGGTAAAAGGTGCTATTGTTTCATCGGTTGTGCCTCCTCTCAATTCTGTCATCAAAAAGGCAATCCGCCTGGTTTATGACATTGAGCCGATTATGGTTCAACCCGGCATAAAAACAGGGATAGGCATACATTGTGACAACCCCGCGAGCGTTGGTGCGGACCTTATTTGCGCCTGCGTTGCTGCCCACCACCTTTACGGAAGTCCCTCTTTGGTTATTGATATGGGTACTGCCACGAAAATTATGTTGATTGATAAATCCGGAACCTTTTGTGGTGTCTCTATTATCCCTGGTGTGAATATCGGTCTTAAAGCCTTAGCAAGCGGAACTGCACAGCTCCCGCAAATCAGCCTTGAAGCACCAAAATCCGTTATCGGCAAAAACACCGTTGACTGTATGAAATCAGGAGTGGTTTTTGGAAACGCAAGCCTTATTGACGGAATGATTGACCGTTTCTGTGAGGAGATAGGCGAAGAACTTCCCGTATATGGAACTGGCGGTCTTTCTTCCACCATCCTCTGTCACTGCAAGCACAAAATTACCCTTGATGAAAATATGGTCCTTAAAGGTCTTAATATTTTATACAAGAAAAACAGTTAGCATATTACTCTGTCGACAGCAGAGTTAATATAAAATTTTATGCGTTGTATCACTAGATAGGTGAACGACAGCAAGGAGGAATTTTTTATGAAAAAAGAAAACAAAGTGTCAACACAAACCCTGGTCCTTGGTGCATTGATGTCCGCACTGGTTATTGTTTTCCAGCTTCTGGCCACCTACACCGCATTCTTTGGACCTTTCTCCACCGCTATTGCACTTATACCCATTGCTATTGGTGCTATCCTTTGCGGACCTGCAATTGGGGCATGGCTCGGCTTTGTTTTTGCTGTAGTGGTTTTGGCCAGCGGCGGAGCAGCTTTGTTTTTGGCTGTTGACATTCCCGGAACATTTGTAACAGTGCTTGCAAAAGGTATTCTTTGTGGTTTTGTTTCGGGACTTGCTTATAAGGCTCTTAAAAAATGGAACAGCACCATCGCCGCAATAATTGCCGCAATTCTCTGTCCCATTGTGAACACTGGCGTTTTTATGCTTGGTTGTTTTACTTTTTTTATGGATGACGTTGTTACTCTTGCATCAAATCTCGGAAGTGCAAAAACCGGTGCAGCACTTTTTGTAAGTCTTGCTCTTGGCAACTTTTTATTTGAGCTTGCTTTAAACGCCATTTTAAGTCCTGTTTTTGTTAAGCTTCTGAATATAAGAAAAAAAATATAAAGGATACTCTAAATGTCAGATAATTTTTCAAGAACCGAAATGCTCCTTGGGGCAGAAAGTATGAAAAAACTTAAAAACGCACATATCGCAGTTTTTGGTCTCGGCGGCGTTGGCGGTCACGTATGCGAAGCCCTGGCAAGATGCGGCATTGAAAGTTTTACCCTGTTTGACAACGACACGGTTGCACCTTCAAACCTCAATCGTCAAATTATTGCCACTGTTGACACAATCGGTATGCACAAAACCGACGCAATGAAAAACCGCATTTTGAGTATCAATCCCAATGTCAAAGTCGTTACCCACAATGTGTTTTATCTCCCTGAAAATGCGGATGATTTCCCTCTTTCAGGCTTTGACTACATTGTGGATGCCATTGACACAATAAGTGCTAAAATTGAACTTGCTGTTCGTGCAGAAAAATGCAACGTTCCGATTATCAGTTCAATGGGGACCGGAAACAAGCTAAATCCTGCTGATTTGAAAGTTTCTGATATATACAAGACTTCTGTATGCCCTTTGGCACGCACTATGCGCAGCGAACTTAAAAAGTGCGGCGTGAAAAAACTGAAAGTTGTATATTCCGAAGAAAAGCCCCTGACTCCGTTTTTTTCAGATGAAGAAAACAGTCAAAAACGTCAACCCGTGGGAAGCACATCATTTGTTCCATCGGTTGCGGGACTTATAATAGCCAGCGAAGTTGTTAAAGATTTAATCAAATGACAAAAACCCACTCGCACCTGCGAGTGGGTTTTGCTTTTTATTATTCAGTTTCAAGAAGACCGTAGTTTCCGTCTTTACGTTTGTACACAATAGTAATTTTCATAGTGTCCGCCTGACGGAAAATAAAGAAATCATGTCCAAGCATATTCATTTGCAGGATTGCCTCCTCCGCTGTCATAGGCTTTGAGTCAATCTTCTTTTTCTTTATTATGTTGAACTCGCTTTCTTCCGCAATAGCTTCCGGACTTTCAACAACAGTGTCATACTCACCGATAAATGGCTGACGCAAGTGTTTTGCAAGTTTTGTTTTGTTTTTTCTGATTTGTCTGTCAAGCTTTGCTAAGCAATCATCAGTTGCCGCAATAAGGTCCTTGTTTTGTGCCTCAGCTCTGAAAACAAACCCTTTATGCACAAAAGTAATTTCCATAATAATGTCATTTTTTTGTTCAGCAATCAGAATTTTGCACTCAAGATCGCTGTCAAAGAATTTATCAAGTTTTTTGACTTTGTCAATCAGCTTTTCTTTTCTGGCATCGGACAACTCCACTTTTTTGCAAATAACGTTATACTTCATACATCTTGCCTCCATTCCGAGTATCTTTGAAAGGAACCTTTTGTTCCTTAATCAAATTATACAATATCTGAAGTGATTTTGCAAGTGTTTTTGGCAAAAAATTACATATCAGGTATAAATTATATCTATATTTATCACCGCATTAAACCGTGAATCAATTTTTTTAAGTTCGTTATCAATAATTTCTTTCAAATTGTCAACTTCCGCATATTCCGCCGGAACTTCAACATCAAATATAAGATTTATATTATTTATCCCATCAACCATCCTGAAATCGTGAATATTCATCCGTACATCTATTTTCTTTACGATTTGCTGAACCTGAAGCTTTATATTTTCGGTATATTCGCAATTTAATGAAATGGGGTCCATATGAATCACTATATGAATGCCAAGCTCATCATTTATCCTGTGTTCAAGGGCATCAATTTTTTCATGAACCTCCACAATATCACAGTCATCCGGGACTTCTGCATGGACCGATGCCAGAACTCTTCCCGGACCATAATCGTGGACTATCAAATCATGTACCCCCACAATCCCCGCGGCAGACGATATGATTCCACGGATTTTTTCTGTTATTCCCGCATCAGGAGTTGTTCCCAAGAGAAGTCCTATTGTGTCCATTGAAATTCCAAATCCAGAATACATAATAAGGAGCGACACTGCTGTACCAACAACGCCGTCAAGGGGTGCAAAGTTTATAAGATTTCCAATCAATGATGCCAAAATTACCGCAGAGGTTGCCACTACATCATTGAGGTTATCCCGTGCCGCCGCCAGAACAACGCCTGAATTCACCGCCTTGCCCATAGCACGATTATACCTGTACATCCAGAATTTAACCGGCACCGATATGCACAAAATCGCCAGCGGCCACGGCGAAAGGTTTATCATAGCAGGGTTTAAAACTTTGTTCACAGATGATTTAAACAGTTCAAAGCCCACCAGAATTATTATGAATGAAACAATAAGTGCTGAGATATATTCGTATCTGCCATGTCCGAAAGGATGCTCCTTGTCGGGCTTTTTGCGACTTAGCTTTGCTCCTATTATAGTCACCACAGAAGAGCCGGTATCAGAAAGATTGTTAAAGGCATCTGATATTATAGCAATGCTTTTCATAGACATCCCCACAACAATTTTAAGGAGAAACAAAAGAAGATTGCAGACAATCCCTAAAAAACCCGCCAGAGTGCAGACCTTTGTCCTCACTGCATCATCCGACAGTTCCCGGCCTTTTGAAATTTTATTCAGCAAATATTTTGTCAAAGTTCAACGCCTCCGCTATTTTACTTTTTTAACCGAGTCTCCGCCAAGAATTTTTTCAAGTTCCGAAATACAGCTTTCGTCCTTCAGCCACATACTCTTTGGCGCCTGCAAGGTTTCTTTAGTATCATCAAAATAAATCAATACCGGAACCACACCATTACTTCCGCCAAGGATAGCTTTCACCTGACTCATTTTTTCCTTATCCTGAGAATTCATCTTCAGGTAAAGCTTCCCAAAATCAGGCACCCAGCTATCAAGAAGTTCTATTCCCTCAAGGCGTATTTTTGTTCCTCTTTCCTCCTGAACATCCAGATTTCCCTGAATAATACAGAAGTTTTCTTCCCTCAAAACAGCATCAAAGCGTTTAACCTGTGACGGAAAAACAAGGACCTCAATTTCACCGGTAAGGTCTTCAAAGGTGATATAGAGCATAAGCTCGCCACGCTTGGTCAGTTGTTCTTTGCGTTTTGAAATCATCCCGCCAAGCTTCACTTTCATATCCGACGAAAATCTCTCGTTTTCGTTTTCCACAATTTCAAGAACAGTGGTGCTTGAGTTTCTGCCTATAACGTCTTCAAGTCCGTCAAGGGGATGTCCCGAAACATAAATACCGAGATATTCCTTTTCAAAATTGAGTAGGTCACGTCTTGGCATTTCGGGCATAGCGGGAAAATCATCGCTGGGAGCTTTGCTTTCCTCAAACATATTGAAAAAGTCAAGCTGACCTGAAACCGCGTTCTTTTGTTCTCTCACAGCCGAGTCAATAGTGCTTTCATACACGCTCAAAAGCACCGAACGGTTTATGTTGAGGCTATCAAACACACCGCTCTTTATCATAGATTCAACAAGACGTTTGTTGAGTTTTTTGTCCGCCATTCGTCCGCAAAAATCTCTAAACGACAAGAAGTCACCATTGTTTTTGCGTTCTCTGGTCATATCATCAATAAACGCCGTGCCAACATTCTTTATTGCAGCAAGCCCAAAACGGATGTCTTTGCCGTCAGGAACAAAACTGGTATAACTTTTATTTATGTCAGGGGGAAGTATCTTTATGCCTAATTTTTTTGCTTCGTTTATATGCTTTGTAATCTTCGTAGAGTTTCCAAGCACACTGGTGAGCAGCGCCGCATAAAACTCGGTTGGATAATGGCACTTGAGCCATGCTGTCTGGTACGAAACAAAAGCATATGCCGCAGCGTGAGATTTGTTAAACGCATACTTTGCAAAATCCATCATTTCGTCAAAGATTGTTTTTGCTGTCTGCTCGTCAATGCCGCGACTTATAGCACCCTCAACCTCAACTTCGCCCTTTTCATTTTTTATTCCGTAAACGAAGTTCTTGCGTTCTTGTTCCATTACCTCGGTTTTCTTTTTGGACATAGCACGCCTTACCAGGTCGGCACGGCCAAGAGAGTATCCGCCAAGCTCGCGGACAATCTGCATAACCTGCTCCTGATAGACAATACACCCGTAAGTAACGTTGAGAATACTTTCAAGCAGCGGATGCTTGTATTTCACGCTTCCGCTGTTCTTATTTGCGATATATCTCGGAATGGAATCCATTGGCCCCGGCCGGTAAAGGGCAATTCCCGCTATTATATCTTCAATAGAGCCGGGGGAAAGTTCTTTCATAAACTCTTTCATTCCCGCACTTTCAAGCTGAAAAACTCCGTCCGTTTCGCCACGGGAAATCATTTCATAGGTATCTTTATCATTCATATCAACATCATCCATATTGATGTCAATACCGTGCGTAAGCTTGATATTTCTTACAGCATCACGGATAACAGTAAGAGTGCGAAGCCCCAAAAAGTCCATTTTGAGAAGGCCAAGACGTTCAATGGTTGTCATTGTGAACTGAGTGGTTATTACATCATCATTCCGCGAAAGGGGAACATAGGTCTGCACCGGCTCACGGGTAATTACCACCCCCGCCGCATGAGTCGATGTATGTCTTGGAAGCCCCTCAAATTCAGATGAAACATCAATCAGACGCTTCACCTGAGGGTCTGTATCATACATGGTTTTTAGCTGATTGTTGCCCTCAAGAGCGCTTTCAATGGTGACATTCAGCTCGTTTGGGATTTGTTTTGCAACGCTATCCACAAAGCCGTATGGCATATCAAGGGCTCTTCCCGTGTCACGGATGGCAAGCTTCGCCGCCATAGTACCAAAGGTAACTATCTGTGCCACACGGTCAGCTCCGTATTTTTGGTTTACATAGTCAATAACCTCACCTCGGCGTTCATAACAAAAGTCAACGTCGATATCAGGCATTGTAACACGTTCGGGGTTAAGGAATCTTTCAAAAATCAGGTCGTATTTTATTGGGTCAATGCTTGTTATTTCAAGGCAATATGACACGATGCTTCCTGCCGCACTGCCTCTGCCCGGACCCACCATAATGCCGTTTTCACGGGCAAAATGTATGAAATCCCACACAATCAAAAAGTAGTCAACATATCCCATTTCTTCGATGGTTTTGAGCTCATATTCAAGTCTTTCCCTCACCGAAGCGTCTGCATCAGGATACCTTTTAAGAAAGCCCTCTTCGCAAAGCTTTCTCAAGTACTGTGGCGAGGTAAAGCCGTCGGGAATATCAAATTTCGGCAAGTGGAGTTTTCCAAATTCAATTTCAACATTGCACATATCCGCAATTTTCTGTGTGTTTTCAAGTGCCTCAGGAATGTATGAGAAAAGCTCCTGCATTTCCTCCTCAGACTTCACAAACATCTCCTGAGTTGACATCTTCATTCTGTCTTCGTCAAAAACGGTCTTTCCCATCTGGATGCACATCAGTATATCCTGAAACTCCGCATCCTCCCGCTTTACATAGTGGATATCGTTTGTAGCAACAACATCAATTTCAAGCTCCCGGGCAAGGCCAACAAGCTCCCGATTCAGCATCTTTTGCTCAAAAATGCCGTGGTCCTGAATTTCAATGAAAAAGTTTTCTTTTCCGAAAATATCAATAAGTTCAAGCGCCGACTGCCTTGCACCATCATAATCATTGTTAAGTATTTTTTTCGACAAAACGCCTATCATACAGGCACTCAGGGCAATAATACCCTCGCTGTTTTCACGAAGAACATCCATATCAATTCTCGGCTTATAATAAAACCCGTCCACATAGCCGATTGAAACTATATTCATAAGGTTTTTATATCCTGTATTGTTTTTGGCAAGCAAAATAAGATGCGAACTTGCCGAATCAAGCTCATAGGTCTTGTCCTGATGTCCACGGGCAGCAACATACACCTCACATCCCAAAATTGGCTTTATTCCTATGTTCCTTGCATATTCATAAAAATCAATAACGCCAAACATACAGCCGTGGTCTGTTATTGCCATAGCCGTCTGACCAAGCTCTTTGGCTCTGTCAAGTATTTTTTTCACCGTTCCTTCCCCGTCAAGAAGGCTGAAAGCCGTATGCGTATGTAAATGTGCAAATGCCATATTCTTCACATCCTTTGTCCAAGAATTTTTTCAGGTACTACAAATTCTCTGCTATTTCAAGAATTCTCCTGAGCCTGTGGTTTACCCCGGATTTCGAAAGCGGAGGCACAAGTTTTTTCCCAAGCTGCTCAAGGCTCAAATCCTTGTGGTCACGTCTTAGATGCGCCACTTCCTTTAGGTCATCAGGGAGATTGTCAATGCCCATAATCTTCTCTATATCATCTATTGCCCTTATGTGTCGGCTTGAAGCCTCCATAACCTTGTCCATATTGGCGGTTTCACCGTTTGAAGTTCTTGTTATATCACTTCTTACCTCTTTTTCTATTTTTACGTTAAGTATTTCCATCTGGGCACTGAATGCACCCATATGCGCCAGCGCATCACAGATAATATCACTGTTTTTTGTATAAAGCACAAAACCGTTGCGCTTTTCAATGCTGCGAAAACCCAAGCCCATATTCTCAAGTAGTTTTTTGAATTCATTATGGATTTGAGGACTATACACGGTGAATTCCATATTATAATTCTTGTTGGGGTCAGTCATTGTTCCCCCACCCAAAAAAGAACCACGCAAAAATGCTGCACTGCAACATTCATTCTTTATGAGTTTTTGCGAAAATCCGCTTTTAAGCTTTTCATATTCAAGAATTTTATGCAAAACTTTTTTATCCGACAAAACACAAAAATAACTGCTCCTGAGGCTTTTTATCTGGACATCCACATCAAGACATCGTTTCACCAAAGCGGCCAATCTTTCAATTGCATCAAGACTTTCAAGGGAAACCCTTATTTCAAGACCCTTGAACTTGCCCGCAAACATCAAAATTCCCATCATTTCTGCTTCGCAGCAACAATCATCACCTATTTCAAGTCTCGCAAGCATTTCCTTTGTCCTTTGGGAAAAAGACTTCACAAAAAGCCCCTCCTTTCACAGTTTTTTATGTTTCCTAAAATTCGCCTATCTTTTTCACTTCCATTTCAAGCATCACCTGAAATTTTTCAAACACAACTTTCTTGATATATTCAACAAGGTCAAGTACATCCTTTGCAGTGGCATCACCTTTGTTTATTATAAACCCTGCATGTTTTTCAGAAACCTGAGCACCGCCAATCTCAAAGCCCTTGAGCCCCGCCTGTTCGACAAGCCCCCCTGCAAAGTGCCCTGCCGGTCTCTTGAACACACTTCCGGCACTGGGTTTTTCAAGGGGCTGCTTTGACGTGCGGCGCTGAGTGTAATCATCCATTCTTTTTCTTATTTCGCAAGGATCATCCTCTTTGAGTGAAAGAGTGCAGCCAAGCACTATATAATCATTCTCTGAAAAAAGACTTGTTCTGTACCCAAAATCACAATCCTCATTTGAAACCGTGAAGACATTTCCGTCCATATCCATATATTCTACTGTCTTTATTATCTCTTTCATTTCGTGCTCATAAGCTCCGGCATTCATAAAAACCGCGCCGCCGATGCTTCCAGGAATGCCTGATGCAAACTCAAGCCCCGAAAGTCCCGCACGCTGAGCAGCATTTGCAACCTTTGACAAAATAGCTCCGCTTTCAGCATAGCATTCACATCCACTGATTTCAATGCCACCCATCTGCTTTCCAAGGCAAACAACCGCTCCACGAATACCCTTGTCACCAACCAGCAAGTTTGAGCCGTTGCCCAACACAAACAAAGGCATACCCGCTTCTTTAATCACCGATATAACCCCTTTAAGCTGTTCACCATTCTGGGGCATCAAAAACCAGTCTGCCTCGCCGCCTATTTTGAAGGTCGTGTGATTTCTCATAGGCTCGTTTTTCAAAACATTTTCTTTGCCCAATATTTTTTCAAAAACTTCGTGCATACCATTTGCCCCTCTATTCATCAAATTTAAACACTCTGTCTTTCTTTTTTGATATATATTCTATGAATCTCTCTGCCGTTAAATTCATAATCAGCTTTTGCGGAAAACCAATTTCTTCAAGCATTTCAGTAGCCTTTGAAACCTCGCCGATTCTGTCCATAAAATGTGCGTCCGAATTGACAACCACAGGTGTTTCATACTTTTTGCAAGCCAGAGCAATTTCCCGGCATATTTCGATGTTCTGCGGCCGTGAAATAAAGGAATGATTGTTGATTTCAATACACTTGTTTTTCTCTTTTGCACGCCTCACCACAGCATCAATGTCAAATGGATAATCAGGCGAGCCAGTATGCCCCAAAATGTCCACATATTCATTGTCAATCACATTGAGCCAAGTCTCTGTATGGTCACCGCCTCTTTCTTCTTTATAAGTGGGCGGATGGATTGACGCAATCACCACTTCCATATCAGAAAGCACGCTTTCGGGCATATCAAGGCTTGCGTTTTTATCCAAAATATTTGCCTCAACGCCGCACATAAGCCTGACACCCTCTATCACCCGTGGCAAAGCCTTAAAATACATAAAATGCCATATGTGGGGTGCATCAATAATAGACGGCGCGTGGTTGGTCATTGCCACAAGCTCCAGCCCCCGTTTTTTTGCTGCATACATATTTTCATAAAGAGTGCTGTATGCGTGCGAACTCGCATTTGTATGTGTATGAACATCTGTCAAAATTTTCATTTTTATATCGTCTCCGTTTTGTGTGTCTTATTCACCCATCTGTTCCATAAGTCTGTTGTTCAGTTCCTCTGCTGCGTTATAACCCATACGACGCTGTCTGTTGTTCATTGCTGCAATTTCAAAAATAACAGCAAGATTTCTGCCCGGACGAATGGGAATGGTAAGCGACGGAACGTCAATACCCAATATTTCGGTATAGTTGTCAACAAGACCAAGGCGGTCATACTGCTTGCCCTTTTGCCAAGCTTCAAGCTGAATAACAAGGTCAATTTTTTCTGTATCCTTGACAGCACCCATACCAAAAATCTTCTTTACGTCAACAATCCCGATGCCGCGCATTTCAATGAAGTGTCGAATAATCTCAGGCGATGAGCCCACCAGAGTTTTTGACGAAACACGGCGGATTTCAACAGCATCATCAGCCACAAGCCGATGGCCTCTTTTCATCAGTTCAACCGCCGCCTCGCTCTTTCCTATTCCGCTTTCGCCCAAAATCAAAATACCCTCGCCATAGACCTCAACCAAAACGCCGTGACGGGTTATTCTTGGTGCAAGCTCAATGTTGAGAAATGCAATAAGAGCACTCAAAAAGCTTGATGTCCCAAGTGCAGTTCGCAGAATATTTATTTCGTGTTTTTTTGCCGCTTCCATCATTTCT
This sequence comes from Clostridia bacterium, assembly GCA_017456605.1. GTDB lineage: Bacteria > Bacillota > Clostridia > Monoglobales > Monoglobaceae > SIG440. The sequence goes on along the minus strand of JAFTJA010000014.1, from coordinate 14,244 downwards.
GTGGGAATTTCCATTTCACGGCTGACAACAGCCGCAGGGATTTTTTTGCTGAAAAATTCGTCAAAGCGACTGTATCTTTCTTCAGATGTCAGCGATGCCAGGTATGTATTTTCTACCATACCAAAAATCTGCAGACGCTTGGGGTCAAAATAATCAAAGAAACCCGCCATAGGAAGTCCGGGACGGTTTACATCAGGGGTGAAAATCAAAGTTTCGCGGTCCGGCACATACACTTCTTCAAGCTTAAATTCATCTATGATTTTGCTCAGTTTAACTGAAAATTCTTCCATAATAAAAGCACTCCCCTTGATTCTTTTGTATTTTCTTCTTTATTATATCACAATTAACAGTTTTTGCAAATAGATATAAAAAATTTTCTTGCAATAATATTGTGTTTTCTGTATTGACTTTTTGTTTTATTTGTGTTATTATATTATAGTGGTTTTTGTATGGTCCGGTAGTTCAGTTGGTTAGAATGCCAGCCTGTCACGCTGGAGGTCGTGGGTTCGAGCCCCATCCGGATCGCCATACGCTGCCTTAGCTCAGTAGGTAGAGCACTTCCTTGGTAAGGAAGAGGTCGGCAGTTCGATCCTGCTAGGTAGCTCCATAAAAAACTCCGAAAGCAAAGCTTTCGGAGTTTTTTTATTTCTTATTATAACCACAACTGTAAGAATCGCCTGACTTTCTGCAACACGTGTCATCATAAGGACAACCTATACATTTTTTGCCGTTTTTTTTCGCTTTATAGACATACCCGGCAGCAAAATATATTACACCCAACAAAATCAAAATGATAATGAAATTTTTCAAAAATGTCAGCTCCTTATCATCTTTTATCCGGCATTATAAACTTGCCGAATTTTTTCCTTTCAAAGCATATTCGCTTTGAAGCTTTTTATCTGCATTGATGCACATAAATGCCACAATTACAGCAATGATAACTACCGCAACAAGACCCGGGAAAAACCCTTCACCAAGACGACCTGTTGTAGCGAGCGTGCCTATCTGATATACAAGATATCCAACAGTATAACCAGTTCCCAGTTGAAGTGCAATTCCGCCCCAGAGCCATTTTGCACTTTTCATTTCGGAGTTCATAGCACCGATTGCTGCAAAGCACGGTGGGGTGAAAAGATTGAACATAAGATACGCAAGTGCTGCAACCTTTGTGATAGCAAACACGGTAGCAACCTCTGTGCCTGCGCCCTCCATAAGCATAAGTTCTTCGGTGTCTATGAGATTTTCAAGGCCTACAAAGCAAACAGCAAGTGTCCCCACAACATTTTCTTTTGCAATAAATCCCGTAACTGCCGCCGCAGCCAGTTGCCATGAAAGCACGCCTACGATAGGCACAAGGAGATAAGCAAAAGGACCTGCAATAGATGCTAAGATTGAACTGTCTGCTGTTTCAGCAACAGCAAAACTCCATGTGAATGTCTGCATAATCTGTACAGCAGTGTTACACAAAAGAATGATTGTTGCAGCCTTTACTATATAAGCCCAACCACGTCCGCACATTGACTTGAATGCTCTCCAAAGGCTTGGGATTTTGTATTCGGGAAGTTCAATGATGAAGAATGATTTTCTTGGCTTGTGTCCCGCGATTTTATTAACCAGCAAAGCGCCAAAGAAAATAAGCACTATACCCGCAAAATACATAAGAGTTCCAACCCATGACGCATCTTCAAAGAATGCGCCCGCAAAAAGCGCAATAACAGGAAGCTTTGCACCACAAGGCATAAACGGCGTAAGCATTGCAGTCGCCCTGCGTTCACGTTCGTTTCTTATAGTACGGCAAGCCATAACACCTGGGATTGCACAGCCCGTGCCGATTACAAAAGGAATAACCGACTTTCCCGAAAGGCCGACCTTTTTGAAAATCGGGTCAAGGACAACCGAAACTCTTGCCATATATCCGCAGTCTTCAAGCAGTGCAATGAGGAAATACATAACCATTACAAGCGGAAGAAAACCAATAACTGCAATTACGCCGCCAATAACACCGTCAACCAGTAGTGCATAAAGCAGAGGGCTAGCATCCTCAAGCAAACTGCCAATCCATGCCTGCCCAACCTCAAGCCACGCAACCAACGTATCTGCAAGCCACGGGCCAAACGAAGACTGTGAAATATCAAACACCAAAAACATAACAACGGCAAAAATCGGAATACCAAGCCATTTGTTTGTGAGAATTGCATCGATTTTATCCTGAACATTCTTTTCTCTGGTGAAAACCTTGCGAGTTTCCACTTCTTTAACGATTTGGTTTACAAAATCAAAACGCTTTCTGTCAGCTTTTTCAACCTCTGCTTTGCTTGTCATATCTATGTAGTCCTGAACATATGGGGCTTTCTGGACCTTTCCCCTCAAGGTCTTGGCAGTAGCTATAACATCTTTAAGTCCGTCTGCCGTTGTAGAAACCGTATCCACCACCGGACACCCAAGTTTTTCACTAAGCGCCGCAGCATCGATTTTTGTTTCTTTTTTCTTGTTGATGTCAGCTTTGTTGAGTGCCACAACCACTGGAATACCAAGTTCCAGAAGCTGAGTTGTGAAGAATAGGCTTCGGCTAAGGTTTGTCGCATCAACTATATTGATTATCACATCTGGGTTTTCATTTTTCACATAAGAGCTTGTAATACTCTCCTCAGATGTAAACGGCGACATAGAATAAGCACCTGGCAAGTCAACTGCCACCAGCTTTTCCTCCATGCCGCAAAAATTCTTTTTGATTGTGTGTTCCTTTTTCTCAACAGTAACCCCCGCCCAGTTGCCAACCTTTTCATTTCGGCCGGTAAGCGCATTGTACATTGTGGTTTTTCCACTGTTGGGATTTCCGGCAAGTGCAATTCTCATAAATCTTCCTCCTTGAAATATGTATATGAATTGATATAAAAAATAATACAAGCTAAGTTAGTTTCGTCTAACCAATAGGCAAAAACAAACAGCAAGCCTAAGGTAGCTATGAAATCATATCAAAATAGCCTCAGCCAGCTGGTTGTCTATGTTATATCTTCCGTCTTTTATCGAAACAGTGCATCCGCCCTTTTGACGCGAAATAACAGTAATCGGCTCACCACTGTAACACCCCAAAGAAAACAGAAAAGAATTGAGTTCTTCATCATCGGTTTCAATTTGTTTGATTATGTATTCCTTGCCTTCCTGAGCAGATAATAAATTCATAATAAAGACCTCGCAGCTTAAATTAGTTTCGACTAACTCAATTATTGAAAAGCGAGGTTAGCCTCGCCTAACCTCGCAAATAGTTTATCACGACTTCTTATGTTTGTCAATACTTTTTCAGGAAATTTTTTCACTTTTTTTTGCAGCATCAGAACATTTTCTGGTGTTCCTTTTTGAAGGCTGTTGGCGAAATGCCTTTCGCACTCTTGAACGTTTTTATAAAATAACTCAGGTCATTAAATCCACAGGAAAGGGCAATATCCGTCACCCTCAAATCTGTGTGGGTAAGCTGTTGAGTTGCCTTTTCTATGCGAAAATCATTCAAATAACCGATAGGTGTCTGTCCTGTCATTTTTTTAAAAAAGTAACACAAATATTTTGTTGACATTTCTCCTTCTCTGGCAATATCTGCGAGTTCAATCTGTTTGCCATAATTATCACGTATAAACGCAAGAATCTTTTTCAGCCGCGGCAAATTTTTTTCGTCAAAAGAATCCTGCTTGACGTTTGCTGCGCCATAAAGATGCTTGTCAACTATCAGCCCGAAAAGTCTGAAAAGTGTGGAAATTACCAAAAACTTATACCCCGAAGACTGGGTCTTCATTTGTTCGAAAACACTGTTGACCGCCTCAAAAAACACAGCATCCTCCCCACTGTTGAACTCTTCAATCATATATTCACGATTCATTATGCTTTCTGCAAAAAACCGACAGCTGTATGTGTTTGTATGAAAAATTTCCATATTGAAAACGATACACTCATATACACAGTCAAAAGGCTCTGCGCTGTGCACCGTTTCAGGGTTCACAAAAAGAATATTCCCAGCCTTTGCCAAATAGGTGCGGTTGTTAAGCTTTACCTCAATCTTTCCCTCCAGAATTCTTATAATTTCCATTTCATTATGCCAGTGTGCCGACATATAATATTTGCTATGATTCTTGTCAACATGATGAATTTCTATGGGAAAATCAAGTGTTCCTCTTTGTTTTAATTCATTATAAATCATATTTTTTTCTCCAACACGCGAATATTATTACAATTATTTCTTTTTTTTTCTATTATAACACAAGTATTTTGGTTTTTGCAAGTATATAATTATATTTAGTGTAAATATTTTAGAATATATACTTGGAGGAATTTTATTATGGCAAAATCAAGACTCATTGGAGATTATCCCGTAATTGGTATCCGTCCCACTATCGACGGACGTCGCGGACCTCTCAAGGTGCGTGAATCCCTTGAGGTCCAAACAATGACTATGGCAAAAAATGCCGCAAAGTTGTTCGAAGAAAATCTCAAATATTCAAATGGTGAACCTGTAAAGGTTGTTATCGCTGACACTACCATCGGTCGTGTTGCAGAAGCTGCTGCTTGTGCAGACAAGTTCAAAAAGGAAGGCGTTGACATTACTCTTACCGTTACTCCCTGCTGGTGCTACGGCTCAGAAACAATGGATATGGACCCCATGACCATCAAAGGTGTTTGGGGTTTCAACGGCACAGAAAGACCCGGCGCTGTTTATCTTGCTGCGGTTCTTGCATCACACGCGCAGAAAGGTCTTCCTGCCTTCGGCATCTACGGGCACGACGTTCAGGACCTCACTGACACTTCTATTCCTGCAGACGTTGAAGAAAAGCTTCTCAGATTTGGTCGTGCGGCTGTTGCTGCTGCTACCATGCGCGGCAAGTCATATCTCCAGATTGGTTCAATCTGTATGGGTATTGGCGGTTCAATCATTGACACTGCATTTATCGAAGACTACTTCGGTATGAGAGTTGAATCTGTTGACGAGGTTGAAGTCATCAGAAGAATGAGCGAGGGCATCTATGACGAGGCTGAATTCCAGAAGGCACTTAAGTGGGCTAAGGAAAAATGCAATATCGGCTTTGACAAGAACCCTGAAGATATGCAGAGAACTGACAAAGAAAAAGAAGAACAATTTGAATTTGTGGTAAAAATGGCTTGTATCATAAAAGACCTTATGAACGGCAACCCCAACCTTCCCGAAGGTTGTGAAGAAGAAATGGTTGGCCACAACGCAATTGCAGCGGGTTTCCAGGGTCAAAGACAGTGGACAGACTTTTATCCCAACTGTGACTTCCCCGAAGCAATGCTCAACACATCCTTTGACTGGAACGGAGCAAGAGAACCATACATACTTGCAACAGAAAACGACGTACTCAATGGCCTTGGTATGCTTTTTGGAAAGCTTCTCACAAACAGAGCGCAGATGTTCGCTGACGTAAGAACATACTGGAGCGGTGACGCCGTAAAACGCACAACCGGCTATGAAATCACAGGCAAGGCAAAAGAAGCTGACGGTTTCATTCACCTTATCAATTCAGGTGCTTGCTGTCTTGATGCCTGCGGTGAGGTCAAAGACGAGAACGGCAACGGCGTTATGAAAGAATGGTATGATATGACCGACGCTGACTGCGATGCAGTTATGAAAGCTACCACATGGAATATGGCAGATCTTGGCTATTTCCGCGGCGGCGGTTATTCTTCAAGATTTTTGACAAGAGCCGAAATGCCTGCAACAATGATAAGGCTTAATCTTGTCAAAGGTCTTGGTCCCGTTCTCCAGATTGCAGAAGGCTGGACAATCAATCTCCCCGATGAAGTTTCAGACAAGCTCTGGGCAAGAACAGACTATACATGGCCCTGCACATGGTTTGCTCCAAGAATAACCGGCGAGGGCGCATTCAAAACCGCATATGATGTTATGAACAACTGGGGTGCAAACCACGGTGCAATCAGCTATGGTCACATTGGTGCAGACCTTATCACTCTTTGTTCAATCCTCAGAATTCCCGTTTGTATGCACAACGTTCCTGAAGAAAAAATCTTCAGACCCGCCAGCTGGAATGCATTTGGTATGGACAAAGAAGGTCAGGACTATCGTGCTTGTCAGACTTATGGTCCTATGTATAAGAACATAAGATAATTGTTATATCAAAAAATAAGATAAAACCCGACATCACTTTCGTAATGTCGGGTTTTAGTTTTGGTAATCGTTTTTAAATCACTGAAATTTTACATCATAAAGAAGCTTGCCCTTTGCCGGATAATTGCCTGCCAGAACTTCAAGACCTGCATCAATGCTGTCTGTCGAAATTCCGCCAACCAGAATTCTCGGGATATGTGAAAGTTCTTCAAGAACATATGGGTTGCCAAAATGAACTACTGTTGAAATTCTGTTTGTAATCTGCATTGCGTTCATAAGAGCCACAATTCTGTGGGTCAAATGGTCACTGCCCGCATAAGCCGGAGCCTCTGCAAATGTGATAAAGATAACATCGTCATAGTCAAGTGAATCCTGAAGCACGTCCATGTTCTGGTTTGGTGTGGGGAACTGGCTGATTGCACGAACTGTCGAATTGGGGAAAAACTCCTCAATTTTCTTTTGAATTTTAGCCGGGAAGTACCAGCCGTTTGTGAATGTGTCAACAGAAACCTTGCCGTCATCAGCTATATCTGTTTCGTTTCTTACAAGCATTGCAAAGAAGTGCTTGCCATCACGGGGAATTGATGTCAAAAGTCCTTCATCGGTACGTGCATAGATTGAATTCTTGTTAATCAAATTAAACTTTTCAATATCTTCAGCGGTGATTTCAGTGAATTTTGCCTGTCTTGTCGCAACTTTGTGCTGAGCCTCAAGGACTCTCTCTACTGCTTCGTCAAGACGTGCATCCGAAATTATACCCTTTTCATAGCAATCACAAAGGTCATGATATGCCTTTCTTGCAGAGAACCAAGGGAGAATAAATTCATTTCCTGCCTCAACACACATGCCCTTTACATCAGTGTCGCCGAATTTTGCCTTTAAGCCCATCATATCAAGGGCATCTGTCACGAAAAATCCCTTGAAACCCTGTTCACGAATGATGTCAAGCACTTTCTTTGAAACTGTTGTGGGGAAGTCAGGGTCAATATTTTCAAGCTTTGAGTGACCTGCCATAATTCCATCAATCAAGTCTTCTTTTATAAGCTGCAAATAAGGATACAAATTATAGTCAAGCAGTTCTTCTTTTGTCTCAAGGTGCGAGCCCTCTGCCATATGGCTGTCAATTTTACTTCCGCCGGGGCTGGGATAATGCTTTGCAACAGACAAAACACCTGCATCACGAAGTCCCTTTGCCACAGCAATAGAAAGACTTGCAACTCTTTCCTTATCACCGCCTATACTTCGGCTGTTACCTCCGCAAGCAACCCAATCATTTTGCATATCAACAACCGGGTCACAAACTGTGTTGTAGCCCATTTTTTTTGCAGTAACGCCTGTAACCTTACCGAATATGTAGGCAAGCTCTTCGCTGTCTGCAATGCCAAGTGCGTTGTGACGGCCAATCAAATGGTCGCCAAGACCACTTTCTGCATCTGTAAACATCACAATGGGGTAGTCTGCAGTTTCCTGAATTCTTTCCATCAGTCCCGGATACATTTTTGAAACACTGGGCGGCATCCATACAGCACCAAGGGAATGATTGCGGATGAGGTCAAGTACAAATTCAACGTTTTCATCAAACGTTTCGTACTTGTCTTCGCATCTTATTGGTCTGATAATTCCCACCATTACCATACCAAGCTTTTGTTTGACCGACAAATCTTCAAGTCGTAGTTCTTTCATTTTGATACTCCCCTTTTATTTTGAAATTTTATTTGATTTTTAAACTATGTTTTGGCTCAGCCTTTTCTTTAAGCTGAATGAATATTCCCGATACAATTATTACCAGTCCTATCACTGAAAAAATACTCAATTCTTCCTTGAGAATAAGTCCGGTCCACACCAAAGACAAAAACGGTGTTATATAAGCAAGGTTTGACACCTTTGCCGTCTTTCCTTTGCCAAGGGCAATCACCCACAGCGTATTTGCTATTGCCATGGTAAATATACCATTCCACGCAAAGCCCAAAGTCTGTCCAAGGCTTGGCACAAACAAGTCGCCCTTTGCTGCATTCAGCACCGTGGTCAAAACGAACGTAGCCGCATAGCTTATCATCATGGTTATGCTTTTGTCATAATGCTTTTTTTGGTTGAGCGCAGTAAATATACCGTATGAAACCGCACCAAACACACAAAACAGTGCACCGAGAAGAGTGACTTTGTTGAAATGCAAAAGCTCGCCGCTTGTCACAACCACCACGCCAAAAAACGACATAGCGATTGCTACGACCTTGCGGACAGTCATTTTTTCTTTAAGAATAATGCAGGCAAACAAAACGCTCATTATGGGCCACAGATAATTTATAATGAACGCTTGTGACGCAAGCATCATATCCGCTCCCGCATAATAAAATATGTAATAAAAAAACGTGCCCGGAAGACCAATCAGCATCGAAATAAAATAGTCTTTTGCCGTGTAACTTTTAATCTTTTTTATGTTTCCCGTTGCTACATTGAAAACAACCAGCGATGCCCCTGCAAAGAAAACACTTGCCCAAAGCACCTGTATATTATCATATGCTCCCAACAGCAGCTTTGTAGTAACAGCAACAGTTGACCAGAAAAAAATAGATATTCCAGCAAACAAGTATGTTTTTTTCATTTTTATCTTCTCTCCTTTAAACGCTCCTTGTTATATGCTCCTAAATCCGCGCCCTATGATTTCACTGCTGGTAGTTATAATTATGAAGGCTTGGGGGTCTACTTCCTTTATATGATTACGCAGCTTTATAGCTTCAGACCTCTTGCAAACTGTGTGAATCATTGTTTTTTCTTCTCTTGTATATTCGCCCACAACCGAATTGACCGTAACGCCATGGTGCAGAGTTTTTATAATATACTCTGTTATTGCATCACGTTTTGAAGTGATAACAACAAAATATTTGCAGGTATTCAGATTTTCAATCACGCTGTCAACCAAAAACGCCTTTGCAAAAAGTCCCAAAAGCGAAAACAGACCCGCCTGGATATTAAAAACAAAGAACGAGCTGGCAGCAATCAGAAAATCTACGGCCAGCAAAGCTTTTCCTACGTCAATATCAGTATATTTTTTCAAAATCAAAGCAGTAATATCAGTACCGCCGGAAGAAGCTCCGCTGTTAAAAATAAATGCCGAACCGATTGACGTAAGCATCATAGCATAAACAAGTTCAAGAAGAGGCTGATTTGAAAGCGGTGCATCAATTGGTACAATCCATTCAAGCAAATATGTAACTGCAGAATAAAGCATACTGCAATAAACAGTTTTTATCCCGTTTTCTTTGCCCAAAAATATAAATCCTACAACCAACAAAAATGCATTTATAATCCAAATCCAAGTACCTGGAGAAATCGGTGTAACTTTGCCAAGCACGGTACCTATACCGCTGACACCGCCAGTGGCAAAACCGTTTGGAATTTTAAAAAAATAAACCCCAACGGACAATAATATACAACCAAGGCTCATCAAAAAAAACCGTTTGACCGCATCTGTTTTTTTCATTATATCAATCCCTAAATATAATTTATTTACCCCATTTTATTGTAATTAGCGTTAACAATTGCACCCTGTTATTATATAAATTTTTTATACCCATGTCAAGGTACTTTTATTTTAAAAATGAACAAAAAGCCCACTTCTTCGAAGCGGGCTTTGGGACAATTTTAACTTATTATATTTTTAAATTTCTTATATGCTTCATCCCACATGTCTTCATCTTTGGGCATATACTCTTTTATTTCAGCCGAGTTCATAATCACATCGGTGAGGTCATCAATATAGCCCTTTGCATAAAGCTGAACTGCGATGTTCCCAAGTGCAGTGGCTTCAATCGGTCCTGCAATAACCTTTGCACCGGTTGAATTTGCTGTCATCTGGCAAAGAAGCTTGTCTTTTGTACCGCCGCCTACCATATGTATTGCCTTATATTCTTTTCCTGTGCACTCAGCAATCTTTTCGAAAGAGTTTCTGTATTTGAGCGCAATGCTTTCATAAATGCATCTCACTATTTCGCCGTCTGTCTGGGGTCTGCCCTGACCTGTTTTTTCGCAGTAATCGCAAATTCTGTCAAGCATACCGCCCGGAGGAACAAACACCGGGTCATCGGGGTCAATAAGATATTTGAAAGGCTCTGATTTAAGTGCAAGCTCTTCCATATCACCATAGCTGTAGTTCTTTCCGTCTTTCACAAACTGACGCTTTGCCTCCTGAATAAGCCAGAGGCCGATGATGTTCCGAAGGAACCTTATCTTTCCATCAACGCTATATTCATTTGTGATGTTATATTTGTTTGAAAGGTCGGTAAGTACAGGCTCATCTGTAACAGTTCCAAAAAGCGACCATGTTCCACAAGAAATGAAAATAAAATCTTTTTCGGTAGATGGAACAGCAGCAACAGCACTTGCTGTATCATGAGCGCCGATTGCGATGACTTCTTTGGGCTCAACTCCAAGCTCATCGGCAAGTTCTTTCTTCATTGTTCCTACGATGGTTCCTGCTTTCACAACGGTTGGGAAAATGCTTCGCGGGAAACCAAATCTGTCAATCACTTCCCAGTTCCAGTCACACTTTTTCTGGTCAAACATATGTGATGTTGAACAAATTGTGCTTTCACAGTATTTTTCACCGGTCAGCATATAACCAAAAAGGTCAGGCATCATAAGGATTGTTTCTGCCTTGTCAATATCCTTTTCAACCATAAGCTGAAAAAGTGTATTGAAATTCATAACCTGAATACCCGTCATATTGTAAAGCTCTTTTTCAGGAATAACCTTGAAAGCTTCTTGGGGAGCATTGTCTGTTCTTGAGTCACGATAGTTGTAAGGATTTGCAATAAGGTTTCCGTCTTTTCCGATTATACCATAGTCAACACCCCACGTATCAATGGCAATAGCCTCAAAATCAGCGATTTCGTTTGCTTTTTTTATTCCTGTTTTGATTTCTTCAAACAACTGTGTGGCATTCCAGCGAAGCTCGCCGTTTTCATAATTTGGGTCGTTTGAAAATCTGTGAACTTCGGTGAGTTCGATTTTTTTGCCGTCAAATGAGCCAAGGATTGCTCTTCCGCTCGACGCACCAAAGTCAATAGCTAATACTTTTTTCAAAATACACACCTCTTCCGTAATTACAGTGTCACGCACTTAATATCATTAAAAAAAGTATACCATATTCATACAAAAAAATCAACATAAACCAAACTTTTATTTGTTAAAATTATCTTTTATTTTTTCCATTTTTTTATTGACAAATGCGTTTTTGGATGATATAATACATCAGTTGATATCTGCACAGGTGTCAGCAAAAAATAAAAATACGCACATCATACGATTGGCGGGGCGGTGCTAGAATACCCATGACAGCTCCCCGGCAAGGTGACTATGGTGGAGGTGTAAAACTTTTGGAGGTGTAAAATCATGGGAGTTATTCAAATGAAGCAATTGCTTGAAGCAGGTGTTCATTTCGGACACCAGACACGCCGTTGGAATCCTAAAATGGCGGAGTACATCTTTACAGAAAGAAACGGTATCTATATTATCGATCTTCAGAAAACTGTAAAGAAAATTGAGGAAGCTTACTACTTTGTTCGCGATATCGCAGCAGAAGGCGGAAACGTTCTTTTTGTAGGTACAAAGAAGCAGGCTCAGGACGCTATCCGCGAAGAAGCTGAAAGAACAGGTATGTTCTATGTTAATGCAAGATGGCTTGGCGGTATGCTCACAAACTTTAAGACAATCAAGAGAAGAATTGACAGACTTTATCAGCTCAAGAAAATGAACGAAGACGGTACAATGGAACTTCTTCCCAAAAAAGAAGTCCTCAAGCTCAACCTTGAGGAAGAACGTCTTGAAAAGTTCCTTGGCGGTATCAAGGAAATGAAAGACCTTCCTGCAGCAATCTTCGTTGTTGATCCAAGAAAAGAAAAGAACGCTATCGCAGAAGCTCACAAGCTCGGTATCCCCGTTATTGCTATCGTGGATACAAACTGTGACCCTGAAGAAGCTGACTTCCCCATCCCCGGAAACGACGATGCTATCCGTGCCGTAAAACTTATTGTTTCAACAATCGGAAACGCTATCATTGAAGGCAGACAGGGCGAACAGGTTACTGTTGAAGCTGCTACAGAAGAAGCTCAAGAAGAAGTTTCTCTTGATATGATTGAGGAATAATCTACTTTATTTTTTAGAAAGCGAGTGAATATATTATGGCATTTACTGCACAAGATGTTAAAACTCTCAGAGAAATGACAAACTGTGGTATGATGGACTGCAAAAAGGCTCTTACTGAGACCAATGGTGATATGGACAAGGCTGTTGAGTTCCTCAGAGAAAAAGGTCTTGCAACCGCAGCTAAAAAGGCCGGCAGAATTGCTGCTGAAGGTCTTGTTACATCAATGGTTTTCGGAAACGTTGGTGTTGTTGTTGAAATCAATACAGAAACAGACTTCGTTGCAAAGAACGCTGATTTCCAGAAGTTCGTTGCTGACGTTGCTGAATGTATTGCAAACACAAATCCCGCTGATGTTGAAGCACTCAAAGCTGAAAAGCTTTATGGTGACCAGACTGTTGGTGAAGCTCTTACAGAAAAAATCGCTACAATCGGCGAAAATATGAACCTCCGTCGTTTTGAAAGATACGAAGGCGTAAACGAAGCTTACATCCACGGCGGTGGCAGAATCGGTGTTCTCGTAAACTTCAAGCTCGGTGACGAGTCAAAGGCTAATGACCCCGCATTCCGCGCTGCAGCAAAAGACGTTGCTATGCAGATTGCAGCGGTTATGCCCAAATACGTTAAGAGTGACGAAGTTCCCGCCGATGTTGTTGAGAAGGAAAAAGAAATCCTCAAGGCTCAGGCTCTCAACGAAGGTAAGCCCGAAGCAATCGTTGACAAAATGGTTGTTGGACGTATCCAGAAGTTCTACAAGGAAGTTTGTCTTGTTGAACAGCCTTACGTAAAGGACGGCGATTTGACAGTTGCTAAGTTCCTCAAGAACGTAGCAAACGAAATCGGTACAGATATCGAAGTTGTTAAATTCTCACGGCTTGAAAAAGGCGAAGGCTTAGAGAAGAGAGTTGACGACTTTGCAGCAGAAGTTGCAAAGATGGCAGGCAACTAATATTAAAGATTTTTAAACAGCACAACCGCTTTTGGTTGTGCTGTTTCTTTGTGCATTTTTGCAAAATTCTGCACACTGTTATCTAATATGATATAAAAAACAAATTTTTTTAATTTTTTTTCAAAATATATTTGAAATTCTACAGGATATATGCTATAATATATTCTGTGTGATTTTGTACAATCACAACCTGTATAAAATAATTAAATTCATATATTTAAGGAGGCATTTTTCATGGCTAAAAAAATGAAAACCATGGATGGTAACAGCGCTGCTGCACATTGCGCCTATGCGTTTACAGAAGTTGCTGCTATCTATCCTATCACTCCCTCTTCCAACATGGCTGAAAATGTTGACCAGTGGAGTGCAGACGGGCTGAAGAATATCTTCGGCGAAACAGTTGACGTTGTTGAAATGCAGTCAGAAGCAGGTGCTGCCGGTGCCGTTCACGGTTCACTTCAGGCAGGTGCTCTCACCACAACATTCACAGCATCACAGGGTCTTCTCCTTATGATCCCCAATATGTACAAGATTGCCGGTGAACTTCTTCCTACAGTTTTCCATGTAAGTGCTCGTGCTCTTGCAGCTCATGCTCTTAACATCTTTGGTGACCATCAGGACGTTATGGCTTGTCGTCAGACAGGTTTCGCTATGCTGGCATCAGGCAGTGTTCAGGAAACAATGGACCTTGCAGGTCTTGCTCACCTTGCATCAATCAAGGGTAGAGTTCCCTTCCTCCACTTCTTCGACGGTTTCAGAACTTCTCACGAAAGTCAGAAGGTTGAAGTTATGGATTATGAAGATCTCAAGGGTCTTCTTGACTGGGATGCTCTCAAGGCATTCAAGGACAACGCTCTCAACCACGAACATCCTGTTCTCCGCGGTACAGCTCAGAACTCAGATATCTACTGCCAGGGTAGAGAAGCTGCAAACAAGTATTATGACGCTATCCCCGGTATAGTTGCTGACTATATGAAGGATATTTCAAAAATCACAGGCAGAGAATACAAGCCCTTCAACTAC
>JAFTJA010000013.1 GCA_017456605.1 Clostridia bacterium | reverse complement strand
TCCCGTGTCTGTGGGATAACATGTGGTCAAAACTTGTTTGACCACATGTATTTTGTTTTTTAAGTCGCCATAAAGTGGCGGTGTTAAAAGGTTTGTGGGAGTTCGGCTGATTACTAATGAATTGGTTAGTATCGTGTCCCGAACGAAGCGCGCTACCAAACTGCGCTACATCCCGATATAAAATATTCGATTTTTTTATATTCCCGTGTCTGTGGGATAACATGTGGTCAAAACTTGTTTGACCACATGTATTTTGTTTTTTGAGTCGCCCAAAAGTGGCGGTGTTAAAAGGTTTTTGGGAGTTCGGCTGATAACTAATGAATTGAATAGTACCGTGTCCCGAACGAAGCGCGCTACCAAACTGCGCTACATCCCGAAATTCTTTTAAAAAATGACCTTTGATATTATACTATGAATTTTCGGTTGTGTCAATCCTTTTTTTGAAAAAGAATAGAAAATAACCTTTTGCTTTTTATTATGACAAGGGTTCACTCGCTTCTTGACTTTGAATGACAACTGTGTTACAATATGTAGTAGTTGAACAAGCTTTTATATCCAAATTGACGGATTTTGGCTTGTGATTTGATTCGTTGATTTTTGAAAGGCGGGGTTTTACAATGCAGGAAGAAAAAAGAAAGGCTCTTGAAAGTGTCTTTGGGCAGATAGAAAAACAATATGGTGCAGGTGCTGTTATGCGTCTGGGCGAGAAAACAAGTGCAGAGGTTGAGGCTATTCCCACAGGCTCTATGGCGCTTGATATTGCGTTGGGTATTGGTGGCGTTCCCAGAGGCAGAATTGTGGAAATCTACGGGCCTGAATCTTCAGGTAAGACCACTGTTGCGCTTCATATTGTTGCAGAAGCACAGAAAAAGGGCGGCGAAGCGGCGTTTATTGACGCAGAACATGCTCTTGACCCTGTTTATGCAGAAAAGTTGGGTGTAAGAATCGATGACCTCATTGTGTCACAACCCGACACAGGTGAGCAGGCCCTTGAAATAACCGAGCAGCTTGTGCGTTCAGGCGCTATCGATGTTATTGTTATTGACTCTGTTGCGGCACTTGTTCCCAAACAGGAAATCGAAGGCCTTATGGGTGATTCACACGTTGGCCTTCAGGCAAGACTTATGTCTCAGGCACTCAGAAAGCTCACATCGGTTGTTAGCAAATCCAACACAACAGCAATTTTTATAAACCAGCTCCGTGAAAAGGTTGGAGTTATGTTTGGTAATCCTGAAACAACAGCCGGTGGACGTGCCCTCAAGTATTATTCCTCAGTAAGACTTGACGTGCGTCGTGTTGAAACGGTAAAAGGCGATGATGGGGCAATCGGCAACCATACAAAGGTTAAGGTTGTGAAGAACAAGGTTGCGCCACCTTTCAAAGAGGCGGAATTTGATATTATTTACGGTGAAGGAATTTCCAAAACGGGAAACATCGTTGATGTGGGTGTTGATTTTGGAATTATTCAAAAATCAGGCTCATGGTTCTCATATGAAGGTGAAAAGCTTGGTCAGGGTCGTGAAACGGTTAAACAATTGCTTTCCGAAGACCCGGCACTTTGCTTTGAGATTGAACAGAAGATAAGAGAAAAGGCGGGACTTCCTCAGGCTGCCGAAAACAGTGATGACGGTCAGGAAATGTCTACGGCGTTTTCTCCTGTTCCGAAGCCTGCTTCAAAGAAAAGATAATTTGGTGTGGTGCAAAGAGAAGTTTTGCACCACTACCTTTGTAAAGGCGGGATATTGTGGAATTTGAAAGAACCAAAAAGATAGCCGCAAAGCTTATATCCTTTAAGATGTATACCGCAAGCGAGGTTTATAAAAAGCTTATACAAAAGGGAATTTCCGACGAGATTGCAGAAAAGACGGTTGCAGAATTCTGCAAGGCGGGGATTTTGAATGATGTAGAATATGCAAAGGCATACATTCACGACGGAATTCTGGTCAATATGAAAGGTGCTTTCCGGATAAAGCAGGAGCTTATTCAAAAAGGTGTTGCGAAATCCGTTATTGAAGAGGCCATGAAAGAGGCGGATGTTGATATGACGTCAGCGCTCAATGAATATGTTGAGCTCAGATTTGGCGGAAAGGTTTTTTCTGACCGGAAGGAAATTGAAAAAGCAAAGGCCCATCTCATAAGACGGGGCTTTGGAATTTATGAAATAAACAAATGCTTTGAAAATCTTGGTATAAAGGTAGTGAGAGGTGAAGAAGATTGAAGAAGGTTTCACTTGTGTCGCTGGGTTGTTCAAAAAATTTGGTTGACGCAGAGGAAATGCTGGGCATCCTTGAAAAAGACGGCTTTGAAATTTTAAGCAGTGAAGAAGATGCCGATATAATGATTGTGAACACCTGTGCATTCATTGATGATGCAAAGCAGGAGTCCATTGATTGCATAATGGAACATATTGAATACAAGAAAAAGCATCCTGAAAGAATTCTTGTTGTCACAGGCTGTATGAGTCAGAGATATAAGGATGAGATACTTAGTGAAATTCCTGAAATAGATATAGCAATCGGTACAAATGACTATCATAAAATTGCAGATATAATCAAAAATCACATTTCGGGGAAATTCGAGATTTTTTGCGGCGATGAATATATCAGTTGCAACAGTCTTCCAAGGGTTGTGACCACACCGTCTTATATGGCGTATCTTAAAATCGCTGAGGGCTGTGATAACAACTGCACATATTGTGTAATCCCGTCGATACGGGGAAAATACAGAAGTCGAAGAATTGAGGATATTGTGGCGGAAGCCAAAAAACTTGCCGCAAACGGCGCGAAAGAGCTGGTAGTTATAGCTCAGGACACCACAAGGTATGGCAAGGATATTTATGGCGATTATTGTCTTCCAAAGCTTCTTGACAAGCTTTGCGAAATCGATGGTATCAGGTGGATAAGGCTTCATTATTGCTATCCGGAGCTTGTTACCGATGAGCTTATCGAGACGGTGGCAAGGCAGGATAAAATTTGCAATTATTTTGACATACCCATACAGCATGCAAACGACAGAATATTAAAGCTTATGGGCAGACGAACAAGCAAGGCTCAGATTTGCGAAGTGATAAAGAAGCTCCGCGAGAGAATTCCTGATGTTATATTGAGGACATCTCTCATAGCGGGTTTTCCCACCGAAACAGAGGAAGAATTTGACGAGCTTCGCGAATTTGTGACCTGGGCAGAATTTGACAGGCTTGGTGTTTTTGCATACTCTCAGGAAGAAGGCACTGCTGCGGCAAGGCTTTCGGGGCAAATTGATGAAGAAGAAAAGAAAAACCGTCAGGAGGTTATTATGATTGACCAGGCGGCGGTATCTGAAGAACTAAACAGCAAAAAAGTAGGCAAAGCATTTGAGGTTTTGGTTGAAGGCTATGACAGCATAATAAAGCAGTATTTTGGAAGGACGTATGGCGATTCTGAGGAAATTGACGGCAAGGTCTTTTTCGCATCGGATGAGAAGCATCAGCCGGGAGATTTTGTTTCTGTTGAAATTCTTGATTATATGGAATATGATTTATACGGCAAATTTATTAAGGGGGAAATTTAAATGAATACTCCAAACAAATTAACATTTATAAGGGTGCTTTTGGTGCCCGTCTTTATGTGGGCGTTTTTGAGGGGCTTTGATATTGCAGCAATTGTTATTTTTGCAGTAGCAGCACTCACGGACCAGCTTGACGGACATCTGGCGCGCAAAAACAATCAGGTTACCACTTTTGGCAAGCTTATGGACCCTATTGCTGATAAGGTGCTTACTATTGCAGCGCTTGTCTGCTTCGTTGAGGCTGGTGCTGACTTTGTGAATTCGTGGGTGGTCATGCTGGTTATCGCAAGAGAACTTATTGTTACCGGCATAAGGCTGATTGCTCTTGGCGAAAATCAGGTTATTGCAGCAAGTGGTTGCGGCAAGGCAAAAACAGTTTCACAGATGGCGGCGATTATTGCTGTTATGGTTGACAGGATAGTTCCTTTGCGACTTGGTGAGAGCCAGTTTCTGTGCCTTACTTTCTGGCTGATTGCATTGATGGTTGTGCTTACAATCTATTCAGGAGTGGATTATGTTGTCAAAAATCGTCGACTTATAACTTTTAAATAAAAAAAGCCATTTTTACCAAAAAATAATAAAATTTGTATTGACGGAAACAAGCCTTTATGGTATTATTATTCCAATACAATAATAAGGAGGATTTCTGATGGATGTTTTAAAAAAGATACAGGAAATTGCAGCAGACCAACTTGATGTTGATGAAAGCCTCATTACTATGGACGCTTCTTTTATCAATGATCTTGAAGCAGATTCGCTGGATTTGGTACAGTTGATGATGGCCTTTGAAGAAGAGTTTGATATGGAAATTTCGGACGAAGAAGCCGAAGAAATATCAACAGTAGGCGATGCAGTCAACTATATCAAAGAACACCAGAAATAAATTTTCGCGGACTGTCATTTGACGGTCCGTTTTTTTACCCACAAAGCTTAAAGAAGGTATCAGGATGAATATAGAATATAATTTTAAAAACGGGAAATTGCTTGAACTGGCACTCACTCACATTTCGCTGGCAAATGATTTGAAGGAAGAGAGCAACCAGCGACTTGAATTTTTGGGGGACAGTGTTTTGTCTTATATAATAGCCACAGAGCTTTATCGGATGTATCCCAAGTTTGATGAGGGTGACCTGACACGATTGCGTGCATCTTTGGTGTGTGAAAAATCTCTGGCAAGCCTTGCAGAAAAGCTTGATTTGGGGAGCGGTATAAAGCTTGGGAATTCCGAAAAGAAAAGCGGAGGGAGGAAAAAAGACTCTATCCTTGCGGATACTTTTGAAGCGGTTCTTGGTGCAATTTTTCTTGACAGTGACATAGAAACAGCAAAAGAATGGACGCTTCGTGTCTTTGGCGAGACCATAAAAAATATAGAAGAAATGGATACTGCAAACTACAAATCAGAGCTCCAGATTTATTTTCAAAAAAGGGACAAGAATACTGATGTAGTGAAGTACAAGCTCAAGAAAAAAATTGGTCCCGACCATGATCCTGAATTTTTGGTCGAGGCGGTATACATGGGAAAGGTTATTGGCGAAGGAAAGGGCAAGAGTCGCAAAATTGCCGAACAAAGTGCGGCAAAGGAAGCTTTTGAAAGAATGGGAAACAAAAAATGAGAAAGTACAATCTGCCGATTTTTATCCCTCATCGCGGGTGCCGTCATGACTGCATTTTTTGCAATCAGCGAAAAATAACAGGGGTTGACACAGAGGTTACACCGGATGATGTAAGAAACCGCATAAAGGAATTTTTGTCCACAGTTGATGAGGAAAATTCTTCAGTTGAGGTTGCTTTTTTTGGTGGCAGCTTTACCGGTCTTGAAATGGCGACTCAGGAAGCTTTTTTGAAGGTTGCGTCAGAATTTAAATCTGAGATTTCAGGGATAAGGCTTTCCACTCGTCCGGATTACATAAATACTGAAATTATTGAACTTCTTAAAAAATACAACGTTACCACGGTGGAACTGGGGGTACAAAGCAGCGACGATACTGTGCTTGAACAAAACAACCGTGGGCACCGGTTTTCAGATGTCAAAATTGCATCAAAGCTTATAAAGGATGCAAAAATAGCGCTGGGACACCAGATGATGCTGGGTATGTATGGTTCTGACCCCTTAAAGGATATGCAAACGGTCAGGGATATTATAAAGCTTTCTCCTGACTGTGTCAGGATTTATCCTGTAATAACACTTAAAGACACAAAGCTTGAAAAGCTTTTTAAAGATGGTGTGTATAAGCCATATTCTGTTGTTGATGCGGCAGAACTCTCGAAGAATGCGGTGATTGAATTCAAAGAGGCGGGGATTGATGTCATCCGCATTGGACTTCATTCGTCAGACGACCTTGAGGAAGACGGAGGAATTGTTGCAGGCCCCTATCATCAGGCGTTTGGCGAGATAGTTGAAAGTCTTATTTTCAGGGATAAAATGGAAGAGAAAATTGTCAAAAAAAACCTTTCGGATTGCGATTTTGTGTTCCATTGCAAAAAGAGTGAGGTTTCAAAGGCAGTGGGGCACAAAAAAATGAACAGTGAATACTTATCTCAGAAATATAATATACAGCTGAAAGTGAAAACTGATTGATGAAAGGCGGGATTTTATGGAAAAAATAGCGAGTTTTTCTGTTGACCACAGGTTTATAAATGAAAAAATATATATATCAAGAATTGACGGGGATATAACCACATATGATGTTCGTATGAGAAAGCCGAACACCGGTGATGTGATGAGCAATGCCCTGATGCATTCATTTGAGCATCTTTTTGCCACGTTTATGAGAAACAGCGACATAGCAGAAAATGTTATTTATGTTGGCCCGATGGGATGCCAGACGGGGTTTTATTTGCTTGTGCGAAATGCTTGTCACGAAGAAGTTTTGAGCGAAGTAAAAAAGGTTTTGGAAAAGATTTCTGTTTATAACGGCGCTATGCCCGGAGCAAGCGAGATTGAGTGCGGAAATTACCAAAATCTGGACACGGCTCTTGCAAAAGAGGAAGCTGCACGGTATTTGCAAAAAATAAAAGACCAGACCGAAAATGATTTGACATATGAAACGGGAGAAAAATGATGGACGCTTTGTTTGTTGCGGTGAATGCAAAGTATGTTCACACCAATATTGCAGTAAGATATTTAAAAAGAATTTGCGAAAATCAGGGGTTTGACTGTGATTTTGCGGAGTTCACCATAAATGAACCTCAAAACATAATACTTCAAAAACTGTATATGCAGGATGCAGCCGTATACGGTTTTTCGTGTTATATATGGAATATCGGCACAGTTTTGGAGCTTTGTCGAAATCTTAAAAAACTCAAGCCCGTGTGCAAAATTGTCCTTGGCGGGCCTGAAGTTTCTTTTGATGCCGAGGAAATTTTAAAGAATAACGATTTTGTTGATTTTGTTTTTTCGGGCGAGGGAGAAGCTCTTTGGGCTGATTTTTTAAGCGATATACCAAAGCCGGGACAGGTGATAGGCGGAAAAAGGGTGGAAGATTTGGACAAATTGCCCTTTCCTTATTCAGATGATGATTTGAGAAATGTTGTGGTGGGTGAGAAGCTTGTATATTATGAAACCAGCCGCGGATGCCCCTTTGGCTGTGCATATTGTCTTTCTTCCACCACCGACGGAGTTCGGTTTTTAAGCCTTGAACGGGTGAAAAACGAGCTTAAAAAGTTTGCAGAGCTTGGCGTGATGACGGTGAAATTTGTTGACCGGACATTCAATGCTGACAAGAAAAGAGCCCTTGAAATCTGGAAATATTGTCTAACACTATCGGGTGACACTTGTTTTCATTTTGAAATAGGGGCGGACTTGATAACTGACGAGGCAATAGAGGTGCTGAAAGCAGCACCAAAGGGAAAGTTTCAGTTTGAAATAGGGGTACAGACCACCAACGAAAAGGTGATTAGCGAAATAAGCCGGACCATGGATTTTGAGGTACTGAAGCGGAATGTAAAGGCGGTAAAAGAAAATACACAGATAATGCTTCACCTTGACTTGATAGCGGGACTTCCGTTTGAGGATTTTGAGTCTTTCAAAAAGTCTTTTGATGATGTTTATGCCCTGAATCCTCACGTGTTGCAGCTGGGATTTTTAAAGCTCCTGAAGGGCTCAAGACTGAGAGAGGATGCCTCAAAATATGGTATGATGTTTTCGGACGTTGCACCCTATGAGATATTTTCAAACAGGTGGATTTCATATTCTGAGATAATAAAACTCAAAGGCGTGGAAGATGTCCTTGAAAGGTATATGAATTCGGGCAGATTTCCCCGGACGCTCAAGTGCCTTGAAAGCATAGTAGGTTCACCTTTTGAGTTTTATGAAAAGCTTTCAAACTTTTTTGATAAGCGCGGGCTGATTGGTCAGGGCGTAAAGCGAATCAGCCTTTATCAGCTTTTGTATGAATTTTTAAAGGAAGAATTGCCGGATGAAAACCTCAGCAAAGTCATGGGTGAAATGAAAAAAGATTTTGCGGCGTGGCATTCAAACGGAGTGGGTACTCCCGAATGGTATAAAAGGTATTGAGCCTTGGGTTTTTGCGTTGACAAAGAGAAAAGATTTTGTTACAATTGGAAGAAAGGGAAAGGAGGAGCCTACTTGTTCAACATAAAGCTTGCGGAAATTTGTATCGGCATTGACAACAAATATTCGTACCTTGAAAAAATGTGTGCAAAGTATATAACGGATGATACTGACTGCAAATTTATTGTTTCGGCATCCGAAGAAGAAATTATGGCGGAAAAAACTGACATTGATTTTCCTCCTGCCTATCTTGAAAGCCTGGCTGTTTATCGAAAAATTGCAGAAAAAATAGCAGATTATGATGGTTTTTTGATGCATGGTGTGGTTTTGGAAACAAAAAACAGCGGCGTTGCTTTCTTAGCAAAAAGTGGCGTAGGAAAATCAACCCATGCAAGATTCTGGATGGAGCTACTGGGGGACAAGGCAGAGATAATAAACGGTGACAAACCCCTTGTGAGAATAAGAGACGGTGTTCCCTTTGCCTATGGCACGCCCTGGGCAGGCAAAGAAGGGATAGAAACAAACAAGGGTGTGCCCCTTGAAAAGATTTGCTTTATAAAGCGTGGCACAGAGAATTCTTGCAGTCGACTTGAAAAAAACAAGGTGCTGACCCCGCTTCTCAACCAGATACACTTCCCGAATAATAAATTTTTGGGAAAGATTTTGGGAACTGTTGAAAAGGTGGTCGAAAGGGCAGAATTTTTTGAAATAAACTGCATAAAAGACATCTCAGCGGCGGAGGTCGCTTATAATGAAATATTTAAATAAAAAAACAGACGGCGTACCGTCTGTTTTTTTATTTTTCTTTGCATAAATATTCTTTTATTTTTTCAAAGCTCTGGTCGCTGATGACGTGTTCGATTTTGCAGCTGTCCTGAAAAGCGGTTTCGCTGTCAACGCCCAGAGAGATAAGAAGTGTTGCGATAACGTTGTGCCGCTCATAAACCTTTTCGGCAATGCTCTGCCCCGTTTCGGTAAGAGAAATGAAACCGTTTTCGTCAATGGTTATATAGCCTTTCTCTCGGAAATTTTTCATAGCAACAGAAACGCTGGCTTTGGTGAAAGCGAGCTTGTGTGCAACATCAATACTCCGGACATATCCGGCTTTTTTCTTAAGCATAAAAATTGTTTCGAGATAATTCTCTGCGGATTCGTTTGTTTTCATAAATATTCCCTCTGGAAAATATATCTTGATAAAAAATATCCGCATTCATTATAACAAAGCAAAAAGAATTTGTCAAATCATTGCCGGAGAAAAGCAACAAGCTGACAAATTCTCAAGAGGGGGGTTAATAATTTAATGCTACGGGATAAAAATTCCCGAGCACGTCACAAAGGGTTACGGGGAAGACTTCGTTTTCGGCAAGCCATTTGCAACACGCGGCGGCTTCTTCGCCGGTGAAGAAAATATTCTCTGCAACCGCATTGTCGGATGCGTCATTGTCCATCACTGACATAATGCCAAAGGGACGCAGACTATCTGACCCGGTAGAAATAACGTAAAAACTAATTCCGTTTGCTGATGCGGAAAGAATTGGATTTTTGCTTTCTTGCATTGTGATTACCTCCATAAATAAAGTGATATTTTTATTCTAATGCTTGAATTTATGTATTTATATAAGAAAGCATCGACACAATTCGACAAAATATTCAAAATGCCAAAATAGCGGTTTTATAGGGGAAATAAGGAATTACAGAACTTTCTTGTTGAAAAAAGTAAAATATTATGTTAACTTAGAATTGATAAAACACATAAAGAAGGTGGCACAATGAATAACTTTTTCAAAACAGTTTCAAAAATAAAGAAAATACCTTTGATGCTTATGCTCTGGGGAGTAAAAAGTTCCTTTTATGTACTGCTGCTGGCATTTTTTGCATATAAATATAACCAATGGTTCATTGGAAGTTATGAAAACGGCGTTCTCATTATAAAGCTTGTTCAGGCAGCGTTCAGCCTGTTTGTTCAGTTTATACTGGGAGGAATTATTCTTGACTGTTATATGACAAAAAAGTGAAAGCTGTCTGCCAAAACGGTGGCAGACATTACATAAAAAGGTAAGACTTGACGTTTTTGTCGTTTTGTAGTATTCTAATATGACAGGCGTTTTTGTGCCTGATACTTTTGTTTAAATATCAGGATAAATTAAGGAGGCGGAGCTTTGAAAGGTAAGAGTGGGAAATTTCTGCAGGGTGCGTTGATTCTTGCGGGAGCAAATTTTCTTGTTAAAATTATCGGTGCATTATTTAAAGTTCCTCTTTATAACCTTATTGGTGAAGACGGAAGCGGAATATTCAATGTCGCATATCAGATTTACACCTTTATGTTTATCATTGCGACTGCGGGATTTCCTATTGCTGTTTCCAAAATGGTAGCGGAAAGCATTGCAAGAGGTGACGAATATGACGCAAGACGAATTTTTCAAACGGCAACATTTTTGCTTGGCGTCATAGGAATTTTGGGCAGCACGGTGCTTTATACTTTTGCGGAGCCCCTTGCCGATTTGCTTGGCAATGAGGATTCTGCTCTGGGAATAAAGGTTATTGCCCCCGGCGTGTTTTTTGTTTCTCTTGTGTCTGCATACAGAGGATACTTTCAGGGAAAACAAAATATGTTCCCAACAGCAGGCTCTGAAGTTGTTGAAGCCGGCGGAAAGCTTTTGCTGGGTATTGCGGCGGCGGCTGTTTTTATGGGGATGGCTGTTGATACTTCCCTTGGTGACGATGTGGCGTTTGTTGACGGAGTTTTTTCATCCGGTGACAACAGAACGGTTTATTCTGCGACAGGTGCGATTTTCGGCGTTACAGCAGGAACGTTTCTTGCTCTTGTGCTGATGCTGATTATTTTCAGCCGCAGAGAAAAGAAGATAAGACCAATCCCGGGCCAGGATATAAGGCCAAGAAAAGATATACTAAAAAATCTTGTAAAAATTGCCATTCCTATTACCATTGGGGCGTCGGTTTCAAGTCTTACCAGCCTTGTTGACCTTGCCACCATTATGAACAGGCTTGTGGTAAACCCCGAAGTTTTTGATGGATACTCACATCTTTTTGCTGAGGGCACAGAGTTTTTTCAAAAAGCGATAGAAGAAGGCTGGGAAGGTTTGACGCTGCTCCAGAAAAAGGCAAATTCCCTTTATGGCGTATATACAGGTCAGGCACAGACCATGTTCAATCTGCCGCTTACAATAGTGGTGGGGCTCAGTATGAGCATTGTCCCCGCTATTTCAACAGCTCTTGCTGAAAAAAACTTTCAGGATGCGCAAACCATGACAAAAAGCGTTTTGAGAATAACTTCTATTTTTGCCCTTCCCTGCGCTGTTGGATTTTTTATTCTGGCAGACCCCATTTTGAGAATTTTATACAGTGATGCAAACGGTGCAGCACTTCTTGGAAAGCTCGCTTTTGCAGTACCGTTTGTGGCGTTGGTTTCTGTCAGCAATTCTGTTCTTCAGTCATACGGAAAGGTGTATTACCCGGTTTTCAATATGCTTATCGGTGGACTGGCAAAGGTGCTTATGAACTATATGCTGATTCCAGTTTGGGGGATAGATGCGGCACCCCTTGCTACAACTGCTTGTTATGCAATTATTGCGGTTCTCAATTTCTTCTGCATTATGTATAAGCTGAAGGTGAGAATAAATCCGTTTGATATGCTGCTGAGGCCCCTTTGTGCGTCGGTTGTGATGGGGGCGGTTGTTGTGTTGGCACACAGAGCTCTTTCGGAGATTATATTGCCGTCCCAAATAGTTACGATTTTATCCATCGGTTTGGGTGCGCTGATTTATCTTGTGGCGATTGTGCTTGTGAAGGCGCTCAATCGTGAGGATGTTCTGAACTTGCCAAAGGGCGAAAAAATTGCGGCACTTATGACAAAATACAAGTTGCTTTAAGAAAAGTATCAGGAGAGATTTTATATGAAAGAAAATTATACCTTTGGAGATTTGGTTGGAATAGTTGAAAAGCTACGCTCGGAAAACGGTTGTCCGTGGGATATGGAGCAGACTCACCAGAGTATAAAGCACAGCATAATTGAAGAGGGCTATGAACTCATTGAGGAGCTTGACAACTGCAACTGGGAAAAGGCTGCGGATGAAAGCGGAGATTTGCTTTTGCAGGTTGTTTTTCACGCCCAGATTGGAAAAGAAAACGGCGAATATGAGGTCGGTGACGTTATAAATGCAGTATGCAAAAAGCTTATACACCGTCACCCTCATGTTTTTGGCGATGTAAATGTTGAAAACAGCGAAGAAGTCTTAAGAAACTGGAACCGCATAAAACGCGAGGAACGAAGCCAGAAGACGGTTGCTCAGGACATGGCGGAAGTGTCTAAATATCTGCCTGCTCTCATGCGGGCTGAAAAGATTCAGGGCAAGGCACAGCGGGACGGATATGTATTCAGCGAGCCTGTTCTGGTGGCAGAAAACATTTCAAAACTCATAAACATTATGCTTTCAAATTCCGATGCCGATGTGGCTGAAAAATATATAGGAAAAATGCTGTTTGACATTGTTTCTATGTCAGAAAAAATGGGTGTTAATGCAGAAACGGCACTCACAAAGCACATAGAATCCTTTGTTCAGGAATATTCAAAGCACGAGGGGTAGGAGAAAAGTATGAGACTGGATAAATATTTAAAGGTGTCAAGACTTATAAAGCGCCGCACCGTGGCGAACGAAGCATGTGACGGCGGCAGGGTGTCTGCAAATGGCAAGGTTGTCAAGGCGTCATATGACGTCAGGGTGGGCGATAATCTTGAAATAAGGTTTGGTAGCAGGGAACTTAAAATAAAGGTCACTGATGTTCGCGAGCAGGTAGGAAAAGCGGAAGCATCCATGCTTTATGAGGTAATTTCGGAGTGAATTCAAAGAGGTGAAAATTCACCTCTTTTTTTGTTGGAAATTCCTGAAAAAATGCTTGACAAATCAGTAAAAATTTATTAAAATTATGATAACGTATGTTTGAATGAAAATATATGTTACGTTCTTTAAATGTATTTCTTTGCGAGTGCCGTTTTGTCACTGTTGTGGTGATTTACGGCAAAATGGCGATGTGATTATATAATCTATGATTTATACGTCAAATTTGATATATGAGGAGGTGTAATACTATGGACGGAATAGAATTCATAATCCTCATTGGCATTGCTTTGCTGGCAGTTGTTGGTATGTTTGTTACTTTCAGAATAGGATATTCATATCGCAAAAAAGTTGCGGAGCTTCGAATAGGCAGTGCTGAAGAGGAAGCAAAAAAGATTATTGAAAATGCAAAATCAAAAGCAGTTAAAGATGCAGAACACGCAAAAAAAGAAAGACTTTTAGAAGCAAAAGAAGAAATACATAAAGAACGAAATGAACTTGACAAGGAAATAAAAGAAAGAAGAAACGAGCTTCAGCGTCAGGAACGTCGAATTCAGCAGAAGGAAGACACTATTGACAAAAAAACTCAGGTTCTTGAAAAGAAAGAAGAACAGGTGCAAAACAAGCTTGCCGAGGTTGATGAACTCAAAGAAGAAGTTGAAAAAGTTAAAAAACTTCAGATGTCACAGCTTGAAAAATTGGCTGAGCTTTCTGTGGCAGAGGCAAAGGATATGCTTCTCAAACAGGTTGAGATTGACGCAAGGCACGATGCGGCACTTCTTATAAAAAGCATCGAGGACCAGGCAAAAGAAGAGGGTGAAGCAAAGGCGAGAAACATCATCACTGGTGCTATTCAGCGTTGTGCAGCTGACCACGTTGCAGAAACAACGGTTTCAGTTGTTCAGCTTCCCAACGATGAAATGAAGGGCAGAATTATTGGCCGTGAGGGCAGAAATATCCGCTCTATCGAAACTCTCACTGGGGTTGATTTGATTATTGACGATACCCCCGAGGCAGTTATTCTTTCAAGCTTTGACCCGGTAAGACGTGAGATTGCGAGACTTTCTCTTGAAAAACTTATTGTGGACGGAAGAATTCATCCGGGCCGCATTGAAGAGACAGTTGAAAAATCAAGAAAAGAAGTTGAAGCCATCATCAAGCGGGAGGGTGAACAGGCAACATTTGATACAGGTGTTCATGGCCTTCATCCTGAACTTATCAAGCTTCTCGGACGCCTTAAATACCGCACAAGTTACGGACAAAATGTTCTTAAGCACGCGATTGAGGTTGCACACCTTGCGGGTCTTATGGCGGCAGAGCTTGGTGCCGATGTTGCCCTTGCTAAACGTTCGGGTCTTCTCCATGATATAGGAAAGGCCATTGACCATGAGGTCGAGGGTTCACACGTTACAATCGGTGCGGATGTTGCCAAAAAATACAAGGAAAACGACAAGGTCGTTCATGCGATTATGGCACATCACGGTGATGTTGAGCCGAATTCATGTGTTGCGTGTCTTGTTCAGGCCGCAGATACAATCTCTGCAGCAAGAACTGGTGCAAGACGTGAAAACATTGAATCTTATATCAAGAGACTTGAAGCTCTTGAAGAGATTGCAAACTCCTTTGAGGGCGTTGAAAAATCATTTGCAATTCAGGCGGGCCGCGAAGTCAGAATTATGGTTAAGCCTGACCGCGTAAATGACGATGAAACAATCCTTTTGGCAAAAGACATTGTCAAAAAGATTGAGAGCACAATGGAATATCCGGGCCAGATTAAGGTCAATGTTATCCGTGAGCTCAGAACAGTTGAATATGCTAAATAGGAGCCAAAGCTCCATGGAAAAAGGCTGCTGTTTGCAGCCTTTTTCTGACTTTTGTTTTATGAGGTCGAAAGGAGAGCCAAAATGAAAATATGCCCGTATTGTCAAAGTCAAAATCCAGACAGTGCAGTTTTATGTACAGAGTGTATGAAATCCATAGGTGGCATAGCTCCGGAACCTGAAAGGTATAAAGAGGATATTGTTGCCAGGTTTTTAGAAAAAGAGGAAAGACGGGAAAAACGACATGATTTTCTTCTTCATTTTGCAATTATTGCTTATTATATAATATGTGTTCCCGTTTATATTTTGCTAATAATAGCTGATGGTCCGTTCTTTCCTGTGATTTTTATTACGGCTCTTTTGTCACTTGGATACTATTTATGTATATTCAAACCAAAATTTTTGTTTATGCTGGAACATAGAACGACTATTGATAATATTGATGATGTTGAACTTTCGGACTGGTATTTTCTTTCAAGCAAGATTTGTGGATTTTTGATGCTTGGTACAGGTCTTGGCTTTGCTATTTATACAAGTTTTGAATATCTTAATATTTAAAAGTTTTAATTTAACAGAAAGGGAAAACTCCAAATGAGAATTCTTACTGTGGGAGACATAGTAGCGTCTGACGGACGTGAATTTATATATAACAATTTAGGAAGAATAAAAAAGAAATTTGATATAGATTATTGCATAGCAAACGGTGAAAATGCCGCAAACACCAACGGAATAACAGCAGATATTGCAAACACCTTTCTTATGTCAGGGGTGGATGTTATTACCTTGGGGAACCACACCTTTGCAAATCGTGAATATATGCAGGTGCTAACCGATAACAAAAGGGTTATACGACCTGCAAATTACCCGCCTGAAACCGAAGGTATGGGATATTTTGTGGACGACCTTGGAAACGTGAGAATTGGCGTTATAAATGCCATGGGCAGAATAAATATGGAGGCTCTTGACTGTCCTTTTCGGGCGACAGAGAAAATCATTGACAAAATAAAAAATGAGGCAGATATAATAATCATTGATTTCCACTGTGAAACCAGCAGCGAAAAATTGGCTTTCGGGAACTATTTTGACGGCAAGGTAACGGCGGTTTTCGGCACACATACCCACATTCAAACCGCAGACGAACATATTCTGCCAAAGGGCACGGGGTATATAAGCGACCTTGGTATGACGGGCGTTCGGGATTCTATCCTTGGCGTGAAAAAAGAAATAATAATGGATATGTATTACACCAGAAAAAAATACCGTTTTGAAAAAGCAGAGGGCGAGGTCTGGTTTTCAGGTGCGGTTTTTGAGGTTGATGACAAAACGAAAAAGGTTACCGGTATTGAAAGGTTATATTTTTCTGCGGCAGAGCTTGCAAAAATGGAATAGGAGAAAATCTTGTGAAGATTGATGTTGAAGACAGAGTTTACCTCAAGAGCGAAACGCTCCACAGCTTGAATAACATAAATCACTGTTTTACCACAAAATGCGGAGGGGTCAGCTGCGGTCAGGTTTCGGGGCTGAACTTGGGTTTTCGTTGCGACGATGACCCGCATAACGTGACAGGGAATTATAGGCTTGTGGCAAAGGATATAGGCTTTCCATTTGAAAGGATTACTGCAGGCAGACAGACCCATTCTGCAAACATCCGTATTATAACAGACGAGGATGCAGGAATGGGCGTAAGCCGTGAAAGTGAGATGCAAGACGTTGACGGGCTTGTTACAAATGTTCCAGGACTTCCGCTGGTGGTTTTTTATGCTGATTGTGTTCCGGTCTTGCTTGCGGATGAAAAGGCGGGCGTGATTGCGGCAGTTCATTCCGGCTGGCGCGGTACGGTGGCTGAGATTTCAGGAGTTGCTGTGGACATAATGATGCAACGTTTTTCGTCAAGACCTGAAAATATAAAAGCTGCAATAGGCCCTTCCATTGGCAAGTGCTGTTTTGAAACGGGAGAGGAAGTCGCAAATCAGTTTGATGCTGATTTGGTGACAGAAAAGAAAAACGGAAAATTCTTTGTGGACCTTTGGGAGGCAAACAAAAGAATTCTTGAAAAGAAGGGAATTGTGCAAAAGAACATCGATGTTTTGGGGCTTTGTACGGTTTGCAATTCGGATATGCTGTATTCTTATCGGGCGCATAAAGATGCTACGGGAAGAATGGGTGCATTTATTATGTTGAAAAATTAGAGGAAAGAGATTATGTTAAAGAAAATATTGGCGGCTTGTCTTGCGGCGGTGCTTGTGGTGTGCAGTTTGTGTGGCTGCACTGATTCGCAGAAAAACAGTGAAAAGGTTTCAAAAAAGAATAATAACGCAGAGGAGATATTTATTTCGTCATACAAACCGGACACCTTTTGTCCTTTGCTCAGCAAAAACGAGGCAAATATCGGGATGCTTGGGATTGTGTATGACAGTCTTATTTCGCTGCCGGACAATCTTTTTCCGGAAAGCTGCCTTGCTGAAAGCTGGTCGGTTTTGGAAAACGGAACAAAGTGGAATTTTGTTTTGCGTCAGGATGTAGTGTGGCATGACCAAACACCGTTTGGGGCTGATGATGTTGTTTATACTATTGAAACCATAAAGAAAAACGAAGACAGCGTGTATTTTTACAATGTGTCACTTGTTGATAAAATAAAAGCAAACGGTCAGTTTGAATTGGAAATTACGCTCAAAGAGCCTTGTGTTAATTTTGCAAGCCTTTTGTATTTTCCAATTATAAAAAAACAAAGTGAAGAAATAAACAAGGATACATTCAGACCCGTGGGCACCGGCCCATATAGGCTCGAAGACCTGGGCGAGGGGAATGTTCTTTATCATATAAAAAACGACAACTGGTGGGGCGGTGAGGCTGTCACCGATTGCATAACTGTGAAAATGCTTCCGGATAATGATACAGCCCTCTATACATTCAGTTCAGGAAGCATTGATATGACATTGGCGGAAGATATGAACTGGGGAAGATTTGTTGATCCGCTTTCTGCATCTTACCAAGCTATGCCGACGCCTATTTTTCATTTTTTGGGGATAAACCACAAAAATGAAGTGCTCGCATTTGAAGAAATCCGCGAGGCAATATCTCTGGCGGTAGACCGCAAGAAACTCACCGAAGAGGTTATGATGGGATATGCTGCAGAAAGCAGCTTGCCAATACACCCAAAGTGGTTTGTGTGGGGTGAAAAAACGGATGAGTGTAAGCAAAGCTTCAGCGGAGCAAAAAAGGTGCTTCACGAAAACGGATGGGAGTCAAGTGACGATACCTATCGCAAAAATGTTGAAGACAAGACTTTCAAAGCGGAATTTAACATACTTTATAACGAGGAAAACCAGCAACGGAAGGATATTGCTGAAATGGTGAAACAAAACCTTGAGGAGTTGGGGATAAAGGTCAATACCCAGGCGGTGACTTTTGAAGAGTATACTTCACGTATATCTGAGGGGGATTATGACATATTTATAGGCAGCAGCATTATTTCACCTGAGCTTATGTTTTCTTTTATAATCGGTGAAAATAATGTGTTTGGCTTTGAAAGTGAAAAAATGGATAAGGCTATGACTTCCCTTAACTCAAAACACAGCATTTCGGGGATTGAAGAGGGCTATGTAAAGGTGATTGAATGCTTTGATGAACTCAATCCCGTTGTAGGGCTGTTCTTTGAAGAAAAAATAATGGTATACAACAAGCGTATTGAAAACGGAATTACTCCGTCATATTTTGACGCATACAAAGGAATTGAACTTTTGCGGAAGGAAGAGGGGAAATAGTGAACAGAACTATTATCCATGTAGATATGGACGCGTTTTTTGCAGCCATTGAGGTGCGGGACAACCCGGAGCTTCGTGGCAAGCCTCTTATTATCGGTGCGTTGCCGGGAGAGAGGGGCGTGGTTTCTACCTGCAGCTATGAGGCAAGAAAATACGGTATTCATTCGGCTATGAGTGTGGCGGAGGCATACCGGAGATGCCCCAACGGAATATATATGCACGGAAATATGCGAAAGTATGAAAAAGCCTCTGATGAAATCCACAAAATTATGCTGAAGTTTACCGATATGATAGAGTTTGTTGCTCTTGATGAGGGTTATATGGATGTTACCAATTCCCTGAGGCTTTTTGGCAGTGCTGAAAAAATTGGGAAACAGCTGAAAGAGGAAATCCTTAGCAAAGTGGGGGTTACCTGTTCGGTGGGGATATCTTACTGTATGATGGGGGCAAAGCTTGCCAGTGAGGAAATGAAGCCGGATGGATTTTTTGTTATACCTGACAAGGAGGCACTCCGGTCCCTTATAAGAAAAAGACCGGTAGGGGTCATTTATGGGATTGGCATAAAAACTGAAGAAAAGTTGAAACAGATGGGAATTGAAACGGTAGAAGACCTAATCAATACCCCTGCCGAAAAATTAAAGGTTTTCGGTGCCGTGGGCCGTGAAATGCTGGATTTTGCACTGGGGAATGACGACAGACGGGTTGTTCCTGCGGCCCTATCAAAGTCCATTGGGAGAGAATATACCTTTCAGGAGAATATAACCGAAAAAAGCGTAATGGAAGAAACGCTTCTGATGCTTTGCCGGGATGTCAGTCTGCGTGCGAAAAAGCAGGAGCTTTGGGGGAGAACGGTTACGCTGAAAATAAAGTTCAGCAATATGCAGAGTATAACCCGTTCAAAGACTGGTGAAGCAATAAATTCCGCGAAGGAAATTTTTGCGAGAGCGAAAGAACTTTTGAAGGATGAAAGACTGCGGGCGTCAGTGAGACTTGTGGGCGTTACTTTGGGAAATCTTCAAAACTCCTATGAGCCCCAAAACAGACAGCTTTCGCTTTTTGATGAAATCGATGGGGAAGAAAGCACATCAAAAGAAAAAGCAAGGGCTTTGGACGATACTATATTTGAGCTTCACACGAAATACGGAAGAAACATCCTGAAGACGGGAAAAGAGCTTGAAGTTCAACAGAAAATAACCAGTACGGAAAAAAATTGATTTTTGTGCGTAGCACAGAAAGGATGATGAAATATGAAACTTTTAGAGGTAAAAGAACTTTTGAGTGCAGAGGTGTTTTGCGGAGAAGAATTTCTTGAGACAGAGGTGGACTCTGCTTTTGGGAGCGACCTTATGAGTGATGTGCTTGCTTTTGTCAACACAAGGGTGTTGTTGCTCACGGGATTGGTTAATCCTCAGGTGGTAAGAACAGCCGAAATGATGGATATTTCAGCAATAGTTTTTGTGCGCGGAAAGTGTCCCGGTGAAGATATAATAGAACTGGCAAAAAGCAAGAATATGGTCCTCTTGTCTACAAAAAATACCCTTTATACCGCCAGCGGAAAGCTTTATGCAGGAGGGCTTACGGGCGAGGAAAAGGGGGAGTAGAAATTGGCTGACGGAATGAAATTACAATTCGTTGTAGATGACGGAGACTTCACCCGTGCAGGAGAGACATCAAGCAAGGTAAAAAAGACACTTACGCAGCTTGGCTTCAGCCCTGAAGTTATACGCAAAGTAGCAATAGCTATGTATGAGGGCGAAATCAATATGGTTATTCACGCAAACGGAGGAACCATAGATGTGGAAATTTCTTCTGAAAAGATTTTAATAATTATGCAGGACCGTGGCCCCGGTATCGCGGATATTGAAAGGGCTATGCAGGCAGGCTTCTCTACAGCGGACAGCAAGGTGAGGGAGCTTGGTTTTGGAGCGGGAATGGGGCTTCCCAATATGAAAAAATACAGCGACGAAATGGAAATAACTACGGAAATCGGAAAAGGTACCTGCGTAAAACTCACAATAAATGTAAAGGGGTGAGCTTTTGATGGAAACATATTGGCATTCGGTGACTCTTGACAAGGATTTGTGCAAGGGCTGTACTCATTGTCTCAAACTCTGTCCTACTCAGGCTATACGTGTTCAGGGCGGAAAGGCAAAAATATTGAAAGAAAGATGTATTGATTGCGGCGAGTGTATAAGAGTTTGCCCATACCACGCAAAAAAAGGTGTGGCTGACAGCCTTTCGATGCTCAAAAATTTCAAGCATAATGTGGCATTGGTGGCACCGGCTTTTTATGGTCAGTTTTCAAGGACTGAAGATATAAACGTCATTTTGAGTGCCCTTTTGGATTTGGGCTTTGATGATGTTTTTGAGGTTGCAAGAGGCGCTCAGGTTATATCTCAAAAAACAAAAGAATTGCTGAAGTCGGGCGAGCTTTTGAAGCCGGCGATTTCTTCGGCGTGCCCTGCTGTTTTGAGACTTATTGCAATAAAGTTCCCAAACCTTATACCAAACGTTGTTCCTCTCAAATCTCCGATGGAAATTTCTGCCGAGCAGGCGCGGCGAGAGGCTACTCAAAAAACAGGTCTTTCTCCTGAAGAGATTGGAATAATTTTCATAAGTCCTTGTGCTGCAAAGGCTACGTTTGTAAAGGGAAACTATACGGTGAAAAAATCCGAGGTGGACGGTGTTATTCCCATAAAGGATATTTGTATAGAAATGTCCCGTAGTGTGAGCAAAATGGCGGAGGAAAATATACAAGACCTCAGAAAGTCGGGAAAGTCCGGAGTGCTCTGGGCGACAAGTGGCGGCGAGGCGGAAGCAACTGATGCACCAAAACATATCGCAGTTGATGAAATACATAATATTATAAAGCTGTTTGAAGATATCGAAGACGGGAAAATGGATGATATCGATTACGTTGAGGCTCTGGCGTGTCCTGGCGGCTGTGTGGGCGGGCCGCTTACTGCGGAAAACAGCTTTTCGGCGCGGTCTAAAATTCAGAGAATGTGCAAGGAGATCGAAGATAACAGCTTGCCGTTTTGTGACGGAATAAACATGTACTGGGACGAGTCTATTGTATATCGCCCCATTATGAACCTTGACAATGATATAAACGTTGCAATGCAAAAGATGAATAAGATTGAGGAGCTTTACAACGAGTTCCCAAAACTTGATTGTGGCTCCTGTGGTTCGCCCAGCTGTCGCGCTCTTGCTGAGGATATTGTTAGAGGTTATGCAAAGGAAACCGATTGCATATTCAAACTGAGAGAAAAGGTGAGTGCGCTGGCACGGGATATGCTGGAGCTTGAAAGCCAGAATACGCTTTTTAGCAACAAGAAAACGGAGGAAAAATAAATGACGGTAAGTGAAATTGCGAAAAAACTGAATCTTGCTTATTATGCGGGAGAAAACCTTTCGGGAAAAAACGCCAAAGGCTGTTACATAGGTGACCTTTTGAGCCTTGCTATGTCAAGGGTGATGGCAGACAATGTCTGGATAACCATACAAACAAACATAAATGTGGTTGCTGTTGCGTCACTTGCTGAGGCTTCTTGCGTTATTGTTGCTGACGGCTGCGTTCCGGATGATACAACCATTGAAAAGGCAAAAGAACAAGGGATAATTCTTTTGGGTGGTGAAATTTCAGCTTTTGATGCGGCGGTAGCACTTTCGGAGATGGGGATATGAGCCTTTATTATGATTTACACATTCATTCCTGCCTTTCGCCTTGCGGTGATGAGGATATGACTCCAAACAACATTGTGAATATGTCATACCTCAAGGGCCTTGATATAATTGCTGTCACCGACCACAATTCCGCAGGGAATGTGAGGGCTGTTTGTGATGCGGCAAAGGGAAAGGTAAAGGTTGTTCCCGGTGTTGAGGTGACCACGGCGGAGGAAGTACATACACTTTGTTATTTTCCGAGCATTGAAGCGGCGGAAGATATGAGCCGGCTTCTCAAAGAAAATATGAATGGAATAAAAAATAACACTGATATTTTCGGCAGACAGCTTCTTATGAATTCTGAGGACGAAATTGTGGGGGAAGAGGAAAACTTGCTTGTCAGTGCA
The DNA here is from genome assembly GCA_017456605.1 of Clostridia bacterium. Classification (GTDB taxonomy): domain Bacteria; phylum Bacillota; class Clostridia; order Monoglobales; family Monoglobaceae; genus SIG440. The sequence goes on along the minus strand of JAFTJA010000013.1, from coordinate 209,717 downwards.
GTAAATCTTGATATATATGATGTGCAAAGAGAAACCGAGCTTCGGGGTGGGCTTTTTGTACCGGCACACATTGACCGCACAAGCTATAGCGTCACTGCAAATCTGGGTTTTTTGCCGCCTGATTTGAAGGTAGATGCTCTTGAAATTACCGAAAAGGGACTTGAGGTTTATCGGGTTAAGTATGGCGAATATGCAGTGCTGACAAGTTCAGATGCACATTTTCTTGAAAATATTTCGGAAAAAAGTGCCTGCATAGACAATGCGGTCAAAAAGAACCAAAAAATATATGATTTTTTGTGCAAATTTTAATGGAGAAAATTAAAAAAAAGGTAGATTTTTAGAATATTTTCTGTTATAATAATTTAGGTGTGTATGTATAAGTATGATATATTTTTAACAATCTTTCGGGAAAGATTGTTTTATGTCGCGTTTATATATATTCCAAAAAGGTTTCAACATCCCGTGATGGGGGTGTTTGACAGTATAAAAGCTTAGGAGGTTTTGTTACGGATGGAAAAAAAGACGCTTCCATTTAATGGGACAAAAGAACAGGAAGAACAGCTTATGGCTGTTATCGCGGAGCACAAGGATCAGGACGGTGCTGTAATTCCCGTGCTTCACAAAGCACAGGAGATTTATGGCTATCTCCCCATTGAGGTTCAGGAAATGATTTCTGAGGGTCTTGATGTGCCGCTGGCGGAAATTTATGGAATTGTTACATTCTACACACAGTTCTCACTCAACCCCAAGGGCAAGTATCACATCGGAGTGTGTCTTGGTACTGCTTGTTATGTTAAGGGTTCAGGAGACATCCTTGAAAAAATCAAAGAAATTTTAGGAATTGAAGTTGGTGAATGCACACCTGACGGTCTCTTCTCTATTGAAGCTACACGTTGTATCGGTGCTTGCGGACTGGCTCCGGTTCTCACTGTGAATGATGATGTTTACGGCAGATTGGTTGTTGACGATGTTGAAGGCATCATCAAAAAATATCAGGAACTATAATGCGCGAAATATCACTTCATATCCTTGATATTGTTCAAAACTCGGTGGTGGCAAAAGCCACTGAAATCGAGGTTGATATCTGTGAAGATAAAAAGCTTGACAAGCTTACGGTTGTTATTCGTGATAACGGCTGTGGGATGTCAGAAGAATTTTTGAAAAAGGTCATTGACCCGTTTGCCACCAAGCGCACCACAAGAAAGGTTGGCCTTGGTATCCCTCTTTTAAAGATGGCGGCTGAGAATACAGGCGGAAGCCTTGAAATTCAGTCCAAAGAGGGTGAGGGAACGGTGGTTACGGCAGTGTTTGGACTCAGCCATATTGACCGCCAACCGCTTGGCGATATGGCGGGCACTATGCTTGGCCTTTTTACAGCGTACGAAGACATCAGGTTTTTGTATAAACACAAGGTAAACGAAAAGGAATTTTTTGTTGATACCAAAGAAATAAGAAATGTGCTTGGCGACGTTCCGTTTCAGGCACCGGAGGTTTATCTGTGGCTTTCTGACTTTTTGAAGGAAGGCGAAGAAGAACTGAATCAAATGGAGGTATAAAAATGAAAAGTTTAGCTGAACTTGAAGCAATAAGAAACAAAGCGAAAGGCTCTGTTAATTTAAGAAAAGACGATAATGCAGTTCGCATCGTTGTCGGCATGGCAACCTGCGGAATTGCAGCAGGTGCAAAGCCTGTTATGACAGCTCTTATGGAAGAAGTAGCCAAGAGAAATCTTGAAAACGTTGCTGTTACCCAGACCGGCTGTATCGGTGTTTGTCGCCTCGAGCCAATCGTTGAGGTTATGGTTCCTGGCGAAGAAAAGGTTACTTATGTAAAGGTTGACCCCAAAAAGGCAGCTGAAATCATAAGCGAACATATCGTTAACGGACGCGTTGTTACAAAGTATACAATTGGTGCAGCACAGTAATTTCTGCCCACTTAAAAACTTGAAAATAAGAAAGGTTAGGTGTTAAATTATGGATATGGTCAGAGGTCATATTCTCTGCTGCGGCGGTACCGGTTGTACCTCTTCAGGCTGTGATGCGATCATCAAAGAGATGGAAGCACAGCTTGCGGCACATGATTTGGAAAAAGAATTTAAGGTTATAAAGACAGGTTGTTTCGGACTTTGTGCTTTGGGACCTATTATGATTGTATATCCTGAGGGTGCTTTCTATAGCAGAGTTACCCCCGAGGACGTTAAAGAAATCGTTGAAGAACATCTTCTCAAAGGAAGAGTTGTTAAAAGACTTCTTTATGCTGAAACTGTTGAAGAAGACAACATCAAGAGCCTCAACGAAGTTGACTTTTACAAAAAGCAAAAGAGAATTGCTCTCCGCAACTGCGGTGTTATCAACCCCGAAGACATTGAAGAATATATCGGTGTTGACGGCTATCGGGCACTGGGTAAGGTTCTTACCGAAATGAAACCTCAGGAGGTTATTGACGTAATCAAAGAGTCAGGTCTCCGTGGTCGTGGCGGCGGTGGTTTCTCAACAGGTATGAAATGGCAGTTCACATACAATTCGCAAAGCGACCAGAAGTATGTTGCATGTAATGCCGATGAGGGTGACCCCGGTGCATTTATGGACAGAAGTATCCTCGAGGGTGACCCTCACGCAGTTATCGAAGCTATGGCTATCGCAGGCTATGCAGTAGGTGCAAATCAGGGTTACATCTACATTAGAGCAGAGTACCCCATCGCAGTTAAGCGTCTTGGAATTGCTATCGCTCAGGCAAGAGAATACGGACTTTTGGGCAAGAACATTTTTGATTCAGGTTTTGACTTTGACCTGGAAATTCGCCTTGGCGCAGGTGCGTTTGTGTGCGGTGAAGAAACAGCTCTCATCACATCAATTGAAGGACACCGCGGCGAACCCCGTCCACGTCCTCCGTTCCCGGCGGTTAAGGGTCTCTGGCAAAAGCCTACACTTCTTAACAATGTTGAAACTTACGCAAATATCGCTCAGATTATCTTGAACGGTGCAGACTGGTTCAAAGAAATCGGTACTGAAAAGAGCAAGGGTACAAAGGTATTCGCTCTTGGTGGAAAGATTAACAACACAGGACTTGTTGAAGTTCCTATGGGTACAACCCTCCGTGAAATCATTGAAGAAATCGGTGGCGGCATCCCGAACGGCAAAAAGTTCAAGGCTGCTCAAACTGGTGGTCCTTCAGGTGGATGTATTCCCACACATCTTATTGACACGCCTATCGACTATGATTCACTTATGGCAATCGGCTCAATGATGGGCTCAGGTGGTCTTATCGTTATGGACGAAGACAATTGTATGGTTGATATTGCGAAATTCTTCCTTGAATTCACAGTTGATGAATCCTGTGGTAAGTGTACGCCTTGCCGTGTTGGTACAAAGAGACTTTACGAAATCTTAGAGAAGATTACATCGGGTAACGGCACAATGGAAGACCTTGACAAGATGGAAGAACTTTGTTACAGCATCAAGTCAACAGCTCTCTGTGGTCTTGGTCAGACAGCTCCAAACCCTGTTCTCAGCACTCTTAAGTATTTCCGTGACGAATATGAGGCACACGTTCGTGACAAGGTTTGTCCTGCTGGTGTATGTAAAAAGCTCGTTAAGTATGAAATAATAGCTGATAAGTGTAAAGGTTGCAGCGCTTGTGCAAGAAAGTGCCCTGTTGGAGCAATTAGCGGCGAAATCAAATCACCTTACACAATCGACCCGGACAAGTGCGTTAAGTGCGGAGTTTGTATGGATACTTGTAAGTTTGGTGCAATTATTAAGAAATAAGGAAAGGGAGCGTGAACTAAAATGGAAATGGTTAATATTAAAATAAACGGTCAGAGCCTTAGTGTCCCAAGTAACTACACTATTTTGGAAGCTGCCCGCAGTGCAAATATCGAAATACCTACCCTTTGCTATTTAAAGGATGTAAGCAAGACCGGTTCTTGCAGAATGTGTATAGTTGAGGTTGTAGGTGCAAGAAATCTTCAGGCTGCCTGTGTTTACCCCGTATCAGAGGGTATGGAGGTCCTGACAAACACACAGAAGGTAAGAGATGCAAGAAAGGTTAATCTTGAGCTCTTGCTCTCAAACCACGACCGCAAGTGCTTGACTTGTGCGCGTAATCAGAACTGTGAGCTTCAAAAGCTTTCAGACGAGCTGGGTGTTACAGACATCACATATATGGGTGAAAGAAACGAATACGACATCGATGAAGTTTCACCTTCAATTGTAAGAGACAATAACAAGTGTGTTCTCTGTCGTCGTTGTGTTAGTGCTTGTAAGACAATCCAGACTGTTTCAGTTATTGATGCGACTGAAAGAGGCTTCAAGACAACAATCGCATCACCGTTCAATAAGTCACTTGCAGAAGTTCCTTGTGTAAACTGTGGTCAGTGTATTGTGGCTTGTCCCACAGGTGCACTTCGTGAAAAGGATAACACAGATGAGGTTTGGGCAGCTATCAATGACCCTGAAAAATATGTTGTTGTTCAAACTGCTCCTGCGGTAAGAGTTGGCCTTGGTGAAGAATTCGGTTACGAAATCGGCACACCTGTTACAGGTAAAATGGCTGCAGCCCTCAGAAGAATGGGATTTGATGGCGTATTTGACACCGATACAGGTGCTGACCTTACAATTATGGAAGAAGGAACAGAGTTTATTGATAGACTCCAGAACGGCGGCAAGCTCCCGATGATTACATCATGCAGCCCTGGTTGGATTAAGTTCTGTGAACACAACTTTCCTGACTTCCTCGACAATCTTTCAACATGTAAGTCTCCTCACCAGATGTTTGGTGCAATCCTCAAGACATACTATGCTGAAAAGATGGGTATTGACCCTGCTAAAATATTTGTTGTTTCAGTTATGCCCTGTGTTGCTAAAAAGTTTGAATCAGGTCGTCCTGAAATGGAAGTTGGTGGGCTCCGCGATGTTGATGCAGTTATCTCGACACGTGAGCTTGCAAAGATGATAAAGCAGTCAGGTATCCTCTTTAACAAACTTCCTGATGAAAAGTTTGATAATCCGTTCGAAGAAGCAAGTGGTGCCGGCGTTATCTTCGGCGCAACAGGCGGCGTTATGGAAGCAGCTCTTCGTACTGTTGTTGAAGTTCTTGAAGGCAAATCTTTTGATAAGCTCGACTATGAAGCAGTAAGAGGCACCGATGGAATCAAGGAAGCAACTCTTACAGTTGCCGGTACTGAGGTTAAGGTTGCTGTTGTCAGCGGTCTTGGTAATGCAAGAAAGGTTCTCAATGATATACGTGCAGGCAAAGCAAACTATCACTTCATCGAAGTTATGGCTTGCCCCGGCGGCTGTGTAACAGGTGGCGGACAGCCTATCGTTGATTCGAGCATTCGTATGGACATCGACCTCAAGGCAAAACGTGCAGCAGGTCTTTATGCAGAGGATGCATCACTTCCTGTTCGCAAGAGCCACGAAAATCCTGACATCAAGCTTCTCTACTCAGAATTCCTTGAAAAACCGGGTAGTCACAAGTCACACGAACTCTTGCATACACACTATACTGCAAGACCTAAGTTCTAAGGTTTAAATTCAACCACCGGAGCTCAAAGTGAGCTCCGGTGGTTTTTTGTGCAGTACTTAGCAGAATACAAAACAAGATCCCAAAAGACAAATTTTTTAATTTATTGTGCATTTTGTCATTCTTTTATAAAAAAATAGCAAATTTGGTGTAAAAAATAACTAAAAACTATTGACATCAATCTGGAAGATATGGTATAATTTCTATTGTAATGGGGAAACTTTGCTTTTTCCTCTTGCGATTTTACTTTTTATGAATAGTTATACAAGCTTGCTACAGGTTTTTTGTGCAGTATAACTATTTTACATATATTAAAAAATAATGTGGCGGTTATCAGGCTCACGATGATTGCGGAAACATTTAAAACTTTAGTGAGCCGGAAAGGTTAATGATTTTTATATGAAGACTTCGGTTAAACAAGAATTGACACTTAACAGAAAAAAGTCAGTGTGGGTGAGAATGGCTTCTCAGTGGCAGCTTTATGTGTTTTTGCTTCCGGCAATGACTTTTTTGGCGATATTCTCTTATGGTCCTATGTATGGTATCATACTGGCATTCAAAGAGTATATGCCATCTCTCGGTATTATGGGCTCTCCATGGGTTGGATTTGACCATTTTGAAAGATTTTTTCACCTTCCCAAATTCTGGACTTATATCTGGAATACAGTGAAGGTTTCAGCGCTTATTACCATTATTGATTTTCCTTTCCCGGTTATTCTTGCTCTTATGCTTCACCATGTTAATTGCAAATGGTATAAAAAGCTGGTTCAGAACTTTACATATTTGCCATATATGCTTTCACTGGTTGTTGTTATCAATATTGCCAGAGTTTTCTGTTCTCCGACCGGTGGTGTGTTCAATATCATAGGTGGTTGGTTCGGTGTTGACCCCATTAACTTCTTCGGCGAAGATAAGTATGTATTCTGGATTTATTGGTTCACCGGTTTGTGGCAAGGACTTGGCTATTCAGCGGTTATTTATCTGGCAGCACTTTCAGGCGTTGACCAGGAACAGCTTGAAGCAGCAAAAATTGACGGTGCAAATCAGCTTAGAATTATTTGGAGTATAGAAATTCCTGCTATTGCTGATACCGTTATTATTCTTTTGATTCTGGCGTTTGGTAGAATATTCTCTGTTGGTGCTGACAAGATGCTTCTTATTCAGAATAGTGCAAACCTCGGCGCATCTGAAGTTCTTTCAACTTATGTATATAAGGTAGGTCTTTTGGATGCACAGTTCGGTTTCTCTACTGCTGTTAACTTGTTTAATACCCTTGTAAACATCATTTGCTTGCTGACTGTTAACTGGATATCAGGCAAAGTAAGCGAAACGTCACTGTTCTAAGGAGGAGGGGATTTAGCTATGAAAATGAAAAGTAGATTTGACAGAAACTTTGATATTATAAACTATACACTTTTGGGTATCCTGCTCTTTATAGTAATGTATCCGCTGTATTTTGTTATTATTGCATCAATCAGTGATCCCAACATGGTAAATGCAGGTAAAACACTTTTGTGGCCCAGAGGAATAACCTTCGAAGGTTATGCAAAAATTCTTGAATATAAAGAAATTATGGTAGGTTATAAAAACTCTATCATCTATACTTTCGTAGGAACAATCATTAACCTTGTTGTCCTTATTCCGGCATCATTTGCTCTTTCAAGAAAAGAACTTGTGGGCAGAAAGCTTTTCTCAGCACTTTGTCTTATTGCAATGTATTTCAGCGGCGGTGTGGTTCCGCTTTACTTGCTCATTAAGAATTTGGGTATGTTTGATACCATCTGGGCTCTGGTGCTTCCCGGTGCATTCAGTATATACAATATGATTATCTGCCGAAGCTTTTTCGTGGGCAATGTTTCAGAAGATCTTTATGAGTCGGTTAAGATTGACGGTGGCGGTTATATGAGATTTTTCTTCTCTATTGTGCTTCCTTTGTCAAAGGCTATAATTGCTGTTATGTGTCTCTATCATGCACTTGGCCACTGGAACGGCTACCTCAGTGTTCTTTACTATATGCGTGACCCAGACAAATACAATCTTCAGTTGATTCTTAAGAATCTCACAGAAAGCATCAGCACAAAGACTCTTGCGTCTGAAGGTATGAGTACGGACTATCTTGCAGATATGCAGAAACTTAACGAAATGGTTAAGTTCTCAACAATTCTTATTGCTGCACTTCCTATGATAATTCTTTATCCGTTTGTACAGAAGTATTTTGTAACAGGCGTTATGATTGGCTCTGTTAAGGGTTAATCCCTTCTGCGATGTGACGGTGCTTAAAATAGTTTGCGAAACGTACAAATGAAAGCTGAAAATTAACCTTTGAAAAGCCGAACCAAATTGGTTCGGCTTTTTTATGCCCGGATATTTTGTATTACTTCTGGTGTGCGTAACCAAAAGTGGGGAACTGAATATACTGTAAAAAAGGCGGTGATAAAATGTTAAGGAAAAAGAGGTGTTGCCGTACTCATTCAAATACCTGGGCGATTTTTTTGATATCCGTAGGTGTTGGATTGTTTCTCGCATATGTAATACCCAGATATCTTCTTATAACATTGTTGGGGCTGGGTCTGATATCGTCGGGAGTCTGTTGTCTGGTAAAAAAATAAAAGAAAGGAGCGAGCTTGATGAAAATTGTTGTAGTGAAAGCACCAAGGTTTTTGCGAGGTATACTAAAAAGTATTTTCAAAATTAAAAACACAGAAGATTAGTGATTACATAAATAAAAAAGACCATAGATGATTTGCATCTATGGTCTTTTGTTAGGCTTTTTGATTATACAGCGCGCTGTACTTTACCTGATCTCAAACATCTTGAACAAGCATAAACTCTTTTGGGTGTGCCGTCAACAACCGCTCTTACCCTTCTGATGTTTGGCTTCCATGTTCTGTTGGAACGACGGTGTGAGTGAGAAACCTTAATTCCAAACTTCAATTCTTTTCCACAAACTTCACATTTTGCCATTATATATACACCTCCAATTGTAATCATAATCAATCAACTTAAAGTATTATAACAGAATATTTATACTTTTGCAAGGGTTTTTAGAAAAAAAATAAAAAAAAGATGAATATTCTGTTTGTATCCTAAAACCAAGCCTTGGAATGTGATAAATGTATAAAAAAAATATATTTTTATGCAAATCTTTTTTTGTTTTTTTGATATATACTATAATTAGCTTATATCGCAATAGTATCAGGAGGATGTATCATGAGAGTAATAGTATGTGAAAACTATGATGAAGTTTCAAAAGAAGCTGCCAAGATAGTTGCAAGCGAAGTTATCCTCAAGCCCAATGCGGTTTTGGGACTTGCTACAGGCTCAACACCTGTTGGAATGTATAAGCTGCTTGCAGAAATGAACAAAAATGGCGAAATTGATTTTAAAGATGTTAAGTCATTCAACCTTGATGAATATTATCCCATGTCTGCGGATAATGACCAGAGCTATCGTTATTTTATGAATGAAAATTTGTTTAACCATATCAATATCGATATAAATAACACTCACGTTCTTAACGGTCTCGCAAAGGACCCCGAAAAGGAGTGTGCTGATTTTGATAAAATGATTGACGAAGCAGGCGGAATTGACCTTCAGGTGCTGGGTATTGGTCAGAACGGTCACATTGCTTTCAATGAGCCGGATTCTTTCCTTTATGCAAACACTCACATTACTGATTTGACAGAAAGCACAATAAATGCAAATGCTAGATTCTTTGAGAAAATTGAGGATGTTCCTACCCAAGCACTGACTATGGGCATTGCATCAATACTCAAGGCAAAGAGAATTATTATTCTTGCTACCGGCTCAAGCAAAAAGGAAGTAATCAATGACCTCATAAACGGTGAGATTTCCACAAATAATCCGGCATCTATGCTCAAAGTCCACAAGGATGTTATCCTCATTTGCGACAAAGAAGCATACGATAAATAAAAACAAAAAACAAAGGAGAAAAGACTATGATAGCAAAACTCGAACCTGAATTTATGCCAATGGCAAAAGTTATAAATGATTATAAGGCAGCTGTTTCAAAATGCGATTCACAGAAAATTGTGATTGCTGTTGAAAGAAACGGCGGACTTATTGCTACCTATTCACTCGATGCTTACAAAGAGGGAACAGGCCATGATGAAGAAAACTATGAAATTGCCGAAAGAATTATCAAGACTCTTCTTTGGGCAAAAGGCGGTTTTAAAGTTTATATTGCCGGCTCAAAATATGTCTATGACAGGATTGCTGCAGATTATAGTATTGGCGGTGCAAGAGAATTTGACTTCAACTTTATGACTCGTGTATATGACAAGCCCTTTGAAGTGGTATATATTGAAAACGCGGCAGATGCACCGGCAGAAAATGACGTTTCTTCACCCGTTGGACGTCATCTTGACGGTTGCCGTATCGGTTTTGATGCAGGTGGCAGTGACCGCAAGGTTTCGGCTGTTGTTGACGGAAAGACAGTATACTCCGAAGAGGTTGTTTGGTTCCCAAAACTTCAGAGCGACCCGATGTATCACTATGAAGGTATTTTAAGCGCTATGAAAACAGCGGCTTCACATATGCCGAGAGTTGATGCTATTGGTGTTTCTTCTGCAGGTGTTTATATTGACAATCAGATAAAGGTTGCATCTCTTTTTATCAAGGTGTCTGATGAGGATTTTGAGAAGCATGTTAAGAATATGTACTTGGATGTTGCTAAGGAAATCGGTGATGTTCCGGTTGAGGTTGCAAATGACGGTGATGTTACTGCGCTTGCCGGCGCTATGAGTCTTGAAGATAACAATGTTCTGGGCGTTGCTATGGGAACATCCGAGGCTGCAGGTTACGTTGACAAAGACGGAAACATCACAGGCTGGCTCAATGAACTTGCGTTTGTTCCCGTTGACTTCAACAAGGGTGCAATGGTTGATGAATGGAGCGGCGACTATGGTTGTGGTGTTAAATATTTTTCTCAGGATGCAGTTATAAAGCTGGCGCCAAAAGCCGGAATTGAGCTTGATGAAAAGCTTTCGCCGGCTGAAAAGCTTAAGGTTGTTCAGGGACTCATGGAAGCAGATGACAGTCGCGCTGCCGATATTTATGATACAATCGGCACGTATTTCGGGTATTCAATTGCTTACTATTCAATGTTCTATGATATTAAACATGTGCTCATTATGGGCAGAGTAACAAGCGGAAAGGGTGGAACCATTCTTCTCGCAAAGGCAAACGAGGTCATCAAGACTGAGTTCCCTGAACTCTTTGAAAAAGTTCAACTACATATTCCTGATGAAAAGGCAAGAAGAGTCGGACAGTCTGTTGCGGCAGCAAGTCTTCCCAAAATCGGTTAATTTATCTAGCGTCAAAACGAAAGTTTTGACGCTGTTTTTTGCACAAAAAAAGACAACTCACATCAGATGCAAGTTGTCTTTTGAATGGTGCCGGTGATCGGGGTCGAACCGATACGGTATTGCTACCACAGGATTTTGAGTCCAGCGCGTCTGCCAATTCCACCACACCGGCATATCAAGCACAAATGTTATTATAGCATATAGGGAATGGTTTTGCAAGTATTTTTTAAAAGATTTTCAAAATATTTAAAAAAAGAAAGCAGTAGCGATAAAATATATTTTTCTTGTTTTGAGTCAATAATAATGGTTGGCATACCTTGGGTTTTATTGACAAAATCCAAAGCTTGTGATAAAATATTAGGGGTTAAAAGTAAATGTTTTTTTCTTTTTGATATGAAGGAGTTTTCTTGATATGATAAGCAGAATACAAAATTGGTTTGGCAACGGCTGGCTTGGCATTGTAGAGCTTTTGATTACGGCGTTGTGCGTTTTTTTGTCCCTTTCGGTACATGAATTTGGACACGGATATGTTGCATACAAGATGGGTGACAATACCGCAAGATATATGGGGAGACTTAATATCAACCCGCTCAGTCACCTTGACCCGATTGGAGCAATTTGCCTCTTTTTGTTTGGTTTTGGATGGGCAAAGCCTGTGCCGGTAAATCCCAGAAATTTTAAGTCGGGAAAGTTTAAATCAGGTATGGTGTGGACATCTCTTGCTGGTCCTTTAAGCAACATTATCTTAGCGTTCTTTGCTGTGCTTTTTCTTACAGTGATTTCAAAATTTTATGCGGGAACAACTCAGCTTGGGAACAAGGTTTTTTCGATTGTTGTTGTGTTGCTTTCAACACTTGTTTATATGAATATAAATCTTGCTGTGTTTAATTTGTTGCCCGTGCCGCCACTTGACGGGTCAAAAATTCTTAATGCGGTTTTGCCGTCGAGGATTTATTTCAAAATTATGCAGTACGAGCAGTATGGTTTTGTTTTGCTTATTATTTTGATAAACACTCCGCTTTTTGGAAGAGTGCTTAACTTTCTTTCAAATTTAATACTAACAGGAATTGATATAATTATCGGTCTTATACCATTTCTTTAATTTTCAGAACAGGAGCCAGCTATGGAACAGCTTTCATTTAAGCTTGATGCATTTGAAGGTCCCCTTGACCTTCTTTTGATGCTTATAAAAAAGAATAAAGTCAGCATTTATGATATTCCTATTGCTACCATTCTTGACCAATATCTGGAGGTTATGAAATCCATGAAAGAAATGGACCTTGAGGTTTCCAGCGAGTTTTTAGTGCTTGCGGCGACACTTCTCCAGATAAAGTCAAAGATGCTGCTTCCCAAAGAGGATGACGGTGAAGAAGAGGAAGACCCAAGAACAGAGCTTGTCAGACGTCTTCTTGAGTATCAGCAAATCAAAGACAGCATTGAGTTTTTCAGGGAACATGAGAATTCGGATGTGGGTACATATTTTAAGCTGCCTGACTTGATTGAAAGACCGCCGGCAGAGATGAATTATTCAAAAATGACCCTTGAAAACCTTATGGAGGCGTACAGAATGTCGTGCGTGAAGCTTGAAAGAAAGCTTCCGCCACCGAAAAGGTCTTTTTCGGGGATTGTGGGACACGAAAAGGTGTCCATCAAGGACAAGGTCAAAAATATATGGAGCCGAATTGTGAGCAGGGGCAAGATAATGTTTGGTGAAATATTCAAAGGTATCAAATCAAAACCGGAGGCGGTTGCGTCATTTTTGGCACTGCTTGAAATGATAAAGCTGAACAAAATTGCTGTTGAGGATACTGAAACAAAAGGCGAATATGCCGTTACAAAAATTACCGATGACGACAACTTTAACTTTGAAGATTTGGAGGAATGATTGAAAAAATCGTTCCTGTGGGGGAAATATGGAACTTAAACAAGCGGAATCAATAATCGAAAGTGTTCTCTTTGCTGCCGGCGAGCCGGTGGATGTTGAAAGGCTTTCGGACATACTTGATATTGATACAAAAAGCACAAGAGCGGTTGTTACAGCACTTGCGGACAAATATGACAGAGAAATGCGGGGGCTTCGGATAATACGTCTTGAAGATTCTTACCAGATGTGCACCAGACGGGAATATAGTGATTACATATCAAAACTGGTGGAGCCAAGACGAAGCCTCAGCCTATCCAATGCCGCTATGGAGGTTTTGGCTATTGTGGCATACAAACAGCCGGTTACCCGTGCTGTTATCGAACAGATAAGAGGAGTGTCTTGCGACACCTTGGTGAATAAGCTGTTGGAGAAGAACTTTATTGAAGAGGTAGGAAGACTTGATACTCCGGGAAGACCAATGCTGTTTGGCACAACAGACGAATTTTTGCGGTGTTTTGGCATCGAGAGCGTTATGGAGCTTCCGGAGTTTGATGAAAGAAGTCAGGATGCTGTTGCTTTGGAAGATAGTATTGATTTTTCGGAAAATGGTGAAACTGAGGACAGTGCCGCAGATACAGCAGAAGAAAATGCAGAAAATCAAGCTGCGGCAGATTAAGTACGGTCGGTGGTTTGAATGATTTGGTTTTTGATTGCTTTATGTTTGATTGTTGCAATTGTGTTTTTCTTTTTGTTCCCAAAGCTGAGCGTCTTTGTGGAATACCGAAACGGAAAAATAAAGCTGGTTTTTAAGACGTTGTTTTTTCGATACACCCTTGACGATGAAAAACTGAAAGGCCTTTCAAAAAAGGATAAAGGTCCAAAGAAAGATGATGGAAAAACAGAGGAAGAAAAGTTCTTTTCTAAGGTTGAAAAAATAAAGGGAAAATACGACGAGGCAAAAGAAATAATAGATACGGTGCTCAGCTGTGCAGGCGACAGAGTTGAGTTTTCGGATATTTTTATTCGGTCAAAATTCGGCACCGGTGACGCGGCAAGTACAGGGATGCTTTATGGTGCAATCTGGACCCTTATCGGAAATGTATATGCATTCTTGTGCAGATTTTTTAACATAAAATTCCCCGAGGTTGAGCTTGTTCCAAGCTTCAACGAAAAAGCCTTTGAAATTGAGGCGGAGGGAATAATAAAAATTCGGATTGTGCATATTATTACTGCAGCAATACGCGGTTTTAAAGTATATTCAAAACATAAAAAACAAAAAGGAGCGGTTTAAAAATGGCAGAACAACATCCAATTCAGGGACTTATGTATACGGCAATGCAGAGTATAAGGGATATGATTGACGTAAACACAATAGTGGGTGACCCGGTGGAAACTCCTGATGGAACAGTTATTATCCCAATTTCAAAGGTGGGACTGGGCTTTGGCGTCGGCGGTTCGGATCATTCTGCTGCAAAAACTCCTGCGGACAAGCAGGCTATGTTTGGCGGCGGTGCAGGCGGTGGCGTTTCGATTACTCCTGTTGCGTTTATGGTGGTTGGCAAAGGTCAGATAAGACTTATGCCGGTAAACCCAAATACCACTGTTTATGACAGAATTCTTGATATGATTCCCACAGCAATAGACAAGCTTGTTGAGGGTACTGAGTATGTGAAAAATACCATAAAAGCAAAAAAAGATGCCAAAGACGGGACGAGTATTTCGCCGGCGGATGAAGGCATTGGCGACCTGACGGCAGAATAAAAAATGGCATACTTTTGGCGGAGCTATTCCGCCAAAAGTATTGTTTTGAGTACACATAATCCGCATCGGCATGCGATGCTTTGAAACGAAAGGCTATGTGATTTACCTTGAAAAAGTTACTTATAATTGACGGAAACAGCATACTGAACCGGGCGTATTATGGCATACGTATGCTAAATGCACCTGACGGAACTCCCACCAATGCGGTGTATGGTTTTTTGAATATTCTGTTTAAGAATATTGAGGAAGACACTCCTGATTATCTTTGTGTTGCTTTTGATGTGAAGGAAAAAACCTTCCGCCACAAGATGTATGAGGAATATAAGGCACAGAGAAAGCCAGCTCCTGAAGATTTTCTGGTTCAGCTTCCCCTCATCAAAGAGGTTTTGGGCGCAATGAATTGCAAATGCCTTGAACTTCCGGGGTACGAGGCTGATGACATCATAGGTACTGTTTCTGCGATTTGTGAAGAAGAGGGCATTGAGTGTCTTATCCTTACCGGCGATAAGGATGACCTTCAGCTTGCGTCCGAAAATACAAAAATAAAGCTTGTCATCACCAGGATGGGAGCAACTACGACAACAGTTTATGACGCGGATGAGGTATATAAAAAATATCTGGTTACTCCAAGCGAATTTATTGATGTAAAAGCACTTATGGGAGACACGTCCGACAACATTCCCGGGGTGAAAGGAATTGGCGAAAAAACGGCTTTTTCACTTATTGAAAAGTATAAAAGCCTTGACAATATATATGAGAACTTTGATAGAGTAGAGACGACTCCGTCGGTCAAGAAAAAACTGGAAGAAGGAAAGGACGACGCATACCTCAGCCGCCGTCTTTCTGAGATTGACAGATGCGTTCCGCTGGGATTTAACCTCTCCGACTGTAAAATTGGTGACTATGACAATGATGCGTTGGGCGAGCTTTTTGTGCGGCTTAATTTCAAATCTTTCCTCAGTAAACTGAATATCAAGCCCGCCGCAAAAAATGAAAAAATAGAATTTGATGGCGTCTGTGAAGAGGTATCGGCAGAAAAAGTTCTTGATATCGCAAAAGAAAGCGGCAAGGTCACATACCGGCTTTACAACAAAAACGAAACCATGGACATAGGCGTCACACTTGACGGAAAGAACAGCTTTTATGCAAAGAATGTCGATAATGGTTTTCTGAAAACCTTTTTTGAAAATGAAGAAATCAAAAAGTCAGGTTTCAACATCAAGGAGGACATATTGTTTCTCAAAGGCCGCGGCATTGAATATAGGGGCAGTGCTTTTGATACGGCACTTGCTGCATATATTCTTGACCCCACAAGGTCAGGTTATGATATTGACGGGCTGGCACTTGAGTTTTTGGGCGTTGCATCAAAGAATGGAGAAACAGAAGAAGATAACGGTCAGCTTTCCTTGTGCTTTGATGATGAAGAAAAAAGCCTTGAAAACGTAGCTTTTGATTTGTTTTCATTGTTCAATCTTGAGAAAGTTTTTTCAGAAAAAATCCGTGAAAACGGTCAGGAAAAGCTTTATTATGAGGTAGAGCTTCCCCTCGCCTCGGTGCTTGCAGATATGCAGCATACGGGAGTTTTGGTGGATAAGGATGCTCTTGTTGAGTTTGGCGCAAAAGTGAAAGCTAATATAAAAGAGCTTGAGACAGAAATTTATAATTATGCAGGGAAGATGTTCAACATAAATTCCCCAAAACAGCTTGGCGAGGTGCTTTTTGAGGGACTTGGTCTCCCCCATGGGAAGAAGACAAAGACAGGCTACTCCACCAATGCGGAAGTTCTCAAAAAGCTTGAAGGTGTGCATCCGGTCGTTGGGCTAATACTTGAATATCGTGCCCTTGCAAAGCTGCAATCTACTTATGTTGAGGGTATGCTTGGGGTTATAAGCAAAGAGAGTGGCAGAATACATTCAAATTTCAACCAGACGGTTACAGCTACCGGCAGAATAAGCAGCACGGAGCCAAATCTCCAGAATATTCCCATAAGAACCGAGCGTGGCCGCGAGATGAGGCGTATGTTTGTTGCGGGAGACGATAAAGTTTTGGTGGATGCTGACTATTCACAGATTGAGCTTCGTGTTCTTTCTCATATAGCAAAGGATGAGAATATGCAAAAAGCATTTATGGATGGTATAGATATTCACACACAAACGGCATCCCAGGTTTTTGGCGTGCCTATTGATGAGGTTACTTCTGCTATGCGTTTTCGTGCCAAAGCCGTTAATTTTGGTATTGTGTATGGTATTGGTGAGTTCTCTTTGTCCCAGGACCTCAAGATTTCCATAAAAGAGGCAAAACAGTATATAGCGGATTATCTTTCGGCATATCCGGGGGTTGCCCAATATATGAAAAAGACTGTCGAAGATGGTCGTGCGAAAGGCTTTGTTTCAACAATCCTGGGCAGACGAAGATACCTGCCGGAGCTTAGGGTGGCAAACAAAATAACTCAGAGCTTTGGCGAAAGAGTTGCTATGAATGCTCCCATACAGGGTACGGCAGCGGATATAATAAAAATCGCTATGATAAATGTTTATGAGCGGCTGAAAAAAGAGGGACTTCGGTCAAAGCTCATTCTCCAGGTCCACGACGAACTTATTGTTGAGGCATATATGGACGAAAAAGAGCAGGTGGAAAGGCTTCTCGTTGAAGAAATGGAAAATGCAGTCGAACTCTCGGTGCCCTTAAAGGTCGAGGGAAACAGCGGAAAGACATGGTACGACACAAAATGATATCCGGGTGTGGTAAAATGAAAATAATTGGTGTTACCGGCGGGTCCGGAGTAGGAAAAACTACGGTATGTGCCGAACTTAAAAAATGTGGCGCTGAAATTATTGACGCGGACAAAATTTCAAAAGAGATTACCAGAAAGGGCTCTTTGGCACTTGCTGAAATAGCAGAAGCTTTTGGGAATGAGTTTATCCTGCCATCGGGTGAGCTTGACCGCAAAAGTCTTGGCGAAATGGTTTTTTTGGATGAAAAGAGTCTTGAACTTCTCAACAAAATCACCCACAAGCATATTTTTGCAGAAATGGAAAAGCAAATAAAGAAAGCAACAGCAGAGGTTGTTGTGCTTGATGTTCCGCTGCTGTTTGGAACGGACTTTCCGTTTTCTTGTGATTTGACTGTGGCGGTGATTGCAGACCGCGAAGAACGGATAAGGCGTATTGTTGCACGTGACGGTATAACACGTGAAATGGCAGAGGCGAGAATAAAAAATCAAATGTCTAATGATGAATACAGAGAATGGGCCGATGTGTGCTTTGAAAATGACGGTAATATTGAAAAAATAAGGGTTTTTGCAAAGGAAATATGCAAGAATTAGAAATATTGGAGACATGACAGTGAAACGAGAACGAGGTTGTTTTAGGTATATATTTTATATTGCACTTGCGGTTTTTTTGCTTTATTTTTCAGCGGGTGACGGCAAGGAAATGATTTTGAAGCAGATTTATCCTATGAAATATCAGGAGTATGTGGAAAAATATTCCGAAGAGTATTCTCTTGATAAAAATGTAGTGTATTCAATAATAAAGGTTGAAAGCAATTTCAGCCCGGAAGCAATGTCAAATGCTGGAGCAAAGGGGCTTATGCAACTCATGGACAAAACTGCTGATGAATGCAACGAAAGGGCAGGATTTGGATACATAATCCCTGATGACTTGTTTGTTCCTGAAAAAAACATACGGCTTGGGTGTTTTTATTTCAAGTCACTGATGGAAATTTATGGGGATATGACCCTTGCTGTTACGGCATATAACGGCGGAACGGGAAATGTGGAGAAATGGCTCAAGGATGAGGCTTTGGCAGACGGCGAGGGCGGACTTCGGGATATTCCTTATACAGAAACAAAAGATTATGTGAAAAAAGTGATGAAAACTTTTGAGAGATACAACAGGCTGTACAAAACAGCAGATTATTGATTGGAGGAACAGTTGTGAAAGAAAATTTGCTTTATGAAAGAAAGAACGGTTTTTCGGGACTTGATGAGAGCACAAAGGCCAAGATAAATGGATTTTGTGACGAATACAAGGACGCGTTGAGCACAGCAAAAACCGAACGAGAGTTTTGTGCTATGTCAGTAAAGCTTCTGGAAAAGGCGGGCTTTGAAAATCTTGATGAAAAGAAGAGCCTCAGTGCAGGAGACAAAGTCTTTTGTGTCAATCGTGGCAAAAGTGTTCTGGCTTTTGTAATAGGTACAGAGCCAATAAAAAATGGTGTGAATATTGTTGGTGCACACATAGACTCGCCAAGACTTGATTTGAAGCCGTGGCCACTTTTTGAAGACAGCGGAATTGCTTTTCTCAAGACTCACTATTATGGCGGAATAAGAAAATATCAGTGGTATAATATCCCGCTGGCACTCCATGGCGTTGTGGTAAAAAAAGACGGAACAGCCATCAATATCGTGATAGGTGAAGACAAAAACGACCCAATTTTTTGCATAGCTGACCTCCTTCCGCACCTTGCATCAAAGTATAATGCGCAAAAGCTTTCCGAGGCTTTTGATGCGGAAAAACTTAATGTGATAGCAGGTAACATTCCATTTGACGATGCCGAAAAAGAAAAGGTAAAGCATGGAATTATGAAGATGATAAGCGAAAAATATGGCATATACGAAACAGACTTTATGAGCAGTGAGCTTGAACTTGTTCCGGCATTTAAAGCTCGTGACCTTGGCTTTGACCGTAGTATGATTGCGGGCTATGGTCACGATGACAGGGTTTGTGCATATACTGCACTCAGAGCTCTTGCTGATTTAAAAACACCAAAAAGAACAGCAGTTTGTCTTCTTGTGGACAAAGAAGAAGTGGGTAGTATGGGCAACACGGGAATGCAGTCAAGAAACTTTGAAAATGTTCTTGCAAAGGTTTGCAGCCTGTGCGAGGGTTCTTACAGTGAGCTTGTTCTTCGTGAATGTCTTTCAAATTCCGAGTGCCTGTCTGCTGATGTGGGAGCGGCATTTGACCCCAACTTCCCTGAGGTTTTTGAAAAGAACAATACCCCCTATATCAATCAGGGACTCCTCCTCACAAAGTATACCGGAGCAAGAGGCAAGAGTGGCTCAAGTGATGCAAGTGCAGAATTTGTTGCAAAAATCCGCAATATCTTTGAAGAAAACGATGTTTTGTGGCAGACCGGTGAGCTTGGACGTGTTGACATTGGCGGCGGCGGAACAATAGCACAGTTTGTTGCCAATCTTGACGTGGATGTTATTGATTGCGGTGTTGCACTTTTGGGAATGCATTCGCCCAATGAAATTGCAGGAAAGTTTGATGTATATATGGCATATAAAGGTTATAAGGCGTTTATGAACAGCTAAGCGAGAAAAAGGTGCCGCATAAAAATGCGGCACCCAAATATTTTTATATAAAATCTTTAAAACTCTTGACAAAGACGAAAAAGTGTGCTAATATATCATAGTTAGCAGTGCTTACGTGCCGGAGTGGCGGAACTGGCAGACGCCCAGGACTTAAAATCCTGTGGGATTAACTTCCCGTACCGGTTCGATCCCGGTTTCCGGCACCACTAACGAAAATTATATATCGCAGGGTAGAGCAGTTTGGTAGCTCGTCGGGCTCATAACCCGGAGGTCGTTGGTTCAAATCCTTCCCCTGCACCCAGAAAAAAGACAGATTTCCGTTGAAATCTGTCTTTTTTTCAGCGATATAAATTCCTGACGGAATTTACGATATACCTTCGGTGCGATATATCCTGACGGATGCGATATGTTGCCTTACGGCAACGAGAAAAGGAATTTATATCATATCGCAACGAAACGAAGTGGAGTTATATCGAATTTGAGAAGCAAATATATCGCACGAGCGAGTATATCGCTAATAAAACAAAAATATCTCTATGGTTCTGCTTTTTTTAACTAAATCCGTCTTGTGACGGAATAAATCTGCCAATGCAGATGAAATCGCCTTCGGCGGATAAAAGACGGATTTAATTTCATCAAAGTCGTAAGACTTTGATTTCATCTAAACTTGTTTGGATTTCATCGTGAGAGCAGTGAACGATTTCATTGAATAAATTTACATCTAAACCCTTCGGCTTTTCCAGAAAAAAAGACATTTTTCTGCTAAATTCGCTAACGCGAGCTAAATGTGCTTTCAGCATGCTAAATTACTTCGTAGTTAAATTGATCTGCCTGATAAATTCGAAACGGGTTTTTATCATCGAGATATTTTCTGAATTTTTCCATACATCCAAAATAATAAGAATCCTTTTTCCACACAAGGCTTGCATCGGCATACATTGGATCTTTGGTGGGAATTGCGATGAAAGACTCGTTTGTTTTGGTTAGTTCTCTGAATGTAAATCCGGCAGCAACATTGCTTGAAATCATGGTTAACATGGTAGAGAGTTGTTTGGTTTGCAGAATAATATTTGGATTTACTTTTTCACGAGCAAACCAATTTTTTATTTCTTCAGTTTGGAAAAAACTGTTTTCGAATAGAACCAGAGGTGTGTTTTTCAAAAGACGAGGAGTAACTGATTTATGCTTTGCAATTTCATTATCTTTTGAGGCACAACATACAATTTCAAGACGAGCGACTTTTGCCAGGGAAAATTCTTTATCAAGAGAATTGTTGTGAAGCAAAAAAATCATATCCAGATAATTTTTGGAAAGCTTATCTAAAAGACTACTACGCCCATCTTCAACAATTTCAAGGGTGATATCGGGATGAAGCTCACAAAAATCACGGTAAATATATGGAAGTATTATTGAACCAATCATAGGCGGAACACCTAACCTTAGTTTAGTGCGTTCATTACCTAAATCTTTCATAATGTTTTCTATTTGCGCAGTACGGGGAAGTATATCCTTACACATTTCAAACAGTCGCTTCCCTTCTGGCGTCAGTTCCATCCCTTTATAACGGCGATTGAAGAGAGAGACACCAAATTCTTTTTCCAATGATTTTATGGAAGACGAAAGTGAGGGCTGTGATATATAAAGATATTCAGATGCATCTGAGAGAGAGCCATATATGCATACAGCATAAAAATATTTTAATTGATTTAAGTTCATATAAGTTCACCTCGTGATTATTATATAGATTTTATTTATATTTGTCAACGACATATATATTTTACAGATAATATTGTTTGTGTTATAATATAAAAAAAGGAGGTAAACAAAATGAATGTACATAAAATAGCCGTAGTGGCAGGAGATGGCATAGGTCCAGAGGTAATTGATGAAGGTATTAAAGTCTTAAACGAAGTTTCAAAGCTTGATGGTAGTTTTCGTTTTGAATTTACACATTTCCCCTGGGGCTGTGACTATTACAAAGAAAATGGAAAAATGATGGCAGATGACGGGATAGAACAGTTAAAAAAGTTTGACGCAATATTTTTAGGTGCTGTAGGTGCACCGGGTGTCCCTGACCATATCTCACTTTGGGATTTGCTTTTGATTATAAGAAAAAGTTTTGATCAGTATATAAATCTTCGTCCTGTAAAACTTTTAAAAGGTGCACCGAATGTCTTAAAAGATGTATCACCGGAAGATATCGATATGATTTTTGTCAGAGAAAATACAGAGGGTGAATATGCAGGCAGCGGTAGTTGGCTATTTAAGGGCAAGACAAACGAGGTTGTTATCCAAGACGGTGTTTTTTCAAGAAAAGGTTGTGAACGTGTCATTCGCTATGCTTATGAACTTGCCAAAGCACAAGGCAAGACACTTACGAGCATAAGCAAAGCTAATGCGCTTAATTACTCTATGGTTTTTTGGGACCAAATATTTGAAGATGTGGGAAAAGAGTATCCCGAGGTTAAGACATTCTCCTATCTTGTTGATGCAGCAAGTATGTTTATGGTAAAAGACCCAAAACGTTTTGAAATTGTTGTTACTTCTAACTTATTCGGAGATATTCTCACAGACCTTGGTGCTGCAATAGCAGGAGGAATGGGACTGGCTGCCGGCGCAAACTTAAATCCTGAAAGAGAATTTCCTTCAATGTTTGAACCAATCCATGGCAGCGCTCCTGACATAGCAGGAACCGGAAAGGCTAACCCTTTGGCAACGGTTTGGTCTGCAAGTCAGATGCTTGAATTTTTTGGATATTCAAAATGGGCAGATTTTTTAATTGATTGTATTGAAACTGTGCTTTCCGAGGGCAGGGTGTTAACGCCCGATCTTGGTGGAAATGCAACGACCTCAAAGGTTGGCGATGAAATTATAAGAAAGTTACAGGAGTTTAAATCATGAAAAAAACGCTAAAATTCGATATACAGCCGTTCAAATTGTATGATAATATTTATTTTGTTGGAAGTTCAAGGGTGTCAGTGCATATAATTGATACGAAGGATGGACTTGTTATGATTGATACAGGATATCCTGATATGTACGAACAAATTCTCGATAGCATGAATGAACTTGGACTAAATCCAAAAGATATATGTGCAATATTTCATTCACACGGTCACATTGATCACTTTGGCTGTACACAAAAATTCAAAGAGTTGAGTGGAGCAAAAACATATATCAGCACAATAGATAACGATATTGTGAATGGAAAGCTTGACCTTTCGTGGGCGAAGGAATTAGGATATGATAGACTTCCTCCCTTTGATTGTGATGTACTTGTTGAGGACGGCGAAAAATATTCGTTTGGAGATGTTGTCGTGAGGTGTATACTAACACCGGGACATACGGACGGAGTGCTTTCCTTTTTTATAGATATCAGGACCGAAGAGAAAAATTTTGTAGCAGCAATGTACGGTGGTGCTGGCTTTAATACACTCACGACTGAATTTTTAAACCGATACAATTTATCTTTTGAATGCAGAGATATATTTAGAGAAAGTCTTAGAAAGGTTATTGACGAGCCTGTAGATGTTTTTTTGGGAAATCATCCGGAACATAACGACACAAAAGGAAAACTCCAAAGAATTTTATTGGGAGAGGACATTGTTGATACTGGCGAGTGGAAGCGTTTTTTAATAGGAGTGGGAAAAGGCCTTGATAATGAAATTGCAAATGTCTTCTAAATCGTTCGGCTCTTCCAGAAAAAAGCATCGGCTCGTCGGTGCTTTTTTAGTAGAAATCCGTCTTACGAGGGATGAAATCCGACTTCGTCCAAGAAAAAGACGGTTTTGATTTCA
The DNA here is from genome assembly GCA_017456605.1 of Clostridia bacterium. Taxonomy (GTDB): domain Bacteria; phylum Bacillota; class Clostridia; order Monoglobales; family Monoglobaceae; genus SIG440. Next base: position 186,119 of record JAFTJA010000013.1, on the reverse strand, counting down.
TCCAAACATATTTGGACTTCATTAAAAAATAAGCATCTATAAGTAGTGAAAGCTACAAAAAAGACATCTGTGGATGTCTTTTTTAAGTATATCGTGTAAAAAACTATACCTAAATAAAATATTGACAAAATAATTGGTCTGCTGTATAATTAAAATGTTGACTTTGACTAAAAATGTTATTCGACAGCAAAGAATAAATTGTTTTGGGATGGGTGTTTTCGAATGAAAAAAATAAATATGTGGAGCAAAATACTGGGCGTATTTGATATTGCGTTCTGTTTTTTTTCGTACATGGTGCTGTTTTTCTTTATTTTTTCCTGGAAAACAGGTGTTGTGAAATTTGGTGGAGGTCTGGGTGTTATAGCAGTTACCTCGCTGGTTTATTTTTTAGTGCTTATCTGGTTCGATGTTTACCGTACCAACTGGGTGTATGCAAATTCCAGAGAATATACTACACTCCTTACAGCTTGTACGGTATCGGCGGCCATAAGCATTGTTTTGGGTCTTATTGTCGGAAATGAACATATATATTTGAAGCTAAATGTTGCAAGCAACATAGTTACAACCGCTTTGGTTTGTGCATTCAGGTTCTTTTTGAGAATTTCGTACAACCTTACACGAACAAAAGATAGGAAAGATGCCAAAAAAGCCTTGATAATCGGTGCCGGCAGTCTTGCAATGGCATTTCTCAGAGACCTTCAGAATAATGACAAGCTTAATTATGAAGTTGTGGGGCTTATTGACGATGACGAGAGCAAAATGAATATAAGTCTGCATGGGGCAAAGGTTTTGGGTAACAGATTTGATATTGACCGCATATGCAAGACCATGGACGTTGAAGAGATAATTTTTGCCATTTATTCACTTGACAACAGCGCAAAAACAAAACTTCTGGATATCTGCAGCAATACAGGAAAAAAAGTAAAAATTCTTCAAAGCATGGCGTCAAACCTGGGAGATGTCGGACCTGTGAGTGCCATTCGTGATGTGGACATTGAAGACCTTCTTGAACGTGACCCTATTGTTCTTGACAACACTCTTATTCAAGGCGACATTTTTGGAAAAACAGTTTTGGTTACTGGTGCCGGCGGTTCGATTGGTTCAGAGCTTTGCAGACAGATTATCAAATACAATCCGGAAAAGCTTATTATTCTTGACATATACGAGAATTCTTTATATGACTTGCAGAATGAATTGGAAGAACAATATCCAAACCAGAATATTGTCGCGCTTATTGCGTCTGTTCGTGATAAGGCACGCCTTGACATAGTTTTTGGGCGTCACAAACCCGACATTGTTTTCCATGCAGCAGCTCACAAGCATGTGCCACTTATGGAGGACAGTCCTTGTGAAGCCATCAAAAACAATATTTTGGGTACATACAACGTAGCGCTTTGTGCAAAAGAATTTGGTGTAAAGAGATTTGTTTTGATTTCTACTGACAAAGCGGTTAACCCTACAAATATTATGGGCGCCAGCAAGAGAATGTGTGAAATGATTATTCAGACATTGCAAAAAAACAGCACAACAGAATTTGTGGCTGTTCGTTTTGGCAATGTTCTTGGCTCAAACGGTTCGGTTATCCCCCGATTTAAAAAACAGATTGAAAATGGCGGACCTATTACGGTTACTCACCCTGAAATAACAAGATTTTTTATGACAATCCCTGAGGCGGCACAGCTTGTTTTGCAGGCGGCGGCATATGCAAAGGGTGGCGAAATCTTCGTTCTTGATATGGGAAAACCGGTCAAAATTTATGATTTGGCATGCAAAATGATAATTCTTTCAGGTCTTGTGCCCAACAAGGATATCGAAATAAAGTTTACGGGACTTCGTCAGGGAGAAAAGCTTTATGAGGAACTTCTTATGAACGAAGAAGGACTTTTGGAAACTAAGCACAACAAGATTTTTATAGGCAAGCCTATTGATATGGAAATAGAAGAGCTTGAAGAGAAGCTTTCAAGGCTTAAGTCGGTGATAAACACCAACGGCAATGAAATAAAGAAAATAGTTGCTGAGGTTGTGCCTACATATCATATTTTCAAAAGGGACCTTGAGACAGAACATAATGAAAACACCGTTTTAAGTGCAAATTGAAAAAATTTTGCAGAAATTTGGAAGTTTTTCTTGACTTTAGCGCTTTAATGTGATAATATAAATGCATCTCATATAAATATCAAATGCGTTTGAGCAGAAACAAGTAGGATTTGCATTAGCCTTGAGAGAGTTGCCGGGTGGTGCGAGGCAATGGCGAGGGCTTATCTGAATACATTCTGCGAGCAGTGCACCGAACGGAAACAAGTAGGCTGCAACGGGAGTTCCCGTCACAGAACAAGGGTATTGGTTGATACCTGATAAGGTCAAGGCTGCAAGGCTTTGATGAATTGAGGTGGTACCACGGGAATTTCTCGTCCTCTGATAAATTTAGAGGGCGAGTTTTTTTATTTCGCCCTGAAAAAGAAAGGGTGTTTTTTATGAGTATCAAAATTGGAATGTTGGTTGTTTTCTTTGCTGTGATGATTGCGGTTGGGCTCTATTGCAGAAAACACTCAACGGATGTGCGTGGGTTTGTTTTGGGCGGCCGTGCGGTCGGACCGTGGCTTACAGCCTTTGCTTATGGCACGTCATATTTTTCGGCTGTTATTTTTGTCGGCTATGCGGGACAGTTTGGGTGGAAGTTTGGTATTGCTTCGACCTGGATTGGCATTGGCAATGCGGTTCTTGGTTCGCTCCTTGCGTGGATGGTGCTGGGCAGACGTACAAGGCTTATGACTCAGCATTTAAACAGCTCGACAATGCCTGAATTTTTTGGTCTGCGTTATAACAGCAACGCACTTAAAATTGCTGCAGCCGCTATTGTATTTGTGTTCCTTATTCCGTACACTGCATCCCTTTACAACGGGCTTTCAAGACTTTTTGAAATGGCGTTTCCCGGCGTAAGTTATTCCGTTTGTGTAATTGTTATGGCGGTGCTTACCGGTGTTTATGTTATTGCGGGCGGATATATGGCGACGGCAATTAATGATTTTATTCAAGGTGTTATTATGATTATTGGTATTGTTGCAGTCATTGCAGCAGTGCTTAGTCAAAACGGCGGATTTATTGAAACGCTCAACGGCCTTGCGGAAATAAGTGTGGAGGGAAGCGCTCCCGGTGCATTTAACTCATTCTTTGGACCTGACCCTCTTGGACTTTTGTTTGTGGTAATCCTTACATCACTTGGCACATGGGGTCTTCCCCAGATGGTGCAGAAGTTTTATGCAATCAAGAGTGAGAAGGACATAACAAAAGGCACAATAATTTCAACAGTTTTTGCAATTATTGTTGCAGGTGGTTGCTATTTCCTGGGCGGCTTTGGCAGACTGTTTACCGACAGACTCACATTCCTTGAGGATGGTTCAATAGCGGGCGGATTTGATGCCATTGTTCCCACCATGCTTTCAGGGCTTCCGGATATTTTGGTTGCTGTTGTTATTGTTCTGGTGCTTTCTGCGTCAATGTCAACACTTTCATCACTTGTTCTGGCGTCAAGCTCAACACTGACCCTTGATTTTATAAAAGGCAACGTTGTTAAGGAAATGTCTGAGAAAAAACAGGTTCTTGTTATGAGAATTCTGATAGTTGTGTTCATAGCAATTTCTGCCTACATAGCACTTAATAAGGATAAGCTCAGTGCAATCGCTGATATGATGGGTATATCATGGGGTGCTTTGGCAGGTGCGTTTCTTGCGCCTTTCATGTACGGCCTTTATTGGAAGAAGACTACAAAAGCAGCTGTTTGGGCAAGCTTTATATTCGGTGCAGGGCTTATGATTTTCAATATGCTGTTCCGTGGTTCTTTCCCAAGCATCTTGCAGTCACCAATCAACAGCGGTGTGATTGCAATGCTCGGTGGACTTGTTCTTGTTCCGATTGTCAGCCTTATCACAAAAAAACCGGACAAAGCATTGACAGAAGAAATGTTTACTTGTTATAATAAAGAGGTAGTGGTTTCTTCAAAGGAATCTTTGGGAAACTGATGTTTTTAGAAAATTACAGAAAAGGCTGTTTGAAAAATCAGACAGTCCTTTCTGCCGTTTTATAAAGGAGAAATAAAAATGCCGATTACAGAAATTTTACAAAAGAATGCTGACTTTTATCCAAACGATGTCAGCCTGATTGAAATCAATCCACAGATGGAAAATAAGTCCAGAATGACATGGAGAGAGTATTCTCTCATAGAAGCAAATCCCAACGAAGCTTATCGCAAGGAAATTACCTGGAGTGAATTCAATAAGCGTGCAAATCGCTTTGCAAACTTTTTGCTTACACGCGGTATAAAAAAGGGTGACAAGGTTGCAATCCTTTTGATGAACTGCATTGAGTGGCTGCCTGTATACTTTGGAATTTTGAAAACGGGTGCTTTGGCTGTTCCGCTTAATTATCGTTATGCGGCGGATGAAATCAAGTACTGTCTGGAGCTTGCAGATGCAGATGCGATAATTTTTGGTCCTGAATTTACAGGACGTGTTGAGCAGATTTGTCACAAGGTGAAAAAAACAAAGCTTTGGCTTTACTGCGGTGAGGATTGTCCCACTTTTGCTGAAAGCTATGACAGTTTGGTATCTTACTGTTCAAGCAAGAGTCCTCAGATTAAGCTTACCGACGACGATGATGCGGCTATTTATTTTTCATCGGGCACAACCGGTTTTCCAAAGGCGATTATACATAAGCATCAAAGTCTTGTTCATGCTGCAATGACCGAACAAAATCATCATTCTCAGACAAAGGATGACGTATTCCTTTGTATTCCGCCCCTTTATCATACCGGCGCAAAGATGCACTGGTTCGGCAGTTTTCTGGTTGGCGGCAAGGCGGTTATTCTCAAAGGAATCAAGCCTGAATGGATTTTAAAAGCTGTTTCCGAAGAGAAATGTTCAATTGTGTGGCTTTTGGTTCCCTGGGCGCAGGATATTCTTGATGCAATCGAGCGTGGAGATATAAAGCTTGAAGAATATGAAATTTCCCAGTGGCGGCTTATGCATATCGGTGCACAGCCGGTACCACCGAGCCTTATAAAAAGATGGAAACAGGTGTTCCCAAACCATCAATACGACACAAACTATGGTCTTTCAGAATCCATAGGCCCCGGATGTGTTCACCTTGGCGTTGAAAACGAGCATAAGGTTGGAGCGATCGGAAAAGCCGGATTTGGATGGCAGACAAAAATTGTTGACGAAGATGGGAAGACTGTTAGTCGCGGAGAAGTGGGCGAGCTTGCAGTCAAAGGGCCGGGTGTTATGACGGCTTATTATAAAGATGAAGAAGCGACAAACGCTGTTTTAAAAGACGGATGGCTCTATACCGGAGATATGGCAACAGAGGATGAGGATGGATTTATTTTCCTGGTTGACCGAAAGAAGGACGTTATCATTTCGGGCGGTGAGAACCTTTATCCCGTGCAGATTGAGGATTACCTCAGAAAGTTTGACAAAATAAGCGACGTTGCAGTAATCGGTCTTCCTGACCCCCGTCTTGGTGAAATTGCGGCGGCGATTATCCAGATAAAAGACGGAATGAGTGCAACGGAAGAAGAAATCAATGATTTCTGCCTTGATCTTCCAAGGTACAAAAGACCTCGCAAGATTATTTTTGCTGATGTTCCAAGAAACCCAACCGGCAAGATTGAAAAGCCGAAGCTCAGACAGATTTACTGTGGTGACAGCGTGGTTGCACAGCAGAACGAGATTAAGTAGGAAAGGACTATCTAATATGAAAAAGTTGTTGATTGGCAACGCTGCGGTGGCTCGCGGTGCGTATGAAGCAGGGGTGAATGTTGTTGCTTCATATCCGGGAACTCCCAGTACTGAAATAACAGAAGAAATAGTAAAATTTAATGAAATATATGCGGAATGGTCACCAAATGAAAAGGTTGCGGCAGAGGTGGCAATCGGTGCGTCTATTGCGGGTGCTAGGGCTATGAGCTGCATGAAACACGTTGGCCTCAACGTTATGGCAGACCCGGTGTTTACTGTGAGTTATACCGGCGTAAACGGCGGCTTGGTTTTCTGCGTGGCTGATGACCCCGGTATGCATTCTTCGCAGAACGAGCAGGATTCAAGGCATTATGCAAAGGCATCAAAAATTATGATGCTTGAGCCGTCCGATTCTGCTGAGTGTAAGGAATATACAAAGCTTGCATTTGACCTTTCTGAAAAGTTTGATACACCGGTGTTCTTGAGACTTTCTACAAGGGTTTCACATTCACAAAGCCTTGTGGAGCTTGGGGAAAGAGAAGATGTCAAAGTAAAGGATTATGAAAAAAATCCCGCAAAATATGTTATGATGCCCGGCAATGCAATAAAACGCCATGTTGAGGTTGAAAAGCGCATTGAAGCACTGACTGAATTTGCTGAAAACACAGAACTTAATACTGTTGAAAAAAACGGTTCAAAAATCGGTGTGATTACAGCTGGCGTTGCTTATGCCTATGCAAAAGAGGCACTTGGTGATAAAGCTGACTTTTTGAAGCTTGGTATGGTTTATCCAATGCCAAAACAGAAAATCATTGACTTTGCAAATAATTATGACAAGGTATATGTGATTGAAGAGCTTGACCCGGTCATTGAAGACCACTGCAAAGCTTTGGGCGTTGAGGTAATCGGAAAGGAAGTATTTACACTTCTTGGCGAATATACCCCCACAATGATCAAAAAAGCTGTTCTGGGTGAAGCAGAAAAAGAAGTTGCAGAGCTTAGCGAAGCAATTCCTGTAAGACCTCCGGTAATGTGTGCGGGTTGTCCTCACCGAGGCACGTTCTATGTCCTCAAAAAGCTTGGACTTGTGGTTTCGGGTGATATTGGATGTTATACTCTTGGCGCAACACCGCCCCTTCAGTCTGTTGATACAACAATCTGTATGGGTGCGTCGGTAAGTGCGGCTCATGGTATGGCAAAGGCGCAAGGCGCAGAGTTCAACAAAAAATTGGTTTCTGTTATTGGTGATTCGACGTTTATGCATTCAGGAATAACAGGACTTATTGATATTGTTTACAACAAAGGCAACAACACAGTAATCATTCTGGATAATTCCATAACCGGTATGACAGGTCATCAGGAAAACCCCACAACCGGACGTACAATCCGTGGCGAGGCAACAAAACAGGTTGACCTTGTGGCGCTTTGCAAGGCTTGCGGAATTGAACACATAACAGTTTGTGACCCATTTGATATAAAAGAATTTGAAAAAGTTGTAAAGGCAGAAACAGAGCGTGAAGAACCATCGGTAATTATTGCGCAGCGTCCGTGTGCACTCCTTAAAACTGTTAAGTACAGCGGAGTATGCAAAATTACGGATAAGTGCAAGAACTGCAAAATGTGTATGAAACTTGGATGTCCGGCGATTACTTTGAAAGATGATAAAGTTGTTATTGACAGCACTCAGTGTAACGGCTGCGGACTTTGTATAAACGTATGTCCCTTTGGGGCAATCGAAAAGGAGGAAAACTGATATGACAAAAAACATAATGATTGTTGGTGTTGGCGGTCAGGGAACACTCCTTGCAAGCAGAATATTAGGTAACACAGTAATCAACGAGGGTTATGACGTAAAGGTTTCTGAAGTTCACGGAATGAGCCAGCGTGGCGGAAGTGTTGTTACATATGTGAAGTACGGCGACAAGGTGTATTCACCTATTGTTGACAGAGGCGAAGCGGACATTATTCTTGCATTTGAGCTGCTTGAAGCATACCGTGCCCTTCCTTATCTCAAAAAAGGCGGAAAAATGATTGTAAACAATCAACAGATTGACCCGATGCCTGTTATTACGGGATCGGCTAAATATCCTGAAAACATTGCGGAAAAGCTTGGGGAGGCGGTTGACACAACTGTTGTGGACGCACTTTCTGCCGCAAAAGAAGCCGGAAACATCAAGGCGGTTAACGTGGTGTTAATCGGCGTTATGGCAAAAATGACCGATATACCTTATGAAAAGTGGGCTGAAACCATAAAAACAACCGTTCCGGAGAAATTTTTGGACGTAAATCTCAAGGCGTTTGAGACAGGTTATAATCTTTAAAAAAGAGGCGAAAAAAATGAAATACTGGCAGCAGGAATTTGAAACAATGCCACGTGAGCAGATAAAAAAAGACCAAAGCGAAAAGCTCAAGTGGCAGGTAAAGAGAATGTATGAGAAGGTAGAGCTTTTCAAGAAAAGAATGGACGAAATGGGCCTTAAACCTGAGGACATAAAGGGCGTAGAGGATCTCCACAAACTTCCGTTTTCATATAAGCAGGATTTAAGAGACTATTACCCTTACGGGCTGTTTGCCGTACCTATGAAGGACATAAGACGTGTCCATGCATCCTCGGGTACAACTGGCAAACAGATTGTTGTTGGATACACCGACCGCGACCTTGGGCTGTGGGCAGATTGTTTTGCAAGAATGCTTATTGCAACAGGGGCGGATGAAAATTCGTTTGTCCATGTGGGTTATGGTCTTGGCCTTTTTACCGGTGGGTTTGGTGCCCATGACGGTGCAATAAGAATAGGTGCAACAGCAATCCCGATTTCGGCGGGCAATACCCAAAGACAAATTCAGACTATGATTGACTTTGGATCAACTGTTCTTTGCTGCACTCCGTCTTATGCAATGTACCTTGGCGAAGTGATTGAAGAAATGGGCGTTAAAGACCAGCTTAAACTGAAGTCAGGTATTTTTGGTGCAGAGCCGTGGACCGAGGAAATGCGTGCCCAGATTGAAGAAAAACTGGGACTTAAAGCATATGATATTTATGGCCTTTCGGAGATTATGGGCCCCGGTGTTTCTTATGAATGTGAATATCAGTGCGGTATGCACGTTTGTGAGGACCATTTTATTCCTGAAATAATTGACCCTGATACCGGTGAGGTTCTTCCCGAGGGCGAATGGGGGGAATTGGTGTTTACCACAATCACAAAAGAGGGATTTCCTCTTATCAGATACCGCACCCGTGATATTTGCTCTCTCAACTATGAGCCTTGCAAGTGCGGCAGAACTCACGTGAGAATGAATAAGCCTCAAGGCAGAACAGATGATATGCTCATTATTCGTGGCGTGAATGTATTCCCGTCACAGATTGAAGAAGTTCTCCTCAAAATCGGCGGAGATATTACACCAAATTATCAGATTATCGTTGACCGTGAAAATAATACGGATACCTTCCAGGTTAATGTTGAAATGAGTGAAGAATTGTTCTCTGACGGAATTAAGGCAATCCAAAAGGTTGAAAAGCAGATTTCTGACAGCCTCAGAAGCACTCTTGGTATTGGCCCCAAGGTTAACCTTGTTAACCCCAAATCCATCGAGCGCAGCGAAGGCAAGGCGAAACGCGTTATTGACAAGCGCAAGCTTAAATAGTTGAAGGGAGAAATTTTATGTTTATAAAACAGCTTTCGATTTTTGTTGAAAATAAAGTTGGCAGATTGCAGAGTATAATCAATGCCCTTGGCGAAAATGATATAAATATCAGTGCCCTTTCCATTGCTGACACTACTGATTTTGGTATTCTTCGTATCATTGTGGATAACCCCGACAAGGCAAAGCTTGTGCTCAAAGGTATGGGCGTGATTTCCAAGGCGACAGATGTTGTTGCGGTTTATATTGACGACCGCAGCGGTGGGCTTGCTGCTGTGCTCAATCTGGTATCCGATGCGGGTATTGGTATTGAATATATGTATGCATTCCTTGGCAGGACCGAGGGCAAGGCTCTTATGGTTTTAAAAGCTGATGACGAAGTAAAACTTGAAAAAGTTTTGAGCGAAAGCGGCATTGACCTTGCAAAGCCGGAAGAAATTTAAAAAACAAATAGATAAGACCCGGAAGAATTTCCGGGTCTTTGCTTTTATCTGAGTGCTGTGCTGTTGTTTAAAAGTGTTGTGCTGTAAAGGAACAAAACATCCTGATTGTCAAACTCAATGAAATTTCCTAAAAAGGCACTTTGCATATACCGTATATCAACAACAGTGATTTTTTTATAGCCACTTGCAAGAAGCGGTGCGATGCTGCTGCCAAAGGAATCCCTGAAAAGGATTAAATCTTTGTCATTTGCAGCGTTCGGGTTTTCAATGGTGATAAGGGGAGAGGTGCCAGAAAGGAACATTTCATAAGGGTCTTTGCCGGCCGCCTTTTCCATATCATACATATCCCGTATCTCGGGAAGCCCGTTGTCATAATATGTCACCGTGTAATCATCAAGTGTTTCACTTGTAAGATATTTGATGGTGTCAGGCTTTTTGGGGAGTGCTGACTGCCCAAGGTATACTCCGTGAAATGGGTTTTCAAGAGTGTTTACGGTATATTCAGAAGGTAGCTCTATACCCATTTCTTTGGCAAGATGTTGCGCAATATCTGTTATGTTTTCCTGCCTCCAGTGGGAGTCGGTGAAATAATAATCATCAAGGGAGAGGAGCGGGATGATGTCGATATACTGCATATAGGGTACACTTTCTTTAAAATCCTCAATAAACTTTTTATAATCAAGAGAGAGATATCCGTTCTTTTCTGCAAGGAAATAGTTTTTGTCAGGAACTATCGAGAGATATACGTTCATATCCTTATCTTTCATATAAGTGTCATAAAGGAATTTGAATCTGTCCGCAGCAAGCTTGAGCATTTCATCATTTTGAGGATATTCGATTTTTGAAATATGACCGTCTGCAGTGAAAATGCCGTTGTTGTCAGCTTTGCCAAAGACTTTGGTTGAAAACAGAGCCTTTATTGATCTGAGAGTTTCGCGAAAGGGAAACTGGTCAACTGTGTATTCTTCAAACTCTGTCATATACTCGCCCGAAAAAACTGATTCTGATGAAAGCGGCGGCTTCTCAGCAAGAGGTCGGCGCTCGCTTGCCGAAAAAGCAGTTTCCGGCTTTAGAAAGCACGCCAAAGATAGAGCAGCCAAAACCAAAGCAAAAACAATGGTAGCAGTTATATTTTTTATTTGCTTATTCAAAATGAACACCTCCTAAAAACGGAAATAAAGGAACGGATTAAACGAGCCATCTGCAAGATACGCTGTTGAAACAATCAAAAGAATCAACAAAACAGGTATTTCCAAAGCATTTATAACCGTTGAACGCTTATTGTTGTTTTCAAAACGTGTGAGGATATTTCTTAAAAGCGGAGTTGCGGAAACTCCTGCGATTATAAGAATTATGCCGTAATTTCGCAGGCAATAGAAAAATTCAGCAGACACAATGGGGATGTCGCCAAAACCAAACATTCCACCTATGTTTGATATTGACTGGGAAAGATTCTCACCGCTGAAAATTGCAAAGCTTACAGCTGCAAAAAACAAAAGATATATATGACCAAAAACCTTGTGCTTTGCCAAAAAATCTTTCAGGAAAAATTTTTCGAGGGTAAGCAGGATGCCGAAATAAAGTCCCCACAGAATGAAGTTCCATTCTGCTCCGTGCCAGAAGCCGGTTAAAAACCATACAACAAATATGTTAAAAAACAATCGGGCGCGGTTAACACGGTTGCCTCCAAGGGGAATATAAACATAATCACGGAACCAACTGCCAAGTGAGATATGCCATCTGCGCCAGAATTCTGTTATGCTTGACGAGATAAAGGGATAGTTGAAATTTTCCATAAAGTCAAAGCCAAACAGCTTTCCAAGCCCGATTGCCATATCGCTGTAGCCGGAAAAATCAAAGTAAATCTGGAACATATAGGATGCAACAAAGAGCCAGTAAAAGAAAACAGATTTTTCACCCGAATTCATAAAAAATTCGCCAAGCTCGCCAAGGGTGTTTGCAAGAAGAACTTTTTTTGAAAGACCGATAATAAAACGTCTGATGCCATAGGCAGTTTTTTCAAAGCTGTGAGTTCTTTTTGTGAGCTGTGATTCAATATCTGTATAACGAACAATAGGTCCTGCAATCAGCTGAGGGAAAAGTGCAATGTATGTTGCGAGGTTTATGGGATTTCTTTGTGCCTTTGCTGTGCCCCGGTATACATCAACAGTATAGCTTAAAATCTGAAAGGTATAAAAGCTTATGCCGATAGGGAGTGTAAGCTTAAGAAGCGGAACTGAAAGGCCTGTTGCTGCATTGAAGTTTTGTATAAAAAAGTCGGCGTATTTGAAGTATCCCAAAAAAGAAAGGCTTGATATGACGGAAAGTGCAAGGAATAGTTTTGAAATCCTTTTGCCGTGGAATTTTTCTATCAGAAGTCCAAAAACATATCCAAGCCCAACAGTAAGGAGCATCAAAAAAACATACCGTGGCTCGCCCCAGGCATAAAAGAACAGACTTGACAGCAAAAGTACGCTGTTTTTAAGTTGCCTTGGTGCCAGAAAGTACAAAAACAGTACTACAGGCAAAAAATAATATAAGAATGGAATGCTTGAAAATACCATAGTTTTCTCCTTGTAAAACATAATAAAACGGACGCAAAGCTGCGCCCGTTTTTATGCTGCTATTTAGCCCTCAAGGCTGGTGGGACACATTACAAAAAATACTTTGTTGCCAACACTTCCGGTAACCATTTCATCAGCTGCAACACAAATATTCCATCTGAGGTCTGCGTTTGATTTTAGAGTAGAAATAAAACTTGATGCATTTGTGCTGTCATTAAGCTCAAAAACATATCCAACAAAGGGGATTGAGCCAATCATCGGTGCAAACATAGCGCCTGATTTAAAACCCTTGATTTCTGTATTCCCAAATCCTGAAAGAAGTCCTTCTTCAATGGGCATTGCGCCGCCGCTGAACTGAATAACGGGATTTGAAACAAGTGCTTCAGCTATGGCAAGTACGTCCATACCGCTATTTGCCTTTTGCTTGAAGTCTGCAAGGAGAGTGTTTCCGAGTGTTACATTTTCAGGAGTCTTTTCAGGTTCTTTTTCGGGAACTACTTCCGGCTTTGTTTCAGGAGCTTTTTCGGGTGCTTTTTCAGGCTTTGCCTCGTGTGTTGTTTCTGGTTTCGTATCCGGTTTTGCTTCCGGCTTGTTTTCAGCAGGTTTTGATTCAGGCTTGTTTTCTGTCACTTCTTCGTTTTTGTCACCTTTAGTTTCTTCTTCATCCAAAAGCTCTGCTTCTTCGTTTTCTGTATTGCTGGTCTCAAGGGTGGTGTCAGGGTCTTTGATGGTTTCGTCGTTTGTTTTTTTGCCGCATGCCACAATAGCTAAAGCGAGTGCAATAATTAAAATAATTGAGAGTATTTTTTTCATAGTATTTTCTCCTTAAAATTTATTTTCAATACAAATACTTTTCAGGATGCAAAAAGGTTGCAAAAAAATAAAAAAATTGTCTTATTGCATCCCAATCCATTTTACAATATACAGGTGGACAAAGTCAATAAAATATGATAAAATTATACAAAAAGTATTATTTGGTCAGGGGGAGGTATTATGGACAGAATTACTGCAGGGATTTTTGCACACGTTGACGCGGGAAAAACCACTCTGTCGGAGGGGTTGCTTTTTTGTGCAGGGATGACGCGAAGCCTTGGTAGAGTTGATGCCGGAAACGCCTTTCTCGATACAGATGAGATGGAGCGAAAAAGAGGAATAACAATTTTTTCAAAACAGGCAGTTATTGAGTGCCCTGATATGACAATAACCCTTCTTGACACTCCGGGACACACTGATTTTTCAGCGGAGACAGAACGGACTTTTGCTGTCCTTGACTATGCTATTTTGGTGATAAGCGGAACTGACGGAATTCAAAGCCATACAAGAACTCTTTGGAGCTTGCTTTCAAAATATAATATACCAACCTTTGTTTTTATAAACAAGCTGGATTTGAGTGGTGCGGACAAGCGTCAGGTTATTGATGAACTGAAGGATGAGTTTGGTGAAAATTTCGTAGATTTTGCCGACAGCGATAAAAATAATTTATATGAAAACATTGCTGTATGCGATGAGAAACTGATGAAAAGTTACCTTGAAACAGGGGAAATTTCTCAGGAACTTTTGAAGATGGCAATTTGCAAGAGGAATATCTTTCCGTGCTTTGGGGGTTCGGCGCTGAAGACCGAAGGCGTCCGGGAATTTTTTGATGCGTTTTTGGGGCTTACAAAACAGAGTCGGAAAATTCAGGATTTTGGGGCAAAAGTTTTCAAAATAAGCCAGGATGAACGGGGTGCACGCCTTACCTTTATGAAAATAACCGGCGGCGAACTTAAAGTAAGAGATGTCATCAAAAACGACGGAGCAGGAGAAAAAGTCAATGAAATACGAATCTATTCCGGCGAAAAATATAAAAATGTAAGCGCTGCAGAATGTGGCATGGTGTGTGCGGTTGTGGGTCCCGCCAAAACATTTGCAGGACAGGGTTTAGGGTTTGAATGTAATGCAGAAAAGCTCACGGCAGAACCCATTTTCAATTACAGCGTGAAATTGCCGAAAGGTATCGACGTATCAGTTGCGCTTTCAAATCTAAGGCTTCTTCAACAGGAAGAAACACAGCTTGATGTGGTGTGGAACGAACGCTTTGGTGAAATTCAGCTGAAGGTTATGGGCGAAATTCAGCTGGAGGTTTTGAAAGCCCTTATTCTCAAACGGTTTGATATGGATGTGAGTTTTGAGCAGGGCAGGATTATATACAAGGAGACCATAAAAAACAGGGTAGAGGGTGTAGGTCATTATGAACCCCTCAGGCATTATGCCGAGGTACATCTTTTGCTCGAACCTCTTGAAAGAGGTGCAGGAATTGAGTTTGCAACCGATTGCAGTGAGGATGAACTTGACAAGAACTGGCAAAGACTTGTGATGACGCATCTTATGGAAAAGTCCCATTTGGGTGTTCTTACGGGCTCACCAATTACGGATATACGGATAACATTGAAATCCGGCAGGGCACACCAAAAGCACACCGAGGGCGGCGATTTCCGTCAGGCAACATACCGGGCGGTGCGCAACGGGCTTCGCCATGCTGAAAGCATATTGCTTGAGCCATATTATGATTTTGTTCTCCAGATACCCAGAGAAAATGTGGGGAAGGCAATGACGGACCTTGATTTGATGGGTGCCAATTTCGGTGCGCCCGAAACCCGGGGTGACACGACAAAGCTTTCCGGTACTGTGGCTGCCGATTCAATCATGAACTATCAGGCAGAACTTGTGGGTTATACCCACGGACTTGGAAAGCTCAGCTGTAAATTCAGTGGCTATGGTCCTTGTAAAAATGCTGATGCTGTTGTTGACCTTATTGGATATGATGCCGATGCAGATGTTGAAAACACGGCTGATTCGGTATTTTGTGACCATGGTGCGGGCTTCAATGTGAAATGGGATGAAGTCAAAAATTATATGCATCTTGAAAGTATTTTGAAACCCAAAAAGACAGAAAAAACAGAAACTTTTGCCAAACGAAGTCAAGAAAGCATTGCGTCAGACGAAGAGCTGATGAAAATTTTTGAAAAAACCTACGGCAAAATCGAACGGAAAAATCCAAATCATATTTTGCGGACGCCAAAGGCAAATGTCCAGAAAAAAGAATATCGACCGAAGGAAAAAACTTTTGACAATGAGTATCTTTTAGTTGACGGATACAATGTCATTTTTGCTTGGGATGAGCTGAAAGAAATTTCAAAAGAAAATCTGGATGCGGCAAGGAGTAAGCTTGTTGAGAGACTTTCTTCCTACAAGATTTTCAAGGAATGTGAAATTATAATTGTTTTTGATGCATACAAGGTGAAGGGAAACCCCGGTGAGGTAGAGAAAGTCGACGGAGTAACTGTTGTTTATACAAAAGAAGCGCAAACGGCTGATGCTTATATTGAAAAAACCGCCAAGATTTTGAGCAGAAATTATAAGGTTACGGTTGCGACGTCAGACGGACTTGAACAGCTTATCATTTTCGGGAGCGGCGCATTTCGTATGCCGGCGAAAGCACTTTTGGAGGATATAACAAGAGTTGAAGAAAGTGTGCGCGAGATTGTTTTTCGGTATAACATAAAAAGCGAAGACCCGAATTTTTTGAGGAATTTGCGTGAAAAGCTTGATGAGCTTGGACTTGTGGATTAAAAAACTTCAAAAAACAGGAAGGGTACTTTACAATAAAAAAGAATTGATGTACAATACTTTTCGACGAAATCCAAAGGAGAGATAATATGGCAGAGCTTTTGGAAATTCTAATGGTCGTAAGTTTTGGTGCATCGTGGCCGCTGAATGAGATAAAATCATATAGCGAAAGAACGACAAAGGGCAAAAGGCTTGCGTTCCTTTGACTCATATTTTTCGGTTACATAGCGGGTATCGCCTCAAAGTTTGTGAACGGAGAACATCTTTGAATCTTTCAAAGAAAGATTCGATAACTGCATTATCTCTTGGTGTTTCTGCTTTTGACATGCTTTGGATTACGTTGTATGATTTAAGTAGGTTACAATAACCGGCTGATGAATGCCACTTACCCTTATGCTTCATGTATGTTACATCTGTTACTACCTTTTGCGTAGGTCTTTCTGCATAAAATTCTCTATTTAATATATTTGCATATCTATTGTTTTCTGAACCATTGGCTTCAGGATTTTTTTGTCTTCGTACATATCCCGATATTCTAAGTCGTTTCATTGATTTCTATACAGATATATCCGATACAATCTATCCATACATATTAAGCAAAGTATCTGCTATCGATCTATATCCTTGTGATGGATAATGTGAAATGGTCTAATTCCTTCTGTTGAACCTCATAACAGTTTAGTATTTTTTTCGTTTTTTTATCTTTTAGCATTAAAATACTTGTATTTTTTTTCTTTAAATGGTATACTTACTTTGTAGAAATTTGTATTTTATGGAGCAGATTTATGAATTATACTTTACTTACTGATTTTTATGAAATAACTATGGCAAACGGTTATTTGAAAAACGGTATGCAAGACGAAATTGCATACTTTGATTTGTTTTTTAGAAAGGTTCCGGACAATGCTGGCTTTGCTATTATGGCGGGTGTTGAGCAGGTCATCGAATATCTTGAAAATCTCAAATTTTCTCGTGAGGACATTGAATTTTTGAGGGATAAAAAGCTCTTTTGCGACGAGTTTTTGGACTATCTTGAAACTTTTGAGTTCTCCTGTGATGTCTGGGCGATTCCTGAGGGAACACCGATTTTTCCCAATGAGCCAATACTCACGGTGAGAGGTCCGCTCCTTCAGGCGCAGTTTATCGAGACAATGCTGCTTCTTACCATAAACCACCAGAGTCTCATTGCCACAAAATGCAACCGTATTGTCCGTGCGGCAGAGGGCAGACCGGTGATGGAGTTCGGCTCTCGTCGTGCCCAGGGGGCAGGCGGTGCAATATATGGTGCAAGAGCAGCTTATATCGGCGGTGCTATGGGGACTGCGTGTACTATTTCTGACGTTTTGTTTGGCGTTCCTGCACTGGGAACCATGGCGCACAGCTGGGTCCAGTCTTTTGACAGTGAATATGAGGCCTTTCGTGCTTATGCACTTGCTTATCCCAATGACTGCACACTTTTGGTTGATACCTATAATGTGCTTAAGTCTGGCGTTCCCAATGCTATAAGGGTTTTTGATGAGGTGCTTGCGCCTATGGGTATTCGCCCAAAAGGCGTAAGGATTGACAGCGGTGACATCACATATCTTACAAAAAAGACAAGAAAGATGCTTGATGATGCAGGATATAGTGATGTGAAAATCGTAATTTCAAATTCTCTTGATGAATATATCATTCAGGATATTTTGAAACAAGGCGCATGTGTGGATTCCTTCGGCGTTGGTGAGAGGCTTATTACGTCAAGGTCAGAGCCGGTGTTTGGTGGAGTTTATAAGCTGGTGGCGCTTGAAAAAAACGGCGACATTATCCCAAAGATAAAGGTCAGTGAAAACATTGCAAAAATCACAAACCCGTGCTTCAAAAAGGTATACAGACTTTTTGCCAATGATACCGGCAAGGCTATTGCCGATGTTATTACTTTGGCTGAAGAAAAAATTGATTCCTCAAAGGAATACGAGATTTTCGACCCGCAAAATACTTGGAAGAGAAAAAAGATTTCTGACTTTACTGCGGTCGAACTTCAGGTTCCGGTGTTTGAAAAGGGAAAATGCGTTTATAAATCCCCATCACTCAAAGAGATACGGGAGCATTGTGAAGAACAGCTTGAAAAAATATGGGACGAAGTAAAGCGCTTTGAAAACCCGCACGAATACTATGTTGACTTGTCCCAGAAGCTCTGGAACATCAAATACAAGCTTTTGGCAGAATATAGAAACTAATTTTCGACATTTTCACATCAGGATTTATTGACATAAGTACCTTTTTAAAGTATAATTATAATCTAAACATAAATCAATCAATCAAAGGAGAAAACAAATGAAATCAACAATCGAATCGTACAACCTTGGCAGACTTGGTGTTATCGGAATGACAGGCTGTGAAGACTTTTGTTCAAAGGTGGACTATTATCTCAAAAAATTCAATGATGATGATATAGAAAACCATGGAACTTTCTTGCTTCCCCTCAAAATTTCCAGATTTGGAACAGGCGAGGCAAAAGCGACACTTCTTCATTCTGCGAGAACTTACGATGTTTATATAATCGTTGACTGCTTTAATTATGGCGAAACCTATAAGCTTTATGGAACAGATATTCCTATGAGCCCTGACGACCATTATCAGGACCTCAAACGCGCTATTTCCGCAATCGGCGGAAAGGCAAAGAGGATTACTGTTATTATGCCTATGCTTTATGAGGGACGTCAGCACAAGCGTTCGTCAAGAGAATCACTTGACTGTGCAATGGCACTTCAGGAGCTTGCAAACTTGGGTGTTGATAACATTATTACCTTTGATGCCCATGACCCAAGGGTTCAGAATGCAATCCCTTTTAAGGGCTTTGAAAATGTAATGCCTACATACCAGATGATAAAGGCTTGTATCAGATATGACAAGGATATAATTTTGAATAAGGACAATACTATGATTATATCTCCTGATGAAGGTGCTATGACAAGATGTATGTATTATTCCTCAGTGCTTGAAATGGAGCTTGGAATGTTCTACAAGCGTCGCGATTATTCAAGAGTTGTGAACGGCAAAAACCCCATTGTTGCACATGAATTTTTGGGTAGCGATGTTGACGGCAAGAATGTTATTGTTGTTGATGATATGATTTCATCAGGCGATTCGATGATTGATGTTTCAAGAGAACTTAAGAAGAGAAAGGCAGCAAGAGTGTTTGTGTTCTCCACCTTTGGTTTGTTCACAGAGGGCTTTGACAGATTTGACAAAGCGTATGAAGAAGGTCTTATTGAGGGCGTGTTTACCACAAATCTAATTTATTCAAAGCCCGAGCTTCTCACAAAGCCCTGGTATCATCAGGTTGATATGAGCAAGTATGTGGCACTTCTAATTGATGAGCTCAATGCCGAACATTCAATAAGCGAGCTTTTAAATCCCATAAAGAGAATTGAAAACATTCTTGAAAAATACAGAAACGAATAGATTTGATTTTTTAGCGGCTGTTGCAGATGACGTTGTTGTTTGCAACAGCTTGTTTAAATAATTGATTTTGATATAATTATTTTTTAAGGAATGGATGCTTTATGATAAGACTACAAAAATATTTGGCAAATGCCGGCGTTGCATCAAGGCGCGCTGCAGAAAAGATGATTGCAGAGGGCAGAGTCTCGGTGAACGATGAAATTATTCGCGAAATGGGCGTACAGATTGATGAAGACTATGACGTGGTGAAGGTTGATGGCGAGGCAGTAAAAAACACCGAAAAGAAATATTATATAATGCTCAACAAGCCGGTGGGCTTTGTCACCACTGTTTCGGACGACAAGGGCCGACCCACTGTTATGGATTTGGTTTCAGATATTTCTGCAAGAATTTACCCGGTGGGAAGGCTTGACTATGACACCGAGGGGCTTTTGCTCCTTACCAATGACGGGGACTTGACTTTCAAAATAACACACCCAAAGCATGATATAGCAAAAACCTACGTTGCGGAAGTAACCGGAAATATCACAATGGATACTATTTTGCAGCTCAGGCGCGGCGTTATGGTTGACGGCGTAAAAACCAGCCCGGCAGAGGTTGAGGTCGTGGGTGCTACCCAATATGGAACAAAGGTTGAAATCACAATCCACGAGGGCAGAAACCGTCAGGTGAGAAAAATGTTTGAAGCCCTTGGCTGTATCGTGAAAAAACTGAAACGTACAAAGGAGGCAGGACTAACTCTCGGACATCTTCCGTCAGGAAAATGGAGAAAGCTCAGCGAGTCTGAGGTGAATATGCTGAAGAAAATTGAGGCGGCAGGGACCAAAGGAAAAAATTCTTCAAAGCCAAAGGTGAAAGCATATTCAAAGACAAATTCAAAGAGGCGTACACAGAAATCAGGTAAATAAAAATGGTAAATAAGAGTTTTGATGTGATTGTAATCGGCGGCGGTGCAGCCGGTATGATGGCGGCACTTACAGCCGCAAAGCGGGGACTTGAGGTTCTGCTCATTGAAAAAAATCGTATCTTGGGCAAAAAAATGCTGATAACCGGAAAAGGCCGTTGCAATATAACAAACGCCTGCGAAGATGTTGAGGAACTGATACAAAATGTTACTAAAAACAGTTCCTTTCTTTATAGCGCATTTTATGGGTTTACCAACCAGGAAACAATAGATTTTTTCAACGAAATCGGCGTTGAAACAAAGGTGGAAAGAGGAAACAGAGTTTTTCCGGTTTCGGACAAAAGCACTGATGTTGTGGATGCACTTGTCAAAAGTCTTAAAAAAAGCGGTGTAAAAATCATTTGTGACAAGGCAGTGAAAATTTTATCTGACGGCGACTGTATTAAGGGTGTACTGACTGAAAAAAACGGCGAAGTCGAAGCGGAATCAGTGATAATCGCAACTGGCGGCGTTTCATATCCCGCCACCGGCTCAACCGGTGACGGATACAGGTTTGCTGAGAGTTTTGGGCATACTGTCACAGATATAAACCCGTCACTTGTTCCAGTTGAAGTTGAGGAAAGTTGGCCCTATGACCTTATGGGACTTTCTCTCAAAAATACTGAAATAACTGTTCTTAATGAAAAAGGGAAAAAGGTTTATGACGATTTTGGCGAGCTTATGTTTGCCCATTTCGGTCTTAGCGGTCCAATAATTTTAAGTGCGTCTGCCCATATGCGTCCTATGGAAAGAGGAAAGTATAAAATTGTGATTGATTTAAAGCCTGCCCTTGACGAAAAACAGCTTGACATACGGCTTCTTCGGGATTTTGGGAAGTATGCAAACAAGGATTTTGTCAACAGCCTTTCTGATTTGCTTCCCAGCGGACTTATACCGCCCATAGTGGAGCTCTCAGGGATTGAACCCCACAAAAAGGTTAATTCTGTAACAAAAGAAGAACGGCAGAGACTTATAAAGCTGATTAAGGGTATAACTCTCACGGTAAAAGATTTTTGTCCCATAGAGCAGGCAATAATAACGTCAGGTGGAGTTTCGGTTAAGGAAATTGACCCGTCAACCATGGAATCAAAAAAGATAAAAGGACTTTTCTTTGCCGGCGAAATAATAGATGTCGATGCGTATACCGGCGGGTTTAATTTGCAGATTGCATTTTCTACGGGAGTGCTTGCAGGACGAAATGCCTGAAAAGAATGCAGGGAGGTTGTGAACTTTGATTTTTGAAGAGAAAACGGTTGAATCGAAAAAACTGTTTGAAGGAAGGATAATTGATTTGCGGGTTGAAACGGTAGAGTTTCCTGACGGAAAAACGGCATACCGTGAACTTGTTGACCATCCCGGCGGTGTGGGTATTTTGGCACTTACCAAGGATGGAAAAATTCCACTTGTCAGACAGTTTAGAAAACCCATAGAAAAAGCTATATGGGAAATCCCTGCGGGAAAGCTTGACAAAAATGAAGAACCAAAGATGTGCGGTATCCGTGAACTCAAAGAGGAAACGGGATATATTGCAAAAGAAATCGTTTCTCTTGGCTTTCTTTATCCCTCGCCGGGCTTTGCGAATGAGGTGACGCATATCTTTTTTGCCAAAGGACTTGAAAAGGGCGAAGTCAGCCCTGATGAGGACGAATACCTTGACATAGAAGAATTTTCAGTTGACGATGTGAGAAAAATGATTTTAAATAACGAAATAAATGATGCAAAATCTGTGATTGCATTTTTAAAATGCGATGCGATGAATTTGTTTGAGAGGTGAGTTGCTTTGGAAAAAAACAAAGTTAAAGTTTTGATTGACGGGGCAGAATATACGCTTGTTACTGCTGAAACTGCGGAGTATGTTCAGCGGGTAGCGGTTCGTGTTGACAAAAAGATTAAAGATATAAAACGTGAAAATCCGCAGCTTACAAATGTTATGATTGCTATGCTGGCAGCCATAAATTTGTCGGACGAATACATAAAGCTTGAAGATGCAACGGATAATCTGAGAAAGCAAGTATCGGATTATGCAAACAACGAGAGCAAGATTATGGCAGCACTTGATGAGCGGTCTCAAAAGGCTACACAGCTTGAAAAGGAAGTCCAAAATCTCAAGATTGAGCTTGCCAGATGCAGCTCACAAAATGGTGGACAAAACTACAGAAAATACTAAAAAGGATTTGAAAGTTTATGAGAAAGGTAGAGCTTCTTGCCCCGGCAGGAAATTTTGAATGTCTGGTTGCTGCTGTTCAAAGCGGAGCGGACGCGGTATATTTTGCCGGCAAAAGCTTTGGTGCAAGGAACTTTGCCGATAATTTCGATGAGACCGAGCTAAAGGCGGCGGTTGATTATTGCCATTTGCGCGGTGTCCGTGCATATGTTACGGTGAACACTCTGGTGCTTGATCCGGAAATGAATGAGCTTTCTGACTATTTGAGGTTTTTGTCGGCTGCAGGTGTTGACGCAATAATTGTTCAGGATATGGGCGTTTTGCAGCTGGCGAAAAAGATTGTGCCGGATTTGCCCCTGCACGCAAGCACGCAGATGACAATTCACAATGTGGAGGGTGTCAAATTCCTTGAGAAACTGGGCGTGAAACGCGTTGTTTTGTCAAGGGAACTTTCTGCCCGTGAAATAAAAGAGATTTCATCAAATACCGAAGCAGAGCTTGAGGTGTTTATCCACGGGGCTCTTTGTATGAGTTACTCCGGGCAGTGCCTCATCAGCAGTATGATAGGCGGCAGAAGCGGTAATCGCGGAAAGTGTGCGCAGCCTTGTCGACTTCCGTACAGCATAAATGGTTCCCGGGATAAAGCGTTTTTCCTGAGCCTTAAAGACCTTATGGGCATAAAGCATCTTGATTCTCTTAGAGAATGTGGTGTTTTGTCGCTTAAAATTGAGGGAAGAATGAAAGGCGCAGCATATGTTGCGGCGGTTGTAAGTGTTTATCGCAAATATATTGACGCCCCTGAAAGTGTGACGGATGAGGATATAAAAATTCTTGAAAGCATATTCAACCGTGGCGGTTATACCGACGGTTATCTTTCAGGAAACAAGGGCAGTGAAATGTTTGCACCGCACAAACCCGACAACCCATATCTCAAAGAAACTGCAAAGCTTGAAAAAGAACTCCTTGCGGGAATTAAAGGAGAAAAGCGAAAAATGAAGATTTCGGGAAAGGCTATATTCAAAAACGAAACCTCGCCAACATTGTGCTTGAGCGCAGGCGACATAACGGTTGAATACAGACATAATATGATACCGGAAAGGGCGAAGAATGCGGCGTTAGACGTGGCGTCTGTCATCGCACAGCTTTCAAAAACCGGAGGAACACCTTTTGAATTCCGGGAAATCTCGGCAGAGGTTGAGGGCGGCCTGTTTTTGTCAGCGGGTGAACTGAATAAACTTCGCAGAGAAGCCCTCAAAATGCTTGAAGAAAAAATTATCCGTTCTTTTGAAAGAGCGGATACAAAAAAAGAATATGATGATGAAAAATTCAGCTCGGTTGAAGCCCCAAAAGAGTTTGTCTGTGAAATTACCAATGATGAACAGCTTGAGGCGGTTAAGGATTTGGAGTTTGATAAATTTTATATTCCAATTGGGGTTATAGAACGAAACCGAAAAGTTGCGGACAGCATAAGAGAAAAAACAGTAATTGTTCTGCCGGCGATACTAAAGAATGATGACTTTGTAAAATATACGGCTATTGCAAAGAATTTGCTTGGCTGCGGTTATCATGGAGTGCTTATGCACAATGTTTCACTTATAAACGAGTTTTCGGGGCATAATATTTACGGGGGTTTCAGGCTGAATGTGACAAATTCATATTCCTTTGATTTCTTGAAGAAAATGGGACTCAAGGCCATTGGACTTTCGCCGGAGCTGAACTTTCGGCAGATTGAAAAAATCGCAAAGCCAATCCGGGCAGGGGTTATGGTTTATGGGCGGTTGCCTATTGCTGTTTCTGAAAACTGCCTTATCAAAAACGATGACAAATGTCCGTGCCACGAAAATAACACACTTACCGACCGAATGGGTGTTAAATTCCCGGTGATAAAGGACGGGGATATTTGCCGGAGCGTTATTCTGAACAGCAAGAAGACGGTATTACTATCCGAAATGGATAAAATAAAAAATATAAATGTCGGTTTTTTCAGACTGTATTTTACGGATGAAAGCCCTGAAGAATGTGAAAAGATTTCAAACGCTTTCCTGACGGGCAGTGAATATAGGGAGGAAGATTTCACAAGAGGACATTTTAACAAGGGGTTTAGATGATGACAACGACTTTGGATAAGATTATAATTTTATTGGTGGTTTTGATTGCCCTTTTGGTTTATATTCTCTTTGGGACGTTTGTTTTCGTCGGAAATGCAGAACGTGTAGAGATTTTTCTTGACGGCGAGGAATATGCTGTGTATAACCTTGCGGAAATTTCAGGGACGAAAGTGCTTGATATAAAAAGCGAAACCGGCTACAACCGTCTTGAAATAACAAACCGTGGTGCAAAAATGACAGAGGCGTCCTGCCCTGACAAAACTGACGTATTAAGCGGAGAAATAACAAAGGTGGGGCAGATGATTGTCTGCAGCCCAAACCGCGTTATGGTCAAAATAGCAGGAAAAGACGATGAAAAGGTTGATAAGGTGACATACTGATGAAAAGCAAAAAGTATTCTGCAAAAAACATATGTATTATGGCAGTTCTTACTGCGGTGGGAATTGTTCTTCAGTATGTGGAAAACCGAATTTTGATTTCCCCGGTTCCCGGCGGAAAGCTTGGCCTTGCAAATATTGTATCGCTCATAAACATTTTTCTTTTTGGCGGAAAGAATGCAATGGTTATTTCGCTTTTGAGGGCGTTTTTGGGAACACTTCTATCCGGTGGAGTAACAGCCTTGCCCTACAGTGTGACGGGGACACTTTTTTCGGTGCTTGGTATGGTTTTGGCAAAAAAATATCTTTATCCCAAAGCGGGAATGGTTGGGCTAAGCGTTATTGGCGCGGCTCTTTATAATCTTGCACAAGTTGTTGTCGCAAGCCTGATTTTTTATACAGGGTATATGTTTTCTTATCTGCCGCAACTGTTGATTGTTTCGGTGGTTAGCGGAACTGTTACGGGCATAGGCGCCAAAATATTGGGCGACAGAATTTTAAAAGACGGTGGTTTTTATGGATAAAAATATAATTCTTGCATCAGGTTCACCTCGCAGACAAGAGCTTTTAAGGATGCTTGGACTTCGTTTTGAGGTTATAGTGGACAAAACACCGGAGCCTGACATCAGCTTTGATAATATTGAAGAGAATGTATGTGCTCTTGCGAGTTTTAAAGGCGAAAATGTTATCAAAAAGCTTGAAAAAGATAAGGGCTACATTGTCATTGCTGCCGATACGATTGTTGCGATTGGTGGAAAAGTTTTGGGAAAGCCAAAGGATGAAGAAGATGCCTTCAAAATGCTCAGTGCTTTAAGCGGAAATATGCACTGTGTTTTCACCGGAGTTTTCGTGAAAGACACTGAAACGGGAAAGGAAAGTTCTTTTTTCGAAAAAACCGAAGTATTCTTTAAAAAACTTGACATAAACGAAATAAAAGATTATATTAGAACTAGGGAGCCTATGGATAAAGCAGGCAGCTATGGAATACAAAACTTAGGCTCGATTTTTGTTGAAAAAATAAACGGTGACTATTTCAACGTTGTTGGGTTGCCGGTTTCAAAGCTTGCCGGGGTCTTGAAAGAGGACTTTGGTATAAAAATTTTCTAAGAAATATTTTCAAAAATTTACATAAGGAGTGTTTTTTGTTATGGCAAATGAAATAGGAATTGATTTGGGAACTGCCAATACTATTATTTATGTAAGAGGAAAGGGCATTGTTGTAAATGAGCCTACGGTTGTTGCTATCAGCCGTGCATCGGGCAAAATCCTCTCAATTGGTAAGGAAGCCGGCGAGATGCTGGGAAGAACTCCTGTGGACATCTGTGCTGTAACTCCCATAAAGGAAGGCGTTATTGCAAATTTTGATATTACTGTGGCAATGCTTAAGTATTTTATCAAGAAGGCGGTTGGCACAACTTTCTTAAAGCCAAAGGCTGTTGTATGTCTCCCTTCGCACATTACTGATGTTGAAAAACGTGCTGTTCGTGATGCGGTTCTGGCGGCCGGTGTAAAGGATGTTTATCTCCTTGAAAAGTCAATGGCAGGCGCAATCGGTGCAGGCGTTGAAGTGAATGCTCCGGTTGGTTCAATGATTGTTGATATCGGTGGCGGTACTACTGAAATTGCGGTTGTTTCACTTGGCGGAATTGTTGCAACACAAAGCCTCAAGGTGGCAAGCCATTCGTTTGACAATGACATTATTCAATATCTCAAGAAAAATCATAATCTTATTATAGGAAACATTACAGCGGAAGAGATAAAGACCGAGATTGGCTCGGCGTGTTCATTGAAGGAAGAACTTTCAATCAGCATAAAGGGCCGTGATTTGGTTTCGGGGCTTCCGAGGACTGCAACTGTTACGTCAGAAGAAGTTCGTGAGGCAATCAAAGAAAGTCTTGCTATGATTATTGACGGAATCAAGGCAGTTCTTGAAAAAACACCGCCGGAGCTTGCTGCTGATATTATTGAGTCAGGTATTGTTCTTACCGGTGGCGGATGTATGCTGAAAGGTCTTGGAAAGCTTATAAATGCACATACCGAGATACCTATTTTCATTGCGGAATCACCGATGGAATGTGTGGCAATCGGTGCAGGCAAAGCTCTTGAAGAAATCAAGACATTGCATACGCTTCTTATGTCTGAATAATTGAATTTTGTGAGAGGAGATACATCTTTTGAAAAGATTTTTTAAAAACAGATGTGTTTTCGGTTTGTTGGTGGCGGCTGTTTGTCTTGGCATAATTGTTGGTATTGTGAATGCTGTGAGCTCGGATATTACTTTTGTTGAGAATGTAACTCAGGTGATTGTTACGCCTGTTCAAAAGCTTTTTACAAAAGCGGGGAACGGCATATCCAACTTTTTTGGATATTTTTCAAATGTGGATAAGCTGAAAGAAAAAATTCAAGACCTTGAACTTGAAAATGCCGAACTTGAGACCGCACTTGATAAAAGTGAGATTGCACTCAGTGAGAACGAAGAACTCAGGCGTCTTCTTGCACTCAAAGCTGCTTATCCCGAGCTTGAGCTTGATGCAGCAGAGGTTGTTTCAAGGGAGCCGTCGAACTGGTATAACACATTTGTTATTGATAAAGGTGCAACAGACGGTGTTGCGCTGAATCAGCCGGTTATTTCTGCTGACAAGGCACTGGTGGGAAGAATAAGTGAAGTGGGGACCACCTGGTCGAGGGTGATAACCCTCATAGACCCTGCACACTCTGTCGGCGCTGAAATAGTGAGATCAGGTGAATACGGAGTGGCAGAGGGCGACTCCAGTGATTCGCTGGGCGGAAATCTAAGACTTTCGTTCATTTCGAAAAATGCCAACATTATTGTTGGTGACAAAATTATGACATCGGGGCTTGGGGGAATCTACCCCAAAGGATTGAACGTGGGAAAAGTGCTTGAAATCAGGCCTGATATGCAGGGGATTTCTCAATATGCCATCATTTCTCCCGATGCTGATATAGAAAATATCAATGCTGTTTTAATAGTTAAAAACGATATGAATTGATTTTGTGAGAGGTTGCGATGAAAACTACTTTGCATGGAGCCTTTTTGTTGGCTTTTTCAATCTT
The DNA here is from genome assembly GCA_017456605.1 of Clostridia bacterium. Lineage (GTDB taxonomy): Bacteria > Bacillota > Clostridia > Monoglobales > Monoglobaceae > SIG440. The sequence continues at coordinate 158,018 of JAFTJA010000013.1, read as the reverse complement.
TCAGGCGACATTGATTGATTGCATTGAAATTTTTTCTGTCAAACCCAATTTGTTTTTGATTTATGTAATAATTGTCTGCACTTTTTGCGGGAAAAGTGAGGGCGCGGTTTTGGGCGCTTTCTTTGGACTCGTTCTTGACTTGCTTGTGGGAAGACTTTGGGGACTCAATGCTATTCTTATGATGCTTCTGGGTTTCTTCACCGCTTATTTCTGCGAGAGGGTCCTTCGGGATAACAATATTTTGGTTGTACTTCTTATGGTGCTTGCCGAGACTGTGCTTTATGAAATTGTTTATGGATTTATTTATTATCTGACACTGGATGGCGGAAACTTTTTTGCAATTCTCCTAAGGATCATAATTCCTGAAGGATTTTATAATATGATTGTTACAATTCCTGTTTATTTTATTGTAAGACGAATGGGAAAAGTTTTATATTCTGATAAGGGTGAAACTATTGGATAAAAAAGGCTTGAGAGCTCGTTTTATTTTCATATTATGCTTTCTTGCCGTGTTTACGATTGTGTTCGTAGCACGGCTTTTTAGCTTGCAGATTGTTCATGGTGATGAGTATAAAGAAAAGGCAGAAAACCGTCTTGTGCGCGCTTATCCTATAAAAGCCCCCAGGGGTGAAATGCTTGACCGTTTCGGCAGACCTATGGTTACAAACAAGATGGGCTATTATATACAAATTCAAAATGTAAACAGCAGCAATAAGGAACTCAATGCAACAATTCTCCACTTGATTGAAATATGTGAAAATGGCGGGATTGAATATATTGATGAATTCCCTGTAACAGCGCTGCCTTATAAATTTGATTTTGCCGATTTTGAAAAGCCGGAGGAAGCACTCAAAGAATGGAAGAAAGAAAATAAGCTTGAAAAACTTGACTCAGCGGACGCTGTAATGGACTTTTATATTGAAAAGTTTGACGTTTCGGAGGAATACAGCAAAGAGGACATAAGAAACATAGTGGCAGTCAGATATACAATGACGGCGAAAAATTTCAGTGTAATGAATCCCTATACCTTTGCCAGCGATATAGGCATAGATATCGTGCAGAAGATAAAAGAAAAATCCTTTGAGCTTGGCGGTGTCAATGTTGAAATCGAGCCGGTGCGTGAATATGTGAACGGCTCTATGGCGGCGCATATTCTGGGACGTACAGGAATTATTTACAAGGAAGAATATGACGAGCTGAAAGACAAAGGCTATGGAATGAATGACATAATAGGAAAGGACGGCCTTGAAAAGGTTCTTGAAAGTTACCTGAAAGGAAAGGACGGCTACAAGAGGGTCGAACAGACAAAAAGTGGCTCACTTTCCCAAATGCTCAGCGAAAAGTCACCCGAAACCGAAAATTTTGCGGTTTTGACCATTGATTCAGAACTTCAGAAAGTAACAGAGGAGTCTCTGCAGAGAAGCATTGAAAAAGCCAGAGAAGACAAGGGGAAAGACTGCTTCAGCGGTGCGGCTGTTGCTGTGGAAATTTCGACCGGTGATGTTCTTTCCATGGCGTCGCTCCCGGGATATGACCCCACAACCTATACAAAGAATTACAATGAATTGCTCAAAGACCCGGATAAGCCTCTTGTAAACAGGGCACTCGACGGCCTTTATACCCCGGGTTCTACTTTCAAGCCTCTCACTGCAATTGCGGCGTTGGAAGAAGGGATAATATCCCCCACAGAAAAAATGATAACAAAAGGTGTTTATGAATATTATGCACCGTCATACAAACCCACCTGCCTTATCTGGAAGAATACCGGTGAAACTCACGGAATGATAAACGTATCAGAGGCTATCGGGGTTTCATGCAATTATTTCTTCTATGATGTGGGAAGACGTCTGACCATCAAAAAGCTGTCCCAGTATGCGAAGGCATTTGGACTTGGTCAAAAGACGGGGATTGAACTTTATGAATCAGAAGGCGTCGTTGCAAGTGAAGAATACAGAGAGTCACGGAATATGCCGTGGTATCCCGGTGATACCTTGCAAGCGGCAATAGGACAGTCGGACAATATGTTTTCTCCTGCACAGCTTGCAAGCTATGTGAGCACGATAATAAATAAAGGCAAGCGCTATGCGTTGCACTTAGTAAAAGAAGTTCGCAACTATGAGACCGGTGAGGTTGTTTATAAAAATGAACCAACAGAGATTTCCAATTATGAGATTTCTGATGAAACTATGCTTGCTGTAAAAGACGGGATGCGCCGCGTAACCGAAGACGGTACGGCGAAGGCTGTTTTTGAGGATTTTGGCATCGCGGTTGGCGGAAAAACAGGAACGGCAGAGGTGAGCAGCGGAAGTGATACGGTATTGTTTGTGGGCTTTGCACCTTATGACAACCCGCAAATTGCGGTAGCCGTTGTTTTGGAACACGGTGCAACAAGCCGGTATGCGGCTCAGGTTGCCAGAGATATGTTTGAATATTATCTGGGAATTTCTGAGGTCAGCGATGAAATACCAAAAATGAACACTCTCTTGAAATAACATTGGCGAAAAAATCTTCTTAAAATCTAAATAACGTTTTGACATTTGTGCTCTTTTGTGTTAGAATAGGTTAGATAATACTTATTCGGTAATATGGAGGGATGGTCGGATGTCAGAGGTAATTGTTGTTACTTCAGGTAAAGGCGGCGTTGGAAAAACGACAACTACTGCAAACATAGGTGTTGGACTTTCTCTTTTGGGCAAAAAAGTTGTTTTGATTGATACTGACATCGGACTTCGCAATCTTGACGTGGTTTTGGGACAGGAAAACAGAATTGTTTATGACCTTGTTGATATTGTGAACGGCGATTGCGAGCCTCAAAAAGCTGCAATAAAAGACAAACGTTTTGAAGGACTTTTCTTGATTCCGGCGGCACAGACCACTGACAAAGATGCTGTCACGCCCGCACAGATGAAAGAACTTTGCGAAAAACTAAAAAAAGAATATGATTTTGTGGTTATTGATTGTCCTGCAGGCATTGAACAAGGCTTCAAAAATGCCATTGCGGCGGCGGATAAAGCGGTGGTTGTTACCACTCCTGATGTTTCTGCGGTGCGTGATGCTGATAGAATTGTGGGGCTTCTTGAACGGAGTGGCATATGTGACCACAGCGTCATTATCAACAAAATTAGACCGGAATTGGTGAAACGTGGCAATATGCTCAGCGTAGAAGAGGTTTTGAGTATGCTCAGCATTGATCTCCTTGGCGTTATTCCTGACGACGGTGATGTTATTGTTGCGGCCACCAAGGGCGAACCGGTGGTTTGCGAAAAAAAATCTCTTGCAGGTCAGGGCTACAGAAACATCTGCGAAAGACTTACAGGAAAGGATGTTCACCTTTTAAGTCTTGAAAAAAAGGGCTTCTTCGGGAAGCTTTTTTCCAAGAAACGCTGATGTTTTGAGCTGTATGTCCCTCAGAAAATAATTTTTCACACAAAAGAACAGGAGGAGCAAAACGTGAATATTGCTTTAATTGCACATGACAAAAAGAAAGAATTGATGGTAGACTTTTGTATTGCTTACAAAGGAATTCTGAGCAAGCATAACCTTTGTGCTACCGGTACAACAGGAAGCCTTATTATTGAAGCTACAGGTATGGATGTCAGCTTGTTTTTGTCCGGACCTCAGGGCGGCGACCAGCAGATTGGTGCAAGAATTGCTTACAACGAAATTGACTTGGTTTTGTTTTTCCGTGACCCGCTCACTGCACAGCCGCACGAACCCGACGTTTCTGCACTCTTCAGGCTTTGTGATGTACACAATATTCCCCTTGCTACAAACAGTGCGACAGCTGAGGTTATGATAAGAGGTCTTGAACGTGGCGATCTTGACTGGCGTGATATTGTTAACCCCAAAAACAGGCGCGGATAAAAAATTTGTATAATTTACAAAAAAATGCTTGCATTTTATATTAAAGTGTGATATACTTTGTAAGTTAATTATGGGTAGTCCTCTGCTTACGGCCTGTCTGGTGGGGCGTATGGCATGAATATCTGAATATAGAAAGGATGAAAAAAATGAACATTTTAGACCAGATTACACAGGAACAGATCAGAACAGACCTTCCCCAGCTTAACATTGGTGACACAGTTCGCGTTTATGTTAAGGTTAAAGAAGGAAACAGAGAAAGAATTCAGATGTTCGAAGGAACAATCATCAAAAAGAATCATGGCGGAATCAGCGAAACATTTACAGTAAGAAGAATTTCTTACGGTGTTGGTGTTGAAAAGACTTTCCCCGTAAATTCACCTAACATTGACCGCATCGAAGTTTCAAGACGCGGTAAAGTTAGACGTGCGAAGCTCTACTATCTCCGTGACAGAGTTGGTAAGGCTGCAAAAGTTAAAGAGAAGATTTAACAAAAGATATGGCGGGTATTTTTCAATACCTGCCATTTGACTATTTTGGATGATTTAAAGGTGATAATTATGGAAGAATTTGAAAAGAATAATGAAATAATCGAAGAAACCGAAGACCTTGCTGAAGAAACTTTTGAAGAAGTTTCTGAAAAAAAACCAAACTGGAAGAGCGAACTTTGGGACTGGATAAAGGCTATTGTGGTGGCACTCATTGTTGCGTATTTTCTTAAGAACTATGTTTTGACCCTTGCAGTGGTTGATGGCGAGTCTATGGAGCCAACCCTCCAACACGCCGACCGCCTTTATGTGAACAAGCTGTTTTACACTCCCCAAAAAGGTGACATTGTCATCGTTGAAACACGCGACCCTCAAGCACCTTTTTATATCAAAAGGGTTATTGCGGCGGAGGGAGACTCACTTTATATTGATTTTTCTACCGGTGATGTGTTTGTCAATGACGAAAAGCTGGACGAACCTTATATCAACGAAAAGACAAATCTTATAGGAAATTTTGTGTTTGGCAAGATGGCAAAAAATGAATTCAGCCGTGAAAACCCACTGGTTTTGGACGAGGATGAATATTTTGTTATGGGTGACAACCGCAACAACAGCAAGGACAGCCGCGAAATCGGACCTGTTTCAGAAAAAGATATTATAGGACATGCGGTTTTCAGATTCTGGCCGCTCAACAAAATTGAAAGTATAACGGATTGATTTTAAACTGAGAGGTATATTATGCAAATTCAATGGTTTCCGGGACATATGGCAAAAACAAGAAGGCTTATTACAGATAGCCTCAAACTGGTTGATGTTGTGGTTGAGCTTCTTGACGCACGACTTCCTTTGTCATCACGAAACCCCGAAATTGACAGGATTGTGGGCAAAAAACCAAGAGTTGTGGTGCTTAATAAAAGTGATATAGCAGACCCAAGTGCAAACGAAAAATGGCTCAGCTTTTTTGAAAAAAAGGGGATTTGTTGTATCTTAGCTGACAGCCTTTCGGGGAAAGGTCTCAAAAATCTTGATGCGGCTATTGAAAAGGTGCTTGCGGATAAATTTGCCAGAGAAAAAGAAAAAGGTATGATGCGACGTGCTGTGAAAATGCTCATTGTGGGAATTCCCAATGTGGGCAAATCATCATTCATCAATCGCCTTTCGGGTAGAGCTGCCGCAAAGACCGGTGACCGACCGGGCGTTACCACAGCAAAGCAGTGGATAAGGGTTATGGGAAAATATGAACTTCTTGACACTCCAGGTATTTTGTGGCCTAAATTTGATGATGCTTGGGTGGGCAGGCGCATTGCATTCACCGGCGGCATAAAAGACGAAATTATGGACATTGAAGAACTTGCGTTTTTGCTTATAGGATTTTTGAGAAAGAATTATCCTGATTTGCTTATATCACGTTTCAAACTTGAAAATGAAGATATTGAGTCATGTGATGATTTTGAGCTTTTGGAGCTTATCGGCAAAAAACGTGGTTGCATTGTTTCCGGCGGAAACATTGACACACTCAGGGCTGCAAATCTCATTCTTGATGATTTCAGGGCGGCTAAAATCGGCAGAATTACACTGGAATTGCCGTAAAACTGACAGTAATTTCTGGGCAGATATATGAAAATATATCTGCTCTGTTTCATTAAAAGGAGAGAATAAAATGAAAGAAATAGAAAATTCTTTATACGCCAAAGGTTTTAAGAACATTGCGGGCGTTGACGAAGCGGGTAGAGGACCTCTTGCCGGACCGGTGTGCGCTGCGGCTGTTATTTTGCCTACCGATTTGGTCATTGATGGAATAAACGACTCGAAAAAACTCAGCGAGAAAAAACGTGAGCTTCTTTTTGAAGAGATAATATCATCAGCAGTCGCTTATGATATTCAGTTTGTGGAGCCCGACGTGATTGATGAAATAAACATAAGAAAAGCGACGGCTCTTGCTATGCACAGAGCGGTTGAAAACCTGAAAGTAAAGGCAGATTTTGTTATAATCGACGGAAATGACAATTATCCCTACGATATACCTTTTGAATACATAGTAAAGGGTGATGCTAAATCTCAAGCTATTGCTGCGGCATCAATCCTGGCAAAGGTAAGCCGTGACCGTCTTATGACCAAACTCCACGAAGAATATCCGGAGTATGGCTTTGCAAAGCACAAGGGCTATGGCACAAAAGCACACTGCGAGGCAATTCAGAAATACGGAGTTTCATCGGTTCACAGAAAATCCTTTATGACGGCGAAGGTCTTGGGAAAGTAATATGAAAAAACGTGGATTTTTCAATAAAACAACCGGCAGACTTGGGGAAGATGTTGCGGCTGCGTATCTCAAAAAACAAGGCTATAAAATTTTGGCGCAGAATTACAGATGCAAGGCGGGGGAAATTGATATAATAGCCAAGGATGGAGAAGATTTGGTTTTTGTAGAGGTGAAAACCCGGAGCAGCGAACAATTCGGAACTCCGGCGGAGGCGGTTACATATTATAAAAAACGAAGCTTTGTAAATTCTGCAAAATGGTATATGGCGCAAAATCCCACCGAGCTCAATATCCGCTTTGATATTGTTGAGGTTTTTGGCGTCTTTGACGGAAGCAGTTTTGAATGCGAAAACATAAATCATTTGAAACAAGTTTTTCTGGAGGTATAGACTTGACGTTTTTTGATGCACACTGCGACACGGTGCAAAAGATAACCGATTTTGGCGGTGGATTGTTTGAGAACACTTATCATATCGATATAAAACGCATTTTGAATACCAAACACAAACACATACAAGTTTTTGCCGCGTTCATTGACAAGAAAAATGATGCTCTTGCACCCTTTTCAAGATGCGGGCAAATGATTGACAGGTATTATGCCGAAATCGAAAGAAACAAAGGGCTTATAAGTCATTGCAATGGTTTTGATAACATAAAAACTGCACTTGGCAATGGAAAAATTGCATCACTTCTCAGTGTGGAGGGCGGTGAGGCCATAGAGGGAAGCCTTGAAAAGCTCAGCGAACTTTATTTTCGTGGCGTGAGGATTTTGACTCTATGCTGGAACTATCCAAACGAAATCACCGGAAGCATTGCTGAGGAAAACGGAGGCGGACTTTCTGCTTTTGGAAAAGCTGTTGTAAGAAAAATGAACGACCTCGGTATGCTGATTGATGTTTCGCATATTTCTGAAAAAGGCTTTTGGGACGTTCTTGAAACCACAAAGAAACCCATTGCCGCGACCCATTCAAACTCAAAAAGCATATGCAGGCATAAGCGCAACCTGTCAGACGAACAAATTCGCGGGGTGATAAAAAACGGCGGCTGTATAGGCATAAATTTATACAGCAAATTTCTTTCAGAAAAAGGCACTTGCGCAGGTATAACCGATATACTTCGACATATTGAACATATTCTGTCCCTGGGCGGGGAAAATAATATTGGGTTTGGCAGTGATTTTGATGGTATGGACAGTTTACCAAATGGTATAGAAAATGTGGGAGATATCCACAAAATTTTTGATGAAATGCGAAGAATAGGGTATAGCGAGAGTCTTATAAAAAAGATTTCTTCGGAGAATTTTTTAAATTTAATGCAAAAAATTTTGATATAATTAAAAAAAAGGTTGATATTTCAGTGATTTTGTATTAAAATGTAGGTTAGGTTATTTTTAGACAGTAAGGAGAATTTAAATGCAAACATATATTTCACAGAAAGCAAAGAGTATCAGTCCGTCACCGACACTGTCTCTTGATGCAAAATTCAAGCAGATGAAAAAACAGGGAATCCCTGTTGTAGGTTTCGGCGCAGGAGAGCCTGATTTTGATACTCCTGAAAACGTTAAGCAGGCAGGAATCCGTGCTATCGAAAGCGGTTTCACTAAATATACACCTGCGTCAGGTACAGTTGAACTCAAAGAGGCAATCTGCGAAAAAATAAAAAGAGATACAGGACTTTCTTATGAAATTGGCAATATAGTTGTCAGCAACGGCGGAAAGCACTGTCTTACCAATATTTTTATGGCTATTTGCGAGCCGGATGATGAGGTTATTATTCCTGCACCTTTTTGGGTTAGCTATCCCGAAATGGTGAAGATGGCTGGCGGAAAACCGGTGTTTATTGATACTACCGAAGATGCAGGTTTTAAGTTTACACCCCAGCAGCTTGAAGCACATATCACACCAAAAACACGTGCCCTTGTCCTCAACACTCCCAGCAATCCTACGGGTATGGTGTATACCAAAGAAGAACTTGAAAAGATTGCAGAGATTGCTGTCAAAAACAACATTTATGTTATCTTCGACGAAATTTATGAAAAGCTTGTTTATGAGGGCGAGCACACAAATATTGCCACCTTTGGCGAAGACATAAAAAATCTCACAATTATCGTGAACGGTATGGCAAAGGCGTATGCTATGACAGGTTGGAGAATTGGCTTCACTGCCTCAAATGCAGATGTTGCAAAGGCGATGTCAAACATCCAGAGCCATGCCACATCAAATCCAAACTCAATCGCGCAGTTTGCTTCCGTTGAAGCACTTCTGGGAGACCAGTCATCGGTTGACGTTATGAAAACGGAATATGTAAAGCGCAGAGACTATATGGTGGAAAGAATAAATTCCATTGATGGTATCAGCTGCAAAAAGCCAAACGGAGCTTTTTATATCTTTATGAATGTGCGTGAGCTTCTTGGCAGAGAACTCTATGGAAAAGTATTTGACAGCGCAAGTGCACTTTGTGACGATATTTTGGAAAGAGCACTTGTGGCACTTGTTCCCAGCGAAGGCTTTGGTATTGACGGATATGTACGCCTTTCTTATGCAACCTCGATGGAGGTAATTAAAGAAGGTCTTGACAGAATCGAAAAATATATCCGCGGGGAATATTAAAAGGAGAATTATGGTGAAGATTGGTATAGTTGGTGCGGGAAATATGGCTTCTGCTCTGGCGGGAGGGCTTCTCAAATCAGGAAAGATAAATCCAAAAGCACTTTCAATAAGTGACAAAAACGCGTCAAATCTCGAGAAGTGGAGCACTTTTGGGGTGTTTGTAAGCGAAAGCAATATTGAAGTGATAAGTCGCAGTGATGTTATAATTTTTGCGGTAAAGCCCAATATACTTCCCAGTGTTCTTGAAGAAGCAAAAGCCGTTTCAGGGGATAAGCTTTTTGTTTCAATCGCTGCCGGCACAACCATTGAATCAATAGAAAAAATTCTTGGTGACGACGTAAAAATTGTGCGTGCCATGCCTAATACCCCGGCAAAGGTCGGTTGTGGGATGACAGTTATTTTTCCAAACAAAAATATACAAAAAGCAGAACTTGAAATAGCGGAGGATGTTTTTTCGGCTGTTGGCGAGGTTGTTATTTTGGAAGAAAAGCACATAAACACCGCAACGGCTCTTCACGGAAGCAGTCCGGCATATGTTTATATGATGATTGATGCTATGGCAGACGGCGGAGTCAAACACGGCTTGCCAAAGGAAACAGCGCTAAGGCTTGCGGCTAAAGCGGTAGAGGGTGCGTCAAAAATGGTGCTTGAAACACATGAACATCCTCAGACTCTTAAAGATGCGGTGTGCTCTCCCGGCGGAACAACAATTGCAGCAGTTTGTGAACTGGAAAAGTCAGGGTTTTCGGTGGCTGTTTCACAGGCGGTTGACGCCTGCATAAAAAGAGCTGATGAAATGTCAAAATAAATTTTAATAACTTTCATATTTTCACAGCTTGTCTCATATCTATGTAAAAACGGTTTTACGAGGTGAGAAAGCTATGAAAAGAAAATATTTTTTCAAAACTATAACCGATTACATCAGTTGCAGCAAGGTTTTGTTTGTTTTAACGTTTTTCTGTCTTGTTGCAGGCACAGTAATCGGTTCTTTGTCGGCAATCACGATGAATACCGAAAATTATGAGTCCCTTGGCACATATATGAACAACTTCCTGTCGGCTTATACTATCCAGTCGGTTGACAGGGGAGAGGTCTTCAAAGTTTCGCTTTACAACAACGTAAAGACGGTACTGTTTTTGTGGGTGTCAGGACTTTGTGTTTGGCTGATTCCATTGGGTGTTATACAAATAGCGGCGAGGGGATATAAGATGGGGTTTACCACCGTGTTTCTTATCCAGCTTTACAAGGGGAAAGGAATTCTTTTTGTCCTTGCATCGCTTTTGCCGCAGATAATGATTTTGTTTCCTGCGCTCATAATTTACGCAGTGTTCAACATCAGCTACGCGCTCTCTTTGCATAATCTGAAAAAGCGGGGCGATGCGCTTAATATACGCAAAGAAATGTATCTTAAAAATCTGGTTTTTCTTCTTGGTATTATTGCGGTTTTAGTTTTGTGCAGTTTTATCGATGCATTTGTTGTGCCACCGGTTTTAAAACCGATATGTTCATTTTTAGGTAGATAGGAAGAAGGAAGCCAGATGAAAAATACAGTTGAAAAATATTTTAATTTTCTTAAAAAGAAAAAAGGCGCGTCAGAAAACACACTTGTGTCTTACAGACGGGACCTGAATGCTTTTTTTGCATACCAGGAAGAAAAAGGCTTTGCTCCCGAAAATGCAAGCGGAGCGGTTATTCTTGATTATTTTATGACTTTGCAAAAAGCAGGGAAATCGGCATCAACAGTTTCAAGAAATCTCGCATCCATTCGGTCTTTTTATAGGTTTTTGCAAAACGAGGGGGTTATTACTCAGGACCCTACTCAAAATCTTCATTCTTTGAAGGCGGATAAAAAGCTTCCGGCTATTCTTACCAGTGAGGAAATAGAAGACCTTCTTGAACAACCAGATATTCGCGATGCGAAAGGTTGTCGTGACAAAGCCATGCTTGAGCTCCTTTACGCAACAGGCATGCGAGTGAGCGAAATGATTGAGCTCAAAATGTCGGATGTTGATATGAATATTGGTTATATAAACTGCAACCAGGGCAAAAAAATGAGGGTTATTCCCGTTTATTCACTGGCCAAAAAGGCTGTGAAAACATACATAGAAACAGCAAGAGAACAGCTTATCCGGGGAAACAGCAAGGTGGAAAATCTGTTTGTAAACTGTAACGGCACAAAGATGACCCGTCAGGGTTTTTGGAAGATAATAAAGAAATATGCATCTATGGCGAATATCAAGACAGATATAACCCCACATACACTCAGACATTCTTTTGCAACGCACCTGCTTGAGAACGGAGCGGACCTCAAATCTCTTCAGGAAATGCTTGGACATACGGATATTTCGTCCACGCAGATTTATACCAGTGTTCTAAAAAAACATCTTCAGGATGTTTACAAGAGCGCGCATCCAAGAGCAAAGAAAAAGCAAACTGTTTAAAAAGAAAAAGGATTGATTTTTTCAATCCTTTTTTAGATATCCTCATCACAAATTCCATACTTGAGCTTTTCGATTGCTTTTTTTTCAATTCGCGACACATATGAACGTGAAATGCCCATTATTTCTGCAATTTCCGATTGTGTCATCTCGCTGCTGTCACCCAAACCGTAACGCATCTCAATTATCCGCCGTTCACGTATGTCAAGGCGGTTTTTTATGTTTTCATACAGCTTTTTTATCTGTGATTTTTTGTCGATTTCTTTTATTACGTCTTCCTCGTCAGCACCGATAATATCCATAAGCAAAATCTGGTTACCCTCTTTGTCTGTACCTATGGGGTCATTGAGCGATACATCGCCCTGAGTTTTTTTGTTGCTTCGCATAAGCATAAGGATTTCGTTTTCAATACATCTTGCGGCATAGGTGACAAGTCTTGTTCCTTTTGATGAGTCAAAGCTGTTTATCGCTTTTATGAGGCCAATGGTGCCCAAAGAAATCAAATCCTCGTTGTCACGTATGTTTCCGGAATACTTTTTTGCAATATGTGCCACAAGCCTGAGGTTGTGCTCAATGAGCTTGTTTTTGGCATCAACGTCACCGCTTTCCATTTTTTCTATGTAAAGTTTCTCTTCTTTGGCGGTGAGTGTTTTTGGAAAGGTCATATTTCCTGAAACAAAGGAAATTAAAAACACAATGGACTCTATCAGTGAATCAAACAAACCAAACATACACAGCTCCAATCTGTCGGGGAATTTACGACAATAAAATGAAAATTACCTTTGGGGCAAACCGCTTTTGTAAAAATATATAGTTAGTTTATGCAAGGCGCTTTTGTCCCGTGCAAGTACAACAACAAATTTTTTATATATTGATTTAATGATATAACTATGGTATACTGACATTAAATATAATCGATAATGTATGAAATTTACATAAGTAGCGAATGATGCTATGCTATATAAAAAGATAAGATTTGACGAAAAAGACCCGGATGCCTTTCTTGAGGCTTTTATATCAGACCAGCTGAAAGACTTTGTCAGAAAAACAATGCTTGTTATTCCCGGCGGTGCATATCAAGGAGTGTGCGGTGACCGTGAGGGTGTTTTTCTATATACGCGAGGATGACAAAATACACCTTACTGATGTGGGTATTGAAGTCTGTGCCCAAAAGGTTATTGATGTCATAAGAGAAAATTTAAGAAAATAATTTTAACATTTGCCTAAAATGCAAGGCGGAGGGAGATAAAAATGAATAAACAGGAATTGATGAAGCACGTTGGCTCTGTTGAGCAGATTGGCGGAATAAGAAATTTCACATTCAATGACGGTCGGGCAAAGGGCGTTCAGGCCATTGAGGTAAGTACTGGGAAAATTCGTTTTGTGATTTTGCCTGACAGAGCTATGGATATTGCGCAGGCATATTACAAAGAACATGCGATAAGCTGGCTATCAAAGACTGGGATTACTGCGCCTGCATTTTATGAAAAAGACGACACAAACTGGCTCAGGGGGTTTTATGGCGGATTGATTACTACCTGTGGCCTCAAAAATATAGGCGGACCTGTTGGCAAGCAGGGACTTCACGGCAGAATTGCCAACACTCCGGCGCAGAATGTGTCTGTTTTTGCGGACTGGGTTGGTGACGAATACGTTATGAAAGTGACAGGCGAAATGCGTGAGAGCGTTGTCTTTGGCGAAAATCTTTTGTTCAGACGAACAATTACCACAAAGCTTTTTGCTGAGGAGTTTACTGTTGAGGATACCATAATCAATCAGGGTTTCAATGATGAAGACGTTGCTCTTTGCTATCATTGCAACTTCGGATATCCACTTGTAAGAGAGGGTGCAAAGATGATAAACGTTCCTGAGGATATTGCGGATATTTGCGCACCGGTTCACGGAATAGAAGAAGAATGTTTTGATGTCAAGCATACAGGTGATGTTGCCACAGCGGGCATAGAAAACGGCGAAATCGGTGCATATATCACATACGAAAGAAACACACTCCCTGATTTTCTTGTGTGGAAAATGCTGGGCGAGAGTGAATACGTTGTTGGTCTTGAGCCCCGAACAACTTCCCTTGGCGGACAGGATATTATTGACAACAACAAGTTTGTTTCTGTCAAGCCTTTTGAGGAATACAAGACAAATCTTAAATTTAGTTTTAAGGAATTGAAAAAATAAGATATTGGTGATATGATGAAAAATAAGAAAAAGCAATTTCTTTTGCTTTTTGCGGCTATGATAATTTTAATACTGGGTGTTTTTTGGATTATAAATGGCAATTTGGATATACAATTGAGAAAAATTGATGTGATATCCAAAAATATTCCGGAGGACTTCGATAATTTTAAAATAGTGCAAATATCCGATTTTCACAACACAAAGTTTGGACGGGACAATCAAAAGCTTGTTGATATGATTAAAAAAGCAGCTCCGGATATTGTTGTCATCACCGGAGACATGATTGATGCACGCAGACTTGATATAAAAACGGCAATTTCCTTGGCCCAGGAGCTTGTGAAGATTGCACCGACATATTATGCAAACGGAAATCATGAAGCAAGAATAAAAGAATATAATGGCTTTAAAGAAAACATTTCTGCGTGTGGAGTGTTTGTTCTTGAAGATGACCATCTTGAAATAGTTGTCGAAAATAGTGAAATAACCTTGATTGGTATGAGCGATCCGGCGTTTTATATGGAAGAAACAGATAAAAAAAGAGCTGCAAAAATTGAAGAACAGCTTTCAAGGATCATTCCTGATAATGAGAATTACAAAATCTTACTTTCGCACCGACCTGAAATTTTTGAGAGTTATGTACAGCACAAAGTTGATTTGGTATTTTCGGGTCACGCACATGGCGGGCAGTTTGTTTTGCCAAAGCTTGGCGGTCTTTATGCGCCGGGACAGGGGTTTTTTCCCTCGTATTATAGCGGAATATATACGAAAGAAAATACCAGCATGGTTGTCAGTCGGGGCATAGGAAACAGTTTGATGCCTGTGAGAATAAACAATAAACCCGAAATTATTGTTGCCGAACTTGTTAAAAGATAAAAAAGCCACCCAGCGGGTGGCTTTTTTGGTTAGAGAACAAATTAAATTTCAAAATCAATACACTTGCGGGCTTCCACAACCGAGCGGACAAAGGTTGCAACCTCGACATGTTTGGGGTTTGTCTGATAGCCGTTGAGGGATGCTTCATCACGGAAGGTGCTGTCTAAGATAAGGTCACCGTTTGATGATGGCAAAGGATTTCCATAGACCTTTATTTCACACAGTCCGTCTATTTGTCCCAAAAGACCTTCAAGTCCTGATTTTATTTTTTCAAAGGCGGAAAGCTTTTCGCTTTCTGACATTTCTGCTTTAAAATTCCAGATAATAATGTGTTTTACCATTTTTAAACTCCTTTCAAATTAAAATCTAAAATCTCTTTTTCCGTTTTCGATTTCTTCTATATATTTTTTAGCCAATCCTCGGGTTTTCTCATTGGGAACTTTTTCAATTTCTTTCTTTATAACCGCAATACCGTTTTTCACCGTTTCAGGAGATGCATAATCCATAAGGTATTCTTTCAGTGTTATAAGAGCGTTTGGCTGACAGCAGTTTGCGATTTGTCCCGACTTTATAAGCGACATAAAGCGGTCGCCCGTCCTGCCCTCGCGGTAGCAAGCAGTACAGAAGCTTGGAATGTAGCCAAGCTCCAAAAGCCAGTTTACAACGCTGTCAAGGGGACGTGTGTCGCTGATGTCAAACTGTGCTGAGTTTTCGCTTTCGTCCTCGTCGTGAATGTATCCGCCAACCGTAGTTTTTGAACCGCCGCTAATCTGTGATACACCAAGCCGCAGCACTCTTTCACGGGATGCCTTCGACTCACGGGTTGATATAATCATACCGGTGTAGGGAACGGCAATGCGGATAATGGCAACAATCTTTTCGAAAATCTCATCAGAAATAGCATTCGTAAATGAATCCTTGTCTATACCCTCGGCAGGACAAATTCTGGGAACGCTTATTGTGTGGGGGCCAACGCCTTTTGCTGCCTCCAGGTGCTCTGCGTGCATCAGGAGCCCTACGAAGTCATAGCGATACATTTCGAGCCCGAAAAGAACACCGATGCCCACATCGTCAATGCCGCCGTCCATAGCTCTGTCCATAGCTTCGGTATGATATGCATAGTCGTGCTTTGGACCAGTTGGATGAAGCATTTCATAGTTTTCTTTGTGATAGGTTTCCTGAAAGAGAATGTATGTGCCAATGCCTGCGTCTTTAAGCTTTCGATAATTTTCCACAGTTGTAGCCGCGATATTAACATTTACACGGCGGATAGCACCGTTTTTGTGCTTGATGCCATAGATGGTGTTTATACTCTCAAGGACATATTCGATTGGGTTGTTGACAGGGTCTTCGCCAAGCTCGATTGCTAGGCGCTTGTGTCCCATATCCTGAAGTGCAATGACTTCGGCTTTGATTTCTTCCTGGGTCAGTTTTTTGCGGGTGATGCATTTGTTGCCATAGTGATATGGACAGTATGTGCAGCCATTTACACAGTAATTTGAAAGGTAAAGAGGCGCAAACATAACTATTCTGTTGCCATAGAGCTTTTCTTTTATTTTGATTGCCAGAGCCTTAATCTCTGCAATGGCTTCTGGAATGTCACATTCAAGAAGCACAGCTGCCTCACGGTGGGAAAGACCTTTGCAGTCCTCCGCGCGCTTTATAAGTGAAAAGATAAGCTCGCGGTTTGATTTGTTTTGTTTTGCATATTCTATTGTGTCAAGTATTTCCTGATGATTGATAAATTCTTCAGCTACAGATGATTTTGGATTGTAAATTGCCATAACAAATTCTCCTTTATGTCAAAATTGGTTTTTGGGGAAGTCACCGCGGTCGGTGACAATTTCATAGCCGATTGATTTCATTCGCTTTTTAAGAAGTTCAAGACCTTCGGCAGCTTCTTCGTTTGTTGAAATTTTGCCATCATAAAGCATATATTTTTTTCTGTCTTCTATGGGTGAAAGGTTTGGCATAACAACGTTTGCACCAGATAAAATCCCCATTTCGCGACCTTTTTTGTGGATTGTGCCAAGGGCGGTGGTGGAGGGAAGAAGCACATTTTTGAGCATTATCCGCACCAAAGCCAGAAGAAGAAGGGTAAGATGAAGACTTCCTTGGGGCTTATCCCCAAAGGGTGTGTCCTTGTGAGGAATAAAGGGCCCGATTCCCACCATATGGGGAGAAAGCTCACGGATAAAAAGCAAATCTTCAGCCAGAGCATCAAAGGTCTGATAGGGTGAGCCCACCATAAATCCGCAACCGGTTTGAAAACCGATTTCTTTGAGTTCAAAAAGGCAATTCTTTCTGCTCTCAAGGGTTTGATTTTTGGGGTGAAGCTTTCCGTAATGCTCACTGTTTGCAGTTTCGTGGCGAAGAAGATAGCGGTCTGCCCCCGCGTCAAAAAGCTTTTGATAGCTTTCCCTTGATTTTTCGCCTATGGACAGTGTCACTGCACAGTCGGGATATTTTTCTTTAATGCATCTGACAATGTCGCACATCAAATCGTCATTAAAAGATGAGTCTTCGCCGCCCTGAAGCACAAATGTCCGAAAGCCCAATGGATAGCCAATTTCACAGCATGAGAGGATATCTTCTTTTGTGAGGCGGTATCTCTGGACATTTTTGTTTTCAGCACGGAGACCGCAGTAGTAGCAGTTTTGTTTGCAGATATTTGTGAACTCAATGAGACCACGTATATAAATTTTGTTTCCAAAATGCTTTGTGGCAATTTCTTTTGCGAGACTTTGTGCAAACTCCAAATCATCTTTGGTAAATGTTGCGAGTATCTGCACAAATTCGTTATGCAAGAGTGTGCCGTTTGAATTCAGTTTTTTGATAAGTTCGAGATTATTCACATTAACCTCCTTGATATGGGGTTTATTTTGAACAAACGGTTTTTACGTTTACGTCTTTAAGCATTCCCAGCTTTCCTGAAAGTGCACCTATAACATCAGTGGATGCGTCAAGGACAATGCTCATCACCGAAAGGTCTTTTTCGCGGTAGGGAATACCCATTCTTCCCACGATATAGTCGCTGTAATCGTGGAGAATACGGTTAATTTCTTCGGATGCGTCAAGGTTGTTGATAATAATTCCAATAATTGCAATTTTTGTTTCCATTTAAAAACCTCCAAAAATAAAAGTACTCTCTGCCGAGGGCAAAGAGTACAAAAATACATAAAATATAAGGCTTTGTTCTTTGCCTGAAACTCAGAAATTTATCCTTGTTCTCAGCAAAATAATTATATCACATATTTGATTTTGTGTCAACAAAAGATGTTATTGAGTTTTGGAAACTTTGAGGGTGTCATTTTCTGCAGTAACAAAGATTTGACTTCCCTCCTGAATTTCTCCGCCAATAAACATCTGTGCCAACGCATCCTCAATATGTCTTTCGATATATCTGCGCATAGGACGTGCGCCATACTGGACATTATATCCGTTTTTGACAATGATTTCTTTTGCTTCGTTTGTCACTTCAAGGGCAATACCTTTTTCCAGAAGTCCCTTATTGAGTTCAGCCAGCATAAGGTCAACGATTTTCAAGAGGTCGTCATTTGAAAGTTCATCAAAGACGATTATTTCGTCGATGCGGTTGAGGAATTCCGGTCTGAACAGCTGTTTGAGAGCCTTTTCTGCCTTGAGCTTATTTGATGCATTGCTGCTTGCACCAAAGCCTGCAATGCCGCCAAGTGTATCACTACCGGCATTTGATGTCATAACGATTATGGTATCTTCAAAAGAAACTGTTTTGCCGTGGCTGTCGGTGATACGCCCGTCGTCAAGAATTTGAAGAAGTATATTGAAAACATCGGGATGCGCCTTTTCAATCTCGTCAAAAAGTATAACGGAGTAGGGATGGCGTCTTATTTTTTCGGTGAGCTGACCGGCATCGTCATAGCCCACATATCCGGGTGGTGAGCCGATGAGCCTTGATACGGCATGCTTTTCCATAAACTCGGACATATCAAAGCGAATGAGTGCGTCCTCAGTATCAAAAACCTCTTTGGCAATCTGTTTCACAAGCTCTGTTTTGCCCACACCCGTGGGACCCACAAAAATAAAGGAGGCAGGACGGCGTTTGAGACTAAACCCTGCGCGCTTGCGGCGGATACCGCGGGATACTGCGGAGACTGCCTCGTTTTGCCCGATAAGATTTTTGTGAAGCCGTTCCTCAAGGTTTACAAGTCGGTTTGTTTCAAATTCGGTTATGTTTTTAACGGGAATTTTTGTCCAACCCTCAATAACAGCTGCCAAATCATCGGTGGTGAGATAAACATCGCTGAGCGTCTTTTCAAGCTCGTCAATCTCAGCGAGGAGCTGACACTCACGGCTTTTGAGCTCGGCAAGCTTTTCATAGCTTTGGGTAACTTCCTGATTTTCTTCGGTGTTTTGTGTTTCAAGCTCTGCCTGAGCGGTTTTGACGTCTTTAAACTGAGATTTCAGCTTGGCAAGGTCAGTAAGTGCCACGTTGTCAAGATTTGCCTTTGATGCCGCCTCGTCAATCACGTCAATGGCCTTGTCAGGGAGAAATCTGTCCGTAATATATCTTTTTGAAAGGACAGCGGCACAACGGATAATATCATCAGTGATTTTCACCTTGTGATAGTCTTCATAGTAGCTCTTTATGCCACGGAGCATTTCAATGGTTTCTTCGACAGATGGTTCTTCCACAATGACAGACTGAAATCTGCGCTCTAGGGCACTGTCTTTTTCAATATGCTTGCGGTACTCTTCCAAAGTGGTTGCACCGATAATTTGAATTTCACCACGAGAGAGTGCAGGCTTTAAAATGTTTCCTGCATTCATTGCACCCTCGGCGTCGCCGGCTTTGGTGAGAATGTGAACTTCGTCAATAACAAGAATAATGTTTCCAAGAGCCTTTACCTCGCTGATAAGGCTCTTGAGCCGGGACTCAAACTGACCGCGGAACTGTGTGCCTGCCACCATAGCCGCCATATCAAGGAGATATATTTCATATCCCAAAAGCTTTGCCGGGACGTTCCCCTCAGCAATTCTCAGGGCGAGCCCCTCCGCAATAGCGGTTTTTCCAACACCAGGCTCGCCGATTAAAACAGGATTGTTCTTCGTGCGACGGTTGAGAATTTGGGTGATACGGTTCATTTCAACTTCTCTGCCGATTACGCGGTCAATTTCGCCAAGCTTTGCTTTTTTGGTGAGGTTTGTGCCATACATATCCAGAAATTTGCGACCTTTGTCCTTTTTCGTTTTAGAGTCCTTAGCGTTTTTTGTCGACGATGCGTTTTGTGATGTTGCACCATTTTCGTCAGCAGGTTTCCCGCCAAACATATTCGAAAGGAAGGAGAGGGGCGATTTTTTCATTGCACCGCCGTCCTCGCTGTCATCGAAGTCTTCTTCGCCTAAAAATTCGCCTGCCATCATCTGCATGGGGTCAAAGCCCTCACCTGAGCCAACCATTTCTTCCATCATTTTCATTGTTTCGCTGTTCATGTTGTCAAATTCTTCCGGGCTTATCCCAAGGCTTTTTATCATATTTGAAACCGCGTCAATATTCAGTTCCTTGGCGCACGAAAGGCAATAGCCTTCGTTCACCTGTTTGCCGTCGGGTTCCATTTTGGTAACGAAAACCACTGCCATATTTTTTTTGCATCTTGTACAGAGCATAGTTTTACCTCCGTATATAATCGCGGTGCGGTAGCACCTGAATTTTTAAAGTATAAATCACAGTATAGCACAAAAAAAAGGCTATTTCAATTAAAATTTTATTAACAAAACGAAAAAATTTACCAAAATTTTAAGGAATTTCGGCAAATCCCTTTACAAAGCAGAAAATTTCTTGTAAAATATAATGGTTAATTATTAGGTTTAAGATGATTTTATATACTTAGGAGGCATTTATTATGTACGACAAGGTGTCAACCGATTTATCTTTTGTGGACAGAGAAAAAGAAGTTGTCCAGTTTTGGAAGGATAATGACATTTTCAAAAAGAGTATAAAAAACCGCGAAAGCGGTGAAATTTATACATTCTTTGATGGTCCCCCCACGGCGAACGGAAAGCCACATATCGGCCACGTTCTCACCCGTGTTATCAAGGACCTTATTCCCCGTTATCGCACCATGAAAGGCTTTAGCGTGCAGAGAAAAGCGGGCTGGGATACTCATGGTCTTCCTGTTGAGCTTGAGGTTGAAAAACAGCTTGGCATCAGCGGAAAGCCACAGATTGAAAACTATGGTATCGAAGACTTTGTAAAAAAATGTAAGGACAGCGTTTTCACCTACCAGAGCGAGTGGGAGGAAATGAGTGACCGTGTCGGCTTTTGGGCTGATATGGAAAATCCTTATGTTACCTACCACAACGATTATATTGAGTCGGTTTGGTGGGCACTCAAAACCATCTGGGACAAAAAGCTCCTTTACAAGGGTCACAAAATTATGCCCTACTGCCCACGCTGTGGCACATCCCTTTCAAGCCATGAGGTTGCCCAGGGCTATAAGGATGTAAAAGAGGCATCTCTCATTGCAAAGTTTATTGTTAAGGGCAAGACAAATGAATATATCCTGGCATGGACCACAACCCCCTGGACACTTCCCTCAAACGTGGCACTGTGCGTTAACCCTCACGAAACCTATGTAAAGGTAAAGGTGGCTGACGAAACCTTTATTTTGGCTGAAGCACTTCTTGAAACAGTTATCAAGGATGAATATGAAGTAATTGAAAAATACATCGGCACAGACCTCTGTGGCCTTGAATATGAGCCCCTTTATGACTTTGCGACACTTGACAAAAAAGGCCATTTCATTGTTGCTGACAACTATGTTACAATGAGCGACGGTACAGGTATCGTTCACATCGCGCCTGCATTTGGTGAAGATGACTCACGTGTGGGCAAAGAAAACGACCTGCCTTTCGTTAACCTTGTTAACCCTCAGGGTAACTTTGTTGATGCCGTTGAGCCGTGGAAGGGTATGTTTGTAAAAGACGTTGACAAGCTTGTTATACGTGACCTGAAAGAAAGAAATCAGCTGTTTGAAGTTATAAACTTCGAGCACAGCTATCCGTTCTGCTGGAGATGTGACACACCGCTTCTTTATTACGCTTGTGACACATGGTTTATCAAGATGTCAGCTGTTCGCGACCAGCTCCTCAAGAATAATGAGACAGTAAACTGGATGCCTGACAACATCAAGCACGGCAGATTTGGAAACTTCCTTGAAAATGTAATTGACTGGGGTCTTTCACGTTCAAGATACTGGGGAACACCGCTTCCTATCTGGACTTGCGAATGTGGTCATCACGAATGCATTGGCTCAATTCAGGAACTCAAAGAAAAAGGCATTGACGTGCCCGAAGATATCGAACTCCACAAGCCATATGTTGACAATGTATTCTTAAAGTGCGAAAAGTGCGGCGGAAAAATGAAGAGGGTTTCGGATGTTATTGACTGCTGGTTTGACTCAGGCTCAATGCCCTTTGCACAGTGGCACTATCCCTTTGAAAACAAGGAAATGTTTGACAACAATTTCCCTGCAGACTTTATCAGTGAAGCTATCGACCAGACAAGAGGTTGGTTCTATACACTTATTGCAATTTCAACACTGCTCTTTGACAAATCCCCATATAAGAACGTTATCGTGCTTGGTCACGTTCAGGATAGGGATGGACGCAAGATGTCAAAGCATATAGGTAATGTTGTCAACCCCTGGGATGTTCTCAATAAACAGGGCTCGGATGCGGTAAGATGGTATTTCTATTCAAACAGTGCTCCGTGGCTTCCTAACCGTTTCCATGATGAGGCTGTCTCTGAGTCACAAAGAAAGTTCCTTGGTACACTTTGGAACACTTATGCATTCTATGTGCTTTATGCAGACATCGACAAGTTCAATCCCACAGAGCACAAGCTTGATAAAGAAAAGCTGACACTTCTTGACAAGTGGATTCTTTCAAAGCTGAACTTTGTAATCCGCACTGTTGACGAATATCTTGAAAATTACAAGATTACTGAGGCTACACGTGTTATTCAGGAATTCACCGACGAGCTTTCAAACTGGTATGTTCGCCGCTCAAGAGAAAGATTCTGGGCAAGCGAGCTCACAGATGACAAGATTTCTGCATATATGACACTTTATACAGTTCTTACTGAATTCTCAAAGGTTTGTGCACCGTTTATCCCATTTATGACAGAAATGATTTATCAGAACCTTGTCCTCAATGTGGATAAGAATGCCCCCGAAAGTGTTCACCTTTGCGATTTCCCGAAAGCAAATGCTGAATTTGACTTTGCGGACATCGAGGCTGAAATGGATGCGGTAAGAAAGATTGTAATCCTTGGTCGTGCCTGCCGAAATGCGGCAAACATCAAGAACAGACAGCCGATTGCGAAGATTTTTGTTCAGACAAATGAAAAGATAAACGAGGTATATAAAGACATAGTTCTTGACGAGCTTAACGTAAAAGAACTTGAAATCACCGATGATGCAAGTGCGTTCATTTCATACAACTTCAAGCCACAGCTCAAGACAATGGGACCGAAATACGGCAAGATTGTAAGAGCAATCTTTGAAGAAGTGAACAAGATGAACGGCGCCGAGGTTATGGCAACCCTCAATAATGGCGAAATGGTGAAACTCACCGTTGAGGGCACAGCTGTTGAATTTGGCATTGACGACGTTCTGGTTGAAACACTTCAAAAGGACGGCTTTGTGTCTGACAGCGATGCAAACTATACAGTTGTCCTTGATACAAACCTCACTGATGAACTCATTGAAGAGGGCTTTGTGAGAGAAATCCTCAGCAAAATCCAGACAATGAGAAAAGACAGCGGCTTTGAAGTTCAGGACAACATCCGCGTTTCATATTGCGGAAGTGAAAAGATTGATGCAATAATCACTGCAAACAAAGCAGAAATTTCTGCTCAGGCCCTTGCTGTTTCAATCGAAGGTGCCGAAAATGACGGCAGAGAATGGAACATCAACGGCGAAAAGGTAAAAATTGCAATCGAAAAAGCATAAAAGCAATTAACGAAAAAAGAAACGACCTCATATGGGGTGTACTCTAAAGGAAAGTAAAAAGGCTCTCGCAAAATTGCGAGGGCCTTTAATCTTTATAAAAACAATCTTTTTGCCATCTTATAACATTTGTATCTATATATTCCCATATTTTTTGATAATCTTTTTGACCTCTGATTATGTGGTCATTGCAAGATGATTGCCATATATTTTCGCCATATTCTCTATTGCAATATCTTTTTAATAACGATATAAATTTTGAGGTTTCATTATTGTAGGGTGCGGCGGTTTCCGACGCACCGTTTTTGTAATCTGTTATGCTGAGGATTAAATGAAAATGATTTGGCATAATTACATATTTATCTATATTTATGTGGGGATATTTTTCATTCATCAACCTAATATGTCTATCAAGAATTATTCCATATTCAGATAATATCATTTGCGGTGCGTCAAAATTACCGCACCCTACGATTTCACCTAATAACTTTTTTCTATCTTTCACGCATACCGTGAGAAAATATATTCCCGGTGTTGAATAATCATATCCTTTTAATCTTGTTGGTTTTCGTTTTGGTAATTCCATATCTTTTTCCTTATTTTATTTCTTGTTCAAGGTTTTCAAATTCCTCTGTATTGAAAAATTCCGTTAGAGTTGTTCCTAAACCATCGCATAGCATTTTTAAAGTAACAATTCCGGGATTTTGACTTTTTCCGTACAAAATATTTTTAATAGTTGATGGAGCAACACCGGACTCAGTTGCTAATTTATTGATTGTAATTCCTTTTTCTTCGCATAAATATAAAATTCTGTTTTTTACTGTTGTATAAGTATCCATTTTCCTACCTCATATAATTTACGTAAATTTATAGACTAATTATAGTCTACAAGTATTGACAAAGTAGGCTATATATGATACTATATAGGCTATATAAAGCCTTTGCGAAAGGTGATTAGGAGGTAAAACAAAATGAAGAAAAGATTACAAGGACTAATTGCAGGTGTGCTGATTGGTGCAATGCTGACAAGTGGAGTGGTATTTGCCAAAAGCGGACCAGAAATAATTGAGGCACTATATAATGATATTAAAATTTATGTTGACGGTGAAAAAATTGAACCAAAAGATGCAACAGGCAAAACGGTGGAACCTTTTATTTACAACGGAACCACATATCTCCCTGTTAGAGCAATAGGTGAAGCAATAGAAAAGGATGTAAACTGGGATGGTTCAAGTCATAGCGTGTACATAGGTAAAATGCCTGGAAAAGAAACATATCTTACTGATATATGCCCAGCATATGAGTTCGATGAATGGAGATATGAAGAGTGTACATCAAATAACGGAAAAAACTTTTCTATGGCAGGAGAGTTATACACTAGAGGTTTTACTGTTACGCCATATAATTGCGAGTCGGTTATATCTTTGTATAATCTTAATGGCCAATACAATACTTTATCCTTTACGGCAGGACATGTTGATGGTACAGCTAATCAAAATTTAGAATTAAGAATATATGCAGATAATGAATTAATAAAAATTATAAAACTAAAGCATAATCAAATGCCCAGCACTTATAATGTTAATTTAAGTGGTGCTCTTCAGTTAAAAATCGAGGCAGTAAATCCTGAAGGTGATACTTGGGCACAAGCCACATACGGAATAGCTAACGCAATCATTGAATAATACAAATGGGATAAATCTCATATAATTGTAAAATATGTCCGGTACTGTAACAAGTAGGGAAGATGTATGGCATCTTCCAAATATTTAGGATAATCCTAAGACCTTTACGGTTCGTCGGAAACCGCCGAACCGTACGATAAAAGGGAGAAACGAATTCAATCGTTTCGCCCTTTTATATTTACTGTCCTTAAGAGCACACCGATTATTTGGGGGCGTTTTTATTTGTTAATTTGAATTTAGTGAAAATATACAAAAAAATAAAAAAATATTGTTTGGTTTTTGGTTGAAAAGTTTAACGAAATAAAGTATAATATTTACCATAAAGAAGTACTTTGACAGTACATATCTACATTGGAGGGTTGAAAATTGAAACTGTATGAAACATCAAAAATCAAAAACTTTTGTCTCTTAGGACACGGAAACTCGGGAAAGACATCACTGGCAGAGGCTATGTTATACACAGCCGGCTCGGTTGAACGTATGGGAAGAACCCAGGACGGCAACACGGTTATGGATTTTGACCCGGAGGAAATAAAACGCAAATTTTCGATTAGTGCTGCGGTTGCTACTTGTGACTGGAGTGGTACTAAGTTTAATATTATAGACACCCCTGGATTTTTTGACTTTGTGGGTGAAGTTCAGCAGGGTATAAAGGTTGCTGATGCTGCAATCATCGTTCTCAGTGGTAAGTCAGGTCTTACTGTCGGTGCTGAAAAGGCTTGGAAATATGCTGATGATATGGGAATTCCCAAACTGATATTTATCAACAAGGTTGATGACGAAAGAGTTAACTATTACGGCGTTCTTGACCAGTTGCGTGAAAAATACGGCAAGAAGATTGCACCTCTTCAGGTTCCTATTCGTGAGGGCGAAAAGATAACAGGCTTTGTCAACGTTGTTGAGGGCGAAGCAAGAAAGTTCGAGGGCGACAGAACTGTTACTGCTACAATTCCCGAGGGTATGGAAGCAGACATCGAGCCAATTCGTGAAATGATAAACGAGGCCGTTGCTGAAAGCTCAGAAGAACTTATGGAAAGATATTTTGCGGGTGAAAGCTTTACCTTGGCTGAAACATACGAAGCACTCCGTAGCGGTGTTGCAGCAGGCGACATTGTTCCTGTGCTTTGTGGAAGTGCATACAACAAGCTTGGCATTTCTTCACTTATGAATGCAATAAATGCATATTTCCCAGCTCCTGATTCATCTGACGATTTCTTTATTGCTAAAAAAGAGGACGGAACAGATGCCCGCAGAAAAGTGGACGTAAACGACCCGCTTGCAGCGTTGGTGTTCAAAACTGTTGCTGACCCATATGTTGGAAAGCTTTCCTACTTCAAGGTTTATTCAGGTATTATGACTCCTGATACCACTGTCTATAATGCAACATCGGGACAGAGTGAAAGAATAGGTAAAATTTTTGCTATGGTGGGCAAAAAGCAGGTTGAGGTTGAAAAGCTCAATGCAGGTGATATCGGTGCTGTTACAAAGCTTGCAAACACCAATACAGGTGACACTATTTGCAGCCTTTCTGACCGGATTATAATTGACGGAATCAATTTCTCAAAGCCAAATACAACACTTGCTGTTGTTCCAAAGGCAAAGGGCGACGAAGAAAAGATAAGCCAGGGCCTTTCAAAGCTTATGGATGAAGACAAGACCTTTGCGGTCGAAAACAACACCGAAACACGCCAGATGGTTATCAAGGGTATGGGCGAACAGCACATTGATATTCTGGTTAGCAAGTTGAAAAACAAATTTGGCGTTGAAGTTAACCTAACTGAACCTCGTGTTGCATATAGGGAAGCTATCCGCAAGACAGTCAAGGTTGAAGGGAAGCACAAGAAACAGTCAGGCGGTCACGGTCAGTATGGTCATGTATGGATTGAGTTTGCTCCTCACGATGACGGACTGCTCTTTGAAGAAAAGGTATTCGGCGGATCAGTTCCCAAGAACTATTTCCCCGCTGTTGAAAAAGGTCTTCAGGAAAGTATGAAGCAGGGCATCTTGGCGGGATATCCTATGGTGGGTCTCAAGGCTACACTTATGGATGGCTCATATCACCCGGTTGATTCATCCGAAATGGCGTTCAAGACA
Organism: Clostridia bacterium; assembly: GCA_017456605.1. Taxonomy (GTDB): domain Bacteria; phylum Bacillota; class Clostridia; order Monoglobales; family Monoglobaceae; genus SIG440. The sequence continues at coordinate 130,534 of JAFTJA010000013.1, read as the reverse complement.
GCTGCATCACTTGCTTTCAAGGCAGGTATGGAACAGGCAAGCCCCGTTCTTTTGGAGCCTGTCGGCCACCTAAAGGTTTATGTTCCTGACAGCTATACCGGTGACATAATCGGCGATATAAACAAGCGTCGCGGACAGATGCTTGGTATGACACCTCAGGGTGATGGAATTACTCTTATTGAGGGTGAAGTTCCCATGGCAGAGATGCATACCTATTCATCCGACCTTCGTTCAATGACTCAGGCAAAGGGAAGTTATGAGTTTGAGTTTGAAAGATATCAGGATGCACCGCAGAACATTGTGGATAAAATAGTAGCGGAAGCAAAAGAAGACAAATAAGCTTGCAAAAATCAAGCTCTGTTGCGAACTGTAATGGAGCTTGATTTATTTGTAATTTTCTCTTGAAAAATCAAAAAAAATATGCTATAATAAAAGCTCATTTAAAAATTTTACTCAAATAGGAGGAGTTAAAAATGAAAAAGATTATTTCAATCGTACTTTCTTTGGCGCTTGTTATAGCTCTTGCAGCTTGTGGCAGTGCAGGTACAAAAATGACAATGGGTACAGGCGGTACAGCTGGTACATATTATGGTTATGGCGGCGTTTTGGGTCAGTATATTACCAACAATGCAGGCGTAAATGTTACTGTTGTTTCAACTGATGGTTCAAAGGCAAACATTCAGGGAATCGATGCAGGCAACTATCAGCTTGGCACTGTTCAGTCTGATGTTATGTCTTATGCATGGGACGGCACACGTTCTTTCGAGAGCGAAGGAAAGGTTGATTCTTTCCGCACAGTTGCAGGTCTTTATGCAGAAGCAGTTCAGCTTGTGACAATGGATGAAAACATCAAGTCAGTAAAGGACCTCAAGGGCAAGGCGGTTTCTATCGGTGCTCCCGGTTCAGGCGTTTATTTCAATGCTATGGATGTTCTCGCGGCAGCTGGTCTCACAGAAAGCGACATCAAGGCTCAGTATCAGTCATTCGCTGACAGCGCTGATGCACTGAAAGACGGCAAGATTGACGCAGCGTTCATCGTAGCAGGCGCTCCAACTCCTGCGATTACAGAGCTTTGCACAACAAACAATGCATATCTCGTTCCAATAGATGGCGACGTTGCAGAAAAAATGATGGCTGATTGTCCTTTCTATACGGTATACAACATTCCTGCCGGCACATATGCAGGTCAGACAGAGGATGTAAAGACAGTTACTGTTAAGGCTACTTTGATTGTAAGTGCAGATGCAGCAGAAGAAGATGTTTACAATCTCACAGCTGCAATCTTTGATAACATTGAAGCAATCACTGCTGAAAACGGCAAGGGTGCAGAGCTTAGCCTTGAAAACGCTACAAGCGGTATGACAGTTCCTTTCCACGCAGGTGCTGCTAAGTATTTTGCTGAAAAAGGAATTACTGTTGAATAATAGTTTGTAAAAAGAAAGTTTTAGCTGCGGCGAAACTTCGTCGCAGCTGTTTTTATGATTTTACTAAGGAGGCATTATGGCATTTCTCAAAAAAAATAAAACGGCAGAGATTAATGCGCCTATGGATCTTGAATCCGTTATGAAAAAATTTGACAGAGAGTCAAACACACGCATCTGGGAGGGAACGCCAAGGATACTTGTTACCTGTGTTCTTGCGGTTTTCTCTTTGTTCTGTATTTATGTTACCCTTTTTGCCAGCTGGTTGGAAGAACTCAGGCTTACCACTTTTGTAGCTTTTATTGTGCTCCTTGGGTATCTTGTTTATCCCGCACGAAAAGGCGTTCAAAAAGTAAATTTTATGCCTTGGTATGACGTGGTTTTGATGCTTTGCGGTACAGGGGCATTTTTGTATTACGCGATGAATGCAGTTTCAATAATTCAGCAAGGAAGCAACTTTTTGTGGTACCAGATTGCGATTGGCATTGTAGGTACAATTTCACTTGTTGAAGTTTGCAGGCGAAGTGTAGGTCTTCCAATTATAATTGTGGCAGGCTGCTTTATTGTTTATGCGCTCACTGCAGGACTCTCAAACCCGACGCTTTGGGGCAAGCTTAATTACATAGTTCATTATTTGTTCTATGGCAAAGAGGGAATTTTGTCTACTCCCATAAATGTATGTTCAAAGTTTATTGTGGTGTTTATTATTTTTGGTGCATTTTTGGAACGTACGGGCATTGCAGATTTCTTTATCAAGATTTCAAATGCGGTGGTAGGCGGATTTTCAGGCGGCCCTGCAAAAGTGGCGGTTGTTGCCAGCGCAATGGAGGGTATGGTTTCGGGTTCGTCTGTTGCGAATACTGTTGGCTCGGGCTCGGTTACAATTCCGTTGATGAAAAGAACAGGCTACAAGCCGGAATTTGCGGCTGCAGCTGAAGCTTCAGCATCAACCGGCGGACAGATAATGCCGCCTATTATGGGTGCGGCAGCGTTCCTTATGGCTGACTATGTGGGCGTTCCTTACAGCAACATAGTTGTGCGTGCGATACTTCCGGCGGTGCTTTATTTCGCAGGGATTTTCATTGCAGTTCATCTGGAGGCAAAGAAAGAAGGTCTTCGTGGACTTACAAAAGAAGAACTTCCGCGACTGCTTCCGCTGCTTAAGCAAACATATTTGTTGCTCCCGCTGATAATTCTTATTTATCTTGTGGGTACAAGCCAACGTTCAATTCAGTATGCGGCAGCTATTGCTATTGTTGTGGCGATTGTTGTGAGCCTTTTCAACAAAGAAAACCGAATTACCCCTAAAAAGATTTGGGAGGCACTCGCAGCGGGCGGTCAGGGAATGATTACCGTTGCTGCGGCCTGCGGTGTTGCCGGTATTATTGCAGGTACAATCACCATGACCGGACTTGCAAATGTGATGATAAACGGCATCGTGGCACTTGCGGGAAGTCAGGTTATTATAGCGCTCTTCCTAACTATGCTTTGCTGTATTGTGCTTGGGATGGGTGTTCCCACAACTGCTAACTATTGCATTATGGCTGCTACTTGTGCACCAATTTTGGTGCGTATGGGTGTTCCGGCTATTGCGGCACATTTCTTTGTGTTCTACTTCGGAATTGTTGCTGACCTCACACCGCCGGTTGCATTGGCGGCATACGCAGGTGCGGCTATTGCTCAGGCAAACCCGATGAAGACGGCAGTTACCGCAACAAAGCTTGCTATTGGTGCGTTTATTGTGCCTTATGTGTTTGCCCTCAATCCTGCTATGCTGTTTATTGACACAAGTGCTTGGGAGGTTATTCAAATAAGTATAACATCTCTGGTGGGTATTTTTGCGGTTTCAGCAGCACTGGAGGGGTATCTTTTCCACCATATGCCGTGGTATCAGCGTATTGTAAGTGCGGTTGGCGGACTTATGCTGATTTATCCGGGTGCTGTTACTGACACGGCAGGTCTTTTGTTTGTGGCATTTGTTGTGATTATTCAAATACTTGTCCGCAAGAATAATAAGGCAGATATTTAAAAATTATTTATATACATGAAAGAGGGAAAAACAATGAAACAGTTAACACTTGTTCTTATGGGCGGTGGTGACCGCGGCAGCAGTTATTTGAAATTTTTACAGAAAAATCCGGAGTGTTTTAGGCTTGTAGCTTTGGCTGAGCCGGTAAAGGAAAAAAGAGAGTATCTGAGAGATTTGTATAATGTTCCGGAAGATATGTGTTTTGAAAGTTATGATGAGCTTTTGGCGCTTCCGAAACTTGCGGATATTGCTATGATTTGCACTCAGGACAAGATGCATTTTGAACCGGCAATGAAAGCTATTGAGAAAAAATACGATTTGCTGCTGGAAAAGCCCGTAGCACCTACGCCAAAGGAATGCCTTGAAATTTCTGAAGCGGCACAGAAGAACGGAGTAAAGGTTCTGGTATGTCATGTTCTTCGGTATACACCTTTTTATAAGGCTCTCAAGAATTTCATAGAAGAGGGAAGACTTGGTGAAATTACAAATGTTATGCATATTGAAGGTGTGGGCAATGTGCATATGAGCCACAGCTTTGTGAGAGGCAATTGGAGAAGAAAGGATGAATCTGCTCCAATGATTCTTGCAAAGTGCTGTCACGATGCAGACCTTCTTCAGTGGCTTGTTAACGAGCCATGCACAAAGGTACAGTCCTTTGGTACCCGTTCTGTTTTCTGCAGTGAAAACGCACCCGAAGGTGCGCCAAAGAGGTGCCTTGACGGTTGCCCGCACAAAGACACCTGCTTCTATTATGCGCCAAGTCTTTATAAAATTGATACAGCTGAGGTTCAGCATTTTAGAGCAATAGCTGCAAATAAATTCGACCCCACAGACGAGGAAGTGGATGAGATTTTAAAAACGTCACCTTATGGCAGATGTGTTTATTATTGTGACAATGATGTTGTTGATCACCAGATTGTAAATATGCAGTTTGGAAAAGACAAGCATGTGACACTTACCATGTCTGCGTTCAATAAAGGCGGCAGAGTATCAACTTTTATGGGCACAAAAGGTGAGCTTCGTGCTGATATGGAAAATCAGTCACTTGAATTCTATGATTTTGCGACAAGAAAAACAAGTCAGGTTTATGAGGCGGATAAAGACTTTGACCAGACTATTGCGGGTGGTCACGGCGGCGGTGATATGGGCATTATGCAGGACCTTTATGACTATATTGCAAACGATAAGCCGTCAAATTCAATTTCAGATATATCTGTTTCGTGTCTCAGCCACTTGATTTGCTTTGCGGCAGAAGATTCAAGGTTGAATAATACCGTTGTTGATATGGATGAATATATAAAATCTGTATAAAAATCAAAGAGCCTTTTCTGTTCGGGAGAAGGTTCTTTTTTGCGTGATTATTTAAGATTTTGCAGAGGGTTTCTTTTGCACAGATTGACGATAGCTTGATGGTGTTTCGCCTGTTTGTGAATGGAACGCGTCAAAAAAAAAGCATTGTATGAGCTGTAGCACACAAGCTTTGAAATTTCTTCCAAAGACAAATCGGTGGTTGCAATGAGCCGCTTGCTTAGATGATATGAATGTTAACCGACCGCCTTTATGGCGGTCGGTTTTTTCTTAAAAACTTTCAAAAAGTTGATTATAATGTTTGCTTTTTTAAAAAGAATATGATATAATATTTTAGTATGTTGTTTTTTATCACAAAGTGAAAAACAAAGGAGTGATTTGGTGAAAAAATTTGGTGACAGAAATGACGCGTATCGCGTTAGGGATATTGACGGTGTGCATTTTTATATGGCATATCTTATGCCAAAAAGAACTCAGGCAGAGGTGTACATAAACGAAAAACTTGATGTTACAGAGCTTCTCGAATACATAAAAGAAAAAAATTCTACCAGGGAGCGGAAGGTTACTCTTTTTCATTGTGTGATTGCCGCTGTGGCAAGAACTATCAAAATGCGTCCGCTTCTCAACAGATATATATCGGGAAAGCATTATTATATGCGTCATGATATTTCTATGGGATTTACTGTGAAGAAAAAATTCACTGACCATGCAGAAGAGACGCTGATGATTTATCACCCCAAGGATGACGAAAATGTTGTTGCCATCACAGACCGCCTTTCTCCAAAAGTTGCAGAGGCAAAGCGAGAGGATAAGGGCATAAAGGTAGACGACATACTAAATATTGTCAAAAAACTGCCAAAACCCATTATGCATATCTTTATGGCTTTTATGAGGTTTGCGGATAATAACGGACTTATGCCAAAAGCCTTCAGTAGTGTTGACACAAATTATGTGACAGTTCTTTTGTCAAACCTTGGCAGCATAAAATGTGACGCGGTGTATCATCACCTCAACAACTTTGGTACAAATGGAATTGTCATTACAATCGGCGAAATACACAAAGAACCGCTTTTTGACGAAAACGGCGAGTCAAGGGTTCGTGATGTGGTGAACATAGGTGTTACTTTGGATGAGCGTATTGCTGACGGTTTTTATTTTGCACGTTCATTGAAGCTTGTGAAGCATTTGTTCAAAAACCCAAAGCTTCTTGATAAAACACTTGGGGAGGAAATTGATTTTGAATTCTGAGGCTAAATGGTTCAAATATTATGGGGATGTTCCGCATACTCTTGATTATCCGGACATTTCCATGTATGAACTGATAAAACATTCAAAAGAAAAATACGGCTCATACATTGCCTATGATTTTATGGGAAGGGCGGTTTCTTACGAAAAGTTGATGGAAGAAATTGACGTTTGTGCAAAGGCTCTCACTAAACAGGGTATCAAAGCCGGTGATACGGTTACCGTGTGTTTGCCAAATGTTCCTCAGGCTGTTGTTATGCTTTATGCAATCAACAAAATAGGAGCGATTGCAAGCATGGTGCATCCACTTTCTGCTGAAAACGAAATAATGTTTTATCTGAATGAAAGCAACAGCCGTATGGCGATAACCCTCAGTCAGTTTTACGATAAATTTGAGGCTATAAAAGGCAAAACGCCGGTGGAGAAGGTTATCGTGACCAAAATCGAGGAAGCACTTCCTGCGGTGAAAGGCTTTTTCTATAAGTTTGTTGGACGTGAGCCAAAGGTTGTAAATGACCCATGGGTTATTTCGTGGCCGGATTTTTTGGAAAATGCAAAAGACTTTGAAGAAGAAACCGCTTTTGAGGGAAAGGGCGACGATGCAGCTGTCATACTGTTCAGCGGCGGTACAACAGGTACATCAAAGGGAATTTTGCTCACAAACCTCAATTTTAATGCGCTTGCTATGCAGACGGCTGCGGCATCCTCGTGCTTTGCGGCGGGTGACACTATGCTTTCTGTAATGCCGGTGTTTCATGGCTTTGGGCTTGGAGTAGGAATACATACAATTCTTGCCTATGCGGGACGCTGTGTGCTTGTTCCAAGACTTAACATAGAAGAGTTTCCGGGTCTTTTCAAAAAATACAGACCAAATTATATGGCGGGCGTTCCAACACTTTTTGAAGCTATGATGCGAAACGAGGATATGAAAAAAGCTGACCTTTCGTGCCTAAAAGGCCTTTTCAGCGGTGGCGATTCCCTTTCGATTGAGCTCAAGAAAAAAGTTGATGCATTCCTGAAAGAAGGCGGAGCCAATATTCAGGTGCGTGAGGGTTACGGAACAACAGAGTGCGTCACTGCAAGCTGTCTTACTCCTATTGATTATTATCGCGAGGGAAGTATTGGGATACCTTTTCCTGATACTTTTTATAAGATAGTTGTTCCCAACACCAACGAAGAGGCAGCAGTGGGCGAAATGGGTGAGATTTGCATTTCCGGACCGACGCTCATGAAAGAATATATCAACAATCCCAAGGAGACAAGTCAGACCCTGAGAGTTCACGATGACGGAAGGACATATCTTCATACCGGTGATCTTGGTTATATGGATGAGAACGGATTTATTTACTTTGTGCAGCGGCTCAAACGTATGATTGTTACCAGTGGCTACAATGTATATCCGTCACAGATTGAAAACGTTATTGACTCACATGAAGCGGTTATGTTCAGTACTGTTATCGGCGTGAAAGACGATTATCGGATACAACGCGTAAAGGCGTTTATTGTGTTGAAACCCGGCTTTTCAGCCACAGACGAGATAAAGGAATCAATCAAGGCACATTGCGAAAAAAATATTGCAAAATATGCTTTGCCACGGGAATATGAATATCGTGATAGTTTGCCAAAAACTTTGGTAGGAAAGGTTGCTTATCGCGAGCTTGAACGTGAGGAAGAGGAAAAATTATTGACAAAATAAGGTGATAAAAGTGTTCAACGGTAAAATGAAAGCGGTAACATTCAGTTATGACGATGGCGTTATGCAGGATGTTAGATTGATAGAAATTCTTGATAAATATAATCTCAAGGCTACTTTCAACCTCAATGCAGGAAATTTTGGTACAAAACCGGATCTCAGTATCGACGGAAAGATAATAAAACGTGACCTTGTTCGTGCGGATGAGGTAAAAGAACGTTATAAGAACCACGAGGTTGCGGTGCATACTCTTACCCATCCAAATCTCATAGATTGCAGCGATGATGAGGTTGTGCGACAGGTGGAGGAAGATAGAAAAATTCTTGAAGCACTTGTGGGCTATGATGTTGTAGGCATGGCATATCCTTGCGGTGGAATAAACAATGATGAACGGGTGGCAAGAATTGTAAGGGAAAAGACCAAAATCAAATATGCAAGAACAATAACCTCGACGCTGAGCTTTGATTTGCAGGATAACCTTTATCAGGTAAATCCCACGGTTCACAGTATGGCAGATATGGATAACTGGTTCAGGCTGGCTGAGGCGTTTATTGAGCTTAAAACCGATACCCCTAAAATTTTCTATATATGGGGACACAGCTATGAGTTTGATTATTCAGAGGAGCGGTGGGGTATGCTTGAAGATTTTTGCAAACTCATATCAAACAGAGAAGATATTTTTTATGGTACAAACAAAGAGGTCTTGCTTGCCGGAAGATAATCAGAGCATCTTGATAAAGGAGAAATTATGAAAAAATTAAAATCTATTTTTTTAACCGTTCTGGGGACTATGATAACCGGTTTTGGAGTTGGATCATTCCTGACACCCAACAAAATTGTCAGTGGCGGTGCGTCCGGTCTTTCAACCATACTTTTTCATACACTGCAAATACCGCCTGGTGTTAGCTTTTTTGCTATAAATATTTTGTTTTTGCTGATGGGATTAAGGGTTTTGGGGAAGGAGTTTATTCTCAAAACTTTGTTGGGAGCTACGTTGTTGTCGATTTTTGTTCAAATGTTTTCAATGCTTCCGGTGTATGTCGAAAATCTTTTGCTTGCAACCGTCTTCGGCGGTGTTTTGTATGGAGTTGGCATTGGACTCAGCTTTGCGGCGGGGGCATCTACCGGAGGTACGGATATACTTGGCAGGATTGTTCAAGCGAAGTTTAGCCACCTCCCTATCGGCAAGATTCTTCTGGCACTTGACGGAGTTATTATTGCTACGTCCTGGGTTGTGTTCAGTGACCTTGAACTTATTTTGTATGGAATAATCACGCTTTTCATTTCGTCGTTTTCGATAGATTATATAATAAGCAAGCTTAACGTTTCACGCCTTGTTTTTGTAATAACAGATTGCGGTGAAGAAATCGCCAATAAACTTGTTTCAACCTCTCCAAGAGGGGTTACTCTTATCGATGTGTTGGGGGCTTATACAAATACACCCAAGCAAATGCTTTTTTGTGCTCTCAAAGAAAGTGAGGCAGAAACTTTCCAAAAGAAGGTGCTTGAAATAGATGAAACCGCGTTTATTGTATTTTCCGAGTCCCAGAGAATTAAGGGCAACGGATTTTATCTGTATAAATAATTTTGAATAGGAGTTTTTAAGAAAGGAAAAGATAAAATGTTGGCGAAAAATTTGCTTGAGAAAATCGGGTTTACCGAAGAAATGAAAAATGAATACAAACGTTATAAAACTTTGCTCCAAGACAGAATGTGTGATTGCGTTTTAAGGTATATGAGCGGAGAGCTTCAGTACAACGAGCTTGTTGAAGAGCTCAAGGCTTTTGAAACAGAAGAAATTCATCAACATACAGTTCATCTTATGTTTATTTTGGAGTGCACAGGCATTTTGGAAAAACGTTATGAGGAAGATGGAATACCAAGTGAAGTATTTGTTCAGACAATGAAAGATATTACCTGCAAAGTCCAGGAATGTTTTGATGTCAAAGGAATTTTTGGCACATTTGTTTTGCGTTGGTATGATTTGTTTTTCCGGATGAAAGTGTTTGCTTTGGGCAGACTTCAGTATGAACCGAAAATTCATAGCGGGGACGATATTGTCCTCAAGGACTATGTGATAAGAGACGGTGATTTTATACTGAACTGTCACATTCCAGGTACAGGCCCGCTCAGGCACAGTGATTGTGTTGAATCATACCGTATGGCATATGAGTTCTTTAAGGGTAAATTCCGTGACGGTATTTTGCCTATATACTGCAGCTCATGGCTTTTGTTTCCGCCATACCAGAAAGCTTTTGAGGTCAGTGCGAATATAACTGATTTTGCAAAGGATTTCGAGATTTTCAACCGCAGTACCCAGGGGGGATTCTGGGATGCGTGGCGCGTTTTTGGAATGGATTATAAAAATGATACAAGTGTTCTTCCGACGAAAACTTCACTCCAGAGAGCGTTTGTTGAATACTTGAAAGAAAATAGTGACTATGGTGAAGGTAAAGGATTTATCCTGTTTGACGGAAAAAATATACTTACATCAAGATAAAAAGTTGCATTTTAGTATTACATAAAGAAAAGGAAGCGAAAAAAATGAGTACATTATTATCAGTTTCAGTTGCATTGCTTGCAGGTCTTCTTATGACCAGAGTCTTCAAGCCCTTCAAACTCCCTTCGGTGACGGCTTATTTGATTGCCGGAGTTTTGATTGGCCCTTATTGCATAGGCAGATTTGGTTTTGACGGTATTGGTTTTACTTCAGCTGAAGCAGTTGGTCGACTTGGTCTTGTTTCGGAGGTGGCTCTTGGCTTTATTGCCTTTTCAATCGGAAGTGAATTCAGACTCAGTGACCTTAAAAAAACAGGAAAGCAAGCGTTTATTATTGGTATTTTTCAGGCACTTGCAGCTACACTTTTTGTCGATTTGGCACTTGTTGCTGTTCATCTTATGATGCCTGACAAGCTCACCGTGCCGCAGGCAATTATACTTGGTGCAATAGCAACAGCAACAGCTCCAGCCGCCACTTTGATGGTTGTACGTCAGTACAAGGCGGACGGCCCTCTCACAAAGCTTCTCTTGCCGATTGTTGCTCTTGATGATGCGGTTGGACTGATTATATTTGCGGTATCTTTTGGGATTGCCAAGACTATGCTTTCAGGCAATCTTGACTTAGTTTCAATAATTGTAAATCCCTTGGTTGAGATTGTATTATCATTGACCCTTGGTGCAATTATGGGATGGATACTTACTCAGCTTGAAAAAATGTTCAATTCAAACACCAATCGTCTCAATATGACCATTGCATTTGTGTTCCTTACTGTTGCACTTTCTATGACTGACTTTCATATTGGAAGTGTTCATATCAGTTTTTCATCATTGCTTGTATGTATGATGCTTGGAACAATTTTCTGCAACATTTGTCCCCTTTCTCACGATTTGATGGAAAAATCAGATAAGTGGACATCACCACTTCTGGCATTGTTCTTTGTTATCAGTGGTGCAGAACTTGAACTGAGCGTATTTACTGATTGGGCTATTGTGGTGATTGGCTTGGTTTATATCCTGTTCCGTTGTATCGGTAAGTATCTGGGTACGTTTATGAGTGCAAAGGCTACAAACTGTGCACCACAGATATGCAAATACTTAGGCATAACATTGTTCCCTCAGGCAGGAGTTGCTCTTGGCATGTGTGCCATTGTCGCGGCATCTTTGGAAATGGGCACTCAGGGGGCACTGGTGCGAAATATCACACTTTTTGCAGTTCTTATATACGAGCTTGTGGGCCCGCTCCTTACCCGTCAGGCACTCACTGCAGCAGGTGACATAAAGCCTATGCCTGACCATGTAAAGAATCGTCGCCATGTTAAGCTTGAAGAAGCAAAGAATAAAACGGGCAGATAAAAGTTAATTTAAAAATCCGGATGCTACAAGGGTATTCGGATTTTTCTTGGACAAAAGGAGGAGGGAAACGGTGGATTTTAAAAATATACTTAAAACCCCTTTTGGTTATATCAAAACTTTTTTCAAATGGCTGGTTATTTCGTCTTTGTTGGGACTTCTTGGAGGTCTTGTTGGTAGCGTTTTCCACAAAAGTATTGATTTTGTCACAGAACTGAGAGAGGCAAACCCTTGGATAATATATTTGTTGCCCCTTGGCGGACTTGTGATAAGCTTTATTTATTGGGTATGCAGAAAAAAAGGACACATTGACACAAACCGTGTGTTGGAAGCTACCACAAGCGACGAGAAAGTACCCATTGTTATGGCACCACTTATTTTTGTCAGCACAGCAATAACCCATCTTCTTGGCGGCTCAGCAGGGCGCGAGGGTGCGGCACTTCAGCTTGGTGGAAGCATTGGCTATAATATAGGAAAGCTACTGAGACTGAACAAAACAGATATTCATATTATTGTTATGGCAGGAATGAGCAGTGTCTTTTCGGCTCTTTTTGGTACTCCGATTACTGCGGCTATATTTTCGTTGGAGGTAGTTTCGGTAGGTATTTTTCATTATGCCGGACTTCTCCCATGTATAATTTCGGCCTTTGTGGCATATAAAACAGCTTTGCTGTTTGGAATTTCTCCTACACATTTTGATTTTGTAAATCTGCAGACACCGACCATTGAAATTATGGTAAAGGCCATAGTGCTTGCGATGCTTTGTGCTGTTGTCAGCATAGCTTTTTGTGTAGCAATAAAGATGTGTGAAAAATTTGCAAAACGTTTTTGTCCCAATGTATTTTTGCGTGCGTTTTTGGGCGGAGGAATAATTGTTATCCTGACGGTTTTGGTTGGCACATATGACTACAACGGTGCAGGAATGGGTGTCATAGAACGTGCATTGGGCGGTGAAGCGAGGGTGGAAGCCTTTTTGCTGAAAATTGTTTTTACAACAATAACTATCGCTGCAGGGTTTAAAGGCGGCGAAATTGTCCCGACGTTTTTTATTGGTTCAACTTTCGGTTGTTTGGCAGGTGGACTTTTGGGGCTTGACCCCGGTTTTGGAGCGGTTATAGGCTTTGTAGCATTGTTCTGCGGCGTGGTGAATTGTCCGATTGCGTCCGTTATCTTGTCTGTGGAGGCTTTTGGTGCAGAATCGTTGCTTGTTTTTGCGGCAGTCTGTGCGGTAAGCTTTATGATGTCAGGATACTTTGGACTTTACAAAAGCCAAAGGATTGTTTATTCCAAGCTGACAGAAGAATATATTGATACAAAAACAAGGTAAAAAAGAAACAGCTTTGGATTTTCTGAAGCTGTTTCTTCGCTGTTTGACGGTGAAAAATAAGAGAATTGTATTTTCAATTTCTTAAAAACCTATTATGAGACCCATTATCAGAAGCAGAAAAATCAGGAAACCAAAGTTGTATAGGGTGAATTTTTTAAGGTAAGCCCTGATGTTCTGCGGGTCATTTTTCAGGTATTCTCTGAAGGTGATGAGACTTGCCAATGATGCAATGAGTGTTCCTGTCCCGCCTATATTCACTGCAACAAGAAGTGCTGAATAGTTGTCTGTGAAGTGAGAAAGCAAAATTCCGCTTGGGACATTGCTCAAAAATTGACAGGATAGGGCTCCAACCAACAGCGTATGTTTATTCACCACCGCATCCAAAAGTGTGTGAAGGACGTTTATGCGTGAGATGTTCCCTGAAAAAACAAAAAACGCACAAAATGTTACAAGCAGTGGATAGTCAACCATTTTAATGGCTGATTTATCAAGAAATAGAAGCGAAAAAACAATTATCAAAAGTCCTGCAAGATACGGGATGATGCCAAAAACTATTATGATTGAGACAGCAAACAATACACAGTAGATAACAGTTCGTTTGACATTTAGATGTGCATCAAATGTTCGCCTGATTGAAAGTGGTTCGTTTTTTACAAACATACAGCAAAGTGTTATCATAGCTACGGCAATCAAAAACGGAACCAGCATAATACTTACAAATTCACCGGTTGGAATATTGAAATAGTTATAGAGATAAAGGTTTTGTGGATTTCCAAAGGGGGTAAGCATCCCGCCGAGGTTTGCGGCAATATTTTGCATTATAAAAGTAAATGCAAGATAGCGGTGGTTGTCGGTGGATGTTATTACATAATAACCAAGAGGCAGAAATGTGATTAAAGCCATATCGTTTGCGATAAGCATAGATGCGATAAAGGTTATGTAAACAAGAGCCAGAACGGCTGAGCGGACGGTTGTAAATACTGTTATGATTTTTGATGATATAATCCTGAATAAGTAAATGTTTTTGAAAGCACACACAACAGCCAGGGTGCAAAAAAGACAACTCAGGGTTTTGAAGTCAAAGTAAGAAAGGTATTCCTTGTCCGGCGGGACAAAAAACATAGAAATGAGTGCAACTGAGATGGCTATGCACATAACGGGATTTTTTTTCACAAAAGTCAGCATAATTATTCCTCAATCCTTAATTTTTCGACCATTTTTTCATCCGGGTCCACAAAAACTGTGTAGTTGGTATCAAAAATCACAAACCCGGGACTTGAACCGTTTGGTTTTCGTATGTTTTTAATCAATGTATAATCCACAGCTACTCCGGTTGATTTCTGCGCCTTGCTGAAATATGCAGCAAGAGATGCGGCTTCGAGAAGTGTGTTGTCAGGGACTTCTCCGGTGCCGTTTGTACGGATGATAACATGAGAGCCGGGTATGTTTTTTGTATGCAGCCACATATCTGTTGAATATGCGGTTTTTATTGTGAGCTCGTCGTTTTGTTTGTTGTTTCTGCCGATGAGAATTTCAAAACCGTCACTTGATAAAAATCGCATAGGCTTTGATTTCTTTTGTTGTTTTTTCTTTTTTTTGTTTCCGGAAGAGATATATCCCTGTTCCATAAGTTCTTCGCGGATTTCAGAAATATCAACAGGGGTTTGGGCCCTTGTCACGCTGTCAAGAACAGTTTCAAGATATGCCTTTTCGGTTTTCGCTTCAGCCAACTGATGTGTCGAATGTTCTTCAGCTGTCTTTGATTTTGCATAAAGCTTATAATATCTTTGTGCGTTCTGAGACGGTGTAAGTTCTTCACTCAGGGGAATGTTTATATCTTCAAGGTCTTCTGAAAAGAAGTTTTGCACGGTTGTAGATTTGGCGTTTTTGTCTATCTTGTAAAGATTTGCAGTGAGCAAATCTCCATACATTTTGTATTTGTCACGGTTTTTTGCTTTTTCGATGCTTTCGGTGTGCAATGCAATTTTTTTCTCACAACGTTCAATGTTATTATTGACAAGTTTTATGGTGCTTGCTGCTTTTTGAGAAAGCCGTTCCTGCATATCCCGAACGGCAAAGAATGTTTCGACTGCTTCGCTGAGGGAGATGTATTGTCTTATTTTTCCAAGATTGGTGTACTGGGTAAGAGCTATTGCAGAAAAGGCAAGGGGCTTGTCAGTGCTTAAATCAAAAACCACAGTGCCGCAAGGCGATGTCGAAAAGAACTCGTTGAAAAACTTTTCTGTCTGTGCTGAAAAAATTGCAGAGTCAATTTCTGAAATAAACGCCTTCGTGTTGCCCATGGCACGATATACAATTTCTCTTGCGAGAAGAGGGCTCATTCCCATAAATTCAGCCACAAGGAACTTGTCAAGAGGGGTGTCACCCGAAGTAGCAATAAGTTTTTCGGTAAAATCGGATGCGGAAAACTTAGTGGGTAATGCCTTATCCTGCTTTGGAGGAAGTTCATAAATAAGCCCTGGCAAAACCTGACGCACAGCACTTGTGGTGAAGTCTATGTGCTTTATGCTGTCAATAATCTTATTGTCGTTTTGGATGAGAGTTATGTTGCTGTGCTTTCCCATAATTTCAACCATAAGGCTTTTTTCGGTCAGGTCACCAAGCTCGGTGTAACATTCAATATCAATTTTTATTACACGGTCAAAATCGAGCTGGTGTATGGCTTTTATTTTGCCGCCGCCAAGGTGCTTTCTGAGAATCATACAAAAAAGAGGTGCGGTAAGAGGATTTTCACGGGATATATTTGTCAGATGAATGCGCGGATTTGAGGTTGCGGCAGAAATAAGCAACCGAAAAAGACCCTCCCGGGTGCGGATTGAAATTATGATTTCATCCTTTTCGGGTTGGTGGATTTTATCGATTTTGCCGCCGGACAGTTTTTCGTTCAGCTCTTTGACAATGCCATAAGTAACAAATCCGTCAAATGCCACTTTCGTCACCTTCTTTGTTGGAGATTTTAAGTATAAAAAACAAATCTTTAACAGTATACAACAAAAGTTGAAAATTTTCAAATATTTATTTGATTTTTTTAAAAATATATGATATACTTTATTGTATAAAAATTTAAAATAGCGGAAATATTGCTTAAATATTTCCCTTTGCCCCAGAAGGAGGCGCAATTACTTATGCTGAAAAGTATGACGGGCTTTGGCAGAGCCGAAAAGATGTTTGATGATTTTGAGGTCAAGGTTAACATAAAATCTGTTAACCACCGATATATGGATGCATCAATCCGTCTGCCCAAGTATTATATCTTTGCGGAGGACAAAATTCGTCAGGCAGCCGCAAAATACATTTCACGTGGAAAAATCGAGATTTTTGTTTCTGTGGAGCGCACCGAAGGCAGCGGAAAGTCTGTCACTATTGACAAGGCTGTTGCCAAAAACTATATTGATGCCCTGAAAAGTCTTGCAGAATTTGGTATCGAGGATGATGTGAAGATTTCCACCATTGCACAGTATCATGACATTTTCAAGATTGAAAGCGATGAAGAAGACGAAGAAAAGATTACAGCTATGTTGCTTGAAGTTTTTTCAGCGGCGGCAGAAGATTTTGTCAATATGCGAATTGACGAAGGAAAGAATATGGAAAAAGACATTTTGTCGCATCTTGAAATTTTAGCAGAAAAGCTCGCTTTGGTTGAAGAGCGTTATCCGAAAATTGTTGAGGAGTACAAAAACCGCCTGAAAGGAAAAATTTCAGAGGTTTTGGAGGACAAGAACATTGACGAAGCAAGAATTGTCACCGAGGTTGCAATCTTCGCGGAACGCACCGATATTGGCGAAGAAACTGTCAGGTTAAATAGCCACATAAAAGAGTTCAAAAAAGCACTTGGTACCGACCAGCCAATAGGCAAAAAGCTTGATTTTATGATTCAAGAGATGAATCGTGAAACCAACACTATGGGCTCAAAGGCAAATGACGTTGAAATATCAAAAATCATTGTTGATATGAAATCTGAAATCGAGAAAATCAGAGAACAAATTCAAAATATAGAATAATTTTCTGCTATACAAAAGAATTCCGGTGGAAGGATGAAAGATTTATGAAACTTATAAACATAGGCTTTGGAAACATTGTGTCGGGCGACCGTGTTGTTGCGATAGTAAGTCCTGAATCAGCGCCTATTAAACGTATTGTTCAGGACGCAAGGGACAAAGGTCTTTTGATTGATGCATCCTGCGGACGACGTACCCGTGCTGTTATTATTACCGACAGCGACCATATAATACTCTCTGCTATTCAGACAGAAACCATAGCGGGTCGTGCTGCGGTCAAGGAAGATATTGCTGACACCAAGGATGAGGGAGAAATCGAGAATGAAGAATAAAGGTACACTTTATATTCTGTCAGGTCCGTCAGGTGTCGGAAAAGGGACGATTTGCAAGCAGCTTGTTAAAAAGCGCGATGACCTTTCGGTGTCTGTTTCTGCAACAACCAGAGCACCAAGGCAAGAGGATACTGACGGCGTAACCTATTTTTTCAAAACCAAAGACGAGTTTGAAAAAATGATAAAGGACGACAAGTTTCTTGAATGGGCTGTATACAACGGGAATTATTATGGTACACCCGTTGATGCGGTCAACAAAAAGCTTGATATGGGTGAAGATGTAATTCTTGAAATCGAAGTTCAGGGAGCGCTTAAGGTTATGGAAAAACGTCCTGACGCTGTTTCGATTTTTATTGCACCCCCCGATGAAGAAACGCTTTTTGTGCGGCTTAAAAACCGCGGCAGCGAAACAGAAGAACAGATAAAAAACAGATTAAATGCCGCAAAGGATGAACTCTCAAAAAAAGGCAAATACGATTTTGTCGTTATAAACGACGATTTGTCCGTTGCGGTTTGTGAAATAGAAAATATAATGAAAAATCAAAAGGAGAAGATGTAAAAATGATGATTTATCCCCCTATTACGGAACTTGTGAAGAAAACAGGAAGCAGATATGCTTTGGTTATTGAAACGGCAAAGAGAACAAGACAGCTTGTGGACGGTGCAGAAAGGCTTTCAAATGTTGAAACGTTCAAAGATGTTACTGTTGCGGTAAATGAAATTTTTGAAGGTAAGGTTGAAGCTGTGAAGACTGTGGAAAATTCAGAAAGCGGCGAAGCATCCCTTCAAAGCGAAGAACAACTTAACAGCTGAATATCTTTTGGGACTGCTTGCTTTGGGTGGTCCTTTTGACTTTTTTTTGAGGAATTGCAGTTTGTTTTGCGGAGCAGGGTATATGATTGCAAAGGTTATAATCAACAATAAAGAGCAAAATATCGACAAAGTTTTTGATTACAGCATACCGATGGCGCTTGAAGAAAAAGCGCAGGTGGGTATGCGTGTTTTGGTGCCCTTTGGCATTGGAAACAGAATGGTTGACGGCATAGTTGTGAGTGTCACCGAAAAAAGCGAATATAAAAACCTCAAAGAGATAAAAAAGGTCTTAGGAAACGAGCCGGTTTGTCAGCCGTGGCTGCTTGACTTATGCCTTTGGGTTAGTGAAAAATATTTCTGCTCGCTTTATCAGGCAATCAAGCTTACCACACCTCCGGGAATGGCATCGGGTGTCCGCGAAAAGACGGTGAAAGTCGCAAGACTTTCAGTTTTACGGGATGAAGCCTTCACGCTGGCTGACGAAATGCGGCAAAAAGGCGCGGTAGCAAGAGCAAGAATTGTGGAAGCACTTTTGATGGCAGAGAGCCTGCCACTTTCCAAACTGGTGAGGGAAAAGGGCGGAAGCTATGATGCTGTCCGGAGTCTTGAAAAGCTTGGAATTTTGACGATTGAAGAAGTACAGCTCACAAGAGATGCTTATGATGAAGAAAAATATCAAAAGAGCAGTGCATACAAACCCACAGCAGAACAAAAAGTGGTTATTGACCATCTTTACAGTGTGATTGATGAAGAAAAAAACGAAAAAATTCTTTTGCGTGGAGTTACTGGAAGCGGAAAGACTGAGGTGTTTTTGCAGGCGATAGAAAGAGTTATTGAAAAAGGGAAAAATGCGATTATGCTGGTACCTGAAATTTCTCTTACACCCCAGATGGTAGAACGCTTTGTCTCAAGGTTCGGCAATCAGGTTGCGGTTATACACAGTGCCCTATCTCAGGGTGAGCGGTTTGACCAGTGGAACAAAATCAAAAACGGCGAAGTCAAGGTCGTGGTTGGCGCAAGGTCGGCGATTTTTGCACCTTTTAAAAATATCGGTATAATAATCCTTGATGAAGAACACGAAAACAGTTATAAATCAGAGACTACGCCAAGATATCACGCCATAGACGTGGCGGAAAAAAGAGCCGAAGATGAGAACTGTATTTTGCTGCTTGCCTCGGCGACACCATCGGTGTCCGAATTTTACAGGGCGAAGATGGGTGAATATACTCTTTTTGAAATGACAAAACGTTACAACGAAGGTGCGATGCCAAGCGTTGAGGTTGTGGATATGCGTGGTGAGCTTTTTGAAAACAAAAACCGTTCACCAATAAGCCTGAGGCTTCAAAGAGAGATACAAAAAAACCTTGACAACGGAGAAAAGACAATTTTGTTTTTGAATCGTCGCGGATACTCTACATTTGTTTCGTGTCGTGAGTGCGGTGAAGTTATAAACTGCCCCGACTGCAGTATTGCGCTGACCTATCACAAGAGAAAAGATTTGTTATCCTGCCATTATTGCGGGTATACCGTGCGAAATGTCAGTGAGTGTCCGTCATGTGGATCGTCGTACGTCAAATATTTCGGCACGGGTACTCAAAAAATTGAGGAAGAAATAAACAGACTTTTTCCAGCCGCAAGAATTCTCAGGATGGACACTGACACTACATCAGAAAAGGGTGGTCACGAAAAAATTCTTGATAAGTTCAAAAACGGCGAGGCAGATATTTTGCTTGGAACACAGATGGTGACCAAGGGCCTTGATTTTCACGATGTGACGCTTGTGGGGGTTCTGGCGGCAGATACTACCTTGGCGGTGGATGATTTCAGGGCAAGTGAAAGAGGGTTTTCGCTGTTTACTCAGGTGTGTGGCCGTGCAGGACGGGGAAGCCTTTCGGGCAGAGCAATAATTCAGACCTATCAACCATTCAATTCCACGATAAAATTCTCAAGACAGCACGATTACCTTGGCTTCTATGAAAATGAGATTATCCAAAGAAAAAGGTTGAATTATCCGCCGTTTTGTGACATAATATATATAGTGGCAACGGGGGAAGACGAGCAGGCAGTTAAAGAAGAAATTGAAAGAATAGGAAAGCGTCTCGACAAGGAAATAAAGATTGACGGAAATATCTTTTCAAAGACCGGTCCGGGCGAAGCACCTATTTCAAAAATTAAAAATAATTACAGATACAGAATACTTATGAAATGCAAAGATGCGGATATGGCACACGCCCTCTTGAAAAGCATTTATGAAGAATATGAAAAGGGCAGAAAATCGGTGTTTTTGACCATTGACATAAATCCGATAAATATGTATTGACGAAAGGTAAGGTTTTGATTATGGCAATCAGAAATATAGTTACTTTGGGAGATGACGTTCTCACCAAAAAGTGCAGAGCGGTTGAAAAGTTTGACGAGAGACTCGTTGCACTTGTGGAGGATTTGTTTGACACACTTTATGAATCAGGCGGCGCAGGGCTTGCTGCTCCTCAGGTGGGAGTTTTGAGACGGGTTGCTGTTATTGACATAGACGGAGACCCCATCGAGCTCGTAAACCCTGAGATAATTCACACCGAAGGCACCCAAACCGGGGCAGAGGGATGTCTCAGTAACCCCGGAAAGTACGGGATTGTGTCTCGTCCCCAAAAAGTTACGGTGAGGGCTCAGGACAGATTTGGCGAGTGGCACGAATACACCGGTGAAGATTTGCTGGCGAGGGCTTTTTGTCACGAGACAGAGCATCTTGATGGAAAGATGTTCATGGATTTGGTGAGCGAGTGGATTGAAGTTGAACAGGAAGACTGATTTCGGAGGCATTTTACTATGAATATACTTTTTATGGGAACACCGGAGTTTGCTGTTCCGTGTCTTTCAGTGCTGATAAAGTCTGATGATTCTGTATGCGGAGTGGTTACTCAGCCGGACAAGCCAGCGGGAAGAGGACACCGCCTTACACCGCCACCGGTAAAGGTCTTGGCACAGGAACACGGCATAGAGGTTTTTCAGCCTGAAACACTCAAAGATTTTGCATTTAGTGAACAGCTTGAAAAACTCAATCCTGACCTTATAATCGTTGTGGCATACGGCAAAATTCTCCCTGAATATATATTGAATTTTCCAAAGTATGGTTGTATAAATATGCATGCGTCACTTCTTCCAAAGTATCGTGGCGCAGGACCAATTCAGTGGTCGGTTCTAAATGGAGAAAAAAATACGGGCGTCACTTCTATGCTTATGGAAAAAGGTCTTGATACCGGGGATATGCTGCTTAAGTGCGAAACCGAAATTGGTGAATATGAGACGGCAAGCGAGCTTCATGATAGATTGATGGTTATGGGCGCGGAGTTGCTAAGCAAAACCATAGCGGCACTGAAAGACGGCACATTAAAGCCCGAAAAACAGAACGATGCAGAGTCAAGCTATGCACCTATGATTTCAAAAGAAATGGCACTTATAGACTGGTCAAAGCCCGCGCGGGAAATAATAAAACTTATTTGCGGAATGAATTCGTGGCCGGTTGCCCACACTAAATATTTGGGCGAAGTTATGAAAGTTTATCGTGCTGTGCTGGGAAATACGGCAAAAGGCGAATGTGGAAGAATTGTATCAGCTGACGACAAGGGCATTGAGGTTGTTTGTGGTGACGGCAAAACAATAATTATAAACGAAATTCAGTTCAAAGGCTCAAAAGCTATGAAAGTAAAGGATTATCTCAACGGTCACCAAATAACAGTTGGAGAAATCTTAGGCTGAAAATACATATCTCATACCCCGGGATATGCAGAAAACAATGGGTAGAAAGGCGAAAAAATGGGACTTGGATATTTTTATGGAATTGATATGACATATATTATTTTGGTAATGCCGGCACTTATTTTTGCTATGTATGCACAGTCAAAGGTGAACACAACATTCAACAAATATCGTACTGTTGGAAACAGCAAAGGTCTTACCGGAGCGGATGTTGCCAGAAAAATTCTTGATATGAACGGACTTCAGGGTGTGATTATTGAACGCGTTGGTGGAAATCTTACCGACCATTTTGACCCAAAGGCAAATGTGGTAAGGCTTTCTGATTCCACATATTCAAGCACTTCTGTTGCAGCAATCGGTGTTGCGGCACATGAGGTGGGACACGCCGTCCAGCATGCTGAGGGGTATGCTCCTATAAAGGTGAGAAATGCTATTGTTCCGGTGGTGCAGATAGCGTCATATGCTGCCTGGCCGCTGGCTATTTTTGGTATTTTGTTCAGCTTTTCGGGTCTTGCGACCTTTGGGGTGCTACTGTTTGGTGCGGTAGTTCTTTTTCAGATTATAACACTTCCGGTGGAATTCAATGCATCGTCAAGAGCACTTAAAACGCTGGAATCAAACGCAATTTTAAACGGCGAAGAACTGAAAGCATCAAAATCGGTGCTTTCTGCTGCTGCTATGACATATGTTGCATCAGCGGTTGTGGCTATTGCCAACCTTTTGAGACTCCTTGCCATTACCGGCGTGGGACGAAACAGAGATTAAAAAACGGACGTGAAATTATGAACGCAAGAGAAATTGTACTCAAGGCACTCGTTGATATTGAAACCAAAGGAACTTATATAAATGCGGCACTTAAAGAGGCACTTTCTGCGGGGGATTTATCTTCTGCGGACAGAGGCTTTGTTACCGAGTTGATATATGGCGTTACTGCCAATAAGACTGCTATTGATTTTATTATTTCATCATATTCAAAGGTAAAAATCAAAAAAATGACACCCTGGGTTTTGAATATCCTGAGAATGGGAGTTTTTCAGCTGCATTTTATGGACAAAATACCGCCCAGCGCGGCGTGCAACGAGTCAGTAAAGCTTGCCAACAAATATTCACACCGAGCAGGCTCGGGATTTGTGAATGGTGTGCTGAGAACGGTTTCAAAGGAAAAGGATTCATTTCAGTTTCCCAAAAATAAGGGAACAGCTGAATATTTGTCCCTTAAATATTCATACCCGTTTTGGATGACTGAAAAGCTTATCCGGGAATATGGCGAAGAAACTTGCGAAGCTATTTTTGAAGAAAATGCTAAAGCCCATGGCTTGTTTATAAGAGTGAATTCTTTAAAGACGACAAAGGAAGAACTTGTCGCTATTCTTGAAAAAGAGGGGGTTGCTTGCGAAAAAACGAAGGTTGAGAATTGCCTGAAAATCACAGGGCGATTGAATGTTGAAGAATCCTTGGCGTATCAAGATGGACTTTATTCCTTGCAGAATATTTCGTCACAGCGGGCGGTAGCCGCCCTTGAGCCAAAGCCGGATGATACGGTGGTCGATATGTGTGCAGCACCGGGAGGAAAAAGCTGCGCCATAGCGGAGTGCATGAAAAATCAGGGCAAAGTTTTCTCCTTTGATGTTTTTTCGCACAAGGTGGAGCTTATTGAGAAATCAGCGAAAAGACTTGGAATTGATATCATAATGCCAAAAGTACATGATGCAGCAGAAAAACTAGAAGAGCTTGTGGAAAAAGCGGACAAGGTTTTGGCAGATGTGCCGTGCTCAGGGCTTGGTGTCATACATAAAAAGCCTGACATAAAATGGAGACGAAAGGAAATGGATATCCCGGAGCTTTGTCGGTTGCAGCAGGATATTCTTGAAACCGCTAGTTCATATGTAAAAAAGGGCGGCGTTCTCGTTTACAGCACATGCACAATATTGCCGGAAGAAAACAGGCTGCAAATTGATGAATTTTTGAAAAACCACAGCGAATATAACAAGGTTTTTGATGAACAAATTCTTACCACAAAAAATGGTGAAAGCGGCTTTTATATTTGCAAAATGATAAAGGAATAGACTATGAAAACAAATCTTTTTGATTTAAGCCTTGATGAACTTAAAACGTTTGTCAAAGAGCTTGGAGAACCGGCGTTTCGGGGAAAACAGATTTTTGAATGGATGTACCGTGGCGCAGAGAGCTTTGATGATATGACCAATATCCCGAAAAGTCTTCGGGAAAAACTTTCTGAAAAAAGCTTTCTTGGCGGAATGACAATATCTGAAAAATACCTTTCAAAGATTGACGAAACACGCAAGTATCTGTTACAATTAAATGACGGAAACTTTATTGAAACTGTGCTTATGAAATATGAGTATGGATGTACTGTTTGCGTTTCTTCTCAGGTGGGCTGCCGGATGGGCTGCAAATTTTGTGCGTCCACTGTGAACGGTTGGGTGAGAAACCTTACTCCCGGTGAAATCATCGGTCAGATTCTTTGTGTGCAGAAGGATTTGGGACAGAGAATTTCAAATGTGGTTATGATGGGCATTGGTGAGCCCTTTGACAATTTTGAAAATGTGCTCAGATCAATACAGCTTATGAATTCCCCTGACGGACTTGGGATTGGACAAAGGCATATTTCGGTTTCAACCTGTGGTCTTGCAGACAGGATAAGGACACTTGCGAAAATGAAACTGCAGATAACTCTCCTTATATCCCTTCATGCCCCCAATGATGAACGCCGGTCACAGATTATGCCGATAAACAACAGATTTGGGATTGATGAGCTTA
The DNA here is from genome assembly GCA_017456605.1 of Clostridia bacterium. Classification (GTDB taxonomy): domain Bacteria; phylum Bacillota; class Clostridia; order Monoglobales; family Monoglobaceae; genus SIG440. The sequence continues at coordinate 105,964 of JAFTJA010000013.1, read as the reverse complement.
TGTCGGCTTGTGATTTTTACATAAAAGAAACGGGCAGACGGATTTCTTTTGAATATACCCTTATTTCAGGGGTGAACGATACTTTGGAAGAGGCGGATATGCTTGCGTCTCTCATAAAGGGAAAGCTTTGTCACGTGAACCTTATTCCAGTTAACAAGGTTGAGGAAAGCGGCTTTTCAAAAAGCAGCAAGGCAAGAATTGAAGAATTTAAAGCAAGGCTTGAAAAGCACGGAGTGGTGGCAACGATCCGCCGCGAGATGGGCAGTGATATAAACGCAGCCTGCGGACAGCTTCGAAACAAAAAATCAAAACAATGACGGATTTTGGTCCTGATACAAAAGCGGACAGAATTAAAAGCCTGAAAAATCAGGCAGAAAGGCTATGATATTATGGTTATAGAAGTATGCGGCTTAACGGACATAGGAAAGCATCGCGAACTTAATGAGGACAGCTTTAGACTTGGCGGATTTTTGGACGGAAAGCCATTGGGTGTATGTGTGCTGGCTGATGGTATGGGCGGTCACAATGCTGGTGAGATTGCCAGCAGTATGGCAGCGGATATTGTGACAAATGAGCTCCTTGAGGCCCTGGATGAATCAGATGACAGCAAAATCACACTGAATATGGCAGAGGCTATTGATTTTGCAAACTCAAGCGTTTTTGAACGTTCTTTAAGAAGCCGTGAACAATCGGGTATGGGTACTACACTTGTTGTGGCGTATGTGAAAGATTCACTTGTGAGAATTGCAAACATCGGTGACAGTTGTGCATATGTTGTTTCAAAAACCCAAATTCAGAAAATTACTGTTGACCATTCGGTGGTTGAAGAACTGGTTCAGCGGGGCAGCATAACCCGTCAGGAGGCAAGAAATCATCCCGACAAGAATATTATAACAAGAGCCCTTGGTACCGAAGAATTTGTTGATGCAGACTTTTATGATTACAACTTGTCAGAGGGAGAAACTGTTATTTTGTGCAGCGACGGACTGACGGAGACTGTTACTGATGAAAGAATAAAAGAAATTATAAACGAAAACGAAGATGTAAACACGGTAGCCGAAAGCTTGGTTGCTGAAGCCAACAAAAATGGCGGAGTTGACAACATAACAGTTGTTGTTATACGTGCCCAGAAGGAGGAAAGGGTATGACTTTGATAGGCAAGGTTCTTGCAGGAAGATATGAGATAATTGAAAAGGTAGGCAGCGGCGGTATGGCTGTTGTTTACAAAGCAAAGTGTCAGTTGCTCAACAGATTTGTGGCTGTAAAGGTGCTGCGCCCTGACCTTCAGAATGACAGCGAATTTGTTCGTCGTTTCAATGTGGAAGCCCAGGCTGCAGCAAGTCTTACTCATCCAAACATTGTTTCAATCTATGATGTAGGAAATGATGAGGGGCTTCATTACATCGTTATGGAATATATTGAGGGAAAAACCCTGAAAGAATATATCGAAGAAAAGTTTATACTGCCCTGGCGAGAAGCTGTTGATTATGCTGTGCAGATAGCGAAAGGTCTTGAACAGGCTCACAAAAATTCCATAATTCACCGTGATATAAAGCCTCACAATATCATTATGACAGCTGACGGCATTATGAAAGTTACCGATTTCGGTATTGCAAGAGCAAATGTTCAGGCTACTGTCACTTGTGAAGACAGTGCTATTGGCTCGGTGCATTATATTTCACCTGAGCAGGCAAGGGGCGGCTATACCGATGAACGCTCGGATATATATTCACTTGGTGTTGTTCTTTATGAGATGCTCACGGGAAAGGTTCCCTTTGACAGCGAAAGACCGGTTACTGTTGCAATAATGCATCTTCAGGAAAAACCAGTTATGCCGAGAGAATATAATCTTAGCATTCCTCTTGCCCTGGAGCGGATTGTGCTCAAAGCTATGTCAAAAGAGGTGTCTGCGAGATACAAAACCGCATCAGAAATGATTGATGAGCTGCTTAGTGTACTTCACGACCCAAGCCGTGAGATTGCTCCTGAAGAAACAGAAAAAGCGGACAGCGAAAATATCGGTCAGACAATAGTTATGCCGGCGGTAAATATCAATGATATCAAAAAAGAAGACGCACCAAAGCAGGAAAAGACTGTTGAAACTAATGACCGGGAGGAAAAGGAATTGCCGAAAAATTCTTCAAAAAAGAATGCACAAGCGGTAGATAAAAAGAAAGAAAGAAAAGTTATTGCTTTTGCAATTTTCAGCGCCATAGCATTGATTTTGATTATTTCTGCGGGATTCATGTCCATCACCGGTATGGGCGGACTTTTTGCATCCGGCGGAAATGTTGAAATACCCGAAATCGAGGGTATGCTCTATGATGAAGCGATAGAAAAGTATGTTGAAAATGCTGACGAAAATGCGGAATATACTTTTAACATTATCAAGGGAAAGACTGTTGAAAGTGACGAAGAGGAAGGCACAATCCTTGCTCAGGACCCTGCAGCGGGCACAAAAGTCAAAAAATCAGAGGTGATAGTAATCACCGTTGAAATCAGCGAAGGAAACAACGAGTTCAGGCTTAAGAACTATACAAAATATCAGGATTCTCGGGAAGTTGAAATTGCTGTGAAAGACCTTGGACTTGAAGCAGAATTCATTGAGGAGTTCAGTGATGATATTCCAACAGGTGCGATTATTAAACAAGAGCCTCAGTCAGGTTCCTTTGTCAAGCCGGGTGATGTTATTACTTTCTATGTGAGTCGCGGCCCCGAAAAAGAGCCTGAAACAAACGGACAAGAAGACAAAAAGCCTGAGAATAATCAAAACAGCGATGAACCAAATCAGGAACAGCAGCCCGAACCGCAGAAGAAGAGTTCGATGCTGACACTTTATGGACCGAAAGATAAGGCAAGCGCCCTGGTTCAGGTAAACGTAAACGGAAAAAATGTATACAGCGAAACATTAAATAAGGGCGAAAGCGATGTGGTTAAACTTGAGGGCACATCGAATTCGGTTGAAATTGAAATTTTTCATGACGGTGTTTCCCAGCAAAAGGGTACAGTAAGACTACATTAAGAGGTGCCGGATGAAAGAACTTAGTGGCGTTATAGTGAAAGGTATCGGCGGGTTTTATTACGTTGATACCGGGAGGGATATCATTGAGTGCCGTGCACGCGGTCTTTTCAGAAAGAAAGGCTTTACTCCCCTTGTGGGTGACAGAGTGGTTATTTCATTTGATGAAGATAGCGTGCAAGGTTATGTCAGTGAGATTTTGCCAAGAACCTGCGAGCTTGTGAGACCTGCAGTGGCAAACGTTACCCAGATGGTGGTGGTTGTGGCGCAGTCAAGCCCCGCTCCAAATCTTTATGTTCTTGATAAGTTGATTGCGTCTGCAGAATTTGTGAAGCTCAAAATTGCGATATGCTTCAACAAATCAGACCTTGAGGAAAATGCTGAAATTATAAAAACTTATGAGGATGCGGGATTTGAGGTTATTGAAACAAGTGCGACTCTTAATGCCGGAATTGAAAAACTGAAAGAAGTTTTGAAAAATGAAACTACGGTTTTTGCGGGTAACTCCGGAGTAGGAAAATCAAGCCTTTTGAATGCTGTTATGGGCAGAGAAATGTTTGAAACAGGAGTGGTGAGCGAAAGATTGGAACGGGGAAAGCATACCACAAGACATTCTGAACTTGTGAGTCTTCCCTTTGGCGGGTATATTGTTGATACACCTGGGTTCAGTTCTTTTGATGTCAACAAAATACCATCAAGTGAACTTGCTCTTATGTTCAGGGAATTTGAAAATTCTCTTGGCTGTTGCAGATTTTTGGACTGTAGCCACACGGTTGAGCCGGATTGTGATGTTATCAGGCGGGTTGAAAATGGTGAAATTTCAAAAAGCCGGCATGAAAGCTATATCCAGCTTTACCGCGAAATAAAAGAAGCAAATCAGTTATAAGACATTGTGAAAGGAAGAGGGTTATGAACAAAATCAAGATTGCACCGTCAATCTTAGCGGCAGACCCGGTGCAGCTGGGTGCAGAGCTTAAAAAAATTGAAGAAGCAGGTGCTGATTATGTACACGTTGACGTTATGGACGGACATTTTGTTCCAAATCTTGCATATTCACCGGATATTGTAAGGGCACTAAGAAAAGTGTCAAAACTGCCTTTTGATGTGCACCTTATGATATCAGAGCCTAAAAAATATATTGAAGCATTTGTTAAAGCCGGAGCGGATATTATCACAGTTCATGAGGAAGTGACAGATGATTATGCCGAGATGGCAGATTTTATACATAGCTTTGGCGTGAAGGCGGGTATTTCAGTAAAACCCAACACACCCATTGAAAAGCTTGAAAAGGATATTGATAAATTTGACCTCGTTCTCATTATGACGGTTGAGCCGGGCTTTGGCGGACAGTCTTATATCGAAAGTATGAATGAGAAAATAAAGAAAACAAGGTCTTTGATTGACAAATCAGGAAAAAATATTGAGCTTGAAATTGATGGCGGTGTGACTGTGGAGAATGTTTCAACGGCGGTGAAATGCGGAGCGGATGTTCTTGTCGCAGGTTCAACTGTTTTTAGGGCTCCGGACGTCAAAGCTGTTATTGCTGAAATGAGGGAAAATGCAAAATGAAATGTTTTATTTTTTGCTCCGCCAGAATAGGGTCGTATGATTTTCTAAAGGATTTGGATTTTGACAATAACTTTGTGATTTGTGCTGATGGCGGATATTGTCACGCCGAAAAACTGGGCCTTGTGCCTGATTTGTGGCTGGGTGACGGTGATTCGTTTGCAATAAAGGATATAGAGGCAAAGGAAATCATTACATTTCCTGAAAAAAAAGATAATACAGACACAGACCTTGCAGTTATGGAGGCACTAAATCGGGGGTATAAAGAAATTATAATTCTCGGTGCCCTTGGTGGACGTCTTGACCACGAATTTTCGCATTTTTGCCTGCTAAAAAAAATACTTGATAATGGTGGCAGAGGTGTGCTGCTAAACGATAAAAACGAAATTACTATGGAAAACAAGAATTTTTCTGTTTTTCCCGATGACAAAAAGTATATTTCATTTTTTCCGTTTGGGGGAGATGTCAAAGATTTTACTGTCAAAGGGCTGTGCTACGAAGCGGAAAACATGCATCTTGTATGCGGTGAAGTCCAGGCAAGCAGTAACTGTTTTGTTGGGAAAAAAAAGGGCGAAATAAGTTTTTCGTCAGGTTATGTCCTGGTCATAAGGTCAAATGATTGTGCTATATAAAATAGAGGTGTGTTATGAAAAGAATTGTGACATTTTTATTGTGCTTTTTTATTGCATTAAATGTAGGCCCTTTTTCTGTTGTATTTGCAAATGACACTCAAGGTACAGAAAAAGCGGGAGTTATAATTCCGGCTATTGTGGGAAAAAGTGATACCGGAGGGCTTGATATAAGTATTGAAGCTGTGCTTGATGAGGAGAATATTCTCAAGGCTTATGAAATAGATGCCCGTTCTACATGGTCAGCTTATAGTAGTTTGAGACTTAATATAACAGATGTTGTCAATAAAGCTATAGCTCTTGGTGAGAAGATGCCAGAAGTTTATGTGGTTTCGGATTTTGTGAAAGTTATTTTGAATAAGAATATTATACGCGAACTTAGAAGTGTGATTCCTAAACAGGAAGTTTTTCTTGTGCTGAAAAAAAACGATAATCTCAGCGAAGATATAATGAAGAAAATGAGTAGCGGAAAATTTGAGGTAAGTTGTAGCTTTGAAAATCAGATTCAAGAAGAAATACCTATTACAAAAAAATTCAATATCGAAATTCCTTATATTGCCGGAGAGAATAACAATGTACAACTTTATTCAGTAAACGGCTCTGCGGTTATTTTCAAAAAGTCAACAACCGAAAACGGAGCAATAGGATGTCAAGTATCAAGCAAAGAAAGGATTTTGTTCTCAGAGGGCGTAGTAGTTATGATTACCGGCAGAACTCTTGATTTGCAAGGGACAATTTCGATGATTTTTTATGCTTCTCTTGAAGGTGTAAAAGCAAGCACGGCCAGGATGCTTTTTTGGGATTCCCCTCAGGATGAATATACTTTGGAAACAGCCCAAAGGGTTGTTGAATACAGCGGAAGCGATGCAAACGGTTACCGCTTTGAATATGACAATATTTCATCTGTGGATATGAATAAAAAAATATATGCAAGAATTGTTGCAAAGGACAATAACGGAAACACCGTGTATGGAAGTGTGCCGTATGTGGGATACAGCATAGTGACTTATGCCGAAAATATGATGACAAATCAGCAGCTGAGGCCCTTGCTTGTTAAAATGCTCAATTATGGTGCGGCGGCTCAAGAGTATTTCGGCTCGGATAGAAAGCCTGCCAACAGTATTCTGGCCGAAACGGAAAAGGTAATGGATTTCACAAAATTATATGTAAGTCAGGCAAAAACCATCGAAGAAAAAACCAGAAACGGCAAGTGTAATGCCCAAATTATTGGAAAAACATTGTCGCTTGAAGGTGATATTTCAATAAATTATTATGTTTCAGATGAAAAAAATGTTGATGAAATGGGTGTGCTTTTCTGGACGGAGGACAGTTACAAAAAAACCAATTCTCATATAGCGGGAACGCAGTCTTTTGTCGTAAAGGATTATGCAATAAGCGATAGGTACAAAATATATACCTTTGATAATATAGTGTCAAGTAAAATGTTTGACAACGTGTATGCAAGAGTTTATACAAAGGTAGGAAATACTTACAAATACAGTGATATTGACAAATACAGCGTGAGGGATTATGCAGCAAATCAAATTTCAAAAAGCAGTGATACGTTGCTTAAAAATCTGCTCAGGAGACTTTTGATTTACGGCGATGAGGCAAGGCGGTATTTCAAAATCATAAATGGATAATTTATATGTCTTTATAACGTATTCGTATTCCGTGAGCCGTAAGTGCAGAAAGAATTTGTGTTTCGGTGAGTGTTTTGACGATTTTTGAGTCGTGGTTGTTTACATGAACAATCAGAAAATAATCACAGCCTAAACGCCTTATTATACCTGAGGCAAAGGAATCTTCGGTTGCGCAGAAGATTTTTGCTGGGAGAATTTGGGAGTCTTTTAGCTTGCAATGATTTTTGATTATTTCTTTGAAAGCAATGTGCGAAATAAGGGACTCTTCATAGCTCAGATTGTTGAGTAAAAACGAAAAAATCAGCACCAGTGAGAAATTAAACTTGCCGGCAAAGAGAATTATTATGGTGAAAATCCCAATCAGGAATATGCTTATTTTGCTCATTTTGTGCACAAAGTTGTGAGCGGGAATGATGCCGTACTTTGACGCGACAATGGATTTCAGCATTCTGCCACCATCAAGGGGTAGAGCTGGAATGAGATTTATCACACAAATGGCAAGATTTATGTCTGCAAAAAAGCTCACGATTTCGTTTGATACAAAAATGGATATAGCGGTGGCTATCCAAAAAAGAAATAGATTTAAAAAAGGTCCGGAGAAGGCAATGAAGAATTCCTTTCCGGAATTTTTTATGTATTCTGTTTTCAGCTTAGCATTTATACCAAAAGGAAAAATTGTTATGTGTGAAACCGGGATTTTAAGCGCCAATGCACATGCTACGTGCGCTAGTTCGTGCATAAGTGCAACAAGAAACCCTGTGAAAAAGAACTTCCAGTACCCGCCCAAAAACGAGCAGAGAGCTACCGGGAAAAACCAGATGTTTATAAAAATATGCTTCCCAAGTTTTATCTTATAAAACTTCCTCAGCCAGAGTTTCCTGAGTGCTTTCATTTTGAGCACCTTCTTTCTTTGTGTCTTTAGCGGTGGTTTTCAGAATGTTCTTTACTGTATCGGTGATGAAGGTGGTGTCTGGATCATACAGAAATGCGTTTTTAATATAATCGTTGATTTTTTCTGATGCTGAAAGCCTGAAAAAATATATTGCAGAAAAAATTATTATAGCGAAAACAAACTGTTTGAAAATTTTTCTCAAAAACCGGTGTTTTCTTTTATTTTCTTTTGGATGCGGTGCTCGCACAGAGCGGTATTCTTTATATTCTCTTGCCATTTAAATGTTTGTCCTTTCAAAAAAGAGTATTTGTAAAATTGTATTAACTGTTTTTTGCTATTATGCTTGAAAAAAATGTCGCTTTGGTGTATTATATATGGGTAATTTATTTTTTGAAGGGTATTTTGTTTATGAATATTTATGAGAGAAAATTTGAGCAGGCACTAAAGAAAATCCAAAAGCCGGCTCGTTATATAGGAAATGAATTTAACAGCGTCCACAAGGAAAATTTTGATGGGCTTGTTAAATTCGCATTTTGTTTCCCTGATGTTTATGAGGTGGGTATGTCCCATCTTGGTATGAAAATTCTTTATCATATGATGAATGAGAGATCTGACACTGTGTGCGAAAGGGTTTTTGCCCCCTGGGTGGATATGGAGGAAGAACTCAGAAAAAATGATATTCCCCTTTTGTCTCTGGAAAGTCATCGACCGGTTTCAGATTTTGATATTGTTGGTTTTACGCTCCAGTATGAGATGAGCTATTCAAACATCCTCAATATGCTTGACCTTTCGGGTATTCCGCTAAAATCAAGTGAAAGAGGAGAAGATGCGCCGTTTGTGTGCGCGGGTGGCCCGTGTGCGTACAATGGTGAGCCTCTTGCCGATATTATTGACTTTTTTATCCTTGGTGAGGGCGAAGAAGTTAACAACGAGATTATTGATGCATTCAAAGAATGGAAAACATCAGGCGAGGACAGGATTTCATACCTTGAAAGGATTTCAAAGATTGAGGGTGTTTATGTTCCGTCCTTTTATGATGTGGAATATAAAAATGACGGAACTATCGAGGAGGTTAAACCAAATCGCAGCGGTGTGTCCGAGAAAATAAAAAAGCGAATAGTAAAGGAACTTGACAACAGCTATATCCTCGACAAGATGATAGTACCTTTTATGGATATTGTTCATGACCGCATAACACTTGAAATTTTCAGAGGGTGCATCCGGGGCTGCAGATTTTGTCAGGCGGGGTATCTTTACAGACCGGTGAGGGAACATTCGGTGGACAAGCTGATTGAAACTGCACAAAAAATGATTGACAATACTGGATACGAGGAAATGTCGCTGTCGTCACTCAGTACAAGTGATTTCACCTGCCTTCAGGAGCTTGTAGACAGACTTCTTGAAATAACTGTTGACAAGCGGATAAATCTTTCTTTGCCGTCACTTCGTGTTGATAACTTTTCTATGGAGCTTATGGAAAAGGTGCAAACCGTGAAAAAAAGCGGACTTACCTTTGCACCGGAGGCGGGAACACAAAGACTTCGTGACGTTATAAACAAAAACGTGCTTGAAGAAGACCTTTTGCGGACGGCGGGGATTGCCTTTGGCGGTGGATATAATCGCATAAAGCTTTATTTTATGATAGGTCTACCTACTGAAACCCAGGAAGACGTTGAGGGAATTGCCGACCTTGCCGAAAAGGTAATAGGTATCTTTTATCAGATACCAAAGGAAATAAGAAAGGGAAGATCGGTGACGGTGACAGTCAGCACATCTTCCTTTGTGCCAAAGCCTTTTACTCCTTTCCAATGGGAACCACAAAACAGGATTGAAGATTTGGTTTCAAAACAAAAGCTTCTTAAAGAAAGTATAAAGACCAGAAATATTTCATACAACTGGCACCAAAGTCATGTCAGTTTTTTGGAAGCTGTATTTGCAAAAGGTGACAGACGGCTTGGCGATGTTTTGATTAAGGCTCAAAAACTTGGCTGTCGTTTTGACGGATGGGATGAACACTTTGATTATGAAAAATGGCTGGAAGCATTTTCAACCTGCGGTGTTGACCCCGAGTTTTATGCATACAGAAAGATTGACCACAGCGAAATTCTGCCCTGGGACCATATTGATATCGGTGTGTCGAAACAGTTTCTTATGAAAGAACACGACAAGGCATATGAGGAGAAAACAACGCCTTCCTGCCGTGAAAAATGCAGCGGTTGTGGCGCAACATCTTTTGGAGGAGGTGTTTGCTTTGAGTAAATGGCGACTTAAGTTTTCAAAGCTTGGTATGGGCAAATATATTTCTCACCTTGACCTTTTAAGAACGTTCACCCGATCCATTCATCGTGCTGATTTGCCCGTCAGGTATAGTCAGGGATTTAATCCTCATCAGCTTATAACATTTTCGCTCCCACTGGCACTTGGTGTCACAAGCGAGACGGAGTTTGTTGATATTGATTTTGAGGATACAGTTTCGTCTGATGAGATATTGATGAGACTCAACGAAAATCTTCCGCCGGATATAAGAATTTTGAAGGTTTCGCAACCGGTTTGCAAGGCACGTGACATTGTTTCGGCAAGATATATAATTGACATAACTTCAACGGATGGCGTGTCAAAGGAAGAAATCGAAAGCTTTTTTGCGCAAAGCAATATTTGCGCCACCAAAAAGACCAAAAAGGGCGAAAAAGAGATTAACCTCAAAGATTTCATTAAGGATGTAAATGTGCTTTCTGCAAAAGGAAATTGCTTCAGGCTTGACGCACTTTTGTCGGCGGGTGGCGAAGCAAATATAAAGCCTGATATTGTGACTAAAAAGCTGGAAGAATTTCTAAACAAAGGCGAATTTGAAAGCGTTGACATTCACCGAACGGAGATATTTTTTGACAATGATAAAAAAATAGAAAGTTTCTGTTGACAAGCAAAGATTTTTGTGTTATCATATTACGGTAACCGCGCGAGAAGGGTTTTCAAAGTCTGAATTTTCAGCACCTCATTTGGCGAGTCTTGGGTAATAGGAGGGATTACGAGTATGTACGCAATTATCGAAACTGGCGGAAAACAGTACAAGGTTTCAGAAGGCGATGTTGTTTTCGTTGAAAAGCTTGACGTTGAAGCTGGCAGCACAGTTACAATCGACAAGGTTTTGGTTGTAGAAAACGACGGTGATTTTAAAGTTGGTGCTCCTTACGTTGAGGGTGCTACTGTTGAAGCTGAAGCTATCAAAAACGGCAAAGAAAAGAAAATCATTGTTTACAAGTACAAGGCAAAGAAGGGCTATCACAAAAAGCAGGGCCACAGACAGCCTTATACAAAGCTTGAAATCAAGAAGATTTGTGGCTAATTGTTTTTTATTGAATAATTTTTAAGAGAGGTGAACATAATGGCTCATAAGAAAGGTGTCGGCAGTACTAAGAACGGCAGAGATTCTGAGTCCAAACGACTGGGTGCTAAAAAGGGTGACGGTCAGCACGTTTTGGCAGGCAACATCCTCGTTAGACAGCGTGGAACAAAAATATATCCCGGAATCAACGTAGGCAAGGGCAGTGATGATACTTTGTTTGCTTTGGTAAACGGTCAGGTTAAGTTCGAAAGAAAAGGTAAGGACAAGAAACAGGTTTCTGTTTACGAAATCGTTCAGTAATTTATGCCAAATAAACACAAAGTGCACGCGATGCGTGCACTTTGTTTCTATCCGGAAGAATTTTAAAAAGAGGTTAATTCTTATGTTTATTGATACAGCAAAAATTTTCATACAGGCCGGCAAAGGCGGCGACGGAGCCGTTACGTTCCATCGTGAAAAATATGTTGCAGCAGGCGGTCCCGACGGCGGTGATGGCGGAAACGGCGGTAATATTGTTGCCATTGCCAGCAAAGATATGAGTACACTCCTTGATTTTCGTTATAAAAAGAAATACGTTGCCGAAAGCGGTGCAAACGGCCGTGACGGCAGACGAAGCGGCAAAAACGGTGAAGATTTTTTCCTCAAAGTTCCCTGTGGGACGATAATCCGTGACAGCGAGTCGGAAAAGGTTATTTGTGATCTGAAAACAGACGGCGAACGCTTTGTTATTGCCAAAGGCGGCAGCGGCGGCTGGGGAAATGCAAGGTTTGCAACAGCAACACGTCAGACGCCGAAATTTGCAAAAGCGGGACTTCCCGGCGATGAGAGAGAAATTACACTTGAACTAAAATTGATTGCGGATGTAGGTCTTTTGGGCTTTCCCAATGTGGGAAAATCTACCCTTTTGTCAATAGTCAGCGAGGCTCGTCCAAAGATTGCAAACTATCATTTCACAACCCTTATCCCCAATCTTGGTGTTGTTCGCATTGACGGCGGAAAAGGCTTTGTTATGGCGGATATTCCGGGAATCATTGAAGGTGCACATGAGGGCGTTGGTCTTGGACATGCGTTCCTCAGACATGTTGAAAGAACAAGGGTTTTGCTTCACGTTGTTGATGTTTCAGGATGCGAGGGCAGAGACCCCATTGAAGATGTGCATACAATCAATGAGGAGCTTTTCAAATACAGCGAAAAACTGGCTGAAAAGCCCCAAATTATTGTAGCAAACAAAATGGATATTCCGTCTTTTGATGAAAACTTTGAAAAATTCAAAGCACAAATGGAGGACGAGGGGTATACTGTTTTTGCAATATCTGCCGCAACCCGAAAGGGAATTGATGATGTTATCTATTATACAGCGAAAATGCTGGATGAGTTGCCCCTGGATGATGAAGATGACTATGAATATCTTGACCTTGACGAAGAAAGAAACACAGACAGCATTGAAATCACGGTGGAAGACGGTGTATATATTGTCGAGGGTATGTATGTGAGAAAAATTGTGGGCTCTACAAACTTTGATGATTATGAATCCCTTCAGTATTTCCAGCGAGCTCTCAGAAAGAGCGGAGTGATTGATATGCTTGAAGAAAAGGGCATCAAAGAGGGCGATACTGTTCATATGTACGGCATTGAATTTGATTATATAAAATAAGAATTGAATAAACCAGAAAAAATTTGCAAAAATACACTTTACATTGCAAATTTTTTTTGTTATACTGTATTTTGTGGAAATGTTTACAAAATCTACTACATATTGTTGTTAATTTATATACGGAGGTATTTTTGAGATATGTGTGCAAAAAGTTACAACGACGACAGCATCGTTGCACTGAAAGGTGCGGACAGGGTAAGAAAGCGTCCGGCTGTTATTTTTGGCTCGGACGGCATAGAGGGCTGCCAGCATTCTGTTTTTGAAATACTTTCAAACTCTATTGACGAGGCCCGCGAGGGATATGGCAGGCTTATTACCGTTCGCAGATTTTTGGACCGCTCTGTTGAAATAGAAGACCAAGGACGCGGAATCCCGGTGGACTATAACCAGCGTGAAGAACGCTTCAACTGGGAATTGGTCTTTTGCGAAATGTATGCCGGCGGTAAGTATAAAAACAACTCCGGCGAAAACTATGAATTCAGCCTTGGACTTAATGGTCTTGGCACTTGTGCTACTCAGTACAGCTCGGAATTTATGGATGTCGAGGTGCTTCGTGACGGGCATAAATTTAGACTTCATTTTGAAAAAGGCGAAAATATAGGAGGACTCAGCAAAGAGCCCTTCAAACATCGTCACACCGGAACAAAAATTCACTGGAAGCCGGATACAGAGGTTTTTACGGATATTGATATTTCCCTTGAATATTATCTGGACGTGCTCAAAAAGCAGGCGGTTGTGAATTCGGGGGTCAAGTTTGTACTCTACAACGAAACCGCCCCGGGCAAGTTTGAAGAATTTGAATTTTATTATGATAACGGTATAACTGATTACTTAAAAGAGCTTTCCGGCGGAAAAGAAAAGACTATGCCTTATTACATCGAGGCAGAGCGCGTGGGCCGTGACCGTGAGGATAAGGAAGATTATAAAGTAAAGATGAGCTTTGCATTTTGCTTCAACAACGACGTGAATGTTATCGAATATTATCACAACTCAAGCTTTCTTGAATATGGCGGATCCCCTGATAAAGCAGTGAGGAATGCCTTTGTTTATGCCATTGACAAATATCTTAAGGCAAACGGAAAGTATTCAAAGAATGAATCAAAAATTCTTTTTACTGATGTTCAGGACAGCCTTTGTCTTATCAGCAATTCGTTTTCGACCATGACAAGCTATGAGAATCAGACGAAAAAAGCCATTACAAACAAGTTTATTCAGGATGCAATGACTGAATTTTTGAGGGAACAGCTTGATGTTTATTTCATTGAAAACAAAATGGATGCAGAAAAGATTGCAGACCAGGTGCTTATCAACAAACGAAGCCGTGAAACAGCTGAAAAGACAAGGACAACTCTAAAAAAGAAGCTTGATGTCAAGATGGATGCGGTGAACCGTGTCAAAAAATTTGTTGACTGCCGTACCAAAGATATTGAACGGCGTGAGGTTTATATCGTGGAGGGTGACTCTGCGCTAGGTTCTTGTAAGCTTGGCCGTGACAGTGAATTTCAGGCGATTATGGCAATCCGTGGTAAAATTCTCAACTGCCTGAAAGCAGATTATGACAAAATTTTTAAAAGTGAAATTATTGTTGACCTTCTCAAAGTTCTTGGTTGTGGTGTTGAGATAAACGCAAAACAAAACAAGGAGCTAAGCTCATTTGATATAAACAACTTGAGATGGAACAAAATCATCATTTGTACAGATGCCGACGTTGACGGATTTCAGATAAGAACGTTGGTGCTCACAATGCTTTATCGGCTCACGCCCACATTGATTGAAGAGGGGTATGTGTATATTGCAGAATCTCCCCTTTATGAAATAACTGTAAAAGACAAGACGTATTTTGCTTTTGACGAAAAAGAAAAGGCGGATATTCTTGCAAAGATTGGTGATAAAAAATACACAATTCAGCGAAGCAAGGGTCTTGGTGAAAACCAGCCGGATATGATGTGGGAAACAACTATGAATCCCGAAACGCGCCGGCTTATCAAGGTTATGCCTGAGGATGTGGACAAGACCCGTGAAGTATTTGAGCTTTTGCTTGGTGATAACTTGGCAGGCAGAAAAGAACATATTGCTGAAAATGGGCACAAATATATTGAGCTTACTGACGTAATGTAGGGAAGGAGGAAATAAAATGGCTAAAAATCCAATTATTGAATATCAGAATATAACCGATACACTCCAAAACAACTATATGCCATACGCTATGAGCGTTATTATTTCCCGTGCTATTCCTGAAATTGACGGCTTCAAGCCCTCTCACAGAAAGCTCCTTTATACTATGTATAAAATGGGGCTGTTAAACGGCGGAAGAACAAAATCTGCAAACGTGGTAGGTCAGACAATGAAGCTCAATCCTCACGGTGATGCTGCTATTTATGAAACAATGGTGCGTCTTACTGAGGGTCATCAGGCACTGCTTCACCCACTTGTTGATTCAAAGGGTAACTTTGGTCGCCAGTATTCACGTGATATGGCGTATGCCGCTGCACGTTACACAGAGGTAAAGCTTTCGAAAATATGTACCGAAATTTTTGGGGACATCGACAAAGAAACAGTTGACTTGGTGGACAACTATGACGGGACACTGAAAGAGCCTACACTTCTTCCGGTGACTTTCCCCAACATTCTGGTCAACCCAAATCAGGGTATTGCTGTTGGTATGGCATCAAATATATGCAGCTTCAATCTTTCTGAAATATGCGAGGCAACAATCAAGCTTATGAAAGACCCAGACGCGGATATTATGGATGTTTTGCTGGCTCCTGACTTTTCTACCGGCGGTGAAATTTTACTTAATCAGGAAGAAATGCGCGAGATTTACCGCACAGGAAGAGGGTCCTTCAAAATCCGTGCAAAATATGAGTATGACAAAAAGGCACATTGCATTGATATCAAGGAAATTCCTTATACCACAACGGTTGAAGCAATAATCGAAAAGATTATTGAACTTATCAAGGCAGGAAAGCTGAAAGAGGTTTCGGATATCCGTGACGAAACCGACCTTGGCGGTCTTAAAATCACCATTGATGTCAAAAAAGGCACTGATCCCGAAAAGCTTATGGCAAAGCTTTTCAAGATGACACCACTTCAAGACAGCTTTGGATGCAACTTCAATATTCTGGTTGAGGGCTCGCCTATGGTTCTTGGTGTAAATGATATAATTTGTGAATGGCTGCGTTTCAGAAAGAATTGTATAAAGCGCGGTATTAGGTATGACATTGATAAAAAGAGTGCAAAGCTTCATCTGCTTGAAGGGCTTGAAAAGATTCTTCTTGATATTGACAAAGCGATAAAAATTGTTCGAGAAACAGAAGAAGATGCACTTGTTGTGCCGAATCTTATGTCGGGCTTTGGTATTGATGAGATTCAGGCGGAATTTGTCGCAGAAATTAAGCTGAGAAACCTAAACAAAGAGTATATTTTGAAGCGTACCGCCGAAATCAAGTCATTGGCTGAAGAAATCGAAGAGCTTCGGGATACCCTTGAAAAGAACAAAAAAATTGAAAAGATAATTGAAAAAGAGCTGAAAGAAATATCGAAAAAGTTCGGTGTGCCGAGAAAAAGTGCTATTGTTTCTGATAGCGAAATCGAAGTGGAAATTGAAGAAAAAATAGAAAATTATCCTGTGTTTATTTTCTGCACAAAAGATGGATATATCAAGAAAATTTCCCACTTGTCGCTGAGGTTCAGCGGAGAACAAAAGGTGAAAGAAAATGACGAAATTGTGCAGTGTGTTGATACTGACAACACGGCTGAAATTCTGGTATTTTCTACCTCAGGTGAGGTCTATAAGACAAAAGCCCACGAAATCCCTGACAGCAAGGCAAGCCTTTTGGGTGAATATCTTCCCAATATCCTTTCTATGGGTGAGGGCGAGCGTGTAGTAGGTGTGGTTATCACCAAAGAATACAAAGGAAACATTCTTTTCTGTTTTGAAAACGGCAAGATTGCAAAGGTTGACATCAAGGGCTATGAAACCAAACAGAACAGAAAGAAGCTCACAAATGCATATTCAATGGCATCGCCCCTTGTGAAAGTTATGTTTTTGCCTGAAGATACTGAGCTTGTTGCAATCAGCAATATCGGCAAGGCGCTGGTGTTTAATTCAGAGCAGATTGCGCTGAAAACTACGAAAAACTCTCAGGGCGTGAATGTTATGCTTCCCACCAAAAACAGCAAGCTTTCGGATGTAAGACTCATTTCAGAAACGGGAATAAAGGATGTCAAGCATTACCGGACGAAGAACATTCCTGCAAAGGGCGCTGTAATAAGACCTGAAGATGCTGAAACACCTCAGCTGACACTTTTTGAATAAACCAAATCCCCGCAACGATGCGGGGATTTTTGCTGCGCAATTCATATTTTTCATATTGATTTCATAAACATTTCGAGAGGTGAATGTGCGTGAAATTCAAAGTGTTTTTTGTAAAAAAACGGACTGCGGTCTTTGTGGGATTTTTGGTTGCAGCACTTTTGATGTGTTGTTGGAATTTTATGTCGGAGTTTACTGCAAAGAATGTTTTTTCAGAATCAAAGACTAAAAAAGTTGTTTTGATTGACCCCGGTCATGGTGGTCGGGATGCGGGTGCTTCTGCCAACGATGCGGTAGAAAAGGAAATCAACCTTACGGTGGCACAATACTTGAAAGAATATATAGAGGCAGGGGGTCACGCAGCGTATATGACCCGTGAAACTGATACCAACACAGCAGACCCAAATCGCCCGAAAAATGTTACTCAAAAAATGTCGGATTTAAAAATGAGAAAAGCCGATATTGAAAAATATAAAGCAGATATTTTCATCAGTATCCATATGAATAAGTTTGAACAGTCAAAATACAGAGGTGCACAGGTCTTTTATGACAACGATTCCGAAGAAAACAAAGCTCTTGCCGAGGCAATTCAGGAGTCCCTCAAAAATATCCTGCAGGATGGTAACAAAAGGGTGGCAAAAGCTACCGGGGACAGTATTTTTGTGCTTCGCGACAACAAAGTCCCGTCGGCACTCATTGAATGTGGCTTTTTGTCAAATACGGAGGAAGCAAATCTTTTGAAAACCCCGGATTATCAGAAAAAAGTTGCTAAGGGGATTTATGATGGGATAACAAAATACCTCAGCCGTTAATCATTTTATTGATATCACGTTTGAGGCGTGACATTATTCTTTTTTCAAGGCGTGATATGTATGATTGTGAAATTCCCAGCATATCCGCAACCTGCTTTTGGGTTTTTTCTTCACCGGAGCCGTTTATACCAAACCGAAGAGTCATAATTTTCTGTTCACGTTCGGAAAGCTTTTGCATAGCAATTCCCAGAAGTTCCTTGTCAACCTTGTCCTCAATTCTCCGCTGCGTTATATCGTTGTCGGTGCCCAAAATATCCGAAAGCAAAAGCTCATTTCCGTCCCAGTCAACATTGAGTGGCTCATCGATTGAAATACTCAGCTTGTTGGAATTATTCTTTCTCAAATACATAAGAATTTCGTTTTCTATGCATCTTGAGGCATATGTTGCAAGCTTTATGTTTTTGTCAGGCCGGAAAGTGTTTATTGCTTTTATAAGCCCAATGGTGCCGATTGAAATAAGGTCTTCAACGCCGATGCCCGTGCTTTCAAATTTTTTTGCAATATATACGACAAGGCGAAGATTGTGTTCAATAAGCCGCGCCTTTGTACTTTCGGTGTCCACGGAAAGACGCAGATTTTCAATCAGGCGTTCTTCTTCTTCGGTGGAAAGTGGCGGTGGCAGGGTGTCTGTTCCGCCTATGTAGAAAACGGATGTGCTTTCCTTGAATAATGAAATAATTTGTGCAACAACATTTTTAAAATTCAAGTATTTCAGTTTCATTTTCAGACCTTTCTGCTCTTAAATTCTGAGCGTTTGAGTTTTCATTATTTTCAAAATCTAGCATATCGGGGTTTAAAATCCCAGAAAAACCTGATTTTTTTTCAAAATCTGTGGTGGAGATGGCGACAATCACATTTTTTATTTCCTGATTTTTGATAAAAACTTTATCCGGAATGATGCCATACATAATTTTAAGACTATTGCCAAGGGTTGAAAAGGGTAGAATACGAAGCTTTGTTTCAAACCCAGGTGGAATCTGATTTTTTTTGATTGCATCCAGCAACAACTTTGGAAAAAGCTGCTTTGCAGCTTTTTGTGAAATTATTAATGCGGGAAAGTTGCTTATGGGGTCGCGTAACGTGCAGCCTGTGTCACAAAGGGATTTGAGGGTGATTTTTGATGAGTCAAAATAGACTGTTATTTCAACTTGTTTTGCCAGAATTTTTAGATTTTGTTTCTTGATATAAGAAATGGAGTATATGACTAGATAGGCAAGAATTATTGAAAAAATCAGTGTTTTTGAGCTTATATCAAAATAAATTTCTCCGTTTGATACGAAGGCGTGTGCCGATGTGCCAAAATCAGTAGTGAATATCAGCAAGAATATTATTCCGCCAAATATGAGATTGGTGGCGAAAAACATAACAGCATTTTTAAGCAAAGTTCTGAGAGAATTGGCTGGGAAAGCTATCCATACCGCAAAAAACAGAAAAATGCATTTAAAAGCTACCGAAAATAAAAAAGAAATTTGCGGAAAAAACATTACTGTTGAATAAAGGGAAGAAAGCGATGCACTCAACACAATTCGCCATATATGTAAAGAATTTTTGATGAGGAATGCCGTTCCAAAAAGAACAAGGGTGTCCATAAGAAAATTCATCAGAAACAGCATATCAAGATATACGATTGGCTTCACACATAAATTCCTTTCATAGTGTATTACTTAAAAGCTATTATACTTTACAAGCACCAAATTTTTTGTCGCATTTGGTAATTGCCAAAAACAAACGATAAATTACAAAATTCATTGTTGAAATATTTTCGAAATTGTGATATTATAAGATAAACAAACTTGATAGGGGTGCTATATATGAAAAACATTACACTTGATTATAAAGCCGGACTTGACTTTTTTTCTGAAGAAGAAATTTTGAATATAAAGGGACAAGTCAAGGACGCACACAACACACTTCACGGCAAAACCGGTGCCGGAAGTGATTTTCTGGGCTGGGTAAATCTTCCAGTTGATTATGACAAGGAAGAATTTGCGAGAATAAAGAAAGCGGCACAGCGCATCAGGGAAAACTCAGATGTTTTGGTTGTTATAGGCATTGGCGGCTCATATCTTGGCGCAAAGGCGGCTATTGATTTTCTGACCGGACCATTCTTTAATTACACTGCTGATACACAGATTTTGTTTGCAGGAAACAGCATAAGCCCCAACTATATCAATGGGTTGCTTAAATCTATCGAGGGCAAAGATGTTTCGGTGAATATAATTTCAAAATCAGGAACAACCACCGAGCCTGCCATTGCTTTCAGAATTTTCAAAGAATATCTTGAAAATAAATATGGCAAGGAAGAAGCAAGGAAAAGAATTTTTGCCACCACCGACAAAGAAAAGGGCGCGCTCAAAAACCTTGCTGACAAAGAGGGTTATGAAACCTTTGTTGTGCCGGATGATGTAGGCGGAAGATATTCAGTGCTCACCGCTGTGGGACTTTTGCCTATCGCTGTTTGCGGTGCGGATATTGATAAGCTTATGGAGGGCGCAAAGGACGCTGCAGAGCTTTATGCAAACGAGAACGTGGAAGAAAACGATTGCTACAAATATGCAGCAATACGAAACATTCTCTATCGCAAGGGCAAGACAGTTGAGATGCTGGTGAATTATGAACCGGAGCTTCAATATTTCATTGAATGGTGGAAGCAGCTCTTTGGCGAGAGTGAGGGCAAGGACAAAAAAGGTATTTTCCCGTCAGGAGCAAGCTTTTCAACAGACCTTCATTCTATGGGACAGTATATTCAGGACGGACTCAGAAACCTCTTTGAAACGGTCATTTATGTGGAAAATACAAAGGAAGACATTGTTATCGGAACAGACCCTGAAAATGTTGACGGGCTCAATTTCTTGAGTGGAAAAACCGTTGATTTTGTCAACAAAAAAGCTTTTGAGGGCACATTGCTTGCACATACTGACGGCGGAGTTCCCAATCTTGTTATAAAAATCAAGGCTCTTGATGAATATACTTTGGGACAACTTTTCTATTTCTTTGAAAAGGCGTGCGGAATAAGCGGCTATATGCTTGGGGTAAATCCTTTCAATCAGCCTGGTGTTGAAAGCTACAAAAAGAATATGTTTGCACTTCTCGGAAAGCCGGGTTATGAAGCTGAAAAAGAGGCTCTTGAAAAAAGATTGAAATAATTCAAAAAAAGTATTGTTAAATTAAAAAATATATGATATAATTACCATAAGAAAAAAATACACTTTGTGTGTATGAATATAAAGAAGGGCGGTATTGCTTATGATTAAAATTCACATTGGCCTTAAAGGCAGCGGAAAAACCAAAAAACTTATAGATGATGTAAACGGCGCAATTTCTTTGGAAAAAGGTAACGTTGTATGCATCACTGAGGGAAATCGCCTGATGCATGATATCGACAGAGATGCCAGAATGATTAACACAGAACAGTTTGATATAAAGAACTTTGATATGTTCTCAGGTCTCCTTTGCGGAATTATCGCACAGGACTTTGACGTTACACATATCTTTATCGACAGTGTGTTCAAGAGTGTTCCCAGTGCATCTATGGCAAACATTGATGAACTTATTGCCACCATCGAAAAGCTTGAGGCTCAGTTTGGCACATCATTTACTCTTATGGTAAGTGCTGATGTTGCTGAATCAACAGATTTGGTTAAAAAGTACATCGCTTAGCAAGTTTCGATTTTGAAATCTGAGGGGAGCAGCCGGTTGATTGCTAAAATCGGCTTTGCTCCTTTCTGTGTTTAATTATATTAGAGTTTACGGAAGAAAGGTTATGAAAGCGTTATGCAGTATATGAGCACAAGAAACAG
This sequence comes from Clostridia bacterium, assembly GCA_017456605.1. Classification (GTDB taxonomy): domain Bacteria; phylum Bacillota; class Clostridia; order Monoglobales; family Monoglobaceae; genus SIG440. The sequence continues at coordinate 84,291 of JAFTJA010000013.1, read as the reverse complement.
CAGTATAAAGGTTAAATCCGCTACTGCTATAAAGAAAGGTTTATCCGATGAAGGTGGACTTTTTGTACCCGTGGAAATTCCTCAGATTGACCTTGAAGATATCAAAAAGCTTATAGATAAAAGCTATATAGAACGGGCAGTCTTTGTTTTGAAGAAATATCTCACAGACTTTCTGGTTAAGGAGCTTCGTGAGTGTGCCGAAAATGCCTATGGCGGAGGAAAATTTTCCACAGAAAATCCCGCTCCCGTGGTGAATGTCGGTAAGAAGTATAACATCCTTGAACTGTGGCATGGTCCGACTTGTGCGTTTAAGGATATGGCACTTCAGATTTTGCCGCATTTTCTTACAAAATCTATGCAGAAAACCGGAGAAGACAAGACTGTTGTTATTCTTGTTGCCACATCCGGCGACACAGGAAAGGCAGCCCTTGAAGGCTTTAAGGATGTTGCCGGCACAAAGATTGTCGTTTTTTATCCTAGCGAGGGTGTAAGCAACATTCAAAAACTCCAGATGATTACCCAGGAGGGTAAAAATGTTTTCGTCTCGGGTATCAAAGGCAATTTTGACGATGCTCAATCAGGCGTGAAGACAATATTTACCGATGAAGAAGCGAACATTGAATTCCTCAAAAAAGGCTGCACAATGTCATCTGCCAATTCTATAAACTGGGGCAGACTTGTTCCGCAGATAATCTATTACATCTCGGCTTATTGTGATATGGTGGCATCGGGCGAGGTTGCCCTTGGCGACAAAATCAATATCTGCGTCCCCACTGGAAATTTCGGAAATATCCTGGCTGCATATTATGCAAAACGTATGGGTCTTCCGGTGAACAAGCTTATATGTGCGTCAAACCAGAATAATGTGCTTACCGATTTCATAAAGAGTGGTGAATACAACAAAAACCGCGACTTCCACACAACCATTTCGCCGTCTATGGATATTCTTATTTCAAGCAATCTTGAAAGACTTTTGTTTGACCTTTCGGGAAATGACGACAAAAAGGTAAACAAATGGATGGCAGACCTTAAGGAAAAAGGCGAATATAAGGTGTCAGATGACGTGAAGGAAAAGGTTGCTGAAATATTCTGGGCGGGTTGTTGCGATGATTATTTCACAAAGGAACGCATCTACAAAACCTACACCGAACACGGTTATACTGCTGATACGCATACAGCGGTTGCTATTGATGTATATGAACAGTATAAGGACGAAACAAAGGATGTGACTCCTACGGTAATTGCATCAACAGCAAGTCCGTTCAAGTTCAACCAGAGTGTTCTTTCGGCTCTCGGTAAGGACAAAGAAATTGTCGGAAAAGATGATTTTGAGCTTCTTGAAATTTTGTCATCGGTTTCAAAAATGGAAATTCCAAAGTCCCTTGGCACCCTTAAAAACAAAAAGAAGAGATTTGAAAATGTGTGTGAAAAAAGTGAACTCTTGATGACAGTAAACAGCTTTTTAGATAAAAAATAATCTTTTATATGGCTCACACTTGATTGTGAGCCGTATTCATTGAAAACGGAGGTGATGCTTTGTGGCTATTTTTGCTTTGGGGGATTTACATTTGTCTTTCGGGACAGACAAGCCTATGGATGTCTTTGGAAGCAAGTGGGAAAATTATACCGAAAAAATCTATGATAACTGGCAAAGCATTGTTTCCCAAGACGATTTGGTAATTATCCCCGGTGATGTGTCATGGGCTACTTATCTCGATGATGCAAAACGCGATTTTGAGTTTATTGAAAAGCTCAACGGCAAAAAGGTAATCATCAAAGGAAATCACGATTACTGGTGGACAACCCTCAAAAAAATGGATGAGTTTCTTGAAGAAAACAATTTCAAATCCATAAAAATTCTCAACAACACAGCTATCAGCTTTGGTGATGCTGCGATTTGCGGGACCCGCGGTTGGTCGGTTCAAGAAAAGAACGATGAAGACGATTTGAAAATAATTGACCGTGAAAGAAAGCGACTGGTGCTTGCTCTTGAAGAAGCTGTGAAGCTGAAAAAAGAGCGCCTGATTGTGGGAATTCACTATCCGCCCTTTGATTACGCAGGTCAGGAAAACGGTTTTCTTGAAATAATGCGGAATTATAACGTTGACACTTGTGTTTATGGGCATCTTCATTCTTTTGCCCACAAAAACGCGGTGGAGGGCGATTTGGGCGGCATAAATCTTAGCCTTGTAGCAGGAGATTTTGTGGATTTTAAGCCGGTTTTGATTGGATAACTCCCAAATCTTCATTATAATGCATAAAAAAATTTTCTTTTAATATAAAAAAAATATTAAAATGCCTATTGTCAAGCAAGAAGACTTGTGCTATAATATTGTGTGTTTAAATGACTAATATGGGCAATTTATGCCTTCAATAGTTTCAGAGAGGAATGTTTAAATGAGTACAGTAGAAAAAAAAGAAAAGAACGTTGTGAAATTTGAATTTTCAGTAAGCGGTGAAGAATTCAGAGCTGCTATTGAAAAAGCTTACAAAAAGAATGTAGGCAAAATCAATATTCAGGGATTCAGACGCGGCAAAGCACCACGTCAGATTATCGAAAGATATTATGGCAGTGAGGTTTTCTTTGAAGATGCTGTCAACATTGTTCTTCCGGATGCATATGATAAAGCAATCGACGAACAGAAAATCGAAGCTATTGCTCAGCCTGAAATTGATGTAAAAGAAATTTCAAGAGAAAATGGTGTTGTGTTTACCGCCGAGGTTGCTGTTAAACCTGAATTTGAACTTGGTCAGTACAAGGGCGTTGAGGTTTCAAAGGTTACCCACAGAACAACCGAAAAAGAAATCAACGGCGAGATTGAAAAAATCCGCGAGAGAAACGCAAGACTTGTTACTGTTGAAGACAGAAGTGCAGAGCTTGGCGATACAGCAAACATTGACTTTGAAGGCTTTGCTGACGGAGTTGCATTTGAAGGCGGCAAGGGCGAGAACTTTGACTTGAAGCTTGGCTCAGGTCAGTTTATTCCCGGCTTTGAAGAACAGCTTGTGGGCAAAAACACAGGCGACGAGGTTGACGTGAATGTTACATTCCCCAAGGAATATCACGCAGAAAACCTCAAGGGCAAGGATGCTTTGTTCAAAGTAAAAATCAACAGCATCAAAGCTCAGGAGCTTCCTGAACTTGACGATGAGTTTGCAAAAGACGTCAGCGAATTTGACACCTTTGAAGAATTCAAAGCTGATTTGACAAAAAAACTCAAAGAAAAGAACAAAGCAAAGTCAAAGCAGGAATTGGAAAACAAAATAGTGGAAACAATATGCAATAACACAGAAATTGATATTCCTGAAGCTATGTTTGAAACAGCAGTTAACAACCAGATACGTGAATTTGCTATGCAGCTTCAGTATCAGGGTATGAACATCGAACAGTACGCTCAGTACACAGGTATTACCCTTGATGCTATGAAAGCTCAGATAAGACCTGATGCAGAAAAAAGAGTCAAGACATCTTTGGTTCTTGAAAAGATTGCAAAGGTTGAAAACATCGAGGTTTCTGACAAGGAAATCGAAAAAGAGCTTGAAAAAATGGCAGAGCAGAGCAAAATGTCAGTTGAAGACATCAAAAAATATGTTAACGTTGACGACATCAAAGACAGCAAAATTGTTGAAAAGACAATCGAATTTGTTGTTAAGAATGCATCAGTTAAATAATATTGCTTCAAATATAAAGCAAAGGTTAATCATTTCGGTTAACCTTGCTTGCGTTTTGGGGCAAATGTCGAATTTTTAAGAAAAATGGAGGAAAAACAAATGAATAACAGCTTGGTACCTTATGTGATCGAACAAACCAGCAGAGGCGAACGGTCTTATGACATATTTTCACGCCTTTTGAAAGACAGAATAATCTTTTTGTCAGACGAAGTGAATGATGCTACGGCAAGTCTTGTTGTTGCACAGCTTTTGTTCCTTGACAGTGAAGATCCTGATAAGGACATAAACCTTTACATCAACAGCCCTGGCGGTTCTATTACTGCCGGTATGGCAATTTATGACACTATGAAATATACAAAAGCGGATGTTTCTACCATTTGTGTTGGTATGGCGGCATCTATGGGAGCATTTCTTCTGTCAGCAGGTGCGAAAGGAAAGAGATTTGCACTTCCCAACAGCGAAATTATGATACATCAGCCGCTCGGAGGAGCGAAAGGTCAGGCAACAGACATTCAAATTCACGCAGAGCGAATCATCAAAATGAAAGATAAGCTCAATCGTATGCTTGCAGACCACACAGGTCAGCCCCTTGAGGTTATCCAAAAGGATACTGAACGTGACAACTTTATGTCGGCTGAAGAAGCACTCAAATACGGACTTATCGACAAAATCGTTGAAAAGAGATAAGTTATTTTTTCCAGAAGGAGACAGAATATGTCCACTAAAAACAATGATATAAGACAGCTCCGCTGTTCTTTTTGCGGCAAAACCGAAGACCAGGTAAAAAAACTCATCGAGGGACCGGGTGTATATATCTGCAACGAATGTGTTGACCTATGCTTTGAAATCGTTGAGGACGAGTTTGAAGAAATGAGTTATGCTTCGGAAGAAACCGAAGCGGGCGAACTCCCAAAGCCCAAAGAAATCAAAGCTTTTCTTGATGACTATATTGTAGGTCAGGATGCGGCTAAACGCGCACTTTCTGTTGCTATTTACAATCATTATAAGAGAATAGGCTATAACGATCAAAATGATGACATTGAGCTTCAAAAGAGCAACATTCTGCTTCTTGGCCCGACTGGTGTGGGAAAGACATTCCTTGCCCAGACGCTGGCAAAGATGATGAATGTTCCCTTTGTTATTGCGGATGCGACCTCTCTTACCGAGGCGGGATATGTGGGCGAGGATGTTGAGAACATTCTCTTAAAACTCATTCAGGCGGCAGATTATGATATTCAAAGGGCTGAAAAAGGTATTATTTATATCGATGAAATCGACAAGATTTCACGAAAATCCGAAAACCCGTCTATTACCCGTGATGTTAGCGGTGAGGGTGTTCAGCAGACACTTCTCAAAATTCTTGAGGGCACTGTTGCGTCGGTGCCTCCTACGGGTGGAAGAAAACATCCGCATCAGGAATTTATTCAGATAGACACCACAAATATTCTTTTCATTTGCGGCGGTGCTTTTGAAGGCATTGACAAGATAATCGAAAGTCGCATAAATACCTGTTCTTTGGGGTTTGGCGCCAAGGTTGAAAGCAAAAAAGAGAAAAACCGTGGCGATGTTCTCAAAAACCTGATTCCCGATGACTTACTCAAGTTTGGTCTTATCCCTGAATTTATCGGTCGTGTTCCGGTTATTACAACCCTTGAGTCACTTGACAAAGAAGCTCTCAAAATGATACTTATAGAGCCGAAAAATGCCCTTGTGAAACAGTATAAAAAGCTTTTTGAGATGGACAATGTTGAGCTTGAATTTTCTGATGAAGCCGTTGATGCTGTTGCTGAAAAGGCAATAAAGCGAAATACCGGTGCAAGGGGTCTCCGTACCATTCTTGAAGATATAATGCAGGATATTATGTTTGAGATACCCTCGGATTCTGCAATCAAAAAGGTAACCGTGACAAAGGAATGTGTTACGAAAAAAGCACTTCCGACAATAGAGCGTGAAGAACGCAAAACGGTAAAAAAACCACGGACACAAACGGTTATTACTGATGATAAATCTGCGTGCTGAGAATTCGGCACCGAAAGGATGAGTTGTTATGAAAAAATTTAAAGCGTTGATTGCTGTGTTTGTTTCGGTTATGCTGCTTTCAGCCTGCGGCACGAATAATAAAAACGTGCAAAACGGCGAAATCTCAAGCACAGAAACGCCTGATAAACAGCAGGAAGTCATTTTGGCTGATACCTTACCTGAGGAACTTTCGCTTTGGCACGAGGTGACAAGATACACCGGTGACACCGATGGGGACGGCAGTGATGAAAATGTTGTGTTGCTGACCTCTGCTGAATATGACGAAGACGGTGAGTTCTTCTGGAACGATGGACAGAACTGGGCTTTGTATGTTGAAGACCGTGGCGAAACTTATCTTTTGCTGAATGAATATTTAAACGCAGGCAGCGTATACTTTGAAGTTCTTGACTTTTATATGGAAGACGGTGCACAGCCGGGAATAAATGTCATAGTTTCAACCTCTTCGGGCTTTTCTCTGACGAGCTATACGTTCTCAGAGGATGAAAGCGGATATGCGAAGCTTTCGGCTTATGACTCGTCGGAGGCCACCGTTGCCGGAACAAACAGACGTTTTTCATCAATTCCGGAATATTAATATCGAAATCGAAAACCGCCAAAGCAAATAGCTTTGGCGGTTTTTTTATACCTATATTTAACACAAAACAGCTGATTTTACATAATATATAATATAAAATTCGTAATGTGGAGGAAGTAATGATGAAAAGTTCCACCAAAACAAAAAAATTATTATTTGTCGGGGGAGACCTCAGGCAAATAAGAGCGATAAATGAAGCATCAAAGCTTGGAAATACTGTGTACGCTTTGGGGTTTGGCGGAGAGTGTACCCAAAAGCTATGGGAAGATGTCAGAATAATAGATGATTTTTCAGAGAGTGATGATACATATCACGCTGTTGTATTGCCGCTTCCCTACACCACAGACGGAAAAAGTCTCAACACGCCACTATTTGAGCGAAAAATTATGCTCACAGAAGTGTTTGAAAATATTTCACCGAAAAATAAAGTTCTTGCCGGACGATGCGATGCAAGAATAAAAACAATGGCAGAAACCCACGGAATAACCCTTGTTGATTATTCCTGCCGTGAAGAGCTTGCTATGCTGAATGCAGTGCCGACGGCAGAAGGTGCAATACAGATTGCTATGGAAGAAACACCGTTTACATTGCACGCATCAAATTGTCTGGTTATCGGCTGTGGCAGAATAGGCAAAATTCTTTCAAAAATGCTTGACGGAATAGGCGCAAAAGTCACGGTTTCAGCAAGAAAAAACAGAGATTTGGCATATGGAATGGCTATGGGCTTTGAGACAGTACCAATTTCACAGCTAAGTGGCGAAATAGGCAAATTTGATATTATTTTCAACACCGTACCAAGTATGATTTTGGATTTCGATTTGCTTTCAAAAATCAGCAAAAAAACTCTGATAATTGATTTGGCATCAAAACCCGGCGGGGTGGATTTTGACGAAGCAAGACGCCGGGGGATAAAGGTGATTTGGGCGCTTTCACTCCCGGGTAAGGTGGCGCCGAATACAGCAGGTGATATTATTTGCAGTACAATATTCAATATACTGGAGGAAATGGAGATGAATGGATGAATCTGAAAAACAAGACGGTGGGCTTTGCCATAACCGGTTCGTTTTGTACGTTTAAAAAAGTCTTTCCCCAGATTAAAAAACTTGTGGAGGCAGGTGCAAAGGTTATTCCCATTATGTCAGAAACAAGTTATACGACGGATACACGATTCGGAAAGGCAGAAGAACATATAAGAAAGCTTGAAGAAATGACAAAAGAAAAAGTTATAGCAAGCATCCGGGATGCAGAGCCCATAGGACCGAAAGAAATCTTAGATGTTCTTGTTGTTGCACCCTGTACGGGGAACTCCCTTGCGAAAATTGCCACCGGGATTGCAGATTCTTCGGTGACTTTGGCGGTGAAAGCACATCTCCGGAATAAAAGACCGGTGGTGATTGCTGTATCAACCAATGACGGGCTTGGCAACAACGCAAAAAACATAGGAATATTAAGCAATATGAAAAATATTTTTTTTGTTCCCTTTGGTCAGGATGATTTCAAAAACAAAGAAAACTCTCTGGTTGCAGAAATGGAGCAGATAGTTCCTTCAATCGAGGCGGCTCTCGAGGGAAAACAGCTTCAACCGGTAATCAAAGTTTATGAATGAAAAAAGCGGCGGCAGTTTTACTGTCAGCCGTTTTTCTATTTGACTTGATTTAGAAAAAATTTCTTGTTTCAATAGTTTTACATCTGTGATAGAATATATTTATAGTGAAAAAAATTGCTTATTGCGAATATTATACTAAAAAATGCGAATATTGTCCAAGACACAGGGAAAATATACGATTATAATGATAGTGTATCATAGTGTTTTTTTGTATAAAAGCATTTGGTATATTCGGCTTGATAGCGAGCTTCAAAAAAGATAAATTATTAAAATTTACATATATTTTCATCTAAAGTTTAGGAGGAATAAAAATGTTAAAGAAGATTTTATGCATTATGCTTTGTGTGGCACTGGTTTTACCCTCATGCATAGTACATTATGTGCCGGTGAGTGCTGCACCCACTCCGAACATTGTTTTGGACGGCTATGCTGTCAATGAAGAGTTTGATGATGCTACGACATTAAACTTCACACAAACTCTTGCAACTGTTTCAGGCGCCGTAGAAGTCGGGGACGGTTATGTTCAGGTATCAGCTAAGAATAATACAGGTGCTACACTTCTTCATGCACCGGATGTTTCAAACTTCACAGTTAAGAAATACGAAGTTGAAATTGCAGTAAAGAAGATTGCCGACGCTTATCAAGAAAACGAAGGCGATTATGTCTTTGCTTTTGGTGCAAAGAGAGCATGCAATGCAAGTAATTCTAACCTTGATGCTTATGGTATTGTTTTGCCTTTTGGCGGATTTCCTGTTGGTACTGTTCGTACATACAAATTCACTGTTGACGAAACAACAGCTGGATTGTTTTCGGATGTAACTGTCAAGGATGGCGATGGTTCTCCTGTAACTTTGGTAAACAGTAGTAGCTGGGCGGAAGGCAAGTGGCAAAGAGAAGACGCCACCTTCTATAGTGGTAACTATGCTAACGGTGATGACCCTTGGTATGGATTTAACATCCGTACTATTTCAGCATTGGCTGCAAATGTTGGCATAGGTAACCACAGCTCACTTGTTTATCAGGTTGACTATGTAAAAATCAAACGGACTGATGCTACTTGTGTGAGTAGTGTTACTTTCGAAGGAGCTCCTGCTGATGGAAGTGAGCCTTCAAACGGTACAACCGTTACTCCAAAGATTTCTTTGTTTAATGGTGGCGGCTTGGAGAATGCAACAGTGATGACTGCTGTATATAACACAAACGGTGAAATGACTGAACTTTATCGCAGTACATACAGCTCTCTCGGTACGGGCGATATTATCCTGAGCGGTAATCCTGTCACCTGGAGTGATAATTTTGGCAGAGTTGAAGCATTTCTTTGGGGTTCTGAAGATGGAACGATGCCCATTGGCAGGGGCGGTGTTCTTGGTACTGCTGATGCGGTAACTGCTTCTGAAACAAGCGCTACACTTGGTACTTCAGGTACAGGAAAGACAGGTAGCTTTGCAAACCTTGGCAGAACAACCAAGGCAAACGAAATCACTGTAGTCGGAAAACATGACTCAGGAGAAGCTGCTCTTGTAACTCTTGTTGCAAAGGGCGATACATCCGGCACTGTTGTTTATGCGACACAGTTTGAGACCACTGCTGACGGAAGCTTTACAAAGAAGATTGTGATTGACCCTGCTAAAATTGCTGCTGACGAAGATATCACAGTGACACTTGCAGGCTTTGATACAAATACTCGTTCATTTGCTATTCCTGCAAAGAGCGGATGGAGTACTATCGTAACTGATTTTAATAACATCGATGGTACAGATAGTTCTGCAGAAACTTTCCTTACTACATATGGTCAGTCATATTTCGAATATTTTGCAACTGATGCAACTGATGCTGCTTCAGAGTTTATTGATTTCGGTACTGCAGCTTTGGACGAGAAGTATGCTCAAATTGGATTTTTGGCGAAATACGGCGAGTACGGTGATGTTGAAAAAGTTGGAGATGTTATTGATGCGCTTATTGCTATCATCACAGAAGATGTTGCAAAGGTTGATGATTTTGTTGCAGAATTTACAAATGCAAAAACTGTGACTCAAACTATTGCAGCTGTAAGCGCTGCGATAGAGGGTGTCAACGAACGTTTTGGCTATGACTTGTTTGATTTGAGCGGTCTTGCGAACATAGATGCGGTTTATAGAGAATTGTTAAATAAGCCGGATGCAGACGTGGACGCCATCGCGGAAATTTATAATGCATTTTATGAATTGAAAGGCGCACAGCAGAGTGCAGAAGCGACAATTGTTGAACCGTTTAGAGATGAAATAAATAGTGCAACTGCTCTTAAAGAATTTATTGATGGCGAATATGCACAGTTGGGCGTAAGTGTTCCTGCTTTCGATGGCCTTGACTATCATATTATGTTTAGTGCATATGATGAAAAAGGATTTGACGATACATCATATACAACGCCTCCTACGTCTACGGACTCTGCTGCTGTAATTACAGATGTAGAATTCCTTATGAATTATCTTACAGCATACAAGTCTTGGGCTTACGCTGTAGACACAGCATCAGCATCAGGAGCAGAGGCTGAATGGAATGCAATCAAAAATATTTTCGCTCTGGATGATAATATAACCAGTCCTCTCAGCATCGCACTTGCAGATGCAACAGTTAAATACCTTGACGACAATACTGTTTCCGGAAGCGCCGGAAGCGACAAGACAACTGATAGACTTGCTGACCTTTTTGCTAATGGAACTATTACTGCTGCAACTCTTGCAGCTGCTGAAACAAAAGATGCTGATATAGTGAATGTAGTAAAGGCTATTGACAGCGTTCACAGTGCTGCGAATGACCCCTTTGGTCAACCTAGTGAAACAGGTTATTATGGCCGTGTTCAAACAGCTATACAGAACGCACATAACAATGGATACATAACCTTTACTACTGCGCCAAGCTCAGTATCAGATGCTGAGGCTACCTATGGCGCCATGTTAGCAAAACCATACAGATACGTAAGTGATATCAAAACTGATTATGAAGCGGCTGCTAACCCAGCACCCGGTTCCGGCTCCGACTCCGGTTCTAGCGGTGGTGGCGGCGGAAGTACTGTCAATGGTTCTGATGGTAAGGTAACTGCCGGAAACGATGCTTCAAAAGATGATGACACAGAAGGTCATATAATCAACAACAGCAATGAATCACAGGTTGTTCTTGACAAAGAGGGTCATCCTGTGGAGCCTTTTACTGATATTACCGCTGACTATGCTTGGGCAAAGGAACCCATTTCAATGCTTCGCGAATTTAATATTGTTAAGGGTGACGGAAACGGTAAGTTCCGCCCTGGCGACAGCATCAGCCGTGAGGAATTCCTTTCAATTCTTCTCAATGTTTTTGAAATTGAAATTACCGAAACAGATGCAAACTTCTCTGACGTGAAGAAGGGTGAGTGGTATGCGGGTGTTGTTGCAACCGCCTGCAAAAAGGGTATAGTGAATGGCTATCCTGATGGAAGATTCGGCATAGGCGATGAAGTACTCCGTGCCGACATGGCAGTTATGATTGTACGTGCTCTTCAGGTAATGGGTGTGGATATTGCAACCGAGGAAAAAGGTTTTGTGTTTAAAGATTACACCGATATCCCCGATTATGCATACAACGCAGTAGTGAAGCTCCAGCAGGCAGGACTTGTTCAGGGTGACGATTATGGTATGTATAATCCGCTTGAAAAGCTTACCCGTGCAGAAAGTGCAGTTGCACTTCACTCAATATTCAAACAGCTTAGCGGTATGCACTTCTATTCATGGAACGATGAACTTTATTCAGGTTCTTATGTAAATTGATAAATTAAAAACTACTGTAGAAAGGAATGGAGAATATGAATAAAAGATTTTTGGCAAGCATTTTGTCTGTGATAATGGTACTTTCAGCAGTTAGTGCTCCTGTTTTTGCCAATCACTACGGCTTTCAGGAAGAAAATGAGTACACAACAAATGAATATGTTACACAAGATATGATGTATATGCTTAACAAACTCGGCATCACACATTGGACAAATATAAATGATTTGGGTGCACGTCACGAAGAATTACTTACAAGACACTTTATTGCATGGTATACATGCCGCTTTGCAAATATCACTGTTGATTATCCGCAAAGCTATGAGACACTTTTTAAGGATTTGTCCTCAGAACATGAATATTACGGAGAAATTAAGGCTGTTGTTAATGCTGGATATATGAACGGTTATCCGGATGGAACTTTCCGCCCCAATAATTATGTTACAACAAAAGAAGCTGCAACAGTTCTTTTGAGGGCTCTTGGCTGGAAACCATATATTGATGTTCTTGGTGTTGACAAAATTTTGCTTGATACAGACATTTTAGATGGTATCCCTGTTGGCAGCACAGTTACTCAAGCACAGATGCTGAGAATGCTTTTTAACGCTTACAATTCACCAGCAGTACGACCAAATTCATACAAGATTTTGAGTGATGGCACTGTTGATGTTGGATACGTGATTGATGAATCTTATCTTGGTTTTGAGCACCTTGATGGTATTAAGCACGAAATCGGTATTCTGGATTCGCTTCCAGGTACAACTCTCAAAGAGTCAAAAAGCGGACTTGGTGAAGATCAAATCGGAATTTCGGGCATTACATACAAGTATGGTGTGGATGTAACAGACCTTTTAGGTTACAAAATAAATTACTTTTACCGCGACAACAAGAATGGCATAAAAGAAATAATTTATATCTATAAATCTGACAAAAACAAAGAGTTTGTTTTGACGCATAATGAACTGGTAGGTTTCACAAATGGTGTTTATTCATACGAAAAAAATAACAGCATAAAGAAAATTGGAATTTCCAGCGGCACCAGAATTATCTTCAATGATATTGCAAACCCCACCTATGAAACAAATGAAATGGTACCGAAATTTGGTAAGGTTACCTTCATCAATAACGACAGCGACGCTGCCTATGATGTAGTGAAGATTGACAGTTACAAATTCTATATCAGCTCAAACGTTGATAATAAGGGCGAAAAGATTTATACTGATACCTATGGTGAAAAAGGCATCATCGACCTATCTGATGACGATGCTTATAAATTTTTCTCAGATGGTGAAGAAGTTGGCTTTGACAAAGTTAGAGCTAAAAACCTTATGGCAGTGAAGGAAAGTGGTAAAAACGCCACCTACAAAAAGACCACCATCGCAGTAGCCAAAGCAACTAAAACGAATGTAGAGGTTACATCAACCGGCACAAATTATTTTGTTGCAGGCGGTACCACATATACTCCGTGGAAATACTTGTCATTGACAAATGATTTAACACAGAAATGGTCTAGCAATACACTTGAACTGGGCAGAGCATATAACCTGTTTGTTTTCGAGGATGAGGTTGTTGCAGTTATTAAAGGCGACAAGGCAGGTATGACTTATGCATATCTCGTAGATTTTGTTGCGGTTGACCAAACCTTTGGTTCACCTGAGGCAAAGCTTGCTGTGGTTGATATGGAAGGAAACTACTATATCTATGACGGAGCAGAAAAGATTTTTATTGATGATGTACGCTTTGAAAATGCGGGCAATGCAAAAGGTCATTTGCTGAATTCTGCTACGCATTCTGCAGGAAATATAGCAGGTGCTGTGGCTCAGCCGATTATGATTGGCTTTAACAGTAATGGCGAAGTAAACAAAATTGATACCTTGGCTGTAAGTGGTGATGCTAACACTCTGGATACAAACACCGACAGCCAATTCACAAAGCTGGTGACTCCTTCAAATGCAGATATTCAGTATTCTTCCGGTAATAAAATTATATACAACAAAACCACTAGCACAACTGCACTCTGGACGCCGATTGCGATTCCCACTGGGGGAACAGAAATTTTGACAATGGACTACTATGACAGATACAGTGAGAATTTGTACACGGTTGGAAGAATGCGCAATGCTGCCAGAATGGTAGTGGATCTAGTTAACGTGAATGAGGTCAGCGCTATTTGTGATGCAATTTTCATTTATGAAAATAATGACTTTAACAGATATGAAATGAGATGGAGCAGTCCATATCTTATTTCGGAACTTTATCAGGAACTGAACAATAATGGTGACGTTGAAAATATTGTTAGTGCATACCAAGGTAGCACAGAGTTTAAATTTACTTGTGACGACGATATTTTTAGCACTATGAAAATTGGAGATGTTTGGTTGTTTGTTGCTGATAAGAACAACAAGATAGTTCATAACACAAAGGTTTATAGCATCGAAAATGCGGCTAATTGTGTAGAATGGTATGCAGGTACATTTGACGCTGCTGATGCGGATAACAGTGAAATTAGGGATATAAATAGTGTCACTGAGGCATTGTCAGAGCTTGGATGCGGTGTTTTGAGGGGCACACTTCTTCACAATGAAGGCGGATACATAAAGGTTTGCTTGAAGAGACCGACTGATTGTAAAGATCATGGCAATGCCCATGAATATATCGAATATTATGCTACAACAAATGCTACTATATACAAGTATTCCACAAATCGCGGAGATAAGATTGAGAAAGCCTCTATGGCAGATGCGGTTACCGCTTCACAGGACCTCAACAATCCTTCTGAAGTTATGCTTGTGTTAAGAGGAAGCCTTGAACAAATTGTAATTATTGATAACTAACGCAAGATGTTTTTTGACAGGCCTTTGCGGTCAGCAGGGGCTTGTCAGGAACCAAAGTTCCAATTGCGCAAGAGGGGGAACATTTTCCCTTTTGTGCCACACTAAAAAATAAGCAGAGAAAGGATTTTTAAGATTATGAAAAAAATTATTTCATTTGTTTGTATGCTTGCTCTTATCTGCTCATTGGTTGCACCTATGTCTGTAATTACGGCTCAGGCGGCAGCCAAAGATGATTGGTACAAGCAAAGCGCTTCGGCATGGTCGATTTCAGGTGGTGCAAAGCGTATGTCTGACGGCTCGGTATATTTGCCGGATGGTGCTCCTATGCTTCAGGCAAGAGCTATCTATGCTGACAAGTTTACGGTTTCATTTTCATATATGATTGAAACAGCATCAAACTCACTGGGCGTGCAGGTTCACTTTGAAGGACACCAGCGTGCTGGTTATTATATACAATCAGGTGCGGTTTCAATATTTGGCGGAGGTCAGGCGATTGCTGTTCCTAACGAGAGCGGATGGCATGATTACCGCATAGAAGTTGACTATAATAAGAATGTTCAGGATGTCTACTTTGATGACGAGTATGTTGGTACTCAAGAAATGCGAGATGAAGGCTGGGAAACAGCGGCGGTGTACTTCTGGGCTGCAAATGGGGGCACGGCTTATGTAACGGATGTTCACATCAGCACAAATGAGGACAGTATATACTTTGCACCTGATGAACTCAAGCTTACTAAGGAATACACCGAGCCTTTCTTCCAGGATTGGAATGAAATCGGCGGCTGGAGAGTTGAACAGGCTCCCTTTGTAACACACTATCCCGAAGAAGGTCTTATCAAGCTTACAACAACCTTTGGTGAAAACCTTACCTACCGAAGCATTGAAAGACCACTTAGACCGCCCACGAACTTTGATATGGAGTTCAGGGCAAGGTTCCCGGAACTGCCTGAACACATGAATCCAGGAAATACAAAGTTCCAGATTTCAACGGGCAACCGCCATGCATGGATAACCTTCCGAACTGGTACAAAGATTGTGTTTAATAACTACAGTATGGATGGTGAGGACCCCCTTTATGAAGGTCCGCAGAATGCACTGCCTTATACTTACGGTCATGACTGGTTTACCCTTAAGGCAGAGGTGAGAGGGGACTCTATTGAATGGTTCATCGATGGCAAAAAGCTTGTTTCAAGATACAAAATAAACACCGCTGCCAACAATGTATGGCACGTTTCAATATTCTCTCAGCAGGCATCTACTCTTTCAAACGAGGTTATGCTTGACTGGGTAAAATACACACCTTACTTTGAGGATGAGGTCAAGCTTGTGGCACCTATCGGTAACTCGGAATTTGCCGCAGGCGGCGATATTGAAATCAAAGCCGAAACGCCCTCAGATGCTGAAAAAATTGACTACTACATAAACGATGTTTATGTTGGTTCCGGCTACAAAAAGGATGACTATCTTTATACCTTAAAGGATGCAAAGGTTGGTACATATTCACTGACAGCAAAGATAGAAAACGCTGAAACAGGCGACCAGTGCTTTGTCGTAAAGCCCGGTATGAACGCATCAGTAAGCCTAAATAAAGAATCAATCAATTACGGCGACAAGGTTGTGGCAACAGTAAAGGCAGAGTCTATAACAGAAAAGGACAAGGCAACAAAGGCTGAATTTTTCATTAACGGAAAGCTTGTTGCAACCGATACATCAGCGCCATTTACTGCTACACTTTCAGGATTTCAGGTTGGTACAGGTGCTGTAAACGCCAAGGTTTACAACGCAAACGGTATGGTTGTGACAACCGACAATGCGCTTGTCAAGGTTGACTATGTAAAGGGCAAGGCTCTTGATATTGGACGTGAATATGAGGTAAATTACGATTATAAATCAGGTAACGGCAGCTTTTATCTGAATGACGGATACTTCACACTTTCAATGAAGCATACCAAGGATGGCGTTACCTACAAGACAATGGATGGTGAAAAGACCTATAAGGGCATTGGCTATGGTGATTATAAGATTGTTGTTGATTCGGGTCATGCAGATGTTTACTGGAAGAATCAGTATCTTGAGTCTGTTCTCCTTCCTTATGAACCCACATACAAGCAGTCAACCACAGACTCAGGTCTTTCGAATGTTACAATCAAAGGCTCAGGAGTAAAGGCTCAGCTTTTCTCGGATGAGTGGAAGGGCGAAGAATTTTATGATTCAGGGGCACTTCCCGAAACAAAATATTATGCAATCGAGTTTGACAAAACTGATACATCACCCGAAGAATTCTACTTCTGCGACAGTACATTTGCATCAACAATTTCTTTCCGTGAGGACGGCGTTTATGCAATGCGTGACCTCACACTTACACATGGTCACAAAACAGAAGATAAGCTTGCAGACTCTTTTGAGCCCGGTTACTACAGACTTACAGTTGGTCTTGGTATTGCACAGCTGACCTGCAACAACAAAACTGTTGGCTGGTTCAGAGCAATGCTTCAGGGCGGAAAGACCCAGATAACCAGAAAGATGTCAAACCCCAAGGCTTCAACCTTTGTTGCTTTCAAAAACAGCGATGACGTGTTCTATTACAAAGAGACCTTTGAGGGCGATACAGAATACCCTTATACCGAATATTGGATGACCAAGGCTGAAAACTATCGCCTTACATCTTCACTGTCACTTGATACCGAGGTGAAAACTGATACCAGAACAGGCAATCACTATATGAGCTTAAATGGAAGCGGCGTACTTTTGGCAAATGCAATTGACAATCACCCAAGCATAAAGTGGCGCGGTATGGCTGAAAAAGCTTCCGGCAAGGTTTATGTACAGATGAGACGTTCCTATGGTGATGCACGTACCCGTGTTGGATACGATTTTGACAACAGTGAATGGTTTATGGAAATCCGTGATGGTGAAAACGTACTTAAATTCTCTGATACAAAATCGGCAAAGGATGCAATTCAAACCGGCAAGTGGTATGATTACGAGCTTGTTACCGAGGGACTCAACGTAACTGTTCTCCAAAATGGCAAAGAGGTTTATTCTGTTGACCTTGAAAACAACCTCAAAATTATTTGGTACGGACGTATGGGTATGGGCGTTGAAAACGGAGGATATGCCTTTGATGACTTTGAATACGTGGGCAAAAACCGTGTTGTACCCGGCGGAACATATTCATTTACACACGAATGGTCTACAGACGCTAACTATAAATCACCGTTTGGATACTATGAAAAGCGCGAGGGCGTTATCTCTACCTATGGTACTTCCGAGCTTGAATCAACTGACGGTGGAAAGACCTGGAAAGTGGGCAGCGGTCCCAGCATCGGAACTGCACAGTTTACAATTATGCCTGACGGAACTTGGGTAAGGGTTACAGGTGCAGGAACAGGTTTTGTATCACAGATTTCAAAAGACCAGGGTGCAACCTGGAGCGAAAGCTATCCCTTTGGTGACGGTTGGTATGTAGGTGCAGGTAGCCGACTTATATGTACAATGGACGGAAGACTTTTCTACCCCGGTACCCGCGGTGATGAAGACTTTGGCCGTCAGACGGTGTTCTATTCGGATGACGGTATTACCTGGCACCAGTCAGAGACAGAGGTAAACACCTTTAATACAGGCATTGTTATGAACGAGGCAATGTGCGTTGATACACCAAGAGAAAACGAAATCTGGTTGCTTTGCCGTTCAAATTCAGGATTCATAGCTTACTTTATTTCTTATGACAACGGCAAGAGCTTTGACCTGACACCGCATAACCTTGGACTTCCTCATACACAGTGCTGTTACCGCGTTGTACGTGACTGGGAAAATCCAAACACATATTATGCAGTATTTAACTCTGACACTCAGACAGCGGACTTCCAGTGGATTCAGCAGCCCAGAAACAGACTTGCTCTTGCAGTAAGCTATGACGGAATGAAAAACTGGGAATTTATTGCAGACCTTATGGAAGCAAATGATGAGCCGACTCTTCATACCTCTGACTTTATGATGAATTTCATAAACGGCGTAATCTACTGGCGTGCAACAAACTACCAGCACAATCTCCCCGGATGTGTAATTGGTGCACAGGATATTTCAAAGATGAAGACTCTCAAAAGATATCCTCAGCTCCACTACAGACTTTTCCAGGGTTATGACGTCGTTGCAACAGGTGCACAAGATCACTGTGTACTTCCCAAAGAAAGCGGCGAGGCATGGATTTATGGTGACTATTATCAGGTAATGGCAAAAGATGGCAGATACGACCTTGACACAATCGAAAAGGTATTTGGTGTTGAGGCTAAAAAATCAGGCTCAACAGTAACGCTCACTATGGGAGACGGAAAGGTTACCTTTACTGAAAATTCTACCAGCTATGACGTAAACGGCACAGCAGGTACAGCTGAAACTCCTGTTCTTGTTGGCGGATATCTTGACATCAAGACACTTGCCGAAATTTACGGCAAGGCGATGAATGAAACAGAAGATTCATATGCTGTTCTTTACAAGGCACCGTCAATTGATATGTTCCAGCTTTCAATAGACAACCTTGCATAACAAAAAAAAATCAAACATCGGATGCGATAATGCATCCGATGTTTTTTTGTAGACAAAGCGAAGAAAATGTGATAATATATTGTTGCAAAATTATTGAGAAGGGGATTTTGGGGTGAAATACAGCAGAGTTGCAAAGTTTATTTTTATATTTATTCTGGGGTTTTCGGTGCTTTTTTCGGGCTGTTGTCATAAGCCTTCAGAAGATGCAAGTGTTGATTTTGTAGTAGAAAAAAATGAGACAATTTCCATTCTTGCGGCTGGTGACATCCTTTTGCATATGCCGGTGATAAACAGCGGAAAAAAAGACGATGGAAGCTATGATTTTTCGCCCATATTCGAAAAGCTTCGGCCTGAAATAAGGAATGCTGACATCGCTGCAATAGGTCAGGAAACTGTTTTCGGCGGAAATGAAATGGGTTATTCAGGGTATCCGCTTTTTAACTCGCCGTCTGATATGGGCAAAACCTTAGTGAACGAGGGCTTTGATGTTGTGCTACATGCGTCAAATCACGTTTTGGACAAGCTTGGAAAAGGCGTGGAAAATACCCTTGATTTTTGGCGCGACTATCCCCAAATCGCAGTTCTTGGGATTAACGAAAGCGAAATGGATAAGAATACCATTGATATTATAGAAGAAAAAGGCGCAAAAATCGCCTTGCTCAATTATACATACGGAACAAACGGCATTCCCTTGCCTGAGGGAAAGGAGTATTTGGTAAATCTTATAGATGAAGACAAAATAAATTCGGACTGTCGATATGCTGAAGACAACGCAGATTTCACCATTGCTTTTATGCATTGGGGCACTGAATATGCAAGCTATCCTGATGATTTTCAAAAGAATCTGGCACAAAAAATGTGCGATTGGGGCGTTGATTTGATTATCGGCTCGCATCCGCATGTTATTCAGCCAGTGGAGTGGATACAAAGTGAAAACGGAAATCGTATGCTGGTATATTATTCGCTTGGAAATTTTGTATCAAGACAAAAGGAAGCAAGAAACCTCCTTGGTGCACTGGCAAAGGTGAATCTTTTGTATGACGGCGAAAGTGTGGGCATTTCGGAATATTCCTTTGTTCCTATTGTCACTCATTACAATAGGGACTACAACGAATTTACTGTTTATCGCCTTGCGGAATATGACGATGGTCTTGCAGCACTTCATGGTGTTGCACCTCATGACGGAGATGTAAGTGTGGAACGCTTCAGGAATATGGTGGATATGACCTTTGACGGCTATGACAAGTCGATTATCAAATATTAAGGTGGCTTTAGAAAAATAAAAATCCTTGAAGTGCTGTTTCAAGGATTTTTTTGTATTTTATAAGTATTTGGTGACTTCTTTCACAAGTCCCAACACAGAAACTCTTGAAGCTTCAGAGTTTTCAAAGCGTCGGGCGGGATAATAGGGATTTATGGATTCAAGCTCAATCCAGTTGCTGCCGATGTTGAGCTTTTTCACAAATGCTTCATCACCGTCAACTGTAACAACGGCGATGGCACCGCTTTCAACCGATGACTGAAGTCTCACAAGGATTTGGCTCCCGTCATCAATAAGAGGGGACATACTGTCGCCCGAAACGTTCACTCTTATATATTTTTCGGGGTTTGCGCCATAAGGGAGGAAGGTGGGAATAAAATCATCGGGTGTTGTATCCGCCAGACGGCCAAGCCCTGCAGACACACTGTTGTAAACCGGGATTTGATAAATGTTTTCCTGTGATTGAGGAGTATTGTCAATTTCCACATTAGGAATATCTGTTCTGCCCAGCAAATAGTCAGAAGAAACATCCAAAAGCTCTGTAAGATTTGTAATAACACTTACCAACGGCTCTTGTTTGTTATTTTCGTATTTTGAAAGCGTTCCCTTGCTCATACCGCCGTCAAAGCGTCTGTTATATTTGAAAGCAAGCTCTTCAAGGGTGAGACCTTTTGCTTTTCTACATTCCTTGAGTTTATCTCCCAAATTATACATCCCATCACCTATTTTCTGAAAAATTTTATTACAATAATAATATAACATACTTTTTTCCAAATTGCAAGAGAAAAGTTTCGAATTCGTGAAAATATTTTAAAAAATTTTAAAAAAGTTATTGACAACGAAACAAATATGTGCTATCATTAAGAAAAAGTTACAGAAAACGAAACAAAATTCTCAAAAAAGTTTCGAAAAAGGAGATGTTTTTTTATGACAAAGGTAAAATTTAACAGTAAGAAGTTTTTCAAGTTTATGTTTTTTGTGTCAATTCTTCTTGTGGGTGCTTTTGCAGAAAACGGAAATATCACCGGTGCGCTTGTGCTTGCGATGCTTATATAGCTTTAGTGTTGGTTCAAGAAGGATTTATATTCACCCAGAGTCATTGGATGGATAAAGGGGTATTCATGGGATAACCTTTGTATTATTTCAAAGGTTTTGTCACTGGAACCTAAGTCAACAACAATAAGTTCTTCAGGCTGCATAAACGTTTGACTATGAGCATTTTTGATTTGCCATGACAAAGTTCTCAAAAAATATTCGATGGTATTTTCGCTGTCCTTGACGCCAAACACTATGTGCACGGGTGTTTCATACAAAAATGGAACCGGTTTTGGTTCTATTGTTTTTGAAACAAAAATAAGAATAAGAAACAAAAAAAACAGCAAAAATAAAAACACGCATATTTCCTGCATAAGGGGAGACCTCCTTTTGTTTTGAGTATATGCGTTTTTACGAGGTTTGGTGACAAGGCGGAAAGAAGGTAAAAATGAAAGACGATGATTGAATACCTCCTGAAACGGCTGTATTTGTATGCCGATTTTTGGGAGGTGTTTTTATATATTTTATTGTCGAAAAATCTTTTTTAAAAACAGTTGACGTGCGGAATAAAAAAAGTTATAATACTAAATAGGATATTATGGTGTTTTTTGGAGGTATTCGAAATGTTAGCAAGAAAACTCAGGAGCCGCCTGTTTGGTTTTAAGAAGAAGGATGTTTATTCGTTCATTGAAGAAATGGATGCTAAAGCTGCTGAAAAGTTGGCTGAAAAGGACAAAGAAATTCAGGAGCTCCGTACAAAGGTTGCAGAGCTTGAGGCAAACCGTGATGCTGTTGTCAGTGTTCTTCAGCTTGCTGAAAAGCATGCAAAAGAAATTGTTGATGATGCAAAGAAAACGGCTGAAACTATGCGCCAGGATGCAGAGCAGGAAATTCAGGAGAAAAAAGGAATTGTCAATCGCGAGATAGAAATCAAGCGCAAGGCGATAAAAACTTATTATGCAAACGAAAACAAAAAAATCGACCAGATAAAAGGCGAAGTTGAACGTATGAGACGGGCATCTTTAGACGCTATTCAGAATTTTGAACGTCAGCTCCGTGAGGTTGAACGTATGACTTACAACAGCTCAAGTTATGTAAGTTCAGCTATGGATTATGCGCAAAGCAATGTAAATCTTGAGTCATTTGATGACGTAGACCGCGAAATACCGGTTCGTATTGTCAGCTCTTTGGGCGATTAACAAAAGTTTCTTTATTACTTTCAAAAAATATCTGTTGCACAAATAATGAAACCTACACATACTATAAATTATAGATACAAATTGGGTATCTTTAAAATGCGCTTATCCGGTTCCGCTGATAAGCGTTATTTTCAGTAACGTTGCGGAAAGAAAGGCGATGAGAAATACAGTGAATGTGTATCTGGACAACAGCTCAACAACAAGGTCTTTTAAAGAATGTGCCGAGCTTGTGTCGGACATTATGTACAATTCTTTCGGCAATCCATCTTCATTGCACAGAAAAGGTATTGAAGCGGAAAAACTCATCAAAACAGCCCGCGTGCAAATAGCACAAACCATAAAGGCCGACCCGGAAAGTATCTATTTTACTTCCGGTGGCACCGAGGCAGACAATCTTGCGATTTTAGGCGCTGCCAGGGCCGGACGTGGCAAGCACATTCTGAGCACAACAATAGAGCATCCTGCAGTGCTTAACACTCTTAAACACCTTGAAAAACGGGGCTATATTGTTGAACTTATTCCTGTTTCAAAAAAAGGTATAGTTGATATTGAACGCCTGTCAAAAATGATAAGAAAGGACACTGTTTTGGTTTCGTGTATGTTTGTCAATAATGAAATCGGAACAGTGCAGCCTGTAGAAAAAATCGGTAAGCTTATTAAAGCACAAAACCCCAACACTCTGTTTCATATTGATGCAGTCCAGGCTTATGGAAAATTTCCGTTTTCTGTAAATCAGCTTGATGCTGATTTTATATCCCTGAGCAGCCATAAAATACACGGACCAAAAGGCGTTGGGGCTTTGTATGTTAAAAATAAAAACAAGCTTGTTCCCATTATCTATGGTGGTGGACAGCAGGGAAATATAAGACCCGGCACTGAAAATGTTCCCGGGATTGCCGGATTTGGACTTGCGGCAAAGCTGTCTTTTGATAACATTTTAGAAAAAGCGGCAAAAATGGAAGTCCTGAAAAACAGACTGCGGGATGGACTGAAAGCACGACTTGATGATATTGTCATAAACACTCCTGACGGATTTTCAGCACCCCATATACTGAATGTCTCATTTGGAAATGTCAAGTCAGAGGTGCTTCTTCATTCGCTGGAGGCAGACGGCGTTTATGTTTCATCTGGTTCGGCGTGTTCAAGCCACAAGAAAGGACCGAGTTATGTACTCACTGCCATAGGTACTGACAAAAAAATGATTGACGGAAGCATCCGTTTCAGTTTGTCGGAGTTTACTACGGCTGAAGAAATTGATTACGCGGTTGAATGTACAGTAAAGCACGTAAACCTTATCAGAAAGCTTTTAAAAAGATAGGAAGTCTTTTTAGGATTGGAGAATTTTATGCAAAAGATAGATTTGATACTTTTAAAATATGGCGAGATTGCTCTCAAGGGGCTTAACAAGCCCCTTTTTGAAGCAAAGCTTGTGGACAACATCAAAAGCCGCCTTGAAAAGATCGGTAAATTCGGTGTGCGAAAATCACAATCAACGATTTATGTTGAGCCCCTTGAAGAAGGTCTTGACATGGACGAGGCACTTGATTCTTTGAGCCGTGTTTTCGGCATTGTCAATATCTGTCCCGTTATGAAATGCGAAAAGGACATTGACAGCATTGCTGCGGCTGCTGTTGAGTGCATAAAGCCTCTTTATTGTGAGGGAAAAACATTTAAAGTTGAAGCAAAACGCGAAGACAAGAATTTTCCGATGAAATCTCCTGAAATTTGTCGTGTTGTCGGTGGAAAAATTCTGGAAGCTGTAAGAGGAATATCGGTTGATGTCCACAACCCCGATATAACGGTAAATGTTGAGGTGAGACAAGACGGATTTGTTTATACCAGAAAGATAAAGGGTGCAGGCGGTATGCCGGTAGGCACAAACGGAAAGGCAACAATTCTCCTTTCCGGAGGTATCGACAGCCCTGTTGCGGGATATATGATATCAAAGCGCGGTGTTGCACTCGAAGCTGTTCATTTTCACAGTCATCCTTATACAAGTGACCGTGCAAAGGAAAAGGTTATTGACCTTGCGAAACAAATGTCGGCTTATTGTGGAAAAATAAAACTTCACATTGTGCCATTTACGCAAATTCAGCTTGATATTATCGAAAAATGTCCTGAAAACTATCTCACCATTATAATGCGAAGACTTATGATGAGAATTGCAGAGAAAATTTCGGCTCGTGAAGGTTCTGCGGCACTTATTACGGGTGAAAGCATAGGTCAGGTTGCAAGCCAAACAATGGAAAGCCTTGTGTGCACCGACAATGCTGTATCGCAGCCGGTTTTCAGACCTTTAATCGGCATGGACAAGGAAGAAATTGTCACTATATCAAAGAAAATCGGCACTTATGAAACTTCCATTTTGCCGTATGAAGATTGTTGCACAATTTTCGTTCCCAAACATCCGAAGACAAAGCCGGCGCTCGATGAAATCATTGAGGCAGAAAAGGCTCTTGGAGATATTGAAACAGAGCTAAAAGAGGCAATCGGGCAGGAAGAAGTTCTGGTGATAAAATAATGAAAAATATTGAAACAATTGTTTGTGAACTGCTTTTGGAACGAAACCTCAAAGTTTCCACCGCGGAAAGCTGCACAGGAGGTCTTATTTCGCAAAAAATAACTGCTGTGCCCGGTGCGTCTGGGTGTTTTGACCTCGGGGTTGTCACTTATTCCAATGAGCAAAAACATAAAATTTTGGGAGTTAAGCGCGAGACTCTTGAACACTTTGGTGCGGTGTCACGGGAAACTGCTCTTGAAATGTGCAAAGGCGTCAAAAAGATTTCGGGGGCTGATTTTGGAATATCCGTTACCGGCATAGCAGGACCCGGCGGCGGAACGCCACAAAAGCCAGTTGGGACAGTATGGATTGGTCTTTGCAGTGGGTGTGAGCACAAGGCGGAAATGTTTGTTTTTGACGGCGACCGCGATGCCGTGCGTGAAAGTACTGCAAATAAAGCCCTTGAGATGGTTAAAGATGCAATTTCAAAAATATAATCTATATAAAGTTGACAGAAAGGCGTGCATAAAATGAGTATAAGAATTGGAATTTATGGTTATGGAAATCTGGGTCGTGGCGTTGAAAATGCAATCAGACAAAATCCTGATATGCAGCTTGTTGCAGTGTTTACAAGGCGGGACCCTGCTTCGCTTGAAATAAAAACAGAGGGAGCTTTGGTTTATCATGCGGACGAGCTCTCCAAAATGACAGATAAAATAGATGTTTTGATTCTTTGCGGCGGAAGTGCAAAGGATTTGCCGATGCAGACTCCTGAAATGGCAAAGCTCTATAATGTGGTTGACAGCTTTGATACCCATGCGAAAATTCCCCAGCATTTTGAAAACGTTGACAAAGCTGCAAGGGAAGGAAAAAAGGTTGCCATTATTTCGGTTGGCTGGGACCCCGGTATGTTTTCTCTCAATCGTATGTATGCTGAAACAATACTTCCGGATGGAAAAAGCTATACTTTTTGGGGCAAAGGCGTGAGCCAGGGACATTCTGACGCTATCCGCAGGATAGATGGCGTTTTGGATGCAAAACAATATACCATCCCTGTTGAAGCGGCACTTGACGCTGTGAGAAGCGGCGAAAACCCCGAACTTTCAACCCGCGAAAAGCACATCAGGGAATGTTTTGTTGTGGCAGAAGACGGGGCCGACAAATGCCGCATTGAAGAAGAAATAAAGACTATGCCGGACTATTTTGCGGATTATGACACCATTGTTCATTTTATTTCAAAAGAAGAACTTGTGCGTGATCACAGCGGAATTCCTCATGGCGGATTTGTTATAAGAAGTGGAAAAACCGGTGAAAATCTTGAAAATAATCACATAATCGAATACAGTCTGAAGCTTGATTCAAATCCTGAATTTACGGCCTCTGTTATTGTGGCTTATGCACGCGCAGCATTTAGACTGAATAACAATGGCGAAACAGGTTGCAAAACAGTTTTTGATGTTGCACCGGCGCTTCTTAGCCCAAAATCAGCTGAAGAACTTCGTAAAAATCTTTTGTGAGGGAATTCTTGACACAGGCAGTTTTTGGTGTTAGAATTGTTTTAATGCGAAAGCATTGGGGTATAACTAATTATTTTAAATTCCCGCAATTATCGGGACGAAAGGTGTGAAAAATTTATGAGAAATTTGGATAAGTACAAGGGTGTTATTCCGGCATTTTATGCCTGCTATGACAAAAATGGTGAAATCAGTCCTGAGGGCGTACAGGCACTCACAAAATATTTCATCAAAAAAGGTGTAAAAGGCGTTTATGTAAACGGTTCTTCGGGTGAATGTATTTATCAGAGTGTTGAGGACCGCAAAATCGTTCTTGAAAACGTTATGAAAGCAAACGATGGCTCACTCACCGTTATTGCGCACGTTGCTTGCAACAACACAAAGGACAGTATGGAGCTTGCAAAGCACGCAGAATCTTTGGGAGTTGATGCTATTGCTGCAATCCCTCCTATTTATTTTCGTCTCCCTGAATATGCAATCGCTGAGTACTGGAACGATATAAGCTCAGCAGCACCCAACACAGATTTTGTAATTTACAACATTCCGCAGCTTGCAGGTGTTGCACTTACTCTCAATCTTTACAAAGAGATGAGAAAGAATCCTAAGGTTATTGGTGTTAAAAATTCTTCAATGCCAATCCAGGATATTCAGCAGTTCAAGCAGGAGGCAGGGGAAGATTACATAGTCTTCAACGGTCCTGACGAACAGTTCATCGGTGGTAGAGTTATTGGCGCCGAAGGCGGAATTGGCGGTACATACGGTGTTATGCCTGAACTCTTCCTCAAGATGGATGAGTATGTTAAAGCAGGCGAGATGGAAAAGGCGATGGAAATTCAGTATGATGTGAATGCCATTATTTACAAAATGTGCTCAGGTCACGGAAATCTGTATGCAGTTATCAAGGCAATTCTTAAAATCAATGAAGCTCTTGAGCTTGGTGGAGTAAGAAAGCCTCTTGCAAACCTTGCGGATAGTGATGTGCAGATTGTTGAAGAAGCAGCAAAAATGATTCGTGACGCGATTAAAAAGTATATTGGATAAAACATAAATAGTTCTAAAGCCCCGTAATTTAAATATTACGGGGTTTTTTGTTATAAAAAAGTTCCAAATCGTTTACATTTGGGCATATTTGTGTTAAAATATCATTGGTTTTAAACTTGTTATTTAAAAAAAGAGGTAGCTTTATTGTGATGGAAGAAAAAACTTTAAAAACTCTTGAATTTAATAAAATACGCGAGCTTTTGGCAGACTATACAGTTTGTGATGAAACCAAGGAAAAAGCAAGATGTATCGTGCCCAAAACAGTGCTTTCGGAGGTGAATAGCGACCTTTCAATGTCAGATGCAGCTGTTGTTATGGTCTTGAAATACGGTTCACCGCCGCTTATGTCCGTTTCTGAGGTTACGTCTTCTTTAAAGCGCATAAGTGTGGGGGGAACTCTCTCCATGCCTGAGCTTTTGAATATTGCAAAAGTCCTTGCGTGCGCATCCGGTCTCAAAAAATATTATGACGGACACGAGGGCGTACTTGACCGGTACTTCGAGGCTCTTGAAGCTCACAATGACATCGAAACTCGTATATCTTCGTCGATAATTTCTGAAACAGAAATGGCAGATGGCGCAAGTGCGGAGCTTGCAAATATCCGCAGAAAGATTGCCCGTATGGGTGACAAAATAAAAGACACATTAAATTCCATGATACGCTCGCCCCATTATCAGAAATTTTTGCAGGACCCTATTGTTACTCTCAGAAACGACAGATATGTTCTTCCGGTAAAGGCTGAGCACAAAGGAGATGTTCAAGGTATTGTTCATGATGTCTCGGCATCGGGAGGCACTTTATTTATTGAGCCCTCAGGTGTTGTAGATGCAAACAACGAGCTTCACACCCTTGCAGCAAAAGAAAAAACTGAGATTGAGCGTATTCTTGCGGAACTTACGGCTGTTGTTGCAGAAATATCCGATGCCGTCAAGTGGGATTATGAGGCGATTTGCAATATTGATTTGCAGTTTGCAAAGGCAAAACTGGGTATAGCTCAAAAGGGCGTTTGTCCTCAAATGAACGATAAGGGAAACATCCTGATAAAAAGCGGAAGGCACCCCCTCATTGACCCCAAAAGGGTGGTACCACAGGATATTTCACTGGGCATTGATTTTGATACCCTGGTGGTTACCGGGCCCAATACCGGTGGAAAAACCGTTCTTCTCAAAACCGTCGGGCTTCTTTCGCTCATGGCACAGTCAGGTCTTTATGTTCCGGCAGGTGACGGGACAATTCTTTCTGTGTTCGATGGGATTTATGCCGACATAGGCGATGAACAGAGCATTGAGCAAAGTCTCAGTACATTTTCGTCGCATATGACAAATATTGTGGGAATATTAAATAAAATAACTCCGGATTCACTGGTATTGTTTGATGAACTCGGTGCGGGAACCGACCCCACAGAGGGAGCGGCATTGGCTACAGCCATATTAAACTATGTGAAAAATCTTGGGGCAAAAACTGTGGCTACCACGCATTACAGCGAGCTTAAGGTTTATGCTCTGTCAACAGAAAAAGTAGAAAATGGCTCTTGTGAATTTGATGTGGAAACACTCAGCCCCACGTACCGACTTCTTGTGGGCGTTCCCGGAAAGAGCAACGCTTTTGCAATTTCCAAAAAGCTGGGACTTTCAGATTTTATCATTGAAGATTCAAAACAGCTGCTTTCAAAAGAGAGTATAAAATTTGAGGACATTTTAACTGACATCGAAAAGAACCGAAAGATTACAGAAATTTCACGTGTTGAACAGGAACGGCTCAAAAAAGAGGTTCAGGACATAAAGGCAGAGCTTGTTCGAGAAAGAAGGCTTCTGGACAAAAAGCGTGATGAAATTTTTGAAAAGGCCAACAAAAAAGCTGCAGAGATAATTGAACAAGCCAAGGCAGAAACTGATGAAATCCTGGAAAAGATGCGTGCCCTCAAAAAAGAAAAGGACGAAAAAGAAGCGCTGAAAGCGATGGAGGAAGTCCGCAAAGATTTGAACATTCGCATCAAGAAAACGGTTAAAACAAAAAATTCTTCAAAGCCCAAATTGCAAAAAATAAATATAAACGCGCTAAAACCCGGAATGTCTGTTTTAATGGTTGATATCAATGACAAGGGAACAATTCTTACCATTGATAAAAAAGCAGAAACCGCAGTAATTCAGATGGGCATAATGAAAACAACATCAAAGCTTTCAAATCTGGTGATTCTTGAGGATGAAACACAAAAGAATATCGCAAGGTTTATACCCCGAAAGGAAACACTGAACAGCACAAAAACAGTGAAAACCGAGGTGGACCTTCGTGGAATGATATTGGAAGAGGCTCTTATGGAAACCGATATGTTTCTTGACAGAGCGGCGATGTCGGGACTTAACACAGTTACCGTCATACACGGCAAGGGTACAGGCGTTTTGAGGCAGGGCGTTCATGATATGCTCCGAAAGCATCCTCATGTCAAATCTTTCAGGCTTGGAAAATACGGAGAGGGCGAAAACGGAGTTACAGTTGTTGAACTTAAAAATTCCTGATAAGGAACGTGGAATGCTTTTAAAACATATCTTTTCAAAAAAGGGTTGTTTTTTAGCGAAAAACGTGATAAAATGTAGGGTGAAAAATTAACAGGTAGGAGAATAACTTATGTTACAGAAAAATTGGGTACTTAAAGAGTTTGACAAAAACAGAGTTGTCGAGATTTCAAAGGAGTTTAATATTTCACCCTTGGCGTCTATTATTTTGTATAACAGAGGCATAAGAGAAAGCAGTGAAATTGAAAAATTTCTGCATTGTGACCTCAAAAACCTTCACGACCCGTATCTTCTCAAAGATATGGACAAAGCTGTAGCCAGAATCAAAGAAGCTCAGGCAAAAGGTGAAAAAATTACCATTTATGGCGATTATGACGTTGATGGCATCACAAGCATTGCTATCCTTTATAAGCATCTTACTTCTATGGGCTTTGAGGTTGATTATTATATTCCCGACCGGATACAGGAAGGTTATGGTGTAAACCGCGAAGCTTTGGATAAAATAAAGGAAAACGGAACCGGCGTTGTCATTACTGTTGATACCGGTATTACTGCCGTTGAAGAAACCGAATACGCAAAGAGTATCGGTATGGACTTTATTATCACCGACCATCATGAATGTAAAGAGACTATTCCTGCGGCTTTTGCTGCCATTGACCCCAAACGGAAAGACTGCAAATATCCTTTCAAAAACCTTGCAGGGGTTGGCGTTGCGTTCAAGCTTATTCAGGCTCTTGACGAAAATTCTTCTGTCGAAAAGCTTATATCAAAGTATGCAGACCTTGTATGCCTTGGAACTGTTGCGGATATTTCTCCCTTGGTTGATGAAAACAGAATTATTGTTACGAAAGGTCTTGAAAAGTTCAAGAACACCGAAAATATCGGTCTCAAGGCACTTCTTGATGTTTCCATTACAAATAACAAGGCTATCACTACATCGTCTATTGGATATATTATTGCTCCCAGAATAAACGCCAGCGGTCGTCTTGGCTGTGCGTCACGCAGTGTAGAAATGTTCCTCACTCAGGATAAGGAAAAAGCATACGAGCTTGCAAACAGTTTGTGCGAAGAAAATATAATCAGACAGCAGACCGAACAGAAAATGTTTGCTGAGGCTCTTGAATACATCGAAAAAAATCCTCAGATAAAGGAGGACCAGGTGTTGGTTATTCCCCACGAAAACTGGCATCATGGCATTGTGGGTATAGTTTCGTCAAAAATCACTGAGAAATTTTACAGACCATCAATCCTTTTTGCTATCGACGGTGATGAGGCAAAGGGCTCAGGCAGAAGCGTGAGCGGTTTCAATCTTTTTGAAGCCCTTGAAAACAGCAGTGATATTCTCGAAAAATTCGGCGGACACGAGCTTGCGGCCGGTCTTTCAATAAAAACAGAGAACATTGAAAAATTCCGCACTGCTATCAATTCGCAGAAACTTAGCAAAATTGATGAACAATCGCTTATCCCCACAGTTTCGGTAGACGCTGTCATAAAGCCAGCTTACATAACCATGGAAACTGTTGACGAGATAAACAAACTGCATCCCTTTGGTGTTGACAATCCCTTACCGGTTTTTGCGGTAAGAAATATAAAAATTCACAAAATAAGTACCATGAGCGAAGGAAAGCATCTTCGTATGACGCTTCTCAAAGACAATAAGTTCTTTGATGCAGTGGGCTTTGGTATGGGTGAATATTTCAATCATCTCAAAGAGGGCGATTTTGTTGAGGTTGCCTTTGGCCTTGACATAAATGACTACAAAGGTTTCAAGAATATACAGCTTATTTTGAAGGATATTAAACTTGTGGATGTGAAATAGATTATGCAAACGCAACTGGAAAATTTGCTTAAAAAGTTAAAAAACAACAATGTTGCCAAGGATCTTGATATTGTTGTCAAGGCGTTTGATTTTGCATGCAAAAAACACGATGGACAGCTTAGAGCGTCAGGCGAGCCGTTTTTTATGCATCCAATAGCTGTTGCCAACATTTTGGCTGATATGGAGTTTGATGCTAGCTCGGTTGCTGCTGCACTTCTTCACGATGTGGTTGAAGATACCGATGCAACCGACGAAGAAATTCAGCGTGAGTTTGGAGAAAACATTGCACTTTTGGTTTCCGGTGTAACAAAACTTGGTAAAATCCCTTATGCCTCAAACGAGGAACAGCAGATTGAAAATTTGAGAAAAATGTTCCTTGCTATGGCAAAGGATGTAAGGGTTATTCTTATAAAGCTTGCGGACAGATTGCATAATATGCGCACGCTGAAATCTATGCCGGAACATAAGCAAAGAGAAAAGGCAAGAGAAACGCTGGAGGTTTTTGCACCCCTTGCGCACAGGCTTGGTATGTCAAAAATCAAGATGGAGCTTGAAGACCTTTCCCTTCGGTATATTGACCCCATCGGCTATTATGAAATTGTGGACAGTATTCGTCAAAAAAAAGGAGAACGCGAAAGATATATAAGCGATATTATAAGCATATTCACTCAGCGACTTGAAAAGCTTGGTATTGATGCCCATGTTGAGGGCAGAGCTAAGCATTTTTACAGCATTTATCGGAAAATGTTTATGCAAAACAAGACCATTGATGAAATTTATGATTTGTTTGCTGTGCGTGTGATTGTAAATACCGATGCAGACTGTTATGCGGTTCTTGGTATGGTGCATGAACTTTTTATGCCCATTCCCGGACGTTTCAAGGATTATATCGCTATGCCAAAGCCGAATATGTATCAATCGCTTCATTCCACAGTGATTGGTCCCAACGGAACGCCTTTTGAAATTCAGATACGCACTTGGGAAATGCACCGTACTGCCGAAAACGGTATCGCTGCGCACTGGAAATATAAAGAAGGAATAAGCGGAAAGTCGGATATTGACAACAAGCTTGAATGGATAAAGCAGCTTCTTGAAATCCAAAAGGATATGACAAACGCTGAAGATTTTATGCAGACGCTCAAAATAGATATGTTCAGCGATGAAGTATTTGTGTTTACTCCAAAGGGTGATGTTATAAGCTTGCCTGCAGGTGCGACGCCTATTGACTTTGCTTATGCAATCCACAGTGCTGTGGGAAACAAAATGCAAGGCGCAAAGGTAAACGGCAAGATTGTTACTTTGGATACTATACTTGAAAACGGTGACATTATTGAAATTAACACTTCAAATTCATCCCGTGGACCAAACCTCGACTGGTTGAAAATTGCGAAAACTTCTCAGGCACGAAATAAAATAAATCAGTTCCTGAAAAAAGAAAATCGCGCCGAAAATATCATAAAAGGCAAAGAAATTTTTGAAAAGGAACTGAAAAAATCCGGTATACCCGCAACTTATATAAACAAAACCGAAATGCTTGAAGAGCTTCTTCCAAAGTATGGCTTCAAGCAGCTTGATGACGTTTTTGCAACCCTTGGATACGGAGGCTCAAGTGCGGGAAAGTATCTTGCAAAATTCAAAGAAAAGTGTAAGAAAGATATTTCAAGCCATCAGGATATAGGTGATATTGCTGAAAAATTTGTGGTTAAAACCACTGCAAAGGCCAACCATAGCGGTGTTGTTGTGGAGGGCATTGACAACTGTCTTGTGAGGATTTCACATTGCTGTAGCCCTGTCCCCGGTGACCAGATTGTTGGTTATGTCACACGTGGCAGAGGTGTTGCGGTTCACAGAAAAGACTGTATAAATATCGTGAATGCAAAGTTTTCACCGGAGGAAGAACAGCGGTTCATAAATGTCTACTGGGCACAGGAAGTAGTGAACGATTTTCAGGCACTTCTTTGCATCACAGCTATTGACAGAAATTCTTTGCTGGTCGATATCATGACCGTTACCGCTGAACTTAAAATTCCTACAAAGGGACTGAATGCAAGAACGGTCAAAAACAACGTTGCTATTATCGAGATTTCCATCGAGATTAAAAACACCGAGCATCTTGAAAATGCAATCAAGAAGCTCAAACAAATTGACGGTGTTCAGTCGGTAATACGAAGACGTCAATAATATTTTTGGAGGAAGAAATGCTTTTTCACAGATTTATTTTGGGAGAACTGGTTACAAACTGTTATCTCATTGCAGATGAAAACACAAAAAATGCAGTTTTATTTGATGCCCCTGCAGATAGCGAAAAGGTACTTGATTATCTCGACAAAAACGACTTAAACCTCAAAATTATTCTCCTTACTCACGCTCATTTTGACCACATTCTTGCACTGAAGGAAATAATGGACAAAACCGGTGCAAAATGTATGCTTCACAAGGATGAAGAAAAGTATCTTTCAGACCCTGCCCTCAACCTTTCGGGTGAACATGCGGACAAGGTAGGCAAAATCCATGAATATTCTCTACTTGATGATGGAGAAAGGATTGTCCTTGACGGGCTTTTGATTGAAACAATTCACACTCCCGGTCACACTGCGGGTGGTGCGTGCTACCTTGTGAATGGCGAGATTTTGATAAGCGGTGATACGTTGTTTTCCGGCTCAATCGGGCGAACCGATTTCCCTCTGGGCAGCTTTGATGATGAAATAAAATCAATAAAAGAAAAGCTTATGCCCTTAGGTGACGAAATCAAAGTTTATCCCGGTCACGGTTTTTCTACCACAATCGGAAAACAAAGAAAGGAAAATCCTTATCTCATATGAAAACAGAATTTAGACCATGGGGAATCTTGGACGGGATACGCCCTGTGAAACTTGCAACAAAGTTAATAAACGAAAAAAAGAGCGCACAGGAAGCAGTGGGCTCTTTTATGCTTGAATACGGGGCTTCACGTGAAAAAGCGGAGCTTGCGGTGATGATTGCGGAGATTGAAAAAGCCATTGTTGACAATATGTACGAAAACGGCGTCAGTCTTTATATCGGCATACCTTTTTGCCCCACAAGATGTCTTTATTGCTCTTTTATAAGCAATAGCCTTGCAAAAAGCGCAAAACTTGTTCCCCAGTACCTTGACTGCCTTAAAAAAGAAATCAAATATACCGCAGATATAATAAAACAAAACGGAAGCACCGTTGAAACCGTTTATATCGGCGGCGGGACGCCTACGACACTCACGGCAAATCAGCTTGATGAACTTTTTGATTGTCTTTACAGTGAATTTGACCTTTCAAAAATTAAAGAATTCACTGTTGAGGCGGGAAGACCCGACACTGTTACTCGTGAAAAGCTTATATCTATTAAAAATCATAACATAAACCGAATAAGCATAAATCCCAAACTATGAATCAAGAAACCCTTGATGTAATCGGCAGAAATCACACACCGGATGATATACGAAAGGCTATGTACCTTGCCCGTGAATGTGGAATTGACGTCATAAATATGGACATAATCGCAGGGCTTCCGGGCGAAAACCTGGATATGTTCAAATACACAGTGGAAGAGGTTGAAAAACTTAATCCAGAAAATACAACCGTTCACACAATGAGCATAAAACGTTCGTCAAGGCTCAATGAAACTCTTGGCGATTATGAACTTACAGATGGCGACAAGGTGTCAAAAATGGTGGATTTTGCGCGTGAAACCGTTATGGCAAACGGAAAAAATCCCTATTACCTTTACCGACAAAAAAATATGCTGGGAAATCTCGAAAACGTCGGTTATGCAAAGCCGGGGACCGAGAGCCTTTACAATATTTATATTATGGAAGAGGTGCAAAGTATAATTTCACTTGGCTGTGGCGGTGTTACAAAAACTGTCGACAGAGAAACCGACCGGATAGAAAGGATTTTCAATGTGAAAGAACCGAAAGATTATATTGAAAGAATTGATGAGATGCTAAAAAGAAAAGATGTTCTAAGAACTATAAATAAGATATAAATATACTTTGAAAGGATGATTTTTTTGAACAACAAAGCGTACGAAATTGACTATCTGAAATTGCTTGCCAACGATTATCCGTCTATCCAAAGTGTTTGCACTGAGATTATCAATCTTCAGGCCATTTTGAATCTCCCGAAAGGCACTGAGCATTTCATGAGTGATTTGCACGGCGAATACGAAGCCTTTCTGCACGTTTTGAAAAATGCTTCCGGTGTAATAAAGACAAAAATTGATGTTTTGTATCAGACGACTCTTACCGAAAGTGAACGAAAGCTTCTTGCAACACTTATATATTATCCTGAACAAAAGTTATATTATCTGAAACAAAACAACAAGCTCAATGATGAATGGTATGCTCTGACCCTTTATCGTCTGGTTGAAATCTGTCGGGTTGTTTCCACCAAATATACCCGCTCTAAGGTGAGAAAAGCGATGCCTCAGGATTTCAGCTATATAATAGAGGAACTTTTGCATACCAGAAATGCGGAACAAGACAAGCATGATTATTACACACAGATTATAAACTCAATAATAGAAATTGGCAGAGCGGATGAATTCATTGTTGCAATAGCAAATCTCATAAAACGCCTCAGCGTTGACCACTTACATATTCTCGGTGATATATTTGACAGAGGGCCAAGAGCAGACATCATTATGGATGAGCTTCTCAAATATCATTCCATCGATTTTCAGTGGGGCAACCACGATATTGAGTGGATCGGAGCGGCATCAGGGCATAGTGCCTGCATTGCCAATGTTATACGAAATTCTCTGCGGTATAACAATTTTGATGTAATAGAAATAGGCTATGGTATCAATACCAGAACTCTTGCGAACTTTGCACTCAGCACATATGCAGACGATGATTGCAAACACTTTATACCCCTTGATTCAAACAAGCACGCTCTCACAACCAATGACGCGAGAATAACAGCCAAGATGCACAAAGCGATTGCAGTTATCCAGTTCAAGCTTGAGGGACAAATTATAAAAAATCATCCTGAATACGAAATGGAAGACCGGTTGCTTCTTGACAAAATTGACTTTTCCAAAAAAACAATATCAATAAACGGAAACAGTTATCCCCTTACCGACTGTGATTTGCCAACCGTAAATCCAGATTCGCCTTATACTCTCACTGAGGATGAGGAACGTGTTGTGGCGTCTTTAAAACGGTCGTTTTTGCACAGCGAAAAGCTTCAGCAGCATATACGTTTTGTGCTTAATAATGGCGGAGTTTATAAAATCTACAACAACAATCTCCTTTTCCACGGATGTATACCCCTTGACGAGAAAGGAAACCTTGACTGCGTGAACTTTTTTGGCAGTGAAATGAAGGGGAAAAGCTATCTTGATTTTATTGACAACCTTGTTCGCAAAATCTACCTTTCAAAATCCACCGTGCCTGAAAGCGATTTTGTCTGGTATCTCTGGTGCGGAAAGAAGTCGCCGCTCCACGGCAAAGACAGACTTACCACCTTTGAAAGATATTTCATCAAGGGCAAAGAGCTTTTTGGTGAGCCAAAGAATCATTATTACAACTTTATTGAAAATCCGGATACATGTGATATGATTTTTGACGAATTCGGTCTCGACAAAAGCAGTGCGCATATTATAAACGGCCACGTTCCTGTGAAAACTGGAAAAGGCGAAAGCCCGATTAAGGCTTTTGGAAAGCTGTATGTCATCGATGGCGGTTTTTCAAAACCTTATCAGGGAACTACGGGGATTGCAGGTTATACTCTGATTAACAATTCTACCGGATTTTATATAACCCAGCATCAGCCGTTCACCGGTGTAAACGATGTGATTGAAAACGATTTTGACCTTTATTCGAGCCGTACGCTGGTTGAACAGAATATTGGCAGAAAAAAGGTTCGTGATACCGATATTGGCGAGGGTATAAAACACAAGATAAAAATTTTAAACGAGCTTTTGGAAAACTATAAGAAGGGTTACATAAACGAGCGTGTGAAATAGAATTTATCTTTGGGAGGACTTTTTATGAATTCGGTGGTAATATACAAATCCCGATACGGCTCTACACAAAAATATGCCCAGTGGATAGCGGAGGAGCTTTGTTGCGATATTTTTGATGCAAAAAACGTTTCTGCATCCAATTTGGCAAAGTATGACACCATAATATATGGCGGAGGTCTTTATGGCGAAGTTATTTGCGGGGCAGGGCTTATAACAAAAAATATTGAGATGCTAAAGGATAAAAAAATTGCTGTTTTCTCAACGGGAATTACCCCTCTTAACTGCCGTGAATATTATGACAGAATGGTTATTGAAAAGAACTTCAAAAACGGCTTGCCCGAAAACGTAAAAGTTTTTAATTTCCTTGGCAAAATGGTGCTTAATGAACTTTCTTTCCCCCATAAAACAGCAATAAAGGCTCTTAAAAAGTTTATGTCATCAAAAGAAAACCCAAGTGATATGGAAAAGCTTCTGATAGAGCTTTGTGATGCGGACGGAGATTTTACTGATAAAAACGCAATTTGGGATTTAGTTGAATATGCAAAAGCTACATAAAAAAGGAGAGCATTTTTATGAAACGCATGATAAGTTTTTTTATAATAATTTCGATTTTGTGTTCATTTGTATGTGTTAATGCGGAAACAGAGCAAAAGAGCTATGAAATTGTGTTGCCCGTTGAGTTCAGCGAAATACGCAAGGAGATCTATGATATTTATGTTGCAAAAAAGGATGGCAGTTACGCTGTTTATGATGCAGAGGGAAATAAAAAGTCTGCTGATTATGACAGTATATGCGAGTATGACGATTGGTTTGCTGTTGCAACAAAAGACGGAAAGCAGTATCAAATAAACCATTACGGTATGGAATATGTTTTTGATGTACCGGGCAGAGTTTTACAAGGCTATAACAACTCAGAGATAGTGGATATTTCGAACAATGATGATGGCAGACCCCGTATGTACTATGAGGGTGAGTTTGGTATTTACAGAAACGGGGAGCTTATTGCAAAAGCTCCGTACAGCAAGTTTTTGCGTCGGGATAACTATCAATGCCTTACCTTAATTAAGAACAAAATGTTGTTTTTTGAAAATGACAAAATCGGTGTGGTAAACAGCTCTCTTGAGGAGATAATTCCTGCCATATATGATGATGTTTATCTGTCCGAAAATGATTACAATATAGTGGCAGAGCTTGACGGAAAATATGGTGTTTTGAATTATGAGGGACAAACAATTCTTGACTTTGAATATGATTACATAAAATCCCTGTATGATGGTTATGATGTTTTTTATGTTTTGAAAAAAGACGGGAAGTTTGGCCTTGCAAACAGACAGGGCGTGGTTGTTATGCAGCCAATTCTTGAATATGAGCCACAAAATGTTTGTCCCGATAACCGTCTTATAATTATTGAAAAGGAAAATACCCGTGAAGATAAAGAAGAATATGGTCTACTTTATGGCGTGGTTGATTTTGACGGAAATGAAATTCTGCCGATGGAGCATATTCAGATTGTGGATATTTCAGAGGGCAGAATTGCGGCAAAAAAAGCTTATGATAAGGGCGGATATTACGATATTTTTGGCAGAGAATTGACAAGCTTTGACTACCGTATGGTTTTTGGCTTTAATGAGGGTCTTGCTTTTGCAAGCCGCTGCAACAAAGACGGCAGCTGGCAGCACGATGTACTGAATTTAAAAGGCAAGATTGCGTTCAATGCCGAAAACTACTCAATAGGTGGTTTTTACGGTGGTATTGCTTGCGTTAATTCAACTAAAATAATTGACAAAAACGGAAAAACCATTGTTGACTTAACAGATAGCGGAATAAAAATTGTTGGTGATTACCGGTGGGACAATCTGGATCCCGGATATTTCCGTGTGACCGATTGTGAAAAGTAAGGTATCACTAAGGTGGACTTGCCTGAGGACGAGCCGATTTGGTATTATGAATAAATAGATTACGGTAATGTTAAAACATTGGAGAAATGGCAAAACGGATATTCCTTTACCCTTGAAAACGGAGAGGTAAAGTATATCGACAGCTTTGGAAATGAGACCGATGACGAGGCGTATGTTAAAGGTCAGACCTACGTTGAGGATAAGGTTCTGTCAGAACTGAGAGAAGAGTATGGCGAAAACAAGGTGTTTCCGTTTGGCAGAGGTCGATACAAGGTATATATCGGCGTATACTGCTGGATTCTTGATGAAGAGGGCAGATTGCTCAAAGAATTTATGGGTGAGCCGGAGATTTTCATGGCAGCGGAAGATTATATTCTTGAGACCGATGGGAATACAAACAAGATTTATGATAAAGAATCCAATTTGCTGCTTGAACTTCGAGATGTTGGGGTATCGTTTATTTATAAGGACGGCTTGATTAAAATTTATGATTCCAAAACTTCAACCTATAAAATCATAAACCTTGACGGAAAGGTGATTACTGAGTCCTTAGGCGATATAGAACATATTGGTGAGGGATTGTTTGATGTCCGTGACAGCTTTGGCTCAAGGCTTGTGAACTCAGACGGCAAGGTGATTGCGTCAAATTACAACTATCTGACAAATGTTGGTGATAACGGACTTTTAGGCATTTCAACAAACAGCTTTGAGGGATTTATAAACACCGAGGGCGATTATATTATTGCGCTTTCTGATGGTTGGCATATCCAAAGTGCATTTTCCGAAGGACTTGCATCGGTGGTAAAGGACTTGGTTTACCGTCCTTACGGCGAAATCAAGTATATAACCGAAACCGGCGAAACGGCGCTTTCAAGAAATGACAACAGCGGCTATAAATGGTCAATTGGTAACGAATTCAAAGATGGTATTGCAATGGTCGGCAGAGGCGTCGGCAAGGCAGGTCCGGGTTACTACAATGTTATAAGATGCCTTTATGACAACTCGTCGGATTGGGCAGCTGAAACGATAGAAGAGGCAAAGGAGCTTGGCTTATTGCCGGAAGAACTGCAAAACAGATACCGCAAAAACATTACTCGTGAAAACTTCTGCAAGCTGGTATACGAATTGCCCTTTGTGAAGTCTATGGAAAAGTTGCCGGCAGAAAATGTCAATTATGTTGACTGCGATGACGAAAAAGTAAAGTTTTTATCCGAGGTCGGTATAATAAACGGTGTTGGAGAAAAAAGATTTGCTCCTGATGAATATTTGACCCGCGAGCAGGCGGCTACGATATTGTTCAGAATATGGGTACTTTCAGGCAACATACCGGATTATACAGTTGAAGAGTTTGCGGACAATAACGATATTTCCGATTGGGCAGTAAGTAATGTTTACGCAATGAAGAATGCGGGTATAATAAATGGCGTGGGCGACAACCGCTTTGCTCCGCAAGATGGTTATTCCACTGAACAGGCAATTACCACTGTTTTAAGGCTCTATAATATTTCCTTAAAAAACAGTTGACATGAGCGATTTTGTGTGATATAATACCAAAGGTTATGAACCTATTGCTTAGTTTAAGGGTTGATGTTTCACCGCCTTATACCAAGCTTTATGGGGATTTAAAATTTTATGGAGGTGAATCCAGATGCTTAAAGAAAGAAAAGAAGAGATCATCAAGACTTATGCCGTTCACGAAGGTGACACAGGTTCTCCTGAGGTGCAGATTGCACTCCTCACAGAAAGAATCAACCACCTCAATGAACATCTCAAGACACACAAAAAAGACCATCACTCAAGACGCGGTCTTCTTAAGATGGTCGGTGTAAGAAGAAGCTTTCTTAACTATCTCATGAAGAACGACATCGAAAGATATCGTGCTATCGTTGAAAAGCTTGGTCTCAGACACTAAAAAATGCAATTTTAAGTCTTTGTCCGTTTTGGGCAAAGACTTAATTTCGTATTTTGGGCAAAATAAAAAGCAGAAATTTTCTGTATTTTTT
The DNA here is from genome assembly GCA_017456605.1 of Clostridia bacterium. Taxonomy (GTDB): domain Bacteria; phylum Bacillota; class Clostridia; order Monoglobales; family Monoglobaceae; genus SIG440. Next base: position 42,473 of record JAFTJA010000013.1, on the reverse strand, counting down.
TAATAAATTTTATATTTTTTGAGAGCGTTTGCGGTTTAGCAGTTAGAAATATGCTTTTATTTATCCTGAAAGTATACTTCTAAGTGCTAAAGTCAGCAGACCTCTTAAACGAAGGAGGAAAATAAAAATGAGTAAGATTTTTGAAACAGAAGTTGCCGGCAGAAAGCTCAGTCTTGAATTCGGCAAAGTTGCAGAGCTTGCAAACGGCTCTGTTATCGTAAGATACGGTGACACAGTTGTTGTTACTGCAGCTACCGCATCAGCAAAACCCAGAGACGGGATTGATTTCTTCCCTCTCAGTATCGACTATGAAGAAAGAATGTACGCAGTGGGCAAAATCCCCGGCAGTTTTTTAAAGCGCGAGGGAAGACCGTCAGAAAACGCAATCCTCACAGCTCGTGTTATTGACAGACCTATGAGACCTTTGTTCCCCAAAGACCTCAGGAACGACGTTTCTATAGTTTCTACTGTTTTGTCTGTTGAACAGGACAACGCTCCCGAATTTTGTGCGATGATTGGTTCATCAGCTGCGGTTTCGGTTTCTGACATTCCGTTCAACGGTCCGATTGCAGCGGTTTATGTTGGTCTTGTTGATGGCGAGTTTGTTATCAACCCCACAGTTGAGCAGCGCGAAAAGAGTGACCTCAACCTCACAGTTGCAGGAAGTCTTCAAAAGGTTGTTATGATTGAAGCAGGTGCAAACGAAGTTTCTGAAGACACAATGTTTGACGCAATTATGTTTGCACACGAAGAAATCAAGAAGATTTGCCAGTTCATCAAAGGCATTCAGGATGAAATCGGAAAGCCCAAGTTTGAATATGAGCATATTGTTGTAAACGAAGAAATTTTTGACGATATCGCAGCATTTGCTACCGATATGGTCAAGGAAGCGCTTGATACAGACGACAAGTCAATTCGCGACGAAAACCTCAAGGTTGTATACGGAAAGGTATACGAAAACTTTGAAGAAAAATATCCGGCAGAGGAATATGCTCAGGATATCGAGGATGCTCTTTATAAGCTCCAGAAGACAATAGTTAGACGTTGGCTTCTTGACGAGGGCAAGCGTGTTGATGGAAGAAAAATTCAGCAGCTCAGACCTCTCTCATCAGAGGTTGGACTTCTCCCGAGAACACACGGAAGCGGTCTTTTCAAGCGCGGACAAACTCAGGTTCTTACCGTTGCGACCCTTGGTGCCCTTGGTGATGCACAGATTATCGACGGTCTTGATACCGAAGAATACAGAAGATACATTCATCACTACAACTTCCCGTCATTTAGTGTTGGCGAAACAAAGCCTTCACGTGGCCCCGGCAGACGTGAAATTGGTCACGGTGCTCTGGCTGAACGTGCTCTTGTTCCGGTTATTCCAAGTGAAGAAGAATTTCCTTATGCAATCCGTCTTGTATCAGAAGTTTTAAGCTCAAACGGCTCAACTTCACAGGGAAGTATCTGCGGCAGCACCCTTGCTCTTATGGATGCAGGTGTTCCCATCAAAGCTCCCGTTGCAGGTATTTCTGTAGGGTTGGTTACTGAGGGCGAAAGATTTATCACAATTCTTGATATTCAGGGACTTGAAGATTTCTTTGGTGATATGGACTTCAAGGTTGCAGGTACTAAAAAAGGTATCACAGCTATCCAGATGGACCTCAAGATTGACGGTCTTACACCTGAAATCATCAAGAATGCACTTACAGAAACCAGAGATGCAAGATACTATATTTTGGATGAAGTTATGCTTAAGGCTATTGCTGAGCCACGTCCTGAGGTTTCACAGTATGCTCCAAAGGTAATTCACATCGAAATTCCTGTTGACAAAATCCGTGATGTTATCGGTTCGGGCGGCAAGGTTATACAGAAGATTGTTGCTGACACCGGTGCAAAAATTGATATCGAAGAAGACGGTCGTGTATTCATTTCTGCACCTAACGCTGAAATGGGTGAGGCTGCAAGAAAGATTATCGAAGGCATCGTGAAAGAGCCTGAGGTTGGAGAGGTTTATGACGGCAAAGTTGTCAGAATTATGGACTTTGGTGCATTTGTTGAATTCCTCCCCGGAAAAGACGGTCTTGTCCACATATCAAAGCTTGACAAAGCAAGAGTCGAAAAGGTAGAAGATGTTGTTTCTATCGGCGATGACATCAAGGTTCAGGTTATTGAAATAGACAAGATGGGCAGAATCAACCTCAAAAGAATTGTTACTGAATAATTTAAACTTCTATTTAATGCCGCAAATTTTTTTGCGGCATTATCTTTTGAAAGTGCGTAAATATGGGAATTTTGACACAAAATGATTCGTGATTTTCCTTGACATTTTAGGGTGATTCGTGATATAATTTTTAAGCTATGTTAAATTGGGGTGTTAGCGGTACCTTGTAACCCACAATCCGCTATAGTGGGGATGAAAACTTGTGTTGAGGGGCAAATTTTGTCTTGTCTGACCTGATTTGATGGGTGTTGATGATTCGGTCCTGCGCAATTGAAACCTGTGAACCACGTCAGGGCAGGAATGCAGCAGCGTTAAGCAGTTCTTTTTTGATGTGCCGCAGGGGTGCCGGGTCTGAGCTCTTCGGTTGGGTAACGGAGGTAAGTTTTCTTCGAACTCAAGCACATAGCTTTTATTATTTTTTGAAATTTGGGGTGGTGAAACAAATGGCAGAAAATTATCAGGCGCTTTATCGAAAATGGCGTCCCCTTGTTTTTGAAGATGTGGTAGGTCAGGATCACATTTCTGAAACTCTCAAAAACAGCATAAACACAGGCAGAATTGCCCACGCATATTTGTTTTGCGGAACCCGTGGAACAGGCAAGACATCTTCTGCCAAGATTTTTGCCCGTGCAGTAAATTGCACAAATCCTCAAAACGGAAACCCTTGCAACGAGTGTGAAGCTTGCCGTGGAATTCTTGACGGAAGTATTCTTGATGTCTATGAAATGGACGCTGCAAGCAACAGTGGTATTGACAACATCCGTGAAATACGAGACGAGGTTGTTTACAGTCCTGTTGGCTGCAAATATAAGGTTTATATTGTTGACGAGGCACATATGTTGACAACCGAGGCGTTCAATGCACTCCTCAAAACCCTTGAAGAACCGCCCGGCCACGTTATTTTTATTCTTGCAACAACAGAGCCTCACAAAATTCCGGCGACAATACATTCTCGTTGCCAGAGATTTGATTTTCGGCGAATAGGACTTTTTGATATTGAAAAACGCCTGAACAAAATTGTGAAAGAAGAAAATATAGCTATAACACCTGATGCCATCGAACTTGTGGCAGAGCTTGCTGACGGCTCTATGCGTGACGGTCTCAGCATCCTTGACCAATGCGTGGCATTCAGCAAGGATGAGCTAAGATACGATGATGTTGTTGATATTGTAGGAATAGCGGACAAAAAAGTCTTGTTTTCTGTGGCAGATGCTATTTCAGAATTTGATACAAAGTCAGCTCTTGATAAAAGCGACGGCTTTTTGAAAAAGGGAAAAGAAGCGGCAGATTTCATCGAAGAACTTATTTTGCATTTCAGGGCACTTATGATTTGCAAATCAACAGATTCGCCAAATGATATTTTGGAAAAAACCGAAGATGCCATAAAATGCTATATTGAGCAGGCAGAAAAATTCAGTCTGGACAGGCTTATAAATGCCATTCTGGTTTTAAGCGAATTTTTGCTTCAAGCAAAGAAAATATCAGTTCCCAAGGTTGCAGTTGAAATGGCGATTGTGAAGCTTTGCTCTGCAAACAGCGATGCATCAGCCGATGGTCTTGCAGTCAGAGTTGAAAGACTTGAAACCTTGATTGAGGATATAAAGGAAAAAGGTATAGCTGCTCCCAAAGGAACGACAAAAGCCAAAGCTGTACCCGCCACCAACGAGGAACCACCAAAGCCGGCGGCACCCCATGTGACCGACGCAAAGAAATGGGCAAAATGGCGTGATGCACTTCTTCTTATCAAAGAAAGAAGCAAGAGACTTTATACATTTTTGTTTAATGCCGAAGCCTTGGACTTTGGTGACGAAATTGAACTTGTGATTTCCAGCGAGCTGGCATATGAAAAAATAAATACAACTGATGGAAAGAGCTATTTGTCCGCACTTTTTACAGAAGTGCAAGGACAGGAACTTAAAGTGGTTGTTTCCCGAAAGGGAAGCCTGAAACAGCGAAATAAAGAATCTGCGTCGGTTTTTGATTTGGTGGCAAAAAAAGATTTGCTCGGCGACAAAATGACCGTTGTAGAAGAATAGAATTTTTTTAGAAAGGATATGATTGTTATGGCAAAGGGAGGATTTCCCAGAGGCGGAATGCCCGGTGGTGCTGCCAATATGAATCAGATGCTCAAACAAGCAAAAAAGATGCAGGAGCAAATGATGAAAATGCAGGAAGAAATGGAAGAGAAGGTATATGAAACTACTGCCGGTGGGGGTGCTGTTTCTGTCAAAGTAAACGGTAAGCGTGAAATCCAGAAAATTTCACTGAAGCCCGAGGTAGTAGACCCTGACGATATCGAAATGCTCGAAGACCTTATCACGGCAGCAGTGAACGAAGCACTTCGCAAGGTGGACGAGGGCTCTGCCGACGAAATGAGTAAACTTACCGGTGGACTGAATATCCCCGGATTATTCTAAATACAATCAGGCATCCCTCCGGTTTCGGATTAGGGTGCCTAAATTGCGTTAGGACAAAATTTTGAAAGGATGTATATAATGAAAAGTTTTAATCCAATATTGTTTTCAGACTTAAAAAATTACAGCTCTTCACAGCTGGTCAAGGACATAATTGCCGGAATAATTGTGGCGATTATTGCTTTGCCCCTTTCAATAGCTTTGGCTATTGCATCGGGAGTAGGACCTGAAGCCGGTATCTATACCGCCATTGTTGCGGGGTTTGTTACAGCGTTCTTTGGTGGCAGCAGTGTTCAAATTTCGGGACCCACAGCGGCTTTTGCTACCATTGTTGCCGGCATTGTTGCCCAAAAAGGTCTTGAAGGAATGGTGCTTGCAACTGTCGTTGCTGGTATTATTCTTATCCTTATGGGCATTTTCAAGTTTGGAAATTTGATAAAATTCATACCCTTTACCATTACAACGGGCTTCACGGCAGGTATTGCCATAACCTTGGTAATTGGTCAAATAAAAGATTTCTTTGGAGTTACATATATGGGCGGCGAGACACCTGTTGAAAGCGTCGAAAAGCTTGCGGCGTTTTTTGAAAATGCAACCACTGCAAACCTTGAAGCATTCATTGTGGGTGCGGTTTGTCTTGTGATTTTGTTTGGATGGCCCAAAATTTATGACAAAATTCCGGCATCCCTTATTGCGGTAATTGTTTCTGTGGCTATGGTTAAGGGATTTAAAATGGAAGTCAATACCATTGGTGATTTATACAGTGTAAGCAGTGCTTTGCCAAAGTTCAATATGCCCGCTATCAGTTTTGATGCTGTGGTTGATATACTTCCCGATGCGGTGACTATCGCTTTGCTTGCGGGAATCGAGTCGCTGCTTTCGTGTGTTGTTGCTGACGGAATGGTAGGAAAGAAACATCGTTCAAATACCGAGCTTACCGCGCAGGGTATAGGAAATATCTGCAGCGCTCTGTTCGGTGGAATTCCTGCAACAGGTGCTATTGCAAGGACTGCTGCAAACATAAAGAATGGCGGAAGAACTCCTGTTTCGGCAATGGTGCATTCCTTGGTGCTGATTCTTGTTCTTGTGGTTTTGATGCCTTATGCAGCACTTATTCCTATGCCTGCCATTGCGGCTATACTTATCTCTGTTGCCTACAATATGGGTCAGTGGAAGCAGCTTGGTTACCTTTTAAAAACTTCGCCCAAGAGCGATGTTTTGACAATTCTTATAACACTTTTGCTGACGGTTGTCTTTGATTTGGTTGTTGCCATTGAGGTGGGAATTGTGCTTGCAGCAATACTCTTTATGAAGCGTATGAGTGATGAAACAAAGGTTGAAAGCTGGAAGTATGTGAAGGAAGAGGCGCAGGGGGAAGAACTCGGACTTCGGTTTGTTCCCAAATTCATCAGTGTATATGAGCTTTGCGGACCTATGTTTTTTGCTGTTGCAAATCAGATTTCTGAGATAAAGGCAAAAGATTATACAAAGTGCATTATTCTTAGAATGCGGTCTGTACCTTCTGTTGATACAGATGCACTGAAAAACCTTTCTGCCCTGGTGAAAGACTGTCAGAAAAAGGATATAACAATTATATTCTCCCACGTCAATCCACAGCCTATGAAAGCAATGAAAAAATCAGGACTTTTTGAAATGGCGGGTGAGGAGAATTTCTGCGAAAATATTGACAAAGCAATGGCAAGAGCAGAGCTTTTGGGATAATCTTATGTCGGGAAGATTTTTGAATTTCTGGTTGGAAAACTCAGATAAACAGCTTGACAATTGTTGCTATGAGCCGGATTGCAGCATTGCCAGAGACCTTTTAGATATAAAAAATCTTGACAACGATGTCCTTATTACCATCATCGGAATAGGTCATTATTTTGGCAAAAAGCCCTTTGCTGAGGGCAAAAAAGTTTTTCTTCAAAAAGAACCGGAAAATATTCACGACAGCTTTGCAATAGCTGTGCTTTGCGATGATATAAAAAAGTGCGGCTATGTGGCAAATAGTGATTATACCGTGAAACACGGTACATATTCTGCAAGAAAGATTTATGGCGGCATAGAAAACGGCAAATCCGCAACTGTTTTGTGGGCGGATGACGAATTTGCAATTTGCGCCTTGGACGATATGTCGTGTTATGATTTGCTCTTTGGTTGGGGCGTCTATTTTTCGTATAATGACAAAATGCACGATGCAATAAGTGTTTTCCGTTTTCTTGCAAAACACAGGGAGAGTCCTGTGCTTTATCAAAGGCTTTCGGATTGTTATATGAAAAATCTGAAATTGAAAGATGCGCTGAAATGCATAAATTTTGCAATAAATCTTGATAAAGATAACGCAAAAAGCCTCATTATCCGCAGCGCGGTATATAACACTATGGGACATACCGAAAAAGCACTTTCGGATGTGGATGCGGCGCTTTGGATGGAACCCGACAATGTTTTGGCAAAAAAACTTAAAGAAAAAATATGCAAGGGACTGTAAATAACAGTTCCTTGTTTTTATTTTACGCAAATGCATATACTAAAACAAAAAATGTGGAGGCGGTTATGAAAAAATCTGTATGGCAGGACGAAGTGTCTTTGACGGGCTTTGAAAAACTTGAGGGTGATAAAAATACGGATGTGTTAATTATAGGTGGTGGTATCTGCGGGATACTTTGTGCTCACCTTTTGAAAGAAGCAGGTGTTGATTATATCCTCGCGGAGGGAAGCAGAATTGCGTCGGGAATTACAAAAAATACTACTGCAAAAATAACCTCACAGCATGGGCTTATTTATCACAAGTTGACACAGGATATGGGGAGCGAAAAGGCGAAAATGTATCTTGATGCAAACAACAATGCCTTAAAGAACTATGAAAGTCTTTGCAAAAATATGGATTGTGACTTTGAGACGAAGGACGCATATACCTATTCAACTACCGACAGAAAGAAGATTGAAAAGGAAGTAAATGCGGTAAATTCTCTTGGATTCAAGGCGGAATTTGCAGAAAAAACAGAATTGCCCTTTGCGACCAAAGGCGCAATCCGTTTCAAAAATCAGGCACAGTTCAATCCTTTCAAGTTTATTAAAGAAATTACAAAAGGACTAAATATTTTTGAAAACACCTTTATTCGTGATATTGCTACAAATGTGGCAATATCAGACAACGGAAAAATCACTGCAAAAAAAATCATTGTCACAACACACTTTCCGTTTATCAACAAGCATGGCAGTTATTTTTTAAAGCTGTACCAACATCGTAGCTACGTATCTGCTTTCAGCGGTGCACAGCAGCTTTCGGGGATGTATGTGGATGAAGATTTGAAAGGGCTTTCATTTAGAACATATAAAGATTTGCTACTCATAGGCGGAGGAAGTCACCGGACGGGAAAAAATGGCGGAGCATGGGGCGAAATACAAGAATTTGCCACAAAATATTACCCTCAATCAGTGCTCAAGTATGAATGGGCAACTCAGGATTGTATGAGCCTTGACGGAGTTCCGTATATAGGAAAATATTCAAAAAACACACCGAACCTTTATGTGGCATCCGGTTTTAACAAGTGGGGAATGACAAGCTCGATGGTTGCGGCAAAAATTCTTTGTGATATGGTTTTGGAAAAACAGAATGATTTTTGCGAGGTATTCTCACCAGACAGAAGCATTTTAAAACCGCAGCTTTTTGTAAATGGAGTTGAGACAACTGTAAATCTCTTGACCCCCACCGTCAAACGCTGTCCGCATCTTGGGTGCGCCCTGAAATGGAATAAGGCGGAGCATACCTGGGATTGTCCCTGTCACGGCTCACGTTTTGAGGAAAACGGAAAACTGATTGACAATCCCTCAACAGGTGATGCAAATATAAAATAAATATTGATTTCCCTTGGATTGCGTGATAAAATATATATACCACAAATCTAGGAGGGAATTTTATGAAACAAATATTTTTGTTTGTCTTGATTGTATGTCTGGCTTGCTCTGGGTTTACCTTTGCGGCCGATGCAGATACTGAGATGGCTGGAACGTTCAAAGTCGTGAAAATTCCATTGCCTGATGATATTAAGGATAACGATAAATGGCAGACAGTTGCCCGCTTTTCTGACACAAAAGAGCCCATAAACCTTTCTATGTATTATGACGGTTTTATTCAGGCAACAGTTCCCGGTGTGGATGCCCATCGCAAAATCGAGGCATTTGTCCCCGACGACGTTGAATTTGCAGATCAACGAGCAGAAGACTATGAATTTCATGTTATGGAAACACTGGCTAAAACCGGCGTAATCAAAGGGAATGAAAAAGGCGAGGCAAAGCCCTTTGGCAACGTTACCCGGGCTGAAGCCGTGGCTATGGTTATGCGTTTTATTGGGCTTCATGAAGTCAGTGATTTTGAGCCCAGCTTTGATGATGTTTCGCCTGATGACTGGTTCTATGGCGTTGTTGCGGCAGCAAACAAAACAGGTATTGTGATTGGCGATTCAACAACAACATTTTCGCCAAACCGCGACGTAACAAGAGAAGAAATGACTGTGATGGTTGCAAGAGCTATTGAATACGCAGGGCTGAGATGCCCGAAGAGCACGGTAAAGAATATTGCCGATGAGGAAAAAATTTCTGTATGGGCGAAGGATGCCTATGATTTTATCGGGTCATGTTATGCGTCGGATTATGACGACACAGACCCGGAAAATCCGGTGAGGGTGCTAAATCCTCAAAAACCGGCAAGCAGATATGATGTTGCATATACACTTTCAAACGCTACAAAGTTATGTCAGCTTTATCCGTCAGAGCCTGCAAAAAAATATGGACTTGATGAAAAAATGCCACTTATTGATGGATCAACATCCACTTATCCGTTCACCCAGACGGTTTATACACAGCTTTTTGCCAACGGCAGTACGCATCCTGATTTTATATATTCCCACAGCAAGAGCCATGCGTCTTATCAAAGGCTCATAAACGGCGAGGTGGATATGCTTTTTGCATCGGTTTATCCCGCAAGTGACATTTTGGCAATGGCTGAGGAAAAAGGAGTAGAGCTTGAGCTTATCCCCATTGCTTATGACGCTATGATTTTCTTTACCAATGCAGATAATCCGGCAAAAGGTCTTTCTAAAGAGCAGATAAGCAATATTTATGTTAATAACGCATATACTAACTGGTCAGATCTTGGCGGTGAGGATGCGCTTCTTTATCCTTATTGCCGTAACAATGACAGCGGAAGTCACGCGCAGATGGAAAAACATTTCTTGAACGGAAACGAAATACATCACAAGATTCAGACAGAAACAACCTCGGTTACCATGTCAAATGTCCTGACGGATGTTATGAACGCAAAAACGGATGACCCAAAAGGATTTGGGCTTGGTTACAGCATCTATTATTACTTCAACAATATGGATATGTTTTACAATACAAAATCAGAGCTTAAACTTCTTGAAATTGATGGAATATATCCCACAGACGAAACAATAGCAGACGGGACATATCCCTTATCAAACAACACCTATATTGTGCTGAGAAAGGATACCCCGCTTGATTCCCCTGCAAGAAAAATGGCAGAATTTATGCTCTCTGATGAAGGTCAGATGTGCGTTGAACTTGCGGGCTATGGAAAACTTAAAAAATAGCAGAAAAGGAGCAATGAAAAATGAGACTTTGTGTTTATGGTGCGGCATCACCGACCATCGATAAAATTTATATTGAAAAAGTTGAAAAATTGGGCGAACTTATGGTGCAGCGCGGCCATTCACTTGTTTTTGGTGGCGGTGGAAACGGACTTATGGGCGCCGCAGCAAGAGGTGTGCGCATGGCAAACGGACACATTATGGGTGTAATTCCCAAGTTTTTTGAAAGCGAGGCAGTTGAGGCTATTTGTGATTTTTGTGATGTGCTTATACAGCCTGATACTATGCGTGAGCGCAAGCAAATTATGGAAGATAACTCGGATGCCTTCATTGTGACGCCGGGAGGAATAGGAACATATGAAGAATTTTTTGAAATTCTCACCCTGAAGCAACTTTGCCGTCACAACAAGCCCATTGCTTTATACAACATAAACGGCTTTTATGATGAAATAAATGCGGCAATGGACAGCGCGATAAAAAAGAATTTTATAAAAGAAGATTGTAAAGAACTGTTTTTTGTCACGGAGGATGTTGAAGCTTTGTTTGAATACATCGAAACGCCTGTTTTGGTAACAAAAACAGTACAGCAATTCAAGGAAGGATAATATGATAAAAATACTTTTTGTTTGCCACGGCAACATTTGCAGAAGCCCTATGGCTGAATTCTGTATGAAAGATTTAATAAAAAAGATGGGGATTGCAGACTGCTTTGAAATTGCTTCTGCTGCCACAAGTACAGAGGAAATAGGAAATCCGGTTTATCCGCCGGCTCGAAAAACCCTGCGGGAGCACGATATAGATTGCACCGGAAAAACGGCTCGACAAATGACAAAGGCGGATTATGAATATTATGATTACATAATAGCAATGGACCGTTTCAATCTCAAAAATATGAAACGATTTGTGGGCGATGACATTGATAACAAGGTATCCCTTTTGATGAGCCATACAGCAAGGCCCGGCGATGTTGCTGATCCTTGGTATACGGGTGATTTTGACAAAACGTGGGAAGATGTTCTTGAAGGGTGTAAATGTATTCTTGATGAATTAAATGCTCGTTAAAATCCTTGGTGGATATTCTTGACGTAATAAAACATAAAACATTCTCATATATTTTAAACAGTAAAAGATATATGGGAGTGATATGATGCGGACCGATACCATAGAGGAAAGAACAGTCAATATTGCAAATTACATAATTGAAACAAAATGCACCGTGAGAGAGGCTGCAAAGAAGTTTGGCATTTCCAAATCCACCGTACATAAAGACATAACCGAACGATTAAAAAAAATAAATGCACAGCTTGCAGATGAGTCGCAAAAAATACTGCAGGAAAACAAAAGAGAGAGACATATCCGAGGTGGAAATGCCACCCGGGAAAAGTACAAGAAACAACTTCTGAAATGAAAAGAACCACTTATGCGGTTTTGCATAAGTGGTTCTTAATCTATTGACAATTCTTCGGGGGAAAAGCTGATGTCTAGATTTCTCTTTTTTTGAGGGCGCTTGAGGAAAAAATTGTATTCGTATTTCTTGCAGCTGTATTCGGGGTTTACAGGGCCTTTTTTTGAGCAAAACAGAGCATCTGAAGAATGCAACGCAGAGGCAAATTTGCAGGTAGCACAAACTTCTGCAACCTCAGATGATAATTCTTTATATAAGCGTTTTTTTCGTTTTCCAAACATAATACTGCTCCTAAAAAATTTATGATATAATTATATAGCATTATTGACAAAAAATCAAGTAAAATGATATAATCATAGCATAAAACAAAATACAGGTGATGAATATGGGAACAAAAGCTGAAAAAGCAAAAGAATTATTTGAGCAAGGCTATAATTGCAGCCAGGCGGTTTTGGGTGCGTTTTGTGAAGACCTTGGCATGGATTTTGAAACCGCAATGAAGCTTTCATCATCTTTTGGTGGAGGAATGGGCAGAATGCGCGAGGTATGCGGTGCAGTCAGCGGTCTTTTTATGGCGGCAGGTCTCAAATATGGATACAATTCGCCCGAAGATACCGAGGGAAAGGCAAAGCACTATAAACTCATACAAAACCTTGCAGACGCTTTCAAACAGAAAAACGGCTCAATTATATGTCGTGAATTGCTTGGCCAAGATGCAAAAGGAAATTCACATATTCCCGAAAAAAGAACCGATGAATATTATAAAAAACGTCCATGCAGTGAACTTGTGAAAGATGCAGCATTGATTTTTGAAGAAATTCTTAAAAACAAATAATAAAAAAACGGATATACATTTGCATATCCGTTTTTCGTTTTCTAAGAGTTATCTACCAAAGGAAACGCCTGTCGCTTCAGCAATTTTAACAAGCTCACCTTCAGGATCAACGGCTTTGTTCTGTCCGATAACGTTTTCTAAGGATTCATAGCTCATTGAATTGCCGTCAAGAGTAACCATATTGCCAAATTTACCCTGCATCAAAAGTTCAACGGCATAAGCACCATATCTGGTGGACAAAATTCTGTCGTTCGCAGTGGGTGAACCGCCGCGCTGAACGTGTCCCAAAATTGTGGCACGAGCTTCAAGTCCAACCAATTTTTCAAGCTGGTCTGCAACAACTTTTGCAATACCGCCAAGACGGATTGGGTCGGGGCTGTCTTCCACAACCTTTGAAACAAAAATTTCTCCACCCTTTGGTTTTGCACCCTCAGCAACAACAACAATCGCGTGCTCTTTGCCTCTTTTGATATTGTTTTTCAGGCACTCAGCAACTTTATTGATGTCATATTCGATTTCAGGAATCAAAATAGCATCTGCAGCGCCGCCAATACCCATAGCGAGAGCGAGGAAGCCGGCATATCTGCCCATAGCTTCAACAACAATGATTCGACTGTGTGATTCAGCGGTTGTCTTTAGCTTGTCAATGGCATCAACTGCGTTGGCAACAGCTGTATCAAAGCCGAAGGTTGTTTCTGTTGCAGCAAGGTCATTGTCGATGGTTTTCGGAACGCCGATAACTTTCACACCTTTGCGAGAAAAATCACGTCCGCTGGTGAGAGTTCCGTCACCGCCAATAACGATAAGGGCATCGATATTGTTGTCCTTAAGGTTTTTGATGCCCACATCAGAAACGTCACCATGGCAGATGTTTCCGTTTTCGTCCTCATAGGTATAGTCAAAGAGATTGTCTTTGTTTGAACTGAAAAGAATTGTACCGCCCTTTGAAATAATGTTTTTCACATTATCATAGGTGAGATTTACAAATTCGCTTCCGCCGAGATAAAGTCCGCGGTAGCCGTGCTTGATGCCAACGACCTCAAGGCCGTATTTCATAGTTGCTGTTTTTGTAACGGCGCGGATAACAGCGTTAAGTCCCGGACAGTCGCCGCCGCCTGTCATAACAGCGATTTTTTTAATTTCACTCATTTTTTGAATACCTCCTAAATATTTCGTAGTCTAAGATTGTTAAAGCTTAAACAAAAAAATGAAACATCCAAACTATTTTACAATAAAAAGTAAAAATTTTCAAGAGAAAAAGCGTTTTTTATATAAAATGGATAATAAAAAAACAAAATAGTGCGATAAAATGACAAAAAATGCCAATAATGTCGCTGAAAGTAGTTTTAGCAGATAAACTTTTAAATATAATTTTTAATTTATTCATACCATGTTCACAATTTTATAGTATTATTTTGAATGGATAATGAAAAAATATACGGTGTAGGAGGCAAAAATAATGAATCTGAAAGACCAGATTAGTAACATAAAATTTGATAAAAGCTTTTTTACCACTTTTTCAAGAAAGAAAATAATAGGTCTTGTTGCAGCTGTTTTGTGTGTGACGCTTTTAAGTTTCTTTTTGTTTGGGAGAGGCAAAAAAGCAAATGAGACCCAAACTACATATGCCGAAACACAAGCTATCATTGGAAATATCACCGAAACTATAGAACAAAGTGGAGTTGTTGAGCCGTTGGACAGATATGAGATAACAGCGCTTGTTAAGGGTGAGATTCTTTATTCACCATTTGAAGAGGGTGACCACGTTGAGAAAGGCGACACTCTTTATCAGATAGATGATGAAGATGCACAGCTCAATATGGAAAAGGCACAAATGAGCCTTGAAGAAGCAAATGAAAATGTAAGCAATCTCAATATTTATGCACCGGCAAGTGGAAAAATTACAGAGTTTTCGCTGAAATTGGGCGATAACGTGGGAAATGGAACAATCGGAAAAATAAATAATACCGAAAAACTGGCTATTGATATCCCGTTTTCAGTAAGTGATTTTGACAAAATAAGGTTGGGGGATAGGGTCACAGCAACCAGCGCACTTTATATGACAACCCTTTCAGGTACGGTGACACACAAATATACCGCTCCTGCCAATGATAACGGTGACGGAAGTGTTGTACGTAACATTGAAATAGAGATAGAAAACCCTGGTGCTCTGGCAGATGGTACAACATTTGCAGCCACTGTACATACAAGCTCTGGAAATGTAAATTCTGCCGGCTCAGGCATTATCGAGGGTGGAACTACCACAACCCTCAGGGCGGAAGTATCCGGTGAGGTTTCGTATATTGGTGTAAAAGACGGGGATTATGTCACAAAAGGTCAGCTTATTGCACAGCTCAAAAACAATTCTCTCATAAATTCGCAGAAAAGCAGCCAGTTAAATGTCAAATCAAACCAAAAAACTCTCGATAACTACAATATCACATCCCCGATTTCAGGAACAGTAATCACCAAAAACAGCAAAGCCGGCGACAATATTGACAGTTCAAATTCTCAAAAAATTATGATGGTTGTTGCTGATATGAGCAAAATGAAATTTACTATAAGCGTTGACGAGTTGGATATTTCTGATATTCATCTTGGACAAACCGCTATTGTTGATGCCGATGCACTTCCTGACGAAACCTTTGAAGCAAAAGTCACAAACATCGCAAGTGAGGGTGTATCAAGCGGTGACGGTGTTACAACCTTTGACATTGAGCTTACCATTGATGAACCTGGGAATCTCAAATCCGGAATGAATGTAAATGCCAACATCTTAATCAACGAAGCATATAATGTGGTAACGATTCCTGAAGATGCACTTATGAGTGTAAATGGCTCCAGTGCGATGGTCCTTGTAAAAACAGACGGGAAGACCGAGAAGAAAGTACAAGATAAGTCAGAGGAAAATTCCGCTCCAAACAATGAAAAACCAAAGCGTCCCGAAGGTGCAACAAACGGCGAAATGCCTGAACGTTCTGAAGACGCAACAAACGGTAAAAATCCGAATCTCCCGGGAAGTATGGGCAATGCAGCAGACATGTCAAGTGGCTCCGGCAATGTCGGAAGACCGAACTCAAACATTCCTGAAGGATGCGAAATGCGTCGTGTTACCATAGGAGTTTCGGACGGAACGAATGTAGAAATTGTTTCAGGGCTTTCAGAGGGGGAAACCATTGTTTATATTCCAAGCACTCCGGGTTCAAGCAATCCATTTGCGGCAATGATGGGGCAATGAGAGGCGGAATGCCAGGCGGTGGAATGCCTGGCGGTGCTAACCGTGCCGGCGGTATGTAGAGAAGTCGATGATTTTCTCAAAAATGTTAGGAGAAGCAATCTATGAAAGATGTTATTTCAAACTCAGAATATATGATTGAGATTGAGGATATGTATAAAATTTACAAAATGGGCGAAAACGAAGTAAGGGCGTTAAACGGCGTTAATCTCAAAATCAAGCCCCATGAATTTGTGGCTATTATCGGTCCGTCAGGTTCAGGAAAATCAACCCTTATGAACATGATAGGCTGTCTTGATACACCCACATCGGGCAAGTATTATATCGACGGAAACGAGGCAAGCCAGCTTAAAGATGATGAACAGGCGGCTATTCGCAATAAGAAAATTGGGTTTATTTTTCAGCAATATAACCTTCTTCCAAAGCTTAATGTGGAAGAAAACGTTGAGCTTCCGCTTATATATGCGGGTGTGCCCTTGGCAAAGCGAAGGGAAATGACAAAGACTGCGCTTGAGAGGGTAGGACTTTATGACAGACGTTTTCACAGACCTACAGAGCTTTCAGGTGGACAGCAACAAAGAGCGTCTATTGCCAGAGCGCTTGCTGCAAGACCGCCTATGATTCTTGCGGACGAACCCACCGGTGCTCTTGACTCAAAAACGGGCAGCGAGGTACTTAATATGCTCAAGGAACTGCATCAGGAGGGTAAGACGGTTATTCTCATCACTCACGACAACAAAATTGCACACGAAGCCGACAGAATAGTCCGGATTATGGATGGTGAAATAGTATTTGATTCATCTGTTGATGGCGACAAATCACAGGTCAATGTGTAGTCAGGAATGGAGGAGCGGTCAAAAAAATGAATTTAACACAATCATTTAAAATGGCAATCAAAAGCATTTCTGCCAGCAAGATGCGGACATTTTTGACAATGCTGGGAATAATAATTGGTGTTTGTGCGGTTATTGTTCTTGTCAGTGTGGTACAAGGCTCAACAGGAAGTATAACAGAATCCATCGAGTCTTTAGGAGCAAACAGTATAAATGTCATATTTACTGGCAGAAACAGCACAAAATCCGTGAGCTATGAGGAAATGGTGGAGTTTTTGGACGAAAACCGTGAATACATATCTTATGTTGTGCCAAATATGACAGGAAACGGCAGAGTAAAGTATCAGTCATCAAACCTAAATTCTTCAGTTGTGGGCACTACACCGGACTATCTGACGGTGAAAAACCGCGACATACAAAGCGGAAGATTTATAAATGATATGGACGTCCAGAAACGAAGAAAAGTTGCGGTTATAGGAAGCTATAACGCAAGAGAGTTGTTCGGCTTTGAAGACCCCATTGACAAACAGATAAAAATCAATAATGAGCTGTATACAGTTGTGGGCGTTTTAGATGCAATTTCCAACTCTGAAGGTGGCTCTGATGATGACACAGTTATTATTCCATATTCTGCAGGACGATTGATTTTCAGGACAAGCAAAATTCGTTCTTATGTTGTTTGGGCTTCAACCGCTGAAAACGTTGAAGAGGCTGTTGACAGAGTTGAAAGATTTCTATATTCAAAATTTGGTGACGAAGACGAATACAGTGTAATAAGTGTTGCAAGTATGATGGATACACTTGACGAAATCACGGGGATGATGACTATTCTTACCGCTGGAATTGCGGGCATTTCGCTGGTTGTCGGCGGCATAGGCATTATGAACATAATGCTGGTGTCTGTTACCGAAAGAACCCGTGAAATTGGCATCCGAAAGGCGATAGGTGCAAAACGTTCAAGCATAATGTCGCAGTTTCTTATTGAGGCAGCGCTGGTCAGTTGCTTGGGCGGCGTGATAGGAATTCTTCTCTCATGCTTTGGAACGGTCATTTTGGGAAATGTGATGGGCATCGACGCATTTCCCAGTATATTTGTTATGTTAGGTGCCTTCTTATTTTCTGCTGTTATTGGTATTTTCTTTGGTTGGGCTCCTGCCAGCAAGGCGTCAAAGCTCAATCCAATAGACGCACTTCATGCAGATTAAATAAAATTTTTCAGAAAGGTACAGGATAAAAGGATGAAAATTTTCAAAAAGTTCACAGCAGCATTTTTGGTGTTTTCCGTATTGCTCAGCTTTGCGTCATTTTCGGTATCTGCATCAACTTACAGGGATGTTGATGACAGTTCATACTATAAAGAGGCGGTGGAAGCGCTCACCACCTACGGAATAGTTTCAGGCTATGCCGGATACTTTGAGCCAAACGCGCACGTGACACGCGCCGAATTTGCAAAAATGGTAACTTTGGCATCGGGGCTTGGCGATGATGTTTACAGCAATGCAGGAAAGCGGCGTTTTGATGATGTTGCTCTCACGCATTGGGCTAACGGATATATAAATACCGCCTCCGAAAATAAACTGATTGTCGGTTATCCCAACGGACAGTTTATGCCTGACAAAAAGGTTACCTTTGCAGAGGCTGTGACAGTGCTTTTGCGTGCAATGAATTATTCAACCGAGACATTAGGCGACAACTGGCCCTATGCTTATATGGTGAAAGCAAGGGGGCTTGGAATAACAGACGGAATAAGCCTTGATGACAATGATTATATCAAAAGAGGCGACCTTGCGTTGATAATCAACCGCGCACTTGAAACGAAAATGAACGGCTCAAACGAAAAGCTTATTTCCAAAATGGAAATAACAATAACCGATGAACTTCTGGTTATTGCTACCCGAAATGAAGACAAGAGCCTTGCGTCGGATGAAATCAAGACCGATGCAGGAACATATACTCTTGCAGATATAAATTTGAAGATTGACGCTATGTCAAGGGTAAAGCTTGTTCTTGATAAGGACAAAAAGGTTATAAACTTTACCGATTCGACCACGTCCGAACGTGTTTTGACGACGGTAGACGGTGTGGTCAATGGCGAAACATATTTTTCAAATGGCACAAGCACCTTGAGTCTTGGCGTGTCTGACAACACCTCGGTTTATAATGACGGCTCTGTCACAACCTACGGAAATTTCAAAAGCCATATTGAAGATGGGGCTGCGGTTTCAATCATCTATGACAACAGCGGAGCAGTGAGATACCTTGTTTTCGGCAATGCTGATTACACCGAGCCTGTCGCTATACGGACCAATATATATACGGCGCTGGGTTCTGTGGGTGTAAGTGATGAAGAAATAAACTCAGCAAAAGTTATAAGAAACGGTTATGCTGCAACGCTTTCTGATGTCCAGACCTATGATGTTGCATACTATCTTGCTGATAATTCGACCATTTATCTTTACAGCGACAAGGTTTCGGGCGTTTACAGAGAGGCATATCCCAGCAAATCCAATGTGACAAGTGTCGAAATTTCAGGGAATATTCTTGAACTTGAAACACAGAGTGCTGCCTACAAGTTGGGTGAAAAATCAGGAAGCTATAAGATTGGCTCACGGGTGACGGCACTTCTTGGTATGGACGGAAAAATTGTAGACGTTGTTGATTTGGGTCAGGGGGATATGTCCAACTATGGAATACTTCTTTCTTATGGCACAGAAATATCAAACGAAGCTTTTGAAAGCGGAAAAGAATATAAATATATAACAGTTATAAACGGCGAAGGCACCACGAATAAATATATAACAACAGGTGATTACAGCAAACGTATCGGTGACGTTGGAAAGCTGTCATTTGATAATGACGGAAATGCGTCTTTTGCTCCTGTTTCTACCTTAAAGACAATAAGTGGCGAAATTGACAGAAACAATCGGAAAATTGGTGATTTTTGGCTCACAAATGATTGTGTTATCATAGAAAGAACTTATGCACCCGATAGCAGAACGGGTACAGCGGTCGCTCAGGTGATTGACCTTGATGATATAATCGGGACAGAACTCAAAAAAAGTCAGGTTATACACGCTGTTACCTCAGGGGATTTTGGTGATATAGCACTTTTGTTTGTTGAAAATATAACACACGACCAATACACATACGGAATTCTAACAAGTATGAGCGGAAACGTAAGTAACACAAGCTCCAATGCATCATACACGGTGTATAGCGCAGGACAGTCCAAAACTTATCAAACAAGCTTTTATAACTCAATTACCAGCGGAACTCCTGTTGCACTGCTGCTTTCAGGAAACAGCCTTGTGTCCCTGAAACGACTTTCGGTTGTCAAAACCGGCGCGTCCGTAAAAGCCATAGATGCAACCCGTGTAAAAATCGGTGATGAGATTTATCCGATTAGTGATGATGTTCAGATTGTAAAAAAAGGATATTCAAGCTATACATCAATGTCTGTCTTTGACATTGAAGAACTCAAGGGCAAGACAGTGAATCTTTATTCCGATGCAGCGATTTCTGCAGGTGGAGTTATAAGAGTTATTACCGTGAACAATTAAAGATTTAATCAAAGACCGCAAACGATGCGTTTGCGGTCTTTAATTTATTGACAAAATATAATAATTTTGATAAAATCAAAGAAGAAATCAAAAGAAAAGAGGACTGATTTTGATATGACAAAAATCGATATTTTCTCAGGCTTTTTGGGCGCGGGGAAAACCACACTCATCAAAAAACTTCTTGATGAAGCCTACAGGGGCGAAAAAGTCGTTCTTATTGAAAATGAGTTTGGTGAAATAGGCATTGATGGCGGTTTTTTAAAGGATGCCGGTGTTGAAATTACTGAAATGAATTCCGGTTGTATTTGCTGCAGTCTTGTGGGAGATTTCAGCGAGGCTCTAAAAAAAGTTATTACTGAATTTAGCCCTGACAGAATTCTCATTGAACCGTCAGGTGTAGGCAAGCTCAGTGACGTTATTAAGGCGGTTAAAAACACTGACAGTGACAAAATTATACTCAACAGTTTCACCGCAGTAGTTGATGCAAAAAAATGCAAAATGTATATGAAAAACTTCGGCGAATTTTATAACGACCAGATTGAAAATGCAGGAGCAATAGTGCTCAGCCATACAAGCGGTCTTGAAGATACAAAAATCGAAAACTGTATAAGTCTTATCCGTGAAAAGAACAGCAAAGCAGCCATCGTGTCAACACCCTGGGAAGAGCTAAATGGTCTTGCAATTCTCAAAACAATGGAGGGCGAACACACACTTGAGGCCGAACTTTTGACACTCAAGGAAGAACACGAAACCTGCCCTGAATGTGGCGGACATCATCACGACGAACACTGCGACTGTGAACATGAGCACCATCATGATGAGGAGCACTGCGATTGCAAACACGAACACCATCATGAACATAGCGAACATTGTGATTGTGACCACCATCACGAGCATCACCATGAACATCACAATGACTGTTGTTGCGGTCATGAACACCACCATGGCCATGAGCACCACCATCATCATGCTGATGAAGTATTTGCAAGCTGGGGCGCTGAAACTACATCAAAATACACTATCGAAGAAATTGAATCCGCACTTGCTGACCTTGAAAATGAAGAAAAGTTTGGTATGATTCTTCGTGCAAAGGGTATTGTTGCTGAAAAGAGCGGAAAGTGGATACACTTTGATTATGTACCGGGAGAAGCCGATGTGCGCCTTGGGACAGCTGAAATCATAGGCCGAATCTGTGTCATTGGCTCAAATCTTAACAAAGAGGCGGTCAGTGAATTGTTTTCTGCAAACGAAAAGAAATAACATTGAAAGGTTGATTTTAAATTGGATATAGCAGTATATTTGTTCACCGGTTTTCTTGAATCAGGAAAGTCCACATTTATCCGTGAAACTATGAATGACCCAAGGTTTGTCAACGGTGAAAAGACTCTTTTGTTGCTTTGTG
The DNA here is from genome assembly GCA_017456605.1 of Clostridia bacterium. Lineage (GTDB taxonomy): Bacteria > Bacillota > Clostridia > Monoglobales > Monoglobaceae > SIG440. The sequence goes on along the minus strand of JAFTJA010000013.1, from coordinate 20,968 downwards.
AAGAGGGCGAAGCTGAATTTGACATTGAAAAACTTCGTGAAAAACAGGTTTTTGTTGAGGTCATTGACGAGCCCTCGCAGCTTGATGCCAAAAATCTCTCTGCGCTTTGCAAAAAATACAAGGCAAGCCGTGTTGTTATTGAATATAATGGTATGTGGCAGCTTGGGGATTTATATTCAAATATGCCCGACAGCTGGGTTTTGTATCAGGAAATCACTTTTGCCGATACGGGAAGCTTTCTTTCGTACAACTCAAATATGCGAAGCCTTGTTGTGGACAAGCTGCAAAACTGTGAGCTTGTGGTTTTCAACAGATGCAAAGAAGATACCGACAAAAACGAGTTACACAAAATTGTCAGGGGCGTAAGCCGCAGATGTGATATTCTTTATGAATATGAAAACGGTGAAATTGAGCCTGACGAAATCGAAGACCCGCTACCCTTTGATATTGAGGCAGAAACTATTGAAATTGGCATAAACGACTATGCAATATGGTATCGTGATTTGATTGAAGAAATGGAGAAATACCACAAAAAAACCATTAAATTTACCGGAATTCTTACCATTGACAAGCGTATGCCCGCCGATTGTTTTGTTATCGGTCGACCCGTGATGACCTGTTGTGCTGATGACATTGCCTTCAAAGGGATTTTGGGTACAAACAGAGGAAATATGATGAAAAGCGGTGACTGGGTTATCCTCACCGCCGAAATAAGAATCGAAAAACACAAATTGTATAAGGGTGAAGGACCTGTCCTTTATTTGAAGGATTATTCACTGACCAGTGAACCAAACGACCCGGTAGCAACATTTTATTAAAAATTTCACATCTCCTGAAATATTGCATATACTATTTACAGAAATATTTCAGGAGGCGATTTTTTTGTCAGGAATTGCAGGAATTGTAAGTTCAAACAGGTGCCTTGACTTTGAACTTGGCAATATAAATCTTATGACAGATGCTATGCGCTCAAGAGGAAGAAATGCATTCAAAATAAAGAATTCAAAATTTGCTGTGTTTGGATGCGCATCGTCTGTATTTTGCGATGACGAAGAAAAACAAATTCCGTGTTCACTGAAAAATGACGGAGTTGAATATGTGATATGCTTTGACGGACTTATTTACAACAGCTCAGAAATCAGACACGAAATTGAAAAAAGATATAATTGCTCAGAAAAAATGGGTGACCCGGAACTGGTACTGCGCTCTTTCCTTCGGTGGGGCGCCGGATGCCTTACCCGTCTCAATGGTATTTTTGCGTTTTCAATCTGGAATTCAAAAACAAATGAGTTGTTTCTTGCAAGAGACCGGTTTGGTATAAAACCCCTTTATTTTACTGTCAAAAACGGTTGCATAATTTTTGCGTCACAAATCAAAGGCATTCTTGCAAACAAAAACGTTGATGCTGTCATTGACAAAACGGGATTGTGCGAGGTTTTGGGACTTGGTCCTGCACAAACACAGGGCTGCGGAACTTTTAAAGGAATAAACGAAATCAAACCTGCACATTTTGCTCTCTACAACAAAACCGGACTTACCACTCACAGATATTGGCAGCTTGAATCAAAAGCTTTTTCGGGCGATTTTGATGAATGTCTCGAAACCACGCGCAAGCTTACATTTGATGCAATAGGTTCTCAAATAGAGGACAAAGGCAGAAACGTTGCATTTTTTCTGTCAGGTGGGGTTGATTCAAGTGCTATTGTTGCTCTTGCTTCACGAACACTTGGAAAGAAGCTGGATACATTTTCTCTCAAATACAATCGAAATGATGAATATTTCACACCCACCGAATATCAGCCTGCGTCTGACGATTATTTTATTGATTTGGTGCGGGAAGATTGCAACACAAATCATCATGTTATAACTGTTGATACCTATGACCTTGTAGAGCATCTGACTGATGCTGTTGATGCTCGAGATTTGCCTGGCATGGCAGATGTTGATTCGTCCCTTTATTTCTTGTGCAAAGAAATGGGCAAAGATTTTTCAGGTGCCGTTTCAGGCGAGTGCGCGGATGAGGTTTTTGGCGGATATCCGTGGTTTCACAGAAAAGAAGATTTCGATACAAAGGTGTTCCCCTGGGCAAAAAATATTGATTTGAGACGAAATCTCGTTTCACCCGATGCTTTATCCCCTGATGAAATAGAGGAGTATATATACCGAAAATATAATGAAAGCATCAAAGAAACACCAATTTGTTTTTCGGACACTCCAGAAGAAAAACGTCGGCGCGAAATCGCGCATCTCAACCTTAATTGGTTTATGTATACCCTGGGTGCCCGGAGTGAACGTATAGGTATGAACAACGGTCTTGAAATTCGTATGCCGTTTTGCGACCACAAGCTTGTGGAATATGTATGGAATATTCCATGGGAGTTCAAGGCATATAAGGGAAGAGAAAAAGGTCTTTTGAGAACTGTTTTTGACAGACTTTTGCCTGAGGAAGTTCTCTGGCGCAAAAAAAGTCCCTTTCCCAAGACTCACAATCCGGAGTACGAGGAAATTGTCAAAGCGAAGGTACGGGGGATTTTTAATGATAAAAATTCGCCCATACACGGTATCATCAATGAAAAGTTTATTCTTGAACTTATGGATATGCCATCGGATTATGGAAAGCCATGGTTTGGTCAGCTTATGGCAATTCCCCAGCTCTATGCTTATATTATTCAGTTTGATTACTGGCTGAAAAAGTATAATATAAAACTAAGTATATAAAAGAGGAAAACCAATGATAAAGGCAGTTTTGTTTGATTTTGACGGGACTTTGATTGACACCAACGAGCTTATTTTTAAGTCGTACAGAACGGCATTTCGCAAGGTGTTAAACCGCGAAATTGATGATGAAGAAATTTTGAAATTGTATGGCAGACCGCTTCGTGGCTCACTTATGGAATATGGTGAGCCGGGCGAGATGCTTTATACAGTTTACCGGGAATTTAATGAGGCTCAGCACGACCTTCTTGCAAAGCCTTTTGAGGGAGTTCAAGAGGGACTTGAAGAAATAAATAAAAAGGGATACAAGATGGGAATTGTCACTTCAAAACGCATGCCTCTTGTTGAGCGCGGCCTTGAATTGCTTGGGATTTCAGCGTTTTTTGATGTTGTGATAACGCTCGAAGATACCTCAAAAGGAAAACCGGATCCGGAGCCTCTTTTGCTGGGATGTACAAAACTTAGCGTACTCCCCGAAGAAGCCATTTATGTAGGTGACAGTATTTTTGATATGGAGGCTGCAAAGAATGCGGATTGCAAGCTTTGTGCGGTCAAATACACCCTTACGGACCACAAAAAAATTCTGAGTTACAATCCTGACTTTTTTGTTGAAACAATTAAAGAACTTGCAGATTATTTGGAAGAAGTTGATTAAATGTCACTGATGCTTGAATACAAGGCAACTCAAAAGGATGAGGGAAAAACAGTCGAACGAATTTTAAAAAGAGAGTTTGGTATTTCCTCAAAACTTATGATTTATCTAAAAATGAATAAAAAGCTTTTCCTGAGTGGCGAAGTTTGCAGAAGTGTGGATGTATGCAAGACAAATGACATAATTTCTGCAGATGTAGCCGAAAACAACGATTGCACCGAAGAAATTTTGCCCTGGAAAGAAAAGCTTGATATACTGTATGAAGATAACTTCCTTCTGGTAGTAAACAAGCCCGGCAATATGGAAGTGCATCCTTGTCTTGGAAACCGCAATACAACCCTTGCCAATGCGGTAATGTATCATTGGAAAGCCAATGGGGAATACCACAACTATCACATAGTGAACCGTCTGGACAAAGATACCTCAGGAATATGTGTTATTGCAAAAAACAGATTTGCTCACGGGGTGCTGTCCGCTCAGTTGAAAGCAAAAATTTTCAAACGCGGATATACAGCAATCGTTCACGGAAAGTTGCAGGAAGAACACGGAAGCATTGAACTGCCCATAAAAAGAGATGCCGAGGGTATAATAAAAAGAACAGTGGCAGAGGATGGCAAGTATGCAAAAACAAACTATAATGTTTTGATTTCCGGTCAAAACTTTTCAGTTGTTGATATAAACCTTGAAACAGGGCGTACTCACCAAATAAGAGTGCATTTCTCGCACATAGGACATCCTTTGGTGGGAGACTGGTTATATGGCAACGGTGATAATGAAAGATGTTTCATTGACAGACAAGCTCTTCATGCAGGATATGCCGAATTTTTGCATCCTGCCAGCAAAAAAAACATGATTTTCAAAACCTCCGTCCCCCGCGAAATGGAATGTTTAATCAATCTTGTAGAAAAAGAATAAAAAATAAAGAATTTTACGTGAAAAATTGAAAAAAATTTAACAAAACCGAAAAAAAGTGTTGACTTATAGTGAAATTTTTAGTATTCTTATACTGTCGAGATTTTTCGATTGGAAATGATTAAAGGAGCGTTTTTATGTTTTTAAAGGAAGTTGTTATCCAGAATCAGGTAGGGCTTCACGCAAGACCTGCTACATTTTTTATACAGAAAGCAAATGAGTATAAGTCAAGCATTTGGATTGAAAAAGATGAAAAGAGAGTCAATGCAAAAAGCTTGCTCGGAGTTCTCTCTCTCGGTGTTACCAAAGGTGTAAGCATTACGATTATGGCTGAAGGTACAGATGAAGAACAAGCAGTGAATGATTTGGTTTCTCTTGTATCATCAGACTTTGCTTAATTGAATATTTGACATAAGCAGAAAAATGCCTTACTTTTGTAAGGCGTTTTGTGATATATAGGGATTTTTTTGAAAAGACGGTGAAATTTATGGATATAAAGAAAAAGCTTTCCTCGCTTCCGCTGTGTCCGGGGATATATATTATGAAAAACTCTGACGGAAAGGTTATCTATGTAGGAAAAAGCAAGGTGCTTAAAAACCGCGTAAGCCAGTATTTTGTAAATCTTGCAAGCCACTCCCCGAAGACCCGGGCAATGGTCAGTAATGTAGCTGATTTTGACTATATAATCACCGATTCCGAAGCAGAGGCCCTTGCTCTTGAGTGTAATCTCATAAAAAAATACAAGCCAAAATACAATATTCTCTTAAAAGACGACAAGCAATATCCATATATAAAGATAACCGCCGCAGAAAAATTCCCTCGGATATTTATTACCCGTGAGGTGAAAAAAGACGGCTCCCTTTATTTTGGACCATATATGACCGCTTCAAACTTAAAAAAAGCGGTAGAAGAGGTGCGTAAAGCCTTCAAAATCCGTAGTTGCAAAAAGGCGATTGAAGACCCCAAAGACCGCCCGTGCCTTTATTTTCGTATAGGTCAGTGCAGCGCCCCCTGTGCCGGAAAAATTACAGAAGAAAAATATAAAAAATCAATCACCGACGCATCGGATGTTCTGGGCAGCAGATACGATGCCCTTGAAAAGAAGCTGAAAGAGGAAATGCTTCAGGCGTCTGAAAGCCTTGATTTTGAAAAAGCAGCCTTGCTTCGCGACAAGCTTCAAAGCATAGCTGTCTTGAAAGAAACGCAAAAAGTATCTTCAGCAACAGAAGATGATATGGATTTTATCGGTATTTACAAAGAGGGCAACGACTATTGCATACAAGTATTCTACTACAGAAACGGAAATGCCGTAAAGGCTGAACACTTTACACTTAAAAATGAGTTTTTAGACAAAAACGAAGTAGCAGAGGGATTTGTAAAGCAGTTTTACTTTGCAGCAACCGAGATACCCGCTGAGATATTGATTTCAGAAGAATTTGACGATAAAGAGGCTGTGGAACAGTGGCTTTCTGAAATTTCAGGACATAAAGTTCGCTTTAATGTTCCCAAGCGGGGTAAAAAAGCACAAATTCTGCAGATGGTGATTTCAAACGCAAAAGAAGCGTTATATAGTTTTAAATTGGCTGAAACAAAGGGCAAGGAAAAACAGAACAGAATTCTTTCGCAAATTACTGAGTTTTTGAATCTTTCGCACACGCCTTTCAGGATTGAATCATATGACATATCCAATTTTTCAGGAGCTTCATCGGTAGGCGCAGAGATTGTATATGTAAATGCAGTTCCCAAAAAAAGTTTATACAGAAAATTCAATATAAAAACTGTGGAGGGCGCAAACGACTATGACAGTATGTGTGAAGTGATTTTCCGCAGAATAAACGAAGCATATAAAGAAGAAGACTTGATAAAATCCGGTGAGCTTTCCCCTGACAAGGCTAAATTTTTGCCGCTGCCGGACCTTATTTTGCTGGACGGCGGAAAGGGACATGTCAGTGCTGTAAAAATGATGCTTGACACCCTTGGTGAAGAAATACCGGTATTTGGACTTGTCAAAGACAAAACGCACCGAACTCGGGGTGTCACAGATGAATCAAGAGAATTTGAAATTGAAAAACGAAGTGAGCTGTTCAGGTTTTTCTCGGGCATTCAGGACGAAGTTCACCGCTTTGCAATAACTGCCTACCGAAACAGACACCAAAGAGATGCACTGAGTTTCGGCTTGGAAGAAATCAGCGGCGTAGGTCCCGCCAACAGAACAAAGCTTCTTAAATCCTTTGGCAGCGTTAAACAGATAAAAAAAGCGTCTATTGAAGAACTTTCGGCTGTTGTTTCGTCAAATGTTGCAAAAAACGTTTATGAATACTTTAATAAAGGGTAAGCATTATGGCTGTTATTATTGATAAAAACGCAAGCGAAGATATGCTAAAAACCCTTGAAAATTTGGGGATAAAATACTATTTTTCAACCAGCATTGACGTGCTTTATTCTCCGGTAAATACCCATCCGGATATGCAAATTCATTTTGTATCCAAACAGACTGCCGTTGTAGAGCCGTCGACTTTTGAGCATTATCAAAAAATTCTTCCGTCTTATATAAAGCTTATCAAAGGGGAACGAATTCTTGGCGGCACATATCCTCTTGATATTGCATATAATGTAGCATCTTTGGGTAAAAGAATAATAGGAAATCTTTCTTATACGGATAATATTCTCAAAAAGCTTTATGAGAACCTTGGATATGAATTTTTTGATGTGAAACAAGGATATACAAAGTGCAATCTTTGTATTTTAGATAAAAACTCCGCCATAACAGAGGATGAGGGGCTTTATAAATCTCTTACAAAGATTGGCATAGATGTTTTGAAAGTCCCGCCGGGCGAGGTGTCGCTTTCTGGGTTCGCGTATGGTTTTATCGGTGGTGCATCAGGGTTTATTACCCCGAAAACTCTGGCGTTTTGTGGTAGTGTTGACTCGCTTAGCTATTCGCATGCAATTAAAAAATTTTTGAAATCAAAGAATATTGAATTTGTATCCTTATCAAATGATGCTCTTTGTGATCTTGGCAGCATTGTGTATTTTGAAGATTTTCCTTTTTGATTTTACCTAAAAAAAGGAGGAAGACCCCTATTATGGACTCTTTGAGTATAGTGTGTGATGCGGACATTGAGGAAATTGGAAAAAACATTGCAGAAGCAATCAGCGGAGACGAACTTGATTATATTTTGGTAGAAAAAATCCCTCACAGCAGCAGTAATAGATATTTTTTAACAGTAAAAACCGATGGCGAGCTGTCCTCAATCAAAATTTCAGAAATAATAGGCAGCTGGATTGTCAATGTTTATATACAGACTTTAGTACGAAAAATGCTGGGATTGTATTTTAGCCAAAGTGACCTAGATAAAAAACGTATTCTTGAAAGTGCATCGAAAAAAACATCCGTTTTGAAGAATAATTATTACAAAGAATATGTTGTTAAAAAATTAACAAAATATTTTGAAACCGAGAATTCGCTGATTATTGATGGATTTTTAAGATTCAGGCTGTTTGAATACAGAGAAGAAGTTTTCAACGCTTTATATGATGCAGTGGAAGAATTTTATGCTGAAAAGGAATATGAAGAGTTTTTGGAGCTGATTTCTGCGTATATTAAGGAAAAACCTGCTATGATTGATTTGCTTCATATAAAGCACGATTTTGACGGTAAATTTTATTTTTATGACTTCAAAAAGAACAATATAGCTGTGGATATAGAAAAAAGCGATGAAATAAATCTTATAGAAAATTTTCTCACAAGGGAAGACATTCTGATGAGTATTCTGATAACATTGGCGCCAAAACGAATTATCTGGCACAACAAATGCCAAATTCAAAATCTGACCATTATGAATACTGTAAGTGAACTTTTCAAAGAAAGATTTTCTGTTTGCAAAGGCTGTGAGCTTTGTGAAACATAAAGTTTTTTCAAAAAAAGGTATTGCAAAACAGAGAAAGGTATGGTATAATTCAAACAGACATAATTGCACATAATAAAAATTATGTGCAATAAAGAGGAGGGAAAAACCAATGAAAAAGTTTATGGATGCCCCTGAGCCGCTTATTTCGTTTTTGATGTATATCGAGAACATTCAGGGAAAATCCGAAAAAACTGCGCAGAGTTATTTTTATGATTTGCGTGCGTTTTACAGATTTCTCAAAATGAAATTCAAAGACATTTCCTCTGACTGTGATTTTGATACCATAGACATTTCTGATGTTGATTTATCCCTTGTCAAAAAAGTTGACCTGAATCTTATATATGAATATATGAATTTTCTGAATCGTGACCGTGACAATTCTCCATCGTCCCGTGCAAGAAAAATTGCATCGATACGTTCCTATTTCAAATATCTTTATAAGTCAGGTATTTTGAGCGAAAACCCCACAGCTGAGCTTGAAACAATAAAGCTCAAGAAAAGGCTTCCGTTTTATTTCACCCTTGAAGACAGCCTTGCGTTGCTATCTGAAATTGACGGAAAAAACGCTCTCAGGGATTATTGCATAATTACATTATTCCTTAACTGCGGTATGCGTCTTGCGGAGCTTGTGGGCATAAATATTACTGATATCCGCGGCGATAAGCTGACAGTTGTGGGCAAGGGCAACAAAGAACGCACCATTTATTTGAACGAAGCTTGTATAAATGCCATTTCTGATTATATGACTGTGAGAAACACACAGACGCCAACGGCTTCGGATAAAAACGCACTGTTTTTATCATCAAGAAACCAGCGAATAAGCCGGCGTACAGTTCAGCATATTGTTGAAACAAATGTGAAAAAACTCGGTCTTGACCCACATAAATACACAACTCATAAATTGCGTCATACAGCGGCAACCCTTATGTATCAGGCCGGTGTTGACATCAGGGCGCTTCAGGAAATTCTTGGTCATGAACAGCTTTCTACCACAGAAATTTATACTCACATAAGCAACCAACAGCTCAAAGATGCGGTTTCGGCCAACCCCCTCTCTTCTGTCACCAAGAAAAAAGATTAAAATATTTACAATAATAATATTATGTAAACTTTTTGCTGTATTTTCCCGTAATTTACTACATAATATAGTTATGGTTAACAAAGCAGCCCCTAATTTTAGGGGCTGCTTTGTTTAATATCCAATTTCTCTTGCAAGATTTTTCAGTTTCTCAGCAGATTTTTTCAAATCTTCAATTTCCTTTTCATCGAAATCAATTTCGAGTACTTTTTCTGCGCCTTCGCTTGAGACTATTGTGGGGACCGCAAGACACATATCCGAAATCCCATATTCTCCATCAAGCAAGCTCGAAACAGTCAAAATTGATTTTTCATTACCTATTATACATTCCACAATTCTTTTGACCGAAAGGGCTATTGCATAATACGTTGCACCTTTTTTCTCTATTATTTCATATGCCGAATTTTTTACCGTTTCGTGAAAATGCTTGTTCGTCAAAGGTTCTGCGTCGCACACACCGCTGAACTGACAAAACTTGTTTATATCCATGCCGGCAACCTTTGTTGTGCTCCATGCCGCGACCTCGGAATCACCATGCTCACCTATGATATACGTGTGTACGTTTCTCACGTCAACATTGGTATATTCGCCCAGAAGATATTTAAGCCGGGCGGTATCAAGCACCGTTCCTGAACCTATGATATGATTTCGTGAAAACCCGGAAATTTTATATGTTACATAGGTCAGAATGTCAACCGGGTTTGTTACCATAAGCATAATGGTGTCATCGTGACAAAATTTGAGCACATTTTCGACTATGCTTTCCATAATTTTGGCATTTCTTTTGAGAAGGTCTGTGCGTCTTTCACCCGGTTCCTGATTTGCACCGGCAGTTATTATTACCATATCGGACCCTTTGATGTCCTGATAATCTCCTGCAATAATTTTAACCGGACTTACAAAACTGATGCCGTGATTCATATCAAGAGCATCACCCTCGGCTTTTTTGTGGTTTATATCAATCAAAACTATTTCTGAAACAAGGCCGCTCAGCATAAGTGTATAAGCAGTGGTCGAGCCCACAGCCCCAGCACCAATTACCGTTATTTTTCCCTTAAACATACATCTTCCTCCCTTTCTTTTTATTTTTACCTGACCTCAAAAAAATATGCAAAATTTATTTACATCGAATGTCATATATGATACAATAATATAGAAAGAAAGGGTGAATTTTATGTATTTAGGAATTGATCTTGGTGGTACAAATATCGCTATCGGGTTGGTTGACGAAAAAGGAAATATCATCGTGCAGGATTCAACTCCCACTCTTGGAACAAGAACTGCTGACGAGATAATTGATGATATGATTGCACTTGCTGAAAAAATCGTTGCAGATGCAAATCTTTCAAAAAGTGACATAAAAGCTATCGGGATTGGCTGTCCCGGAGCTGTTGATAACCAAAAAGGCACTATTGTCTTCACAGAAAACGTGCCGTTTTCAAATTTCCCTATATTCGACAAGTTCAAAAAGCATTTTGACGCACCTGTTTATCTCGAAAATGACGCAAATGCTGCAGCATACGGCGAGTATGTTGTGAATGGCGAAGGAAAAAATATTTTTGTTGCTGTGACGTTGGGTACCGGCATTGGCGGCGGAATTATCATTGACGGAAAAATTTTCAAAGGTAGCAACGGCGTCGGTGCTGAAATCGGACATACTCCTCTTGTTCTTGGCGGTGTTCGTTGCAGTTGCGGTCAGAAGGGCTGTTGGGAGGCTTATGCGTCTGTTACTGCTTTGATAAACCAAACGAAAATTGCTATTGGCGAGCATCCCGAAAGTCTTATGAATACTCTTTTCAAAGAACGAAAAGTCGTAAACGGCAGAACAGCATTTGATGCAGCAAAGCAGGGCGACAAGGTGGCCTTGGAGGTTGTGAATAAATACATAGAATACATTGCCGGAGGGCTTGTTGGCATTGTAAATATTTTTCAGCCTGACAAAGTGGTTATTGGCGGCGGTATAAGCAAAGAAGGCGCATATCTCATCGACCCGATAATCGACTATGTGAGAAAATATGATTACAACCAATTTTTTGAACCGGTAAAAATTGAACCGGCAACGCTTTATAACGATGCCGGCATAATAGGTGCAGCCTTTGCTGCAAAAAATTTCTTATAAATCAAAAACAGAACGGATTTTCCGTTCTGTTTTCTTGTATAATGAAAACCACCCGTATGGGTGGTTATTTTCTACTTCAACAATTCATCAAGGAGCGCGAAACCATCATTTCCCACTATACGCACTTTTATGCGAAGCTCACTTTCAATATCTGAAACAGTAACATTATCAAGAAAAACTTCTTCATCGTGGCGCAACATCGATATGGGGATTAGCAAATATTTGCCGAGGTTTTTTCCTTTTAGTTGCTTTATTATATCTCCTCCGGTAACAAGCCCGCTAACAGTGATGTTCTCACCGAAAAAGGTGTTTTTTATCTTTTCAACATTTATCTTGTCAGTTTCAAGCTTTGAAACAAGTCCCTTTATAAAATCATATGCCAGATATCCGGTCACTATGGTTTTTTCACTTTTGACCTTTTTTCTGGACATGTATGACAGCGCTTCGCTGAATTCATCTTCAAGCGAGGTGCAAAGTCCCACTCCGTTTTCAATCTGTGGGAATCCGTCATATTCGCAGGCCGGGGGAATTTCTTCCTCGGCCATTATATAAAACTCATCAGAGAGATAAACGAAATTTATGCCTCGTTCCTCTTTGAATTTTTTCTGCCACACTGAAACCTGACGGATTACCTCCAGAGAGCTTTCTTTGTCAAAAGGCACAAGATTGGTAAGGCCTTCGCGATGCGCTGAAATTCCCACCGGAACTATTGAAAGGCTCTCGATACATTCGCCAAGGGTTGCAAGGTCGGCAATCGTACGGTCAAGCTCTTCCTTGTCGTTAAAGTCACGGCAAAGCACAACCTGACAGTTTATCATAAGTCCGCCGTCTTTGAAGCGCTTTAGTTGTTCCATAAGCTTTCCGGCATTTTTGTTGCTGAGCATTTTCGCCCGAAGCTCAGGGTTTGTAGTATGCACTGAAACATTTATTCTTGGAATTGAATACTCAATTATTCTGTCAAGGTCACTGTCTTTCATATTGGTAAGAGTCACATAATTCCCCTGCAGAAACGAAAGTCTGTAATCATCATCCTTGAAGTAACAGCTTTCCCTCATATCCTTTGGAAGTTGGTCAATAAAGCAAAAAATGCATTTATTGTGACAAGAACGCGGCTCATCAATGAGCAGCGTCTCAAACTCAATCCCCAAAGGCTCAAAATCTTCGTTTTCAATGAAGAGTTCTCGGTCTTTCAAAGCAATATTAAGTTTTTCGCCGGCAGATAGGAACATATAATCAAGATAATCCTTAATTTCTCTGCCGTTTATAGAAACAATCTCATCACCGGGCTTTATGCCACACTTACAAGCCAAAGTCCCCGGTAACACGCGATTTACTGTTGCTGACATTATTTCGCCTGCTCCTTTTTTAAAACAGTCTTGTATCCCTCGCCATAATTGAGCGCTTTATTCACACGGGAAATTGTGGCACTTGAAGCACCTGTCTTTTCAGCAATTTCATTAAATGTCATACCGCTACTCAAAAGACGGGCAACAGTCATACGCTGAGAAATGGAGTTAAGCTCGTTTATAGTACAGATGTCTTCAAAAAACGCTTTGCACTCCTCAATGTTTTCAAGAGATAAGACAGATTTATAAAGATATTCTATATCTTTGTTTGAAATATAATTCATAAAAAAACACCCTACCTTTTGAAACCCTTGAGAAACGCCTGGGTACGCTCGTTTTGGGGATTGTCAATAATTTCTTCTGCGCATCCCTCTTCAACAATATATCCACCCGCCATAAAAATCACACGATCAGCAACATTTTTAGCAAACTCAATTTCATGGGTAACAATCACCATTGTCATATCTTTTGCAGCAAGGTCGCGGATAACCTTAAGTATTTCACCGGTAAGCTCAGGGTCCAGCGCAGATGTCGGCTCATCAAAAAGCATAACCTTGGGGTTCATAGCAAGTGCCCTGGCGATTGCAACACGCTGTTGCTGTCCTCCTGAAAGCTGATAAGGATAGGCATCTATTTTGTCAGAAAGACCTACCTGCGCCAAAAGTTCTTCCGCTTCTTTCACAGCAGTTTCGCGGCTTTTGCCGTTTACGAGCATAGGTGACAGAATAATATTTTCAAGTACCGATTTGTGGGGAAACAAGTTGAAATTCTGAAAAACCATACCAAGCTTTTGATATGCTCCGCGGTTTTCTTCACTTTTTTTGTATACACCTTTTTCAACAACGGTTTGACCGTCTATTGCAATAGTCCCGTTATCTATTGTTTCGAGATTTATAAGCGACCTCAAAAATGTGCTTTTTCCGGAACCTGAGGGGCCGATAAGTGCCACAACCTCGCCTTCTTCAATTTCCATACTGACATCTTTCAGGACGTCGAGCTTCCCGAAGCTTTTTACTACATTTTTTGCAGAAATGACAGACATACCGGCACCTCCTATCCTTTGTAATAATCAAGTTTTTTCTCTACATAGCCAAGAAGCAATGTGAGAATACCATTAAACGCAAGGAAATACAGAGCCGTTGAGAAAAGTGGCCAGATAAGCCCTTGCTTTGAAAAACGTTCGGCAAACATCAAGATTTCAACAACGCCAATAACACGTGCCAAAGCGGTATCCTTCACCAGAGTAATTATTTCATTGCCCATAGGCGGAACAATTCGCTTTACCACCTGAAAAAGCACAACCTTGAAAAACACCTGGGTTTTGGACATAGCCAGCACCTGTCCTGCCTCATACTGTCCCTTTGGGATGCTTTCAATGCCACCGCGGTATATTTCAGAAAAATACGCCGCATAGTTGATTGAAAAAGCAATAAATGCTGCCATAAGTCGATCCCGCATGGGAATACCCCAAAGAAGCCCCGGAGCATAGAACACCACAAAAAGCTGAAGCATCAAGGGAGTGCCTCTTATTATCCAGACAAATGTCTTCATTATGTATTTCAGTGGCTTAAAGCTTGACATTGTTCCCAGGGCAATAATAAGCCCAAGGGGAATCGCCACCACAAGTGTTACCACAAAAAGCAGAAAGTTTATCCCAAACCCTTCAAATAACGCCGCTATGATTTCTTGAAATCTATCCATTGTTCAACCGTACTTTCTGAAATTTTGGTTATTTTACCTTTGATACCATTACCTGTTTGTTCTGCATATAAGGAACAGAAATGCTCATATTCTGAACACGTTCGTCTGTGATTGTCATACCATTCCAAATACAGTCAATGTTCTTTGCATTGAGTTCGATTTCTTTTGAGTTCCAGTTGATTTCAACAAATTTTGCTTCAACGCCCAATTTTTCACATACCGCTTTTGCAAATTCTGTTTCAAAGCCGATGAGCTCTTCGCCTTCATAATAATTCATGGGAGCAAAAAGTGTGATACCAACAATAAGTTCACCTTTTTCCTTTATGTAAGCAAGGTCTCCCTCTGTGATTTCTTCATCAAAAGCAGCACCGTCTTTGATAATAAGGTCACCGAGCTTATATTTAGCTGCGATTTCATCCATTTTTCCCTCTGCAGCAAGCTCAGCAATAGCAGCATTCACAGCAGGTGTAATGTCACTGCCTTTTCTGAATGCGATACCATATTCTTCAGGGTTGAAATCTTTGCCTTCAACAACAGCAAGGTCAGTATAATCTGTGCCTTCGCCGATTGAGCCGATTGATGTAACATAGTCAACAATAGCAATATCGGATGTGCCAGACTTAACATCAAGAAGTGCCGTAGCCATTGAGTCTACTGCTGTAAATTCTGCATTCTTGAAGAATTCATCACCTGTTGCAAGCTCTTCGCCCGCAGAACCTGCTTCTGCAACAACAAGTGCTCCGTCAACTGACTGTGAATAGTCAACGGCTACATCGTTTCCGCCGCAAGCTACCAGGCTGAACGCAACCGCTACAACCATCATAAGTGTTAAAATTGTTTTGAAGTTTTTCATTTTTAATACGCTCCTTTTATTTTGGTATTATTTTTACTTTAATAGTTTAGCACACTAAACCGATAAAGTCAACCCCAAAATAAAAAAACGGGAGAATTTATCTCCCGGTTTCAATTTAATTTAGCTGGCATTTTTGATTTTAAGTCTCAGTTTATCGGCAATCATTGCAATAAACTCTGAATTTGTGGGTTTTCCCTTTGATGTCGCAATTGTATAGCCAAATATGGAATCCAGAACCTCCGTATCGCCCCTGTCCCACGCAACCTCGATAGCGTGGCGGATTGCCCTCTCTACTCTGCTGGGAGTTGTACGGAAATTCTGTGCAACAGTTGGATAAAGTGTTTTGGTAATAGAATTTATCACGTCAAGATTGTCAATAACAAGCATAATCGCATGCCGCAAATACTGATAGCCCTTTATATGAGCGGGAATTCCTATTTCGTGAATAATTTCCGTAACCATCGTTTCAACATCAATGTGTTCACCAACAGCAAATCTTTTTGAGAAAGTAACGCTTCCTTTTTTCTCATCAACGCCGTCACAGAGACGTCTTATGGTGTTTCGTATGCTTTCAAAATTTATCGGTTTCACCATATAATAGCTGGCACCCAAATTTATGCAGTCCTGCGCGATTTTATCCTGCTTGAAAGTTGAGAGCACAATTATTTTCGGCATCTTGAAATTTTCAAACTCCTGCTTTTTGTTTTTGAGGCGTTCTAATATTCCAATGCCGTCGATACTTGGCATAACCACATCCATAATCACAACATCAGGCTTTAAAATATCCACCTTTTCAATTACCTGATATCCGCTTGTTACCACATCGCAAATATTGATTTTGAAATCTCCTGAAATGTTGCGGCTTAAAAGTTCTGCATACTCCCTGTCCGAATCTGCAATTAGAACATTGATCTGTTTTTCCATATTTCTGACTCCTTTATTTTCTAAAATTTTCCAATTACAGTTAGATTATAACCGCGTATTACAAATTTGTCAAGTACTTTTTTACATTTTTTTCCAACTTTTTTATTAGATATTGTGGTCATTGTCGCAAGAAGTCACAATATGTTGTATTTCCGCCCAAAATACTCTTTGACAGCCTGTTTTCACGGGTTTTGTCACAATTTACAGCAAAACGCTGAGCATATGATTTCTTGCCATATCCTCTGTTTCATCATCCAAAGGAGCAAGCTCTGTGAAATCACTGTATTTGTGAATCAGAGTTTTTTTCAGTACATAGTCACAAAGCATCGGGTTTTTGGGGAAAAGTGGTCCGTGAAGATATGATGCCAAGACGTTTTTATACAAAACGCCCTCAAAACCGCTCTTTCCGTCGTTTCCAAAACCTTTTTCTGCCTTACCAAGCGGTGTGTGACTTCCTATGTCAATCCGTCCGCTGTGGTTTTCAAAGCCCACCACTTTGCCTGCAATATCACCGCAATCAATAACGATGTTTCCTATGAGGCGCGAATTGTCAGATGGAATGTGCGTGCATATATCAAGGACACCAAGACCTTCCTTTTTTTCATCGTTCATCTGTATTGCTTTTCCCAAAAGCTCATAACCGCTGCAAAGGGCAATAACAGTTCCCCCGTCTTCCACAAATTTTATGAAATCATCCTTTTTTTCAAGAAGTGCACATCTCACTATTTCCGTTTCCCGGTCAGAGCCTCCGCCGATGAATATTATATCCGTATTTTCAAAATCAATGTTTGGGTTTTGGGCAGTACATTCGCGCACCTCAGCCGCAATACCACGCCACTCAAGGCGTTTTTTGAGACACGCAATATTCCCTTTGTCGCCGTAAAGATTCAGCAAATCAGGATATATATGAAGTATGTTAATTTTATAATCAGTCATTTTTCTCACCAATCCCTTTCTGCTTTTCTATGTCTGAAAGAATATCCTTCGTCGAAAACAGTGCAGTATAATTCACAAGAATATAACAAACCTCTGCATCGGTCCTGAGACAGTTTTCAATAAGCATCCGCATATCCTCTGAAACAGCACTGAATGGAATTTCATCATATTTGAAGCGAAGTGCCAGGTCATAACGCCTTATTCCTGATAAAGACACTGTATTAAGCCCGCTATGCAGGATTTTGTCAAAATCCACATCCCAAAGCCACGAAACGTCCAGCCCGTCACCGGGTTTGTCGTTTATAGCAAAAATTATATCTTTTTTCCTTGGGTCCTGTAGAACCGTTGCAATCGCCTGATTGAAGCCCGCAGGATTTTTGGCAAGATTAAGGATTACTTTCTTCCCAATATTAAATTCTTCCATTCTGCCGGTCTGTGGTTTATATTCCTGAAGCGTAGTAGAAAAAGATTTTATCTCAATATTCATAGCTTTAAGCAGCGAATAAACCGCAAGCACATTATAAATATTGTAAAACCCCCGGTAATTGAGCTGTATTTTTTCATCAAGAACTGAAAAGCTGATACCATCTGACAAATCCACGTTCTTTGCCTCAAAATCAATGTTTGGACGTTTATTGTTGCAATTTGGACAATAGTAATCACCAAGCTGCCCATAGTGGATGAAGTTATACTTTTGCTCTTCACCGCACACCGTGCAAAATCTGCCCTCTTTCACCTCAGTACTTTGCGGAAGAACAGCCTCACCTATTCCAAAATATACCGCATTGTCATAGCTGATTCCAAAGCTTGCAGAAATCGGGTCATCACCGTTTAAAACAAGTACGGGCTTGTCCGCAATTTGAATAGCATTCTTGATGAGCTCAACGGTATGCTCGATTTCACCATATCTGTCAAGCTGGTCCCTGAAAAGATTTGTCACTACAATATAGTCAGGCTTTATATGGCGAAAAACCTTTGGAGCGGATGCTTCATCAATTTCAAAACAGGCAAAATCTGCCTTGAAATTTCCCAACCAGTTACACCGGAGGGCAAAAGCTGTAGCAACACCGCTCAGCATATTAGCACCGAGATTGTTGCACAAAACACTGTATCCGCTTTTTTTCAGCGCACTGTATATGAGATTGTTGGTAGTTGTCTTGCCGTTTGTGCCACAGACAGCGATCACCTTTCCCTTTATATTTGCCTGCAATCTTTCAATCAGGTCGGGGCAGATTTTGAGGGCAATGGTTCCCGGACCTGCGGATGAATTCTTCCCCACCAATCTTCCTGCTATGGCAGAAAGCTTGGCTATCCATATCGCAATAAGTTTTCTCATAAGCGTTTCTCCTTTTTGTGAATTTTCCAATATTATATAAAGACCATACGGTTTAGATGCTAATCTTTTTGGCGATATGCAAACTTCGTTTGCTAGATATTTTTGCTATCGCAAAATCGATATGTTTTCCCTTCGGTCAAACTCGATATGATATGAATTCTCGTCGCGTTAGCAACATATCGAGCCATTTATGACATATCGAGAATTCTGCAAGAATTTATATCGACGATTTCAAGCTTCGTTTGAATTCATTATACCACATAAAATTTAAAATAACAATATGGTTTTAATTATATATACGATTTAGTACTGATGATATAAAAAAGAGATAACCTATTTTATATTAATTTTACAAACCCCTTGTAAAAACGATTAATAAGTGATATAATAATTTATGCCAAACATTTTTTTAATGAAATATCGGGATAGCTCTATATATTTTATAGGGTTTTAGTATCCTATTCAAATTTCTTGGATAGAATTTGACAAAAATGCAGATTCCACCAAGAAATTTTGGAGTTTATCCTGTTTCGTTAAAAATTGTTTGGCGACAATCGGAGTTTGCGTTTTTTGTGCGGCAGCCTTCGGTTGTCGCACTTTTTAATTTATGAGGATTTGAAAGGAGTATATTCCCCCAAAAGGTGTAATCCAAATACAAAAGAAAGGTCAGATGAGATATGAAAAAGATAATAGCAACAATCCTAGCGATAGTTATGCTATCAAGTGCAGTTTTTGCAACGGAAATTGACACAAAGAGTATGGAAGATTTAAAAAACTACAAAATTATAACAGGCGACCCCGACGGCAAGCTGCGTTTAGAAGACAATATTACCCGCGCTGAGGCTCTGGCAATCGTATGCAGAACTCTTAGTCTTGCGACTAGTGAATATGCTGATGAATTTATAGATGTAACAAGTGACCATTGGTCAGCACCTTACATATCAACCGCATTAGGTGCAGGAATAATTGATATTGATGACACAAAGAAATTTAATCCCGATGAATTTGTTACCAGTGACGAAATAGTAAAAATGTTTGTGTGTGCCTTAGGTTATAAACCATTCGCAGAGGCAAACGGCGGCTATCCTATGGGGTATTACAGCACCGCAACACGTTATGCTTTATTTAATAACATTCCTGCTATGGCTATGGGCAAACCAGCCCCACGAGAGGATGTTATGATTATGGCATATTCCGCGTTAGATATCCCATTGATGCTTCAAAGTGGTTTTGACTTCAAGGAGAACACTGCATCATACATAATCGCTGACGGAAAAAATGGTACAGAATTACGAACACCAAGAACAATGCTTAACCAATAATAATAAACCAATACATTTTGTATTGATGTTAAACAAAACATACAAAGGGAGGGTCTCCACACCCTCCCTTTTACATCTTTACACCGTGTAATTTTAGGCACGTCCCCATTTGCAGTAAATGGTTTTACGTCCCTAAATGGCTTCACTCTTTAACTTTTTGTTCTTAATTAGATTGATTATAAGTGCAAGCAAAACGCCAATTCCCGAACCACGAAACAGCAATATAGCATAGTATATCGCATCAAAGGTATTTATCGGACAATAAAATATATCATCTGAAATATAATAAACGAGCAGAAGTATTCCCCACATTATAGAGTATAATAAAATAAATAGCATATCCCCCGATAAAATATATAAAAAAACATATTTTATCTTTTGATATCGCAATACTATCATAGGAACAATAGCAAACAAAACAAATCCGAAAATTGTTACCATATCAAAGGAAATTATCCCGATATTTTCAACAATTATGTCATATTTTATAAATGACTCCCCACCAATCAAATAGCTCACAAGAAAAACAAAGGCAACATATATTACAAACAATATTATCCCAGATAATATTCCGCTTTTTAATGCTTGTTTCCAAGAATTGATTTTCACATTATCACCTCAAATTCTATTATAGCATAGTCGATTCTAAAAGACAATATTATATAGTCGCCCAACGTAAAGAATTTCATCAATTCTTGGTGCACAACCGCACATATACAAAAAAGAGCACTCTTTTGAGTACTCTTTCTTTATTTATTCCGGCGTCACGCCGTAAAAAAGGTGCCGGCGGCACGTTTTTAGGCGGGATTGAGATGCGAGAGCATCGGTGATAAAAGAAATTCCTTGGAATTTCAACAAAAGCGTCGCACAGAATTTACAAAATACAAAGATATCCATTTGGATATAAAAATAGGGCTCCCGAAAAATCCGGAGATTTTTTGGGAAGAGGAGCAACAACGGAGAAAAGAAAAAAGACATCCAATCTTGGATGTCTTTTTCAAGTCGCAGTTTGTTGCGACGAATTCCGGCGACGTCCTACTTTCCCAGGCGGTTGCCCACCAAGTATCATCAGCGCTAAAGAGCTTAACTACTGTGTTCGGAATGGGAACAGGTGTGACCTCTTTGCTATTGCCACCGAATGTATGTCAAGCACCATTGGTGCG
>JAFTJA010000012.1 GCA_017456605.1 Clostridia bacterium | reverse complement strand
TCCGCCAGCACCGGCGTGGAGCGTGAGTATTGCATTGTTTCCGTCGTACTTTCCTGAAAGCAGGGTTTCAAGCTTCATTGCGCTTAAATTTTCAGAAAGCTCAGAAAAGCCTGACTTCACCTCATCAAGAACACTTATATCTTCTTCCTCAATGGCAAGCGCCACCAAAGTGGTGAGATCATCCCATGCGGAATAAAGCGCCTCATAACGTTCAATTTTGTTTTTGAGGCCCTTTATTCTTTGCATAACCTTGCCTGCATTTTCCATGTCACTGTAAAAATCAGGCTCCATTGTTTTTGCATCAAGTTCACTTATTTCCTCCATAGTTTTTTCTATGTTAAAGTGAATCCCTCAAATCTGTAATATCATTTTTCATTCCGTCAAGCTGAAGCTTGTATTCATCAAACTCTATCACATTTTCACATCCTTTAAAGAAATTTTTTATTGTCTAATTATTCTCCTTGCCAAGACAGCAATGCTTATACTTTTTGCCGCTGCCGCAAGGACATGGGTCGTTTCTTCCTACCTTTTCACTTTTCACAACGGGCTTTTTCTGGGTTGTGCCGTCACCGCCGTGATTTGCAGACATTGGTTTTGCAACCTGAGTTCTTTCTATTTTTGATTCAAGGACTATATGAAAAAGCTGTTTCACTGTCTCTTCTTTTATGACAGCGATCATTTCTTCAAACATATCCATAGCTTCAAACTTGTATTCAATAATTGGGTCACGCTGTGCATAAGCTCTGAGGTTTATGCCCTGACGAAGCTGTTCCATAGCATCGATGTGGTCCATCCATTTTGCATCGACTGTACGAAGGAGAATTATCCGTTCAATCTCACGGATTCTGTCGCCAAACATTTCTTCCTTTTCGGCATATTTCCCCAGCACCTTTTCCATCATTATTTGGGCAAATGATTCGGTTGTCATACGGTCAATGTCGTACGGGTCAAAACTAAGCTCTCCGACATCAAATCTGCCAAACACCTCGGTAAGCCGGGCTCTGATGCCATCCCAGTTCCAGTCCTCTGCATGAGGACATTCTGCCGCACCTGTGGTTGCAATTTCTTCAAGGACACTCTTCATCATCTTTACAATAGATTCTTTTATATCCTCGCCGTCAAGAACTTCGTTCCTCTGGGTATAAATCATTTCACGCTGCTGATTGTTCACATCGTCATAATTTAAAACGTGTTTTCTTATATCAAAGTTTCTGCCCTCAACTCTGCCCTGTGCCACCTCAATGGCATTTGAGAACATACGGCTGTCGATTGCCTGACTTTCATCAAAACCGGCTATTTCCAAAATCCGGTTTATTCGTTCTGCCGCAAAGAGCCTCAACAGGTCATCCTCAAGAGACAGGAAAAATCTCGATTTTCCCGCATCGCCCTGACGTCCCGCACGGCCACGGAGCTGATTGTCAATTCTGCGGCTTTCGTGACGCTCGGTTCCGATTATATAAAGACCGCCCGCCTCCAAAACCTCTTTTTGTTCAGGCTCGATTTCAGCTTTATATTTGCTGTTAAGTTCAGAGAAGGTGCGTCTTGCCTCGATAATTTCTTCATTGTCGGTTTCAGCAAAGCCGGTGGCTTGCACAATCATTTCAGGAGGAAATCCCATATTTGTCATTTCACGCTTGGCAAGGAACTCCGCATTTCCGCCAAGGATAATATCCGTACCACGGCCTGCCATATTTGTTGCGATGGTAACAGCACCGCGCTTGCCTGCCTGAGCAATTATCTCCGCTTCTTTTTCGTGAAGTTTGGCATTGAGCACATTGTGCTTGATACCTTTTCTTTTCAGCATCGCACTGAGCTTTTCGGATTTATCAATAGAAACAGTACCGATAAGCACCGGCTGGCCCTTGCTGTGTGCCGCAACAACTTCTTCAATCACCGCATTGTATTTTGCATTTTCGGTCTTATACATAATATCGGGAAGGTCCACCCTCTGCATAGGACGGTTTGTGGGAATTTCCACAACATCAAGACCGTATATATCACGGAATTCCATTTCCTCGGTGAGCGCAGTACCCGTCATACCCGAAAGCTTGTCATAGAGCCTGAAAAAGTTTTGGAATGTGATGGTTGCAAGAGTTTTACTCTCATTCTCAACCTTAACACCCTCTTTTGCCTCAATCGCCTGATGAAGACCGTCGCTATAACGTCTTCCAAACATTAAACGTCCTGTAAACTCGTCAACTATTATCACCTGACCGTCTTTCACCACATATTCACGGTCACGCTTCATAACGCCGTTTGCCTTTATCGCTTGATTTATGTGGTGCGAAATGGTAGCATTTTCGGGGTCGGTAAGATTTTCTATTCCAAAAGCCGCCTCCGCTTTTTTAACGCCCTCGGGAGTAAGGATTGCGGTTTTTGCCTTTTCATCCACGATATAATCAACGTCGCTGTAAACCTCTTCTGCCTCTTCCTTATTGTCGGTTTCAACAACAGTGCGATATTTAAGACCTTTCGCAAAAAGATTTGCGCTGTCATAAAGGGCCGTTGATTTGTCGCCCACACCCGATATAATAAGCGGTGTTCTTGCCTCGTCAACCAAAATGCTGTCCACTTCGTCGACTATAGCAAAATTATGCCCACGTTGAACCCTGTGTTCCTTGTAAATGACCATATTATCACGAAGATAGTCAAAGCCCATCTCGTTGTTTGTGCCGTAAGTGATGTCAGCCGCGTATGCCTCTTTTCGCTGCTGGTTGTCTTTTTCGTGAATAATAAGCCCAACGCTGAGCCCGAGAAAGTTATAAAGCTTTCCCATCCACTCGCTGTCACGCTTTGCCAAATAGTCATTAACAGTAACAATATGCACGCCTTTTCCTGTGAGGGCATTTAGGTATGCCGGAAGAGTAGCAACCAAAGTTTTTCCCTCACCGGTTTTCATTTCGGAAATTCTACCCTGATGAAGCACAATTCCACCGATAATCTGCACCCTGAAATGCTTCATCCCAAGAACGCGCCATGATGCCTCGCGGCAAACAGCAAAAGCCTCGGGCAAAATGTCGTCCAAAGTTTCGCCCGCTGAAAGACGGCTTTTGAACACATCCGTCATTGCACGCAGCTCACTGTCGGATTTTTTCTGCATCTCATTTTCAAACGCCATTACCTTATCAGCAATGGGGTATATTCTTTTCAGTTCACGTTCGCTATACGTGCCGATAAACTTTTCCACAAGTCCTTTAAAGCTCATTCTTAAACCTCCGGAGTTGTCTTATATTTTTATAGGAATACAATCTATTTCAGTATACCACACTTTCGCGAAATACACAAGTGTTCTTTGATAAATCTTTGCCAATATTTTGGAATATATTTCATTTTTTTGCCTATACTACTAACAAGACTATCCAAAAGAGAGGATGATTTTATGTTTTCGGCACTTTCCGCCAATATTTCTATGGGCTTTGGCAAAATCACAGCACCATTCAAAGACACAACAACCCAAAAAGACAAACAGCGAGAATCTCTCAAAGCAAGCATTGAACACACCAAAGCAAATCTCGCATACGCCATTGAAAACTTCAACAATGTAATCGAGCCCAAGCTTATTGACTTTTACATTTACCGCATACAATCAGAGCAAACAAGATTTGAACAGCTTTTGGCAGAATATAAAGCACTGGAAGATATTGAGTGACCTGTGAACTTTTTTAACATAAAGAGGAAATTTTTTTAAAAAAAGGCTTGCATTTTATCAAAAGGTGTGCTACAATAAATAATCGTTGGCGGCAACATTACTTTCGCTGCAGTATGCGCCAGTAGCTCAGCTGGATAGAGTGACTGGCTACGAACCAGTAGGTCAGGGGTTCGAGTCCCTTCTGGCGCACCAAACTCCCGGACATTTGTTTCGGGAGTTTATTTTTTTAATTCTGTGTCGCAGATGCGACAGATTGGAGTAGCTTATGTATACAATCAAAGAAAAGGGCAGTCAGGACATTCCTGTTATCACCCTGACAGACTATATCAACACAAACGGATATTATCCAAAAATCGAGTTCAGTGTTTGTTACAGCAGCGAGGGCTTTCATGCGCACTTCACCGCCTATGAGAAAAATCCGAAAAGCACAGCCACCAAGCACTTCCAGATGGTCCACCTTGACAGCTGTCTTGAATTGTTTGTAGTTTTTGACCCTGAGCACAGCGACAGATATTTCAACTTTGAAGTCAACCCCAACGCTGTTGTAAATGTTTCTTTCCGCAAGGATAGATATGACAAAACAGACCTTTCAATCGAAGACGCCGAAATGATGGGCATCAAAACTGAGATTTTTGATGAATACTGGACAGCGGATTACACCGTTCCCTTTGAACTTATAAAGAAATACATACCTGATTATGAATTCAAAAAAGGAATGACCCTTCCCGCAAATGTTTATAAATGCGGTGACGAAACCGAATTCCCTCATTGGGGCTGTTGGTGTATGGTTGACCGCGAGAAACCCGATTTTCACAAGCCCGAATATTTCGGCACAATGGTTATTGAATAATTCTTTAAGACGGCGGTTATCTTCCGCCGTCTTTTTTTGTTACACTTTTGTAAATATTTTTTTATTTACTTTGCTTTTTATTTTTGCTATACTTATTGTTAGCTAAGATTTTTTTAGGATGTGTATACTTTATGAAAACAAAAAATTTCTCAAAAAGTTTATATAGCATTTTTCTGACCATGTCAGTGGTTTTATCTCCCATAGGCAGCTTTGCCTCGATCCTGGGCAGCACAAAAATTGACGGCTACTCTGTCCAAATAGGTCAAGGTCTTCATTTCACCCATAACCTGTTTTTCAGTGACCAGTC
The DNA here is from genome assembly GCA_017456605.1 of Clostridia bacterium. Classification (GTDB taxonomy): domain Bacteria; phylum Bacillota; class Clostridia; order Monoglobales; family Monoglobaceae; genus SIG440. The sequence goes on along the minus strand of JAFTJA010000012.1, from coordinate 89,239 downwards.
AGGTGTAGGTCAGCAAAGTGAAAATTATATAACATATACTCCAAATGAAGTAGTCTTCCCGACGATAACTTATGGCGATGCACTCTATGGCGGGAACACCCTCTCAAACCAGATTTCACTTTTTGAAAAAGAGGGCAAGGATGTGCTGGCAGGAACAAACGCCGATTATTTTTCGCTCCAGACCCTTGTTCCTATGAGCAATGCAATAGTTGACGGAAAAATCCTCACAAAAGATGCCTCCGGGCAGGACGGCATTGGTATTCTTCCTGACGGAACAGCCTTTATTTCTTATTTTTACTTGAATTCAGTTCTCCAGAAGACCGACGGCAGCGAGCTTAATATCTACAACATAAATAAATACCGCCAGCCTTATTCAGCATATATGATGACCTCACAGTTTTCGGACCAGACCCAGAACACCACCGAAGGAATTGACGTAATTTTAAATCCCATTGATGGTGAAATGAAGCTTGGTTCAAGGCTTACCGCGGTTGTGGAATCAATAAGCGAAAATTCTTCCTCCATCCCTATACCGAAGGGAAAAATAGTTCTCACCGTTGACAAAAAAGCCCCCGAAGAATTTTTAAATCCCATATCCACACTCACCGAAGGGGAAACTGTAACTATCCATTTCAGTGTCAGCGGCGATAAACGTTGGAATGACGTAATATGCGGTATGGGAAGCATTGGCGGACGTCTTCTCATAGATGGCGAGGTAAACCCGAACCTCGGCACCGGTGCTGCACCGAGAACTGCCATTGGAATAACAAAGGACGGCGAAATAATCCTCTATACCATTGACGGACGTCAAAGCGGTCACAGCTATGGTGTTCAGCTTAAAACTCTGGCAAAGCGTATGCAAGAGCTTGGCTGTATCGAGGCGCTAAACCTCGACGGCGGCGGTTCAACAGCAATTTCCACACAGCTCCCTGGAAATCAAACTGCAAGTCTTATGAACAAGCCCTCTGACGGAAAAGAACGCAATCTTTCAACCCACATAATTTTTACCAACACAGCAGAAAAAACCGGCATAGCCAAAAATCTTCACATTTACCCCATCACAAACTATGTACTCACAGGGGCAAGTACAAAACTGACATTAAAAGCCACAGACTCAGGCTTTTATCCTGTTGATGTCCCCAAAAACGTTACATTCAGTGTCCAAAGCGGCAAGGAAAGCACAGTAACAGATGATGGGATGTTCACCGCAAATGACAGCGGCACCGTGACAGTTTATGCAAAGAGCGATGACATCACCGCATCCACCTCTGTGGTTTGTCTCGCGACTCCCACAGACATAAGAATAAAAAACAAAAACAGCGGGAAGTATATAACCTCACTGAATCTCGACCCCGGCGACACTGTTTCGCTGACCGCCGAAGCCTATGGCGGATACAACCGTCTTGTAGCAAAAGATGAGAATTTCATCTGGGAAGCCGATGAGAATATTGGCAGCATCAACAAAGACTTTGTGTTCACCGCATCAGGCAGCTATGGTGAAACAGGAAATATAAATATTTCAGCAGGTGACAAAACAGTTACCATTCCAGTTTCACTTACCCCTGCTGATGCAAACGACCCGAAATCATATCCTATTATTGACATCATAGAAAAGTCAGGAGATACATTAACCGGAAAAATCACCTGTGAATATAATATTCCAACCGCAGCCGACGGAATTTCAATCCGTGCCGACGGCAAGGAAATAGGTTTTTCTTACAATGCTGAAACAGGGGAATTTACCGTTGAAATATCCGTTGATGTTGAAAAAGTTACCGTTATTGCATCAAACAGCTTTGGATATACCACATTCAAAAGCTTTGATATGTTCAAAGCATCATACCCCTCCGGACCATTCTCAGACACCTCAGGACATTGGGCGGGAGATATTTTGAAGTATATGTATTCCCACAAGATTATAAACGGCGAAATGGTGGGTGATGAACTCCGTTTCAATCCGCAAAAGGCTATGACACGCTCTGAATTTGCCGTTATGGTAACAAACTATCTAAGAGTTGACAAGGCCAAATATCAGGACGTGGTTCTTCCATATTCAGACCTTGACACAATTCCCTTCTGGGCACTTGATAGTTTCAAAGTTCTCTATGAGCTTGGCATCTTGAAAGGCAGATATGTAAGCGACACCGAAATCTGTGCTGACCCACTTTCCTCAATCAGCCGTGCTGAAGCTGCAACAATCGTTGCAAGAACCCTGCCTGGTGGTTTCTTCAAGGGCGAAATCATCGCCACGGACAAAGAGGACATTCCCGCCTGGGCTGAGGACGGCATTCGCACACTGGTGAATATCGGCGCCATGAAAGGGTATGAGGACCAAAGTTTCAAGCCGCTTAACCCACTTACAAAGGCCGAAGCCGCCAAGATTTTGTACTCGGCAATGTAGGTATTGACAAATAAGAATTTTTGAGTTACAATATACAAAAGATTATTCCGGTAGGTAAGGCTACCACAGGGATACGGATTGCTGCCGCGACATGGTGGAGACACCACAAGATGGTTGAACAGGCAATATCGAACACAAGGTATCGTCTAACGCAATTTCATCGCCCTGCGAAGCTAAAGCTTGAACGGTGACATCGTTTTCTTTGGGTATATTTTTCCCTGTGTCATTGTTCTTTGCATTGACACAGGGATTTTGTTTTTGAAAAATATTTTGAAATGGGAGGATTTTTGTATGATTGAAGAAATTTTGACACTAATTGAAAATAAGGAATTTGTTAAACTGCGAAATACCCTCTCTGAAATGAACGCCCCTGATATTGCATTGATGTATGACGAGCTTCCAGAAGAACACGTTCTGCGCCTTTTCAGGCTTCTCCCAAAAGAGCTTGCGGCAGATACCTTTGTTGAAATGGACCCGGACACTCAGGAGCATCTCTTAAAATGCTTCAGCGACAAAGAACTTCGTGACGTCCTTGACGAAATGTATGTTGACGACACGGTTGACATTATTGAAGAAATGCCCGCCAATGTGGTCAAGCGAATCTTGCGGCAATCAGACCCCCAGACAAGGTCTGAAATAAATAAAATTCTTAACTATCCAAAAGACAGCGCCGGAAGCATTATGACCATTGAGTATGTAAACCTCAAAGCTGATATGACAGTTGCCGAGGCTTTTGACAGAATTCGTGCAACCGGGGTGGACAAAGAGACCATCTATACCTGCTATGTGACAGACAAAAACCGGCATCTCCTTGGCTTCACCACAGTGAAAGATTTGCTTCTTTGCAACAACTGCAAAGAAATCGGTGAAATGATGGAAACAAATGTAATCTTTGTTGACACCTTTGAAGATAAAGAAAACGTTGCAAACCTCTTCCGCAAGTACGACCTTTTGGCTATGCCGGTGGTTGACAAAGAAACAAGGCTTGTGGGCATCATCACCTTTGACGATGTCATCGACGTTATTCAGGAGGAACACACCGAGGACATTGAAAAAATGGCGGCTATTTTGCCCTCTGAAAAGCCATACCTCAAGACCTCAGTATGGGATACTTTCAAAAACAGAATCCCATGGCTTTTGCTCCTTATGATTTCTTCAACCTTTACAGGAAAAATCATCAGTTCCTTTGAAAGTATGCTCTCTGTATGTGTAGTCCTCACAGCTTTCATTCCTATGCTGATGGGAACCGGCGGAAACTCCGGCGGGCAGGCTTCTGTTACCATAATACGAAGCCTTTCACTTAACGATATTTCTATGAAAGACATTTTCAAAATTCTGCGCAAGGAGTTCTTCACCGCGCTTCTCTGCGGAACGGCTCTGGCAGTTGTGAACTTTGGAAAAATGATGCTCATTGACTATGGCACAATTCTCTCATCAGGGCAAGACCCCGTAATTATTTCAACCATTGTTTCCCTGACACTTCTTGTCACCGTAATCTGCGCAAAGCTCGTGGGCGGCGGTCTGCCAATTCTTGTTAAACGTTTAGGGTTTGACCCGGCAGTCACAGCGAGTCCCTTTGTCACCACAATAGTCGACGCTATTTCACTTCTTATCTACTTTGAAATTGCAATGAGCTTTTTACCTATCTGATTTTAAGTAAATTTAAAAGGCAAAGAACAAAAGTTCTTTGCCTTTTTGTTATATCATCCCGCCATCAACATTTAAGACCTGACCGGTCATATAATCAGCACTATTGGATGCTAAAAACCAAACCGCATTCGCCACATCCTCAGGTTTTCCCATTCTTCCAAGGGGCACATCCTGACAAAAATCGTCAATATCGTCCTCTGACAAATGTCCGTTCATATCTGTATCAATAAGCCCCGGAGCAATGCAATTTACCGTTATCCCCGATGGGCCAAGCTCTTTCGCCAATGCTTTGGTAAACCCAATCACCGCCGCCTTTGCCGCAGAATATACAGTTTCACACGAACCGCCGCAAACTCCCCAGATGGATGAAATGTTTATGATTTTTCCGGATTTTCTTCTCACCATTTGAGGAATAACCGCCTTTGTGCAATTCATCAAGCCAAAAACATCCACATCAAAAACTCTTTTCATATCGCACTCCGGCACATCCGAAAAAAGTCCCTGAGGGAGCGCAATTCCTGCATTGTTGACCAGAACATCAATGTCCCCGAATATACTGGTTACATTCTCAACCATTTTTGAAACAGCATCTGCGTCCGCTACATCTGCACATAAAATCTCTGTTTTTGCACCTTTTTCAATCAATTCTTTTTTGAGCTGCTCTGCCTCATCTTTGCTTTTGTTGTAATTTATCGCAACAGCATAGCCCTCGCTTGCAAACTTCCTAGCTATGGCACGGCCTATCCCCCGTGCTGCACCAGTAATCAAAACAGTTTTCATCCTTTGCCACCTTTCTTTTGCAAATTTTTCAAAATCTTTAAATACTCATTTTCGCGCTTTGTATAGCTTAAATCTTCATTCCTGAGGCATTTCTCAAAATGCGAAAGCGCAAGCTTTGTGTAAGAAACACAAAATTCCACTACGCTGTTTTCAAGAGAAAACTCAAAGCTGTCCGCTATGATATTCAGCGTATTCTTTAAAGTCGCAGCACCCGACACAAGACTTCTTTCTAAATCCAACGAAGCATCCTTATCAAGCGAGCTTTTGAGACACGGTTGGGAAATATTTGCTGCCATATCAAAAAGCATAACCCCAACCATGCCTTTTTCAGCACGTTTAAATTTGTACAACCCTTGTAGCTCGTCGAAAATCACAGAAATCAATGCATTTTCAAATATCTGTTTTTCTGTCTCTGCCTTTCTCCGCATTTCACTTTTTTCAGCTTTTTCTTCCTTTTGTGTTTTGGAAAGTTCCCTCAAGATGCGTTTCTCTTTTTTGCCTATATCCTTTTTGTGAGAGCTTTTTCGCCCGGACTTTCTCTGCATAACCCGATAAATGCCCGTGCCCTCTGCTTCAAAATCAATGAACAGCTTTTCAAGGTCAACCGCTGCCACCTTGATTTTTATTTTGTCGCCGATACAAAAGGTGCGTTTTGTTTTGAGTCCTTGAAGCGCCACACCGTTTTCGGCAAGAACATATACATCATCCATCAAAGTTCTCGCCGCCACAAACCCCTCAACCGTATTTGAAAGTTCCGCGAAAAATCCGGAATTTGTAACGTGAGTGATAATTGCGTCATACTTTTCGCCTATCTTGTCAGCCATAAATTCCGCTTTCTTAACCGCTTTCCACCGAAGTTCTGCTTCTGCTGCATTTATCTCTGTTGTTGAAGAAGTTATTGACGCGCTGACCGCAACTTCTTTGAAATGTCCCTTGCGTTTTTCAGAAAGTCCACCCTTCAGACTCTCTTTCAAAATCCGGTGAACAATCATATCAGGATAACGCCTTATAGGTGACGTAAAATGACAGTAGCATCCAAACCCCAAGCCGAAATGGCCGAGATTTGTTTCTCTGTATTTTGCTTTCGCCATACTGCGCAACAATAAATAGTTGATAACCTCTGCTTTTTCCTCATTTTTGACCGACTTCAAAATATCCTGAAAGTCCTTTGACCTGATTTCAGGGCTGAGAGTGAAGTCCACACCAAGAAGCGGCAAAACCTCGCCAAGTCTTTGAACCTTCAAAAGGTCAGGCTTTTCGTGGACACGATAAACGCAGGGAAGCCCCTGTTTTGTCAGGTGAGTCGCCACGGTAACATTGCATATGAGCATAAACTCTTCAATTATGTCATTTGAAATTGTGATTGGGTATCGTTCTACCTTCACGGGCTTTCCGTCTTTGTCAAGAGTGATTTTTGATTCGTGAGTTTCAAATTCAACCGAGCCCTCTGCCACTCTCTTTTTCTTCAAAATATCTGCGAGAGTTTTCATCATTTTCAGCATTGGAATAAGCTGTGAATATTTTTCACAAAGAGTTTTGTCGCCCTCCAGAATTTTTGTAACATTGGCATAAGTCATACGAGCCTTTGACACAATCACGCTTTCGCATATTTCATAATTCTCCACCTTGCCCGATGGTGTTATTTCCATAAATACCGACACCGCAAGCCTCTCCACATTTGGTTTCAGGCTGCAAAGTTCATTGGAAAGTTCAAACGGCAGCATAGGAACAACAGTATCAATAAGATATACACTTGTCCCACGAGCAAAGGCTGCGCGGTCTATTGGCGAATTTTCGGTGACATAATGAGTAACATCCGCTATGTGAACACCAAGCAAATAGTTTCTATTTTCAAGAATCTCAATGGAAATCGCATCGTCAAAATCCTTGGCATCATCGCCGTCAATGGTGATAATACTCTTGTCAGAAAGGTCACGCCGCCCCAGCTTGTCCTGCTGGCTAACGGTTTTTGGCATTTTTTCTGCTTGCCGCATCGCTCCCGGAGGAAACTGTGGCATTATATGAAAATTTGCAAGTATGTCAAGAAGTGTCATAAAGCATCCTCCTTTTTTATTATTTTGCCCATCTGAATACCGAATATGCTTTACCATATTTCAAGAAAAACCGTCCCTTTTGGGACGGTTTCTTTTTTTGTTTGAATTTTAATTATTCAGCAGTCTCTGTTTCCTGGCTCTGTGCCTGTGAAGCTGCCAAGTCTTCAGCTGTCATAAGAATGTTGCCGTCTGCGTCAACGAGATTTCCGTTTTCGTCAAGTCCTGCTTCAATCTGCTCAGCGTTTTCTTCCTGAGCGGATTCTTCCAAAGCTGCCTGTTCTGCATTGCTCTTGTTGATTGCATATGTTGCTAAAGCGATAGAGCTGATTACGAACAAAACCGCAACAACAGTTGTCACTTTTTTGAGAACTCCGTCAATAGTTCTGCCTTTGTTTTTGCCAAAGAAAGTCTCTGCACCGCCTGCGATAGCCCCTGAAAGGCCCTGCTGTTTTCCTGACTGCATCAAAACTGTTATGATAAGTATAACAGAAATAATAACCTGAATAATAATCAAAGCTGTTTGCATTTTAAAATTTCCTCCTTAATATTGCTTCGCTTTAAAACTAATCCTGATTTTTGCGGAGGAACACGGGAACGTCAATGCCGTCATCCTCACTTACCTTGTAAAAAGGTGTTGCTTTTTCTACGGGTTTAACCACTTCTGCGGGAACAGGTTCAGCAGCTTCAACCTTCTTTTCCTGAAGTTCTTCTTTCATTGCTGCGAAAATACCCTTTCCCTCATTTTTTGCAAAAGGTGAGCTAACTCTTCCCAAAGGAATTGATGTGCCTCTTCCGTCAAAACCTGTCGCAATAACAGTAACCTGAATTTCATCGCCCAGAGTTTCATCAATGATTGCACCAAGAATGATGTTTGCATCAGCATCTGCAGCCTCAGTGATTATCTGTGATGCTGTCTGGATTTCAAGAATACCAAGGTCGCTGCCGCCGGTAATGTTCAAAATAACGCCCTTTGCACCCGCGATTGAAGTTTCAAGAAGCGGGCTGTTGATAGCCTTTGCGGCAGCATCAGCAGCACGGTTTTCACCTGTCGCTTTGCCAATACCCATATGAGCATAGCCCGTATTTTTCATAATTGTCTTGATGTCCGCAAAGTCAAGGCTGATGAGTCCGGGTCTTGAAATAAGGTCGGATATACCCTGAACGCCCTGTCTCAATACATCGTCAGCCATTTTGAAGGACTCAGTAAGAGGTGTTCTGTTTTCGGCAATCTCAAGGAGCTTGTCGTTTGGAATAACCACCAAAGTATCAACAGAATTTTTAAGATTTTCAATTCCTGCTGCAGCATTTCTTGCACGAACTGCACCCTCAAAGCAGAAAGGTTTTGTAACAATACCAACTGTCAAAATGCCCAGTTCTTTTGCAATCTCAGCAACAATCGGAGCCGCACCTGTACCTGTGCCGCCGCCCATACCGGCTGTAACAAAAACCATATCAGCATCCTGAAGTGCAAGAGCAATCTCGTCACGGCTTTCTTCTGCCGCCTTTGCACCAACCTCAGGAACAGCACCTGCGCCAAGACCCTTTGTTATTTTTGAACCAATCTGGATTTTCTGTGCCGCTTTTGAGAGACCCAAATCCTGCTTGTCCGTATTAACTGCGATAAATTCAACGCACTGAACTTCAGCTTCAATCATTCGGTTTACAGCATTGTTTCCGCCGCCGCCGACACCGACAACCTTTATTTTAGCCGGGCCTGCCATTTCGTTATCAAACTCGAACAAAATAATTCCTCCTATCTTTTTAAAGAGCCTTTCCATCGCCTGTTCAATCAACAAGAGATCTGCGATGCTCTTTTTACTCGTTTTTTATGTAAAATCATCTGTAGCTTTTGAAAAAAGTTACTTTTCCACACTTATATTTCATTTTAGCATTTAATTTTAATTCTGTCAAGAGAAAACATCCTATTTTGTAAAGCATCCGTCAATTTTCTTCCGTCACTTGCTTTTCGTTTTCTCCATCTTCTGTTTTTTCTTCTTTCTGCTCAATCTCAAGGTCTTCCGGATTTTCATTTTCACCGCTGTCGGCTTCTTTAAGTGCCAATCTTTTTATGCGTTCTTTTTCTCTGGCTCTTTTTTCAAAATAGATATCAAAGGTTATTCTTCTGATTGCCGCCATATTGTTGAATATTCTTACGCCAAACACCACAATAGCTGCAAAATCAAGCTGAATTCCAAGTAAGTCGCCCACATAAGTCAAAAGCACAGCCAGGATTGCGTTTGAAACAAGTCCCATCATGAAAACGTTTGAATTGAACTTTTTGTTAAGGTTCGCAAGCAAAGCACCAAACACAGAGTCAAGCGCCGCGACCAAAGCAACCGCAACATAAGGAAGGGTTGCGGACGAAAGATTGTAAGGTATCAAAAGGCCTAGAAGTATACCAAGAAGCCCTGCTACTGCAAAAAACATCATTCGGTCACCTCCGGCTGGGCTGTCTGTGCATACTTAAAGCTACCTGCCCCTGTATATTTTTTTATCATAAGCTTGTTGCTCTTTTTGATGGTCACATCCACGCCATAAAAACCCGCTTCGTCAATTGCACCGCCCGGCATTCTCAATGCGTTTTCAAGGGTATCTGGGTTTCCTATTACCTTTACCTCAAAAGGTGCCGCAAGCTTTGTGTTATTTACACTCACAGTAGGTCCAGCACAGCGGATTTCGCTGGTTGCCAAGATTCTTTCATCGTTAATTGAAAGTGCCTCCGCCCCTGCCGCACGAAGTTCATTGAGAGTAGTCAGGAGAAGGGTATCGTGCACAATGCCATATCCGTCACTATAAAGTGCTGAATCCACTTTTTGTCCGTTACCATCTTTGATAACCACAATTATACCGCTACCCGTAACATCCGTAAGTCCCGCCATAGTCTCTGCACGGTTGAGCTCCTCCTTGAGGATTTTTGCAGCACCACCGCTCTCAGTAATCTGTTCTCTGTATTTTGCCAAATCATTCTGGAGCTCCAAAACCTGCTGAAGCAAATCTTCATTTTTGTCAAGCTCTGCCTTGTAGTCCTGTTGAAGTGTTTCAACTCTGTTTGAAATCTGGCTTTCCACCGCATTGGTCTTTCTCACGCCTTTAATTTGCCAGGTTATGGCAAACACAAGGACAAACACCATTACTGCCATCGCAATCTGAAATTTTTGTTTTTTATTCCATTCCATCTTTTTTGCTTCCTCTTTATCAAATTTTATTCTGCTGTCTTTTCTTCGTTTTCATTCTGTCCGCTTTCATCGTTTTCATCGGCTTCATTCTTTTCTTCTTCCGCCAATTTAGCCTCTTCAATAAGCGCTTTTTCCTCCGGAGTTTCGCGTCTTCCCACATAAAGCTTGTCCCCGCGATAGTCAAGAAGCGCTTTTTCATATTCCGAAATGTTTTCGTCAATAACTTTTTTTACAAATTTCAGCTTATAGTCTATGTTTTCATAACTTCCAAGCATCATATAAAGTCTGTTTTCATAATCAAGCTGTATGTCCGAAAGGTCAGCAAGGCTTATATAGTTGAGCTTGTCCAAAAGTCCGGTTTCAGACAAAACCGGTATGCAACCAAAAAGCACCTCTGCCCTTGCATCACCGGACGCTGCGAATTGTTCGCCCGGAACGTCTGATACCGCCTGAATTCCACAAAGTTCAGGAGCAGCGGGCTTTTCTTCATCGTCTTCTGTCAAAACCTTTATTATTTTTCCCCATTTATCAATAAACAAAAGCTTATCTTCGTTTTTTATATAAGCAATAGGTTTTGCTTCCTTTACTGAGATTTTTATTTTGTTTGGGAAAATTCTGCGAACACTGGACTCTTCTATTTCAGCATTTGCGGAGAGTCTTTTTTGCACAATTTTGAGGTTTGTACTAAAAATATTAACTCCCGTTTTCACCTGGGCGATTTCCAGAATTTCGCTTTCACTCATCTGGGACTGTCCCACCGAATAAACCGCCTGAATATTAAAGAAAGGCGCTTTGAGGACCGCAACAATAATTCCGATACAAACAAACAAAAACACAAAAACTATGACTCTTCTTTTTCTGCGCTGTTTTCGTTTTTCTTTCATAAGTCGTCGCTTTTTCTGTTCAAGCTCATCACTTATAAATTCATTCCTTGCCAACTTTTCTTTTTTCTTTTTCCTTACGATTTTCATTCTGCGCCCCCTTTCTTTTGGTGTAGCTTGTCCGTTCCGCCAAATGCCATGCTTATTGCATGGCTAAAGCTTTTATTTTCGACTTATTGATGCACCAAGTGCCGAAAAAACATCTTCTATCCGTTCATAACCTCTGTCTATATGTTCAATCCCCGTAATCTCTGTATCCCCTATTGCCGAAAGCCCCGCAATAACGAGTGCCGCCCCGCCCCGCAAATCACTGGCACAAATTTTTGCGCCCTGAATATAGTTGCATCCGGTAACAGCCGCAAGTCTTCCGTCGACTATTATATCCGCACCCATTTTGAGAAGCTCGGACACGTGCTTGTATCTGCTTTCAAATATATTCTCCACAAAAACCGTTGTGCCGTCCGCTGTAGCGAGTGCCGACATAAAAAGTGCCTGAGCATCTGTGGGAAACCCGGGGTATGGCGATGTCATAATCTTTCCAAGTCCCAGAAGTCTTTCGCAGCTTTGGATACGAACATAATTCTTTCCGCTGGTAATCTTGCAGCCCGAATCCTTGAGCATTGAAATAATCAGCCTTATGTGCTGAGGCTCCATATTGCGGAGCACCACATCTCCTCCGCAACAAGCAGCAGCACAGGCACAGGTTGTTGCAAAAATTCGGTCCGAAATTATATTATACTCTACTTTTTTTAATTTTTCAACACCTATTATACGAATTATTTCTGTTCCTGCACCGGAAATTTTTGCCCCCATTTTGTTCAGGAAATTCTGCAAATCCACGATTTCCGGTTCGCGGGCTGCATTGACTATCATAGTCTCGCCCCGCGACACCGCCGTAAGCAGCATAATATTTTCAGTAGCGCCAACACTTGGAAACAAAAGATTGACTGTTGCGGGCTTTATCCTGTCCGCTTTACAATAAATATAACCGCCTACTTCCTCAATCTTCACGCCAAGCTCTTTGAAGGCTTTGAGGTGAAGGTCTATCGGTCGAAGTCCAATAGCACAGCCCCCGGGATATGAAATAACAGCGCATCCGCACCGGGAAATAATGGGGCCCAGAAACAAAACCGAGGACCTCATGCTCGCCATAAGCTCACCCGAAATTTCACACTTTTCCATATTCTCGGTTTTTATAACAGCCGTATGGTCAAAATAACTTGCGTCGCCTCCAAGCTGTCTTATTATTTCAAACCCTGAGCGGGTATCAGCAAGGTCGGGACAGTTATGTACAATACATTCTTCTTCATTCAGAACAGTTGCAGCAAGAATGGGCAAAACCGCATTCTTTGAGCCCTGAACGTCAACCTCGCCATCAAGTTTCCTCCCGCCGCAAATCGTAATCTTGCTCACCATAACACCTCCTCATACCTACATACTATGTAAGTTTTGAAAAAAGGTGTTTCTGGGTTTTATTTTATTTTTGCGATTTCCTTGAGAAGCTTAAAGATTCTGTCAGCAGAATCCGGAATTCCTATGCTTTTTGAACCTCGGCTCATTGCCTGCAGCACATCATCATTTTCAAGAATATGCGAAACAGCCCCAGAAAGTTTTTCTTTTGAAAGCTCATCCTCGGTGATTACCAAAGCCCCACCTGACCGTTCCACAGCGCGGGCATTGTGAAGCTGATGATTTCCCGCAACGTACGGTGACGGTATAAGTATCGCCGCCTTTCCCAGTGCTGTCATTTCGCTTACTGAGCCGCCGGAACGTGCAATAACAAGGTCCGCCGCATTCAGTGCAAGATCCATATCATATATGTATTCCGACACTCGGAGCATGGGATACTTTTCTATATCTATTCCGTTTTCTTTAAACCTTTCTATAACTCTTTCATACTGATTGTTTTTTCCGGTGGACATCAGTATATGATATTCGTCCTTCCCAATCACAGATGAAATCCAGTCACAGCATACCGAATTTATTTTTGCAGCTCCCAGGCTTCCGCCGAATATAAGTATAACCTTTTTGTCTGAAATCCCCAGTTTTTCTTTGGCGGTCTTTTGGTCGCCCGCAAGAATTGACGGTCTCACCGGGTTTCCGGTAATTTCAATTCTCTTGGCTTTCGGTATAAACTTTGATGCCTCTTCCATACTGAGTGCCACTACGTCCGCAAAACGTGACAATATTCTTATGGTAACACCGGGGTACGCATTTGCTTCATGGACCAATGTCGGAATTTTCATCATTGCAGCGGCAAGCAGTACTGGTCCCGTAACATATCCGCCCGTTCCCATAACAACGTCAGGCCGGAATTCTTTTATTATTTTTTTCGCAGCCCTTACTCCGTCAAAAATCTCTGTTACTGTCTTGATGTTCTTAAGGCTCATACTTCTTTTGAAGCCATGAATTTTTATAAACCTCAATTCATAACCTTGTTTGGGAACAAGGGTGCTTTCCATCCCCTGCTTTGTTCCCACAAACAATATTTCACTGCCCTGGTCCTTTTCTCTTATGTGATTGGCAACAGCAATGGCAGGGTTGATATGCCCTGCGGTTCCGCCGCCTGCAAACAGAATTCTCATAGGAAAATCTCCTTTTTATTAAATGGTTAAAGGCCTAAACGCACAAAATCGCTTTAAGCCTTCATACACAATTTGCATTTAAAGTTTTGCATGTTTTGAGACATTGAGGACAATCCCCATTTCTGTCATGGTAATCGCAAGTGCCGTTCCGCCATAGCTGAAAAACGGCAACGGCATACCGGTGACAGGTATCGAGGACGTAACAACCGCAATATTCACAAGTGCCTGAATCGCAATCATAGCAACAATTCCTGTAGTGAGGAGTGTTCCAAAGAGGTCAGGAGCACGAAGTGCAATTTTTATGCCCCTTGCTATCAGGAAAATAAACATAATAGACACGAGTATCGCACCCAAAAGTCCGAATTCCTCTGCAAGAATTGCAAATATAAAATCGTTCTGGGGTTCCGGAATGTTCAGGTATTTCTGCCGGCTCTGTCCAAGCCCCGCACCAAAAATCCCGCCCGAGCCTATGGCATAAAGGGACTGAACAATCTGCCAGCCTGCCCCTTGTATGTCTTCAAAGGGGTCAAGGAAAGAAAGAACTCTCGCCAATCGGTAAGGCGACTTTATTACAACCAGAATGAGTACCGGAACAACCGGCAGACACAATACAATAAAGTGCCATATTCTGGCTCCCGCCACAAACATAAGAAGTACCGAAGTTGCCACAATCAGCATTGTACAGCTAAAATGCGGCTCCATCATAATTATCACCGCAACAACGCCTATGATGGCTATGTACATCAAAAACACGCCAAAGTTCTTGAGTTCTTTATAGTTCTTTGAAAGACTGTATGAAAAAAACACAATCATAGCAATCTTTGCGACTTCTGATGGCTGAAAGTTTATGGGGCCTATATAAATCCAGCGTCTTGCGTCATTTATCTTTCTGCCAATTCCCGGCACAAGCACCAAAATAAGCAGGAGCATACTCACGCAAAGAGCAGGAAAAGCCAACTTTTTCATTTTTCGATAGTCATAATTTGCCGCAGCAAACATACCTATACTTCCTAAAATCGCCCACATAAACTGCTTTTTAAAATAATAAAAGCTGTCGTGGTTTGTTGCCTCGCTGGCATAAGCAATGGGGCTGCTGGCACTCAGCACCATAAGAAGTCCAAAGGTAAGCAGAATATAAACCGCAACCAAAAACTGCATATCAACGCCTTTTGTCGCAGTCACAAGGCTGCCAAGCTTTGACGCAGCCAGATTTTTAGCAGAGCTGTTTGTTTTTCGCACACTTTTTCTTCTTTGTACCCGCTTCATATGCAGCCATCCTTTCCGCAGATTTTTCTGTTTTTAAATTCCCGTTGCAGCCAACCCCAAAACACAAAGAGCCGCCGTAACAGCCGAAAAGACTGTAACAATTTTAACCTCGCTCCACCCACACATTTCAAAATGGTGATGAATGGGGCTCATTTTGAATATTCTCTTTCCTGTTTTCTTGAACCACGCCACCTGAATAATGACAGAAAGCGCTTCCATCACATACACAAGTCCAACAATCAGCAACAGCAACGGATTTTTCATATAAATCGCCATCGCCGAAACTGCGCCGCCCAAAAAGAGCGAGCCGGTGTCTCCCATAAACACTCGGGCCGGGAACTTGTTGTAAAGGAAAAATCCCAAAAGACCGCCCACAAGAACTGCGCTGAAAAGTGTCAGCGGATAGTTTTTCGTAATATTTGATATTATGCAATAAAAAATGCATATAACCATTGTTATGCAAGTTGCCAGCCCGTCAAGACCATCTGTAAGATTTACACTGTTGACAGCCGCAAGCATAACCAAAATTACGAATGGAATGTAAACAAAATATCCTGCATCCAAAACAATTCCGGTAAAGGGAACTGCGATTTCGGTGTCGACAACACCGCCGCTCACCATCCATACAGCTGCAATAAGTGCCACAAGAAACTGTAGTGAAAATTTTTGTCCTGCACGAAGTCCAAGATTTCGTTTCAAAATCACCTTTATGTAGTCATCAATAAACCCGATGACACCAAATCCCAAAGAAATTCCAAGAAGGCTGAGTACCGCCTTTATTGAGCCACTATCTTTGCCAAAACCAAAAACAAATATTCCGACAAAAGACGCAAGAATCGCAGAAGCGATAAATATAATCCCCCCCATTGTGGGTGTCCCGGACTTCTTCTGATGCCACTTGGGACCTTCTTCTCTTATTTCCTGACCAAATTTAAGCCGATGCAGAAGAGGGATTAAAAAAACCCCAAAAACTGCCGCGAGAATAAACGAAATCAATGCAACTGTAATAGTTTTAATCATTTTTAAAAACCTCTCTGATACTGTTTTCTGTGGTTGCTAAATGGCATCCTGCTCCGAAATAAAATCCGCAATTTCTTCAAGGCGCATACCCCGTGACCCTTTGAAAAGAATCACATCGTTGGGTTTTATTATTTCCATAATGTGAGCCTTTGCGGCATTGTTATCATAAAAAATATATATTTCAGAGGAATTAAACCCTTTTTCAATAGCACCCTTTGCCACAAACTCAGCATTTTTCCCAATAGCAATAAGACACCCAAGGTCATAGTCACAAGCAAGCTCACCCACCGATGTGTGAGCCTCCTCAGCATAATCACCAAGCTCCAGCATATCGCCGAGAACCGCAACTTTCCGGTAAGGGTTTTCGATATCTTTGGGCATAGTAACCGACAAAACCTCAAGCCCTGATTTCATAGATGTTGGGCTTGCATTGTAGCAATCCTTTATTATCTTGTAATTATTGAGGGTTTCAACACTTTGTCTCATGCCTTGAGGCACAAAATGGCTTATTCCCTCCACAATCTTTTCCATCGACATATTATACTTTATGCCTGCTAAAATTGCCGCCAATGCGTTGTAAATATGGTGAATACCCGGAGCATTTATCAGGATATTATAAACATTTCCGTCCACCTGTACATCAAAGGATGTGCTGTCCGAAAATTTCCTTATGTTTTCAGCAACAATATCACAATTTTTGTTTTCTATTCCATAAGTCAACGTTTCAAAGGGCAGCGTTCCCACCACACTTTTTAAATATTCATCATCGCCGTTTAAGATGACCGTTCCATCTGTTTCTGACATGCCCTCAAGCACTTCAAGCTTGGCTTTCAATATATTTTCTCTTGAACCAAGATGTTCTATATGCGAAAACCCTATATTCGTTATTATTGCGGTCTCAGGTGACGCAATCTTTGTGAGTCGCGAAATTTCGCCAAAGGCACTCATTCCCATTTCAAAAATGGCAAGCTCATCATCGAACGAAAGCCTGAACGCAGTGAGGGGAAGACCTATTTCGTTATTGAAATTTCCCTCTGTTTTGAGCACCTTATATTTATTGGCAAGCACACAATAAACCATATCCTTTGTGCTGGTTTTGCCCACACTTCCTGTTATGGCTACTGCCGGAATTAAAAATTTATCCCGATAATATTTTGCCGCGTCTCTAAGCGCCGCATAGGTATCCTCCACCACTATAACCGGAAGATTTTCCTTGTTATGAAAATTTTTATCGACAATGCAGCAAGCAGCGCCCTTTGAAATCGCCTGCCCTGCAAAATTGTGTCCATCAAATTTTTCGCCACGAAGTGCCACAAATACAGAGTCCTGAGTAATTTTTCTGCTGTCAGTGACAATGTCTGATATTGAGCGGTCAACTTCGCAATTTTCAGCTTTTGCATCACAAGCCGCTTCAAGCTGCTTTATTGTCAGAATATTTTCCATGCTGCTTTCCCCCTTAAGCCTCAGAAGAATCAATAAGCTTTAAAACTATCTCTCTTTCGTCAAATACGATAGTTCGGTCCTTCAGTATCTGATATGGCTCATGGCCCTTGCCTGCAAGAAGAATTATATCATCAGGCTTTGCATTGTCAACAGCAAATTCAATAGCCTCAAATCGATTTTCCACCACCGCATAACGGCAGTCGGTTTTCCGAAGCCCCACAAGAATATCCTCAATAATATCCTTGGGCTCTTCGCTTCTTGGGTTATCACTTGTGACAACACAAAAATCCGAAAGCTCCCCTGCAATTTTTCCCATTTGTGGCCTTTTTGTCTTGTCGCGGTCACCGCCGCAGCCAAAAAGCGTTACTATTCTACCTTTGGCAAAGCCACGTATGGCACTCAAAATATTATACAGTCCGTCAGGCGTGTGTGCATAGTCAATTATCACTGTATAATCCGTGTTTGTTTCAACAACTTCGATTCTGCCCTTTACTCCCTTTGCGGCTTTGAGCCCCTTTGAAATATTTTCAAGTGACAGCCCCGCCGCAAGACAACAAGCCGCAGCTGTAAGTGCATTATACACCGAAAATCCGCCCGGAATGGAAAGGGTTACCCTTTCTCTTTCTCCGCGGTAAACAAGGTCAAATTCAACGCCTGTCGCCCGATATTCAATATCTTCTGCCTTAAGGTCACAGTCATTTTTTGTGCTGTATGTTAAAGTCTCACAGGTGGCATCCTTGGACAAGAGTTCAAAAGCATCATCATCAAGATTGAAAGCACCCACGCGGCATTTTTTGAAAAGCTGAGCCTTTGCATTTGTATAGTTTTCCATGGTAATGTGAAAATCAAGATGGTCCTGAGTGACATTTGTGAAGGCACCGATGTCAAACTCACAGCACGCCACCCTATCAAGAGCAAGTGAATGTGACGAAACCTCCATAACCACCGTATCTACGCCTTCTTTCGCCATCTGGTCAAAAAGACGCATCAATTCAAGGGAATCCGGAGTTGTATGGTGCGCCGGAATAACTTGATTTCCTATCATATTCTGATTTGTACCAATAAGCCCGACAGTCTCGCCACAGCTTTCAAGAATTGATTTCACAAGATACGTAGTTGTGGTCTTTCCGTTGGTTCCGGTGATTCCTATAAGACGGAATTTCTTGTAAGGATAGTCATAAAAAGCTGCTGCGATGCATGAAAGTGCAAACCTTGTATCCTTCACTACAACGGTTGTTGCGGCAGTTTCCTCCAGCGGTTTTTCAGCAACGATTGCCACCGCTCCCTTTTCAAGAGCATCCTCGGCATAATCGTGTCCGTCGGTTTTAAAACCCTTGATGCAAACAAATACATCACCGGGTTTTACCTCCTGCGAATTAAACGCAACACCGGAAATTTTTGTATCAATATTTCCCCACGCGTCGATGATTTCCACATCGCGAAGCAATTGAGATAACAGCATATCCAATCCTCCATTTCTCAAACCGTATTTTCAAAAATCAGTCTCTCACTTCAATATACCTGAAATCAAGAGTAACAATTGTTCCCGGCTCCACAACCGTACCTGCAGCAGGTGATTGCTGGGAACAAATTGAAATTCCGTTAACATTTGAAAGACCTTTTACCCTTACGTTAAGTCCTGCATTTGTAATTCCTTTGTTCGCCTCTGATGCCGAACATCCTACCACGTCAGGGATTGTGACTGTTTTCTTGCTTTCTTCGCCCTCGGTATATGCCACAATCTTTGAGCCTCTCGCCAGCTTTGAATATGGCTTTGGAACCTGATCCAAAATTACATCGCCGGTGCCCCTTATGCTTATGTCAACACCAACCTCTTTGAGTGCAGCCTCCGCCTCTTTTCTGGTCTTGCCTGTGATGTCCGGTGCTGTTATATCAATCATTTCCAATTCTTCCTGAGTGTATTCGGCTTCAACACCTATATACTGAAGGCTTTCCTCAAGTATATTTTTCACAACAGGCGCCGCAATAAGACCGCCGTAATATGTAGACCCCACCGGTGGCTGGTCAAGGATTACCAGACACGCAATTTCCGGGTCATCGGCTGGTGCAAAGCCTATGAAGGACGCCACATACTTGCCATTTCCACGAGGCTGCTTTTCTGATGTTCCCGTCTTTCCTGCAATTCGGTATCCTGCAAGATAAGCATTTTTACCGCCGCCTACCGAGACAACCGACTCAAGAATCTCGCACATTGTTTTGCTTGTTTTTTCTGAAATAATCCGGCGCACAACCTCCGGCTCAAACTCTTTTATTACATTTTGATTTTCGTCCACAAGTTGCTTCACCAGATGAGGTTTCATAAGGTTTCCGCCATTGGCAACAGCTGATGCAAGTGTAATCATCTGAAGGGGAGTTATATTAAAGCTCTGCCCGAAGGATGATGTAGCAAGGTCTATTTCCTTGAAATTTGAAAATTCGTGGAATATACCGCTGGTTTCACCCGGAAGCTCGATTCCCGTTTTTTCACGGAAGCCAAACCCCTCTAAATATTTCACAAACCGTTCACGGCCGACTCTAGCACCTATTTCGATAAACGCCGGGTTGCAGGAGTTCTGCACTGCCTGAACAAAGGTCTGTGAGCCGTGTCCGTTTCTGTTTGCGCAGCTTATGGTCCGGTCCGCAACCTTTATGGAACCGCTACAATAAAAACGGTCATCAAGGGATACCACATTTTCTTCAAGAGCCATTGACGCCACAGCTATTTTAAATGTAGAGCCCGGCTCGTATGAGTCAACCACAGCCTTATTTCGTCTCAAAAACTGAGTAACTTCCGTAAGCTTGGCATTATATTCACTGCCGTCCATTTCTTCAAGCTCTTTTTTTATGTCAGGGTACTTTTCCTCCACAGCCGCATTGATTTCAAAAGGCTGATTCAGGTCATAATCAGGTTTTGTCGCCATGGCCAGTATTTCACCGGTTTTCACGTTCATAACAATGGCAGCAGCACCCTCCTGAAGCTGGTTCTCAATCCGTGCATTTTCAAGATGCTTTTCTGCGAAATGCTGTATCGTTTCATCAATGGTAAGCACCACACTCTGACCGTTTTGTGCCTCATAATAGCTTTCATAATTGTCCGGAATTTCAAGTCCTGCTGTCATATTTGCCGAAACAATTCTGCCGGGAACGCCCTTCAGTTCTTCGTCATAAACCATCTCAATTCCCTCAAGGCCGTTGTTGTCACTTCCTGCAAAGCCAATAACCTGGGACGCAAAATTTCCGTAAGGATAATATCTTTTTGTATCCTCTGCAAATTTTATTCCGTCAATACTGTGTGTGTTTATATACTCTCTGAGGGCGTCCGCCTGGTCTTTTTCCACCTTTTTCTTTATGTACTCAAAGCTTGATTCCTTGTTTATTTTTTCGAGAACCATGTCATAGTCAAGCTCAAGAATTTCAGCCATATTTCGTGCTATTTCTTCGGCACTTTGTTTTTTGTTGCCCCGGACATTTTTGGGGGTTATGCTTATGGTCTCAACACTTAGGTTGTTTGCCAGGATTTTCATGTTCCGGTCGTATATGAGTCCGCGTTCGGGAGTTATTATATTGTCGCTGGTCTGTTGTTCACGGGCCGCTGACGAAAGCTCTTCACCGCGGATAATCTGAAGCCACGCTACTCTTACCATTAAAGCGCAGAAAAGGAAGACTGCCCCTGCGAGCAGCCATCCTATCTTCTTTCTTTGAGTAAATGTACTTTGTTCGTTTTGCACCACAGTTACCTCCAAACGAATAAATCGGTTTAGAATATGCCACTATAAATTATATTTCATATGGCAATTTAAATATACCAAAACGAACTTATCTTTTATTTAAATATGTTCATTGCTCCGGTTATTGTTCCTGTAACACCGCTCATTGCTACTTCGCTTTCTATCTTTTTCTCCTCGTTGCAAACCTGAGCAAAATCGCTTTGGCTTAAATCTACATAAAACATCTGGTATCGTTCAGGACTTATCATACCAAACTTTTCATTAGCAATGGTCAAAAGCTGTTCAAGGTCAACCGCTTTGTCAATTTTTACCTGAAGATCTTGATTTGTGGCAACAATTTCATTATACTGTTTTTCAAGCTTTGCAACAGAGCTGTATGCCTCGTTTATTCTTACATAACCGTTTACTATAACAAACGCTATAGCAAAACAAAGTGCCACCCTGATAAAGTTTGTAATATTCAAAAAGCTGTGATTTCTGTTTCTTTGTTCTGTCTTTTTGTTTTCTTCGTGAGGTCTTTTGTTTTCATTATGTCTTTTGGCGCCATAAGTATAATCAAGCTTATACGCACTGCTTGTATTGTAGCTGTACAAATTAGACATTTTTGCTTCACCTCAAAATTTATATTTTTTTAACAGCCCGAAGTTTTGCACTGTGTGCTCGCATATTGTTCCTAAGTTCTTCGTCCCCCGAAACTATGGGCTTTTTGTTTATCAATTTTATTTTCGGTTTTTTCCCGCAAACGCATATGGGAAAATCCTTTGGGCACTCACACCCTGATGCCAAATCCGAAAATGCCTGTTTCACTATCCGGTCTTCCAGAGAATGAAAGGTTATAACAGACAACACTCCACCGGGGTTCAGTGCATCAACAAAATCACATACCGCCTGTCTCAAAATGCCAAGTTCGTTGTTTACCTCAATCCTGATTGCCTGAAAGGTCCTTTTTGCCGGATGCTTGTCCTGAAACCTCTTTTTTGCAGGATATGCACCCTTTATTATCTCGCAAAGCTCCAACGTTGTTTTTATATTTTTTTCCTTACGTTTTTCGCAAATAGCTCTTGCTATCTGCCTTGCAAAACGTTCCTCGCCATAATCAAATATTATTTTTGAAAGCTCGCCCTCGGTGTATTCGTTAACCACCTCATAAGCACTCATTCGGTCTTCTTGGTTCATACGCATATCAAGCCGGGCATCCATATTGTAACTGAAGCCTCTTTCTGCTGTATCAAGCTGAGGAGACGAAACGCCAAGGTCCAGAATTGCTCCATCAATACCGCTTATTCCAAGGTCTTTGAGCACCTCTTTTATATCAGAAAAATTGCTGTGAACTATTTTTGTTATATCTTTGTATTTTTCAAGCCTTTCGCTTGCCGCATTTATTGCTGTCATATCGCGGTCTATTCCAATGAACGTCGCATCACCTGAAAGCTTTGAGCAAACCAATTCTGCATGTCCGCCACCGCCAAGAGTTCCGTCGACATAAATGCCATCCGGCTTCACATCAAGGAGGTCAACGCTTTCCGAGAGCAAAACCGAAATATGTTTAAACTCGTTCATCATAGTCCAAGACGCTCCATAGCGTTTTCGATCTCTGCAGACTCAAGTGCCGGGTTCTGCATATATTTCTCCCAGGCAGCCTTGTCCCAGATTTCCATACAATTTGAAACACCAACAATGACAACCTCACGGCCAAGCCCCGCATATTCACGGTAAAGCGGCGGAATCACCACTCTGCCCTGTGTGTCAATCTCGCATTCAGTGGCACCTGAAAAGAAAAATCTGCGAAGCATACGCGCATCCGCACCGCGGAGCCCAAGAAGTTCTTCCTTGAAGCCTTCCCATTCTTCCTTGGAATATGCACACAAACAGTCATTTACGCCTTTGGACAACACAAAAGTTCCACCCAGATCATCTCTGAACTTAGATGGAATGCTTACTCTGCCCTTGGTATCAAGGTTATGAAAATATTCACCGATAAGCATAGCCTTGCTCTCCTCATAAATTTCTGTTTTTGTTCCACTTTATGGAATTTTGCTCCACTTCATGCCACTTTCCTATATAATACTACACTTTTGGGACTTTTGCAATAGTTTTTTTAAATTTTTTTAAAAAAATTGTAATTTAATTGTAACATTTCGCCATATTGTGTTTTTGCCGATATTCAAAACACAATATCAAATTTTTTACACAAAAAAAGAGCCTGAAACCTTTTGGTTTCAGACCCACAATCTTCGATTTATTCAGAAATCTGTACGATTTCAACTTCGCTTTCAGCAAGCTTTTCTTTGAGCCGGTCATCAAGTGTCGCGTTTGTAATCAGGAAATCAATTTCACCAATAGACGCTAGCTTCACAAAGCCAACACCGCCGATTTTGCCATTGTCGCAAAGATAATATTTCTCATTGGAATTTTCAAACATTCTCTGCTTGATGCCGCTTTCGGATTCGTTGCTTTCAAGGATTCCGACATCCGCTGTTATGCCCTTGCTCGAAAAGAACATCTTGTTTGCAAAATAATCTTCTTCAATGCTTTTTTCTGCAAGTCTTCCCACAAACGACTGGTTGCGGCTAAGTACGCCCCCCACCAGTATCACCTTTATATATTCACAGCCCGAAAGCTCTGTCACAACCCTGAGTGAATTGGTAATAACGGTGAGATTTTTGCGTGTTTTAAGCTCTTTTGCCATAAAGAACGTGGTTGTCGATGCATCCAGAAAAATCGTATCACCGTCAACAACCATCTTCGCAGCTTCCCTTGCAATCTTCTGCTTTGCTTCAACATTGAGATTTTTTCTCTTTTCCAAAGAAAACTCATGGGTGCTTCCTTCGACAGGAACCGCACCGCCGTGTGTCCTGCGCAGAGACTCTTGTTTTTCAAGCTTTTCAAGGTCACGTCTCACCGTTTCTTCGGTAACTCCCAAAGTACTACTCAGACGGTTTACCGAAACAACCCCGTCAGTATTTAAAAATTCCAGTATCTTCTTTTGTCGTTCAAGTGCAAGCATATTATTCCCCACTTTCGCGATTCTTATTTTTTCTTCAAGATTTTCACCTTGGCACCATTTTTAAGTCCTGCAGAGTTTGCATCGTCAGTATCAATATGCATTTCAACATTGAAATCATCTCTCACCCTGACCTGAACGTCATAAAATCGGGTAGGCTTTACTCCCTCTACCTCAACATCGACATAATCGTTGTCTTTTATACCATTTGCCATGGCATATTCAGGTGTAAGATGGATGTGCCGATTGGCAATTATTACGCCTTCTTTGAGATATACACTGCCTTTTGGCCCAACAACCACCAATTTTTCAGAACCCTCGACCTGACCTGACGGCCTCACCGGAGGACTCACTTTCAGGATAAATGTATCTGTTCTCGAAATCTCAACCTGTGTTTTGTTTCTCACCGGGCCAAGAACACGAACATTTTCAATAGCCTTAAGTGACGGTCCAACCAATGTTACAACCTCATTCGACGCATATTCGCGCCCCATAAGATATTTTTTAATGGTCAGCTGATAACCTTTACCAAACAGGATTTCAAGGTCTTCTTGAGACAAATGAATATGTCGCTGAGAAACACCTACCTTGATTTCGCCGTCGTTGTTTATATCTTTAATAACATTTTGAACAGCCTTTGCGATTGTATCTGCATCATAATACATAAGTTTCACCTCTCAGGCAGCAGCATTTTGCCCCTGATTTATATTTCCGTCTTTCCGGATTGTCCCTTTTAAAAATCAGTCCATATCAAAGAACTTGGTA
This sequence comes from Clostridia bacterium, assembly GCA_017456605.1. GTDB lineage: Bacteria > Bacillota > Clostridia > Monoglobales > Monoglobaceae > SIG440. Next base: position 64,486 of record JAFTJA010000012.1, on the reverse strand, counting down.
ACCTCTCTGTGAGGTCTTGCAACAACAGCCTTGCCATAAACCTTGCCAAGGGGCTGTGCATTCTGATAGCCTGCTTCCACCGCAGCCTTAACCGCTGAAACTTCACCGGCAACAATAAACGTAACAAGTCTTCCTCCAAGACGCTTTTCAGAGTGAATAACCCTTACATTCGCAGCTTTTGTCATAGAATCAAGACCCTCAATAGCTGCAACCAAGCCGTCTATTTCAAGAAGACCTATGGTTTCTGCGCCAACAGAGTCGCCGTTTATTTCTTCCTCATTCATAAAGTCCTTTGGAAGCTTTTTGTTGTATTTATCCTTGTTTATATCAAGGCGATAAGCCATTTTTTCAACGCCGTCACCAGGATTTGGTATAACGTGTGAAACAATATGCTTGCCCTCTGCCTTTGCATATTCAGTTCCTGCTTCCACAGCAGCCTTAACCGCCGCAACATTTCCCGCAATTTTTATCTGCATAACCAGCGGTGCAGGAGCATCTGCGCTCTTGGGACGGTTTCTGTCAAAGGCAATAACTTTTACGTCTGCGGCTTTTGCGCAAAGGTCAGCAGCAACCACCGCAGTCGTAAAACTATAAACTTCTATCATTCCTAATGCTTTCATTTATGAACAATCCTTTTCGTTAAAATTAAACTATGTGGAGACCATCCGCCATAACACATCTTCTCTGGCGTGTAAACGACCTTGCTGATGTAATACCTTCACCTGTGGGGCCCGCAATAGTAAATGTAGTGTGGCCTTCTCCACCGGCACCAATGCCTGCATAAGAAGGAGCATTCTTTACAAAAATTGTTGTTTCAACCGCTCTTGCAAATGCTGTAAGTCTGTCAACATTTTTTGAATGAATGTGAGCGGAGTGTCTGTTTCCGTGTTCAGCTTTGCAAGCTTCTGTAATAGCCTCTTCGATATTCTTCACTCTTACGATGGGAAGAATTGGCATCATCATTTCAACCTGAACAAAGGGATGCTTTGCATCTGTTTCACAGATGATAAGTCTTGGGTCTGCATCTATTCCAAGTTCTTTAAGGAACAGCTTAGCATCCTTTCCTACCCACTTTTTGTTTATGCCAAACTTGCCGTCTTTTTCAACCAAAGCAACTTTCACAAGCTTGTCAATCTGTGCGCCTTTTAAGAGATATGCACCGTTTCTCTGCATATGAAGGACCAGTTGGTCAGCAACCGAATCAAAAACGAAACATTCCTTTTCTGCAATACAGGGAAGATTGTTGTCAAAGCTTGCGCCTTTTATAATATCCGATGCTGCTTTTTCAACATCTGCTGTGTCATCAACGATAACAGGAGGATTTCCCGCGCCAGCACCGATCGCCTTCTTTCCTGAAGAAAGGAGCATCTTTACAACACCGGGGCCGCCTGTTGCAACAAGCATTTTAACAAGTGGCGAACCAACCATTTCGTTTGATGAATCCATAGTTGGATTTTCGACAGAAACAACCAGATTTTCAGGACCGCCTGCTTCCAGAATTCCACGGTTAACAAGGTCAACTGCATAGTTTGCAATCCTCTTTGCATTTGGATGAGGATTGAATACAACTGCATTTCCACCGGCAATCATACCGATTGAATTGCAAATAACAGTTTCACTTGGGTTTGTTGAAGGAGTGATGCTTCCAATAACACCATAAGGTGCCATTTCAATCAAAGTAAGACCGCAGTCACCTGTTTTGACAGTAGGACAAAGATCCTCAGTTCCCGGAGTCTTGTTTGCAACCAACTGGTGTTTGATAATTTTGTCAGAAACTCTTCCCATACCGGTTTCTTCAACGCCAAGCTTTGCCATTTCTTCAGCTTCTTCCAAGGTAAGACGACGGATTGCTGCAATCATCTTTTCTCTCTGCTCAACAGTATAGCTCTTATACTGAATGTAAGCTTTTGAAACCGCCTCCAGTGCCTCTGTCATTGTGGGGAAAACGCCCTTGAGATTTTTCTTGGGCACTACCTTTCCGTCCATATTCTGGATAACACTTTCAACTATACGACTTATATCCTTTTCATCAAACATATCTATTCACCTCAAACTTTTATATAATTGTATTCCACATCTTATCATCAGGACTTGCAATAACCGAACTGTCAAGAAACATCGTTCCGTCACTTACTTCACGTTTTGCCTTTTCTATTGCCGATTCAACCGCAGCAACCTCACCGGTAAGCAGCATATACGATTTTCCGCACATACCCCTCGCAATACGAAGCTCAATCAAATCAACAATCGCAGTTTTTGCTGCGATATCTGCGGCCAGGATAATCGACGCTGCAGAATAAGTTTCCAAAATTCCGAGAGCACGTTTATCTTTCACCTCAGTAGTACCATAAATTGCAGGGAAAATTGTTTCATGAGGATTTCCCAATACAAAGCTGTCAATTAGCTTTTCGGGGAACATATTTTTGACGGTATCAACCGAAGCCCTCACCGCACTCAAATCACCCTCAATCAGGATTATATATTTCCCCGGGCAGACAACCTCAGCCTCAATAACGTTTACTTCGGCTGTCTTAACCATCATATCAGCGGCCTTCATACCGGTGGAAACCGTCGTAAATTCAGCCATCGCCAATGCTTTTCCCATTTGTCTGTTTCCTCCCTTTCTACCGCTTTATATCAAGCAAAATATAATTTTCTGTTATTTCCTTTATAACGCCATCAACCGGGCTGTGAATTTCAGCACCCAACCCCTCACAGCTCGCCAACTTCTCAAATGCCTTGACCGATGTCCCCACGCTAACCACGGGTTTTGCCGGCTGACCAATGTGCTGTCTGAGCATTATCTTGAGGGATTTGAGACTTTTTGAAAAATCCTGAGGGCTGTCATCAAGTGGGGCCTCTACATCATATTTTGAAATGCCCAGTCTTGAAACCAGTCTTTCCATAGGAAGTGTTCTATACTTTCTGTGTTCATTCACTCCCGAAAACTTAGGCTCCTCCAAAGGCTTTATACCTCGTTTTCTTATTTCGTCACGGAATTCACCAATAAGCATCGACGGTGAAAGTCCCTGATGGCAGGCATACATACTGCATATTCCGCACTGTGAACAATACATTGAGTTCATCATTGCTGTTATATCTTTTGTCATACCCTTTGCCGCCGCTCTCATAAATAAATGCGGCTCAATGGGATGTCCCAAAAGATTTCTTGAGCACATATCGGTACACATTCTGCACTGACAACACGCACTCATAGCCCTGTATATATTAACTTTTGAATTTGTTTTCTTTTTCATAATGACAGGATGGTTTTTCGGCAGTACCAAAACTGCATTTGTGGTCTTTGTGACAACATCATTCTTGCTTGCCACTTTTCCTGTCATTGCTCCGCCGCTCAAATAAACACAGTCTTTGACTGTTTCCCCGCCGGAAAGTTCCACCACTTTTTTAAGCGGCACACCAAGTGGAACCTTGTAAGTCATAGGGGTTTTTACCTCGCCCGCCACAGTAACGTACTTGTAGCAAACCGGTTTTTTTTCTGTAATAGCAAAGTGAATATTGAGCATAGTTTCTACATTATACACAATAACCCCCTCCGAAATGGGAAGCTGTCCGGGTTTTACCACCTTGCCGGTTGTTTCATAAATAAGAACAATTTCATCACCTGCCGGATAAACCTCAGGTAAAAGTGAAATTTCAATGTTTTTGAAAGCGCCTATGTGTTCGTTTAGTTCTTCAACTGTTTCACTGTACGCTGCCTTTATGCCAACAATGGCATTTTTTGCACCGACCGACTCTCTCACTGCATCAAGAGCGGTCAAAATTTCTTTTGCATAAGCCGAAAGAAGCTGTCTGTGAAGCCTGAAAAGCGGCTCACATTCGGCACAATTCAGAATAATCGTTTCAGCTTTTTCCGAAAGCTTTGCATAAGAGGGGAATCCTGCGCCACCGGCACCCACTATTCCGCATTCTTTCATAAGTCCATTAAGCTCTGCAAACTGCATAAATAGCTCCCCCTTCCTTAAAAATCAGTTTTCCGGTCTTTATTTAAAACTTTCGCCGTCGTCAATAATTCCGACAATCGCCGCATCAATAGGTGATGTTTCTTTTCCGCATCCGATTCTTGCTGCGCTGCCAAGAGCAACCAGAACATATTCACCAATTCCTGCGCCTATGTTGTCAACAGCAATAATTCTTGAATTTTCTTTAGCCATTGATTTAACAGGTTCAACAATCATAAACTTGTTTCCCACAAGGTTTTCGTTCTTGCGAGTTGAAACAACGCTTCCAAGCACCTTTCCAATAATCATAACATTCTTCCTTTCCGGATTAGCAGACCGTTGGGACAGAGCAAAAGCTCCGTCCCTTAAGTCGCCTGCCCAGTATCCTCTTATTTAAGGATAGGCAATATCTTCTCAACATCTGTGTGAGGTCTGGGAATAACGTGTGTAGCAATGATTTCACCAAGCTTCTGTGCACACTGACCGCCTGCTTCAACAGCAGCCTTAACAGCGCCTACATCACCGCGAACCATAACACTTACAAGACCTGAACCAATCTTTTCTGTGCCAACGAGAGTTACGTTAGCAGCCTTAAGCATAGCATCTGCTGCTTCGATTGCTGCAACCAAGCCTCTTGTTTCCACCATACCCAATGCTTCCTGTGCCATTCTTTTTTCCTCCTTTACAACCTTTTTTTCAACAGCCTTGGTTTCTTTAACCTCGGCTTCATTATTTTTCAATGCTTCCGTATTTGCAATTACGGTCTTTTTTGTTGTTGCCATACTAAATCACTCTTTCTTTAGAACTTAGGCAAAATCTTTTCAACATCACTGTGAGGTCTCGGAATTACGTGTGTAGCTACGATTTCGCCAAGTCGCTGTGCGCACTGACCGCCTGCTTCAACAGCAGCTTTAACAGCGCCAACATCACCGCGAACCATAACACTCACCAAGCCTGAACCAATCTTTTCTGTGCCGATGAGAACTACCTCAGCAGCCTTTACCATTGCGTCGGCTGCCTCGATTGCTGCAACCAAACCTCTTGTTTCTATCATACCTAATGCTTCCTGTGCCATTTTAAAATTCCTCCTAAAATATTTTAAAATTGTTAATTATTATTCATTGATAACTGCAATCTTGAGACCTTCCATCTTAACATTTGTGACAAATGCATCATTGATTTTGTCGAGAGGATACTTGTGTGTGATAAGCTCCTTGATGGGAAGTCCGATTGCTATTGCTCTCTTGAGAAAATCAAAGGTTGTTGCATAATCACGAAGTGTATATACCCATGAACCAACCAAAGTGATTTCCTTTGAGCAAAGGTCAAAGTGCGGATTGATTTGAGCGTCTCCACCATTGATGAAGAAGCCAAGTTCACAAAGTCCGCCGCCATCTCTGATAAATTTGTAGATATTGCTGTGTGCGACAGGTGAACCAGTACACTGGAATGCAAAATCTGCAAAATATCCGCCAAAGCTGTCTTTAACAGCCCCAGCCAAAGCTTCAATGCCGCTATGGTCTTTGAAGTTAACTGTTTTGTCTGCGCCCATACGTTTTGCAAAGTCAAGACGTTTCTGTTCGCCGTCAACCGCTGTAATGTTTTGAATACCCATTGTTCTGAGAACTGCTATACAGATAAGACCGATAGGTCCGCAGCCCTGAACAACAACGCGGCTGTTGAATTTAAGTATTCCTGTTGTCTTTGCACGTTCTACCGCATGGATAAGAACTGCACAAGGTTCAATAAGAATTCTTGAATCAAGGTCAAGGTCAGATACATTGAATACCGTTGAACCTCCCTTAATTACCAGATAATCAGCAAACCAACCGTTAAAGTGAGTTTCATTGTCCGGAATAAGTCCGTAAATGTCGCCACCTCCTACGTTTTGCTTGTTGAGGTCATACATTGTAATGTCAGGATTGTCTTTGAAAATCATACAAGTAACAACCTTGTCACCAATTGCCAAAGGCTTTCCTGCGCTGTCTTTCTTGACATTTTTACCCATTTTTACTATTTCGCCTGTTCCCTCATGTCCGAGAACAACCGGAATAAGTCCAAAAGGATCACGCTTATATTCATGAGCGTCAGTTCCGCAAATGCCACAGCCTTCAACCTTCACCAGAATATCGTCATCGCCGATTTCAGGAATGTCATATTCCTGAATTTCGATTTTTTCAATCCCGGTAAGCATTGCCACACGACTTCTTGAGGGTATCGGGCCCGCTGTCTTTGGAGCTGTGCTGCCAGATGTTGTGCCCTGCATACCTGCAAGAACTTGTTTTACAATCTGTTCTATTTCGTTGTTATTCAACTAAAATCTCTCCCTTCTTAAAAATCTTTCATAATTTCATCGATGAGCGAAGCACCATACGCCGAAAGAGCAGTGTCCTGTTCTTCTGTACCGCCGCTGACGCCCAGTCCGCCGATAATTTTCCCGTGATATATCAGTGGGTCACCACCACCGAATATAACAATCTGTCCGTCATTTGTGAACTGAATTCCATAAAGCGACCCGCCCGGAGCAGCCAGAGTACTCAGTTTTTTTGTGGACATTTTAAGTGCAACCACCGTGTATGCCTTCTTCAGTGCAACATCAAAGCTCGCTATGTACGAATTATCCATACATTCAATGGCAATGGGTCTTCCCGCAGGAGTTGACACCGCAACAACCGCATTTACACCCATCTGTTTTGCCTTTTCTTCAACCAGTGCAATAAGCCTTTTTGCCGCTTTAAGACCAAAGCCTTTTTCATCGGCGTTTGTTTCGGTAAGTTGTTTCAAAGTAGCTTCTACAATACGAGCAAGCTTTTCGTCATCCATAACGATACCTCCCCGCACTATTTTCCAAGCTGGTCCATAACCTTCTTTGTAATCTGGGCAATAAGTTCCTTGTTGTCACCAGCCTGACCTTCTTCTGCAACCGCACAATCCGGAATATGGCAGTTATGACAGCTCATACCGCCGTTTTTGTTGTTGGGACAAAGGCTCGCCGGATGCTTTCCTGTCATACCAAATGCACGTCTTACATCATAAAGCTTTTTGAGCTGTTCTTTTGAGAATTCCTGAGGTCCGCCAAGCTGATTTGAAAGGAACAAAAGCTCTGCATAGAACTCAAGTGATTCCATCTTGTGATAAGCCGCAAGAAGCGAATCGGAATAAGCAAGTGCTCCGTGGTTTTCAAGAAGAACCGCATCGTAGTAGGGAAGATATTTCTCTACTGCGTCAGGAATTTCATTTGTTGAAGGTGTGCCGTATTCTGCAATGGGAACACAACCAAGTGCGATAACTGCTTCAGGCATAATAGGCTGTGTCAAAGGCTTTCCTGCAATAGCAAAGCTTGTTGCATAAATAGGATGCGCATGAACAACCGCCTGAACATCAGGACGATGCTTGTAAACTCTAAGGTGCATCTTGATTTCCGATGATGGTTTAAAACCTTTGTTTGCCTGAAGAACATTTCCGTCACCATCAATTTTGCATATGTACTCTGGTGTCATAAAACCTTTGCTTACGCCAGTAGGTGTGCAAAGATACTCATTGTCGGAGATTTTAACAGAAATGTTACCGTCGTTTGCAGCAACCATTCTTCTGTCATAAATTCTCTTGCCAATGTCACAAATTTGCTTTTTAATTTCGTACTCTGACATCATAATCGTTTTCTCCTTTATATAAACTTTTTAATTTAATTCATATTTACCTACATATATAATACCATATATATACCGTCGTGTCAATGGTTTTTTGTGTTTTTTTCTTTGTTTTTGTTGTTTTTACCTAAATTTTTGTGGTTTTCTCTCTTCTGCAAGATAATCAATCAGTTCCTGTATACCTTCCCCCGTTGTGGATGCTACGAAGAAAATCTTTTCACAACCCGCAAGTTCCAGCCATCTGGCTGCCTGCTCGGGGTTTGCATCAGGCTGGTCAATCTGGGTTACAATTCCAATAACCTCGCGGTTTACCTGGGCAGTGCAACAAGGCGGATACAACGAATACTGTTCCCTTGCACTGAGAAGCAAGCCCACAACATCTGCCTCATATGAATAAAGAGCAAGTGCCCTGCCTAAAATTTTGTTTTCCGCATACTCGCCGGGAGTGTCAATCAATATATCGTGATAATTTATGTACTGAGTTTTGTGATAACCAATCTTTTCGCCTTTGAGTGCCTGAGTAAGGGTTGTTTTTCCACACTCACTCCTGCCCACCAGTATCATCTTTTTCATACTTTAAGTCCTTGTAATGGGGCAAACTGTAAAGCCCAATGTTTCTTTGCTGTAATCACAAAGCGCCCTAAGTGATGCCTCCACCTCTGAAACTGTACCGGTAACTATCAAAGTTCCGCTGAAACGGTCAACAAAGCCAATCTCTGCACCTGACGCCTTGATTGCAATATCCGCTGCAATAATCGCCGTTTCAGCCGGTGACATAGTAACAATCCCGATAGCTGCCTTTGAATAATCAATAGCAGGGTCAAGACCCAGCTTTTTGTAAAGAATTCTGTCAGGGTTTGCGATGATATGAGCAAGTGTTATCTGTTTGCCCGGAACAAGCTCCTGAATAATTCTCATTCTGTCGCTTAAGCTACTTAAATCTTTCCAATCAGCCATTATCTTAACCTCCTATCTGGCATTTGAGCCCTTCTGCCTCAACCACCGCTTTGAGTTTTTGGATGTGCTCATCAGAAATCAAATCAATGCCGTGCATTTCATAATTTCTGCCAAGCCCCTCATACTTATCTTCGCCCAGGCGGTGATAAGGAAGAAGATGCAATTCATCAACGTTCTTCAAGGTCTTCGCAAATCTTGCAATATCTCTTATCTCAGCTTCCGTATCGTTGAATGTGGGAATCACGGGAACTCTTATAATAAGCTGGTTTGCCTTTTCGGCAATTTTCTTTGCATTTTCAAGAATAAGCTCATTCGGTTGGGTGGTAAACTGTCTGTGCTTTTCGCTGTTTGTGTGCTTTATATCCATAAGATACAAATCAAGGTAGGGAAGCAGCTTTTCAATTTTTTCAAAGCTTGCACAGCCCGTTGATTCAAGAGCTGTGTTGATGCCCTTTTCCTTGCAGGCACGAAGCAGTGCCGCAGCGAATTCCGGCTGCCTTAGTGACTCTCCGCCGGACAAGGTCACCCCGCCGCCGCTGCGACGGTAATAAATTCTGTCTTTCTCGATTTCTTCCATAATTTCTGACACTGTAACGTCACGTCCAATGACCTTTTCCTTTCCGTCAATGGTCATTGTTTCAATGTCAAAGTTTTGGGATTCAGGGTTGCAGCACCACTTGCACCTCAAAAAACAGCCTTTGAGAAAAATGATGGTCCGCACCCCCGGCCCGTCATGAACCGAGAACCGCTGAATATCAAATATTCTGCCTTTTGTGTTCAAATAATCGTTGTTCATACTTAGAATCCTTTTTGTTCGGTTCGGTTGATTATGTCATCCTGAAGCGATTTTGAAAGCGTTGTAAAGAGCGCACTGTAACCTGCGACTCTGACAACCAGTCCCTTGTATTTTTCAGGATTTTTCTGTGCATCCTGAAGAGTTTCGCGGCTTACTACGTTGAACTGCATATGGCTTCCCTTCTGGTCAAAGTAACCTCTTATGAGAGCCACAAAGCTTTCAAGCCCTGATGTTCCCTTGAGTGCCGAGGGATGGAATTTCATATTGAACAGCGTTCCGTTTGACGCAATAAAGTGGTCAAGCTTTGCAACAGAGTTAGCCGCAGCAGTTGGACCGTTTACGTCACGGCCTGCCGCAGGTGATACGCCGTCTGCCACCGGAGTTTTCGCAAAGCGTCCGTCAGGGGTTGCACCTGTTTGTGCACCAAGGGGAACGTTTGCTGAAACCGGATAAAGTCCTGCATGATAAATTCCACCACGGGGATTTTTGTATTTTTCAATGGGTTTTGTGTATGTGTATGCAACGTCTCTTGCAAAGGAATCAACCTCGCATATATCGTTTCCGAACTTGGGAACGCCCTCAATCATCTTGAGAATTTCAGCATCTCTGCCACCTGCGCCCGAAGTATTTCCCTGTATGTTCTTGCAGATTTGTTCAATCTGTTCTTTTGAAACGGTTACACCCTTTTCAGCAAGGCCTTTGACAACGCCCACAACGACTTCTTCAAGGTTCTTTGAATCAGCACCTTTTCCGAAATTATTTTTAAGCGCTTCTTTAAGCTCGGGAAGAGTGAATTTTCTTTCTTCAAATACCAGCTTCTTGATTGCAAAAAGTGCATCTGCCATATTGGCAACACCAAAGCCCTGAGGACCTGTGAAGTTATAAACCGCACCACCCTCCTGAACACTCTTTCCTCTGCCGATACAGTCTTCAATCATACTTGAAAGGAACGGAAGCGGACATCTTTGAGCGTGGGCCAAGTCAATTGCATTATCAGCATCCACCATCAGGGAAATCATATATTCCGTCTGGGCTTTATACGCATCATAGAACTCATCAAAAGTAGTCATCTTCGCGATGTCACCGGTTTCTATACTTATCTGCTTGCCCTCGTCAACACCGTTTGAGAAAACAAGCTCCAAAGGTCTACACATATTGAAGAATGCCGCATCGTGCCAGCCGTCGGTTTTACCCGCCTTTTGGGGCTCAACGCAACCAATAATGTTATATTCCCTTGCATCCTCCAAAGTAAGACCACGGCTTATGAGCGCCGGAATAATAACTTCATCATTGTAGTAAGCCGGAAGACCTATGCCCGTACGTGTAAGCTCGCCCGCTTTCATCAAAAATTCGTGAGGTGTTTTGTTCCACACTCTAACAGAAAGTGACGGCTGTGGAAGCATTGTATGTAATGATGCATTTATACACATAAATGACAAGTCATTTGTAATATCAATGCCGTTTTTGTCCTGACCGCCGGCGATAAGGTTCTGGAAAAGGCTGTATCCTGCAAAGCCTTCTGCAGAAAGTGCATCTCTGATTTTTGTAAAGTCGTTGAGCTTTATCCATACACAGTCTATAAGTTCCTGCGCAAATTCACGTGTTATCTTGCCATTTTTGAAATCCTTTTTGAAATAAGGATACATATAAACATCAAAACGTCCGGGAGAAATAGAATGTCCGTTTGACTCGGTCTGGATAAGAAGTTGAACAAACCAAAAGCTCTGGCAAGCTTCATAAAAGCTTTCCGCACCGAACTGAGGAACACGGCTGCATATCTTTCCTATCGTTTTGAGTTCTTCACGGCGCACCGCATCTGTGCATTTGTCAGCCATTTCATAAGCCAGGCGCGAATATCTCTGTGCAAAGGTGATAACCGCTTCACAGCTTTCAATAACAGCATCAAGAAAAACCCTCTTTTCAGTGGCATTTCCCTTTGTTTCATCAATCGCCGCACGTTCTGCCTTCGCCTGCTTGATGATGCCGTCAAAACCAATCTCGAGCACCTTGCCATAGTCCGCTGTAACGTGACCTATGCCATTATAAAAATAGTTGCCCGGTGTGAATACATTGTGGCTGATTGCATCTATTGTTTCAGGCTTCATATAAGAAGTTGCAAGTTCGCTGGTGGTTTTTCCTTTCCAGTATTTGAAAACCTCTCCAAGAGCCTTTTTTGATTCCTCTGAAAGCACAAACGGGTCAGCAGACCTTGTTTCAAGGGTATCAAATTCATCCTCAATCCAAGAGAAAGAAAACTCCGGGAAAATCTGGCAACTTCTTGAAGACTTTGTAGCACTTCCTACAACAAGTTCATGCTCCCTGATTGTGATAGGAAGGTTTTCAAGAATATTTCTGAAGGCTTTTGCACGCCTTGTAATCATCGGCATGCCTTCGGTATTTTTATAGGATTCAGTAAGTAAAACCGCACGTTCAACTTCAACTTCCGGTTTTTTGGCAAACAAATTGTCCTTAAGCTTTTCAATACGCGGACTTTTTGCAATATCTTCAGTGAAAAATCTTGCCATAACTTAAACTCCCCTTTCAAAAAATAATACTTCATTATAATCAATAATATCTTAGTTTCATTTTACAATACTAACACAAAAATGTCAATACAAAACACAGAAAAAAAAAGATTTTTTTATAAATTCCAAAAAAATATTAGGTTTTTTATCGGAAAGTCTAACAATCCCTACGTTTTTGTGCAAAAAAAGGTAAACCGATGAGGTTTACCTTTTTTATTATCTTTTCCATGTGTTTTTTGAAAACAGCACGAGGATTGGGAAAATCTCAAGTCTTCCTATCACCATTGCAACTGTCAGGATTACCTTTGAAAAGTCTGAGAACAACGAGAAATTGCACACAGGACCCACTTGCGAAAGTCCGGGGCCTATGTTGCTTAAGGTTGCCACCACTGCCGTAAAATTGGTGGTGAAATCCAGATTGTCAATACTGATAGCAATAAGCACCCCAGTAAAAATAAACATATATGCCATAAAAAACATATTTACACCACGAACCGTTTCGTGTTCCAGTATGCGCCCATTCATTTTCACCTTTATGGTGCTTTTTGGATGAGCAAGCACTTTGATTTCCTTGATAATACTTTTAAATAGTATAAGTATTCTTGAAACCTTGATTCCGCCGCCGGTGCTCCCCGCACATGCGCCGCAAAACATCAGCACCACAAGAATTGTCTTTGAAAGCTGTGGCCACAGGTCAAAATCAGTGGTTGAATATCCGGTTGTTGTTATAATGGATGAAACCTGAAATGCGCTGTGTTTGAGTGTCTCAAAAGCACCTTCAAACAAATGCCGGGTGTTGAAGAAAATAACTGCAACAGACGTCACAACAATTCCCAAGTATACCCACACTTCCTCCAGCTTGAAAGCACTCTTTATTCTTCTCATAAGTATCAAATAGTAAAAAGAAAAATCTATTCCAAAAATAGTCATAAACACAGTTATTACAACCTGGACATAAGACGAATAATCCGCAATCCCCGAATTGACAATGCCAAATCCACCCGTTCCTGCCGTACCGAAAGAAAGTGTAAGGGATTCAAACCAGTCTAGACCGCCGATTTTGAGCAATAAAACCTCCAGACAGGTAAAAACAATATAAATTCCATAAAGAATTTTCGCTGTTGAACTGACTCTTGGAACGAGCTTGCCCACAGAATACCCCGGGCTTTCCGCCTTGATAAGGTGAAAATTATCGCCACCGGAAAGAGGCAAAAGTGCCACAAGAAATACAAGCACGCCCATACCACCTATCCAGTGAGTGAAGCTGCGCCAGAAAAGCAAGGACTTGGGCAATGCCTCCACATCATTAAGAATAGATGCACCCGTTGTAGTAAAACCTGATGCCGTTTCAAAAATCGCATCAACGAAGCTTGGTATGCATCCCGAAACAACAAACGGCAATGCGCCAAAAATACTCATTGTTATCCAGCTGAGCGCAACAGCAACAAAGCCTTCTTTTGCAAACATTGTCTTGTTCTTTGGCCGTGCCAAAACCAACGGCACACCCACAACCATGCACAACGCCGCACACAGAAGAAACACCCATTTCGCCGATTCGTCATATAAAACCGCACACAAAAACGGCAAAACCATGGCAGCGGCCTCTATATTCAGCACACAACCAAGCACATAAGAAATCATTTTATAGTTCATCAGAAATACCTCTATCTCAATATATCACTTATATCCTTAAAGCCTTTGTGGGTAGTAACAACAATAACTCTGTCACCGGTAAGAATAACGTCTTTACCACGTGGAGTAATTATTTTTCCGGCACGGTTTATGCAGGCAATAATTATATCATCTTTGAGTGAAAGACTTTCAATGGTCTGGTTTGAAATAGGTGAATTTTCAACTATTCTGAATTCAAGCGCCTCTGCCTTTCCGTCAAGAACATAATGCATTGTTTCAATATTGCTGCCGATTGAATTGTTCTTTGCCCTAACAAAACGGACTATATATTCCGCCGCAGTATTCTTCGGATAAATAATAGTATCAAGTCCAAGATTTCGGATTACCTCATCATATGCGATGCGGTTTATCTTGGTAACGACTTTTCCGTCAGTCTTGGTCTTTGCATAAAGAGAAAGCATAACGTTTTCTTCATCAATATTGGTAAGCGACACAAACGATTCGGCGTTTTCAATCCCTTCCTCAAGCAAAAGCCGGTTTTCTGTTCCATCTCCGTTTATTATGGTAGCCTTTGGGAGAAGATCGCAAAGAAGCTCGCATCTGGCTTGATTTTGTTCGATTATTTTAACCTCTATGCCCGACTTAATGAGGTTTTTCGCAAGATAAACAGCCGTTGCCCCACCGCCAACTATGATGGTATCCTTCACCTTGTTGGTTTTTATGCCGATTTTTTTGATAAACGCCGCTGCATCTTTGATGGTTGCAACAATGCTTATGAAGTCGCCTTCCTCCATAACAAAGTCACCACCGGGAATAAAGGCATCGTCTCCGCGTTCAACACCGCAGACCAGAACATCACTGCTGAGCCTATTCTTTATGTCAGCAACCTTTAGGTTTGCAAGAGGGGAGCCTTGCTGAATTTTGAATTTCAAAATTTCAACCCTGCCCTTGGCAAAGGTATCAATCTGCACCGCCGACGGGAACCTCAGTGCCCTTGCTATTTCGTTTGCTGCGGTGTGCTCCGGGTTTATAATCATCGCAAGACCAAGATCCTCTTTGAATAAATGCAGTTCTTTGCTATATTCCGGGTTTCTAACTCTGGCAATTGTGCTGCAACCACTATTTAGCTTTCTTGCCAAGAGACAAGCAAAAAGATTAAGCTCATCAGAAGCTGTCGCCGCAATAAAAATATCGGTATCTTCAATTCCCGCTTCGCTCAAAACATCAACACTTGCGCCGCTGCCAAAAACTCCCATTACATCATAAGAATTGACTGTATCCTGCAAGACATCGCGTTTTATATCAATAGCAGTAATATTGTGATTTTCTTCACGGCTGAGCCTTTCAACCAGCTTTTCACCGACTTTGCCAAGTCCCACAACAATAATATTCATATATCACATCTCCAAAAAGAATTCTTTCAAATTATCATTAAGCTTGATTATACCAAAATAAATGATTAAAGTCAATAAGGGAACGTATTTCCTGCGAAAAAGTGGCTTGAACACAGGGTTTCAAGCCACTTTTTTATTTTTACAAAATTATTCCCACTCTAACATCACTTTTGTTTTTAGCGTGAATTTAGGTCTAAATGGTGCGTTTTTGTACTGTTTCAGCACGAATTTTCTATCCATTCTACCCATTCAACAGGGAAAGTGTTGTCAGTTCCATAAAAAGTATTATTTTAAATTGAATCCAAAATCATTTGTGGAAAACTCTACATAATCCACTGATGAGAACACCCAATCAAGATAGTCTAACATATCCAAGCTCATCAATTTAGCAACTTCTTTATACGAATTTGCGTTTGACTTATTGCCTTTCATCTTTTCAAAATGGATGTTCGATTTCTCTCCAAAAGTTTTTGCGTCAATGATGTATGTAGCTTCAAAATCTGGAGTGCTAGATTTACTCTTTGCGAAGTAGAACGAACATTCATACACCTGATTATCGGGAGTTAAATCTATACTTATGTATGTGTACGAACCTCTGTATATTCTTGTGTTTGTTAATCTGATAACATCTTTTTTATCATCATACAGCATAGAATACTGTGTAGAACCATTTGAATTCTCATAAACTCTCACCATTTCAGCCTTATCGCTGTTTTTTGTTTCTTGATAGTAAAGAATAAAATCTCGTAATTCTTCAAATGCAATACTTTGCTGTAGTGATTTTTCAGAAAAATCACACTCAAACCCAAAATCTTTTAAGGTCAAACCGATATTAATTTCTTTTAAAAAGTTGTCAAAAACAATTAATGTGCCTTCCACAGATTTATCAAACTTATCTAATATTATCTCCTTATCCCCTGTATAATCACTTTCAAAATTATCGTAAGTCAATTCTAATTGATTTGATGAAGCAGAAGAATTTAAAATTTTACCACTTGCAAAATTTTTTTCTTTCTCCATAGAACAAACTCCGCTATATTTTGAAGCAGATAACATAATATGTATATTATAGTTCCCATCATATAGAGAAAAATATGAACAACTTAAACTATCTCCATATACTGTAAAATAGTAGTTTCCAATTTCTTGCGTGTATTCTTTGTAGTATGTATCGTTGTTATAATTGATATTTATCCAATCAGTTAATTTTGTAACAGCTTCTTGTATTTGTTTGTAATTTTTATTATTATAAATATTTACTGTTTGCGTATCACCATCCCATTGAACATCACATTCAAAGGCTTCTGAAACTGCTCTTAATGGCACTAATGTTCTGCCACCATTTAATTGTGCAGGTACATCTAACACAATAGGTTCCCCATTTTTATATAATGTTGCATCATCAATAGAAATACTCACATTGACATTACCCTTTTGTGCTATCGCAGTTCTTGTAATATCATCCCAATATACAACAGCACCCAATTTTTCAAAAATTGCTCTCATAGGAACCATTGTGCGACCATTAACCAATAACGGAGCAACATCAAACTGAACTTTTTCATTATCAAGATATACGCTTATTTCACCATTAGCAAAAACTGGAACGAACATAGTCATAGCCATCATAACCACTAATGCAAAGGAGACTATTTTTTTTGCGTATTTTTTCATTTGTAATTCCCCCTTAAAAAGGTATATTTAATCCTTGACAACACAAAGTGTTGTCAAAGCACTTTTCCAAGTGCCAAAAAAGCCCTTAAAATAAGGGCTTTTTGTTTGCGGTATTATTCACACTCAATGGTGCCAATAGGCTTTGGTGTAAGATCAAGGAGAACACGGTTGATGCCTTCAACCTCAGCAGTTATACGTGCTGTGATTTTGTGAAGCACATCATATGGTATTTCTTCGATGGTTGCAGTCATAGCGTCGGTGGTATTCACCGCACGAATGATTGCGGGCCAACCCTCATAACGCTTATCATCTCTCACGCCAACGCTCTTGAAATCAGGGACAGCAATGAAATACTGCCATACTTTTCCTGCAAGACCGCACTTGTCAAACTCTTCACGAAGAATTGCATCAGCCTCGCGAAGTGCTGCGAGTCTGTCACGAGTGATTGCTCCAAGGCAACGAACACCAAGTCCCGGTCCCGGAAACGGCTGACGGTAAACCATACTGTCAGGAAGTCCAAGTGCGCTGCCCACAACGCGAACCTCATCCTTATAAAGGAGTTTTACCGGCTCAACAAGCTCCATCTCCATATCTTCAGGAAGTCCTCCCACATTGTGATGAGCCTTTACGCCGTCACTTTCCAAAATGTCAGGATAGATTGTACCCTGAGCCAAGAACTTTATTCCTTCAAGCTTTGCAGCTTCTTCATCAAACACCTTGATAAATTCGCCACCGATAATCTTTCTCTTTTTCTCGGGTTCAGCCACGTCTTTTAGTAAATCCAAAAATCTGTCTGTTGCATCAATATATATAAGGTTTGCATCAAGCTCCTTGCCAAAAACCTCAATAACCTGCTCGCTTTCGCCTTTTCTCATAAGTCCATGGTTAACGTGCACGCAAACAAGCTGTTTGCCTATTGCCTTAATAAGAAGTGCTGCAACAACCGAGCTGTCAACCCCGCCCGAAAGTGCTAGAAGAACCTTGTTGTCGCCTACCTGAGCACGTACACTTTCTACCTGCTCTGCGATAAATTTGTCTGCCAGTTCCTTTGTTGTGATACGTTCCATAGTATCAGGTCTTACATTGTTGTTCATAAATTTTTCCTCCTGTATTATTATTCCCCAAAAAGAGGTGTCGAAAAATATCTTTCCGCCGTATCGGGGAGTACTGTCACTACTGTTTTTCCCTTGCCAAGCTTTTTAGCAAGCTTTATGGCTGCTGCAACGTTGGTGCCGCTGGATATGCCGCACATTATGCCTTCCTTTGAGGCAAGGTCCTTTGCGGTCATTATTGCTTCTTCGTCCTTTATAACACAAATATCTGTATAAATATTCTGATTCAAAATTTTTGGTATAACACCATCGCCAATCCCCATCTGGAGATGTGTACCGATGGAGCCGCCCGAAAGAATAGCCGCATGTTCAGGCTCAACCGCCCAAATTTCAATATCAGGATTTTTTTCTTTCAAAGTTTCGCCTATGCCGGTAATGGTACCACCCGTGCCAATTCCCGAACAAAATCCGTGTATCGGGCCCGCCACCTGTCTTAGAATTTCTTCACCGGTAACTTTTCGCTGAACTTCCACATTTGCAGGATTTTCAAACTGCTGAGGGACAAACACGTTGTCACATTCTTCCTGCATCCGGAGTGCTGTATTGAGGCACTCGTGAATACATTCACCGATATTTCCCGCATCGTGAACAAGTATAACCTCTGCTCCGTAATGCTCCACAAGCTTACGGCGTTCCTCACTCACCGAGTCAGGCATTATAATTTTCACCTTATAGCCCTTGACCGCGCCCACCAGCGCAAGCCCGATTCCCTGGTTTCCGCTGGTGGGTTCAACTATAACGGTATCCTTTGTGAGAAGCCCCCGGCGTTCAGCATCGCAAATCATATTGTATGCCGTTCTTGTCTTGATTGAGCCACCCACATTGAGTCCTTCAAACTTTACAAGAATTTCAGCTCCGTCAGGTGGAGCAATATGTGAAAGCCTTATAATGGGAGTATCCCCCATCGCCTCCAAAATATTATTAAAAATCATTATGATCTTCCTCTAATTTGAACAAAAATAAATATAATAAAATATTATATACCCAACTCCGCTTTGTTGTCAATAAAAGAGAGCGAATTTTTAATGTTTTTTTTGGATTATGGAACGTGAACAATCATAAGTACTACATTTTGCACATTCACTCTCACAATGTTCTGGCAAACAACACATCAAATAATCACATTCGTCACAACAATGTTCTATGATATTTTCATATTCATCTTTATGCTCACCATTTCCCAGGCAATCAATTCCACAGTTTCCCGGTGTCAGTTCAATTCCCGTTATATCTATACCCATATTAGCATCAACCTCATCATATATTTTTTCTTTCAAAAAAAAATATAGAGTATATAACTCTAAAAGTCAATAGTGGAATAAACTCTTAGTATAATTTTTCCAAAAGAGGAGGCGATTTTATGGACATAGCCGAAAGAATACGTGAGTTAAGAGAAGACAATGACAAAACTCAATCAGAAATAGCCTTGCTGCTAAACGTAGGACAAAAAACATATTCTGACTATGAAACCCGAAAAATCCGGATACCCCTTGAAAGCGTCATAATCTTAGCAAAGTATTATAATGTTGATATGAACTATATCTGCGGTATAAGCGATATAAAGCTTCCATTCCCGCAAAAGTGATTATACGAAAGACCACCCTTTGAAAAAAGGGTGGTCTTTTTTTAAATCATACCAAGAAGTTCTTCTTCGGTTATTATTTTAACGCCAAGGCTCTCAGCCTTTTCGAGCTTGCTTCCGGCATCTGTGCCCACCACAACGAAGTCTGTCTTTTTCGACACCGAGCCCGAAACCTTTCCGCCGTTATCTTCAATGATTTTCTGCGCATCAGTTCGTTTGAGGGTTGGGAGTGTTCCCGTCAGGACAAAAGTTTTTCCCTCAAGTGCTCCGCCTACCTGCTTTTCTTCCGCTATCATATTTACTCCGGCAGCTTTCATTTTTTCAATAAGCTCCTTTGTTTCGGGTTCAGCGAAATAATGAACCAGGCTCTCCGCCATTTTTTCACCTACATCATCAATCAAAAGGACTTCATCCGCCGTGGCATCCATAATGCGGTCGATATTTTCAAAATGTGCAGCAATAGCCTTTGCGCCTTTTGCACCGATAAGGCGTATTCCCAGACCGCACAAAAGACGGTCGAGAGGATTTTTCTTTGCCTTTTCGATTGCATCAATCAAATTCTGTGCAGACTTTTCAGCAAAACGTTCAAGCCCCACAAGTTCTTCTTTTTTAAGATAAAATAAATCCGCCGACGTCTTTATAAGACCCTCGTTCACCAGCTGTTCAACCACGGCATCGCCAAGTCCCTCAATATCCATAGCGCCTCGCGATGCAAAATGGATTATACTGCGTATTCTCTGAGCGGGACAGTTTGTGCTGACGCAGCGAAGTGCCGCCTCGCCCTCCTCGCGGAAAAGCTCCTCTCCGCAAGCAGGACAATGTGTTGGCATTTTGAAAAGTCTTTCATCCCCCGTGCGTTTTTCTTTGAGCACCGATACCACTTCAGGAATGATATCCCCCGCCTTTTGAACAAGGACACGGTCGCCTATTTTCAAATCCTTTGCCAAGATAAAATTTTCATTGTGGAGAGTCGCACGACTCACTGTGGATCCCGCAATTTTCACCGGGGTGAGCACCGCATTGGGCGTGATTACTCCCGTTCTTCCCACCTGAACAATTATATCTTCAACCGTAGTTTCCTGCTGCTCGGCAGGGAACTTATACGCAATAGCCCACTTGGGAACCTTTGACGTAGAGCCAAGAATTTCTCGCTGACGAATGCTGTTGACCTTTATCACCGCTCCGTCAATATCAAAAGGCAAATCTTTTCTCATTTCACCTATTTTCAAAATTTCAAGATACGCTTCATCCATACTCTGGCACACGGTCCTCACCGGGCTTGTCTTAAAGCCCATGCTGTCAAGCCAGTCAAGCCCCTCTGTATGGGTCAAAACTCTGTTATCCGAAACCTCTTGGATGTTAAATATAAAAACATCAAGCTTTCGTTTTGCAGTGATTTTGCTGTCAAGCTGACGGAGTGACCCCGCCGCCGCGTTTCTGGGGTTGGCAAAAAGTGCCTCTCCTGCAGAAAGCTTCTCGGCATTTACCTCCTCAAAGCTTTTCCTGGACATATAAACCTCACCGCGGACAACCAGACGCTTGGCATCACAATCAATCAACAGCGGTATTGACTTGACAGTTTTTAAATTTTCGGTTATGTCTTCACCCACGCTTCCGTCACCACGGGTTGCGCCACGAAGAAAACGACCGTTTTCGTATTCCAAAGAGACCGAAAGTCCGTCAATCTTCATCTCGGCAACATACTGTGGCTTTTCACCGTCCAAACCTTGAATAACCCTCTGGTCAAACTCCATAAGCTCATCATATGAAAAAACATCCCCAAGGCTCTGCAGGGGAACTCTGTGCAAAGCCTGACCAAACGCGCTAAGCACTGCACCCCCTACACGCTTTGTAGGAGAGTTTTCATCGACAAACTCAGGGTTTTCTTCCTCCAGCTTTATGAGCCGCTGCATAAGTGCATCATAATCAAAGTCTGAAATTGTGGGATTGTCCATCACATAATAATTGTAATTATGTTCTTCAATGGTTTTTCTTAAATCAAAAATTTCCTGTTTAATATCCATCTTTTTCACCCTTTTGTTTCAGTTTGTGCCGCTTTGAGCTTTTCTATCACATAGTCATAGCCTTTTTTGCTGTGCGGGATAAGGCATCGGCTGCAATCCTTTATTTGGTTTCCGCTTTCTCCCTGAATCATTTCAAAATTCCCACCACAATCCATTCTGTAAAGGGGACAAAAACAAAAAAGGCAGTTTAGTTTTTCTGTTTTGTGACACGGATAAAATTCACAAGTTTTGTTTTCAAAAAATTTATAACTCATATCACACCAACCTTTAATTTCCAATACATTTTAACACATTTAAAATTTAGTGTCAACAAATGCCCGCTAAAGACAAAACAAAAACACACCATCTTTAAAATTACCAAAATGATGTGTTTCTTATTTAATTGAAATCTATCGGAAGCTCAACATCAGAATTTATTTCTTTTTGAACCGGCACATCATTATTTGTTGTTTCAGCCGGGGTCTTTTCAGGCACAGTCTGTACTGGTGACACTTTGTTTGATGGTTTCACCGCAGGCTTTGGCGCAGCTGCTTCCAGATTCTGATTGTTTGGTGCCTCGACGTTTTCTCCAATGTCTTTTTCCTCTGTCTTTTCATCTTCCTCCGGTGTTTTCTCTGGGACTTTTGGAATCCATACCGGGGAATCAATGTTTTCCTCCCGGCTTGGCATATATTCACTCACAAAGGTTTTTATGTTGTTTATCAGCGCGGTCGCACCATCAGCAATAAACGAGAATGAAAAAGAAAAAATAATACAAGCTAAAGCAACCGCCAGCCACTTCACAAGGGAGCGCATATCATCTGTTCCCACTGAAATACCCTTTTTCGTTTCAATAAGCTCCACTGTATAATTTCCATCAGGCTGTTTTGCTGATGCCAATTCTATTATTTTTTCTGCTTTAGCATCCATCTTAATTTTCTTGTCTTTCAGCACGTCAGCAAGAGTATTTTCATCAAGGATATCTTCAACCGGCTTGCTGCACATCAGAAAAATTCCGTCACCCTTTATTTTTATCGGGTCAGAAGCATGGGGAACAGCCTCACCCTCACCAGCAAAGCCTACATACGGAATAACGTCCTTTTTTTCAATAACAGACTGCCATTCACCTTCATCGTCAAGAACCATTTTCTCCTCTTCAACGGTCTTGGGAACGTCCCCCGTAAGTTTTTTGAGCACACCGTCTTTAAAATAAAAAACCGGGGCCTCACCTATATTGTAAACCGTTGCTACGTCATTTCCAATATAAACAACCGAAATGTCAACTTCAAATTCTTCCTGCTTTGTTTCAAATATAAGGCTTTTAACCGCAGAATTGGCAAACCCGAAATAAGCGCGGTTTTCTTTTGTGAAATCCGCACCATAAAACCCTCTCAACACATCAATCGAATGATATGCTGCATCTTCGCCCTTCACAGCACTTTTTATTCCGCTGGAAAGTGCATAAAGGTTTCGGCTTCTGAAATTTTTATTTTCCGCAAAACAGCTGAGTTCCTGTACCCCTTCTCTGCAAATGCCGTTCAGAAAATAATTGTCTTTGTTCACTTCCTGCGATTCACCCGCATAGGTCGCGACATAACCTTTATACCTCATATTGCACCTCATAATGTCTTTGAAAGATTTTCAATCCGCAAAATCTTTTCATAATATTTTAACATAGTTTAAATATCTCGTCAAGTGTATAAAAGTTTCTTTGTCTGACATTATTATCCGTCGCGTTTCATTTTTTCTCGCATCAGTGTCAGTACCTTTTTTTCAATTCTTGACACCTGAACCTGGGAAATTCCCAGTTGCTTTGCAATCTGGGCCTGAGTTTTCTGCTTGAAATACCGAAAAACTATTATCTTTTTTTCTCTTTCATCAAAATCCTCCAGAAGTTCCTGGACAAGTATGCGGTTTACAATCTCCTTTTCACAGTCTCTTGAGCTTTCAAGACGGTCAATAAGCGCCTTTCCCTCTTTTCCCTCATCTTTCGGCTCGGCATAAAGTGATTCTGGCTTTATTCCCGCTTCAAGGGCCGTTGCGAGTTCTTCAGTACCTACCCCAAGTTTTTCTGCCAGCTCCCTCACTGTGGGTTCTTTGTTTTGCTCACGACGGATGATTTCCTGAAGGCTCATAGCCTTGAGAGCAAGCTCTTTCAAACTTCTACTTACCTTTATGATTCCGTCATCCCTTATGAAGCGTTTTATCTCCCCTATTATCATTGGAACAGCATAGGTTGAAAACTTCACTTCAAAGCCCGGGTCAAATTTCTCTATAGCCTTTATCAGTCCTATGCAACCTATCTGAAACAAATCCTCTGTTTCATGACCACGCCCTGAAAACCTTTTAAGTACACTTCTTACCAGCCCTATGTTTTCTTCCACAATTATGTTGCGTGCATTCAAATCACCGTTTTTCGCTTTTTCAATCAGGCTTTCAATGTTTTCATTATACTTTTTTGTCTGCACCGTATTTAACCTCTTATATTCTTTTTCATGGTCACCACCGTTCCCTCGCCCAAAGTCGACTTCACACTGAGGTCATCCATAAAGGTCTCCATAACGGTAAATCCCATACCGCTCCGCTCCGAATCAGGCCCCGTGGTGAATAACGGCTGCATAGCTTGTCCTATGTCCTCAATGCCCTTGCCGTAATCGGTTACTTCAATCTCTATCACATTTTCAATAATCCGGCAGACAACTTTCACTATTCCTTTCATGTTTTCATATCCGTGCACAATGGAATTTGTAACCGCCTCCGACACCGCAGTTTTGATGTCCGACAGTTCTTCAATGCTTAGGTCAAGCTGCACCGAAAAAGCACCAACCGTCGCACGCACAAAAGATTCGTTGCAGCTTTTTGCCGGAACTTCAAGCTTCATATAGTTTTCCATTTAGACATTACCCCCTTTTTCAAAAAGCACCAAATCAGTGCGGTCATTTTTTTCATCTCTCCCAAAAGAACCATTGCATTTGCTATGTCCATTGTTTTTGCTCCTTACCAAAATCCAGAATTTTTTTAAGTCCTGATATTTCAAATATTTTGTCAAGCCTGTGGCTCACTCTTATGACCATCACCTTGCCGCCTAACGCCGAAATCTGTTTGTATCTTCCCACCATCATACCTATACCGGAACTGTCCATAAAAGTCACCTTGTCAAAATCAAATACAAGATTTACGATATTCCCCGAGCTTATTTCTCTGTCCAGTATCTCTTTGATTTCGCCGGATGTGTGATGGTCTATTTCACCCGCCAGTTTCACAACCAAAGTCTGACCTATGCTTTCAAGCTTAATATCCATGTGACTACCTCCTTTTTACATTTTCTTCCATTTTAATGTTTCGCTTGTGTTATGCATATTTCCTTGTAATTTTTTGACTTTCATACCCTAAAATACAACAAAAAAATACAGCCGATAAAATTTATCGACTGTATTCGTTTTTATTTGATTTAAAGCTTTATTTTATGCCATTTTCCCGAGGCTTTCAATAACTTTTTCAAGCATTGCCTTATACTTTTCGCACTTTTGACGTTCTTCCTCTACCACATTTGCCGGAGCTTTATCGGTAAAGCCTTTGTTTGAAAGCTTGCCCTCAGCGCGTTTGATTTCGCCCTCAAGTCTGGTCTTTTCCTTGGAAAGTCTTTCAATTTCCTTTTCACGGTCAACCAGTTCATCCATAGGGAGAAGAATTTCCGCCTTGGCAGTCACAACAGACACCGCATTTTCAGGAACATCGCTCTTGTCAATCTTGATTTCTGTTTCCGATGCGCCCGCAAGCTTCTCAAAGAAAACTCCCGCCTGACTGAATAGTTCCTCGTCTTTTGTCACAACAAAAAGCTTAACTTTCTTTGACGGCGGTACGTTCATTTCATTTCTGACATTTCTTATGCCCTTGATAGCATCCATTATGCCAATCATTTCCTGTTCTGCCTGCACGTCACAAAGGTCAGCAGAATATTTTGGCCAGTCAGAAATCATAATACTTTCGCCTTCATGAGGAAGTGCCTGCCAGATTTCTTCGGTGATGAACGGCATAAAGGGATGGAGAAGCTTTAGTGTGTTTGAAAGCACGTAGGCAAGAACCTTTTGCGCTGTTGTATTGCTTTCGCCCTCTGCAAAGAATCTGGGCTTAACAAGTTCAATATACCAATCACAGAATTCATCCCAGATGAAGTCATAAAGCTTTTGAACTGCTATTCCAAGCTCGTACTTATCAAGATTTTCAGTAACCTCACGGACAAGCTCGTTGTATCTGTGAAGAATCCACTTGTCTTCAATGTGAAGTTTGTCCTTTGCAGGAAGCTCAGCTTTGTCGATTGAAAGATTCATCATAACAAAGCGTGATGCATTCCAGATTTTGTTTGCAAAGTTTCGGCTCGCCTCAACTCTTTCGATATAGAATCTCATATCGTTGCCCGGTGAATTTCCCGTAGCAAGAGTAAATCTCAGTGCATCCGCACCGTATTTGTCAACAATTTCAAGGGGGTCAATACCGTTGCCCAGTGACTTTGACATCTTTCTGCCCTGGCTGTCACGAACAAGGCCGTGGATATAAACGTGCTTAAAAGGCTCCTTGTTCATATGTTCAAGACCTGAGAAAATCATTCTTGCAACCCAGAAGAAAATTATATCATATCCGGTAACAAGAACAGATGTAGGATAGAAATAATCAAGGTCCTCTGTCTTTTCGGGCCAACCAAGGGTTGAGAACGGCCAAAGAGCCGAGCTGAACCAGGTATCAAGAACATCGTCTTCCTGCTTGAGCCTGCCGCCGCACTTGGGACAGGTGTCAATATCGGTTTTTGAAACAGTCATCTCGCCGCACTTTTCACAGTAAAATGCCGGAATTCTGTGTCCCCACCAAAGCTGACGAGAAATGCACCAGTCGTGGACATTTTCCATCCAGTTCATATACGTTTTCGAAAAACGGTCAGGAATGAATGCAACATCCCCATCCTTAACCACCTTGATAGCTCTTTCTGCAAGAGGCGGCATCTTCACAAACCACTGATTTGATGTAAGAGGCTCAACCGTTGTTCCGCAGCGGTAACACTGACCTACATTGTGGTTATGTTCTTCAATTTTTACAAGAAGTCCCATTTCTTCAAGGTCAGAAATCATAGCCTTGCGGGCTTCGTATCTGTCCATTCCCTCATACTTTCCGCCATATGAGTTGATTGTAGCATCATCATTAAGTACTTTTATCTGTTCCAAATTGTGACGAAGACCAACCTCAAAGTCGTTGGGGTCGTGTGCAGGTGTGATTTTTACACAGCCTGTACCGAATTCTTTGTCAACATAATCGTCGGCAATAACCGGAATTTCCCTGCCCACAAGGGGGAGAATAAGGGTTTTACCGACCAAATCCTTGTATCTTTCATCCTCCGGGTTCACAGCAACAGCTGTATCACCAAGAAGAGTTTCAGGACGGGTTGTAGCAATTATCACAAACTCGTCACTGTCTTTCACCGGATACTTAATGTGCCAGAAGTTTCCTGCCTGCTCTGCATATTCAACCTCGGCATCAGAAAGCGCTGTCGCACAGCAAGGGCACCAGTTGATTATTCGGTTGCCTCTGTAAATCAATCCTTTGTTATAAAGATTTACAAAAACCTCACGCACAGCCTTTGAGCAACCCTCATCCATAGTAAATCTTTCTCTTTCCCAGTCACAGGAGCAGCCAAGCTTTTTAATCTGGTTTATGATGCGGTTGCCATACTGTTCTTTCCAGTCCCAGACAAGCTTCAAAAACTCCTCACGGCCAAGGTCATGGCGTGTGAGCCCCTTTTCCTTTCTAAGGTTTTCTTCAACCTTTATCTGTGTGGCAATACCCGCATGGTCCGTTCCCGGAACCCAAAGCGCCGCATACCCCTGCATTCTTTTTGTTCTTATAAGTATATCCTGAAATGTTTCATCAAGAGCGTGACCCATATGAAGCTGTCCCGTTACATTTGGGGGAGGAATAACAATAGTAAAAGGCTCTTTGTCCTTATCTATCTTTGTATGAAAATATCCTTTGCTCACCCAGTTTGAGTATATTTTGTCCTCAACAGCTTTCGGGTCGTATGTTTTTGGTAATTCTCTGCTCACAGAAATCTACCCCTTTCGTAATCTATGATATGTTATGCAAGAACTATTTTGAGGAATACCTTCTTGCCTTTTTTAACAACAATTTTTCCGTCAGCAAATATTGACTCATCAATCACATAAGCAATATCGTCAACCTTGTTTCCGTCAATGCTTACACCGCCCTGCTGAACAAGTCTTCTGCCCTCGCCTTTTGACGGAGCAAGATTTGACACTGCAAGCAAATCAACAATATTGAGTCCAAGCTGGTCGCGTGAAAGTTCAAAGGTCGGCATATTCTGGTCGTCTGCACCTGCACCGAATACTGCCTTTGCGGCAGCGTTTGCTTTCTTTGCTTCTTCTTCGCCGTGTACCATTTTTGTAACCTCAAATGCCAAACGTTCTTTGACAACATTGAGTTCCTGACCTTCAAGCTTTTCATATTCTGCAATTTCTAACAGCGGAACAAATGTAACAAGCTTTAAAAGTCTTATTACGTCCTTGTCATCAACGTTTCTCCAGTACTGATAGAACTCATAAGGTGTAACCTTTTCAGGGTCAAGCCACAGAGCGCCCTTTTCGGTTTTGCCCATCTTTTTGCCCTCTGATGTGGTAAGAAGAGTAAATGTCATACCATAAGCTTCTTTTGACTCCTTGCGACGGATAAGCTCAATACCGCCGATAATATTTGACCACTGGTCGTCACCGCCGAATTCCATGATACAGCCATAATCGCGATTCAGTTTGTAAAAGTCATAGCTCTGCATAAGCATATAGTTGAATTCCAAGAACGAAAGTCCTCTTTCCATTCTGGTTTTGAAGCATTCTGCCGAAAGCATTCTGTTAACCGAAAAATGCACACCAACCTCACGGAGAAAGTCAACATAGTTGAGGTCCAAAAGCCAGTCAGCGTTGTTCACCATAATCGCCTTGCCGTCAGAAAAATCAATAAATTTTGACATCTGTTCCTTAAATCTGTCAGCATTGTGCTGAATAGTCTCTTTTGTTATCATAGGACGCATATCGGTTTTGCCTGTGGGGTCACCAACCATGGTGGTGCCGCCACCAAGCAAAATAATAGGTCTGTGCCCTGCATTTTGCATATGGCGCATTACCACAAGCTGCATAAAGTGACCGATATGGAGGCTGTCAGCTGTCGGGTCAAAACCTATATAAAAGGTTATCTTTTCTTCCGCGAGAAGCTTTTTAATCTCTTCCTCGTGAGTCATCTGGGCAATCAGCCCACGCTCTTTCAGTTCATCAAAAACGTTTTTCATTTGAATTTTATCCTTTCTCATCCGTTTTTATCGGATTTTTACTTATTTTGTCAAGTTCAAGAAGCAATGCATCAATCGTTTCTCTGTCAACAGCAAATTCTGCCTTGCCACCCATGAACGCCGCATATTCTTTGTCATTCATCGCACTCAAACTTATATTTTGCGTACCGACACCATTGTCAAAGTGCACCGTTATAATCACATCGCCGGAATTTTTCACATCCTGCACAACTTCGCTGCGTATTTTTATTCCACCGATGATTTCGACCACTGCATTGAACGCTGTCTCACTTGCTGTTTTTCCGTTTACAAAAAATTCTTTATTGTTTTCTTTTCTGTTTCGGCTTTCAATTTTATATTCATTTTCCGCTGTTTTCACAGTAACCCCGGAAATATTCTCAAGGTCAGACCGAAGCATTCCCGACTCCAGCAAATAAAACGGTTCTGTATGCAAGAATTCAAGCTGAGTGGAATTTATCATAAAAATCCCGTCGCGTCCCGCTATTTCTGCATAAACAAGGCCGCCTTCCGTCGCGCCCAGATAAAGGCTTTCGTCAAACTCACCCCACCTGAACCGAAGAGTTGCACGGGAATTTTCATCCAAACCATAAATCTCTTTATCCTCTGAAATTTCATCCTCATATTTTTCAGCAGCAAGCCGTGGAATTTTCACACCGATAAGCTGTTCAAACTGTTCATCGTCCACATCTTTCCTGTACGGTTTTTCCATGATATACCGATTTTTTTTGCTGTTTGAAATTTCAACGGATGTTTTTGTCCTTATCACGGTTTCAGTCTTGTCAAAATCTTTGAAGCTGTAATATTCAAGAGGTGCGTCCTCTCCCATAAGCCCATCAAAGAGCACCGATGCACGGAACTTAGCAAGGGGAGCTATGAGTATATCCCTCACTGACGTGCGTATAGCATAAATATCCTCGCTGTCATTCAGCTTGATGGCACAGATTTCAGCCTTTTCGCCCACAAACTTGATGTTGCAGCTTGTTCCATCAGAAAGCGCAAGGGAAAGTTCCCTTACATCTGTTGCGTCAAATTCTTTAAGCTCCCGGTCTTTCAAAATCCCCAATGCCATAATCATAGAAGCACTGTTCACGGTTTCCTGAACTTTTTTCGAATCAAGAACTGCAACGCTGTTGTCTTTCACACGCCACTCGTCATTTTCTTTTATGAGGACATAATCTTCCTCGCCGGTCTTCACTCCGTATTCCACGATGTCCGAAGCCTTGCAGCTGAATAGCGGAGTGTTTTTTATTTCATTATTTTTTGTTTGTATATAGCCATAAATTCCAAAGCATCCTACGGCAAGCAATAGTGCCACAATCAACAAAATGGCAACTGTTTGCTTTTTCATTGTATCGCCTCCTGACTCTCAAGCTAAATTTTTATTCAAACCTTTTTTATTTCTCTTCCAAATCAATCTTTATCGAAAGTTCCTTAAGCTGAATATCATCAACTCTGTCAGGTGAATTTGACATAAGCTCCGAAGCATTTTGAACCTTGGGGAAGGCAACAACATCGCGAAGGCTCTCTGCTCCGCACATAATCATCGCAATTCTGTCAAGACCGATGCCCATGCCGCCGTGAGGGGCCGCACCATACTTGTATGCTTCAACCAAAAATCCAAATTTGGCTGCGATTTCTTCTTCTGAAAGTCCAAGAGCCCTGAACATCTTCTGTTGGAGCTCATAATCATTTATACGAATCGAGCCGCTTGAAAGCTCCGTGCCATTGAGCACCAAATCATATGCCTTTGCCGTAACCTTTTCGGGTGCTGTTTCAAGGTACTGAATACAGTCATCCTCAGGCATAGTGAATGGATGATGCATAGCAACATAGGTTTTGCTCTCTTCGTCATATTCAAAGAAAGGAAACTGTGTAACCCAAAGGAAGTTGAAACCGTCCCTTATTATGTCAAGCTGTTTTGCAACTTTAAGACGAAGGGCGCCAAGAGTTGAAAGAACTGTGTTTGTCTTGTCTGCCACAATAAATACAACGTCACCCTTTTCTGCTCCGCACTTTTCAATGATAGAAGAAAGTTCACCTTCTGTCATAAATTTTGCAAAAGAGCAATTAGGCACATCTTCAACCCACCTGATATAGGCAAGGCCTTTTGCTCCTATGCCTCGCACATATTCGGTGAGCTTGTCGATTTCTTTTCTCGTAAGGGTTTCCGCTGCATTTTTGGCACAAATAGCACGAACACTGCCGCCATTTTCAATAGCTGATGTGAACACACCAAAGCCGCAATCCTTTACGAGGTCAGAAAGGTCCGAGATTTCCATTTCAAAACGTGTATCGGGCTTATCCGAACCATACCGCTCCATCGCTTCTTTGTATGACATTCTGGGAAGCGGCAGCGGAATATCCATATCAAGAACATCCTTAAAGAGTCTTTTCATCAGCCCTTCAATCATTTCAAGAACGTCATCAACATCAACAAAGGACATTTCAAGGTCAATCTGAGTGAATTCAGGCTGACGGTCAGCTCTGAGGTCTTCGTCACGGAAGCAACGAGCAAGCTGAATGTATCTGTCAAAGCCCGAAATCATAAGAAGCTGTTTGTAAATCTGTGGCGACTGGGGAAGAGCATAAAACTTTCCGCCGTGGATACGTGAAGGAATGATATAGTCTCTTGCACCCTCGGGTGTTGACTTTATCATCATTGGTGTTTCAATTTCAATGAAGCCGTTTTCTTCAAAATAATCCCTCGCGCTTTTTGCTATCTTGCTTCTTCTTATTATATTTTCCTGAAGCGGACCACGACGCAAATCAAGATAACGATATTTGAGACGAAGCTCTTCATTTACATTTGTTTTGTCGGTAATTTCAAAGGGCGGGGTCTGCGCCTTTGCCAAAATTCTCAGGTCATCAACAAAAATTTCGATGTTTCCTGTCTTTATGGCATCGTTTTTGCTTTCTCTTTCACGGACAATGCCCTTTGCCATAAGCACATACTCGCTGTGACAAGATGCCGCTTTTTCAAAAACAGCCTTGTCAGTGGTTTCGTCAAAAGCCAGCTGGACAATACCAGTCCTATCCCTTAAGTCAATAAAAATCAAAGTTCCCATATCACGGATTTTTTGAACATATCCACCCACCACAACGGTTTTGCCGATCCCCTCGGTTTCGCCGCAGTAATTGGTTCTTTTAAGACCTTTCATTGTATCCATCTATTTTACCTCCCCATCTAAAATCTCGCATATAGCGTCCGCTGTCAAAGAAATTTCTTTTACCTCGCCTGTTCCCATATTTTTGAGATTTCCTTTATTATTGGCAATTTCATCATCGCCTATAACAATGCTGAATTTTGCCGCAAGCTTGTCAGCATATTTCATTTGTGCCTTAAGACTTCTTCCGCACAAATCCTGCTGTGCGTGTATTCCCTTTGTCCGAAGCTCAAAAATCAGTTTCTGTGCCATTTTGTCGGCATCATCACCCATGGCTGCAACAAAGAGGTCAGGGCCATCGTCAATTTGAGCAGCCTCTCCCTTTTGAGCTTTAAGCACCAGAATAAGTCTCTCAATGCCAGCCGCAAAGCCTATGCCGTCTGCAGGCTTTCCTCCAAGTTCTTCAACAAGACCGCTGTAACGACCCCCGCCGCAAACTGTGGACTGTGCTCCAAGGCAATCCGACACAAATTCAAACACGGTTTTGGTGTAATAATCAAGACCTCTCACGATGTCAGGGTTCACTTCAAATTCAATGCCCATTCCCGAAAGTCTTTCCTTTGTTTCTTCAAAGTGATCACTGCACTCTTGGCAAAGGTGGTCAACCATCTTTGGTGCATCCTTTGCAATCCGGCTACAGATTTCTGACTTGCAGTCAATAATCCTCATAGGATTTTTTTCAAGTCTTTCAAGGCAGGTAGGACAAAGCTCACCCTTATATTCCTCAAAATATGATCTCAGCTTTTGATTATATTCCTTTTTGCACACAGGACAACCAATGCTGTTGATGTTAAGTGTTATCCCCGAAAGGCCCAGTTTTTTAAGGAACATCCAAGCAAGAGAAATAATCTCTGCATCAGTTGACGCACCGCTTGCACCAAAGCACTCAATCCCAAACTGATGGAATTCACGAAGTCTTCCCGACTGCGGTTTTTCATACCTGAAGCAAGGTATGATATAACTGAGCTTTGTGGGCTGGGGGTTTGCATAAAGGGAATTTTCAATATAGCTGCGCACCAGCGTTGCCGTTCCCTCAGGCTTTAAGGTTATTGACCTGCCGCCCTTATCCTCGAATGTATACATCTCCTTTTGAACGACGTCCGTGGTATCACCCACGCCACGTTGAAAAAGCTCTGTGTGTTCAAAAACGGGAGTTCTTATTTCTTTGTATCCATAAAGGTCGCAGACCTCGCGGGCAGTTTTTTCTATGTACTGCCACAGCTTGCTGTCTTTTGGCAATACATCCTCGGTACCTCTTGGTTTTGTAATCATCTGTACCAAAATCCTTTCTTAAAAGACTTTATCGTCTAGTCGTTTTTTTCATCGGTCAGCACATATTCAATAAGTTCCATTACCTCATCTCTGCCCACGCGGGTTTCTGACGAAAATGGAATAAGCACCGACTCTTCATTGAGCTCAAGCTCTTCATATATCGCTGTGAGATTTGCCTCAACCTGCGATTTTTTGAGTTTGTCAAGCTTTGTTGCAACCACCAAAGGCTCAAAGTTATAACTCTTTATCCAGTCAAACATCATTTTATCATCAGCGGTCGGCTTGTGCCGTGCATCAACAAGCTGAATAACCTGAACAAGATTTTTTCGGGTAGAGAGATAACCCTCTATCATTTCGCCCCATTTTTCTTTTTCAACCTTTGAAACCTTTGCATAGCCATAGCCGGGAAGGTCAACAAGGCGGAACCGCTTTCCTATTTCATAAAAGTTTATGGTTGCGGTTTTTCCCGGAGTGCTGCTTGTTCTGGCAAAGTTCTTGCGGTTTGAAATGCAGTTCACAAGGGATGACTTGCCCACGTTTGAGCGTCCAACCAAAGCAATTTCAGGAAGTGCTTCGTCGGGGTATTGCTCTTGTCTTACCGCTGTGGTCAAAAGTTTAACATCGACAAATTCCACCTGTCTGCACCTCCACTGAAAGCATTTTCAAGCACAGTCTTCATACTCTTTGCAAAAACAAACTCAATTTCATTTTTGATTTTGTCTGGAAGCTCTTCAAAATCCTTTTTGTTTTCAAAAGGAACAATAACTTTTCTTATTCCCATACGATATGCCGCCAGCGACTTTTCACGAAGCCCACCGATAGGAAGAACTTTTCCCCTAAGGGTTATTTCACCTGTCATAGCAACGTTTCTTTTGACTCTTACCCCTGAAAGTGCTGAAATGATTGCTGTTGCCATGGTTATTCCGGCAGAGGGTCCGTCCTTTGGAATTGCCCCCTCCGGCACATGGATATGTATGTCCTTTTCTTTGTAAAAATCTTCATTTATGCCAAGCGCCTCAGCATTTGCACGAATGAAACTGTGTGCCGCCATAGCGGATTCTTTCATAACTTCACCCAAGTTTCCTGTTAGCTCAAGCTTTCCGCTACCTTTCATGATGTTGACTTCAATACTCAAAGTGTCGCCACCGCTTTCGGTCCAGGCAAGACCAGTTGCCGCACCAATCAAATCTTCTTTCTCTATGTGGTCATAAAGAAAAACCCTGCCGCCCAGATATTTTTCGAGGACAGCATCATTGACAGTAATGCAGTCTTTCTTCTCTTCAACAATTTCTTTTGCCGCTTTTCGACAGATTGCACCAAGTTTTCTCTCGAGCGTTCTGACACCTGATTCACGGGTATAACCTTCAATCAAAAGTTTCATTGTCTTTGCGGGAATTTTTATCATTTCAGGATTAAGCCCGTTTTCCTTTTGCTGTTTGGGGAAGAGATATTTCTTTGCAATTCCCATTTTTTCATCTTCGGTATATCCTGAAATTTCGATTATATCCATTCGGTCATAAAGAGGCATCGGAATATTTTCAACCGAGTTCGCTGTTGCGACAAAAAGTACTTTTGACAAATCGAATGGAAGTTCAAGAAAATGGTCACGAAAACCCTTGTTTTGTTCAGGGTCCAAAACCTCCAGCATAGCAGCTGTGGGGTCGCCACGAAAATCACTTGACATTTTGTCAATTTCATCAAGTAATATAAGTGGATTGTGGCTTCCCGCCTGTTTAAGCGCTGCCACTATCCGCCCGGGCATAGCGCCCACATAAGTCTTTCTGTGGCCGCGGATTTCGGCTTCATTTTGAATTCCGCCAAGGCTGACTCTTACATACTTTCTGCCAAGAGCCTCGGCAAGAGATTTTGCGATGGATGTTTTTCCCGTTCCGGGAGGACCTGCAAGGCAGATTATTGAGCCTTTTGCTTCATTCGAAAGGCTTTTGACCGCCAGATACTCAAGAATTCGCTCTTTAACTTTTTCAAGGCCATAATGGTCACGCTCTAAAATTTTCTTTGCAAGTTTTATGTCCTTGTTTTCTTCTGTTGATATTTCCCAGGGCATAGCAAGAACTGTCTCGATATAATTCTGCACCACGCCATATTCCTGAGAATGAATCGAAAGCCTCGAAAGCCGTGCAAACTCTTCTTCAAGCTTTTCACTGACCTCTTTGGGCAGATTTCGCGTTTCGGCTTTTTTGCGATAATCATCAGCCTCCACCTGACCCGACTCAAAGTCGCCCAGCTCTTCCTGGATGACTTTCATTTGCTCACGCAGGATATAATCGCGCTGATTTTTGTCAAGGCTTGACCTGAGCTTTGACATAACGCCCTGCTCAACTTCCATAATGTTGTTCTCATTTTCCATAAGGGCAATGAGCTTTTCCATTCTTGTTCTGACATCAAGCTCTTCAAGAATTATCTGTTTTTCATGAGGCTTAAGAGGGAAGTTCATGGCAGTAATATCCGCAAGCTCGCCCGCGTCTTCAATCTCAAGCATTGATGCAGCAATCTCGGGATTCATTTTTTCATAGAGACTGAAATAATCCTCCAGAAGTCTTTGGATTTTTCGCATCAGGACCTGCTCTTCCACAAAGTCATCACAGCGTATGTCAGCTTTCTTCACAACGCTTGCGGTCAAAAACTTTTCTTCATCAAAGAAGCCCGTCATCCCTGCCCTGAAAAGGCCTTCCACCAAAACCCTGATGTTTCCGTCAGGTAGCCTCAATATCTGCTTGACTTCAGCGACAACGCCGATTTTTGAAACATCGTTCTTCGTGGGATTTTCGGTCATGATATCCTTCTGATAGCTGAGAAAAACCAGCTGGTCAGAGGACATCGCATATTCAACAGCCGCTATTGATTTTTTCCTACCCACATCAAAGTGAAGGACCATCCCAGGAAAAAGAGTAAGTCCCCGAAGTGGTATAAGCGGCAATATGTTTTTTTTGTTTGCCATCTGTCTGTTTTCATCCTTCCACGGACAAATTATCATATTTTGCCCATTATCCAATCTATTATACTATTTTTGTTTGAAAATTTCAACCCCTTCGGCACTAATAATTCCAATATTATCGGAAATTTTTTCATTATTTTTGCCAGTTTCATCATCTTCCGCTCCTGTTACTGCATCAATAAGTTCAAAGATGTTGGAAACAGGAATAATCTCGCACTTATATTTTTCATATTCCTCCTGCCAGTTTGCCACAGGAATTATCACCCGTTGTGCCCCCGCCTCCATTGCTGCATGGATTTTGATTGGAACTTCTCCCACACCCCATACATCGCCCGAAATGGAAATTTCTCCCGTCACAGCAACAGTACCTGATATTTTCACTCCTTTTATTGCGGAATACACCGCGCAAAAAATCGCAGTTCCGGCAGAGGGCCCGTCAACCGGCATACAGTTTGGAAAATTTATGTGAATATCAAAATCCTCTGTTTTGATTCCGAACACCCTTTTTAAAACCGTTGCGGTATTTTTCACCGACGCCAGTATGCTGCTCTTTCGTTTCAACTTTTGGCGGTTATTTGATATTTCCTCTTCTTCTATTGCACCGGTAACGGTAACAGTGCCGCATCCCGCTTTGCATTTTTCCGCCGACGCCTCAATATCCAATATGCACCCTTGACTGTTCCCAAAAACTGCAAGTCCGCACACCCTTCCAACATTTGCGCCTTTGTTGAGGTTTTTTTCATACCGGGGGTTATATTTTCCGGACTCAATTACCCACCGTACATCTGATATTTCCACCGTCTTTCTGTTTTCAAGCTTTGAAACGCTTTCTGATGTTTGCACAATATTCACCGCATCACGGCCGTTTTCAGCATAGCGTGCCACAAGTTCAAAAACTCCATCGTCAAATTCCGCATCGGTTTTTTGCGCTGCCTCCCTTGCGATTTTTTCCACCTCTTCTTTTGAGAGGCCTTTGAAAAACACCTCCACACACCTTGAACGAAGGGCGGGAGGGATTTCCTCAGGAAGCCTTGTGGTTGCGCCAATGAGCCTGAAATCTGCCGGAAGTCCATTTTTAAACATTTCGTGGATATGCCTTGGAATTTCCTTGTTGCTTTGACTATAATATGCACTGTCAAAATATACCCGTCTGTCCTCAAGCACCTTAAGCAGCTTGTTCATTTGGATTGACGACAGCTCGCCGATTTCGTCTATAAACAAAACTCCTCCGTGAGCCTTGGTCACCGCTCCCTCTTTGGGTTGGGGAACACCCGCCGGGCCATACGCCCCCGCCCCCTGATAAATTGGGTCATGTACCGAGCCAATAAGGGGGTCTGCTATGCTCCTCTCATCAAACTGCATGGTGGTGGCATCAACCTCAATGAACTTTGAAAACTCACCAAAGGGCGATTCGGGGTTTTTCTTTGCCTCCGAGAGAACTACCCTTGACGCCGCAGTCTTTCCCACTCCCGGAGGTCCATAAATCAGAACGTGCTGCGGGTTTTTGCTGCAAATTGCACAGCGAAGAGCCTTTATTCCCTCGCTCTGTCCCACTATATCCCTCACCGCCTTTGGCCTGGTTGCCTCGGTCAACGGCATAGTAAGCTTTATATCATTGAGTTTTTTTAGCCGCTCCAGTTCTCTTGTGCTTTCCTGATTCATTGAATTTCGCCCTGCATACTGACTTTTGAGCACCGTCAGAAAATATATTCCTATCACCACCGTAAAGCAAAGCTGAACAACGGCAACCAAAGACATAAACATAAATTTTATCCTCCTGATACAATTTGTTTCTGTCTTTTATTATGGTTTTTAAGTGGCTCGTTCATACCGCAGAAAAACACAAAAAAATCCTTGGGATTTTTATCCCAAGGACCTTTTAAATCTTTTATCAACAAATTTCTGTAGTCTCGTCAAAGCCTCTGCCGGCAAAGGTTTTATGTCTTTCAACGGATTTTTTATACCTAAGTTTTCATACTTGAAAAATCCCATAGTATGAAACCCCAGAAGTTCATATTTTTCAACGCACTTTTTTCCTTTGAGAAGTTCAAGATATTTTTCAAGGCACTCCTCGCTGTCATTTATGCCGGGAACCACAACTGTACGCACCCATACGCGTTTTTTTATACTTTCCAAAAAGTCAAGAGTGTTGAGCACCGCCAACATACTTCCGCCAGTATATTTTTTGTAGCTTTCATCATCCCAGAATTTAAGGTCAAGAATCACAAGCTGCGCATCCCGGAGCACACATTTTGCATCCTCCGAAAGTCCTGCCGCACCCGAGGTGTCAATGGCATAATTTATCCCCGCCACTTTTAGATGCTGCACGGTATCTTTGATAAATGCTGCCTGAACAAGCGGTTCGCCCCCTGAAAAGGTCACTCCGCCGTTTTTCCCAAAATAAGACTTGTACCTTGAAACCTTTTTAACCAATTCTTCCGACGAAAAACTGTTGCCACCACTGCACCAAGTATCTGGGTTGTGACAATACACGCACCGAAGAGGACAGCCCTGCATAAATACACCATATCTGACTCCCTCACCGTCAAGTGCCGCCAGACTTTCAAAAGAATGAATATATCCTTTCATACTGTTCACCAAAAGCTACATTTTTTCGTGGAATGTTCTTGAAATAACCTCCAGCTGTTTATCCCGCGTCAGCTTGTTGAAATTCACCGCATAACCACTCACACGGATGGTAAGTGATGGATAAAGCGTGGGGTCATTCATAGCATCAATAAGCTTTTGACGATTCAGTACGTTTACATTCAAGTGATGAGCACTTTGGGCAAAATATCCATCAAGCACCGCAACCAACTTTTCGGTTCGGTCATTTTCATCCGTTCCCAAAGTTTCGGGAGTTATTGAGAATGTATTTGATATGCCATCCTGACAGCAGTCATAACAGATTTTTGCCACCGAGTTAAGGGATGCAAGAGCGCCCTCTTTGTCCCGTCCGTGCATTGGGTTTGCACCGGGAGCAAACGGCTCGCCTGCATGTCTTCCATCAGGAGTTGAACCGGTCTTTTTGCCGTAAACCACATTTGATGTAATAGTGAGAATAGAAAGTGTATGCTTTGCACCACGATAGGTCTTTGTTTTGCAAAGCTCAGAATAAAAGAACTCTGTAATCCACTTGGCAATTTCGTCTGCTCTGTCGTCGTCATTTCCGTATTTGGGGAAATCGCCCTCGGTTTTGAAATCTACAATCATTCCTCTTTCGTCTTTTACCGGGGTAACCTTTGCATATTTTATGGCACTTAGGCTGTCCGCAAGAACACTGAGTCCGCTTATTCCAAAAGCCATAAGCCTTTCAGGCTCCACGTCATGAAGCGCCATCATAAGTCTTTCATATGCATATCTGTCGTGCATATAGTGTATAACATTCATGGTGTTCACATAAAGTTTTGCCATCCACGAGGCATATTCTTTGAAAGCCCCAACGACTTCTTCATAATCAAGGGGCGCGCCTTCATCAAACACCTTGCCCTCGGGTGCAACCTGCTCACCGTAAATTTCATCACGGCCGCCGTTGAGCGCCATAAGAAGAACTTTGGCAAGATTGCATCGTGCGCCGAAGAACTGCATCTGCTTTCCTGTTTTCATAGCTGATACGCAGCAGGCAATGGCATAATCATCGCCAAAATCCTTTCGCATAACGTCATCATTTTCATACTGAATTGAATCTGTATCAATAGAAACCTTTGCACAGAACTTTTTGAATTCTTGAGGCAGACCCTCTGACCACAAAACGGTTATGTTCGGCTCAGCACTTGGTCCAAGGTTGTAAAGAGTCTGCAAAAATCTGTAGCAGGTTTTTGTAACCATCGGTCTTTTGTCTTCACCCATACCCGCAAGAGAACAAGTAACCCACACCGGGTCTCCGGCAAAGAGGTCATTATACTCAGGTGTGCGGAGGTGTCTTACCAATCGCATTTTAAGCACCAAATCATCAATGAGTTCCTGCGCTCCGCTTTCATCAAGAGTTCCTTCGTCAAGGTCACGCTTTATATAAATATCAATAAACGCAGAAATACGGCCTATGCTGTTTGCCGCACCGTTTTGTTCCTTCACGGCACCCAGATATCCAAAATAAAGCCACTGAACAGCCTCCCGTGCATTTTCGGCAGGCCGTGAAATGTCGCAGCCATATTCCGCCGCCATTTGGATTAGCTGCGCCATAAATTCAAGTTGTCTTTCGATGTCCTCAAGAAGCTGTATGGTTTCAGCAGACATATCCCTTTCACTTATTCTTTGTTTGTCAAGTTTTCTTTGCTCTATGAGATAATTCATTCCATAAAGGGCAATTCGGCGATAATCACCGATAATTCTGCCTCTGGCATACGCATCCGGAAGACCGGTGAGAACACCCACATGCCTTGCCTTTTTCATCGTATCGGTATAAACCCTGAAAACTCCGGTATTGTGGGTTGTACGATACTTAAATTCATCCTTGACATTTTCGCCTATTTCATAACCATAAGCCTTGCACGCTTGAACAGCGTTGCGGTATCCGGCGAATGGATTAACTGCTCTTTTGAGTGGCTCATCTGTCTGAAGACCCACGATGATATCATCTTCCTTTATTATATATCCCGGTCTGAATGTGAGAAGCGACGACACATGGTCAGTATCTACACTGAGGACACCGCCTTTTTTGTTTTCTTCAATCAAAAGTTCCTCAACACGTGCCAGAACACGGTCAGTACGCTCGGTTGTCCCACTCAAAAACTCCGGGCCATCTGTATAAGGTGTATAATTTTTTTTGATAAAATCACTGACATCGATGTTGTTATTCCAATTTCCCTCTTTAAAACCTCTCCAGCATTTCATAAAACTGCACCCTTTCATATAAGTAAAAATAAAAAGACATCCCCAATTTTTCGGGATGCCCAGACGGTCGGCCAATCTTTCGTCCTGCTCCCCCATGGTTTTCCATGCTCCGTCAGTTGCAGGAGATTTATGTTTTTATTATACACGAAAACTCTCGGTTTGTCAAACCCATATTTCGTTATTTTTTTATATTTTTTGAATACTTTTTCAATATGAGGGAAAAATTTGTATGTAAATATTTCCAAATCCCTTGCAATACCCCAAGGTTTCGTGTATAATGGATTTGTTGAATTATGTGCGGTCAAATATTTAGAAAAATGGAGGATATTTTGTGCAAAAAAGTAAAAAAATAAAGATAACACCCCTCGGAGGTCTGCATGAGATCGGAAAAAACATGACAGTCTTCGAGTATGGAAGTGATCTTTTGATTCTGGACGCAGGTCTGGCATTCCCTGACGACGATATGTTGGGGATCGATATGGTTATACCTGATATAACATATCTGCAGAAACACAAAAACAGAATCAGAGGCATCATCCTGACACACGGTCACGAGGACCATATCGGGGCTATTCCTTATGTTCTTAAGGAATTCAACGTTCCTGTTTTTGGAACAAAACTTACCCTTGGCATCTTAAAGAACAAGCTTGAAGAACACGGCATTCTGGGCAGTGCAAAGCTCAATGTCATCAACCCGGGCGAAACTTTCAAGCTGGGCGATTTCAAGGTCGAATTCATCCGTTCAAACCACAGCATCGCAGACGCTGTGGCAGTAGCATTCCACACACCGGCGGGAACAGTGCTTCACACCGGCGACTTCAAAATTGATTCAACACCCATAAACGGAGAAATGATTGACCTTGGCAGAATAGGAGAACTCGGCAAGCATGGCGTACTTCTTCTTATGTCAGACAGCACCAACGCCGAAAGGCGTGGCTATACCATGAGTGAAAGCACGGTGGGCGCCACCTTTGACAATGTTTTTGAAAACTGCAACAAACGAATTTTTGTGGCAACCTTTGCATCCAACATACATAGGGTGCAACAAATCATAAACGCAGCTGTGAAATACGGCAGAAAGGTTGCAGTGTCCGGTCGAAGTATGGAAAATGTCCTTACAGCCGCAATCGAGCTTGGATATATGGACATTCCAAAAAACACCCTGATAAAGCTTGACGAAATCGGCAGATATTCAAAAGAACAGCTTGTCATTATCACCACGGGCAGCCAGGGCGAAACCATGTCAGCTCTTTCGAGAATGGCATTTTCCGGTCACAAAAAGGTGAATATTGAAGCCGACGATTTGGTTATCATTTCAGCGAGTCCCATTCCCGGAAACGAAAAAGCCATCTCAAACGTGATCAACGAGCTTTTAAAGCACGGCGCAGAGGTTATTTACGAATCTCTTGCTGATGTTCATGTCTCAGGACACGCCTGTCAGGAGGAGCTAAAAATCATACTTGCGCTGGCAAAGCCCAGGTTCTTTATGCCGGTTCACGGCGAATTCAAACATCTCAGCCGCCACCGTGATCTTGCGCTTCAAATGGGTATGAACTCAAAAGACATCTTTATGATGGAAAACGGAAACGTTCTTGAGGTTTCAGCAAATGACGCAAAAATCACCGGAACAGTTCCCTCCGGAAAGGTCCTTGTTGACGGACTTGGCGTTGGTGACGTGGGCAGCATAGTGCTCCGCGACAGAAAACACTTATCAGAAGACGGACTCATCGTAGTGGTTATGACCATCGACCACGCAAGTCAGACCGTTGTCGCAGGTCCTGATATTATATCTCGTGGCTTTGTATACGTCCGCGAATCCGAAGATTTGATGGAAAGTATGCGCATAAAAACCGCCGATATAGTGAACACCTGTCTTGATAACAACACCCTTGACTGGGCAAGCCTCAAATCCCACGTGAAAAACGAGCTTGGGGCATTTATCTTCTCCAAAACAAAAAGAAAACCCATGATTCTTCCGGTAATCATGGACGTATAAAACAACAACTATAAAAAATTCCTCCCGGCAAATGAAGCTCGGGAGGAATTTTTACTTTAATTATTCATTAACCTTGTTTGTAGGCTTCTTGAAAATAGCGCCCACTATCATAACTATTGCAAAGATGATGAGATAGAACAATACCGGGAACGAGAAAGCACCATTAGCCTTTGCAGCTATGTAAGGAGTAATACCGTGAGCATAGACTGCCGCAAACACCATAAACAGACATGCAATTATGGATATAAAAGGAAGTATGAAACGAGTGAGCACGCTCATATCTTTTTCCTTCTTCATCCACACAATAAACATAGGAATATACATTGCATAAATCGTAATAATTGGGAGCTCTGATGAATCAAAGTTGAAAACACCAAACCAACCGTTTGTAAGGTTTGCACCATAGAAATATACAAGCCATAAAGCACAAACAAACAAGCCCCATATAGAAGAATTTGTCGTCATGTTTGTAGCCTTGTCAACCTGGGCAAAAGTTTCCGGGCGAGGACCGTCATTGCGTGCAGCAATCGCATACATACCACGGGTTGCACCGACCATAAGGCCATTAAGTGTGCCCAGGCAAGAAACGATGATGCAAATATTCAGGATAGTTCCGCCAATGCCTCCAAAGATATTCGTGAATGCTGTTGTCGCACCCTCACTGATAAGAACAGCATTGCTTGCTCCACCGGCTACGCCGATAAAATACAAAACATAAGCACTAACAACAATCAACGAACCAATTATGAGTGCAAGGG
The DNA here is from genome assembly GCA_017456605.1 of Clostridia bacterium. Taxonomy (GTDB): domain Bacteria; phylum Bacillota; class Clostridia; order Monoglobales; family Monoglobaceae; genus SIG440. The sequence continues at coordinate 20,854 of JAFTJA010000012.1, read as the reverse complement.
GCAGATTTTTCTTGGGATTTTTAAGCTCAGCGTTAATAGATGTAGCAACAATCCAACCCTCATAAGCAAAAACAGTTGCAACAATCGCTGCAAAAAGTCCGCTGCTTGCAGTTCCTCCAACAGCCTCTGTAACTACAGTTGTAAAGTTGTTTGTAAGAGTGCCATTTGCAAGACCTACAACAGTACCCACAATCGCCATAAGCGTAATAGGAATCAACTTGATAACAGTAGCACTGATCTGAAATTTACCAGCAAGCTTTGGCGAAAGTGCGTTCATTGTATATGAAGCGATAAGGAAAAATCCTGCCAAAGCCATAACTTCGGGGCCAACCATACTCCATCCAAAAAGAACACCCAAATATCTTGCGGAAACCCATGCAAGAACTGATGTCATTCCCGGATAGTAAATGTTTACCATAAACCATGCAAGATAATAAGCATAACTTTTTCCGCATGTTGCCTCTGCATAGTCAACAACACCGCTGACTTTTTCATACTTTGTTGCCATAACAGCAAACTGCAAAGAGCAAATTATCATAAGCAACCCTGTGATAACCCATGCAGCAATACCAAGGGGCATATTTCCGCCCGTAGCCGTGAGAACGTTCTGTGCTTTAAAGAAAACACCTGAACCAATTACAGTTCCTACTACCATACAAATGGCAGTTACGAGACCGTATTTTTTAGTAAGTTTTTCCATCGGAATTCCTCCTAATTATAAAATTTATTATATACATAATAACATATTTTTTCAAAAAGTAAATAATAAATTTGCTTTTTTTTACAAAATTTTTACCTTTAGGGATGTATAGAGGATATAAGGTTTAGATGCCAACCTTTTTGGTATCAAGTTTAAGTCGTGCCAGGACGAAAAAATTTGATGCATTACAAATATCATTTCATTGATATCATTTTTCTGACTATAAATTTAATTAATTCAACAACTGAAAATGTTAACACTGCATGAGTATACAACCAGAAAATTATGCCTGGTCCTTCACTACCATGAAGATTTATATTTGAAAGGATGCACCACCATATTACACAAACCCCAAGCAAAACTCCATCCAACAAATATGTTTTGGGGAATTCCCAAAAAATCATCCCAAGTATTAGGCCGCATAGTATCGGCAAAACATAAAAGAAAAGCATAAACTGCATTTGCGTCATGTTATCTATCTCCTTTCGCCAAATTTCGACATTCTTACTATAAAGACTGTATAATCTAGATGCCAATTATTTAAGTTGATTGCGACACATAAGGTTTAGATGCAACCTTTCAAAGGCTCCCTTGTGTAAAGGGAGCTGTCAGCGTAGCTGACTGAGGGATTGTTTCACTGCATTATCTATACACATACAAACTCCATCAAAGTTTTTCAAAACATCAAGATTTGATATTCGGATAACTTTTATCCCATACTGTTCTAAATAAGCAGTTCTTTTTTCATCATTGAAAAGTCCATCATCTTCGTAGTGTTGCGAACCATCTAACTCTATAACAACATTTGCTTTTGCACAATAAAAATCTGCTATGTATTTGCCTAACACTTTTTGCCTTGTGAATTTCACTGGATATCCTCTCAAGAAGTCATACCACAAATGCCGTTCTTCTTTTGTCATATTTTTTCTGAGTTCCTTTGCAAATGGAACTATTTTACTATTATGTTTTCTATCCATTTACAACCCCTCCGAGTTGCTTTGCAACCCACCTCCCCTTACACAGGGGAGGCTTTTTTATTTCGTCATTTTTCGACATATCCATATAGCGACACATAAGGTTTAGATGCAGATTTTTTTAGTAGTCATAATGTCCGAAAACACCAATTATATCGTAGAAATTGAAATGTCGAGCAAAGTCTAAATACAGTTCTTCTCCATTTTCCAACTCTGCAACACCTAAATATCCACTACCCTTGGTAAAGTATAGTTCATCCGAAAAGGTTGGATGTTGTATTCTGTTCAACAACTCCGCATCGGCATATACAAACTCTGCATATTTCATTTGTTCTTTATAATCAATTTCATTGGAAACAGAAACAGTTTCATATAATCTGACTTTGTTGATTTTTTTCATGTATTTTTTATCCTTATGAAGATTCCATACACAGCGTTCTTCCAAATCATTTGTCAGAACTACATTTTCCAAATCGGAGAAGTTTCCATCAATCTTAAAATAAAAATCAGCTCCATCACCTTCAAAAAGTCCATATCTTACTCCTACATACAAGGTTTTATCAATGAACTTATATGTATATCCGTTATATTTTAATGCACTGCTACCTATTCCGCCTTGCATAGATATAAATTCATCTGTAACATACACATTAGTCGTATATATTATTCCGTTTGGATTCTCACACTTTTTAAATCCCCAAAGTCTCCATCCGTGTTTAGCCATGATTGACGTTAAAGACAATAAGAGTAAAATTGTCAAGGCAATAATTACTATCATTTTCAATGCTTTTTTCACATTTACTTCTCTCCTTTCGCCAAATTTCGATATTTTTTTAATTACAACACATAAGATTTAGATGCAAACCTTTTTGTATCAGGTTCATATCAGGTTAGGACTAAAAAATTATTTAATCCGTCTGTTTTTTATTAAATATAACGTAGATGAAACAATAAAGCCTATTGTATGTAATAACCCATCTACCATTGCATTTACGCCAAGTTCATAATAAGTATCATCATAAAATACATCTAATTTCATTGAATTAAATAACCATTTAAAATAATTTGTTGAATTACCTAAATAAACAAACATAACATAAATAGCTATAAAAGAAACAATGGCAATCCAAAACTCTTTTTTGTCTAAACTCTTGAATATGCAATACACTACAATAGTAAATATAATTGGCAATGCAAACGCAACAAAGTCAGAAATGCCTGAATTCGAATCATAAGTTTTAATTTGTAACAATATATCAATCTGCATATAAAAGTGAATTAACAAAGAAAATAAAATTGATTTTAATATTTTCATTACAATTCTCCTTTCGACAATATTTGACATCTATATAGTTCATATCAAGTTAGAGCAAAAAATCATTCGGCTTCTTGCAACGCCTTTTTATATTTTTGTTTCAATTCTTCATAGTTAATATCATTTAATGAAACAGAATAAATTCCTTTGGCAAATTTTTCTCTACTAATCTTATGCAATAACCCATATATGCACCAAATCATAAAATCAACATCGTTGCCTGTAACCGCATTTTTGTCCTCTGCACTATGCCACGCTTTGGAAAGTTTTTGCGAGAAAAAACCATTGTCATTTCTTAATTCCCCATCCGAAATATCTATTTCTTCAGGAAAAAGTTTTAAAGTATCTTGAATTAATCTTTCTATATTCTCCATAGTCATTTCTCCTTTCTCCAAAATTCGACATTCCTCATATAAAGACTGTATAATCTAGATGCCGGGCAGCAAAGCCTCCCTTGCCATAGGCCCCCTTGCCTAAAGGGGGGCTGTCAGCGTAGCTGACTGGGGGATTCTTTTTCAATTATCGTAACCCCCTCTTTCGTATCCCTCCACCACCTTCGGCGGTCCCCCTCCCTTTAGGCAAGGGAGGCTTTTTTGATTTCGACAATTTTCGACAATCTTTATATGATTTTGTCAAGTCAGGGACAAAAAATTTAAAAGTTTATCGGCATTTTTAAAAGTGCCGATAAATTTAGACCATAAAATGCTATTCCGAAAGGCTTCTCCTTGAGGAGAGGCTCCGCCGTAGGCGGTGGTGAGGTGTAGATTGCGAAAGCAATCGTTATTCATTTCCACCTCATCCGAGTTGCTTCGCAACCCACCGTCCCCTCAAGGGGAAGGCTTTTTATCCCTAACATTTCAAACTTTAAAATGAGTAAAGGATTTAGATTTCAACCATTTTGTCGATATACAAACTTCGTTTGCTCGATATTTTTACTTCGTAAAATCGATATGTTTTGCGGTTCGTCGGAAACCGCCGAACCCTACAGCAAAACTCGATATGATATGAATTCTCGTCGCGACAGCGACATATCGAGTGCGGAGCACATATCGAGTCATTTATGACATATCGAAAATCTCGCAAGAGATTTATATCGCTGAATTCAACTCTGTTGAATTCATTATACCATACACAAAAATCAAATTCAACATCTTGACAATTTTTTCAAAATGTGCTATGCTTACTTGGTACAAACAATGAAGATGTGTAAGTAGCATCGGCAAAACCAAAGAAGAGATTGGATATCATTGGCTGGGAGTATCCATTTTGGTCCCGATTGTGAATTTCAGCATCGGAGTTTCTTGCGAAAGCTGACTGGTATAAGCAGGGTGCAGGCGTCACGTCAAAACGCCAAAATGAGTGCAGAATTTTTCTGAATCCGGGTGGTACCGCGGGTATTTTATACTCGTCCCAAGAATTTTGGGGCGAGTTTTTCATTTTGCTCTTTAAACTATTAAAGAAAGGAAAATCTTTATGTCAGAGAAAACAACAATCATGAAACAAGAATTCCTCTCAAAGCTAAACTCAATAGAAAATATGACAGACCTTGACGCTTTGCGAGTTGAATATCTTGGAAAAAACGGTCTTATCACAGGCCTCCTCAAACAGATGAAGGACCTCTCGGTTGAGGAGAAAAAGACCTTCGGTCAGGAAGTAAACATCCTGAAAACCGAGGCAACCGACGCAATAACTGCAAAAATCGAAGAAATGAAAGCAAAGGAGATTGAGGCAGAAATCAACTCAATGCCCGACATTGACATTTCAACTCCAGCGAACCTCGCGCGCGGTTCATATCACCCAATCACATTGGTTCAGCGTGAATGTGAACAGATTTTCAAATCTATGGGCTTTCATATCGAGGACTACAGCGAAATCGTTACCGACTATGAATGTTTCGAGGCGCTTAACATCCCCAAGCATCACCCGGCACGTGATATGCAAGATACCTATTACCTTGAAAACGGTCAGCTGCTTAAGTCTCACACATCAGCGGCGCAGAATGCTATTTACAAAAAATACAAAGACGCCCTCATCAACGACGGTGTTCCCATCAAGGCGATTTTCCCCGGAAGATGCTTCCGCAACGAAGCAACCGACGCCAACCACGAAAACACCTTCTTCCAGATGGAGGGTGTTATGGTGGACAAAGATATTTCAATCTCAAACCTTATCTTCTTTATGAAGACCATGCTTTCAGAGGTTTTCAAAAAGGACATAAAGGTCCGTCTCCGTCCCGGCTTCTTCCCCTTTGTGGAACCCGGCTTTGAGCTTGACATAAGCTGTCTCATCTGCGGCGGAAAGGGCTGTCCTTCGTGCAAACACAGCGGCTGGCTTGAGCTTTGCCCCTGCGGTATGATTCACCCCGAGGTGCTGAAAGCCGGCGGCATTGACCCCGAAGAATACACAGGCTTTGCCTTTGGTCTTGGTCTTACACGACTTGTTATGATGCGCTACGGTGTAAAGGACATCCGTGACTTAAACAGCGGAAGCCTTAAGGTTTTGACACAATTCACCGACGACAAATAATTTTGGAAAGGAGATAATATACTATGCTTTTATCAATGAACTGGATTTCTGACTTTGTTGATTTGTCAGGACTTGACAAACTTAAACTTATAAATCAATTCTCGCTTTCCACAGCCGAGGTTGAAAACGAAATATTCTTTAAGGGAAGCGACATTGAGGGCATCGTGGTTGCAGAAATCAAATCTGTCGAAGACCACCCCGAATCAAAAAAACTCCACCTCCTGAAAGTTGACGCAGGTGACGGACAGCTTACCGACGTGGTATGCGGTGCACCCAACGTACGGGTTGGCATGAAAACCGCCTTTGCAAAAGTTGGTGCAAAAATCGGCGAAATCACCATTGCACCAAGACCCCTTGCGGGCTATTCCTCACATGGTATGTGCTGCTCAGAACGCGAGCTTGGCATCAGCGACAACCACGAGGGCATTATGGAAATCACCGAGGACGTTCCCTGCGGAACCTCCATCAAGGATTTATACCCGATTGACGATATTGTTTTTGAGGTTGACAACAAATCCCTCACAAACCGCCCCGACCTTTGGGGACACTATGGCATTGCGAGAGAATTTGCAGCACTTGCAAACCGCCCGCTTAAGCCCCTTGACACAGTTGACCTGTCGGCATATGACAACCTTCCCAAAATCGATATGAAGATTGAAGACCCCCTTTGCCAGAGGTACTCATGTCTTCAGGTTGAAAACATCACAAAAACTGTAAGCCCCGTGAATATGCGTATCCGCCTTTTCTACTGCGGTATGCGTGGCATCAATTTGCTTGCGGACCTTACCAACTACCTTATGCTTGAAATGGGTCAGCCAATGCACGCCTTTGACTCACGCAAGGTCGAAAAACTCCGTATAAAGAGATTTGACCGATCCTTTACTTTCAAAACTCTTGACGGCATTGACCGAAATATCGATGAAAATACATTGATGATTTGCAACAGTGACACTCCTGTTGCTATCGCAGGTATAATGGGTGGTCTCGACTCTGAAATTGTGGAAGACACCACAACACTTACCCTTGAATCTGCAACATTTGATGCCGTTTCAATCCGCAAATCAACAGTTCGTCTTGCCCACAGAACAGATGCGTCAATGCGCTATGAAAAGTGCCTTGACCCCGAAATGACTGTCCCGGCAATTGCAAGATTTGTCAAGCTACTCACCGATATTGACAGCGGTGTTAAAGTTGTTTCAAGCCTCACTGATGAATATGCGTTCCGCTATGACAAAATCAAGATTGACTTTGACAAAAACTTTGTTGACCGCTATGCAGGCATCGACATCCCGAATGATACAATCCTGAACACTCTTAAGGCTCTTGGATTTGGCGTTACCCTTGACGGCAACAAATTCTCGGTTGATGTTCCCTCATGGCGTGCCACCAAGGACGTAACAATGAAAGCCGACATCATTGAAGAAATCACAAGAATTTATGGCTATGACAACTTTGATATTCACACAGCGGTTGCGCCCCTTTATCCCATTCGTGCGGCTCAGGAAAAAACCGACGAAGACCGCATCAAGGATATTCTTGTGAAGCGTTTCTCCCTCCACGAGGCTCACTCATATATCTGGGCGTACTTTGATGAATACAGGACTCTTGGCATCGAGATTGAGGACAACATAAAGCTTGTCAATGCTACAAACCCCAATATCGAAACCATAAGAAACTCAATCATTCCCACCCAGCTCTGTCAGGTGAAATACAACACTGGCTTTAGTACAGACTTTGGTCTTTTTGAAATCGGCAGAACTGTGAACGGAATGAAAGATGGTAACCTCTGTGACGAGCACAAAAAGCTTGCAATCACACTTTTCAGCAAAACAAAGAGTGTTGAAGAGCTTTATCTTGAGCTTCGTGATATGCTGGCAGTTGTGGCGGATGACATCAAGCATCAAGCGCTTTCCTTTGCGCCTTGTGATGCCTGCCATTCATATGAGCATCCAAAAAATCTCAATGCTATCCTTTGTGACGGCAAAGAGCTTGGAAAGATTGGCATTGTTCACCCAACAATCTCAAAGAAGATTGACAAAAAGGCGTCTATCGTCTTTGCCGAGATTGATGCCCGCGACTTCTCTGAAATCAAAAATGCAAGCATTCACTATCAGGAGCCGTCAAAATATCCTGAAATGGAAATTGACGTATCTTTTGTATCAGAAAAGTTTGCACCCATCGGTGATGCAATAAGGGCTGCCAACTGTGACCTTATCAAATCGGTAGCTGTGGTTGACACCTACACCGACGAAAACGGAAAGTCAATCACCGTAAGAATGATTTTCTCTCACCCTGAACGCACTCTCACCAAAGAAGAGGTTATGGAAATTGTTGATTCAATAATCGCAAACCTTGAATCTCAGGGAATTTTGATGAAAAAATAAATTTTTAAAAGGAAGCCAAAACTCTGGTTTCCTTTTTTTTGCGCCCTCAAAGACGGACCAAAAAGCGCTTTAGCCAAAGGTTTTTCTGCGAAATGTCTGTCAAGGGCATCAAGTGAAGTGAAAAATGGCGTGCAATCATTTTCCTTTGCTGGCACGCCCTTTTAGTTTAGGCAAACAATAAGTTTGTTTTTCCGAGCGACGCCGAGCGAAGATGCCCTTGGCAGCTACTTTCCGCTAAAACCTGCAGGCGCGCAAAAAGGGGGTCAGGGGGAAAGTTTCCCCCTGAATAAAAAACATATTGTAATTTTTTGAATGTTGTGATATAATAATTTCTGCGAGACAATTAAATACTACTAAAATAGAGGGCTTTTTGCTTCTGGCAAAAACGCATGCTCATTTTTCGTAACCTCTGTTTTGGTAGAAAAATTGTCTCGCAAACAAGAGTCATGCGTTTTTCATGCGTGGCTCAGCCACGCATTTTTTATTTACAAAGGAGAATTTTTATGCCAAATTACGAAAAACTTTATCACAAACTTTTTAACGACATAACCGACGTTATAGAAAACCTTCAAAAAGCACAGCAAGACACTGAAGAAATGTACCTCGATATGTGCGAAGAAGAATTCCCAAACGGCGAAGACCTTGAATATTTTGACGAAGAGGATTAAAAATAATCGCCAAATGAGATTTTACACTTTTGGCGAATTTGCCATATTTCCAAATATCAACACCATCCAGTAGACATTTTTTCCAAAATATGTTATAATACAGTAAAACACTTCAGGGAGGGACCTTGTATGAAAAAATTTATAAGCACACTGCTCACTATCTTGATGCTCCTTGCTTCCTTGTCAATCACACCCATTGCAGCAGAGAGTGACCCGTTGCCAAACAACGTGACTCTCAAAAGCATTGTTTGCAACAGCAGCGGAACGACAGTTACTGCAAAAATGACCTTTGATGCTGCACTTGACTGCACTGTGATACTTGCCGTGTATGATAATTCAGGAAAGCTTCTGAATGTTACATATGAAGCTTCCCCCACAACCGCCACCGATTTCAGTATTTCCTTGAGCGGATATGCAAACCACCTGAATTGTTCCGCAAAAATTTTCTTCTGGGATACTCTCAACACTCTCAAACCGCTTAATGCATCTTTGAGCGGAACTGTTGAACCTATCCCCTCATACCTCGCTGTTATCGAAGAAATTGGCAAAGCCACAGACAACGACGGCGAAGACATCTGGGATATCTCATATCTACTTAACAGCGACAGTTCACCTGTAGCCACTACCCCCGAAGTTGCAACAGGTTCAATGCCCACCCCAGGGGATATTGTAAAGCTTGAATTTGACGATTCTGGTCTTATTTCATCAATCAAATATGTATGGAACTTTGATGAAAACGTACGAAGTTTCACAACCAACGAGCCTGTATCTCTCGCAACAGGGGATGATGCATACATAATAACCAACCCTGATGAAACCCTTGCAGGCGGTGTTGTTACAGCGTTTGATGATAGTAAAGATATAGCGACCATTAACGGCACTGAATATAATCTTAAGAACGCTAGAAACATTTATGTAATTACCAAAACTCGCAGAGATATTTCAGCAAGAACAGGTTCGTTATCAAACTTTACATACTTCCCTGCACTGTATACTACCCAAGGAAACATAACTATAACAGACAGCAATGACAATGCATTAACCTTTGATATGTCAACTCAAAGCTATGATGCGCAAAAGTTTGCTGACCACATTTATGTAAGAACTTACGAGGGCAAAGTAGAAGACGTCATTATTGTCAAAGGTGCTGACATCGAGGTTTCAGCCAACTAAACCACAAACAAACATAAGAACACCATCCAAAGCTTTGGATGGTGTTCTTTTTATGCCAAATCAAATACTATTCACATTTTCAGTAATCACAAAATCCATTTTTATATCGTGACTTTCTTCATCTATCTCATCACACAACTGAAAGGCATAGCATAAACCAATCCTCAAAGCCTTTGTCTTTTTCAAAAAACGGTCATAACAACCTTTCCCAAAGCCAATTCGCCCGCCTTTTTTGTCAAAGGCAATCCCCGGCACCAAAACTGCATCTATCTGCTGTGGGTCTATCTCAGCTTTTTCAACCGGCTCAAAAACTGAAAACGCACCTTTTTCAAAAGCTGTGTTTTCTCTTATCTCAGAGGCTATCATTTCCCCTGTCTCAGCATCTGTCACGGGGACAACAATTCTTTTCCCATCCGAAAACGCTGATGCAATTATCTCTTTCGTGTCAACCTCGTTCCCAAGGGGCATATAAACCATTATTGTTTTTGCATTTTTATATATTCCACTATCCAGAAAAGTCTTGGCTATGGCAAGGCTTTTTTCTTTTACCTCAGCATCTTTCATCGCAGCACGCTTTTCTTTGTTTATTTTTCTTATTTCAGCTTTCATCATCCCAAAATTTCCTTACTATCAAGAACTATGGTGAACGGTCCGTCATTCACAAGGGACACCTTCATATCCGCACCAAAAATTCCTTTTTGTGTGTTTCGGAAAAGCTCACCGCATCTCGTGAGCACATATTCATAAAGCTCCTCTGCCATTTGCGGAGCCCCTGCATTTATAAAGCTTGGTCGGTTACCTTTTCTGCAATCAGCATATAGCGTAAACTGCGACACCACCAGAACCTCACCCTCTACCGCGTCTATGTTTAGATTTGTCTTTCCCTCACTATCCTCAAAAATCCGTAACTTTGCTACCTTTTCAATCATCTTGTCCGCAATTTCTTTTGTATCTTCATTCGAAACGCCCAAAAGCAAAAGATAGCCCTTGCCAATTTCTCCAACAATTTTTTCGTCAACTTCTACCTTTGCGCTGAGCACTCTTTGTAAAACGATTTTCAACTCTCTCACCTCTCACAGTGACTATTTTAACACTTTTCCCTCCATCTAGTCAATAACACCAATCAAAAAACCGCCTTAAAATCAAAGGCGGTTTTTTTCTTAATCAATTCATTGTGTAAAAATAATAATCATAGGTTTTGTTTACCATATCATAATACGCCGAGCTAAGTTCCCAGCCAAACACATCTTCAATCAGCTTGTAGCTTACGTATGATACTCCGTTTCTTTCAATTACCTTGCCGGTTTTATATTCTCTGGCATCTGCATAAACTGTTCCCGACCCCACAACCATTTTAAGCTGTGTAAATCCCGGGAAGTAGCTGCTGTGCAGCGTTATAATCCCGTTATTATATTGAATTTCTACCTGGTCATCATAGGCAGATGTAAAGGTTGCACGCACAGGGACATATATATCCCCATCAATCACCGGCAAATAATCCACATAGCCCTCTGCATAGAAGTTGGGGTACTGTTTCTCATATACATCGCCTTCTGGTTCATAAGGTTCAGGCATCATTTCCATAATATCAAATGAATTTTCATCATTAAGCACAGGGAAAGTCACCTTTGTCTTTCCTATATTTGAAACCTTCACCACAGATTCCATTTCAAAAGCCAGTCTTCCACTTGCTTCATATTCCCATTCTTCACCGGTCAGGTAGGTCACCAGACTTGAAATATCCATATCCACATCCATACTCATTTCCGCCTTTGAGATTTTCCCCGAAAGCAAAGAGTATTTGTAAACTAAACCTCCATCACCTAAAATCTTCAGTCCTGAAAAAGAGGGAACTGTGCCAAATGTTTCATCTATATAAACCTGGTCTATACCCGTGTACTCTGTAGCCATCATTTCAGAAATTGCCAGCATCAGCTCATCCATCATTGCCGTAAAACCATCATTGTCAATCTTTACTGTACAAAGAGCGCCTGATATTTTTATATCCGCATATTTTTCCATCAGGGAAACTGACGTTTCCTGTATTGATGTTATATATTCTTTATTGAAAATAGCAGTCAAGGCTCTAAGCATTTCCTCTTTTTCATTTTCATCGGCTATCATTTCAAAAACATTTATTAAGATATACTTGTTGAGCATAGGATGTGAATAAATTATTTCAAATACGGGATTTTCCTCATCAAGGTCCATCTTCATCCACATTCCCATTTTCATATCGGCAGCCACGTTGAGGTTGCTGTTAATATCCACCTTATACAAGGTCTCTGCGGTAAGACCCAATTCTATTTTCCTGAAATCATCACTCATGTCCGCCTGCAACAGCATTTGTGCATCATAAGAAAGCAAAGATTTAAGAAGAGCTTTTAAATCAACAAAGTTTTCAACCTCTTCCGGCATCTCAAGTTCTTCCAGAAGTGCAATTATATCATCGCTGCTTTCAAAAGACAATGACACGCTGTACTGACCGGTATAGTTGTTGTAGCTTTCAGTAAGGAACTTTGGAACCTCTGCATTTGCTGTAACAAAAGAAAAAGCAAACACCATGATAAGTATAATACTGACTGTTCTTTTCATATAAATTGCCTCCTTTTTATATTGCTTTTTTTGATTTTACCATATTATTCTTTATTTTTCAATAATTTAGATAAAAATAATGCTTGATTCCAGCCTTGCAATTCAGTTTTTCCATAAATAGTTTTAACCTATCCGTTGCAGTTTTCATGCTAAAAAACACACCCCGCAGGATGTGTTTTTTTTATAAATTATTTATTGTTTTCTTGCCATTCCTTTGCCCTTTCGGCAGACATTCTTGTTATACCTTCTTTGGGGTACTTTGACACTTCGCCACCATTGGTATAAAGAAAATACTTTCCATCTTTTGTCATATAAAGGCTTTCTTCATATCCATCCTTATCGCCAAATTCTCCCACCGTGTTTTTTGCAATAAGCTCAGCTGTTTCTGTGTCATATTCGACTTTTGAAATAATTTTTTTCACAATATTACCTCCTCGATTATTATGTTATATTTCTATTTTATCACACTTTATTCAAAATTTCAATGATAATTTTTCACAATTGTTTTGGATATATGTCGAAAAGTTCGGAAAAATACTCACATAGTAATGATATGCTATCCTAACAATAAAAAACAACAACTTCGTTTTCTACTAACAAATCTCCTCATATATTTTAAACGCTATCTAACGTATGCACTATATAATTTATGTATAACTATATCATATACCTGTAAAAACTCACAAAATAGACAACTTTTAGGCATAGAAAAGCAAGAACATCGTGCTTGCTTTTGGTGGAAGAGCCGAACGGTTTAGATGCCACGGCTTTTTAGACTTTAGAAATCTGTTCAACCAGCTCTTCTAACATATTAATAAAAGATGCAGTCAAATCAGAACATTTTCTATCGGTGTGAAGTATGTAACCTATATTGTAATATGAACTACTCTCAAGTGGGACGCTAATAATTTTCCCTTCATTTAATGCCGACGGCATAATACCCGTACCTATGGTATAACTATCCGTAGTCATCAACACATTCATGAGGCTCGCCCTGTCACTTATTTCAATATGCTTTTTAACATCCACGCTTTCCATAATTTCTTCAGTAAAAAAAGAAACATTGTGGTTTCCTTGTTCGTACGAAACAAAAGGGTATTGTATTAACTGTGTGTATGTCAAAGTGTCTTGTTTGCAAACAGGATGCTCTTTTCTGACAAACACATGAGGAGATGTTTTAAATAGTGGTGTGAAGTTCAGTTTCTTATTTACTAAAATACGCTTCATAATGTCAAAATCTGTATTTTTTATAGCAATAATTCCAATATCACAATACCCATTTTCCACCTCTTTTATGACATTGTAGGTCTTCGTTTCTATCAGGGATATCTTATAAGAATCATCAGTAACTGAATTTAACATTTTACCGAATATATCTGCTACAAAATCATAATGTTGCGTTGCTATATATAGCTTTTTGCATCTTTGATTTGATTTATATTTGGCAAGTATTAAATCATTCTGTTCAATAATTTGAGATGCATATCTTACAAACTCCGCGCCATCACTTGTAAGGCGAACCCCATTGTTAGAACGCTCAAAAATTTTTATATTTAACTCCGATTCCAGGGACTTGACACTGGCAGATAAACTTGATTGTGCAACATAAAGTGTTTTTGCAGCCTCATTAAAAGATCCCATTTTTAATATTTCCAAAACATATTTGCATTGTTGGATTGTCATCTATATTTACCTCCATAATTTGAGTAACACATTATAAAGCAATATTATAAAAATTCCTATAATCATATTAACATTATTTATCTTATATTTGCTTTCGCAAATCAAATTAAATCCGGAAAAGAATAAAATAATGTATCCCATTGCGCACAGTTGTTTTATGACTGTCGTATCAAAAAAAGTTTTTGATAATATTGTGAGTAAAACAATTATTACCTGCACAACCGCTACGGGGATAGAAGATAATAAAACCTTTTTACCATAACTGATTCCAAACATTAATGCAAAAGGAAAGTCTATCAAACTTTTTATAATCAGTTGGCTGTTGTCACCAACAGTTGCCAGCATAATCGGTCCGCATATTTGCATGCCACCAACGCCAAAAAATATTGTAGCATCTATAAAAGCTGTAAAACTATCGTTTAAATAGCTTGATATATTGTTGATTTTTGTTTCTAATTGTATTGCATCACCTAATATTGTTCCAATAATCAATGCAAAAACAACCACGAGTAAATCATTACTTTTTAATATCATTCCATTAACATCAAATATATTTTCAAAAAATCCTACAATGCTAATTATCATAATTGCAATACCGAACACCGTAAAATTTTTAAATTTTATACGTTCTTTAAAGATGTTTCCAAATAAGGAACCTGTTACTATAGATAAAACATTCATTATTATTCCCATATTTTCACCTCAATATTATTATATCACATATAATAACAAAGGTGGTAATACTAAAATTCTATCATATTGTAACGATAAAAACGATGCTAACCTTGAATGAAATATGTACTTAAAACACTTAACACTATTATAAAAACCAATAAAATATAAAAAAACAGAACAATCTAGAATTTCATCTAAATCGTTCTGTTTCTTTGGTGGATCTTCAGGGACTCGAACCCCGGACCGACCGGTTATGAGCCGGTTGCTCTAACCAACTGAGCTAAAGATCCGTATTCAGTTTTGCAACAAAAGCTATTATACAGCAAAACTGCCTGTTTGTCAAGACAAAAAATGTATTTTCTTATTTTTAAAAGGCAGTTTTGCTTTAAACACCAACATCAGTCAACAAGATTCATTTCCGGTCTGTAGAAGAAATCAAAAAGAATAACCAAATCTTCCGTTTCTATGTTCTCATATATGCGGTTTTTGAACTCGCTTGCCTTTGGGCCGTTGAAGAGTCTGTAAACACTGTATGTCTCTTGTGCAGCAGAAACATAGTCAAAATTGCTGTCCTTTATATATTCTTTCATACTGCTAACAACCATATTGGCTACTTTGATTACGTCTTCATCCTCATATAAAGGGATTACCGTTTTTTCCATACATTCAACAATTGTCTTAAGCCTTTTGTCCAGTTCTTCCTGTGCCATACTTTCAAGGTCAATGGGCTCAAAAACAGTTTCAAAATCCACATCTACGATACATTTTTCAAGAGCAACGCAAACCTCACCGCGGGTAATAGGCTCTATGGCACGGAATTTTCCTCCGTCTTCAAGAACAAACAGATAATTTGACACAAGTCTTTCCACGCTGCCTCTTGCCCAGTCAGAAACTGCATCTGTTATCGCGGGCTTATAATATGTCTCGGTCGGTTTTAAAATTGAATCAAGCATCACGCACACCTGTTCGCGGCTAACTGTTTCGTTTGGAGCAAATCTGCCATCGCCCATACCTTTTATATATCCCGCCTGAACTGCTGCCAGAACCTCGCCATAAAACCAGTCAGACTCTCCTACATCATTAAATATATTCTCTGCCTTTGCAAAGTATCCATACATTTTGTTGATAATAGTGACAAACTCTGCTCTTGTGAGGGTTGCCTTTGGTCTAAACGTCCCGTCTTCAAAGCCCTGAATATAACCGTGCTGCCTCATTTCGGCAATCGCCTTCCCCTCGTCTGTTGAGTCGTCAACATCCGAAAACGCCCCGGCAGAAAAGGACAATATCAAAATCATTAAAACAAAAATGCTTAATACCTGTATATATCCTCTTTTCATAATTCTCTCTCCTTTTGACTATTCCTCCAAAAGCTTGATGTAATATGCTTTTTTAAGGTTCTTTTCGTTCTTATATGCCTCACGGATAGTCTCGATAATTGACGTATCTCCATTCAGTTTCTCGATATCGGTTTTAAGCTCGGCAAGCATCTCTTCAACTCTTGCATCGCACTGATTCAGGAGTCCCAAAGCAGTACCCATATATTTTGTCACAAGTTCCTGCTTGCCTATGAGATTTTTCTTTTCCTTCGGCAAGCTCAGATAGTCGCTTTTCACCGTAGCCTCAAGCTGACCCAGTTGACCCAGATAATATGCCTTGAGGCTGTACAGTTCTATTGCCTTTTCGCCAACAAGCTTGTCAATTTCAGCCCGTGAAGCATTTGCAACGACTTGTTTCGGCTTTTCTTTGTACTTTTGAGTAAGTATCGATACAGCCTCCTCAACAGACAATTCGCCCTTCATCAGCTTTTTTTCTTCTTCTGCAGTGAGGTCACTTATTATCGACGGATACTGCTGTCTAACTTTTTCATCAAAGGTTTTTTTGCTGTTGTCAATTTCTTTGGCAATATTCTCACTGGACGTAGTAGCGGTTTTAACAAGAACCATTATATTTTCATACTGCCATATACCAACGCCCAAAACAGCAACAACCAAAGTTATAATAATTGTCAAAACAACTTTCTTCCATATTTTCATTTTAACAGCACCAATCCATTTCCTCAAACCAGTATAATCTTCTCCATAATCTTTTCGCCCCAATAGGCAAACGCATCAATACCGTCATCACCTAATTTTTGATAAATGATATCAAACCCTGGCCTTAGCTGGGGCGGTCTTGTCTCGGTATTATGGGTGTCAGAACCCAAAAAATTTATCAGCCCTTTTTTAATCAGGTTCAGTGCCCTTCGCCGCGATGGTTTATACGTCAAAAAGCTTGTATTCATTTGTATAAGGGCATTGACATCCTTAAGTTTTTTAACAACTTCAATGTCGGATTCCTTTTGAAAGTCCAGATACCTTTCCACATGGGCAATTATCGGAGTAATGCCTTTGGCGGTATAGAGTTTTGCCAGCGTCATATATGTATATCTGTTCCATTCTTCAAAAGGCATTTCAACCAGCATATATCCCGTCCCGCTGATGCACAGTTCCTCCGCCCGGTCCATAGAATAAAGTTCCGGGAAAAACTGCACTTCAGCACCAAAGGAAATTCGCGGACGTTTCATGTCTCCAATTCCGACCATCAGTTTTTCTTTGCAGCGGTCTCTTTTTTCCAAAAATTCTTCAACGCTGGTTTCTCCAATATAAAAATGGGGAGTTGCAACAACTGTATTCACATCCTGCTCCGCAAAGCTGCTTAGCATCTTTATACTTTCATCTACGCTTTTGCTTCCGTCATCCATTTCAGGAAGAATGTGACTGTGTATGTCTATCATATTATATCCCCTTTCCTCTTCAAAATTGGCAAAAAGGCTGTGCGCTCAAATTTAAGCCACAGCCTTTATATTTTTATTCATACCTGTCGTTGCGTCGGCTGCTGTAGTTTCCATAACCACCGTAACCGCCATAACTGTATGAGCCATATGTTCCGCCCCGACTGCGTCTTGTTTTTTTGCGTCCGTTGGCCGCATAGGTGCTCTGATACTTTCTTTTACTGTGATTTTTGTATTCACCATTTGAACCAAAGACAACACCATTGAGAATAAATCCCAAAACCTTAGCCCCCGCAAACTTAATCTGATTGAGCGAATAACGTATAGCCTCTTTGTCGGTAGAGTTTTGAAGTGCAATCATCACAATGCCATGTACATATTTTGACACAACAATAGTATCAATAACAAGGTTTACTGGCGGCGTATCAAAGAAAATATAGTCAAATTCTTTCTCAAGCTTTTCTACAAGTTTGCCCATATTGTCAGAGCTCAGAAGTTCAACCGGGTTTGGTGGTATATTTCCTGCTGTAATATAGCTCAAATTATTGTAAGAAGACTTATGCACAATCTCCTCGCTGGAATTGAGACCAACAAGATAGTTGCTGAGTCCAGGTGCATTCTGCACATCAAGAAGTCTGGCAAGGTTCGGACGGCGAAGGTCGCAGTCAATAATCAAAACCTTAGCATCCATTTCAGCAAAAGTAATCGCCAAGTTTAGACAGTTTGTACTTTTTCCCTCTGACGCGAGGGCACTTGTAATAATAATTTTTTTACAATCAGCTGACGGTAAAGAAAAAATCAAATTCGTTCTAAGTGCCTTGTATGCCTCACGTACATGGAATGTTGTTTTGTTGTTAAGAACTTTCTCTCTAATATCTTCATAATCCTGGGCCATACGCTTGTTTTGTCTTTTTCTCAGCTGGATACTGGGAATTTGTCTGAACTTTTGAAACCAGTTCATCTGAGGCTGTTTTTGAACAATTTCTTGTTTTTTATTTTCCTCCATTTTCCTTACCCGCCTTTCTGCTGTAATCGCCCGAACTTGAGTACCGCCTATACGAATAATATCCCGATCGTTTCACCTGTTGAGAGCTTGTTATATCTGGAACAACCCCCAAAATCGGAAGTTTGAACCATTGTTCAAGTGTTTCTTCGTCTTTGATTCTCATATCAAAAATCTCCCTGAGAACAACGAACAAACAGCTGAGCAAAAGACCTATCAACAAGCCAAAAATCATATTCTTCTGAATATTTGGAGAAACTCTTTCACCAATTACTGCATAGTCAACAACCTTAACAGAGCTTGCTTCAACAAAGTCTTTGATTACCTCAGGGGCAACTTCTGCAATTATGTTTGCTATTATGAAAGTATGCTCCGGATCTGTATCACGGACACTTACCTCAAAAATTTCAGTACTATCAACAGAACTCGCAATAATTTTTCCTCTAAGATCTTCCGCATTATAATCAGTTATGCCCTCTTCAACCAATCTTGCACAAACACGATTGAGAACAGTATCGGTTTTTACTATTACCACATATGTATTAACAAGCATCTGTGATGCAGTAATATCACTGCTCAAGATTTTGTCGCTGTTTTCTGCCTTTTCGTTGTTTACATATATAGACACTGATGACTCATAAGTGGGGACAACCATTGTTTCGCTGTACACGAACGCAAGAATTCCTGCTATCAAAGTCACTGCAATAATTGTGCCGATATGTTTGAATAGTGTTTCCGCCAACCGTTTTAAACTTAGTTCTTCAAATTGTTCCATAACTGCTCCTTAATCTCACATTTAATTTCTTACTAATTATATCAAAACATTTACTCCTTGTCAACCAACGTCATTAAGGTTTTAAAGGGTATTTTTTGTAAAAAACTATGCCCTTTTATCGCAAACATCACCTTTGTTTTTGCCGACTATCTTCAGCAAGTATCCGACGCCCGCCAAAACCAATACACCCACCAACATGCCAATAAGAGTATCTTTGACCCCATCGTTTATGTCAGGGAAGATGATAAGAATAAAAATTATCGTATAAAAGAACACTGTCGCCGCTTTACCATACCAGTTCGAATGTACCACAATTTTTTTTATGTAAAGAACGCTTCCCGTGATAATCATAGTGATTTCTTTAATTAAAACAAACGCAATAAGCCACCAGGGCACCACTCCGATAATGGCAAGACACACCACAGCTGTAATTTGCATAAGCTTGTCCACCAGTGGATCATAAACACTGCCTACATCAGTAATCATATTATACTTTCTTGCAATCCAGCCATCCACAATATCTGTCGCCCCTGAAAGAAGAAAAAGCGACACCGAGAGCCATATGCTTTTTTCATACAGTATTGAATACGCAAAGAATGGAATAATTATAAGCCGGAATGTTGTTAAAATATTTGGTATCATCCGTTGTTCCTCCACAAAAATTCAATTATTGAGGTTTTTCTGTAACGATTAACAGCCCATACAGATTTTATTATACGGCAATTTTAAAAATAAATCAAGTTAAATATGCAAAATTCAAACAAATAATTGTTCAATTGTCAGTTATGAGTGACAATTTTCTCAAAAAATAAAAAGTTCACTCAAAATTTCTCCTGTCAAGGTGGAATAACATTCACCAACGTTCCTTGACAACAAGCATTTTGATATAACATTTATGGTGCGTTAAACAAACACGAAAAAAACCTATTCAATATAGGATTGAGCAGGGGTTTGAGTACTTAGTGTTTTTAATGTCTACTTTTGCTTGACAAGTACACTTGCGTGTGGATGTTTACTCCTTCGCAAGACGGATTCAGTTGAAAAAGAGACATTTTCCTGTTGAAAAATGTCTCTTTTTCTGGCAAAGCAGAACAATATAGATGCTGTAATCCCCTACTTCAAGGAATTTAAAATCAATGTTTTGCATAAGCAAAACAGTAATTATTAATTATTCATCAGCGAAGCGGCTTCATCATTCATTATTCATTAAAAAATCCTGTCGAGCTTAATGAACGATGAATATTGAATAATGAAAAATGAATAATACAAAACAAAAAAATCCTATCTTTCGACAGGATTTTTTTGTTTTGGTGACTCCGAGGGGAATCGAACCCCTGTTACCGCCGTGAAAGGGCGGTGTCTTGACCGCTTGACCACGGAGCCATATGGCTCCCCCTGTTGGACTTGAACCAACGACCCTGCGGTTAACAGCCGCATGCTCTACCGACTGAGCTAAGGAGGAATATGTTACCGGAGTTTGAAACTCCGGTATGAGTTCCGGCGACGTCCTACTTTCCCAGGCGGTTGCCCACCAAGTATCATCAGCGCTAAAGAGCTTAACTACTGTGTTCGGAATGGGAACAGGTGTGACCTCTTTGCTATTGCCACCGAAT
>JAFTJA010000011.1 GCA_017456605.1 Clostridia bacterium | reverse complement strand
TTCGCGTTTCTTCTTGTTTTCGGAAATCTTCACGCGACCGCCGATTTCTGCGATAATAGCAAGGCCCTTGGGCTTTCTTGCTTCAAAAAGTTCTTCAACACGGGGAAGACCCTGTGTAATATCGTCACCTGCAACACCGCCAGCATGGAAAGTACGCATTGTAAGCTGTGTACCAGGTTCACCGATGGACTGTGCAGCAATAATACCAACAGATTCACCGATGTTAACCATTTCGCCATTAGCAAGGTTGTGTCCGTAACATTTTGCACAAACGCCCACCTTTGAACGACACTTGAGTACGCTGCGAATTTTAACCTTTTCAATGCCTTTCGCTACGATTTCATCAGCCTTATCTGATGAAATCATATCCCCTGCCTTGCAGATAACTTCGCCATTTTCGGCAACAACATCTTCACAAGCAAGACGTCCAACAAGTCTGTCTTTGAGCTTTTCAATAATTTCATTGCCGTCCTTGATATCAGAAACAACAATACCGTCATTTGTTCCGCAATCGTCTTCACGGATAATAACTTCCTGAGAAACGTCAACCAGACGACGTGTAAGGTAACCTGAGTCGGCTGTACGGAGCGCTGTATCAGTAAGACCTTTACGGGCACCGTGAGTTGAAATGAAGTATTCAAGAACTGTAAGACCTTCACGGAAGTTCGCCTTAATCGGAATTTCGATTGTTCTACCTGATGTATCTGCCATAAGGCCACGCATTGCAGCCAGCTGACGAACCTGGTTTACGCTACCACGGGCCCCTGAATTCGCCATCATAAAGATTGGGTTGAGCTCGTCAAGGTTCTTCATAAGTGCATCAGTAACCTTATTTGAGGTTTCACTCCAGATGCTGATAACCTTTTGATAACGCTCTTCGTTGGTAAGAAGACCACGGAGATATTTCTTTGTAACCTTATCGATTTCGTCTTCCGCTTCTTTAAGGTAAACCTTCTTTTCAGCAGGGATTTCCATATCCGAAACACCAACAGTAATAGCGCCGCGGGTTGAATATTTAAAGCCCATTGCCTTTACGTCATCAAGAAGTGTAGCTGTTTCTGTTATGCCGTGGATTTTGATGCTTCTGTCAATAATCTGGCCAAGCTTTTTCTTGTCAACACGGAAAGCAACTTCAAGTGCCAATGCGTTTTCGGGCTTGGTTCTGTCAACAAAGCCAAGGTCCTGAGGAATCTTTTCATTGAATATAAGACGTCCAACTGTTGCATCAATAATGCCGGTAACAGTTTCGCCGTTGATTTCGCGGCTCACTCTTACCTTAATCGGAGCATGAAGTCCAACAGCACCGTTGGCATAAGCAAGTGTAGCCTCGTTTTCAGAGCCGAACACCTTGCCTGCCCCAAGTTCGTCATCAATCTGAATTGTCAGGTAGTAGCTTCCAAGCACCATGTCCTGAGTAGGAACAGTAACAGGATTACCGTCCTGAGGCTTGAGCAAGTTATTTGCAGAAAGCATCAGGAATCTTGCTTCTGCCTGCGCCTCTGCTGAAAGCGGGAGGTGAACAGCCATCTGGTCACCGTCAAAGTCAGCATTGAACGCTGTACATACAAGAGGATGGAGTTTAAGTGCCTTGCCCTCAACAAGAACGGGTTCAAACGCCTGAATACCAAGGCGGTGAAGTGTAGGAGCACGGTTGAGAAGCACCGGATGCTCTGAAATTACACTTTCAAGCACATCCCAAACCTCGGGGCGAACACGCTCTACCATACGTTTTGCTGATTTTATGTTGTGTGCAAGACCGTCTTCCACCAATTTTTTCATAACAAAGGGCTTGAATAGCTCAAGTGCCATTTTCTTTGGAAGACCGCACTGATAAATCTTAAGTTCAGGGCCAACAACGATAACACTGCGTCCTGAATAGTCAACACGCTTACCAAGAAGGTTCTGACGGAAACGTCCCTGCTTACCCTTTAACATATCCGAAAGGGATTTGAGGGGACGGTTGCCGGGGCCTGTGACAGGACGACCACGTCTGCCGTTGTCAATGAGTGCATCAACCGCTTCCTGAAGCATTCTCTTTTCGTTTCTTACGATAATTTCGGGAGCGCCCAAATCAAGAAGTCTTTTGAGACGGTTGTTGCGGTTGATAACACGACGATAAAGGTCGTTGAGGTCAGATGTTGCAAATCTGCCGCCGTCAAGCTGAACCATAGGTCTGATTTCCGGAGGAATTACCGGAATAACCGGCATAATCATCCATTCGGGCTTGTTTCCTGACTGACGGAAGGAATCAACAACCTCTAAGCGTCTTACTGTTCTGATTTTCTTCTGTCCCTTTGCGCCGTCAAGGTCGGCTTTGAGCTCCTCATAAAGTGCTTCAAGGTCGATTGCTTTGAGCATTTCAAGAATTGCTTCAGCACCCATACCTGCGCGGAAAGCATCATTTCCGTATTTTTCGCATTCTTCGCGGTATTCCTTTTCGCTCAAAATCTGGTTTTTCATAAGACCTGTTTTGCCCGGGTCAATAACCACATATGCTGCAAAATAGAGAACCTTTTCAAGAACTCTGGGTGACATATCGAGGATAAGACCCATACGGCTGGGGATACCCTTGAAATACCAGATGTGTGAAACGGGGACAGCAAGTTCAATATGTCCCATACGTTCACGGCGGACTTTTGAGCGTGTAACTTCAACGCCACATCGGTCGCAGACAACGCCTTTATAGCGGACACGCTTATATTTTCCGCAGTTACACTCCCAGTCTTTCTGAGGACCGAAAATCCTTTCGCAGAAAAGACCGTCTTTTTCGGGTTTTAGTGTTCTGTAGTTTATTGTTTCCGGCTTTTTAACCTCACCATGTGACCATTCTCTGATCTTTTCGGGTGAAGCAAGGCCTATCTGAATGGCATCAAAACTTTGATATTCTGACATACAATAATCACTCGACTTTCTGCTCACAAAGATATCAATCGCCTGTTCTCCGCTATGAGCGACAGAGAAATCAGGTTGTAAAAATCAACAGAACTAAAGTTCTTCGTCACTATCCTCGTCAAGGTCATCGGCATCAAGTGCGGCAAAAGCTTCTGCCATCATTTCAAAACCGCTACCCTCGAGGTCGTCTTCATCGTCTTCGTCTGATTCTTCATCATAGTCGTAGAAAATTTCTTCGTCGAGAAGGTCACTTTCTGCATTTTCAGGGGAAATCGCTGCCGGAGCATCCTCAGGCGCATCCTCTGCTCTGTCAATTTTTACCGGTAAATCGTCACCGTCATCGTCGGTACATTCCTTGAGGAACACTTCATTGCCGTCAGAGTCAAGAACCTTAACATCAAGAGCAAGGCTCTGGAGTTCTTTGATGAGGACCTTGAAGGATTCAGGAACGCCGGGCTTTGGAATATTTTCGCCCTTAACGATTGCTTCGTAAGTTTTAACACGGCCAACAACGTCGTCGGATTTAACTGTCAGAATTTCCTGAAGTGTGTATGCTGCGCCGTAAGCTTCGAGTGCCCAAACTTCCATTTCACCGAATCTCTGACCACCAAACTGAGCTTTACCACCCAGAGGCTGTTGAGTAACCAGTGAGTAAGGACCGGTACTGCGTGCATGGATTTTGTCATCAACAAGGTGGGCAAGCTTCAGCATATGCATATAACCAACTGTTACGCGGTTGTCAAAAGGCTCACCTGTTCGACCGTCATAAAGAACGGTCTTTCCGTCACGCTCATAGCCTGCTTTTTCCAAAGCATCCATAATGTCATCTTCGTTTGCACCGTCAAATACCGGAGTTGCAACCTTCCAGCCAAGGGCTTTTGCCGCATAGCCAAGGTGAACTTCAAGTACCTGACCAATATTCATACGCGAAGGTACGCCAAGGGGGTTGAGCACAATCTGGAGGGGTGTTCCGTCCGGGAGGAAAGGCATATCTTCTTCAGGAAGAATTCTTGAAATAACACCCTTGTTTCCGTGGCGGCCCGCCATTTTGTCACCAACAGAGATTTTTCTCTTCTGGGCGATGTAACAACGAACTATCTGAGTAACACCCGGAGGAAGCTCGTCGCTGTTTTCACGGGTAAATACCTTTACATCAACAATGATACCATATTCGCCGTGGGGAACACGGAGTGATGTATCACGAACTTCACGTGCTTTCTCACCGAAGATTGCACGGAGAAGTCTTTCTTCAGCACTGAGCTCTGTTTCACCCTTTGGTGTAACCTTGCCAACCAATATATCACCGCTTGAAACTTCGGCACCGATACGGATAATACCACGCTCGTCCAAATCCTTGAGAGCGTCTTCGCCCACGTTTGGAATGTCACGTGTTATTTCTTCCGGACCAAGCTTTGTGTCACGGGATTCGATTTCATATTCCTCAATATGAATTGAGGTGAGAATATCATCTTTAACAAGCTGTTCGCTGATGAGCATAGCATCCTCGTAGTTGTAACCCTCCCAGGTCATAAAGCCGATAAGAATGTTTCGGCCAAGACCGATTTCACCATTCTGGGTTGAGGGACCGTCAGCGATAATGTCACCTTTTTCAACGTGTTCGCCCGCTGAAACTATGGGGCGCTGGTTGATGCACATACCCTGGTTCGAACGCATAAACTTGATAAGCTTGTATGTGTCGGTGTCGCCGTCATCTGTCTTGATTTCAATCTGCCGTGCAGAAACCTTTGTAACTGTACCACTGTTTTTAGCAAGAACGCAGACGCCGGAGTCTTTTGCGGTTTTATGCTCCATACCTGTACCGATAATTGGTGATTCAGGAACAAGAAGCGGAACTGCCTGACGCTGCATGTTTGAACCCATCAGGGCACGGTTTGCGTCGTCGTTTTCAAGGAAGGGAATCATCGCTGTCGCGATTGAAGTAACCTGTCTTGGAGATACGTCCATATAGTCAACAACGCATTTTCCGGGTTCTGCTGAAACTTCAAGGAATTCATCTCTGTATCTGGTAACGACTTTCTTTGCGATGAACTTGTTGTTTTCATCAAGAGCCTCGTTTGCCTGAGCGATATAGAAACCGTCCTCTGTGTCAGCTGCCATATATTCAACTATATCAGTAACGCAGCCGGTTTCCTTGTCAACCTTGCGGTAAGGAGCTTCAATGAAGCCATATTCGTTTACCTTTGCAAAGCCTGAAAGGGAGTTGATAAGACCGATGTTTGGACCTTCAGGTGTTTCAATAGGACACATGCGTCCATAATGTGAATGGTGAACGTCGCGGACTTCAACGCCGGCACGTTCTCTTGAAAGACCGCCGGGACCAAGCGCTGAAAGTCTTCTCTTGTGAGTGAGCTCACCAAGGGGGTTAATCTGGTCCATAAACTGTGAAAGCTGTGATGAACCAAAGAACTCTTTGATAGCTGATGTCACGGGACGGATGTTTATAAGTGTCTGGGGTGTAACAACGTCCAAATCCTGAGTGGACATTCTCTCACGAACAACACGTTCCATTCTTGAAAGACCAATTCTAAACTGGTTCTGGAGGAGCTCACCAACAGAGCGCAAACGACGGTTTCCAAGGTGGTCAATGTCGTCAACTGTTCCAACCCCTGCAGCCAGGTTTCCTACATAAGAAATGGATGCCATTATGTCATCAACCAGAATGTGCTTTGGAATAAGCTCGTCGCGTCTGTCACGAAGAGCCGCCTTGAATTCGTCAGAGTTCACATCGGGGAACTCGTCCATAATTTCTTTAAGAACGGTGTAACGAACTTTTTCGTTTATGCCATATTCTCTGGGG
Source organism: Clostridia bacterium (assembly GCA_017456605.1). Classification (GTDB taxonomy): domain Bacteria; phylum Bacillota; class Clostridia; order Monoglobales; family Monoglobaceae; genus SIG440. The sequence continues at coordinate 29,110 of JAFTJA010000011.1, read as the reverse complement.
TTGTAATCAACCAGATTTTTAAGGTCTGTCATTCCGTTTGAAATAACGCGGGTCTTGCGTTCGTCATCAACTTTAAGTGTTATTGCATTTATATTTGCCTTTTCAAGACTGAGTGCTATTTCGCGGGTGATGGTTTCGCCCTCTGAAACGAGAAGCTCACCTGTTTCACCGTCAACAACGTTTTCAGCAGAAACATGACCTGTAATTCTTGCAGCAAGAGCAAGCTTTTTGTTGAACTTATAACGTCCAACCCTTGCCAAGTCATATCTCTTTGGGTCAAAGAAGAGGTTTGTGATAAGCGATTTAGCGCTTTCAACCGTCGGGGGTTCACCCGGACGGAGCTTTCTGTAAATTTCAAGAAGACCTTCTTCAACTGTTTTTGTTGTGTCCTTTTCCATTGTGCGCATAAGGCGGTCATCTTCGCCGAAGAGCTCGATGATTTCAGCATCTGTACCAAAGCCAAGGGCACGGATAAGAACAGTTATCGGAGTCTTTCTCATTTTGTCAATCTTTACATGGAAAATATCGTTGCTGTCGGTTTCATATTCAAGCCATGCACCACGATTGGGAATAACCTGAGATGAGAAAAGCTTCTTTCCGATTTTGTCAAACTTCTCAGCAAAATACACGCTTGGAGCGCGAACAAGCTGGCTGACGATAACACGTTCAGCACCGTTTATGATAAAGGTGCCTGACGGGGTCATAATAGGGAAATCACCCATAAAAATTTCCTGTTCTTTGACTTCGCCGGTTTCCTTATTGATAAGACGCACCTTTACTCTGAGGGGAGCAGCGTATGTAGCGTCACGCTCCTTGCATTCCTCAATGTCGTATTTGGGGGTCATATCTATTCTGTAATCAATAAATTCCAGAATAAGGTTTCCCGCATAGTCAGTGATAGGTGAAACATCGTGGAAAACTTCTTTCAGACCTTCTTCCAGAAACCAGTCATAAGAATTTTTCTGGATTTCGATAAGATTTGGCATGTCAATAACTTCCCTAATCTTACCATAGCTCATTCGGGTATTTTTGCCAAGTTGCACCGGATGTACCATAAAAAAATCACCTCTTCGTAATATTTGCCGTTCGGCAGTTGCCCAGCGGAATAGTATATAAACTCATATAGCGACACAATATATTGTGTGATTTTTGCCAAATCTGGAAAAAATTTCACAAAAATATTTTAAACAACTATTGCAATTTTCATACACCTGTGATATACTGCAAATACAGTAAAAAATAAGGGTGAAATTGAAAAATACGCAAAAGTATGCACTATAATAGACTAGTATTGTATCATAAGGTTTTGCCTTTGTCAATATTTTTTGCAAAATTTTGGTGAAAATATTATTTTGATTGGGCATTGGACAACTCGGACAATGTCCAATATTGCATTTTTCGGGGAGGTTGACAAGAATTGGAGCTATACAATCCGTCTCAGCTTAAAAAAGTTATCGAAAGCTTTGGCTTTTCATTTTCAAAATCACTGGGTCAGAATTTTTTGATAGACAAAAATGTTCTTGATAAAATTGTGTCAGCTTCCGGTGTTTCTGAAAACTCCTGCGCTCTTGAAGTTGGCCCCGGTGCGGGAGTGCTCACAAGAGAACTGGCGGTGGCATCTAAATCAGTGGTTGCCGTTGAAATTGACAAAAGCCTTATGCCGCTCCTTGATTATACCTTGGATGAGTTTGACAATGTTTCGGTGGTCAACGAGGATATTTTGAAGATAGATTTGCAAAAACTGATTGCCCAGAATTTTGGCAATGACGATGTCCACGTTGTGGCAAATCTGCCTTATTACATAACCACCCCTATAATAATGAAGTTTCTCGAAGAAAACACCGGGGTAAAATCCCTTACCGTTATGGTGCAAAAAGAGGTCGCAGACCGGATGGTGGCGTCGCCCGGCGGAAAGGACTATGGCGCGCTGTCCCTTGCGGTGCAGTTTTATACCGCTCCAAAGATAGTGGTAAAGGCCGAGCCTCACTGCTTTATGCCCCAGCCCAAAGTTGCGTCGGTGGTGGTGCATCTTGAAGTTCAGGAAAAACCAACGGCAGAAGTCAAAAACAAAGAGCAGATGTTTGCTATAATAAAATCAGCCTTTGGGCAACGGCGAAAGACGCTTCTCAACGCACTTTCAAAAAGCCCTTATATAAATATAGGAAAAGACCGGGTTTTGGCAGCCCTTTCGGAATTGGGTTTTGACCCCAATATAAGGGGTGAAAGGCTGAGCCTTTCGGATTTTGCAAAGCTTTCGGATTATCTTGAGGAGGAAAAATAAAATGACAAGCAAAGAAAGAGCATATTTAAGAGGACTCGCCAGCCGCGTTCCAAGCCTTTATCAGGTGGGAAAGGACGGCATCGGCGAGAATATGATTGAGCAGATAAAAAATGCGCTTAATGCCCGTGAGCTTATAAAGGTTCACGTTCTTGAAAATTCTATGATGACCGCAAGAGAGGCCGCAGAAGAACTGGCAGCGAAAACAGCTTCCCAGGTTGTTCAGGTTATCGGCAACAAATTCGTTCTTTACAAACGGACCGACAAAAACCTCTGTGAAATGTAAAAACTTTGTAAATTTAGCTGTATATCACTGTTGCTTTGTTGACAGCTGTCAAAGGACAGTGGTATAATTAAAAAAATATAACAAGTTTGATTTCTTAGAAAAATTTGCTTTATAGAAAGAAATGGTTTGATATGTTCAGCAAAAAAGGGAAAATAGTTTTAGCATTTATATGTGTTTTATGCCTTGTGGTTGCTACCACGGGCGGTGTTTTGTCTGCCAAGCTTCTTGCCGGACTTTATCTGGGTGAGGGAATAACCCTTGCATCTTTGGACAAACAGTCAGACAGTGTGGGAATTGTGAACATCCTTCTTCTGGGTGTCGACGAGGGCGGAATGCGCAGCGACACCATTATGCTGGTGAGCATGAACGGCAGAACAAAAGATGTGAATATTATCTCCATTCCCCGTGACACAAGAATTCCCGTGGGGAACGGCTATCAGAAAATAAATGCGGCAATCGGCATAGGTGCCTCCGAGGTCAGACGCGGAAACCTTCAGGAGCCTGAAGAACTGAGCGTTCAAAAGGTAAAGCTTATTACCGGTCTTCCGGTGCATTACTTTATGAGTGTGAACTTTGACGGCTTCAAAGAAATTATTGATGCACTTGGCGGGGTGGATTTCAACATTCCTTTCCATATGAAGTACGATGACCCCGTTCAAAATCTCCATATTGACTTAAAACCCGGAATGCAGCACCTTGACGGGGAAGCAGCCCATGATTTCATAAGATTCAGGCAGGGCAATCCCGGATACAAGGGCTATGTGACGGGTGACCTTGGCAGAATAGAGGCTCAGCAGGCCTTTATTGAGGCACTGATTGAGCAAAAGCTTCAGCCAAAATATCTGCTAAAGGCAAAGGATATTTTTGATGTTGTTTGCGACAACGTAAGAACAAACTACACAGCAAAGGACTTGCTTTCCCATCTTGGCACAATCAGCAAGATTTCATCCGAAAATGTGACAATGCATCAGCTTCCTGGCTATCCGCAGACCATAAACGGAATTTCATATTACATATGTGATACCGCGAAGATGACCGAGCTTGCTGAGGAGTTTTTCAGTCCCCGAGCAGGTGAGAAAAACGAAGAAACCCAAGAATAGATAAAGGACAGGGATTTTTGTATGAGAATTTTAATGGCAACCATGCAGCTTGATATAGGCGGCGCGGAAACGCATATCGTGGAACTTTCAAAAGAGCTGGCACGCCGCGGCATTGAAGTCTTTGTGGCATCAAACGGCGGGGCTTATGTCCACGAGCTTGAAGAGGCAGGAATAACTCACTTTGATGTTGCCCTCCACAACAAACAACCCCGCTCAATGATAAGCGCATACCGGCGGCTTGAACGGATTATTCTGGATTATAAAATCGATGTGGTACACGCCCACGCAAGAATTCCGGGGTTTCTTTGCGGACTACTTCAAAAAAAATACGGTTTTCGCTTTGTTACCACTGCCCACTGGGTGTTTAATGCAAGATTTCCTTTCAATCTTTTGAGCAACTGGGGCAGCCGCTCTTTGGCGGTGAGCGACGATATAAAAAATTATCTTATTGAAAATTACGGCTCACAAGCCGACAATATCCGTGTTACTATCAACGGCGTTGATATGGAAAAATTTTCGGAGCACACCGACTTTTCGGATGTGGCAAAGGAATTCGGGTTTGGCAAAGATAAAACACGGATAGTCTATGTCAGCCGTATGGATACCGACCGAAGCTTTGCGGCGCACAAGCTGATTGAAGCGGTGCCCGAGCTTTTGAAAGCCTTCCCCGACCTTGAAGTGGTGATTGTAGGCGGCGGAAACGATTTGGACAAAATTTGCGAAGAGACAGAGGCTATGAACAAAGCCACAGGCAAAAGAATTATTATCACCACTGGTGGCCGTACCGACATCAACAAATTTGTGGCGGCAGCCGACGTTTTCGTAGGTGTAAGCCGTGCAGCCCTTGAAGCAATGGCAGCAAAAAAGCCTGCCATAATCGCAGGTAACGAAGGTTATATCGGCATTTTTGACGAAGACAAACTGAAAGTGGCTATTGATACAAACTTCTGTTGCCGTGGCTGTGAAATGACCACGACCGAAAGCCTGACACGCGACATAGCAAAAGTTCTTGACCCACAGAATAAGGTTTGGAAAGAACATCTTGGCGAATATTCCCGTGAAACGGTGAAAAATTATTACTCAGTAAAGACTATGGCAGACGATGCCCTCAGGATGTATATTTCCATCATCAAGGATTCCAAAGTGAACGAGGTTGACCCGGCAGAATTTTTGGATATTGAAAAATATCTTCCCCACGGAAACAGCAAGCGATGCATTGACGTTTTGATTTCGGGGTATTATGGTTTCCACAACAGCGGCGACGATTCTATTTTGTCGTCCATTATCAGCGGACTTCGGGAAAAGTGCCCCACCATAAAGATTGTGGTTTTGTCAAAGAACCCCGATGAAACCGCAAAGCTTTACGGCGTTGAAAGCATTGACCGATTTAATTTTGGCGCAATTTTCAAAGCCTTGCGAAAAACAAAACTGCTTATCAGTGGCGGCGGAAGTCTTATTCAGGACGTTACCAGCTCAAAATCCCTTTATTATTACCTGGCTGTTATGCACCTTGCAAAGCTTTGCGGGGCGAAGGTGATGATTTATGCCAACGGCATCGGTCCTGTCACAAAAAAGAGAAATCTTTGCCTCGTGAAAAATGCGGTGAGAAAAGCGGATATGATTACACTCAGAGACAAGGCATCACGCAAGGAGCTGAGCGAAATCCTGGGGGAAGAAGCGTCGGCTTTTGTAACAGCTGACCCGGTGTTCGCTCTTGAAAGCGCAAATGAAGAACTTGTTGACATGGCAATAGAAAACAGCGGCATAAAGCCCGGCAGCGAGTTCTTTGTGGTGGCTGTGCGCGACTGGATGAAAAACGACAAGCACTTAGAAGAAAAAATCGCAGAGTTTTGTCGCTGCGTCACCGAAAAGCATGGTTTGGTTCCCCTCATTGTTCCTATGCAGAGCGTTTTTGACAAAGAAATCAGCATTAAGGTTGCAGCTTTAAGCGGAGAAAATTGCGGACTTTTGGAAGAAGGTCTTTCTCCCAAAATTATTCTTGGAGTTGTTGGAAAATCAAAATTTGTTGTGGGGATGCGTCTTCACACACTGATTTATGCCATAAAAAACGGCGTTCCTCTTATCGCCCTTGATTATGACCCCAAGGTAAGTGCAGTGATGGAACCTCTTGACATGCTCTTTTCACAAAAGGTAGAAAGCATCGACACCCAAAAGCTGTGTGCCTTTGCAGACGAAATCCTTGAAAACCGCGACGCACTCTCTGAAAAAATAAAAGAAAAAAGCAACCAATACAGTATATTGGCGAACAAAAATATTGAAATGGCAATAGAGCTTCTGTGATAAAAACGGCAGAATTAAAAAAGCGATACGCATTCGTCTTTTAGGGCGAAGGTGTATCGCTTTTCTTTTGTGAGAAAATCTTAAATCGTTAAAAACTATTCTTCAACGCTATATTCAGAAAGGGATTCTTCGTATTTTGCGAGAATCATATCCTGAAGAAGTTCTCTCATTTCGGCGTTGATAGGATGTGCTATATCCTTGAATTCACCGTCCGGAGTTTTTCTGCTTGGCATAGCAATAAAGAGCTTCTCCTGGCCTTCGATTACCTTGATGTCATGAACTACAAATGCGTCATCGAAAGTAACAGAAACAACTGCTTTCATTCTGCCCTCCGCATTGATTTTTCTGACTTTAATGTCAGTGATTTGCATAAAAATGCACCCACCTTTGTAAAAAGTTTATATGATTTAATTATTTTCTGAATAAAAAAGTTGAAGAATTATATAATACCTATATTGATAATTTCTGGCTTTTGTGTTAAAATATTAAAGAAAAGACAATTCTTTTCAAAAATTTTAAGGAGATGAAACCTTTGAAAAACTTCCAGCTTTCTACGCTTCCAAAAGGCTCACACATACATATGGTCGGCATAGGCGGCATAAGTATGAGCGCCCTGGCACGTATGCTGAAACACTTTGGCTACCACGTATCAGGCTCTGACCGAAGCGAAACCGACGCCACAAGAACACTTGCTTGTGAAGGGTTTAACATTCACATTGGACACACTGCTGATAGTCTCAAAGAGCCAAGCCTCGTCTGCTACACCGCAGCAATTCCCAAGGACAACCCGGAGCTTGTGAAAGCCCGTTCACTGGACATCCCATGCATGGAACGCGCCGAGCTTTTGGGGCAGCTGATGGAGAACTATAAATACCCGATAGCTGTCGCCGGAACGCACGGAAAAACCACAACAACATCAATGCTGTCGCTGGTTTTCCTAGAAGCCGGGCTCGACCCCACCATTTTGGTTGGCGGTGAGCTTTCTCAAATTGGAGGAAACTACCGGATAGGAAGCCAAAATCATTTGATTTTTGAGGCCTGCGAATACGTGGAAAGTTTCCTGAATTTTCATCCGTATTTATCAATTATTACCAATGTGGAAGAAGATCATCTCGATTATTTTAGTGACCTTAATCATATTATAACAGCTTTTCAAAAATTTACAAGACTAAATTCACCCCTTGGATGCATTATTGTTTGTTCTGACGATAAAAACGCAATGGCGGTTGTGAAAGATACACAAAAAAAAGTGGTGACTTTCGGGCTGATTAGTAAAAATAACGATTTTTTTGCCGAAAAACCCCGCATTAACGATAGAGGCAGAACCCAATTTGACGTATATGCCTATGGCGAAAAGGTGACAACCCTTGAGCTTTTTGTTCACGGCGAACATAATGTGCGAAACGCTCTTTCTGCATTTGCGGCAGCATGGGAAATGGGCATTGATGCAGCTACAATAAAACGCGGTCTTGAAAGCTTCACCGGGACAAAGAGAAGATACGAAAAACTGGGCGAGGTGAACGGCATTGAGATAATTGACGATTATGCCCACCACCCCACCGAAATAGAAAGCACCCTGAAATCAGCAAAAGCCGTGTCAAAGGGTAAGCTCTGGTGCGTTTTTCAGCCCCATACCTATTCAAGAACAAAGGCATTCCTCAGTGATTTTGCAAAAGCGTTGGAAATAGCGGACATAGCCATTGTCACCGATATCTATCCCGCAAGAGAAAGCTATGACGGCACAATCCACACCTGCGATATGGCAATTCTTATGAAAAATGGCGTGTATATCAACGATTTTGATGCAACAAAAAGATATATCCAAAAAAACGCAAAATCCGGCGATACTGTCATCACCATGGGAGCCGGTGACATATTTAAGCTTGGCTATTCTCTGTTAGAAGAAAAATAAAAAATCAGCCATCCGTGAAAACGGATGGCTTCCTTATACAATTACAAAACGTGATCCCCTCTGCCCGTGCTAAGGCAAAGGGGATATTTTTCATTATACTTCGGTGCGGATTTTTTTATCTTCTATATAAATATGTTTGTTGCAGATTTCAAACGCCGCACGCTTGTGGGAAATAATAAGACAGGTTTTGCTCTCTAACTTCTTTATGTTTTGGAGAAGCTTTTCCTCTGTCTCTTCATCAAGTGCCGAGGTTGCCTCGTCAAGAAGGATAATAGGCGCATCAGAGAGAATTGCATGGCTCACCGCAAGACGCTGAATTTGTCCCTCTGAAAGACCTGCGCCTTTTTCGCCCAAGACAGTGTCAAGCCCATCGGGGAGCGCGCGGATAAAGTCTGCTGCGCAAGCCACCTCTGCCGCTTTCAAAATCTCCTCATCGGTGGCATCGGGGCGAACCATTGAAATTGCCTCACGGATTGTCCCCGAAAGCAAGAGATTTCCCTGAGGAACATATGAAAACAGCGGTCTTGAATGTTTGCCCACCGGAACTCTTTCCGTTCCCAACTCCAGATATATATCGCCGTTTGTGGGCGAATAAACCCCAAGAAGAAGCTTTATGAGAGTGCTTTTTCCAATGCCTGAAATCCCGCCGATAACAGCGAAATCCCCCTTGCTTATCGAAAGACTTGCATCCTCAAAAACATCTGTTCTGCCATACCCGAAAGAGATGTTTTCAAAACAGAGTCTCTGCAAACTTTCATAAGCCGTATCAGGCTTAAGTGCCTCGCCAAGCACCTTTTCTTCAGGAAGCTTGTCAAGCTCAATAATCCTTTCAGCAGATGCAATAATCGAATAATATTGAGGAACAATTCCCGAAAGTCCCGCAAACGGCGACTGAATCTGATTCACCAACTGAAGAATGGCTGTGAGCGTACCAAAAGAAATTGTGCCAAGAAACAACCGATAGGCACTCCACACCAAAGCATAAAGGGAGCCGGCACTAAAAATAATGCTGAGCCCTGAACTTGAAAAAATTGTGAGGTTGCGACGTTTCATCTGGGCTTTATAGTTTTCTTCCTGAAGCGCATCGCCCTTTTGGGTAATTTTGTCCTCAATCACAAAAACCTTTATCATAAGAAGACTACCAAGTGCCTCCTGAAAAAAGGAGCGCACCCGGGCTTCGGTCTCTTGAACACGCTTGTGGGTTTTCTTCAGCACTTTCCGGAATGCAGTTATCACCAAAAGAAGAAGAATTCCTCCAGCCAAGAATATGAAAGCAAATCCACGGTCAAGTCTCGTCAGGGAATAGAGTGCGTAAATGAGCCCCACCAGAAGCGCCAGAGCGCTGGGAATCAATGACAAAATACCTTTTGAAATAACCGAAATATCGTTGTTGAGTCGTGTCATCAAATCGCCAGTGTGATATGTAGTAACAGCGCTGTAGTCTTTTTTGAGAAGCTTTTGAAAAATCCTACCACGCATACTGTTGTTGAGCCTTGCACCGATATGCGCCTCCATAGACTGACCAAGGAGCCGTATTGCCACCTGAACAATAATGATTGTCAAAAGCGTCAGGGCCGCAAAAAGAAACCCGTCAAAATTCTTTGAAACAGCGGCATCTATTACATAGCGGGAAGTAAGGGCAAATCTCACCCCAAGAATTGTCAACATGCACCTGAGAATTGCCAGAAAAAATATCGAAAAAAGCCTTGCGCGAGAATGTCGGTAAAGCCATTTTAAGGTTTGTTTGTCTTTCATTTTTATCACCTGCCAAATAAAGCATAAATCTATACTAAGTTTAGCACAATACCCACCTTTAGTCAAGAAAGGGTTTTTGAGGGGCTAAGCACTTTTGTGCCGACAAAAATAAAATCTACTTTTAGCAAGTGACTATTTTCATTCTGATTATGTAGGGACAGGCGTCCTCGACTGTCCGTAAAACACTCCACCCATCACTACGCAAAGCGTAGCCCCCTCTCTTTGGTTATCTGTATCTGTCAATGTCCCTAAGTGTTATCCCCTCATGGAGGGCAATATTTATACCATTTGCAATTATTCGCGAAAGCTCCTCAGCCTGCTCATCAATATCCTTTGGTGTAACAATAAAATCCCCAATGTTTTCTCCCAAAACCTCTTTCAGAAGAAGAAATCGGTCTTCCTGCTCAGCATCCTTCAATATCTTTAGAAGTCCTGAGTTTCCCCCTGCACTTTCCCTCATATTTCTTATCAGCAAATCAACAGCATCCGCCGCTATTGTCGCGGCATCAATAACCGTGGGCACGCCAACCGCAATCACCGGAACACCCAGTTCTTTTTTATTCAATGCCATCCGTCGGTTTCCCACTCCCGCCCCGGGAGTTATGCCCGTATTAGAGAGCTGAATGGTGTTGTTCACCCGATAAACAGACCGCGAGCAAAGGGCGTCAATCGCAATAATCAAAGACGGCCTGACCTCGTCTGCAAGACCTTTTATTATTTCCCCCGTTTCGATTCCGGTAATTCCCAAAACTCCGGGCACTATGGCACAGACCTTTTTCAGCCGGCTGTCGATTTCTTCGGGCATATATCGAATAAGATGCCTTGTCACCAACACAGAGTCAAGTGTCTTTGGCCCCACTGCATCCGGTGTGATGTTTCTGTTTCCAAGCCCCACAACAAGGACATTGTCCAGTGAATATCCTTTTATAAGCTTTTTGATTTCTTTTGCGCAAGCGTTGCACGCATCTTCATAAACCAGCTGTTCGCCCGTCCAGCCTTTGGGCAATTCTATGGTAATGTATTTGCCCTTTTCCTTGCCAAGCGCCTCTTCGCCCTCTTTGTCAAGAACTTCAACCGCCGTCACCCGTATTCCAGCGTCAGAGGTCTCCTCCTCTGCCTTTACTCCCTTGATTTCATCAAGGACCGCGCCTGTCTCAAAAAATAATTCCCTCGCCTCAAGAGCAAGGTCGGTTCTTCTGCTAAACATACTTTTCTCCTTTTCGCTATGTCCCGCGCCCCCAAGCCACATAAATCTTGACACAAGATGCGGTTTGTGATAAAATGTGAACAGAATGAAATCCTCTTATGGTGGGGGATTGGGACAAGTTTTTCTGTCTTTGAAATCTAGATACGCCCCGCTCTCAGCTGGTGAAGTCTTCCAGAAATCCCGTTAGCGACGACGCACTATAAAGCTTTATTCCGTCGCTGAGCATCTCAAAATCGTGCTGTGACAGGTCGTTTTTGAATATTTTGTGGCTGTAAAGGAATTCTTCCTTGCCGTCGTGGGAAACATATATTCCTATTTCATCACCGAAAAGCTTCACCAGATAATAATCAAAGGTTGCCCCCGACGCATTTTTGTTTTCGCCGGTATCGGTGCTTTCTTTGGGGACAGTGGTTTTTGAAGCTTCCAACGCCGGCACGGCAAGGACAGCACGTTCTTCAAGGCTTGCCTTGGTTATATTATAAGTAAGAACTCCTGTGACAACAGACACCACCGCCATAAGAATGAATAGCATAAATATTTTGAATGTAGTTTTAAGCATGCATGGGCCAACCTTTCTTTTTGAGTTTTTGTTAATTTTTTACCCTTTGCTGATTTTTTATACTCAAAAAGCAGAAACTTTTGGTTTGGCAACTATTTTATGGCTCCGGTTTCGGGGCAAAAGGAGAGATTTCTTTGAAAAACAATCCTTATTCAAAAATCTTTTTGAAAGTGTTTGGCATCACCGCAGCATGCGGTCTTGCTCTTGCTTTCCTTGTTTTCCTGGGGGCAGTGCTGGGCTTTTTCGGCAATATGGAGGCACTAGATATTGACTCCATCATCTCAAACAGCTCAAGCCAGATTGTTTATATAGATTCGTCAGGCAACGAACGGCCACTCACAACCCTCTCTGCTGAGCAAAACCGCATCTGGGTTGACTTTGAGGACATCCCTCAAGATATGAAAGACGCTTTTGTTTCGATTGAGGACGAGCGTTTTTATTCTCACAGCGGCTTTGATATGAAGCGTACCGCCAAGGCTTTTCTGGTTTTTGTGAAGAACAAGCTCACCGGCGGCGAAACCACTTTTGGCGGAAGTACCATAACCCAGCAGCTGGTGAAGAACCTCACTCAAAAGACCGAGCGTACCGCTGCGCGAAAAATTCAGGAAATTTCCCGGTCAGTGAATCTTGAAAAGCAGCTTTCAAAGGATAAAATTCTTGAGCTTTATTTAAACTCCATTTATCTTTCTCAGGGCTGCAACGGTGTTCAGGCGGCATCACACAAGTTTTTCGGCAAACCCGTGAGCGAGCTTTCCCTTGCGGAATGTGCTTCTATCGCCGGCATAACACAGTATCCCACACTTTATGACCCGCTTATCAACCCTGAAAACAACAAGAAAAAGCAGGAGCTTGTTCTTGGCAAAATGCTGGAGCTTGGGTATATCACCCAAGAAGAGCACGATGAAGCAATGGGTCAGGAGCTTGTCTTTGCGGAATTTGATGAAAGCACTCTTGTTACCGGAACAATACATTCTTACTTCGTTGACCAGATTGCATATGACGTTTTGGAGGGGCTTGAAGAGCTTGGCTACACCGAAAATATTGCAAAGAAAATGCTTTACTCCGGCGGTTTAAAAATCGTTGCTACCATTGACCCAAATGTTCAAAAGGCAATGGAAAAGGTCTTTGAAAACACAGAAAACTTCCCCAACTCCACAGGGTCTGACCCGGCACAATCTGCTATGGTTGTTATGGACCCTTATACCGGACAAGTCAAAGGTATGGTTGGCGGCGTGGGCAAAAAGGCGGGAAATCTGGTTCTCAATCGTGCGACACAGGCCCTTCGTCAGCCGGGCTCATCAATAAAGCCCATTTCGGTTTATGCCCCCGCTATCGAGCGCGACATAATAAACGCAGCAGACATTTATGATGACAAGGCGATTTCATACGGAGGATGGACACCCCGAAACTATGACCACAAATACAGCGGAGAAGTTTCAATCCGCACAGCCGTCCGCAAATCACTTAATACCATTCCCGTTCAGGTGCTTGACAAAATGGGTGCGAATGTCTCATACAATTTCCTGACGCAAAAGCTTGGAATAACGTCTTTGGTGAAAAGTGAGACCGGCAGTGACGGAAAGGTTTATTCTGACATCGGTCTTTCACAGCTGGCCCTTGGCGGTCTTACCCACGGCGTTTCAGTTATCGAAATGACCGCTGCATACTCGCCCTTTGTCAACCGCGGAATTTTCACAAAGCCCTATTGTTTCACCTCGGTTACGGACTCAAAGGGCAACGTGCTGCTTTCAAACAAGCCAGCACAGACCATTGCAATAAGCGAACAGACCGCATACATTATGAGCCGCCTTTTATCAGAGGTTGTATCTTACGGAACAGGCGGCGGAGCACAGCTTGCGTCAGGTATGTATACTGCCGGAAAGACCGGTACCACATCAGACAGCCATGACCGTTGGTTTGTGGGTTACACCCCACATTATGTGGGCGGCGTGTGGTATGGCTATGACAATCCAAGACCCATGACACATTCCGGAAACCCCTGCATAAAGGCATGGAAGATGGTTATGGACGAAATAAACAGCGGAAAGACAAAAACTACGCCTGCTGTTCCAAAAGGTGTGAAATCGGCAAGCTATTGTGCTGAAACCGGACTTCTGGCAGGGGAAAACTGTGGCGAGAATGCAACCAGCTTCTGGTTTACCTCGGATAATATTCCCAAAGAGGTTTGCAAATCAAAGCATCTCCCTGAAGGCGAAGAAGCCCCCGATTCAAAGACAGATGAAACCGACGATTCAGGCGAAACTGGTGCTGATGAAACCGAAGCTCCCGAAAATTCCGGAGCTGAAACTCCCCCACCGGCCGAAGAGGTTGAGGAAATTTCCGTCCCCGCGGCATAAAAATGTTTTTCACAATGCACAAATCCCCTGTGCCAATGATGGCACAGGGGCTCATTTTTTCTTTTTATTTTTTTATAAGCTCCGCCACATACATTTCTGCGGCTATCCATTTATCAAGTCGTCCTGACCGGACCTCTGCAGCATATCTGGTGCCTTTGAGCGTCATTTTTTTGAGGTATTTCTCATCAAAACGGCGACTTTGTTCGCATAGCTTTTTCACCACAAAGGGGTGTTTTTTAGGCTCAAAATATCCCGCAATGTTATCGGCAGAAAGCCTGTCATCCAAAAGCTGTTTCACCATCAAAAGTTCCCCCATACGGGACGCCACCAGCGAAAGGATTGTCGCTGGATTTTCACCCGATGCACGAAGCAGACTAAGTTCTTCAAACACCTTTTTTTGTCTGCCCTCGGCAATGCTGTCAATCAAATCAAAGACTCTCGTCTCCAGGGTTTTTGAAACCACCGCCTGAATATCCTGAGAGGTTATTTTTTCCTTGTCCGCCGCAAAGCCCACCAGCTTTTCAAATTCATTGAAAAGCACTGCCATGGACTGACCGCAAATCTCTATCATATATGCAATATCTTTTGCGAGGATGCTCTTCCCTCTTTCTTCAAACATTTTCTCAAGCCAAAGCTCCAGCTGTTTTGGGGAAAGCAAGTCAAATTTCACCACAGTGCCGTTCTTTTTGATTGTGTCTAAGTTTTTTTCTTTCTTTTTGTCGAACTCTTCTTCGGTGAAAATGAGGGTTATATACTCCGGAAGGTCAGAGAGAAGGTCACAAAGTTCGGTGAAATCCTTGGATTTCGCATTCCCAAAAATCCCGCTCTTTGAAACCACCACCATTTTGTGTTCCGCCATAACCGGTACAGAAAGCACCTGATTTTCAATTTCGTGGGCTGTTATTTTCTTGCCCTCAAGCTTCACAAAATTGAATTCTTCAAAATCCGGCTCGACAATCCGCTTTTTTATCGCCTTTATTTTGTTTTCAAGCAAAAACTGTTCCTGTCCGTAAAAAAAGTACAGCTGCCCTATCTTTCCCGCAGAAATTTCTCTGTCAAGGTCTTTCAGTTCCAATTCATTCACCTCCCGCAAAATCTTTCCGTCACCTTTCAGTGTGTATGTTCTTTATTCCATCCGTCGCAATTTCAAAGGTTATATCTCCGTCCATATCGGTGCGATATACTCTTACATCTTCATTTTCAAGGCTTTCCAGCACTTCATAATGGGGATGCCCGTAAGAATTTCCCTCTCCTGCCGAGATAGCCGCATAGGTCGGATTTGCCGCAACCAAAAACCGCTTCGACGATGAGCTTGACGAGCCGTGATGAGCCACCTTCAAAATGTCACATTCGATATCCTTTTCAAGGCAAATTTCGCTCTCCGCCCGGCTTTCGATGTCGCCGGTCAGCAAAATCTCTGTGTCAAAGCACCTTGCCATAAGCACCAGCGAGCTGTTGTTGTGGAAATTGTTCCCCTCCATACCACCCGCATCGGGATGCAAAACCTCAAGTGAAAAATCTTCGCTAATTTCGATTGTATCGCCTTTTGAGACATATTCAATCTCGCAGCCGCTTTTCTTTGCAGCTTTTTCAAGGCCGCGTTTTGTTCCGTCGCTGTCAGGATAATCGGGAAGAATCAGCTTTTTGACCATTCCGTCCAAAACGCTTTCATAAATCCCGCCCTCATGGTCGCTGTGATAATGGCTGACTATGGCAATATCCACTTTTTCATGAATAGCAGACTCCAAAAACGGCAAAAGCTGGCTTTCATATTCATCCGCCTCGCCGCCGTCAAACAAAACCGTAGTCCCGCAGGGTGCCTTGAAAAAAGTGGCATCGCCTTGCCCAACGTCCACAAAGGTAACGGCAAAATTCTCGGGTGCAACGCTTTCAGGATAGGTCTTTGCCGCCAATGCCGCAAGGACAGCAGCCACAACCCATAAAAAATAAAATAGCTTCTTTTTGCTGCGCATCTTGACACCTCTTTATAAATTAAAAGGGCTGCCCCATACGGCAGCCCCAACTTTTGATTTTAGAAAATACGTCTGCCACAGGTTATGCGCTTTGCATAATTTCCTGTAACAATGCTTTCATACTTGACAACGTCCCCGGTCTGAGGAGAATGTATCATCATACCGTTGCCCACATAAATTCCAACGTGGTTTATGTAACCGCTGCTATTCTGGAAACCCACAATGTCGCCGGGCTGAAGTGCATTCTTTGGCACCCACTTTCCGTTGGTCATCTGGTCAGCCGCAACACGATTGAGTGTCACACCCATCTGTTTATAAATAAAATACACAAACCCGCTGCAGTCAAACCCATTTGGACCTGCCGCACCATAAACATAGGGCTTGCCAAGATATTTTTTTGCAAGTTCAACAACAGCTTGTCCTTTTGACGAAACTGTATCGCTTCTGTTGGGCATTTCGCCCTGAACGATTGTTATGTAATCAAGTGAAACATATCCTTCTGTTCCATAATATGAAACTCTCGCCCAGCCTGACTCAATCCATTTCACCGGAACAGTCTGACCGTAAGGGAGCTGTGCAAGCACTGCCGAAGATGTTGTGGCACTCTTTCTGAGGTTGAGCAGTGACGCCGTAACAATCCCATAAGACGAATTTCCTGTAGCACCGGCAAGCACCGAAACCGCCGAAAATACTATAACACATGCGACAAGTGTCGCAAGAATTTTTTTAAATCTAAACAAAATTTTTACCTCCAAATTAGTTAGCTCCTACGCTTTATTCCTTTTCCTCTCTCCTTTCAATTTGAAATCATACACCACAAGTATACATAATTTTTTCTTGTTTGTCAACCTTTTTATAGAAATTGATGCTGGGAAGTGAATACAGCACATGAAAACTTTGGGATATAAAAAGTTGACAAAAGCCTTGACAAAGGTCAAATATTGTGGTATTTTAGTATCAAATTGAATAAAAATGCGTTGAAGAAGAGTGCTCCGAGGGTAGGCTTTAGAGAGAAGCGGCGGTTGGTGAAAGCCGCAAAAGTCGAATTTGTGAGCTGTAGCTTCTGAGCAGGAAGGAAGAACATCATTTTTTTGATAAGTAGAACCTTTCCGTGTTTGCTACGTTAGTGCATAGGGCCTAAAACCTAGGGGTCTGAAGTGGCATTGCAAAGGGCAGTGCAATTTGAGTGGTACCGCGGGTAAGAAAAGAAATTTTCAGCTCGTCTCAAAGAATCTCCTTTGAGACGACTTTTTTATGTTCTTAAAGGAATTTTAAGGAGGAAAATCATGAAAGAAGAAACAATGACCGGTCTTGATTTTAAAATCAGCGAGGTTGCTGCCAGAATCAAAGAGCTTCGTCAAATCAGCGGCATTTCCGTTGAAACAATGGCAAAGCTTACCGGCGTCACGCCCGAAAAATATATGGCTTGCGAAGAAGGTAAAAAAGACCTGAGCTTTGCGTTTATTTACCGCTGCTCTCTTGCCTTCAAGGTTGGTGTTACTGACATTGTTGAAGGTGTCAGCTCAAACCTCAAATCCTACACCGTTACACGCTCGGGGGAAGGTAGAAAGATTGAAGAAGCCCACGGAATGGTTTATTACAACCTGGCTTCAGCTTTCAAAAACCGTGTGTCAGAGCCGCTTTTTGTTCAGTGCGCCTATGACGCAGCAGCAGAACAGCGTGACATTGAGCTCACCACCCACCACGGCCAGGAGCTTGACATCGTGATTTCGGGAACCCTCAAAATTCAGATTGGTTCCCACAGCGAAATCCTTTCAGCCGGTGACACCATATACTTTGACAGTTCAACTCCCCACGGTATGATTGCCGTTGGCGGAAAGGACTGCCAGTTTTATGCAATAGTATTAAACGGCAAAGAAAACGAAGAGCCAACCGGCACTGCTTTCATAAAGGAAAGCACTTACAAACCCCATCAACAATACAAACGTGTTTATCACGACTTCATTGATACCGTTGAAGACGAAAATGGTGCGCTTGTTTCAATCAGCTTCAAAAACGAAGACAAGTTCAACTTTGCCTTTGACATAGTTGACGAAATTGCTCGCCGCAAGCCGGACAAGCTTGCTATGGTGCACCTTGACAAAAACAAGTCGGAACGCCGTTTCACCTTTACCGACTTTATGAAGGAATCTGCAAGATGTGCAAATTATTTTGAGTCCTTGGGCATCAAAAAGGGCAGCAAGGTTATGATGGTACTCAAGCGCCATTATCAGTTCTGGATTGCTATTCTTGCCCTCAACAAAATTGGAGCTATCGCAATCCCGGCATCAAACCTTCTTCAGGAGCACGACTATGCATACCGCTATGAAGCTGCAGAGGTTGACGCCATTATCTGTAGCGCTGACGGTGACATAGCAAATCAAGCAGAGCTCGGTGCAAAAAATGCACCCTGCCTGAAGGAAAAAATCATTGTTGGCGGCAAAAGAATGGGCTGGAGAAACTTTGACGAAGAATATAGAGCTTTCCCCGACACCTATGCGCGGCGTGCTGACTCACCCTGCGGTGACGACGATATGCTTATGTATTTCACATCAGGTACCACCGGAAACCCGAAAATGGCTCTTCACAGCTGCAAATATCCCCTTGGACATTTTCACACGGCAAACTATTGGCACTGTGTTGACCCCGAGGGTCTTCATCTCACCATTTCCGACACCGGCTGGGCAAAAGCAGCCTGGGGCAAGATTTATGGCCAGTGGCTCTGCGAGGCGGCTCTTTTCGTTTATGACTTTGACCGCTTTGACGCAGCAGACATCCTGCCGCTGTTTGCACAGTACAAAATCACTACATTCTGTGCGCCCCCCACTATGTACCGTATGATGATAAAAGAAGATATCTCAAAGTATGATATGTCCTCTGTTCAGCACGCGAACACAGCAGGCGAGGCACTCAACCCCGAGGTTTACAAGCAAATCGAAAATCTCCTGGGGCTCAAGATTATGGAAGGCTTCGGCCAGACCGAAACCACTTGCCTTATCGGTAATCTTCACGGCAGAGAATACAAAATCGGAGCAATGGGCAAGCCCGTTCCCCTGTATGACGTTGACATTGTTGACCCCGACGGAAAGAGCGTGGACGTTGGCGAAAATGGCGAAATCGTTATCCGTACCTCAGAGAAAGTTCCCTGCGGACTTTTCAAGGGCTACTACAAAGACGAAGAAAAAACCGCCGAGGTTTGGCATGACGGTCTTTATCACACAGGTGACGTGGCATACAAGGACGAAGACGGCTTCTACTTCTATGTGGGCAGAATCGATGACGTTATCAAGTCTTCCGGCTATCGCATAGGACCTTTTGAAATCGAAAGCGTTATTATGGAGCTTCCATATGTTGTGGAATGTGGCGTTTCGGCAGAGCCCGACGACATCCGCGGTCAGGTGGTAAAGGCAAGCATTGTCCTTACCCGTGGCACAGTTCCCAGCGAAGAACTGAAAAAAGAAATACAAAATTACGTAAAGGAACACACCGCGCCTTACAAATACCCGCGAATTGTGGTTTTCCGGGACGAGCTCCCCAAAACAACCAGCGGAAAAATTATCCGTGCAAAGCTTTAAAAACCTTCCCCCCGCTCTTTCGAGCGGGGGTTTTGTTTGCAAAATCTTTAAAAAACATTGTATATTTTTTTGAGATATGATATACTTAAATATAAGAATTTTTCACTTGAAAGTGCAGGTGTTTTATATGAATAAATCGAGTTGTGAAAAGAAAAAGGCCCTCAAAACCTCAATTGGCGGACAGGCTGTGATTGAGGGCGTTATGATGCGCGGTCCTCACAAAATCGCAACAGCGGTGAGAAAATCCGACGGCGAAATCATTATTGATGAAAAGCCCATCGGAAAAGGCAGAAAAAACAAGATTTTGAAGCTTCCCATTATCCGTGGTTGCATCAATTTTTTTGATTCTATGATTGTGGGGATCAAAGCCCTTATGTTTTCTGCCAAATTTTTTGAGGTTGATGAGGATGGAAACCAGATAGAGCAAAAGCCTGGAAAGTTTGAAAAATGGCTGGACGAAAAGCTTGGCTCCGAAAAGGCAACCGAGGCTGTTATCTACGTTGCAGTCTGCCTTTCTCTGCTTCTCAGCGTGGGACTTTTCATTCTGCTCCCGGCTGTGATTGTAGGATTTTTAAAAGGTTTAATCGAAAACCACATTCTCTTGACATTGGCAGAGGGCATTGTGAGAATTGCGATTTTCATTCTTTATATTTCCCTTGTTTCTCGTATGGAAGACATAAAGCGCGTGTTTATGTACCACGGTGCAGAGCATAAGTCCATCCACTGCTTTGAAAGCGGCGAGGAGCTCACCATTGAAAACGTAAGACGCCATTCCCGGCTTCACCCCCGATGCGGCACAAGCTTTTTGCTGATTGTTATGGTTATCAGCATCGTGGTTTTCTCGTTTATTTCCTGGAATAACCCCCTTATTCGTCTGCTCCTTAGGCTTGCCCTTCTTCCCGTTGTGGCAGGTATATCTTATGAAATAATCAAATTTGCCGGCAGACACGATAATCTTCTCACAAGAGTGATAAGTGCCCCCGGAAAATGGTTCCAGTATATAACAACAAACGAGCCCGATGACAGCCAGATAGAAGTAGCGATTGCTTCTCTCAAGGCGGTCATCCCCGAAAACACAGAAGACGCAAAATGGTAAAACTGAAAGAACTCCGAAAAAACGCATTGAAAGATCTTGGGGCAACAACAAACGACAGCCCCTTGGCTGATATTGACTATATTTTGCTCAATCTGCTGAAGTTCAGCCGCACGGACATTCTTCTTGGCGAGAAGACCCTTGACTGTAACCAAAAAAAGCTGTTTGACGAGGCCTTTGCGCAGCTGAAATCGGGAAAACCCGTCCAGTACACAGCGGGCGGCTGTGAGTTTATGTCACTCTGGTTTGAAACAAACGAAAGCACTCTTATCCCACGGGCAGATACCGAAATCCTTGTGGAGCTTATTATCGAAAAATATAAAGATACCGGGGAAATAAACATTCTTGATATAGGCACGGGAACCGGCTGCATCGCCATAAGCCTTGCACATTTTTTGCCCCACTCAAAGGTCTGGGGGATTGACATTTCAGCCGAAGCCATAAAAACCGCCAAAAAGAACGCCAAAAGACTGGGTGCATCTGACCGCTGTAGCTTTATGGAGTGGGACATCCTTCGGGGTTTTCCAGATCTTCCTCAACAAATGGACATTGTAGTGTCAAACCCTCCGTATATTCCTGACACAGACATTGCGGGTCTTGACAAAAAGGTGAAGGAATTTGAACCACTCTCCGCCTTGGCAGGGGGAAATGACGGACTTGACTTTTTTCGCAAGATAACAGAGGATGTAAAGCTCACGAAAAACGGTTGTCTTGCCTTTGAAGTGGGGATAAATCAGGCAATGGACGTTTGTGATATTATGTCGGAGCGGTTTTGTCATATAGAGACAAAAAAAGATTTGAGCGGCATTGACAGAGTTGTTTTTGGATTGTTCAAATGAGGCGAATCGCAAAAACCCCGTTTAAAATGCAAAATAAGACTTGAAATCCCCTCATGTTTATGATAGAATATTGGATAGGTTGTAATACGCTTTTCTTTGGAAAGGATATTTGCTTATGCGAAGATTTTTCACAGAGCCGGGGTTCATAAAAAACGGCGTTGCCGAAATTTTTGAAGACTCAAAGCATATAGAAAAAGTGCTGAGGATGGCTGTCGGCGACTCCATTTTGGTTTTTGACGGTTCGGGCACTGAATATCTGGCAAGGCTTGTTTCCATTGAGAAAAACCTCTGCCGGGCTGAAATTCTTGAAAGCAAAGCGTCGTTATCAGAACCAAAAATACGGGTTTCCCTGTTTCAGGGACTGCCAAAATCCGGAAAGATGGAAACCATTATCCAAAAAGCCGTTGAGCTTGGCGTGTATGAAGTTTTTCCCGTTATTATGGACCGCTGCGTGGTTCAGATAAACAGCCAGTC
The DNA here is from genome assembly GCA_017456605.1 of Clostridia bacterium. Classification (GTDB taxonomy): domain Bacteria; phylum Bacillota; class Clostridia; order Monoglobales; family Monoglobaceae; genus SIG440. The sequence goes on along the minus strand of JAFTJA010000011.1, from coordinate 7,401 downwards.
GGCAGGCGAAGAAAAAGCAAAACGGTGGAACAAAATTTCTCTTGAAGCTTCAAAGCAGTGCGGTCGCGGCATTGTTCCCACAGTGCATCCGCCCATCACCTTTGATGAAGCGATAAAGAAGCTAAATTCTCTGGAAGTTTCTCTTATGCCTTATGAGGAGCTTGGCCACCAAGGAGCATATGGGCTCAGAGAAATCCTTACAGAGCACAGTGCCGCCACAAGCTTTGGCGTGATGGTTGGTCCTGAGGGCGGGTTTTCAGACAGCGAAGCAAAAAGGGCCTTGGAAAACGGCATAAACACCTTTGGTCTTGGTCCCAGAATTCTCCGCACCGAAACCGTGGCAAGCGCCGTTATTCCGGTGATTATGTATCACAAAAACGAGTTTTAGATATTAAAGAATACAGATAGAAAGGTCTTGATGACTGATGTCAGCAGCAAAAAATCAAAATTTAAAAAGACAAAAGAAACTTGAAAAACGTGCAAAAATTGACAAAGCAACAAACCGCTTTATGATTAACCTTTCCTGGGGGTTGCTCGCTATTTTGTGCCTGCGGTTTGTTGAAAACGGTTTCCTGGGAAGCGCCGCGGCATCAATGCCCACCGTTATGAAATCTTTTGCCGCAGTTTTTGCAGTTGTTGCCGTAGCTCTTGCGGTTTGCGGAAAGTACCGGGTTTTCAAAAACACAGCCCGCGCCTTTGACTATTCAATATTCGCATTGGTTGCGTGTTTGGTTTCTCTTTTCATCGGTTTTTATGCCCCCATTCGCCTTTTCCTCGGCGGATTTTTCGAAGGACTTTTGAGTGTTGATTCCCGCTGGTGGATTTCACGCGGACCTATTACCCTCATTGTTATTTATCTGGTTCTGGACTTCCTCTGGATAGGTTTCAAAATTGCAAAGGTTGAACACAAATAAATTTAAATTTCAAAAATTTTTAGCCCCCGCAAAGCTGATGTTTGCGGGGGTTTTGGTATGTTCTTTTGTTTTTGCCCAAGAATTCTTTTTTCTCTTTTAAAGCTCTACGCTACCAAATAAGGCTCTGCTCTGCCATAGTTTTTGCGGGATAAATCAAGCGCTCTTGCACAAACTATATTCAGGAAAGGAGCTTTGGTCCAATGATATGGCATTTTAAAAAAATCCTTTTTGTGGTTCTTGCCGCAGTGCTTATTTCAAAAAATTTTTATACTCCGGTCCTCGTAAATTCATCCTGCCAGGAATTTTGTGAAACCGGACAAGTTTTTGAAACCGCATAAAAAAGTGGCAAACTAAAACCTCTTTCGGTGATAGTTTGCCGCATTTTTTCGTTTTTATTCAAATTTTGAATTCTTAACCAAGGAACTTGTCATGAATTGCCTGAACAGCTTTTTCTGCATTATTCACATTGATAAGAACAGAAATTTTTGTTTCTGATGTTGAAATCATATGAATGTTGATATTCGCATCATAAAGCGCCTCAAACATTTTTGCAGCCACGCCCGGATTGTTTGTCATGCCAGCACCAACGATTGAAACCTTGCTGATGTCATCGCGGTGTGTGATTGATTCATATGAAAGGCTTGCCTTTTCGCTTTCGAGGGTCTCGATTGCGTCTTTCAAATTGCCTTTTGACACGGTGAAGGAAATATCCTTTTTGTTGTCACGTCCGATGGACTGAAGAATAACGTCCACGTTTATATTCTTCATTGCAAGCAGTGAGAACACCCTGAACGCAATACCCGGCTTGTCTTCAAGACCAATAATGGCAATACGGGCAACATCGTTATCCCTTGCAACACCTCTGATTAACATTTTTTCCACAGCAATCGCCTCCTTAACAACTGTTCCATCAATTTTTTCAAAACTGGATTTTACTTCAAGCTTGACACCGTATTTCTTCGCCATTTCAACCGAGCGGTTGTGGAGCACATTTGCGCCAAGGCTGGCAAGATCAAGCATTTCATCATATGTGATTTCGTCGAGCTTCTTCGCATTTTTCACAATTCTTGGGTCAGCGGTATAAACGCCGTCAACGTCAGTATAAATCTCGCATTTGTCAGCGTGAAGTGCTGCAGCTATCGCCACAGCGGATGTATCGCTTCCGCCTCTGCCCAGAGTGGTTATGTTTTCATACTTGTCAAGGCCCTGGAAGCCCGCAACAATAACAATCTTCTTCTGGTCAAGCTCTGATTTTATTCTCTCAGTGTCTACCTTTTTGATTCTGGCATTTCCGGCATTTGAATTTGTCAGAAAGCCTGCCTGCCATCCGGTAAGCGAAACCACCGGAACACCGATTTTTTCAATAGCCATCGCAAGGAGCGCTATTGAAATCTGTTCGCCTGATGAAAGCAACATATCCATCTCACGCTTTGATGGACTTTCGTTGATTTCATAAGCTTTTTCAATAAGATCATCGGTGGTATCTCCCTGTGCTGAAACAACCACAACAACCGAATTGCCTGCCCGATAGGTTTCAACCACACGGTTTGCAACGTTGTTTACCTTGGCTGCATCCGCAACAGAGCTGCCGCCGAATTTTTGAACAATAATTGCCAATTTAAAAACCTCCTATTTCTTTATTCACCAATAAGTCTGAGTTTTCCCAAGGTCTTGCAGCCTTCAAATTCAACAGCTTTTACGAATTCAGCAAGACCGCTTTCTGTCAAAGCTTCAGTAATCACAGCAAACTCATTTTTGTTTGTTTCTTCATCAAAGGTCACCAGTCTGCAATCCGCAAGATTTGGAACAGGTTTTCCCTGGAACCTTACATAATACGGATATTTCTGCAAAGTTCCGTCAGACTGATTTTCTTCTTTGTATTCATTCCATTTTATGATAATATTTACCTTCTTGTGCTTGATTGCGTCAACCACATCGGCAACAACCGCATTGGCTGTGGGAAGCTTTCCTGCACCTCTGCCATAGAACATAACCTCGCCCAAGTCATCGCCTTTCACAATAATGCCGTTGAACACATCATTGATGCCCGCCAAAGGATTTGTTTTGGGAACAAAAGCCGGGAAAACCGCCGCATAAACGCCGCCATCCTCTGCTTTTGTAGCGTGTCCGATAAGCTTTATGGAATATCCCAGTTTTTCGGCATAGAAAACATCCTCTGCTGTTATTTTTGTTATACCCTCGGTCTTTATGCGGTCTGTTGTAACCGCGTCACCAAACGCAAGAGCCGAAAGAATAGCAATCTTTCTGCAGGTGTCATAGCCCTCAACGTCAGCTGTGGGGTCAGCCTCGGCATAACCCTTTTGCTGTGCTGCACGGAGAGCGTTTTCAAAGCTCTCGCCCTTTTGGAACATCTGGGTCAGGATATAGTTTGTTGTGCCGTTGAGAATTCCAAAAACGTCTGTCGCCTCGCCCGCTGTCAGACAGGAGAAAAGCGGTCTGATAATGGGAATTCCGCCGCCAACGCTTGCCTCAAAGAGGTAATTTATGTTTCGTTCCCTTGCAATTTTCAAAAGCTCGGTTCCATGTGCTGCAACAAGCTCTTTGTTTGATGTGATAACGTGCTTGCCGGCAAGCAAAAGCTCCTTTGAGAACTTGTATGCAGGATCAACCCCGCCCATTGTTTCTACAACAACGCCAACCTCAGGGTCATTCAAAATATCATTGAAATCCTTGGTGAAGCAACTAAATTCACTGTCAGGAAAATCCCGCAAATCAAGAATATGTGAGATTTCAATAGGCTCGCCACATTTTTTGATAAGTATTTCCTGGTTTTTGGTGACAACCTCACCAACACCTGAACCCACAACACCAAAGCCCATAATGGCAATCTTCATATTATTCATCCTTTCTCTAAAGATAAGGTTTTAAAACTTTAAAATTTGTATACAGATAAATAAATAATACAACAAAATCCCCCACAAGTCAAGGAATTTTTGACTATATGAGGAATTTTCTGACCTAAAATTTTTATTTCTTTTTATTCTTTTTTTGTGGATTTTATCCAACCAAAGTTCTAATAGAATCAATAACCCCAAGCATATCGTTTTTCGATTCGGCTCGGTTTATAATTTCCCGAAGTCTTGCTCCGCCTTTCATACCCTTTATATACCACGCCATATGCTTGCGCGCCTCCTGAATCCCGCGGTGCTCACCCTTGTATAGAACCAAGAGGCTCAGGTGTTCCTCCATTTTTTCGGCACGCTCTAAGATGGTTGGTGGGGCAAGCCTTTTGCCTGTTTCCAGAAAGTGAATGACCTCGCGGAAAACCCACGGATTTCCTTGAGCGCCGCGTCCAATCATAATCCCGTCACAACCCGTATAATCAAGCATTCTCTTTGCACTTTCCCCGTCTGTTATGTCACCATTGCCGATTACCGGGATTGAAAGCGCCGTTTTCACAGCCTTGATTATGTCAAGGTCAGCCTTTCCGCTGTAAAATTGCTCCCGTGTTCTGCCGTGAACTGTTACCGCAGCTGCTCCGCTGTCTTCTGCAACTTTTGCCATTTCAACCGCATTGACAGATGTTTCGTCCCAGCCCTTGCGAATTTTCACTGTCACCGGCACCGCTCCTGACACAGCATCCACCACTGCCGAAATTATCTCTCCCGCCAGAGCAGGATTTTTTGAAAGCGCCGAGCCGTCTCCATTGTTCACGATTTTGGGTGCAGGACAGCCCATATTTATATCAAGAAGCTCTGCACCGAATTCCAGGGACTTTTCGGCAATTTCCCCAAGAATTTGTGGCTCATGGCCAAAGAGCTGCACCGCCACCGGCTTTTCAAAGTCTTCGGCAGCTAAAAGGTCTGCCGTTTTTTTATTCTTATAAAAAAGCCCCTTTCCCGAAACCATTTCGGTATACATAAGCCCGGGCCCAAAAGGCTTGGTAATCTGCCTGAAAGCCTTGTCTGTAACCCCCGCCATAGGGGCAAGAAATATATTGTTTTTAAGTTCAAGGTTTTTTATTTTCATATGTTTTCCCTATCCACTTTTTATCCGATTATTATTTAAAATCTATGATTTTGTTGCCCTTATATTCAAGAGTGCCTTTTTCTTTGATTCTGTAACCCGCAAACGAGAATTCAGACACATCAAAGGCAAGCCTTTTTCCTCCTGCCGAAAAAACGACCACATATCTCTCTGTTATGCCGTGTTTAGTGACAATTTGGTTTTTATATTTGTCCACTACTTCTGCTTTAACCCGCTTCACCTGAGCATATCGGCTTTTTATAATTTTTATAATAATCGCACCCCAGCAAACCGCAAAAAGAACTATTGCAAAGCAGTTAAAAGCGGTGCTGAAAATTGCTGATGACGTCATAAGAATTCTCCTTTTTTTATTATAAAATAAGTGAACGATTTAGATGCCACTTAGGCTCCCTTGTGTAAAGGGAGCTGTCAGCGTAGCTGACTGAGGGATTGTTGTGTTTTCTTTTATATACAACCCCTCCGTTTCGCTTTCGCTCAACACCTCCCCTATGCTCTGGGGAGGCTTTTGTTTTTCGACCACATTCGACATCTTTATATAGTTCGTGTAAAATTAAGATCAAGTCTTTTCTCTGCTTTTATCGACACGCCTTATCTCGATAATTTGTAATATACTTAAACCTAAATGCGCTATTAAAGAAATAATCGCAATTACATTTCCAATATTACACAAAACTCCATTGTGTATTAATCCAAAAAACATAAGAACGTCTTCTTCATTTACATCCGAAAGAAAAATATTGCTCATTAAATATGTGATTAAGAAGAGAAAGTTATATGCCCTAATTTTTTTAAAATCTAAATAGTTTATCCCAACTACAGAGATAGCAAAAACAAATATAGCATGAATAAATGGTATTAGAATTAAAGTGCCAAAGAGTCTGTACCATCCAAAATTCGTAATCCAAGATAATGCTACTATCAGCATTAAAAATAATAATGCTAATGTCCTTCTAATTTTCATACTTTTCTCCTTTCAACATTATTCGACAACCTTACTATGCGGGATAGACGGTTTAGATGCAACTTGTTTTTGCTCAATATTTTTAATTTTCCAATCGTATAGCTTAAAAGATAAAACCACTCCACCGAAATATAAATAAACCAGACCTATTATATTTATAAAAAGTTCTATTGTAGGACTATAATTAGAAAAAATATGCATAAGCAATACTATGACAGCAGCCGGAATAATAAGTGTAAGCATTCCCCAGAACAGTTCGAATCTAATATAACGAAACCAAAGACTGTAATCTCTTTCCTTGCTCTTATGCAATATTGTGTTTCTACATCGATATGAAATTATTCCAAAAGCTATAAACGATAACCACAAATATTTTGGCCTATTAAACATTTCATTCTCCTTTTATTTTTTTCGACATCCTGCATAGGCCCGTGCTAAGCTCGGGACAAAAAATTTCATTCACCAAAGGCGCCCTTGCCATAGGCTCCCTTGTGTAAAGGGAGCTGTCAGCGTAGCTGACTGAGGGATTGTTTTATTTCATTATCAATATACATACACACGCCCTCGAAGTTTTTCAAAACATCAAGATTTGAAATTCTAATAACATTTATTCCATATTGTTGTAAATATTGAGTTCTCTGTTCATCATTGACAATACCCTCATCCTCATAATGTTGAGAACCATCCAATTCTATAACAATATTTGCTTTTGCACAATAAAAATCCGCTATGTATTTGCCTAACACTTTTTGTCTTGTGACCTTTATAGGATATTCTCTTAAAAAATCATACCAAAGATGTCGTTCTTCTTTTGTCATATTTTTTCTGAGTTCCTTTGCAAATGGAACTAATTTAATATTATGTTTTCTGTCCATTTACAACCCCTCCGTTTCGCTTTCGCTCAACACCTCCCCTATGCTCTGGGGAGGCTTTTACGACAATATTCGACAACCTTACTATGCGGGATAGACGGTTTAGATGCCTCCGCTTTTGTCGATATACAAACTTCGTTTGCTCGATATTTTTGTTGTCACAAAATCGATATGTTTTTCGCTTTGCTCAAAACTCGATATGATATAAATCTCGTTGCCGTAAGGCAACATATCGAGCCGTAAGGCATATCGAGTGCTTTAACACATATCGAAAATCTCGCAAGAGATTTATATCGACGATTTCAAGCTTTGCTTGAAATCATTATACCACACTCCCATCCTCTTTTCAACATTTACCCATCCGGCTTGACAATATTTTGATAATTCAGTATACTGAACTTAGACTGGGAAGTGTTTGCAGTTTTATCAAGTATTAAAATCAAAGACAAGAGAGGCGTCTTTTTATGGATTATTCAAGATTTCAAAATTTAAAACGCATAGTGATCAAGGTGGGAACTTCCTCCCTTACCTATGAAACCGGAAAGCTGAACATAAAGAAAATCGAAAGCATTGTCCGTGTGATTTCCGACCTGAAAAACCGCGGAGTTCAAGTGGTCCTGGTTTCCAGCGGTGCAGTGGGCGCGGG
>JAFTJA010000002.1 GCA_017456605.1 Clostridia bacterium | reverse complement strand
TTATTTAAAGACCGTATAATCTAGATGACAATCTGACGAGCTGTCAGCGTAGCTGGCTGAGGGATTGTTGTGTTTTCACCATCCTCCCGTCACGCTCCGCGCGCCACCCTCCTTTCGGCAAGGGAGGGCTTTTGTTAAACCTATTATAACATATTTCCGTATTCTTTTCAACATTTACCCATCCGGCTTGACAATATTTTGATAATTCAGTATACTGAACTTAGACTGGGAAGTGTTTGCAGTTTCATCAAGTATTAAAACCAAAGACAAGTGAGGCGTCTTTTTATGTATTATTCAAGATTTCAAAATTTAAACCGCATAGTGGTCAAGGTGGGGACTTCCTCCCTTACATATGAAACCGGAAAGCTGAACATAAAGAAAATCGAAAGCATTGTCCGTGTGATTTCCGACCTGAAAAACCGCGGAGTTCAAGTGGTCCTGGTTTCCAGCGGTGCAGTGGGCGCGGGTGTTGGCAAGCTCAACCTCTCCGAAAAGCCCAAAGACACCCAAAAGAAGCAGGCACTTGCCGCAATCGGTCAAGCTACCCTTGTTTCAATGTATGACCGCTTCTTTTCGGAATATGGCCACTCCTCCGCTCAGGTGCTGCTGACAAAATTCATCCTCGACGATCCCGACCGCTATCAAAGCACCAAAAACACCTTTGAAACAATGTTTGATTATGGCGTTATCCCGATTGTGAACGAAAACGACGTTATCTCTACATACGAGCTGGAATTTGGTGACAACGACACTCTTTCAGCATACATTGCAGAGCTTGTTGGGGCTGACCTTCTCATTCTTCTTTCGGATATAGATGGGCTTTTTGACAAAGACCCAAGCATGGGCGCTGATGCAAAGGTTATTCCTGTGGTAGAGAAAATTGATGAGAAAATATATTCAATAGCAGGCGGAGCAGGCACAAAGCGAGGCACTGGCGGGATGCTTACCAAGCTGAAAGCTGCCGAGATTGTGACACCAAAAGGCATAGATATGATTATCACCAACGGCGCACACCCCGAAAGAATTTATGATATTTTTGACGGAAAACAAGTAGGAACGCTGTTTGCGGGACATAATAATTGTTAATCAATTATCGTTTTTAAACTTTTTGTAAATTAGTTAAATTTTTGTCAAAAACATATTGAAAACTTGCAAAATCTATGGTAATATGTTAAATAAGGGAGAAGTTGAAAATTTATCCATTTTGTCTTTTCTCTTTGGTATTTAATAAACATTTTGATAATATATAAGGGGGTCAAAACTATGACAAACAACAAAAAAGTTCTCACCTGGCTTGAAGAAATGAAAGCTTTGTGCAAACCCGAAAAAGTGGTTTGGATTGACGGTAGTGAGGCTCAGCTTGAGGCTCTCCGTGAAGAGGCGGTTCAAACTGGTGAAATGATTAAGCTCAATCAGGAAAAGCTTCCCGGCTGTTACTATCACAGGACAGCTGAAAACGACGTTGCACGTGTTGAAGACAGAACATTTATCTGTACCGAAACAAAGGAAGAGGCAGGTCCAATCAACAACTGGATGGCACCCGCCGAAATGTATGCAAAACTCAACGCACTTTATGACGGCTCAATGAAAGGCCGCACAATGTACGTTATTCCTTATTCAATGGGACCTGTAGGCTCACCTTTCTCAAAGATTGGCATTGAACTCACAGACAGCATCTATGTTGTTCTCAATATGGACATTATGACAAGAGTAGGCAAGGACGTTCTCAAGGCTCTCGGCGAAGACGGCGACTTTGTTAAGTGTCTCCACGCAAAACGCGACGTAAACCCCGACGAGAGATACATCGTTCACTTCCCACAGGACAACACCATTATGTCAGTTAACTCTGCATACGGCGGAAACGTTCTCCTTGGCAAGAAGTGCTTTGCTCTTCGTATCGCATCATACCAGGGTATGAAAGAGGGCTGGATGGCAGAGCATATGCTCATCCTCGGTCTTGAGAATCCCAAGGGCGAAGTTAAATACATCTGTGCTGCGTTCCCCTCAGCTTGCGGAAAGACCAACCTCGCAATGCTCATTCCTCCCAAGTTCCTGAAAGATCAGGGCTACAAGGTATGGACAGTTGGTGACGATATCGCGTGGCTTAGAGTCGGCGAAGACGGCAGACTTTATGCTATCAACCCCGAAGCAGGTTTCTTCGGCGTTGCTCCCGGAACTTCTGAAAAATCAAACTTCAACGCGCTTGAGGCAACAAAGAAGAACACAATCTTCACAAACGTTGCAATCAACGAAGACGATATGACTGTTTGGTGGGAAGGTCTTGACAAGAATCCTCCCGAAAACGCAATCGAATGGAAGGGTGCAAAGGTTAACGGCAAGGAATACACAGCAGAAGGCGGAAAGCTCGCTCATCCAAACTCAAGATTTACAGCTCCCGCAAAGAACTGTCCCTGCATTTCATCTGAATTTGAAAATCCCCAGGGTGTTCCGATTTCAGCTATCGTGTTCGGCGGTCGCCGTGCAAAAACTGCTCCGCTGGTATACCAGGCTCGTGACTGGGATCACGGTGTATTTGTTGGTGCAACAATGGCATCTGAAACAACAGCAGCAGCAGCCGGTGCAGTTGGCGTTGTAAGACGCGACCCCATGGCTATGCGTCCATTCGTTGGCTACAACATGGCTGACTACTTCCAGCATTGGTATGATATGGGCAAGAAAATTCAGAACCCGCCCAAAATCTTCAATGTAAACTGGTTCAGGCTTGACAAAGACGGAAACTTTATGTGGCCCGGCTTTGGTGACAACATGAGAGTTCTCAACTGGATTCTCGACCGCTGCGAAGACAAGGTTTCGGCTGTTGAAACAGAAATCGGTTTTGTTCCAAACAAAGAAGACCTCCAGCTTGACGGTCTTGACCTCGCTGACGAAGTTGTTGACGAACTTCTTTCAATCGACATCGACGCTTGGAAAGAAGACGTTCAGAACCAGAGAGAATTCTTCGCACAGTTCGGCGACAAGCTCCCCAAGGAAATCAAAAACAGCATGGACGAACTCGAAGCAAAGCTTAACAAATAATTTGCGAACTTTAAAAGGACACCCGGAAGGGTGTCCTTTTTTTATATAATATTTTCCCCTATAAGCTGTGAAAGGCTCATCGCCTCGGCGGTATCTGTGATATAAAACGAAAACCGAAGTTCTCCCGACACTGTGACATCAATTTTATATCGGTCGGGGCTGCTAGCACCTATAAAAGAAAACCGCTGTATGCTTTTGTATGGCAAAATTGAATTTCGCAGGCTTGGTCAAAATCGGTGGTATCCTCATCAAAAGCTTTGGCAAATATAATTCTCTTATCCGTAAAAATGGCAATCACCCGTCCGCTTTTATAAACAGCTAAGCTTTCTAAAATTTTTTCCTCTTCAACCAAATGAATTTTAATATACGCCATGCTTTTTTCTTCCAAAGGATGTTCCTCTTTGAAAAAAGGCGCTTTCAGTGAGCAAATCATAGATTTTTCCTCCTAAAAATAAAAAAGTGTGCCACAGAAGTGACACACTAAAAAACGTATGCCCCTGTGTTATAGCTTTGCGACAAACTATCAATTCACACGGTTAACGGAGAATTAAACCCAGAGGTACGCTTTTTACATAGCGTATCTCCTGTTAACCGGTTTTATGAATTGGTTTATAGATAATTTGTCGCACTCTTATTCTACCACAAAATTTGGGGAATTACAATATATTTTTTTATATATGGGGGAATTCCCCCATACCCCCTCTGCCGCGTTTTCAGCTTGGACATCTGTAATTGCTCAGCCCAAGCCAAAGGCACAACCATTCGGAAAAACAAACCCATTGTTTGACTCATTAAATCGGCGGCACCAGCAAAGGTAAATGTGCCGCCGATTTTTGCACCTTTGTTTGGTCTTCGCAAACAGCTGTCACTCACCTCAAACTAAAGCGGCTTTTACACCTCATCCACCGTAAGCGGTCCCCCTGTCTCGGCTCTCGCCTCGGTCAGCGCAGTACAATTGCCACCGGCAATTTGCGCCCTCAAGGAGAAGGCTTGTGCCCGTCTTTGAGGGTCATTAAGACCCGTGAGGAATACCAAAGCAAAATCCGCTTTTGAAAAGGCAAGGTGCAGATGTTTGTGAAGATTTTTTTGTTTTGGTGAAAAACGGCAGACATCAGTTCCCTTTTTCGTCTGCATCACAGGGTTCCCGCAAAGTGACCACTTTGTGGGAAGAGGAGCAACCGACCGAAGAATAAAGCCTTGCAAGCAGCAAGGCGAACAAAAAAGGGAGAGTTGTGACGAAGCGAGTGCGTTCAATATATATTGAACTTCCGAGCGTCAGTAAAACGGAAAAAGATGAACAGCTACATCTGTCGAGCCTTTGATAGCGGTGCAGGGGTTTCAAAGGGGGTCAGACCCCCTTTGGGAGAACAAAGGATTTGAAAAACCAATTAAGAGGGGGTACAAGAGGGAGTTTTCTCCCTTGAAAGAAATAAAACATTCTAAAATAGGTTTTTAAAGGGGGTTTATCACCCTTAAAGAAAAAAGCGGTCGCTTTCGCGACCGCTTTGAAATTTTTCTTATCTTTCATCAATCTTCGTATATTCACGTCTGGTTGCAAGGCTCTTGTATGCCGGACGAATAATCTTTCCACCAGTCAGCACTTCTTCAATTCTGTGAGCACACCAGCCTACAATTCTTGCCATTGCAAAGATTGGCGTATAAAGCTCTTCAGGGATATTCAGCAGCTGATAAATGAAGCCCGAATAAAGGTCAACATTTGCAGGCATGGGAGCAGTAATGCCCTTTACATCCGCAAAAACCTTTGGCGCCAGCCTTTCAATCGCTGCATAAAGCCCAAATTCCTTTTCGGCATCAGGTCCAATCTCCCTTGAAAGCTCCTCTGCGCACTTCTTCAGCAGCACTGCACGGGGATCGGAAAGGGTATAAACCGCATGGCCTATACCATAAATAAGACCGCTGCCATCCCCTGCTTCCTTTCGTACAATCTTGCAAAGGTAATCATATACCGCGTCATCTTCCCAACTCTTGAGGTTTTTTTTCATTTCTGCCATCTGAGCAAGAGTTTTTTGATTAGCTCCGCCGTGCTTTGGACCTTTCAGCGAGCCTATTGCCGCAGCAACTGCCGAATATGTATCGGTGTTGCTTGAAGAAAGCACCCTGATTGAAAATGCCGAGTTGTTACCACCGCCATGCTCTGCATGAAGCATAAGGGCAAGGTCAAGAACCTTTGCCTCAAGCTCGGTATACTTGTGGTTTGGCCTTATCATATAAAGAAAGTTTTCAGCAATAGAGAGCTCCGGCTTTGGATTGTGCAGCACAAGGCTCTTCCCGTCAAAATAATGCCTTTTTGTAGCATAAGCATAAGCAATCAATGTGGGAAATCTTGAAATAAGCTCAAGACTCTGTCTGAAAAGTGCCTCGGTTGAAATGTTGTCGGGGTCATCATCATAAGAATAAAGCGCAAGCACTGACCTTGCAAGCTTGTTCATAATGTTCTTGCTGGGCGCTTTGAGTATCATATCCTCCGCAAAGTTGGGAGGCAAAGTCCGCCGCTTTGCAAGGCTTGCAGAAAAAGTTTCAAGCTCTTCTTTTTTTGGAAGATGACCGAAAAGCAAAAGGAAAACAACCTCCTCATAGCCAAACCGGTCTTCCTTCTGGCAATTTTCAACAATGTCCTCAATAGAGATACCTCGATAACGAAGTGTTCCCTCAATAGGTGCCTTATTACCCTCGTCAAGAACGTAGCCGTGAACTTCACCGATTGCAGTAAGCCCCGCAAGAACACCTGTTCCGTCAGGATTTCGAAGTCCACGCTTTACGCCATATTCGGTATAATAATGATTTGGGATGCCGCTGAAGCTTTTGTGCTGTTCAAGAACATCCTCTATATATCTGTCAAAATCTTTTTTCATTTATGTCTCACGTCCTTCCGTTTTTTCGCCTACCTTGTCACAATTAACCCGGAGGCCACTGAAGATTTCTGCCGGCAAGCAGGTGGAAGTGCAGGTGCGAAACGGTCTGTCCACCGTCTTCACCGCAGTTATTCACTATGCGAAAGCCCTTGTCGGCAAAGCCAAGGTCTTTTGCAATCTTTGCCGCAACCTCAAAAATTTTTGCGATAACCTTGGAATTCTCTGCTGTTATCTCGTTTGCGGATTTAATGTGTTCTTTTGGGATTATTATAATATGCTCCGGTGCCTGGGGCTCGATATCCCGAAACGCCAGAACAAATTCGTCTTCATAGACCTTGGTTGAGGGGATTTGCCCCTCAATTATTTTGCAAAAAAGACAATCTGTCATTTTGATTTCCTCCTTAGATTAAGGTTTTAACCACTGCAAGAGCTTCTTCAATCTTTGATGCGTCCTTGCCGCCTGCCTGAGCGCTGTCCGGCTTGCCGCCGCCACCGCCGCCGCAGATTTTTGCAACCTCACGGATTATGTTTCCGGCGTGTGCGCCGCGCTTGGTAGCCTCGGGGGTTGCCATAGCCACAATGTTCACTTTTCCGTCAGCCGCCGACGCCAGAACAATCACTGCGCAGTCTGCTTTCTGCTTGAGGTTGTCCCCCGCACCACGGAGCGCATTCATATCAAGTCCGTCGCCAAGGCGCTGGGTGATAACCTTTATTCCATTAACCTCTTCGGCGCTTCCCAAAAGGTCTTCAAGGCCGCTGTTTGCCATTTTTGCCTTTATGCTTTCAAGCTCACGCTTTAAGTTCTTGTTTTCGTCCATCACCGACTGAGCCTTTGCCACAACGTCATGGGCGCTGCCTTTGATAACCTCTGCCACCTTTGTGATGGTATCCTTTGCATCAATAAGCTGTTCATAAACACCGATACCTGTCACTGCTTCGATTCTTCTTACGCCTGCAGCAACGCCGCTCTCGGAAATTATTTTGAAGAGTCCCGCCTGCGCTGTGTTGGAAAGGTGTGTTCCTCCACAGAACTCAACCGAGTAATCACCCATAGAAACCACTCTTACGGTGTCACCGTATTTTTCACCGAACTGCGCTGTCGCGCCAAGCTTTTTCGCTTCGTCAATGGCAAGCACCTCAACCGTTATAGGGAGAGCCTCAAGGATTGCCTCATTGACCTTTTCTTCAACATCTGTTAATTCTTCTGCGGTCATAGCCTCAAAGTGTGAAAAGTCAAAGCGGAGACGTTTTGCTGTCACTTCGGAGCCTGCTTGCGCCACATGTGTGCCAAGAACCTCTTTCAGCGCCTTGTGAAGAAGATGCGTGGTTGAATGGTTGCGGCAAACTGCAGCGCGGTTCTTTTTGCAAACCGAAAGCTCTGCCTTGTCGCCCTTTGAAATGGAGCCTTCCTCCACCTTCACCACGTGGAAATAAACCCCGTCGCCGTTTTTCTTTGTGTCCATAACCTTTGCCTTGCCGTTTGCGGTTTTGATGCATCCGATATCGCCGGATTGTCCGCCCATTTCAGCATAGAAAGGTGATTCTTTTGTAACAACGATGCCTTCTTCGCCTGCACCAAGGGCGTCTACCTCTGCATTTTCTGACACAATTTCAAGAACTTCACTTTCTGCAGTCAATGTGTCATAACCAACAAATTCTGTGGGTTCTGCCTTGATATTCACCGCACTGTCATCGTCCCAGCTGGAGCCGTCCTTGCGGTTCTTTCTTGCAGTTTCTTTCTGCAATTTAAGCGCTGCATCAAAGCCCTCACGGTCAACTCTGATGCCCTGCTCCTCACAGATTTCAACCGTCAAATCAATGGGGAAGCCATAGGTGTCATTGAGCTTGAATGCGTCTTCACCGGCAAGAACCGTGCTTCCATTCTTCTTGGTTTCTTCAATATATGTGCTAAGAATTGAAAGTCCGTCTTCGATGGTTTTTGAGAACTTTTCTTCTTCAATTCTAATAACCTTTTTAATATAATCACGCTTTTCGTCAAGCTCGGGATAGCCCTGTTTTGACTCATCAATCACTGTATCGGCAACTGTATAAAGGAACTCACCCTCAACGCCCAAGAGTCTTCCGTGACGTGCAGCACGGCGGAGAAGTCGTCTGAGAACATAACCACGGCCCTCGTTTGACGGAATAACGCCGTCAGACACCATCATAACTGTGCTTCGTATATGGTCGGTTATAACGCGAAGTGAAACGTCTGTCTTTTCGTCTTGTTTGTATTCAACCCCCGCAATGCGGCAGATATGTTTCATTGTGCTTTGAACGGTGTCAACCTCAAAGAGATTTCCAACACCCTGCATAATACAAGCCAAGCGCTCAAGACCCATGCCTGTGTCAATGTTGGGGTTTGCCAAACGGTTATAATTTCCGTCCTCGTCTTTGTCAAACTGGGTAAATACCAGATTCCACACTTCCATAAAGCGGTCACAGTCACAGCCAAGCTTGCAGTCAGGCTTTCCGCAGCCACAGTCTGCACCGCGGTCAACGTGAATTTCAGAACAAGGGCCGCAGGGACCCGTGCCGTGTTCCCAGAAGTTGTCTTCCTTGCCCATTTTCACAACTCGCTGGGGAGAAACACCGATTTCATTCACCCAGATATCCCTTGCCTCGTCGTCGTCTTCATAAACAGTAATCCAAAGTACTTCTTCGGGGATTTCCATAACCTTTGTAAGGAACTCCCACGCCCAGCTGATGGCTTCACGCTTGAAGTAATCACCAAACGAGAAGTTTCCAAGCATTTCAAAAAAAGTGCCGTGTCTTGCGGTTTTTCCTACACATTCGATATCAGGAGTTCTGATACACTTCTGGCATGTGGTAACCCTCTTCCTTGGGGGAACTTCCGCTCCGGTAAACCATTTCTTCATGGGTGCCATACCGGAATTGATAAGAAGCAGGCTTGCGTCATTTTTCGGCACAAGCGAAAAGCTGTCGAGCCTCAGACAGTCCTTTGATTCAAAAAAAGAAAGATATTTTTCTCTTATTTCGTTTAATCCCATTCTTTTCATAAGTTTTCAGATGCCTTTCTGTTTATAAATTTCCAACGCACCCATTTTGGCTGCATCGCATAATTACCTTATTATATCATAGTATTTTACCATTTTTTCACGCACAAGTCAAGAGCTATTATCAAGATACCCGCCGTCTTTCCAAGGTTTTGTGCCGTTTTTCAAAAAAATCTGCCACCAACATAAACCCCGCAAGCAAAAACAGACAAACTAAAATCAAAATCACAGACAGGAAAAGGCTGCCCATCGGCGAAACCGCTGGATTATATGGCGAAAAGTCAGGGGCGAAAGTCGTCGAATCCACCGGAAAGGCAATCAGCAAAACTCGTATAATCACCGCTGCCAACCCGCCTTGAATCAGCTTTCCCACAAGGTACGGCCAAATGGAAATACCCTTTGGGGCGAGAATTGCAGACACCTGAAACACCACCGAAAGCCCCGAAAAAGCAAGGAAAAACGAAACCAACGAAAGCTTTTCGGGTAGCTCTGCCGAGACGTCACAAAGGAGGTTCAACCCGCCCGTAATTTCAACAAACGAATATAAATACGGAAGATGCGCACCCCCTGGGAGTGCACTTGCCACCACTGCAAAAAAAATAACAAACCCGCAGATTTTTAAACTAGAAAACACTGAGCTGTCTATTATGCTTCCCAACGAAAGCAGGACATCTTCTCTTTTTATGACAGCGTGCGGCGGAAGAACCTTTTGCCTTTTCTCGTTCCCTTTATAAAACCGGAACAAAAATCCCGTAACAAGCGCAGCTAGGATATGCGTTATGTAAAGATACCTCCCCAAAGCGGCGTTTTTGAGAAAACCACTGCCCACAACGCCCAGAACAAAAAGCGGACCTGAATTGTTGCAAAAAGCCGTCATTCGCTCCGCCTCGGTCTTTGTGCATTGGCCGCCCTCATAAAGGTCCGCCGCAACAACTGCGCCCATAGGATATCCGCTGACCAGTCCAAGGAAAAACGCAAGAGCCGAACAGCCCGGAAGACGGAACAGCGGTCGCATAACCGGTGACAAAAAAACACTGCAAAGATGCGAGAACCCCAAAGCTGAAAGCAACCCGCTGCACACGAAAAACGGAAAAAACGACGGAATTATGGTATCAAGGCACAAGTCAAGGGCACCTTTTGCCGCCTCAAGACACCTGCTTGGCGCGGCAATCAGCATCCCCGTAAGATAAAGAGTGATTGCTACAAGAAAAATTTTAAGCGGTTTGTGAAGAACTTTTTGCATAGAATATATGCTCCTTTCTGCTAATATATTATTCATCAAGCGGGCGCTTTAGGCATAAACTTTAGAAATGGAAATTTGGCTTTTGAGGTGACCAGTTTGAAAAAAAGAAAATCCCAGGAAGAAACAAAACCTACCTTCAAAGAGAGAATGGCAGACGGTTTTGACGCATCAAAGGAAATGATTCTGGATGTTCCCAAAATCGTCTTCATCGGAAACCGCGAGGCAGTTATTGAAAACTATAAATGCATAACCGACTACACCGAAACCCTCATCATGCTTGATGCCGAGCCTGCTGCAGTGCGGCTTTCGGGCAAGTGCCTCGAAATAAAAAGCATAAGCCGCGAAATGCTCTTTGTCTCAGGGGACATTGAAAAAATGGAGTTTGTGAAAGGAGAGTGAGCCTTTTATGTCTATTGAAAAAACTATCGGATTTTTGCGTGGCTATGTGGAGATTTTCGCAGACGGACTTTTCACCGAAAGATTCTTGAACATCTGTATGCGCCGTGAAATTTATCTCTGGAACGTAAAGCGCCGCGGAAAGCACCGAATTTCAGCCTGCATAAGCATAAGGGGCTTTCGCCTTCTGCGGCCTATTGCAAAAAAGACAAAAACACAGATAAAAATCGTCAAACGCCACGGACTGCCCTTTGTTTTGCACCGATACCGCCACAGAAAAGCGGCGTTTCTTGGGCTTTTTTTGTTTTTCGCGGTTTTGTGGTATCTTTCGTCGCATATTATGGGAATCAGCATCTCGGGGAACAGCCGCATCACCACAGAAGAAATCGAACAAAACCTGAAAAGCTTTGGGGTATACCGCGGTGCGCCGGTGAGCCAAATAGACAGCGAAACGGTCAAGAACCAACTGATGATAAGCCTTGATGAGCTTTCGTGGGTGGGCGTTAGCATCAAAGGCTCCCGGGCATACATCGAAATCAAAGAACGCCTTGACACAAAGCTCCTTGAAGACTCTTCCATCCCCTGCGACATAGTGGCAGACAGAGACGGAACAATCCTCCTTCTTGAGGTGAAAGATGGTCAGACCATGGTGAAGGTGAACCAGTTTGTGACAGAAGGTGATCTTTTGGTGAGCGGGCTGGTTGACAGCGAAAAGGTGGGGATGCGGTATGTTCACGCATTTGGCGAAATTTTTGCGCAAACTTCTTATAAAAAGTCTGGGGAATATTCTCTTGACTTTGTAGAAAAAATATATTCAGGTGAAACAAAAAATCGTTATACCCTCACAGCGCTCGGGAAAAGGGTACCTCTTTTCAACACAAAAAAAAGCCCCTTCGAGCATTATGACAAAGAGGAAAAAATCACCGAGCACCACTCTCCTCTTTCATTTTTGCCCTCCGTTTTTGTAAAAAAGGAAACCTACACCGAATACACCCCCAAAAAGAAGGCTCGGACCGCAGAAGAAACTCTCGCCTTTGCCGAAAAAGAGCTTTCCGCGCTGCTTGACAGGGAAATCCAAGAAGATACCGAAATTTTAGACAAAAAGGTCACTTGGCAGGAGGCGGGAGACAAAAGGCTCACCGTGACCGTTGAATACCTTTGCCGCGAGGACATAGCAAGGCAAAGAAAGATTGACAAAATCGAGATTTTGGATTATGATAAAGAGTGAAGAAATATGCGTTTTAAAACAAAAAAGACCTTAGGGGCAAACATCACAAAAGGAAGGATTCCAAAGAAAATATGGAGCGTTATATTGAAGTTGAAAGAATGGACCTTTTAATAAATTTATTCGGAAATTTTGATGAAAATATCCGTCTTATTGAAAAGAGCTATGACGTGGCAGTGATAAACCGCGGCTCTAACATAAAGATAGGCGGCGAGCCGGATAAAGTCGATGCGGCAACCCGCGCAATAAACAGCCTTCTTGCTATGGCGCACGACGGCACAACCCTTGGCGAGCAAGAAGTTCGCTATGTTATGTCCCAGATTGACGAGGGCAACGAAAAAGAGCTTGAAACTTTGGGTCAGGACTGTGTCTGCATAACCTCCCGCGGCACGCCAATCCGTGCGAAAACCCTGGGACAAAAAAGCTATATTTCAGCCATTGAAAAAAACTCTATCGTCTTCGGCATAGGTCCTGCCGGCACGGGAAAGACCTATCTTGCTGTGGCAATGGCGGTGAAAGCCTTCAAAAACAAAGAAGTGAATAAAATAATCCTCACCCGTCCGGCTGTCGAAGCAGGCGAGTCGTTGGGCTTTCTTCCCGGCGATATGCAGGAAAAGGTAGACCCATACCTCCGCCCCCTCTATGACGCCCTTGGCGATATGCTTGGCGGAGAGGCTTTCCACAAAAATATTGAACGGGGCCTCATCGAGGTTGCACCCTTAGCATATATGAGAGGAAGAACGCTGGACGACGCCTTTATCATCCTTGACGAGGCGCAAAACACCACCCCCGAACAAATGAAAATGTTCCTCACCCGTATGGGCTTTTCATCAAAAATTGTGGTCACCGGCGACGTGACCCAGATAGATTTGCCCCGGGATAAAAAATCAGGGCTTCGGGATGCAGAAATGGTGCTCAAAGGCGTTGAGGGGATTGAATTTATGTACCTCAGCGAAATGGACGTTGTGAGACACCCTCTTGTGCAGAAAATTGTAAAAGCATACGAAAGAAAAACCATTGAGCGTGAAAAGGCTCAGAAAAATAACGGAAGAGGCAGAAAAAATTATGAAGGTAGCCATCAGAAACAACCAAAAGACGTTTAAAGTCACCAAAGAGCTCCGCGACCTTGTAAAGAGTGCCGCAAAGGCAACCCTTTTGTATATGGAATTTGGCACAAAGGTCGAAATCAGCGTTATGTTCACAGACAATGCCGAAATAAAAGAGCTCAACCGACTTCACCGAAATATTGACCGCGAAACAGACGTGCTTTCTTTCCCGCTGATTGAATATGACGAAAATGGTGCGGTCCTTGAAGAATTTATGGACTTCAACCCAAGCGGCGAAATGGTTCTGGGGGATATAGTTATTTCCCTGGAGCGGGCAGCCCAACAGGCAGAGGAATACGGTCACAGCTTCAACCGCGAGGTAGGTTTTTTGACGGTACATTCTATGCTTCACCTTTTGGGCTATGACCATATGACCCCCAGAGACGAAGAAGAGATGTTTGGCTATCAGGAAGATATTTTAAACGAAATGAATTTAATCCGGGGATAAAACAGGAGAAAACACTATGAAATCAGGATTTGTTGCCATCTGTGGCAGACCAAACGCAGGCAAATCAACACTTATGAACAAAATAATCGGCGAAAAGGTGGCTATTGTTTCAAACAAGCCCCAGACCACAAGAACAAAAATTATGGGTGTCCGCACCGAGGACGACTGCCAGATTGTTCTTATTGACACGCCGGGTATCCACAAGCCCCACAACAAGCTGGGCGAAAAAATGGAAAAGTATATCTACACCGCAACAAAGGACATAGACGTTCTTCTTTATGTTGTGGACGCCACCCTGTATGACAACGAATATCAAAAAGAAAAAGCCGCCCTCGAAGGCCTTCGCACCTCTGCTGTACCGGTTATTTTGGTTGTCAACAAGGTGGACAAGGTAGAGAAAAACAGTCTTTTGCCTGTTATTGAGCGACTCAGCGGTCTCTATGATTTTAAAGGCATAGTTCCGTTGTCTGCAAAAATGGGTGACAATGTGGACGCGCTGCTTCTTGAAATAAGAAATCTTCTTGATGAGGGTCCGCAGTTCTTCCCCGGCGATATAATCACCGACCAGCCCGAACGCCAGATTGTGGCGGAGTTTATCCGTGAAAAGGCACTGAGGCTCCTCAATCAGGAAATCCCCCACGGCATCGCTGTGGAAATCGAAAAAATGCAAAAACGAGACAATGGTACTTATGAAATTCTTGCCGCGATTTATTGTGAGCGCCAGAGCCACAAGTCAATCATAATTGGCAAAAAAGGCGAAAAGCTCAAAGCCATCGGCAGCCGCGCACGGCAAGACATTGAAAGATTTTTGTCATCAAAGGTTTATCTTGAGCTTTGGGTAAAGGTCAAGGAAGACTGGCGCAACAAAGAAGCCTTTATGAACACAATCGGCTTTGAATAGTTCTCCACTTTTTGGTTTTTATGCCACAAATATAGGAGTATTTTGCCACGCCCCGCTCCATAAAATAACTTTGGATGGGGAGGTAAGATTTATGGCAAAAATAAAAGATTTGGCATGGCAGGCATTTGAAAAAACCGGAGGCATAAAAGAATATCTAAAATATAAAGCGCACAGCGAAAACAGTTTTTCGGCGGAGGTTGGTGAGGAAATTGGGGCTTTTGAAGACCACAGGAATAGTGACAAAAACGACAAAATACAGTGAAAACAGCCTTATTGTCACCATTATCACCAAAGACCTTGGCAGAATTTCCGCCATCGCCCAAAACGCACGAACTTCAAAATCCCGACTTGCAGCGGGGCTTCAGCTTTTTGCATACAGCGAAATTGTTGTGTATGAGGGCCGCACAAAGACCGGGCTTTTTAAAATCAACGAGATGAATGTGATAGAGAGCTTTGGCAATATACGTATTTCTCTTGAATCCTTGGCGTATGCCTCGTATTTCGCAGAGGTCACCAACGTGGTAACGGTGGAGGGCGAAACCGACGAAAACGCATTGAGCCTTTTGCTCAACTGTCTTTTTGCCCTTGACAAAAGCCTTTGCCCGCCGGAAAAAATCAAAGCTGTGTTCCAGTGGCGAAGTGCAGCAATTTCAGGCTATGAGCCAAGGATTGACGCCTGCAGCAAATGCGGCAGAGAAGACGGCGAGGTCTTTTTTGATATTTTTGAGGGTGAATGTTTTTGCCCGGAATGTAAAGCCGACCGCGCGGGCTGTGCCGCCCTTTCTGACGGAATGCGAAAGACCGTGAGATACATAAGCGAGGCAGAAAACAAAAAGATATTCTCCTTTGACTTGGGGGAAAAAGCCATCAAATATCTTGGGGAACTTGGCGAGAGATATATTGAGGCACAATTTGACCGAAATTTTAGCACTCTTGATTACCTGAAAAAAGTTATAGGACTGAACAATGATGAAAAAAAAGATTGAAGAATTTTTGATTGAAAGCGGTGCGGGAGACGTAGGCTTTTGCAGACTCGACCCCCAAGAAAATCCATTTGGGCTTGGCCATGCTGTCTCTTTTGTGATACCCCTGTCAAAGGCGGTAATCGACGGGATAGATAAAGAGCCCACTCATACATATTTTCACCATTACCGCACGGTGAACACGCTTATTGACAATCTTGCCCTAAAAGCGGGGCTTATTCTTGCAAAGGAAGGCTTTGATTATGCCGCAATCCCTGCATCACAATCGGTAAACGGGCTTCAGGGAATTTTTTCCCACAAGTATGCTGCTGCCCTTTCAGGGCTTGGCACAATAGGGAAAAGCGGACTTTTTCTGTCGGAAAAATTCGGCCCGGGCGTAAGACTTGGAACAATTCTCACAGACTTCCCCTTTGAAACGGAAAACGCATCTCCCAAATCTGTCTGCGGCAACTGCCGGATTTGTGTGGACAGCTGCCCGGCTATGGCAATCCGCGGCGAAGAATGGAAAAGCGGTGAGCCACGGGACAAAATAATTGACGCAAAGGCCTGCAGCGACTATATGAAAAAAGAATTTCAGCACATAGGCCGCGGCGTCGTCTGTGGAATTTGTATGAAGGTCTGCCCCAAAAGGGGAAACTGAAAATCCATCACAATACAAATTTAAAAAGCTGCCCAAAGGCAGCTTTTATCTTTTTGTTTATTTTTCATCTTCAGAAGTTTCTTCTTCATCCTCCATTGAAAGCATCAGCTCTTCCACATCAATCTGGGCTTTTTTCAGCTTTTCGATGGTGTCGGTGATTTCGTTTTGCAGCTTGAAATAAAGTTTCTTGTAGTCTTTCATAATAATTCCTCCTTAGTATAATTAAAAAATGCGTGACCGAAGCCACGCATGAAAAACGCATGTCTCCGTGTCGCGAAACAAATCTTTCTCTCAAAGGCATATGAAAGCAGAGCATGCATTTTTACCGAAAAGTAAAAATGCCTTTGACAGAAATTTTTATATAATAATTTGTTTCGCTAAAGTCATTATATCACCATTTTTCTACAATTACAAGAGTATTTTTTTGTAATGTTTTGTAGAATAAAGTCTCAAACGCCAAAAAACCAAAAAACGGGATGCCTTTTGGCATCCCTCGAAAAATTTTCTTAAAGCCTTACTTCAACAAACCCGGCAATTTCAAGAGTCCCCTCTGTGACATTGCAATAAACGGCAATTATCTCAACACCCTTTTCTTCTGCCTCTTTCAGCGCTGCAAAAAATTTGGGGTCAGTCTCTTTGTTTGGCAAAAAATATTTTGCTCCCTCTGCCTGCAGAACAAACACCGCATAGGCATCATAGCCCTTTCCCTTGCACGCGCAAAGCTCCTTCAGATGCTTTGCTCCCCTTTGAGTAGGCGCATCGGGGAATAAAAACACCCCGTCTCTTTCCAAAGTGACGCCCTTTATCTCCGCAAAAGCACCTTTTCCGTCTTTCTCAAAATAAAAATCAAGACGCGATTCCCCAAACCGACATTCCGGCTTGATTTTTGTGATTTCGCCAAAGTAATCCGTCTTTTTGAGCCATTCAAAAAAGACCTTGTTTGGCGCCTGACTGTCAATGTTGAAAAGCACGTCGCCCTTGTAAACCGCAATCAAATCATATTTTGTTTTTCTGTCGGGATTATCTGCTTTCGTGACAACAACCCTTGCACCTTTTGTAAGGAGCTCACGGCATCTTCCTGTATTTTTCACGTGGCAAATTTCTTTTTTGCCATCTATAAAGACCTCCGCAATAAAGCGGTTTGGCCTTTTTTCAAAAATCCCTGCCTTTATGTTTTCGTAAATCATAAAACCTCAATCTGCACCGCACCCATTGAATCAAGCGCTGTTTGGTGGCTTTTGGGCGTAACCCCGGCACAACAGCTGCTGTCAACCACTATCTTTGCTTCGGGGAATGCCGCTTTGAGCAGCATTGCATTTGAAATCACACAAATATCTGTGCAAAGCCCCACAAGTTCAATTTGCTCCGGCTCACCACCAAGCAAATCACAGATATATCCGGGCAACGAAACCGCGCCAAATGTGGGCTTTTCGATACGGTTTTTCGCAAAGCCCGTCAAGTCAGGGTGGATTTCCCAGCCCGGCGCTCCTTTGATACAATGAGGGATTGGGAGCTTTTTGCCCTCCTGAGTTTTGAGATAATCCTCACCATGAGTGTCCAGCGTGAAAACAACCGCACCATCAAAGCTCTCAACCTTTTTCTTTACATTTTCGACAATCCCTTGTGCCTCAGGGCTTCCCAACGCGCCGTCGATGAAATCCTTTTGCATATCCACAACTATCAGAATTTTTTTCATTTTTATCCCCTCTTTTTTAAAAGAAAAGCCGCGAACACACCCGTCGCAGCTGTCTTTTTTTATCTGTTTTTTTCGTCAACATAAAACCTGACCAATTCTTCCAAGATTTCGTCAGCTTCAATCCTCTGTATAAGTGTTCTGGCTCCATTGTGGGCAGTGATGTAAGACGGGTCGCCGGACATAATATATCCAACAATCTGATTGATTGGGTTGTAGCCTTTCTCCATAAGGGCGCTGTGCACAGAAAGGATAATTTCCCTTGTATCCAGCTTTTCTTTCGGAACAGTGAATTTTACGGTTTTTGAAAAATTTGTGTTTTCCATCTTCTTCTGTCTCCTTCCCAAAACTTATCTTGAACTCATTTTATCATAATTTTCTTCAATTTACAAGTATCTTTTTGGGTAAAATCCCGTTACAAAACGGTTACTTTGCTTTGACGAAATAATCCCCAACTATCACAATATCATTTATTTCAAGGCTTTCCCTGACTCTTTCACAACCATTTTTTACCCGTTCTTCCTGACCTTTCGGCGCCTCTTCCCCCGGCACATAATACACACTGCCATCAAGCCACGCAGAGTTTCCAAAATACGCAAATCCCTCATTTTCAGACAAAGCATCCTCGCCTATATAGCACGAGCTGTCATAAAGCCCGAAAAGGTTCACAAGCGTGGGCAAAAGGTCTGCCGTCTGCATGGGCTTTGTCACCGCCTTTGGCTCAAGCGCCGGGGAATAAATAAACGCCGGAACTCTGTACATCAGGTCATCGCCCACCGCCTTGTTATACTCAAGAAGCTTTTCCTGGTCAGAAAATCCGTAGGCATAATGGTCGGTGAATACCGCAATCACCGTATTCTCCAAAATTCCATCAGCCTCCAGCCGGGCAAGGAGTTCCTTAAAAAAGTCGTCCGTGTCCCTCGCCAGAATAAGACAGTTGTTCTTTTCAGCAAACATTCCCGCATCAATAAGCTCAGGATGATTTTCCTTTGCCAGTGCAAGCTTTGCGTCATCAAAGGTATAAGGAACGTGCCCCGAATAGGTTATTACAAAACTGAAAAACGGAGCGTCTTTTACCATATCGTTATAAATCTCGTCATACTTCATTATGTTGCTGTCCGCCTGGGCAACATAGTCAGGAAGTCCGTAGTCCTGAAAAGAATGATATTTTTCATACCCAAGACTTTTGTGCAAAATCCCGCGGTTATAAAATTCCTGATTGTTATAATGGAACGAGTTTGAGCTGTAACCCGCGTCCGCAAAGAGCTTTGGCAGAGCATAGGGATAGCTGTTTGACACAAAATTGACCGCACTCACCGCTGACGGCGGGGTATAAAAGCCCGTATTAAAACAAAACTCCGAGCCAAGGGTATATCCCGTTCCAAAGGTGGGGGCATAATAGTTCTTGAAGTTTATGCCGTTTTCCATCATATATTCCATGGTCGGGGTATATTTTTCGCTTATCATCCAATCGTCAATGCCCTCAAGCATCACCGCAATCAAATTTTTGCCCTTGAAGGCGCCTGTATATTCATTTTCCGATGAAGCTTCCCTTTTCTTTTGAGCAAAGGCTTCTACCTTTTCAAAGTCCTCTTTTCCGTATTTGCTTCCGCCAAAAGCGCTTTTGTATATGTCCCGGGCAGTGAATTGATAAAGCCCCATAACGTCAATGCCCTTGTTGACATCACTGAATTCGTTATAAATAACCCTGGGTTTGCTCCACGAATCCCAGTCCTGGTCGGATTCCCCGAAAAGCTGCGGCTGCATATATATGTGCATAAAAATGAGCCCCAAAACCGGGAGGAGCACAAAGAGCCTTTTCCGCTTATACTGAAAAGTCGTCGGATTCCACCGCACCAAGGTCACAACAAGGCAAAGAAGCGAAATAATTGTGCAAACCCCTACTCTCACATCAAGATAGGAGATTGCATATGAAAAATATTCGCCGCCTTCGCTTGCAAGGGCTATGCTGCTTATTCTGAAAAACTGGTTGAATATCTGAAAATAAATGTACTGAGCAAAGGAAAGTATAATAAAAAATCCGCCAATTATTCCAAAAACAGCCCGCCCCCAGTTTTTAGGGAGAAAAAATAACGCCCCCAGAAGAACAATGAAGATCCAGCAAACATCAAACACCAATGGCACAACCGTGGCAAAAAACTCACTGTAAACCTTGGGCCAGACCAGATATTTGAGCATTATATCAGGAACAATTAACGAAATTACAGCAAAAACATAAAAATAATTTTTGTTCAAAAATGCTGCAAATTTTTTCATTTTACTTTTCATCAAAACCACACCTAAATAAATTTTTTTCAAATGCACATAATAATTATGTATTTTAACCATTCTCAAAGAGATATTTTATCACAACTATAAAAATTTTTCAACATTTTCAAGAATTTGTATTTTTTCCCTTGGATTTTTGTCTTTTTTATTGACATATCTTTCTGGGGATGGTATTATATATAGTAGTTAATGTTGGGAGGAATAACAAAATGTTGGTATCAGTTACTGAAATGTTAAAAAAAGCAAAAGAAGGAAAATATGCTGTTGGACAGTTCAACATCAACAATCTTGAATGGACAAAAGCTATCCTTTTGACTGCACAGGAATGTAACTCTCCGGTTATTCTCGGTGTTTCCGAGGGTGCCGGCAAATATATGACCGGGTTCAAGACCGTTGTGAATATGGTGAACGGCATGCTTGAAGGGCTCAAAATCACCGTTCCCGTGGCTGTTCATCTTGACCACGGCAGCTATCAGGGCGCACTCGATGCAATAGATGCGGGCTTTTCATCAATTATGTTTGACGGCTCACACTATCCAATCGATGAAAATATAGAAAAAACCAAAGAGCTTGTGGCTCTTGCAAACTCAAAAGGCATCTCTGTCGAAGCCGAAGTCGGCTCAATCGGCGGCGAAGAAGACGGCGTTGTTGGTGCAGGCGAGGTTGCTGACCCGGCAGAATGTAAAATGATTGCTGACCTGGGCGTTGATATTCTTGCTGCCGGCATAGGAAACATCCACGGCAAATATCCTGAAAACTGGCAGGGTCTCAACTTTGAGGTTCTTGAAGAAATCAGCCGTGCAACTCATCCGATGCCCCTCGTTCTTCACGGCGGCACAGGAATTCCTGAAGATATGATTAAACGCGCCATCTCTCTTGGCGTTTCAAAAATAAACGTAAATACCGAATGTCAGCTCGCATTTGCAGCTGCTACGCGAAAATACGTCGAGGCAGGCAAAGACCTTGAAGGAAAAGGCTTTGACCCAAGAAAACTCCTTGCTCCCGGCTTTGAAGCAATCAAAGCAACAGTAAAAGAAAAAATGGAGCTTTTCGGCTCTGTGGGCAAGGCATAATTCTTTTTTAACTTAGCATTCCAGTTTGTAATAATTGCATAAAGGGGAACAGCAGATGTGACCGAAAGGTCACATTTGTTGTTTTTATTTTTTTACTAAAAAACTTTTTTTGCGCAAACTATTGACTTTATTTTACAAATATGGTAATATAAATAAAAAAGCGGACAAAACGGACCGCAATTCGTGCTTTTTTTAATTGGAAAATTGTATTAAAAGGAGAGTTTAAAATGAAATCTACCGGTATCGTAAGACCAGTTGACACCCTTGACAGAATTGTTATCCCCAAGGAGCTCTGCAACACCCTATGCATTGAGCCAAAAGAGCCGCTCGAGATTTTTGTAGACGGCGCATTTATTGTGCTTCAGAAGCACCCTGAAAACACAATTAAAACCGCAAAGGGAAATTTGGGAATTGTTAGAAAAGTTGATCCTGTGGGCAGAGTTGTTCTTCCCAAAGAAATCTGCAAAAAGCTCAATATTGCGCCAAAAGATGCCCTTGAGATTTTTGTTGAGGGCACAAAAATTATGCTCTGCAAATATGAGCCTGCCCGCGCCTGCATTTTTTGCGGTGAGGTTCAGGACACCGTAAGTTTTGAGGGAAAGCTTGTCTGCCAAAAGTGCATAAAATCGATTTCAAAACTGCTTGAGGGCTGATTTTGGAAATATTTTGTTGACGTTTCTTTGCTCTGATGGTATACTTATTTTATAATTCTTTTAAATTTGGGGGTAAAAAATGGATTACAAAAAATATTTAACTGATGACATCCTCACATTCTGGCTGAAGAACGCATTCGATGACGAATTTGGCGGAATTTTCACCCAGCTTGACCGCGAGGGAAACGTTTATGGAACAGAAAAAAGCGGTTGGTTCCAGGGTCGCGCCCTTTGGACTTTTTCAAAGGCATACAATATGGTTGAAAAACGTGAGGAATACCTGAAGGCAGCAGAAAAGCTCTATAACTTCCTGCCAAAATGTGAAGACACTGACGGCAGAATGTTTTTCACCGTTACCCGTGAGGGAAATCCCATCCAGAAGCGCCGCTATTATTTCAGCGAAACCTTTGCCTGTATCGGCTGTGCCGAATACTATAAGGCAACAAAAGACCCAGAGGTTTGGGCAAATGCCGAAAAATACTTTGACATCGCATGGAAATGCTACAACCATCCGGAGCTCAATCCGCCCAAGTTCTACACCTCAGGCAAATCCCATTCTCCGATAATGATTATGATGTCTGTGGCAAGAACTATGGCAAGCTGTGGACAAAATAGCGAAAAATATTCAAAGATTGCAAGAGACCTCGCATCTGAGCTTATTCATGGCGGTCTTATCTGTGACGAGGTTAACGCCCTTTTGGAAAGTGTTTCTGTCGAAGGCAAGTTTATGAACACACCAAGCGGACGTCTTGTAAACCCCGGTCACGGTCTTGAAACAGCATGGTTTTTGATTGGCGAAGGACTTATGGACAAAAACGACGAGGCGCTCAACGCTGCAAAGAAAATTATTGACTGGACAATGCCTCTGGGTATTGACAAAAAGCACGGCGGCATTATTTCCTTTACAGATGTTTTGGGCAACCCTCCCACAGCTCTTGAATGGGATATGAAGCTCTGGTGGCCACAAAACGAAGCGATTATTGCCAACCGTATGGCATATGAAGTTTTCGGCGAAAACAAATATCTTGAAAATTATGAACAGCTTCTTGATTATGCCTTCACCAATTTTGCCGACAAGGAATATGGCGAATGGTATGGCTATCTCCACTATGACAACACACCTGCAAATTACTTAAAGGGCAATATCTTCAAAGGGCCCTTCCATCTGCCAAGAATGCTGATGATTCTCAACGAAATCGAAGCAAACAAAGATGTTGCAGGATTCTGGAAATAATCACGAAAAAATAAATCCTTTGTAAATAAAGCGAAAAACCTCACCGACAACAGGGTGAGGTTTTTCCATTTTGTCTTGCCACAAGCAAAGCTGCACTTTTTTTGATAAAAAAGTACGTCAGCCAAGGCTGACGCACCGAAAAACGCACAGCTCCGGTTTTGCACCACACAAAATCATTCACTGTTCCATCGAAACACGAAAAAGAGCTTGCATTTTTGCCAAAAACAAAAACTGCCCCGATGAATCAGTAAAATATTCGATTTTGTGTGGTATTTTTATTTTACCATAGTTTTCACGATTTGTAAAGTTTTTATTCGAAATCTTGTTTTTTGAAAAGCTACAAAAGAAAGACCATCGTTTTCGATGGTCTTTTTTTTAAAAATTATTCTTCAGGAAGGATTACTTCTTTTCCGCCCATATAAGGTCTGAGTATCTCAGGCACAGTCACCGAGCCGTCAGCATTCTGATAATTTTCAAGAATTGCCGCAACAGTTCTGCCGATGGCAACGCCCGAGCCGTTGAGGGTATGAACAAGCTGAGCCTTATCCTTCACGGAGTTTTTAAACTTGATGTTTGCACGTCTTGCCTGGAAGTCTTCAAAGTTTGAGCAGGAAGAAATCTCAACAAATCTGTTGTAACTGGGCATCCAGACCTCAATGTCATATTTCATAGCAGCAGTAAAGCCAAGGTCGCCGATACAGATTTTTACTACTCTGTATGGAAGCTTGAGGAGCTTGAGAACCGATTCTGCGTCGTTTACAAGGCTTTCAAGCTCTTCATATGAATTTTCGGGATTTGCAAATTTCACAAGCTCAACCTTGTTGAACTGATGCTGACGGATAAGTCCCCTTGTGTCTCTGCCGGCGCTTCCTGCTTCAGCTCTGAAACACGCGGTGTATGCACAATATTTGATAGGAAGCTTGCTGCCGTCCAAAATTTCATCGCGGTGCATATTGGTAACCGGAACTTCAGCTGTGGGTACCATGAAATAATCGGTGTTTGCTACTTTGAACGCATCTTCTTCAAATTTAGGGAGCTGACCTGTTCCCACCATGCTGTTTCTGTGCACCATAAAGGGCGGGAAAATTTCCTTGTAACCGTTCTTTTCGGTGTGGGTATCAAGATAAAAGTTTATTACCGCTCTTTCAAGCTGAGCACCTGCACCCTTGTAAACAGTAAAGCGTGTACCCGTTATCTTTGCAGCAGTTGCCGCATCCAAAATTCCAAGGCTTTCGCCCAAATCCCAGTGCGCCTTTGGCTCAAAATCAAAGCTTGTGGGCTCCATAAAGCGGCGAACTTCCACATTGTCCTCATCGGTATCCCCGTCAGGAACTGTGGGGTTTGCGATGTTTGGAATGGTATACATAATCTTTTCAATCTTCTCGTCGATGGTTCTTACTTCCTCATCAAGCTTTTTGATGTTGTCCGAAAGCTCTTTCATCTCAGCAAAAATAGCGGTTGTGTCCTCCCCTGCTTTTTTCATAGCGGGAATCTGCTTTGAAACCTCGTTCTGGCGGCTCTTCATTTGTTCCACACTGAAAAGCACCTCGCGGCGGCTTTTATCAAGTGCCAAAAGACCGTCAACGTCTATGCGGTCTTCCTTTCTTCTTTTTAAGGCTTCAATAAGTTTTTCGGGTTCGTTTCTCAAAATTTTAATATCTATCATTTTGTTCTCTCCTTCAACTGCTGTTTACGGCAAATTTTTATATATATTAAAGTTTTACTTTTCTAAAAGCTCTTTTAAGATTTCATAATACAAAAGGGCATTGTCATCAAAGCCTATTGGCTCAATTTTCTGAAAGTCAGTTTTTGCCCGGGATTTTTCTCCCGCCCTGAATGTATCAAAAATTTCTTTCATATCGTTTATTGCCTGAGAAGAAGTTGTCACATCCGACACAAAAAGCTTTTCCTCGGAAAGCTTTTTTTCAAGCTCTGAAATTTTCTTTTTGAGCTGGGCATTTTCTTCTTCCAGAATTCTTATGCTGTTCTGATTTGCTGTTATGAGATTTTGATAATCTGCTTCTTTGACCTGAGTTTTTTGCTGTGATAAAATTCCAACAAAAACAACTGCTATCACACACACAAGAAAGATTATCCCATATCCATAAACTTTCTTATAATTCTTTTTCATTTTTTCTCCTTTATGGGCCTTCCCCGTCAAAGGCAAATTTTTGCCCTTTTTGACAGCTTCGCTCTCTTTTGATATCCCTTTATTGCAAGCCTTCACTTTTTGTCTTTAAGAGGCGTTTTTGAGGGACAATTTTTCGGGGGTTTTTCCAAAATTTTCTATTTTTTTATTTTTTCAAGAATCCCTTCAAGTTCTGCGTTGTTAAAATATTCAATTTCTATTTTTCCTTTATTTTTGCCATTTTTTATGGTAACCTTTGTGCCAAGTCTTGAAGAAATTTCCCGAGCCAAATCTTTGAAATATTTTTCAATATTCTTGTCGGGTTTTGTCGGCTGGAGTTTTTCTTTTTGCTGACTTATTGCTGCTACCAGTTTTTCGGTCTGGCGAACGCTAAGACCCTCTTTTGTTATTTTTTCAGCAATCAAGAGCCTGTCCGACTCTTTTTCCAAAGACAAAAGCGCTCTGGCGTGACCGCCCGAAAGCTCGCCCACAATAACCATTTTCTTGAGTTTTTCGGACAAGCCGTTCATCCTGAGGGAGTTCGCCACCGCGCTGCGGCTTTTTCCCACACGTTCTGCCACCTCTTCCTGAGTAAGCCCAAAGGTGTCCATCAACCTCTTATAACCCTCGGCTTCTTCAATAGCATTGAGGTCTTCACGCTGAAGATTTTCAATCAAAGCCAGCTCCATAACCTGTTTTTCGGTATAGTCACCCTCAACACAAGGAACTTCGCCAAGCCCCGCAAGCTTTGCCGCTCTCCAGCGCCTTTCGCCCGCAACAATCAGGTACATTCCGTTTTTCTGGGGCTTCACCACGATTGGCTGAATTATGCCATGCTCACGGATGGACGCCGCCAAAGCTTCAAGCTTGTCCTTTTCAAAATTCTTTCTGGGCTGCGCCGGATTGGGCTCAACATCCCGGATTTTCAGAACTTTTACTCCGGATTCCGCCTCTTTTTTCCTGGGCGTTTCCGGGATTATGTTGTCACCAACATCATCAAAAAACGCTCCCAAGCCTCTGCCCATAGCCTTCTTTGGGATTTTCTTTTCTGCCACAGTTACACTTCCTTTCTAACTGTTGTTTTCAATAACCTCATCAGCCAAATCCATATAGCAGGCAGCACCCTTCGAATGCTTGTCATACTGAATAATAGGCTGTCCAAAGCTGGGCGCCTCCGAAAGTCTGACGTTTCTTGGTATTATGCTGGCATAAACCTTTCCCTTGAAAAACTTTTTGACCTCATCAACAACCTGAATTGAGAGATTGGTTCTTGCATCAAACATAGTAAGCAAAACGCCCTCCAGAGAAAGCTCCGGATTGAGTTTTTTCTTTATCATTTTTATGGTATTGGTAAGCTGTCCAAGCCCTTCAAGGGCATAATATTCGCACTGTATCGGCACCAAAATAGAGTCTGCCGCTGTGAAAGAATTCAGCGTAATAAGCCCGAGTGACGGCGGACAATCAATAAATATAAAATCAAAATCTTCCTTTATCTCACTTATGGCGTTTTTCAGCACATATTCACGATTTTCTTTCGCCACAAGTTCAAGCTCCGCACCGGCAAGATTGATGTTTGACGGACAAACCCAAAGCCCCTCAAACCCGGTATCAACCAAGACTTCGCTCATCGGAACATCATTTATTATGCAATCATAAATTGACTTTTCTATTTTCCTTGAGTCAACCCCAAGCCCGCTTGTGCTGTTGCCCTGGGGGTCAATGTCTATAAGAAGTGTTTTCTTTCCCTTTTGGCCAAGACAAGCACTTAAATTCACGGCAGTTGTGGTCTTTCCCACACCGCCCTTTTGATTTGCAATGGCAATTACTTTTCCCATTTCAAGCCTCCATAAGCTTGTATTTTCTTTCCTTGGTCTTCATTTTACCACTTTTCTGGGGAAAATACAATAGTATTTTTAAAAAACATTGCACAAAAGAAAGAATGTTTCACGTGAAACATTTTTCTAGACCGCCTCTGTGAATGTTTCACGTGAAACAAAAAAAGAGGAGCCGCCCATCTCCTCTTTTAAAAAGTCTTATTTCACAAGGTTTCTTATCCACCTTTTGCTGACAAACCAATATGCTGAAAGCGCCAGCTTGACAAGTTCCTCACTCATTGTCGCAAGATATATAACCTCAAGGGGTAGTTTCAGCCAAAGTCCAGCAGCAAGTGCCAACGGTACACCCACAAACCACATTGAAGAAATATCAATCAGCGCCGCGTGCTTTGGGTCTCCACCGTTTCTAAAGACGCCCACAATAAAGAAAAATGTAAGGGCTTTCACATTCATAATCAGTGCCATCAAAAACAAAAGATTAAGCGCTGATTGGTACACCACGGGCTCTACGTTGTAGGGTACAAGCGCCAACGGCCTCAGGAAAATGAATACTACCGATATAAAAAAAGCAAAAACCGTGTTCATAAGGCAAAGCTTTTTTGAAACCTCGTACGCCTTTTTCGGCTCATCCGCACCAACAAGCTTTCCAACCATTATGCCCGCGGCATTTCCGCCACCGTGGAAAAAAACCAGAAGCAGTCTTTCGATATTTTGCACAATGGTGATTACCACCATTGCTTCGGTACTGATTTGTGAAAACACCCAGGAATATGTAACCGTGCCAAGTGCCCACGCCCCCTCATTGAGCGCCACAGGGAGTGATGCTTTCAGGTATCCGCCAATCATATCCCGTGGGATGGTCAAAAGTTCTGACAGCTTTGCCGCCTGAACAAGCTTTTTGCCATAAACCACTGCAAGAATAATGCCAAGCTCTGTTCCCCTTGCAATGATAGTGGCAACAGCCGCGCCTTCAATGCCCATAGCGGGCGCACCGAGCTTTCCGTAAATAAACACCCAGTTCAAAAAGGCATTGACAAAAAGTCCCACAAATCGAGAAATAAACGGAATATTCACCTTTTCGCTGCAACAAAGGCTTATGTCATACGCAGAGGTAATCCCCGAAAACAAATAAGATATACAAACAAGTCTCAGATACTTTGCGCCAAGCTCCACCACTGCCGCGTCTTTCCTGAAAATTCTGATTATCCATTCAGGGGCAAGGCTTGAAACAAGAATGAAAACAACAGAAAGTGCCGTCACAAGTATCACATTTATTCCCAGAACCTTGCGGACATTGGGGATGTTCCTTGCTCCCCAGTATTGTGCCGCAAAAACCCCTGCTCCACCGCAGGTACCAAAAACCATAACCGCGAAGAGAAAATACCATTGATTGGCAATCCCCGATGCCGCAATAACATCTGTCCCAAGCTCTCCAAGCATAACGGTGTCCAAAAGGTTTACAAGTGCCGCCACAAGCTCCTTCAGCGCCATGGGAATCATAAGGAAAAAGAAGTTTTTGTAAAATTTCAACCCGTCATTTCTTCCCATCCTTAAACCCCTTTCATGGTGAGGGATATTCTCTTTTTGGCAACATCAACCTCCAACACCTTTACCTTCACAATATCACCCACAGAAACCACGTCCATGGGATGCTTTACAAACTTTTCGCTGAGCTGGGAAACGTGAACAAGCCCGTCCTGATGAACACCAATGTCCACAAACGCACCAAAATCAATAACATTCCGCACTGTCCCTGTGAGAATCATATCCGGCTTTAAATCTTCCATACTCATAACGTCCTCGCGAAGAAGCGGCTGTTCAACCGAATCACGTGGGTCACGGCCGGGCTTTGTTATTTCATCAACAATGTCACGGAGAGTAGGAACACCCACACCAAGCTTTTCTGCCAACGCTGCAATATTGCTTTCTTTCATGCGGTCTTTAATGTCGCCAAGCCCGCCATTTTCTACATCCGAAAGAGTGTACCCAAGATGCTCAAGCAGGCTCTTTGCCGCATCATAGCTTTCCGGATGTACCGAGGTGTTGTCAAGAACATTTTTGCCCCCTGGAATTCTCAAGAATCCCGCGCACTGTTCAAAGGCCTTTGGTCCAAGCTTTCCAACCTTTTTAAGCTGTGTTCGACTGGTAAAACGCCCCTCTTCTTCCCTGTATTTTACAATATTGTTAGCTATTGTCATATTTATCCCTGAAACGTAGCCAAGAAGCGGTGCTGATGCGGTGTTCAAGTCAACGCCCACACTATTTACGCAGTCTTCAACCACGCCACCAAGCACCTCGCCCAGACGCTTCTGATTCATGTCGTGCTGATACTGACCTACGCCTATTGCCTTTGGCTCAATTTTTACCAACTCTGCAAGGGGGTCCTGAACACGTCTTGCAATTGAAATTGCACTTCTCTGGGTTACGTCAAAGTCGGGGAATTCTTCTGTGGCAAGTTTTGACGCAGAATACACCGACGCCCCCGCTTCGTTGGTAATTATATATTTTGTGTTACATTCAGGAATTTCTTTTATCAGCTCTGATGCAAAAATTTCGGTTTCCTTTGATGCAGTTCCGTTGCCTATTGAAATAAGTGTAATTCCGTGCTTTTTGATAAGTCCTTTGATAAAGACTTTTGCCGCCTCTTTCTGCGCCTCTGAATGGGTTATATAAATAACCCCTGTGTCAAGCACCTTTCCCGTCTCGTCAACAACCCCCACCTTGCATCCTGTACGATATCCCGGGTCAAGACCTAAGACTACCTGTCCGCGGATGGGCGACTGCATAAGAAGATTTTTGAGGTTCACCTTGAAGACCTGCATCGCCTGCTCCTGAGCGTTGTCGGTGAGCTCGCTCCTGATTTCACGTTCAATGCTGGGCTGTATAAGCCTTTTGTATGCGTCCTCTGTTGCAGCCGCAACAATCTCTGCAGTGATAGATGCAGGGTTTGTTATTTCGCTGCTTTTCAGATATTCAAGCACCTTTTCTTCCTCGCAAAAAACAGAAACGGTGAGTATCTGCTCATTTTCGCCACGGTCTATGGCGAGCACACGGTGGCTGGCCGCCTTTTTCACCGGCTCTGAAAAGTCATAATAATTTCTGTAAACCGAGTCCTCATCTGTCGCCGCTTTTGAGCAAAGCAGACCTTTTTCCATGAACATACTGCGGATTTCTTTTCTGTGCTCAGCATTGTCCGAAATAATTTCAGCAATGATGTCCATAGCTCCATTTATTGCATCTTCCACCGTTTCAACGCCTTTTTCTACATCCACAAAGGGGAGGGCCATGCTTTCAAGGCTTTCAGCCTTGGTGTTTTGGAGATATATTTCCATAGCAAGAGGCTCGAGGCCCTTTTCCTTTGCGACCGTGGCACGGGTACGGCGCTTGGGTCTGTACGGCCTATAAATATCCTCAAGCTCAGAAAGCTTTTCTGCCCTATCAATTTCTGCTGCAAGCTCGTCAGTAAGCTTTCCCTGCTCGCCGATAATCCGCTTTATATCTTCCTTTCTTTCTTCAAGATTTCGAAGATATGTGAGGCGTTCAAAAAACGTGCGAAGCACCTCGTCATTCAGTTCACCCGTTGCCTCTTTGCGGTAACGGGAAATAAAGGGAATGGTGTTCCCCTCGTCAAGAAGTGCTATGGTGTTGTCCACCTGCCATTGCTTGAGGCTCAGTTCGCTTGCAAGTCTTTCAGCTATTGTCATTTTTGTTCTCTCCTTCTTTACAATTCATCAAAAAGTGAAATCTGGCTGGTTTCGGAAAGCCCCTCAAGGCATCCATTTTCGCCCAATGTCTCTATAACCGTTTTGGTAAGATGCGCCCGCTGCTTCAAGTCTTCTATTGAAACAAACTCTCCATTTTCACGGGCATCAACAATATTTTGAGCCGCTGCATCACCCACACCCTGAAAGGCGTTTATGGGAAGTCTTATTTTCCCCTCAACACGTTGGAATTTGAAGGCGTCTGACTCATAAAGGTCCACGGGCAAAAATTCAAAGCCCCTTTGATACATCTCGTGAACGATTTCACAGATGGTATAAACCGATTTTTCCGTTGCCGACCAGTCGTTTTGCCGCATTTCAAGGTTTTTCATTTCAGCCATCAGGACCTCATCACCCTGAGCCATAATCTTTGCGTCAAAAAGGTCGGCACGCACAGTGAAATAGGCAATATAAAATTCCAGAGGGTGATGCACCTTGAAATATGCCACACGGAAAGCCATCATTACATACGCCGCCGCA
This sequence comes from Clostridia bacterium, assembly GCA_017456605.1. Lineage (GTDB taxonomy): Bacteria > Bacillota > Clostridia > Monoglobales > Monoglobaceae > SIG440. The sequence continues at coordinate 13,298 of JAFTJA010000002.1, read as the reverse complement.
TGAGCTTTTGGGAACATATACTTTATCTTTTTACAGGAGTCAATGTACCAGTCAGGCACATTGTTTTCTCGCATAGGGGTTTCAAATTCTTCGGGCATACCCTCTTTTGCGGCTCTGCCCTTGCGGACAAACTCCATTATTTTGAAAGCAAGCCCCGGCTCTACACCCTTGTTCATAAGATATGTCATAATATCATCACGCACACCGATAACCTCTGAAAGAGTGGCTGTTCCTGACTTTATAAGCTCCTGAGCATTGCCAAGCCACACGTCTGTTCCGTGAGAAAGACCCGCAATCAAAACAAGCTCATAGAAAGTTTTGGGAAGTGTATCAAGAAGCATCTGTCGGGTAAAGGACGTTCCAAACTCCGGAACGCCGAAAGTTCCCACCTTTGAATGTATCTGCTCAGGGGTAACGCCGATAGCGTCAGTACCTGAAAAAATGCTCATTGTTTCGGGGTCATCAAGAGGAATTTTTGTTGCGTCAAGCCCGGTGAGTGATTCAAGCATCCTGATTGTTGACGGGTCGTCGTGGCCTAAGATGTCAAGCTTCAAAAGGTTGTCGTGGATTGAATGGAAATCAAAATGCGTGGTGATTATCCCCGAATCCTTTTTCTCAGCCGGATGCTGAACGGGACAGAATTCGTGAATGTCCATGGTTTTTGGGCATACAATAATTCCCCCCGGATGCTGACCGGTGGTGTTTTTTATATCAATAAGCCCCTTTGAAACCCTCTTGAGCTCCGCCTGAGTGGGCTTTATCCCTTTGTTTTCATAATATTTTCTGCCGTAAAAACCGATTGCGGTTTTGTCAGCGATTGTGCCGATTGTCCCCGCCTTGAACACAAAAGCATCACCAAACAGCTCGCCAACATACTTGTGTGCTGTTGCCTGATACTCACCCGAAAAGTTCAGGTCAATATCCGGAACCTTGTCCCCCTTGAAGCCCAAGAATGTTTCAAAGGGAATGTTGAAGCCGTCCTTGTGCATGGCTTGCCCGCACTTGGGACAATTTTTGTCCGGCATATCTATACCTATATTATATTCGCCCTTGGTGAAAAACTCAGACTCTTTGCAATTTGGGCAAACATAGTGGGGCGCCAGGGCATTAACCTCAGTAATCCCCGCAAGATACGCCGCAAAGCTTGAACCAACAGAGCCACGGGAACCAACCAGATATCCCGCCTCGTTGGACTTTTTCACCAGCTTGTGGGCAATCATATACATAACTGCAAAGCCATATCCCAAAATACAGCCAAGCTCCTTGTCCATACGAGCTTTGACAATTTCGGGTAGCTCGTCCCCATAAATCTCGTGGGCACGCTTTCTGCACATTTCTTCAAGATCCTGCTCACAGTTTTCGATTGACGGGTTGTACGTGCCACCCCTCAGGGGAACAACGTCTTCAATCATATCCGCAATAATGTTGGTGTTTTTCACCACCACCTCATACGCCTTTTCTTTGCCAAGGTATGAAAACTCCTCCAGCATCTCATCTGTTGTCCTGAAATAAAGAGGTGCCTGCATATCAGCATCGTCATAGCCCTGAGCACCCTGAAGAACGCGTCTGTAAAGCTCGTCCTTGGGGTCCATAAAATGCACATCGCAGGTAGCAACCACCATCTTCCCAAGCTTTTCGCCCAAAGCCACAACCTTTCGGTTCAATTCTTTCAGCGCCTCACGGCTTTCAACCTCCCCGCTTCTCACCAAAAAGTCATTGTTGCCAAGGGGCTGAATTTCAAGGTAGTCATAAAAAGCCGCAATTTTTTCAATTTCTTCATCCGGTCTTCCCTGACGGATGGCGGTATAAAGTTCGCCTGCCTCGCAGGCACTGCCTACAATAAGCCCCTCACGAAATCTTGAAAGCACACTCTTTGGGATTCTTGGTCTTTTATAAAAATAGTCAAGATTTGATTTTGAAATCAATCTGTACATATTCTTGAGTCCCGTTTCATTTTTCGCAAGTATAACAATATGATTATATGGTTTTTTAAGGAGTTCGGGGTTGGATTCCACCGTCCAATTTTCATCGATGTTCAATTTTCTTTTTTCTTTTATCTGATGCATCTTGATAAAGACTTCGGCCGTTGCCGTTGCATCATCAAGGGCGCGGTGGTGGTTTTCAAGAGATACACCAAGCCGAGCACATACCGCATCAAGCTTGTGGGTTTTCTCCTCAGGAAACAATTCTTTTGAAAGTTCAACCGTATCAACCACGGGATATTTGTCAAAAGAAAGGGGGTTTTCGCTATTTTTCTGATTGTATCTTTCTATCTCGGCCTTTATAAAGCCCGTGTCAAACTTGGCATTGTGGGCAACAATTGTGTTTTTAACATTATTCCGTGCACCACAAAAATCAAGAAACTCAGGAAGCACCGCATCAATGGTGGGTGCATCCTTCACCATTTCGTTGGTAATCCCCGTAAGCTCGGTTATCCGGGGTGAAATTTCCCTCTGTGGGTTTATAAGCTTTGAAAATGTGTTTACCACCTCGCCGTCCATAATTTTCACCGCGCCTATCTCGGTAATCGTCTCGGTTTCGGGACTCAGCCCGGTTGTTTCAATGTCAAAAACTATGTAAATTTTATCCCTGACGCTTTCGGGCACACTGTCCACTCCGATGGGTAAGTCATTTACAAAATAGCCCTCTGTTCCATAGATGATTTTAAAATCCTGACCGTTCTTTCTTATTTTTGACAAAGCTCCCATTGCCTCGGGGAACGCCTGAGCCACACCGTGGTCGGTTATTGCAAGGGCGCTGTGTCCCCATGCCGCCGCACGGTTTATCAGGTCGCTTGGCGAGGTGATGGCATCCTTTGCGCTCATTTTTGTATGAAGGTGAAGCTCCACGCGCTTTTCTTCCGCGTTATCCTGTCTGGTCGCGGGTTTATTCATAAGCTCAATGGAAAGCACTTTCAGCTTTTCGCAACGGGCACGTTCATCAAAATTATAGTCGCCTCTGACTTTCAGGATGTTCCTCTCTTTGATAGCAGGAAGAAGTGGCTTTATCTTTTCAGCTTTTCCAAAAAGCTCACAACAAATGCCCCAGCTGTCGTCACCAAGGTCAAAGTTCACCGCAATGAATGCAAGCTTTCCGTCCTTTTGTATCTCCCGCACTTCAACATCAATGATTTCGCCCATGACCGCACAAATCCCCATGCCGGCACGAAGGGACACCATTTCAGAAACTTCTTCATCAATGGGTTTTCCAAAGATTGTTCCCACATCAAGAACTGTGCCCTGATTGTCTGTAGGCGGCTCTTCCTTTTTCTTTGGTGCCATTTCCTGAAACTTTTTGCTTATTTTTTCGAGCCGTTCTTCTTTTTCAGTGGTATAAGTCTCTATATCCAAACTTTGCGCATCAATCTCAACCGTTATCTTTCTGCCCAGCTCAAAGCTGACTATTTCTTCAAGGATTTTTTCGCACTTGCTTTCTTTGAGTATTTCCTTGCCGCTTTTGACGTTTTTGATTTTCAAAACGTCACCACAAAGCTCACCGATGCTTGATATGAGAAAGGCTTTGCATATATTACACTTTTTAAAAAGCGAAAAAAGAAGTCCTTTGTAGTACTCCTTTGAGAATTCTATTCCGCTATATCTGATCTTTATTTCAACATCATCGAGGGAATAAACCGTCTTTATCTGTTCGCCAAAGTCAAAAAGCTCCGGCTTTGAAATAAGAAAATCACACCCGATTGTAATATTGGCAGACTTTTTGCCTATATCAACCACAAAATCTATTATTTCGGTTTTGTCAAGGCAAGAGGCAAACGGCTCCAAAACCGTTACCTTGTCAAAGACTTCGAGTATTTTCGACAACCAAATCAATTCCCTTCCATTTTCTCAATTTCATCAAGAAGTGTTTCAACAATTCTTTCTTCTTCGATTTTTCCTACTATCTCACCTTTTTTGAAAAGCACAGCACAGCTGTCTCCCCCGGCAATCCCGATGTCTGCGTCCTTCGCTTCCCCCGGGCCGTTCACGACACAGCCCATAACAGCAACTTTCAGGTTTTTGTCACATTTTTCAAGGCGGGCGTTTACTTCCTTTGCGATTGAAATAAGGTCAATTTTGCATCTGCCGCAGGTAGGACACGAAACCACCTCAACTCCGCCCTTTAAAAGGTCCAGAGATTTAAGGATAATCCTTGCAGTCTCAACCTCAAGGCGCGGGTCATCGGTGAGGGAAACCCTGATGGTTTCACCTATTCCGTCAGCCAAAAGGGAGCCAATTCCGATTGCAGATTTAACCACGCCGCCCTTATATGTTCCCGCCTCGGTCACACCGATGTGGAGGGGATAATCAAACCTTTCCCTTGCCAGACGATACGCCTCAATGGTCCTTTTCACGTTTGATGATTTCATAGAAACCACCGTATCATAAAAACCGTATTTTTCCAAAATCCGTATATGCCCCTCAGCGCTCTCAACCATCGCCTCAGCCGTTGGTGCGCCGTACTTTGCAAGGGTTTCCTTTTCCAAAGAGCCGCCGTTCACACCTATGCGGATGGGAATGTTCCGCCGCTTTGCCTCGTCAGCAACAGCCTTTGCCCGGTCCTCGCCCCCGATATTTCCGGGGTTAATGCGAATTTTGTCAGCACCGCGCTCCATACAGATAAGTGCCAGTCTCCAGTCAAAATGAATGTCCGCAACAAGAGGTATATTTATCTTTGATTTTATGTCAAAAATGGCCCTTGCACTTTCTTCGTCGGGAATCCCCACACGCACAATGTCACAGCCCACAGCCTCCAGGGCTTTAATCTGCTCCACCGTGGCACAAACATCTGCGGTATATTTTGTTGTCATTGACTGAACGGCGATTTTCTCGCCGCCGCCGATGGTCACATTTCCTATTTTAACCTTGCGGACATCTTTCATAAAAATTTCCTCTTTCAAAATTTTATTCTTCCTCAAATGCCATAACCTTTTTCACTCTTCCTTCGTGTCTTCCCCCCTGGAAAGACGCCTCAAGATAGGCATTTACAATCTCCAGCGCCAAATCACAGCCGGTAATTCTCTCACCAAGGCAAATCACATTTGCATCGTTATGCTCCTTTGTCATCCTGGCACTGTATGTATCAGTAACGTGCGCCGCACGAATACCCTTTATCTTGTTTGCTGCCATACTCATTCCGATACCTGTTCCGCAAACAAGAATTCCTTTTTCACTCTCCCCTGAAACCACCGAGGTGCAAACCGCTTTGGCAAAATCAGGATAGTCGCAGGACTCCGCACTGTATGTTCCAAAATCTTTGTAAGAAAGCCCCTTTTTGTCCAGAAAGTCTTTTATAATATTTTTTAAGTTTATACCACCATGGTCTGAACCTATTGCAATCATTTTCATCTTCTCCTTTTGAATTTTTCTGCTATATAAATAATAACAAATTTAAACTTAAATATCAATCTTTTTGACAAAAAATATTATTTGTGATATTATATAATAAAAAACATTACATAAATGAAAGGCGGAACTTTATATGTCATACCAAAACGAATATGAACTTTGGCTGGAAAACGTCACCGACGCTGAGAAACCGGAGCTTGAAAGCATAAAAAACAACGAAGCCGAAATAAAAGAGCGGTTTCACGCATCACTTGAGTTCGGCACGGCAGGTCTTCGCGGGATCATCGGCCTTGGCATAAACCGTATGAATTCTTACGTTGTGGCTCGTGCAACTCAGGGTCTTTCAAATCAGCTGATAAAGACAAACCCAAGCGGCAGCACTCTTTCTGTCTGCATTGCCTATGACAGCCGCAACAAATCCGAAGAATTCGCAAAAACCGCAGCAAGAGTCCTTGCTGCCAATGGCATAAAGGCATATATCTTCCCGGAACTCAAGCCCGTTCCTGAGCTTTCATTCTCGGTCCGCTTCAAGGGTGCGGCGGCAGGAATTGCAATAACCGCCAGCCACAACCCCGCAAAATACAACGGCTACAAGGTTTACGGCAGCGACGGAGCGCAGCTCTCTCCTGAGCTTGCGTCTGTTGTCCTTGAAGAAATTGAAAAAACGCCCCTTTTCGGCGGAGCAAAAATCATTGATTTTGACGAGGGTATAAGCTCCGGAATGATTGAAATAATGGGCGAAGAAACCGAAAACGCATACCTTGAAAACGTTCTGGCACAAAGCCAAAACCCTGATTTGGTAAAAAAATTCGGCAAAGATATGAAATTTGTCTATACTCCTCTCCACGGCTCGGGAAACAAGCTTGTGAGATGTGCCCTTTCACGTCTTGGCTTTGAAAACGTTCTTGTGGTGAAAGAGCAGGAAGCGCCAAACGGAAACTTCCCCACAGTTGCCTCTCCAAACCCCGAAAACAAAGAGGCGTTCACTTTGGCAATCGACCTTGCAAAGAAAAACGACGCCGACCTCATCATCGGTACCGACCCCGATGCCGACAGAGTTGGGCTTTTGGTGCGTGACAAATCGGGCGAATACATAGCCTTGACCGGAAACCAGACAGGTGTTCTCCTTTGTGAATATATTTTGTCCAGCAAAAAGGAAAAAGGAATTCTCCCCGAGGACGGCTTTGTGGTGAAAACCATTGTTACCACAAATCTGACAAAGGAAATTTGTGACTTTTATGACACGGAAATGAAAGACGTCCTCACCGGCTTCAAGTTCATCGGTGAGAAAATAAAGGAAGCTGAAGAAAGCGGCAAAGGAACTTACCTTTTTGGTTTTGAAGAAAGCTATGGCTCACTCACCGGAACATATGCACGCGACAAGGACGCAGTTTCAGCAAGTATGCTCATTGCGGAAATGGCTGTTTTCTACCGTGAAAAGGGCCTCTCGCTCTATGACCAGCTTCAGAATATTTACAAAAAATACGGCTTCTATCACGAATTTGTTGAGTCCATCACTATGGAAGGCCTTGACGGTATTGCAAAAATAAAAAGCATAATGGAAGAAATCCGTCAGAATCCGCCAAAGGTTTTGGGGGGCAAAAAAGTCCTTGCCATCCGTGATTACAGCACATCAAAGCGCCTTGAAATTGAGAGCGGAAAGATTGAAGAAATTCTTCTTCCCAAATCAAACGTGCTCTATTTTGAGCTTGAAGACAAAAACAACTTCATTGTCCGTCCCTCAGGCACAGAGCCAAAAATCAAACTTTATTGTCTTCTCCAGGGCAAGACGCCCGATGAAACTTCAAAAATTGCCGAGCTTTTGAAGAAAGACATTCAAAATCTGACGAAATAAAAGAAAAAAGCACCTGCCGTTTCCGGCGGGTGCTTTCACTACAAAAATTATCCCTAAAAATTTTTCTTTCTATTTTTATTTTTGCGAAGGAAAGCGAAAAAACCTTTCTCCCCTTCACGGCGTTCCGGCTCTTTGACTTCATCCGGAACATACGCCGGGCAAATCTCCCCTGTATACCTTGAAATATAGGGACACTCCAAGGATGTTTCATCCAGCAAAAGACTTTCCCTGCCGGTTTTGCAAGTAGGACAAAGCTTATTCTTTATTTTCACAAAATCCCCCACTTCTCTAAAATAGCGATCTTCTTATCTTGATAATCGGTATTACAATAATCAGCACAAGAAAAATCCCACAAAAATATGTCAAAGACGAGGCTGCGCTTACCCCTTCAGCAACAAACACAAAAGTTTTGGCAACAGCAAACAACCATGTGAAAAGAGTGTTGTTCATAAAGCGAAATGCCAGCCAGACAACTCCCACAAACATAGCAAAAGCAACTAAATTGAAGAAGAAATAGTCTATCGTCTGAAACATATCGTCAAAGCATTCGCCCAGACAATAAATGGTATAGATATAAATCAATATTGCAGAAAAAAGCATAACTATGCCAAGAACTGTTCTGCTTTCAGGAATGTATGTATTGACATGTAAAAAAGTAACCATGACCGACAAAATCATTGTCGGGAACAAAAGTTCTAAAAAACGTCTTATGATAACTCGCATTTTTTTCTGTCCTTTTCTTTTTCAGTCTTTAAAAAGCAGGGAGCAGCGAGTTTTCGCTGCCCCGCCTTTAAAAATATTAGTTCTCAAAAATAGAGAATGCCTGTGTGCCGAAGTCCGTTGCTTCAATTTTTTCCCCGGCAACCTCTACCGCGGTCTTGGGAACAAAAAGATCTGCACTTGTTGTTATAATGTCTTCAATATCAAAGCGTGTAAGCTCGATTTTGGGTGTTTCATACCTTTTCATTATTCGTTACCTCCGTTGTCTGGAATATCAAGTGATGAAAAATGTCTTGTGAAGTCTGGTTCACAGAAGATTGGGTTTGACCAGTAGTCTTTTCCGTCAATCTTTACGTATCCCACTGCATAATACTTGTCTGTTGCAGTTTCAGGAACATCTATGATGTCACCATAGAAGGTGTTGGTCAATTCACCTCTTTCGATTTCCCCTGCCTGCTGTGATGAAAGGTCACTGCCCTTGATGTATTTGATATAAGCCTCCTCAATCTCTCCCTCAATGCTAAAGTGGAAGAGGTATCTCATAAGACCTTTCTTGTTTCCATCTACAAGGTAATATCCTGCATCTGTAGCTGTTACCCAATATGATGTGATTCCATAAGTCCCGTCATTGTTTGACACAAGCTTGAAGCCATCTGCGATATATTCTTCTGCGATTGCTTCACTGAATGTGCCGCCTGAAACCGCTACATCTGTGTTTGTATCAGCTCCATTAAGAATACCAATAAGGTTTCCTTCACCTGCACAGTCAAAGCTTCCGCCTTCGATTGTCAGAAGTGTTTTGTTTGCTTCTGTAACAGTAGACATATCGGAGAAGGGCCACACAAGAAGAAGGTTTGCAGTTGTGCTTGTATTGCTGAATTCGCCACCCTTGATTGTAATTGTTGTCTTTGCTCCTGAATGGATATCTGTTACGATAGCGTTTGCAACAGCTTCAATTTTACCGCCTATAACTGTAACTTCACCAAGTGAATCTGCACCCGACTGATGCATCCAGATACCTGCACGGGCAACAATTTTTCCGCCTTTCATTACAATGGAGTTCATCTTTGTTTTGCTGTTTTGGAACGCTCTTATACCACGGTAAGGTGAAATGATAGTTCCGCCCTCAACAACAACCTTTGTTTCTCCAAGAGTACTATTGTTATCGATGCCATAAGCCATATCAGACCCGCCAAGGTGTTCGATCTTACCTTTTTTAACAGTCAATGTGCCGCCTTCGTTTGAAATAACAGCTGACAAAGCAGTATATCCACGGTTGTTTGTTGCAGCCAATGTGATTGCACCTGTACCAACGTTGTCATCAACAGTCAATGTTCCCTTGTTTGCAATAAGTCTAAAGTTTCCTGATGAAGCATTGTCTGTTCCTGTTATTGTTTTTCCGTTTAAGTCAAGTGTAACAGTTTTTCCTGCAGCAACAGTAATTGTTTCTTCCAAAGCAACATCAGCAAGGAGAGTAACTGTTTTTCCGTCAGCTGCCGCAACTGCATCTGCAAAAGATGTATATTTTTCATCTCCTACCTTTGCAACATATCCTGCGAGTTCGTCTGCATCATATACACTGCTGTTTACATATACTACCTCGCCAGCATCACCGTTTTTAATTCCCAAATTAAGCGTAACGTTCATATCGGGGTTTGCTTCGATTATTTCAGGTTTGATGTAGATAGCGCAAATCATTTCTTTTACATTTGTGCAGATTTCTTTATATGTAAGGTGTGCATCATAGCTACTAACTACAGGATATACTACTCCTTCTTCAATCTCCAGCCCATCTACTGGTATAACAATCCATCCATAAGAACCATAATTTCCTGCAAGATAGCATCCGTCAGCTACAAAAGAATCGTCTTTCAATCCGTCAAAGGTAATATAATAATCTGTATACCAGCCTTTGTAAGGACTGTTTTCAACGGTTTCCTCCGTGTCAATAGCACTGAACTTAACCACTACGTTAAGAGGTCTGTCAATTGAGCTGTCTCCGCTGGGCCAAGTCATATAGCTATCAGCTGATGTCAGAACCATAGGAGCAAGCTTTTCAAGTTTTGCTTCAGGCAGTTCTGTTGTTTCCTTAAAATATTCGTTTGTAGCACCTGTAACTGTTGCTACAGTAGTTCCGGTTGCTTCAACTGCGGGAGGGTCAATTCTCTTTTCAGTTTTGTTTCTTGTTCCGCCAGTGAGAGCACCTGCTGAAACCGTTACGTTGTTTTCATTTGTAAATTCAACACCGCTAACAGCACAATCTTCAATAGCACCGCCTGAATAACCGCAGTAAAGACCAACAAGACCACCTATACCCATTGAATCGGGCTTGCTTGACGCGTATTCTGCTGTTGCATTTGTTCCCACCGTAACATTTTCAACAGAACAGTTCTTGTATGTATGATTTTCAAAACCTGTACCAACAAGACCGCCAACTTTTCTTGTACCAAGGATTTCAACATTTGCAACGTGGCAGTTGTTCATTGTTTTTGAGCCCTCAGCAAAGTGACCAACAATACCGCCTACGCTATCACCTTCAATGTCTTCTGCCTTATAAATTCCCCAAATGCAGTTGTAGTCCCAGTCAGGGTCGCCGATTACCGAGCAGTTGTTTACATCAGCATATCCGTGACCATTGATACCGCCAACCATATAGTTGCCTTCGATATCTATTTCACCTGTTACATGACAGTTTTCGATTGTTCCGGTATAACCCTTACCAACGATGCCGCCTACGTACTGTTCAGCAACAAGATAAGGATTGTTAACTGTTACATTTTTGATAACTGCAGGACTGTTTATAACACCAAACAAACCAACACATGAGCCGGTAAAGGCCTCACCGTCAAAGTAAGTGATGTAAAGGTTGTCTATTGTATGACCTTGACCATCAAAAGTTCCTTTGAAGGAATTAGATGATGTTCCTATAGGAGTACCGGAATACTCCATGTCGATGTTGTTTGCAAGAACAACTGTCTTTCCCTCATAGGTATTTCCGTTGTTTACGCTTTCAGCAAACGCCTGCAAATCAGCAATAGTAGAAATTGTAAGATCTGCTGCATCTGCCGCAAAAACGCCTGTTGTGAGTGTTCCCAAAATCATTGCCAAGGCGATGATTAAGGATAAAACTTTTGTCATCCTCATTTTTTTGTTTTTCCTCCTTTAAAAAATTTTAATATAAAAAAATAAGATTTTCTCACATTTTTTAAGCCTTAAAAACAAATAATATACAAAGAAATCTTAACACCGATTTTCTTTTTTGTCCTTAATCTTAATATTTAAGGAAAGGGAAAATCTTTGAAAAGATGCCTCTAAATATGTATTTATTTTAAAAAACATAAAAAATGTATACCAAGTATACTGCAAAAACCCTGATTTGTCAAGGTTTTTTGAAAAAATATATGGTTTTTGACATCTTTTTTCCGTCAAAAAAGCCGTCAAAAGAAATTTCACAAAAAAGGAGAAGAAATAATGGCTCGCAGAGGAGAAAATATTTATAAAAGAAAAGACGGGCGATATGAGGGGCGATATATAAAGGACTATGACTTGTCCGGAAAAGCAGTTTATGGATATATATATTCAAAAAGCTATGGTGAAGTAAAAGAAAAATTGTTAAAATGCAAGACGGAAAAGAAAGAAAATATAAGAGACAACAAAATGACCTTGGGAGAATGGATAGGCCTTTGGGAAAGGGAACATAAAACAGTGAAAATAAGCACCTTAAATATTTATAAAAGCCACATAAGAAATCACATAATCCCACGCCTTGGAAGCATATCATTAAAAAAGATAAATGCTGAAACAATTCAGAATTTTGTGAACGGAATAAGTCTTTCAGGGGCCTCGTCGAGAAGTATTTTGTCCACCCTGAAAGTGATTTTGAAGGGAGCTGAAGAAAGAGGGCTTGTTGAAGAAAACTGGAAAAAAGTGAGACTTCCCGCAAAGAAAAAGGCGTTTGTGCGAGTTCTTTCACTGAAAGAACAGCAGGCTTTGGAGAAAACACTTCGGGAAGACCAGGACATTGGAATTCTTATTTGTCTTTATACCGGACTTCGAATAGGCGAGGTTTGCGCTCTTCGGTGGCGGGACATTGATTTTGAAAATGCTACTCTTTGTGTAAACGGAACGCAAGTGCGAACAGAAAAAGGGCTTGAGATTATTCCGCCAAAAAGCAACGCGTCTCGGCGGGAAATTCCCATTCCTGCATTTCTTCTGGAAAAGTTGAAAAAATCAAGAAACAAGGGGACATTTGTGATTTCACTACAAGAAAAACCTGTTGACGTAAGGTCTTATCGTCGGCATTTCAAACGAAAAATAAAGGAGGCAGGGCTTTGTGAAATAAAGTATCATTCTCTTAGGCATACCTTTGCTACTCGCGCACTGGAAGTGGGAATGGATTATCGCACACTTTCCGAAATTTTGGGGCACGCCTCTGTTTCAATAACTTTGGATATTTACGGACACTCTCTCAAAGAGCACAAAATAAGCGAAATGAAAAAAATCGCAGAGCTTTTTACCGGATAATTTTATCCGTCAAAATTTGTGGTCACAGAATTTTCACAAAACTGATTTTAAAGAAAAATAGCTTTCGTCTTCCTTAAATATTAAGATTAAGGACAAAAAACACCCTTTTGAAATGGGTGTTTTTATATTATATTCCATAAAAAAAGCGAAATTTGTCAAAAAAGGGTACAAAAAAAGATTGTAAATTTGCTACAATCTTTTTCTCTTTTTCAAAAATATTTTATTGTTATTTTTTGCTTTCTATAATAACTGTGCTGGTTTCATCAATCCAGTCAACATCGGCGCCCAATGCCTCTGCTATTGCTCTTGCGGGAACCATTGTTCTTTCATTATACAAAAAGGGAGCAACATCCAAAGTCACAATTTTGCCTACATTCTCCGAAGCTTTTTGAACAGACATTTCTTTTGCTCCAATTTTGAGAACTATCAAAAGGTCATCCTTTGTGGCAAAGATAAGCTCGTCCTCACCCATCCAGGTGACATTTGCATCAAACGCTTCAAATATAGCACGCATAGGAAGCATTGTTCTTCCGCTTATGAGTTGGGGAGGCGTGTCTGTCACAAGTGTCTCACCGTCAATCAAGACGGTGACTTCTCTGTCTGCAGCAAAGCACGAAACAGACATAAATATCGTTAAACATAAAAATAATATCAGGAATTTTTTCATTTTTTATCCTCCTTCTCTGTATTTTTTGAATTATATATTAAGTGTCATTGTTTGTCAATTCTTTTTTATTTTATTGGCTTTTCGAGGAAAGTTTTTTGGTGTTTCTTTTATTTTTTCGATTAAAACAATTTTTCTTACAATATCCGAGCAAGGAATTTTTACTTCTTTTATTTCTTATATTTTTCCTCCT
>JAFTJA010000010.1 GCA_017456605.1 Clostridia bacterium | reverse complement strand
TTTCATGCCGATTTTCTCATTGGCTGTGGGCGTAATGAATGGTGCAAAGTATTTATCACACATCCCGAACATTTCGCTGTGGGCGTTTCTGTATGTATATGTGGTTATCCCCTCAAGGGGCGCAAAATAAAGTTTCATCAAAGGCTCCTGTTTTGATTATTTCGATTTTTTGTATAAAGACTGTATAATCTGGATGCCAGTCTTTTTACAAAATTGCGACACATAAGGTTTAGATGCAGACCATTTTCAAAGAATAAGATATATAAGGTTAGATGCACATCACACTCTGTCGTCGTACATTTTCATCGTTTTGCAAATATCATCAAAGCTATTGCATTTTCCGTTTTTAACATAAAGATATGATGTTGTCATACCACATACAAGACAACTCTTTATGTCGAGATCTGCCAAAAGTCCCGCACAAAAACCAGAATTAAAGTTATCTCCTCCGCCAGTCGTCTTCTTAGGCTTTTCACACAAAATGCCCTGAACTTCTACCTCACCGCCATCAAATACTGCAGCAGAGCTATCAACTGGGTGAATTATAACTGTACCAATACCAGAATATTCCTTAATAGCCCTTGCAACGGGTAAAGAGCCTTCATATTCTCCGTCGCACAAAACAGAGTGCATTACCATAGCTTCACTTTTGTTAAGTCCGAGATATGTAGGTGCGTACTGACTATAACGACCAAACATTTTAAGTGCTGCCCTTATCTCCTCAGGGCTACGTTTTGCGCAATCTGCAATGTCTATATATATTTTTCTATCCTTCTTTTTAAGTTTAGGCATTACAATTTCAAGGAATTTTTCATATATTTCGTGGAAATGCACCAAATAGCTCCAGTTTACAAGAGTAATGATATCTGCATCCTCAAAATACTTAACAAGTTCCTCAACGCTTACACGCTCTATCAAATCATTCCATTTAAGCTGACTGATTTCTTTTATATTGCTCATAATTATCTTTCCATCTTCAAACTCAAAAAGATATGAGTATCCCGGTTCGCTTACAGTTACCGTTTTGCAGTTTTTATGCAAATCAAATGCAGGATTAACCTCAGGATATCCAAGAGCTCCAATGCAGGTACAATTTACGCCCATATTTGCAAGACCGTTAATGTAGTGTGGACCACAGCCACCAAAATCAGTTTTTTCAAAAACAAGCTCTACACTTCCGCTTCTTCCTGCAAGACTTGTAATCTTTTCCCCAAATTTATCAATAGTGGGAAAGTATGTGCAAGTACTTTCATCCGCGCGTGTCTTAACGGGTTTTATCACATAATCAATAAACCCATCAAACCCTGCACTTACAAATTTTGACTGCACTGTTTCCTTTTTTTCTTTAAACTGTTGTGAATATTTCATAATAGCCTCCTAAAGTATTATTTTAATAAAATGATATTTTAATTATATAGTTTAATCCTACTATACATTAACTAATTGCGACACATAAGGTTTAGATGCAAAAACCTATTAGTCGTAGTTCGTATTGAGTCAGGTATAAAAATTTATTTGCCTAACATCTCCAACAGCATTTTTACCATATCCTTGTATCTATCTATTGCATATATAGAAATAGTTGGTTTTAATGGAGGTACAATGAGTCGATCATTACTAACAACAATATTTATTATCCCCTCTACTCTTGTCAGCCAAATTTCTGCATCTTCGGATATATAATTGAAAAGAGCATCATTAACACATTCTGTATGTATCAAATTAACCCTCATCTGTTTCCGAGCTTTATGAATTGTTACCCAATGGTTAATGCTGTATAATTTGTTTGCCTTTCTGTTGATTTTCTTTTTTTCTTCGTCGTATTCCTTTTTATTGAAATCTTCTGTACTATACAAAAGAACTCTAACAGTATACTTTTTCATCAATTTGAAAAATGCACTTTTCTCTGAATAATCAAAACATTTATTATTTTCACAATTCTTTACCAAAACATTATGTATATCAGCATAGTTGATTGTAGAATTCATTTTTATTTCAAATGGTTTCATTTTTAAATTTATTTCACGAGAAAATTCTTTTTTATAGAAAACAATCAAATATGTAACCATACAAGCAAACAATAGAAAAAAATATAAGCTTTCTATCCTTTTAGCAATAAGGATTTCTCCCGCAATTCCTAATATAACAAGAGAGGCAATCGCAAGCAATAAGAACTTTACACTTTTCTTTTTGATTCTACTAACATATAAATTAAAATCCATAAAAAACCACCTTACAAATTTTCAACAACATTCGACACCTCAACATTGCGACACATAAGGTTTAGATGCAAACCCTTTTGGTAGCAAGTTTATGTAAAGTTTGGTCTAAAAATTAATTGTAATAATTTATTAATTTTTCTGTGATTTGTTCAACTTGCTCTTTATCATTCCATGACCAAGGATCATCTATCGAATTTAGTATTATAAAAGGCTTTTCAGAAGATATATTTTCAGGAAACAACGTCCATATATTATAAAGTTTCTTTGTTATTTGGTATAGCATGGTTTTATTCTTATATTGTTCTTTCAGTTCACTTATTATCATTTTCATAACAGCGTGATAATCTATTGAAATTTGCCTATTATTTATGTAAATTTGCATTTCTTCTATTGTTTTTTCTATATTATCAGTACAAAATTGCAACTCTAAAATAATATCATCTTTATCATTATCCTCAAGAAATACCTTGTTTAACCATTCTCTATATGAATCAACATCTACAAATTCTGTCTTTAATGAAATATAATAAAAATATAATTCTTCTATAAACATATAGTTTCTTCCTTTCAACAATATTCGACATCTCTTTATTGCGACGCATAAGGTTTAGATGCAAACCTTTTTAACGCAAGTTCATAGCAAGTTAGGACTAAGATTAATAATGGCTTTCATAATAAAAGAATCCATCAATAATTTTTTCGACATAAAACCTGTTATCTCCATCAGGCTCATCCCAAGAATATCCCTTTCCATCTTGTTGTAAAGTTTCACCTTTTGGATATTCAATGTTTTCTTTAACATCTATTGCATTGTCTTCAGAAAAATAAAACCCATAATAACTTGTTGCTGAACCAATACCTTTACCCCCACAATAAAAATCAATATGATTCTCTTCTACAGTAATATCTTCTATTCCTTTGATTTTTTCTATGTTTTCGAAATTATTGTTTTCTATTGCATTAGTTATTTCTATCTGATTTTCGTTTACTAATTCAATTATTTCATTTTTGTCAGGAACATTCATGTCTCCAATCATAACTATAATCGCTAATCCAAAATATCGCCAAATTAAGATAGCCAAAGCTATAACTATAGAAATTATAGTTACCCAAATAATACTTTTCTTTTTCATATGCTCCTCCAATCTTTCGACAATATTCGACATTTCTTAATTGCGAGGCATAAGGTTTAGATGCAAACCTTTTTTATCGGCAACTCATGCCGAGTCAGGAACGAAAAATCATGGATGTTCTCTTGTATCAATAATTTTCCACCCTTGATTAGTTTTTTCAACTACAGAACGAACCAATATACCTCCAGAGGCACTTATAATTTTATTGTTTTTATCTAATGCTTCGTTGCTATACACAAACCATAAATAGCCTTTATCATTTTCAAAATTCGCTGTAACAAGTTTTAATTTATGATTTTCCGTCACAGCATCTTCTTCCGTTATACAATATCGGCTTAATTCCCCAAATTCACTTTCTGCATTCTCTTTATTTCCTATAAAAGAAAATGCATCATCAACTATTTCCATAATTTCATTTGCCTGCTTTTTGTCTTGAAAGGACATTGTGTGTAATATTTCTTTATATTGACTTCCAAAATACTTTTCGTTTGGAACAGAATATTTTCCATAAAAATATATCCCTCTTCCAAATATGCAAACAAGAAACATAATCCCTATAATAATAGATATGAAAATAATCTTCTTTTTCATCTTCTACTCCTTTCGACATTATTCGACATATTTATATGGCTCGTGCCAAGTCAGGGCTAAAAATTTATATGGCGTTATTTAAGCCCTTAATGTATCTATGCATAGTTTCTGCCACAACCTTGCTGTGAGCAACTGCATCGACAACGGTACGTGCGCCGTTTACCACATCTCCTGATGCAAATATTCCGGCTCGGCTTGTATTGCCAACATCATCTGCTACCAAAAGTCCGGACTTGCTCGCTTCAAGTCCCGTTGTGGTAGACACTATTATATTTCTCGGTCCTTGACTAATTGCAATGATAACAGAATCCGAAGGGTAAAATTTGTTGCTACCCTCTACCTCTTCAATCGTCCCGTCGTCATTCTCTATGACATCCTGGAAAATCACACCATCATCAAGAATTTCTACGGGTTTAAGATTGTATTGAAAGTTTACACCCTCAAGTTTTGCATAACTGTATTCGTAATCACTTGCCGCGACCTTTTTTTCAAGGGAAAAACAAGTTACCTCTCGGCTACCGCTGCGTACCGCCGTCCGCGCAACATCCATAGCAGCATTACCTGCACCGATGATGGTTACTTTTTCTCCCAATTTATATACGCTGGGATTATTGAGATAATTTATGGCAAAATGAACATTTCCAAAGGTTTCGCCTTTGATATGTAATGTATTTGGACGCCACACTCCTGTACCTATGAAGATAGCCTTGTACCCGTCTCGGAATAAATCATCCACACCTATAGCATCGCCAATACGAATATTCGGGCGAATTTTTATACCTTTTAGTTCTATGTGGCGATACTGAAGATCATCAAGCACGCTTTTGGGCAATCTAAACTCCGGTATGCCATGGCGCAAAACACCTCCGATTTTATCCTTGCTCTCAAAAATTGTAACCTGATAACCATAGCGAGCAAGAATGATTGCGATGGTAAGTCCAGAAGGTCCGGAGCCCACTATAGCAACTTTTTGACCATTTGATTTTGCAGGACCATTGGTCATTTTAGGGGCATATGTGCTGGAGATATAGTTTTCAATTGCAGAAAAATGAACCGGCGAACCTTTTTTGTTCAGCACACAATTCCCTTCGCATTGTTTCTCATGATTACAGACCAAACTGCAAACTGTGGTAAGGGGATTGTTCTCAAATAGTATCTTCCCTGCTTCATCAAGTTTATTATTCTTTAAAAGACTAATCACTTTAGGAATTGGCGTATTTATGGGACAGCCTTTTTGACATGTTGGATTTTTACATTCAAGGCAACGGTTAGCCTCGTCTAAAATGTGAAGTGCCATTGATATTTTCCTCCGTTCATTTTGGCATTAAAGTCCATTGTATAATTACCGCAAATCTTTCACTTCAAAGCGCTTCTCCTTGAGGCAAAGACATTTATTCAACAATATTTAATGAAATATCCGTTATAATCCGTATCCAATTTGATTATTATATCACATTCAAGGGTATCATTCAATACTAAAAAGCCTCTTCGGAGAAAGAGGCTTTTTACTTTATTACAATTTAAGAAATTCCGTTGTACTTACCCTCTTCACAAAGCTTTTTCATTTCTGCTACAACAGTGTCTTTGTCTTCACGGTAAGTCATACCATACCAACGGTCAGGGCTTCTGAGGACCTTTACCTTTGCTTCGCCTTTTTTGATTAAATCATCAACAACTATCGGGATGAGATATTCGTCTTTCATAACATCCTTTTCGTTTTTGAACACCTCAAATTCTCTTTCGAGGTAGTCAAAAATTTCTGTGCCAAAGCCCCACATATTCATGGAAACAATGGTGTCTTCAGGAAGGCTATGAACTGTTTCACCATCCTCACAGTAAGTAAAGCCACTGATGCCCTTGGTTTCTCTTATGCCGGTGAGATAGCCGTCTTCCACCTGGCAAACGCCACGTGTAACTGTTCCGTTTTCGGTTGTAGTCTGTGCCAAATCATATCCCACAAGGAGCATTTCGCCTTTTTTGATTTTTTTCAGCGCATTGTTGAGTTCAACATATGCAGCCTTTCCATAATAATCGTCTGCATTGATTATTGCAAAAGGTGTTATCACCTTGTCCTTGCAGCAAAGAATTGCATGACCTGTACCCCAGGGCTTGGTTCTTCCTGCCGGAAGGTCATCCATTGTCTGGAACACATAATCAACGTCTATGTACTTCTCTATACGGCTTACCGCAATTCGCTTGAAATCTTCTTCCATTTCTTTTTTAATGACAAAGACTACTT
Organism: Clostridia bacterium; assembly: GCA_017456605.1. GTDB lineage: Bacteria > Bacillota > Clostridia > Monoglobales > Monoglobaceae > SIG440. The sequence continues at coordinate 51,791 of JAFTJA010000010.1, read as the reverse complement.
TTGAAAAACCTGCTTCCTTTGCATCAAAAGCAGAAAAATCCATCAAAAACTCACCGCCAGGGCCAATAGGTTCCATCTGCTTGAGCCCTCCGAATCTGCTGCCCATACCTGCTGCCATTACTACCAATGTTGTTTCCATAAAATATACCTCCCAAATTTTTTTATTTTAATCTTTGTTTTCAAAGACTTTTTCTGCACGGCCAAGTATCCCCGTAAGATATGCCAAAACTACGCCATAATTGGTAACAGGAATACCCTTTTCTTCAAAAAGTGCAAGCCGGTTTTGTATGGCTTTTTTGTTTATCATACATCCGCCGCACTGAATGATGAGCTTGTATTCCTCAATATCTTCCGGCAAATCATACCCTGAAAAATGCACAAATTCCAGATTCTTTCCGGTGTTCTTCTGAAGCAATGCCGGGATTTTCACTTTTCCTATGTCATCATGTGTTGTAGCATGAGTGCACGCCTCAAGCATAAGGATTTTGTCCCCGTCCAAAAGCTTTGGTATCACTTTTGTGCCCTTTATGAGCTGTGTAATTTTTCCTTTTTGATTGGCAAGAAGCATCGAAAACGAGGTAAGCGGTATTTCATCCGGCACAATCTCTGCAACCTGACGAAACGCCTGCGAGTCTGTCACCACAAGGTCTATCCTTTTGAGACTTGCAAGGGTATCATCAAGCATCTCCACAGTAGTGGCAACCGCCCTTATATCATGGTCAAGGCAGTCCCTTATGGTCTGGACCTGGGGGAGGATAAGCCTGCCTTTTGGGGCGGCACTGTCAATGGGTATAACAAGCACCACAATCCCCTTTGTCGGAACAATGTTCCCAAGCAAAGTTTCGTCCTCATCATCGAGCTTTTTGAGAAGTGACACCATTTTTTCTCGCAGTTCTTTGAGCCCGTCAAAGGTGTGTTCAAAAACAAAAACTCCGTCAGCATCTTTTTTCTTTATATCTTCAATCGTTTCTTTACCTGCAATATCGCATTTCGTATAAACATTTACAACGGGAACTTTGCCAAAATCAGCTGTTTCTTCATCTGCAAGACTCACATCCCTGACATAAATCACCAAATCGCATCTATTCAATATATCACGGGTTTTCTTTTCTCTTGCTTTGCCAAGCACGCCTTTGTCACCAAGCCCGGCTGTATCCACAAGGGCTATGGGGCCGTATGGAATAAGCTCCATCGCCTTTGTAACCGGGTCGGTAGTTGTTCCCTCCACATCCGAAACAATGGAAACATCCTGACCAAGTATTGCGTTGAAAAGGGTGGACTTCCCCGCATTTGTCGGGCCGAAAACCGCCACATATTTTCTCAGCGAAAGCGGAGTCTTTTCCATTGTTTTCACCATCCTTTTCAAGTCATATCATATTTTCTTTTTGGGAAGAACCAGCGTCACCGCCTGTTTTTTGTTGAGCACCACGGCTTCTTTGACCGCTCCGCCAAATTCGCCGTCCAAGGTCCACGGTATGGCTTCATCCGACACAAATTTCACTTTTTCACTTCTGATAACCGTGAAATATTCCGGATTAAGCTCCTGAGTGACAAGGCACGCAAGCAAATTTTGTGTTTCAATGATATTCTTTGGATTTCTCACCAGAATAATTTCAAAAAGTCCGTCATTGAGTTCTGCTTTAAACGCCTTTTCAGCCTTTATGCCTCCAAGATAATTGGTGTTTGACACCATTCCATAAATAAATTCGCCCTCCACAGTTCCGCCGTCATAAACAACCTGCAAAGGATATGCCTTTATATTTGGAAGCCTTTTCGCACCCTCAAGGATATATGCAAGATGCCCAAGCATATTTTTGTTTTGCTGAGGCGTGTCATAAGCCACATCTGTAAACGCCCCGAAAGCCGCCACGTACACAAAGTTTTTATCGTTGAAACTGCCAATGTCGCAGTCAAACAAATCACCATTCATAATATCCTGTGCGGCTTTCTTCATATTCTTTGAAATTTTCATATTTGCGGCAAAATCGTTTGTCGTCCCCGCAGGGATATAGCCAAGACTCGGACGTTTTTCTTTCTCAAGCGACATAATTCCGCGAATACCCTCGTTAAGTGTTCCGTCGCCCCCTGACAGCACAAGAAGTTGGAAGCGCTGGGCATTGTCACGCACAAACGTGAAGGCATCGCCTATCCCTTGTGTCGGGCGAACTGTTATCTCCCACCCGCATTTCACAAAGGTGTCAATTATACCTGAAAGCTTGTTTTTGATGTTTCCTTTTCCTGACAAAGGGTTGAAAACAAATAACATCCTTTTGCTCATAAGACTCCACCTAATCTTTTAAACTGAATATTTCTTTAAGGGCAACAGCAACACCTGCATTGTCCACATCTTTTGTTATCATATCGGCAATTTCCTTTATCTCGGGGACTGCATTTCCCATAGCAACCCCAATACCGGCATTTTCAATCATATCAAAATCATTGAGACTGTCTCCCATAGCAATGCAATGCTCGCTATCCACGCCCAGTTCTGCTGCTGCAATTTTCATACCGCTTGACTTGCTGCAGTCCTTTTGCAAAATCTCTGCATATCCGTCATGCTGCAAAATCACGCAGTCTGTCAATATTTCATTCAGTTCTTCGGGAGCAATGCCCAAAATCGTGAACTTTTCAATGGGCAAAGCCTTTGTCAGATACTCTGAAATATTTTTGCTGTCAATATGAATCCACTTGCCCATTCCTTCTTCAACAATTCCCATAAAAAACATATTATCGATGCCCTCAAGAACGCCAATGATACCATTTTCGATGCTATACTCACAAAAGGCTTTTATGTTTTCCCGGGTCATAGTTTTGCAGAAAACTTCTTTCCCGTCTATGACAACACGAGCACCGGCTCCGCTGACAACGCCGTCAAAATATTTTTCAATGTCGATATTTGAGGGAAGATACGCCGTAGACCTGCCTGTGCTTATCAGCACCTTGTGTCCAAGCGCCCTCACCTTTTGTATCACAGCAAGATTTTCGTCAAGTGCCGCACTAGAGCTACCCATAAGAGTTCCGTCAATATCCAGAAAAATCGCATATTTATCTTTTATTTTGTTCATTTCAACTCTTCCTTTTATATACTTTAATTTTATCACCGACAAATTGTTTTGTCAATACAATTCCCCTTTTATAATCCCCATTTCCGGGCTTTTTAAAAGAAAAAACATATTCGTGAAAGCTTGTGCATAACATTGTATCAAGATAACAAGGTAAAAACCCCAAGGAGGAATAAAAATGCTGGAATATAACATCTACAACGACATCGCAAAACGCACTGACGGCGATGTATACTTGGGTGTTGTGGGACCTGTAAGAACAGGAAAATCAACCTTCATAAAAAACTTTATGAATCTTATGGTTATCCCCAACATCGAAAATGACCACAAACGCGAACGTGCAATGGACGAATTGCCACAAAGTGCCGGCGGCAGAATGATTATGACCACCGAGCCGAAATTTATCCCAAACGAAGCCGTAACCGTGCGTCTTGAGGACAACACATCTTTCAAAATCCGTCTTATTGACTGTGTGGGTTATATCGTAGACAGCGCTTTGGGATATATCGAAGGCGACTCTCCGCGTATGGTTATGACTCCTTGGTCAGATTCACCCATCCCTTTCCGCGAGGCTGCTGAAACGGGTACAAGAAAAGTTATAAACGAACACTCAACCGTGGGAATTGTTGTAACCACCGACGGCAGCATAACAGACATCGACAAAGAAGATTATGCTGTTGCAGAGGAACAGGTAGTACGCGAGCTCAGCGTTTTAGGCAAGCCCTTTATTATTATTCTGAATACCATCGATCCTCATTCAGAAAATACCCGTGAATATAAAGATTTTCTGGAAGAGAAATACGGGGCTTCGGTTCTTCCCATAAACTGTATGGACCTTTCTATTGATGATATAAACCAGGTAATGGAACATCTTCTTTTGGCTTTTCCGGTGACCGAAATTCGTATAAACCTGCCCGGTTGGGCTGACGCACTAAGCAGCAATCACTGGCTCAAATGTGCTTTGCAAAATTTCATAATGGATGTATCCCAAGACCCCCTGAAACTTTCTGATGCGAAAACCCTCGTACCCTGGCTTTTGGAGAACGAATTCATAACCGATGCAACTGTTTCTGACATAAATATGGTAAACGGCACCATTGAGCTGAGTCTTGCCATTCCGGATGCACTCTACTACAAAATAATCAACGAGATGACCGGCTTTGATATTGAAAACGAGGAAAGTCTCATTCATCTTCTTTGTGAGCTTTCGGATGTGAAGAGGAAATACGACAAAGTATCATATGCCCTTGACGAAGTAAATCGCAAGGGTTATGGAATTGTATCACCCTCCATTGACGAACTCGCCCTTGAAGAGCCTGAAATCGTGAAGCAGGGAAGCAGATTTGGCGTACGGCTCAAGGCTTCTGCTCCCTCAATACATATGATAAGGGCAGATATTGAAACTGAGGTTTCGCCAATCGTCGGAACTGAAAAACAATCCGAAGAGCTTGTTCACTATCTGCTGAAAGAGTTCGAGGTTGACCCGCAAAAGATATGGGAATCCAACATATTTGGCAAATCCCTCCACGAGCTGGTAAACGAAGGTCTCCACAACAAGCTTTATCATATGCCCGATGATGCCCAGATGAAGCTTCAGGAAACCCTTACAAAAATCATCAACGAGGGCAGCGGCGGACTTATTTGTATAATACTTTAAAGCAAAAAATGGACTTTAGGCGTTTTGCCTAAAGTCCTCTTTTATTTCTTAAATTTAATCTCATCAAAACCCACATCAAGAGCCATTTTCTCATATTTTTCAAATTCAAAACAAAGCCCTTCTTTGCTGTGGCTGTCACTTGAAAGAATTACCTTTCCGCCTCGGCTTTGAATATACGAAAGCAATGACCGTTCAGGATATGGCTCGGTTTTGTAACCGCGCGCCACCGCACCCATATTTATTTCAAAGGGTATTCCAAATGGCAAGAGCTTGTCAATGGCATCTGTTGCCGCTTTCACATATCGCGGATTTTGAGTGTCAAACAGTTTGTTGCCTTCATTGAATTTGGTAATAATGTCAAAATGCCCTATTATATCGGCATTGGTTTTTCTTACTACGTCGCCCACCAAAGAAAAATAATCTTCAGCCATTGCATAATAGTCACCGTCATAAAAATCTTTTGCAATCTGCCTGAAAGATTCTTCGCTTTCATCAATGGATAAAATATTGTCACCGGACTTTACATAGTGAACCGAGCCAATTACATAATCTGGTGAAAAAGTCGGTGCCTTTGAAAAATAGTCCTGCTCAATTCCGCAAAGAATTTCTATCTTGTCTTTATATTTTTCTTTCAGCGTCTTTATTTCATCCGCATATTTCAAAGTGTTCTCCTGGCTCATACAAAAGGATGCGTCAAAGTCAGTATAGCTGTGCCCCGAAAACCCAAGCCTTGTCATTTTCAGTTTTATCGCTTCAAGCACCATATCTTCCGGAGAATCAATCCCATCACAAAGATTGGTGTGAATGTGAAAATCCTCTAAAATCATTTGGTCATCTTCTCCTGCTTGACTTTGTGGTCGATAACATGACGGGAAGCAAGCTCTTTGTGAATATCTTCCACCGAAATTCCCATTTCAACCATCAAAACCATAACGTGATAACAAAGGTCCGCAATCTCATAAACCGTTTCTTTTTTGTCGTCTGCCTTTGCCGCAATTATTACCTCAGTATTTTCTTCTCCCACTTTTTTCAGGATTTTGTCAATTCCCTTTTCAAAAAGGTATGTGGTGTAAGAGCCTTCCTTTTTTTCAAGCTTTCTGCCCTTCAGAAGCTCCATAAGGGCATTGAGGGAAAACTCGCACCTTTCATCACTTTGCCAGAGTTCATCGCTAAAGCAAGAGTCTGTTCCCAAATGACACGCAGGCCCATCTTTTTCCACCACAACAACAAGAGCATCCTTGTCACAATCTGCAGTGATAGACACAATATGCTGATAATTTCCGCTGGTTTCGCCTTTCAGCCACAGCTCCTCACGAGAGCGGCTCCAAAAACAGGTAAGTCCCTTCTCCATAGAAATTTTGAGGCTTTCTCTGTTCATATAAGCAAGGGTAAGCACCTTTTTTGAAATGCTGTCCACCACAATTGCCGGGATAAGGCCTTTTTCATCAAATTTAAGTTCATCTATATTTATCATAAACTGTGCTCCTTTTTTAAATTCTCATATCTATTCCATTTGCTTTAAGTTCCATTTTGAGGTCCGAAATCTTCACCTCACCGAAGTGGAATATAGATGCTGCAAGCCCTGCATCAACCTTTGGAACGGTTTTAAACAGTTTCACAAAATCCTCTATTCCGCCAGCACCACCTGATGCGATAACGGGAACGGATACGGCATTACACACCGCATCAAGCATCTCAAGGTCAAAGCCTTTCTTCACGCCATCTGTGTCAATAGAGTTCAGTACAACTTCACCGGCACCCATATCGACACATCTTTTTATCCATTCAACCGCTTCCATACCTGTGTTTTCGCGACCGCCTTTTGAAAAAACCCTGAACACGCCGTCAACTCTTTTCACATCGGCAGAAATCACCACACACTGGTCGCCGTAACGTTTTGCAGCTTCATATATAAGTTTCGGATTTCGTATAGCTCCTGAATTTACGCTGACCTTGTCTGCTCCGCATTTGAGCACCCGGTCAAAATCGTCAAGGGTGTTAATTCCGCCGCCGACTGTCAGTGGAATAAATATCGTTCTTGCCACTTCTTTCAAAATATCAGTAAAAATTGCTCTTTCCTCAAAGGATGCGGTTATATCATAAAAAACCAGCTCATCAGCGCCGTTTTCAGAGTAATATTTCGCCAGCTCCACAGGTGATGAAACATCCGAAATACCCTGAAAATTTACGCCCTTTACCACCCTGCCTGCTCTTACATCAAGGCAGGGAATTATTCTTTTTGTTATCATTTTGCCACCTCTATTGCATCGTTTAGCGAAATTGCCTTGGTATAATATGCCTTCCCGATAATCGCACCGTAAAGATTCATTTTTGCAAGGGCTTTGACGTCATCAAGGGTTGAGACGCCCCCTGACGCCACAATGTTCATATCAAATTTTTCAGAAAGCTCACGATAAAGCTCCCGGTTTGTCCCCTGCATTGCTCCATCCTTTGAAACATCAGTACAAATAAGGGTTTTAACCCCCAAATTCTGCATCATTTCGCAAAACCGAAAGCAGGTATATTCCGACTTTTCTGTCCAGCCCTTTATGGCAACAAAGCCGTCCTTTATGTCAACTCCCACAGCAATTTTTTCGCCGTATTTATTGACTGCCTCAGCAAGAAAACCTTTGTCATTCACAGCTGCCGTGCCTAAGATAACTCTGTCAATGCCGGCAGAAATATATTTGTCCACAACTTCCATACTGCGAATTCCGCCGCCAATCTCCACAAAAAGATTGGTTTTTTCAGCTACTTCACGAACTATCTCAATATTCGGGGTATCTCCGTTTTTTGCGCCCTCAAGGTCAACCATATGTATGTGCGTCGCACCCTGATTTTCAAACTCATAAGCAATCTCTATGGGGTTTTCACTGTAAACAGTCATCTTTTCATACTCACCGCGAAGCAGGCGTACAGCCTTGCCCTCATACAAATCTATTGCAGGAAAAATCAGCATCTATGCCATACCTCCCATCTCGCAAAATGCCCGAAGTATCCGAAGCCCCACATCCCCGCTTTTTTCAGGATGGAACTGACATCCGCATACATTGTTATCCGCTACCGCGGCGGTGAGCTCCGCTCCGTATTCCGCCGTGGCAATGGTGCAGTCGCTGCACTTCGCTCCATAATATGAATGAACAAAATAAACGTGGTCACCCTCATTTATATATTTAAATATAGGATGCTTTTCACCTTTTAAATGAAGTCCATTCCAGCCGATGTGCGGAATTTTCAAATCCTTTGGTATAACCTCGCCAATGAACCTTACTTCACCCTTAATAAGCCCAAGTCCTTGATGTTCGCCGTATTCAAAGCTTCTTTCAAGAAGCATCTGCATACCAAGGCAAATCCCCATAAGGGGCTTTCCCTTTTGAGCTTCCTCAATCACCACTTTATCAAGTCCTGTTTCTTTCAGTTTTTTTATTGCATCCTCAAACGCACCAACGCCCGGAAGAATAATCCTTTCAGCCGTTCTCAAAACATTTTCATCGCTTGTGACAACTGTTTCCTCACCAATTGCTTCCATTGAGCTTTTCAGAGAAAACAAATTTCCTACGCCGTAATCCACAATCGCAGTCATCAAAGTACCCCTTTCGTTGACGGAATTTCGTTTTCAAAGCCAACTTCCACGGCTACCGCCTGTTTCAAACTGCGTGCCACCGACTTGAATGCACCCTCAATTATGTGGTGAGAATTTGTTCCCGACATTTGAACCATATGAACAGTGCACTGTGCCTCTCTCACAAACGCCAGCCAGAATTCTTCCACCAGTTCGGTATCAAATTCGCCCACCTTTTCTGTGGGAATGCTGAGCTTGTATGAAAGACCTGAACGTCCTGACAAATCCACTGCCGAAAGAATAAGTGCTTCGTCCATAGGCAGTATCATATTTCCATAGCGCACAATTCCCATCTTGTCGCCAAGAGCCTCGCAAAATGCCTGACCGAGGCAGATACCAACATCTTCTGCCGTATGGTGAAAATCAACATTTGTGTCACCCACGCACTTCACCGAAAGGTCAAATCTCCCGTGCTTTGCAAAAAGCGTCAGCATATGGTCAAGAAAACCACAGCCGGTGTTAGTTGTGCTTTTGCCGCTTCCGTCAAGATTTAACATAAGCTCTATTTTTGTTTCCTTTGTTTCTCTTTTTATTTCACTTGTTCTCATTTGTTTTCCTCCAGAATTTCGCTTACCGCCCTCAGAAATGCCTGCATTTCTTTCTTTGTTCCGACAGTTATGCGGTTATAATCCTTTATGCGCTCACCGTCAAAATGTCGCACCAAGATTCCCTTTTCACGAAGACGGGCGTAAATCATTCCGCCGGAAAGCACTTTGTGCTTAGCAAAAATGAAGTTTGCCGTCGAATCTGTAGTTTCAAAGTCCATTTTCCGGAGCATTTTTTTTGTATACGTCCGATTTTTACAAATGGTTTTGCAATTCCGCTTGGTATAAGCCTCATCCTCCAAAGCACCGAGGCCCGCCGCCATGGTCATCTTGTTGATGTTGTATGGATTTGTTGAATACTTTATGGTGTTGAGGTCTTGTATCAGTGCTTTTGAACCGATTCCAAGCCCAAGCCTTGCCCCTGCCATGGAGCGGGATTTTGAAAATGTCTGGGTAACCAGAAGATTGTCATACTTCTTTGTGAGAGGAACTGCACTTTCTCCCCCAAAATCTATGTATGCCTCATCAACAACCACCACATTGTTTGGATTGCTCTTCACAATTTCTTCAATTTCAGAAAGGCTTAACGGAATTCCCGTGGGGGCATTGGGATTTGCTATAAAAACAGTTTTACCTACATTTATATAATCCTGAGTGTCGATTGTAAAATCATCACGCAAAGGAATTTCTTCATACGGCACATTCAAAAGCTGTGCGAACACCTTATAAAATCCATAAGTAATATCAGGAAAAACAGCAGGCGTTTTTTCATCACAATATGCCATAAAAGCAAAGTTCAAGATTTCGTCCGAGCCGTTTGTAATCAATACTTCGTCAGCTTCCACCCCCCATATCTCAGCCGCCTTTTGAGTAAGAGCCTGACAGGTTGGGTCAGGATAAAGCTGAAGTTCTTTTGCTGCCTCCGCCGCATATCGTATCGCCTTTTTTGACGGCGGGAATGGTGACTCATTGGTATTGAGTTTGACCAAATCTTTTATCTTCGGCTGTTCTCCCGGAGTGTAAGGCGTAAGGTTGTCGAATTTGCTGCTGAAAAATCTGCTCATTTTATCACTCCTCAGTTCTGATTGTCGCACTTTTGGCGTGGGCTGTCAAGCCCTCTTTTTCCGCAAAATACGCCACATCCGCTGCCACCTTGCCAAGCGCCTCACGGGTGTAGTAGGTATACTGGGTTTTCTTCACAAAGTCATCAACCGAAAGTGGACTTGAAAACTTCGCCGTACCGCTTGTGGGAAGGGTATGATTTGCTCCTGCAAGATAGTCGCCAAGTGCCTCGGGGCAATTTCTTCCCATGAAAATCGAGCCTGCGTGTCTCACCTTGTCAAGATAATCAAAGGGGTTGTCCATACAAAGTTCAAGGTGCTCGGGCGCAATCTCATTGGCAATTTCAATGGCAATGTCAAGATTTTCCGCCACAATAATTTTGCCGTTGTCATCAATGGACTTTCTTGCAATTTCTGCGCGCTCCAACTGTGGTATCTGCACTTCAATTTCTTTTTGCACAGCCTCAGCTAGTGTGCTGCTTTCAGTAACCAACACCGCACTCGCTAAAACGTCGTGCTCGGCTTGCGAAAGGAGATCTGCCGCCACAAAGCGGGGATTACTCTTTCCGTCAGCAACCACCAGAATTTCACTGGGCCCCGCAATCATATCAATGGACACCTTGCCGAAAACCTGTTTTTTTGCTTCTGCCACAAAAGCGTTGCCGGGGCCAACAATCTTGTCAACCTTTGGTATACTTTCTGTACCATACGCAAGTGCCGCAACGGCCTGTGCTCCACCGACTTTGAATATCCGGTCAACCCCTGCCACTTTTGCTGCTGCCAGTATTGCGGGATTTACCTTTCCCTCACTGTTTGGAGGAGTAACAATCACAACCTCACCGACACCTGCGATTTTCGCAGGAATAGAATCCATCAGAACTGTGGAGGGATATGTCGCTGTTCCCCCCGGAACATAAAGCCCTGCGCGGTCAACGGGGATAACCTTCTGTCCGGTCACAACCCCGCTTTGGTCGTTTATTATAAAGCTGTTTCGCACCTGTTTTTCGTGGAACCTCTTGATATTTGAGGCTGCAATTTTTAGTATCTCCAAAAAGTTTGGCTCAACCAAAGTACAGGCTTCTTCAATCTCCTCCTTTGAAACTTCAAGTGAAGAAAGCTTTGCCTTGTCAAATTTCTCACAGTACTCGAAAAGTGCCTTGTCGCCGTTTTCCTTTACATTTTCTATTATGTCAGCAACAATCTTTTCTACATCCATTTGGGGAACAACACGGGAAAAAATATCCTTGCTATCCACCTCGCCGTATTTAAGTATCTTTATCATTTTATTTTCTGTCCTCCATCTGCTTTATAAGGCCTATCAAAATATTTTCAATCTGACTGTTTTTGAACTTGAAGCTTGCCTTGTTTGCAACCAGTCTTGCGCTGATTGGAACAATATCCTCCAAAACCTCCAGATTGTTTTCTTTCAGGGTTGTGCCTGTTTCGACAATATCCACAATAACGTCCGAAAGCCCAAGAATGGGCGCAAGCTCGATTGAGCCGTTAAGGTGAATTATATCAATTTCACGACCGATTGACGCATAATAGTTCTTTGCGATGTTGGCAAACTTCGTAGCAACCCTAAGTGTCTTTTTATCGCTGTCAGAGAAATCCGCCTTGCCTGCAACCGCCATTTTGCACTTTCCTAAGTTCAAATCAAGCAGTTCATAAATATCCGGCTTATATTCAAGCAAAATATCCTTGCCCGCAACACCGATGTCTGCCGCTCCGTGTTCAACATAAATCGCAACATCCGAGGGCTTCACCCAGAAATAGCGGATTGAAAGCTCCTCATTTTCAAAAATCAGTTTTCGATTGTTCTCTTTTATTGACGGACATTCAAAGCCCGCATTTTCAAACATCTGATAAACCTTTTCACCAAGTCTGCCCTTGGGAAGAGCAATATTCAAAACTTTTTTCTCAGCCGCTTTTTCTTCATTCAAAGCCGCCTCTTCCACATCAAGCCTTTCAAGCATATCAAGATACACCGCAAAACCCACAGCACCGGAAGTCCGGTTCATTTTTGAGAGTAGCTTGTCATACTGACCGCCCGAGAGCACGCCCCCCGGGACACCGTCGATAAATCCTTTGAATGCAACACCGCTGTAATATTTCATACTGTTTGCTACTGAAAAATCAAGTCTTGCTTTATCCTTGCATCCGTTTTCAGAAAGAACGTCCAATATATCCGAAAGCTGACCCACAGCAGCAGAAAAGCCGTCACTTACCTGCATCGCTTTGAGCTTTGGCAGCACATCTTCAAGAGTTCCGTATATCATGACCAAACCTTTAAGCATTTCTTCCTTATCGCTTGTCAGTTCTTCTTTTTCGGCAACCTCCAGAACACCCTTGAGATTTTTTTCGCCCAAAGCCTTGAGGTATTCATTTCTTCCCTCTGCTGAAAGGTTTGCCGCATCAAGCACCTCTGAAATAATCCCCATATGCGAAATATCAAGGACATAATGATCCGTTATGCACCCAAGACTCTTCGCCGCAAGCAGCACCACCTCAGAAATACACCGCCCGTCAAGGTCACCGATACACTCAAGACCTGCCTGCATAATTTCCTTGAACGCCTTTGTGTCTCCGCTGGCACGATAAACATTTTCATTGTAATAAACCTTTTGAACCTTTCCCTTTTGGTCCTTGCTGTTTTTGACAATTGAAAGGGTAACGTCAGGTTTGAGCGCCATAAGCTTTCCGTCGGCATCGGTAAAGGTTATTACATTCTCCGAAACCAGGAAGTCCTTGTTCCGCGCATAAAAATCATACTCCTCAAACTTGCTCATACGGTATTTTGTGTATCCGTAATTTTTATAAAGCTCCCTAAGTCTGAATATAATCTTTTCATCATTTTCCAAAGTAAAATTCATTTTCCCGTCCTCCATTATTTGAGCTTTTCAAGCGCAGCCTTATATCCGTCACTTCCATAATTCAGGCATTTGTTAACACGGCTGATGGTAGCAGTGCTGGCACCTGTTTCCTTTGATATTTCAACATAGCTTTTGTTTTGGCTCAGCATAAGGGCAACCTCGAGCCTCTGTGACATATCCTGAATTTCCTTTATGGTGCATATGTCCTCAAAAAAATTGTAACATTCTTCTTCGCTTTTCAAATTAAGCACCGCTTTTATCAATCTTTCCATAGCGAGTGTATGCATTTTTCCCATATTTTTATCACATCCTATCCATTACACTTTAGCATTTTATCATAGTAAAGCATTAAAGTCAACAGCTTTTTCAAAAATATTTTAAGTTTTACGGGAATTTTAATGCTTTGAAGAATTTTTGGGGGAAAACTTTTTCTCTGACTGCGACTTTTAAACATATAAATATTTTGGCAAAATTTTTTCAAAAAGGTATTGACAAACGTGACACTTGCTGTTATAATAACTTAGTCGGTCGGAAACGACGCGGCAACCTACCAAATGCGGGTGTAGTTCAATGGTAGAATCTCAGCCTTCCAAGCTGATTGCGTGGGTTCGATTCCCATCACCCGCTCCAGCAGTATTTGCGCCTGTAGCTCAGCTGGATAGAGCAACTGCCTTCTAAGCAGTGGGTCAGGAGTTCGAGTCTCTTCAGGCGCGCCATCTGCTTTTTTTATGTGGTGGGTATAGCTCAGTTGGTTAGAGCGCTAGATTGTGGCTCTAGAGGCCGACGGTTCGAATCCGTCTATCCACCCCACTTTTTTATGAGTTCAAAAAAGCTCATGTTGGCAGCGGACAAGATTGCCAAAGGTCATATATTGGGCTGTAGCCAAGTCGGTAAGGCACCAGACTTTGACTCTGGCATTTCGTAGGTTCGAGTCCTGCCAGCCCAGCCACACTTTTTTAAAACTTAACATGGTCCATTAGCTCAGTTGGCAGAGCACTTGACTTTTAATCAAGGTGTCCCGCGTTCGAATCGCGGATGGATCACCAGAAAAAGCGACTTGCACAGGCAAGTCGCTTTTTCAATGAACTTTGCCTGTGGCAAGTGAAATAGCTTCGCTGTAAAATACACCTCGTGTATGAAATATTTCTTCGCAATACAAAAGAGCAAATTTTATTTCACATTTTTCTAAAATCATAACCACTAGCAAGCTAGTGGTTATGATTTATTTATTTGCAATATTTTTCAACGATTGCCTTGACAATCCGTTCTGATGCGTGACCATCACCATAAGGATTCACTGCCTTTGCCATACGGCTGTAAGCTGCCTTGTCACGCAAAAGCTCTTTCGCCAAATTGTAGATGGTGTCTTCATCCACTCCCGCAATTTTCACCGTTCCGGCATCAACCGCCTCAGGTCGTTCTGTTTCGTTTCGCATAACAAGTACAGGCTTGCCAAGGGATGGAGCCTCCTCCTGAAGGCCGCCGGAGTCGGTCATAACCATATATCCGCGGCTGATTGCGTTGTGAAGTTCGTCGGCGTTCACCGGTTCAATAAGCTTCACGCGGTCAAGGCCGCCCAAAATTTTGTTGGCAACCTCACGGACAGCGGGATTCATATGAACGGGATATACAACCTCAATGTCCTCAAACTCTTCAACCAGTCGTTTCACTGCATTGCAGATATTTTCAAGAGGCTTGCCAAGATTTTCACGCCTGTGAGCTGTCATAACAATCACTTTTTTTGTATTCCAGCTCATTGATGCTAAAGTTTCGTCTTTGAATTCATAATCGCTGCGAACTGTGGTTTTGAGGGCATCAATAACCGTATTTCCGGTAATATAAATGGTGTCGTTGCTAACATTTTCACGAAGCAAATTCTCGCGGTTTCTTTCAGTCGGTGCAAAATGCATATCTGCAATAACACCGGTAAGTCTGCGGTTTACCTCTTCGGGGAATGGCGAATATTTGTCATAGGTACGAAGACCAGCTTCAACGTGTCCTACCGCAATCTGATTGTAGAAAGCCGCCAAACTCCCCACAAAAGTAGTGGATGTATCGCCGTGCACCAGAACAATATCAGGCTTTGCCTCTTTCATAACGCCGTCAAGACCTTCGAGGCCTCTTGTTGTTATGCCGATAAGAGTCTGTCTTTCTTTCATTATGTTGAGGTCAAAATCAGGCTTTATGTCAAAAATTTCAAGAACCTGGTCAAGCATCTGTCTGTGCTGCGCCGTAACGCAAACAAGTGACTCGATATTTTCATTCTTTTCAAGTTCTTTTACCAAAGGCGCCATTTTTATAGCCTCAGGTCTGGTCCCGAAAATTGTCATTACTTTAATTTTTTTCATTTTCTTTTTCCTCCGCATCAGAATCTTCTTTTGGCGTCATAACACCAAGGCTCACAACCATTATCACCACGACCGCAAGTATAAGGAAAAGTCCGCGGAACGCATCTTTGAGAGCCATAACAACCGCAGTAAGACAAAGAATACTCGTCAGTGTATAAAGAATTGTAACCGTTTGTTTCTGTGAAAATCCCATATCCAAAAGCCTGTGGTGAAGATGTCCTCTATCAGGTGACATAATGGGTTTTTTCTTTATAATTCTGCGAATTATCGCAAAAATTGTATCAAACACCGGAAGTCCCAAAATAAGAACCGGCACCACAAAGGAAACAAGGGCATACATCTTCATAACACCCTGAATGGAAATGCACGCCAGCACAAACCCAAGGAATGTAGAGCCTGTGTCACCCATAAAGATTTTTGCCGGATTGAAATTGTAAGGCAAGAAACCAAAGCCCGCTCCAGCAAGTGCCGCTGCCACAATGGCGGCATTGAGGTTTTGTGAAATAATAGTAAGGGACAAAAGTGCCACAGACGCTATGGTCGAAACACCCGCGGCAAGCCCGTCAAGGCCGTCAATCAAGTTCACCGCATTTGTTATGCCCACTATCCAAATCATTGTGATAGGGATTGACCAAAGCCCAAGGCTTATATACTGCGGACCTATCCAACGTGAAAGAGGGTTTGCTATATATTCAATATCAACGCCGCAATATATAACGATAAACGCCGCAATAAGCTGAAAAATCAGTTTTAGTCTCGCATCCAAATTTCGCATATCGTCAATTATCCCCACAGTGACCATTATAACTGAACCTACCAAAATTCCCATAAGGGCCTTGTCAACAACAGCAAAACAAAGGACACTCACCACAAAACCATAGAATATAGCCAGCCCGCCAATCAGCGGTATCGGTTTTTTGTGAACCCGTCTTTCATCCTTTGGGATGTCTATTGCCTTTATTTTATTGGCAAGTGCAATAACCGTAGGTGTTGAAGCAAAAGCAACCAAAAAGCCCACTGCAAGTGCCAGAATAATAAAAATATTACCACTTGTAACCATAATCTATCTTTAGTCCTTCCTCTGCTACGGCTGGATAAAGCCAACCTTTCTGTATACCTTTGAAATGGTCTTTCTCGCTGTATAATTTGCCATTTCGGCACCCTTTCGGTATATGCTTTCAAGATAATCCTTGTTTTTCATAAGGTCTGCGTGTTTTTCTTGAATGGGTCTTAAGACCTCAACAACCGCCTCTGCAACTGCCGCTTTGAAATCGCCATAGCCTTTGCCGTCAAATTCTGCGGTTATTTCATCCATAGTTTTTCCGGTCATTGCAGAATAGATGCTCATAAGGTTTTCAACACCCTCCTTGCCCTCACCCAAGCATACTCTTGCCTCAGAGTCAGTGACCGCACGCTTTATCTTTTTCACAATCTTGTCTATTGGGTCAAGCAAAAGGATATATGAGTTTTCATTTGGGTCAGATTTTGACATTTTCTGCGTTGGCTCCTGAAGGCTCATTATTTTTGCCCCTACCTTTGGAATATAAGGTTCGGGAACTTTGAATGTATCGCTGTATGC
Source organism: Clostridia bacterium (assembly GCA_017456605.1). Classification (GTDB taxonomy): domain Bacteria; phylum Bacillota; class Clostridia; order Monoglobales; family Monoglobaceae; genus SIG440. The sequence goes on along the minus strand of JAFTJA010000010.1, from coordinate 35,044 downwards.
ATTATTGAATCTCACCGCAAGGTCACGAGTAAGCTCAAGATGCTGTTTCTGGTCCTTTCCCACCGGCACAAGGTCTGCCTGATAAAGAAGAATATCCGCGGCCATAAGTGACGGATAGGTAAAAAGCCCCGCGTTTATGTTGTCAGCGTGTTTGCGGCTTTTGTCCTTAAACTGTGTCATACGTGAAAGCTCACCCATATAGGTGTTACAGTCAAGCACCCATCCAAGCTGTGTGTGTGCCGGAATGTGCGACTGAAAGAATATAGGTTCTTTCTCACCGTCAAGACCGCAGGCAAGAAAAAGTGCCAGAAGGTCCATACAGTTTTTCCGCAAATCCTTTGGCTCCTGCCTTACTGTTATGGAATGAAGGTCTGCTATCATATAATAGCTTTCATACTGTTCTTCCTTTTGAAGCTGAACCCAGTTGCGAAGCGCTCCCACGTAGTTCCCCAAAGTAAGGGCACCGGATGGTTGAATTCCGCTCAAAATTCGCTTTTTAGGCTCTGCCTGAATATTTGTTTCCATTTTGACAAATTCCTTTCAAAAGATATATCTTTACTTTCCTAAAAATTCATAAATAACTTCGCCAAGGGCTTTAATGCCCTTTTCAATATCTTCTTCTGACGCTGTTGAATAGTTCATCCTAAATGTGTTGTACGTCGCCTTATCGTCAATCATACACGAAGTCCCTGGAACAAATGCAACGTTCCTTTCAAGGGCTTTTTTCATAAGTTCCTTGCTGTCAAAACCCACCGGCAAGGTGCAGAACAAGAAAAGTCCTCCCTCAGGGCAAGTATGCTTGACTTCCGCCGGAAAATATTTATCCATTGCGTCCATCATAAGTCTGCATTTTTTGCCGTATGCCGCCCGAAGCTTTTTGATGTGGTCATCAATTGAATACCTTGTGACAAACTCATATGCTATCATCTGTGACAAGACATTTGTATGAACGTCTTCGGTCTGCTTGCAGATTATCATTCTTTCAAGAAGCGGTGCCGGCGCTGACACAAAGCCAAGACGCATACCGGGAGCAAGAATTTTTGAAAATGAGCCAAAATAAATAACTCTGCCTGCCTTATCCATAGATTTGAGGGTTGGTATTTCTTCGCCCTCAAACCTCAGTTCACCGTACGGATTGTCTTCATATATGAGAAAATCATATTTCTCTGCAAGCTCCAATATCTTCTTTCTCTTTTCGAGAGAAATGGTGATGCCCGACGGGTTCTGGAATGTAGAAATGGTATAAAGAACTTTTATATTCTTGTGTGCTTTAAGGGTTTCTTCAAGGGCCTCTGTATCTATGCCGTCGTCAAGAACCGGAACTCCGTAAAGCTCGGCATTGTATGACCTGAAGCAGTTAAGACCTCCAATAAAGCTGGGTTCTTCACAAACAATGCCTTCACCGGGATTTATAAGAGATTTTGTGGCAAGGTCAATGCCCTGCTGTCCGCCGCTGCCTATGATTACATCATCAGTGTCTTTCAGAACGCCCTGACTCACAAGGCGATTCTTCACCCAAGTGCGAAGTGGCGCATAGCCCTCGGTAATCCCATACTGAAGCGCGGTATTTCCATCCTTTTCAAGGATTTCTTTCGCAAGCTCTGCAAACTCTTTCTTTGGGAAAAGCTCAGGGTCAGGCGCACCGCCCGCAAAGCTGATAATTCCCGGCTTTGCAAGAAGCTTGAAAATTTCTCTTATAGCTGATGCTTCAAGGTGCTTCACCTTGTCCGAAAACTTTGTTGTTATATCCATTTTTATCATTCCTGTCTTTTTAAGTTTATTTTGAAAGCTTCTCAATACCGTACTTCACACGCTTCATGGTTTCATCCTTGCCGAGAATATATGCAAGCTCAACGCCGCCGCCGGGGGTAAAAGCTTTGCCTGATACTGCAACTCTTAAAGGCCACAAAATTCTGCCGTTTTTCAGTTCAAGGCGTTCAACCAAAGCAATAAGCTCATCGTGAATATTTTCTTTTGTCCAATCCTCGATGCCCTCAAGCACCGGAAGAATTTCTTTCAGTGCTTCAAGTGAATTTTCGGGGTCGGTCTTCATTTTTTTGTGAGTGTAAAGCTCGTTTTCATATTCGGGAAGCACATCAAAGAAATCAACCTGTTCAGGGATATCCGAAAGCTTTTCACATCTTGGCTGCAAAAGCTCTGAAACATCTTCAAGGTCAATGCTTTGACTTTTGATAACTCCATCATAATAAGGGAGTGCCATCTCGTGGAACTTTTCAGGACTCAATTCCCTGATATATTCGCCGTTAAGCCATGCAAGCTTTTTCTCGTCAAAAATCGCCGGAGACTTGCTGATACCCTTGACATCAAAAGCTTCAATAAGCTCATCCATTGTGAATTTTTCTCTTTCGTCACCAGGCGCCCAGCCAAGAAGGGCAATGTAATTCACAATCGCTTCTTTGAGATAACCTTTTTCGATGAAGTCCTCATAAGACGCATCACCATGACGTTTTGAAAGCTTGTTGTTCGCATCTTTCATAACCGGTGACACGTGAATATACTTGGGGATTTCCCAGCCAAAGGCTTCATAAAGAAGGTTATATTTTGGTGTTGACGAAAGGTATTCGCTACCTCTTATTATATGTGTGATATTCATAAGATGGTCGTCAATTACGTTTGCAAAGTTATAAGTTGGAAGCCCATCAGCCTTAAGGAGAACATTGTCATCAAGGATTGCATTTTCCACCGAAATCTCACCAAACACCTCATCCTGAAAGCTTGTCTTTCCGTATTTGGGCATTTTCTGGCGGATTACGTAGGGCACGCCCGCTTTGAGTTTTTCTTCGATTTCCTCTTTTGAAAGCTTGCTGCAAAGACCGTCATATTTTGTAGGAACTTTCATAACAGTCTGTCTCTGGCGCAAATCTTCAAGGCGTTCTTTGTCGCAGAAGCAATAGTATGCGTGACCCAGTTCTACCAGCTTTTCTGCATATTCCTTGTAAATATTTCGTCTTTCGCTCTGGATATACGGTCCAAAATCACCGCCCACGTCCGGACCTTCGTCATGGATAAGACCGGTATCCTTCATGGTTTTGTATATAACATCAACCGCTCCGTCAACGTAACGTTCCTGGTCGGTGTCTTCAATTCTGAGTATAAATTTTCCGCCCTTTGACTTTGTAAGAAGGTATGCATAAAGAGCTGTTCTTAAGTTTCCTATGTGCATATATCCCGTAGGGCTTGGCGCAAATCTTGTACGTATTTCATTTGTGTTCATTTTTTCATCCTCCCAAAAATCTACTGTTCTATATAACCAATATAAGGTAAGTTTCTGTATTTTTCAGCATAATCAAGTCCATAACCGATAACAAATTCATCAGGAATTTCAAAGCCGAGATAATCAATATCAATCTCACATTCTCTGCGGCTTGGTTTGCTCAGGCATGATGCAAGCTTAAGTGTTTTTGGATTTCTTTGGCCGAGAAGACCAATAACCTCACGCATAGTAAAGCCGCTGTCGATTATGTCCTCAACCAAAAGCACGTTTTCACCGGCTATGTCTGCCTCGATATCCTTGGTTATTTTGACTGTGCCTGATGTTTCTGTGCCTCTGCCATAGCTTTCCGCTTTCAAAAAATAAACTTCGGTGTCAAGATTTATCTTTTTTAAGAGGTCGCTCATAAACATAAATGCACCCTTAAGAACACCCACGACAATCAGCTTTTCTCCTGCAAAATCACGGTTTATTTCTTCTGCAAGTTCGCTCACGCGCTCATCAAGAGTCTTTTCATCAATCAAAACTTTTTTATTCATCAATGTCTCCATACCTTATCACCAAAGCCCTCTCTGTTTCTTTTGTAGTTTTATATTTTTCACTCACACGGCTGCCGACTATCGCCAGAACCTCGTCACCTGTGCAAAGAAGCAAAATCTTGTCTCTGTCGCTTCGCGGAACCTTGCCGTCAATGAGTATATTTTTTATTTTCTTTGTTCTTCCGTCCGAAAAGCAAACCATTCTGTCACCATCACGGCGACTTCTCAAAAACAGTACCCTTCCCCCAAGCTTGTCATAATCAAGAGCCTGCTCGTTTATTTTGCATTTGTAAGTCCTGGCATCTTCTGTTTTCAGGTAAATATTCTTCTCCAAATTCTGAACAAATACGGTGTCGCCGGGTGAAACCTCTGTGAAAAAGAACTTGTCATCCGCCAAGGCTTTGATCTTTTGTTCACTATCCGAAAAGGTCAGCCAGCCATACTGCACTTCAGCCACAAGCCCTTTGGGAAGGGAAAGTCTTGCCCCGGTCTCCTTTGTCATCAGGATAAAAATATCATCAATATGCTTTTTTTCAAGCTTTGCGCCCTTAACTGCTTCATCGGCTGCAATACGCACAACTCTTGAAGCTATACTGCGGCTCACCATGCTGAGACTTTCAATATGGAGCATAACCGGTTTTTTTGAAGAAATAGGGCCGCGAAGTCTCTCATACAATCTCCTTGCATAACCGCTCAGGAACTCGCCGTCTTCTTTTGCATTTTCAGAAAGCCTAAAAAGGCTGTCAACTATATCAGAATTGAAATTCTCAGCAAGATACGGCAAAAGCTCATTCCTGATTTTGTTTCGGGTATATTCGTTTTCGTTGTTTGTTTCGTCGGTACAAAAAGACAAATTATTCTCTCTGCAATATTCCTCGATTTCGTACCTTCGGGTGTCAAGAAGCGGTCTTATGACGCCATCCTCACGCCTGTATGAAATACCGCAAAGCCCATCAATGCCCGTACCCCGGAAAACCCGCATCAATACCGTTTCAGCATTGTCGTTTTTGTTGTGGGCGGTGGCTATTTTTTCTATTCGATGTCTTTTTGAAAGCTCATCAAAAAATTCATATCTCAAAACTCTGCCCGCCTCTTCCAACGTCAGCTTCTCTTTTTCTGCAAAAGCCCTGACGTCTACCGTTTTTGTAAACACCGGAATATCAAGCTTTCCGCACAACTCCACCACAAATCTTTCATCGCGGTCAGCCGCCTCGCCTCTTAAACCATGATTGAGATGTGCACAATATATGCTGAACCCCAAAGACGTCTTGAGAGCGTTTAGCACATGCAGCATACAAACAGAATCTGCACCGCCTGAAACGGCTGCCAGAATTCTTTCGCCGCGGTTTATCATATTATGTTCGCAAACAGTTTCAAAAACCTTTTTCAACACGGAATTTCCATTATTCACGGTTTCCACTCCAATTTGAGAATTTGGTAAATTCACCCAGCCATGTCAGATACTCATAACCGGTTTCGCCGTTTCTGTGCTTGGCAAAGATACATTTTGTGCGGTTTGGCTCTTCTGCCGCCTCGTTGTAAGCACCCTCACGGTATAAAAACATAACCATATCTGCATCCTGCTCGATAGCACCCGATTCACGCAGGTCACTGAGCATGGGCTCTTTACTTTCACGCTTTTCAACAGCACGGCTGAGCTGGGAAAGAGCAATCACTGGAATTTTGAGTTCGTTTGCCATGATCTTCAGCGAACGTGAAATTTCTGAGATTTCCTGCTGTCTGTTTCCTTCACTCTTTGAATTGCTGCCGCTTATAAGCTGAATATAGTCAATAACCACAAGTCCAAGATTGTGCTCCATTTTGAGCTTTCTGCATCTTGCAACGATTTCAGGGGCAGTTATTGAAGATGTATCGTCAATATAGATATTAGCACGGCTCAGCACATCAACAGCCTCACCGATTTTTTCCCATTCGTCGTCCCTTATGTTTCCTTTTTTGAGGGACTCAGAGCTGACCATGGCTTCACTTGAGAGCATGCGGTTTGCAATCTGGATGCCCGGCATTTCAAGGTTGAAAACTGCCACGGTTGTTCCGGTGCCTATCGCCGCATTTTGCGCAATATTAAGTGCAAAGCTTGTTTTACCCATACCGGGACGTGCCGCAATCAGCACAAGCTCTGACCCGTGAAGTCCGGCGGTGCGCTTGTCAATATCAATAAAGCCCGTTGCGATACCTGTTATATCGCTGTCCATTTCAGAAAGCTTTGCCAAGTTTTCAACACTCTGTCCCAGATATGTTCTGAGAGGAACTGGGCCCTTGGAGCTTCGCTCCTGAGAGATGTCAATGAGCTTTTGTTCCAGCTCACCTATAACAGTGTCCGCTTCCTCATCACCACGGTAACTGTCCTCTGCCGCTTTTTCGGAAATCTTTATGATGTTCCTGAGAAGCGCCTTTTGCGCCACGATTTCTGCATAGTGCTTCACGTTTCTGGTTGTGGGCACCATGTTCATGGTCTCCATAACAAACTCAAGACCGCCCACCGAATCATAGCTTCCTCTCAAAGTCAGCTGTTCTTTTATTGTAACCATATCAATGGGCTTTCCAAAGTTGTAAAGCTCAAGTATTGTATTGAAAAGTTCTTTGTTTCGCTCGATATAAAAATCGTCAGCACGACAAATAGCCATTGCATCCGGTATGCGTTGCATATCAAGAAGCATAGCTCCAAGAACGGACTGCTCTGCCTCGCGGCTGAATGGCATAACCCTTTCAAAGCCCCGATATTCAGAAACTGTTTTTTCTTCCATGGCACATTTCCCTCCTTTGCAAATTTCACAAAGTTGTTTTTCTCAAGTTAACTATTTTTGTTCGGTAACAACCACTTTGAACTTTCCCATAATCTGCGGGTAAAGACGAACAGAAACCTCAGTCTCGCCACAGTTTTTGATGCCGTCTTTGAGTTCAAATTTTCTCTTATCAATATCAATATTATACTGTGCTTTCAGTGCCTCAGCCACATCCTTTGATGTAATCGAGCCAAAAAGCTTTCCGCCTGCACCAGCTTTTGCCTCTAGCTTTACGGTGATTTCTTTCATTCTTTCAGCAATATTCTTTGCCTTTTCCTCTTCAAGGTTTTTGCGGTATGCTTCTGCCCCGCGTTTGCCCTCCAGGTCATTTATCGCCTGCTTGCTTGCTTCAATAGCAACGCCTTTGGGGAGCAGAAAATTTCTTGCATATCCGTCACTGACGTTTATAAGGTCACCTTTTTTTCCCTGTCCCTTTACGTCCTGAGTAAGTATAACTTTCATATATTTTCCCTACCTTTCTGCTTGGTTTGTCTTGTTATTCGCTGAAAAATTCATCGATTGCTTCTTTCAAAAGCATATCTGCCCTTTCAATATCAGCATCATCTATCTGTGCGCCCGCAATGGTAATATGTCCGCCACCGCCCAGCTTTTCCAAAATCACCTGAACATTCACCTTTTCAAGCGAACGTCCGCTGATTAAAACACGGCTTCCTTGCTTTGCCAGAACGAAGGATGCTTCAATCCCTGAAATATCAAGAAGTTCATCTGCCGCCTGAGCCACTGTCACCGCCATATTGGGACATTCTTCATAAAGATAAGAAAGTGCAATATTATCTCTGTAAACAACAGCACTTCTTATGATTTCAGCCTTTGCCACATAACAATCAATATCTGTTTTGAAAAGGCGTCTGACGTTTACTGTATCAACACCCATACGACGAAGATAAGACGCCGCCTCAAAGGTTCTCACTCCCGCCTTGAATGTAAAGCCCTTGGTATCCATAAATATACCTGCATAAAGTGCCTCTGCCTCCTGTTTGGTAAGACGCTCATTGTCCTGAAGATACTGGAGAATTTCTGTTATCATTTCGCAGGTTGAAGATGCATAAGGCTCGTGGTATGTGAGCATAGCATTTTCAATAAAGTCTTCGCTTCTTCTGTGATGGTCAATGAGGACTATACTTTTTGCGTGCTGCAAAATCTCCGGACACTCAACCATACCAGGTCTGTGAACATCCACCACAACAACAAGGGTATCGTTTTCATAAATATTGAGAGCATGCTCGCTGCTTATAAAAGCATCTTCATAGCGTGGGATGCTCTTGAATTCCTGAATAAGCATTTTTGCATTGCTCTTTTCTGCATCGACAATAATGTACGCATCTTTTCCGCGGCTTTTCACCGCTTTGAAAAGACCGATTGATGCACCCATACTGTCCATATCTGAGCCTGCGTGGCCCATTATCAAAACCTTGCTTGAATGGTCAATAAGTTCGCGGAGAGCATGGGCAACCACCCTCGCCTTAACCTTTGTTCGCTTTTCAACCTCACGGGTTTTTGCACCAAAAAATGTGAAGTTTGCATTGTCGCGTATAACCACCTGGTCACCACCGCGGCCAAGGGCCATATCTATGGCAAGCCTTGCGAATTTATCGTTTTCGGAAATGCTTTCTCCGTTCTTTCCAACGCCAATACTGAGAGTCGCCGGAATTTTGTTTTCAAAGTTCAGGTTTCTTACCTCATCAAGCACCGAAAATTTGTTTTCAAGTATTTTTTCAAAGTCCTTGTTGCTGAAGAAAACAAAAAACTTGTCACGTTCATATTTTCGCATAACACCGTTTCCCAGTGCCACCCATGCATTGACTTTTTGTTCAATCTCGCCGATAAGTGCACCATGGTTGGTATCCGGTGTTTCTTTCAGCACTTCATCATAGTTGTCAATGATGACGATGCTTTCAATGATGAATTCATCCTCACGGAGCTGTGCTATGCGGACTTCTTCGGTTTTATCAATAAAATATATAACAACAAGGCTGTCATTTGAGCCTTTGCGCCCACCAACAATATTTCCCCATATTTCATAATGGTTTTCGCCTATGGTCAGCTTGATATGAGCCTTGTCATCATTTTCAAGCAGTTTGCTTATGCTGATGTCAGGCACAAGTTCATGGACATCGCGGCCATAAATTTCGTCTTCGCTCACGGCATTTCGAAACCAGTCGTTGTACCAGTTTATCTTTCCGTCCATATCAGTGATAATAAGCGGTGCCGGATAATTGAGCAGCGACCCCCGGGAATTATCATTCAGGCAAAAATCAAGATGCTCTGTATACTGCAAAAACTCTTTCTGACTCTTTTTTACGTGGAAAACTTCAAATGCAATTATGCCCACCGTAAGCGCAATTTCAAAAATCGCTTCGGGACGTTTGTTTGCCGCAAGGACCAGCCCCAACGCAAACAAAATAATAGCATATACCGAAAGTCTTATGTATCTTCTCTTTGAATTGAAAAAAACTCTTGCTCCCACTTTTTCAGTTTTCATTTGAAATCACCTCCAAATGGTTTCATAACGTTTAGCCCCCGTAATTTTCGGTTGCTCCTATCTTTCTGAAATCACGTCCGCTGTCTAAGATGCCAATTATAATCAGCACTGTTGATAGTATTGATACAAACGTACTTGCCAAAAGCAATGCCACCAGATAAATGGCTCCTCTCGCCCAGGCAGAACGGATTTTTTCTTTGAATTTATAGTCAATGAATGACAAGCCACACACACTCATAATGGTATAAAGAACCATCACAATATTTGCAAGCACCAGCCATACAAGCGACCCCGGTGTTGAAAAAAGATGAATTACATAAAACACCAAAAGAGCAACGCTCATACTTTTTGGCGCCTTCATCATGGAAAATTTCACAACCGAAACTTCCGCAATTTTTGCACGTCTTATCACAAAAGCACTTATTCGGAGCGTTATATACCCTGTCACCATAGCGCTTACTATCACAAAAGACGGGAGATAAACCCTGACGGTGTACTGGACGGCTTCAATCACTGCATCCATCATTTCTGCCGCCGATGATACGCCAAGTGCATCAAGCTGGCTTTGGGGGATGCTTTGGAGCACCGCTTCGCTCATGGCTTTAATCTGTTCACCAAACTGTGTGAACATCTCGTCAATGCCGTCACCTGCAAACATATTTATCGCCAAAAGTTCAAAAACCCAGCCCACGCACACTGCAACGCACGTCGCAAAAAGTATGTTGAAAAACGGTGCCCGTTTTCCCAGGAAATATCCGCAGACAGCACCGGGAATAACCGACATCAACACCGTTGACACCGCAGAAAGTATATTTCCGCCCGTAATAAACACAGTAAGTGCAAAAACGGCGAACACAGCAATCCATACAGGTCTCAGACCATTTCGTGCGGCAAGTGCCGCCATAGGTACAGGTGCTGCCAGTGTCCCTAAAAAAGAAAGAACAGGGACATACACCGAAATCAGAATAAAAATAACCGTAAGGGCAACCATCATAGCGCCTTCACGAAGTGCTTTTGTTTTGTTGTGATTCATATCACTTTCTCCTTGAGACATTCCCTAAATCCACTGTACACAGCGGTTTTGACCATATATAACAAAGCCACTTTGCACTTTTTCTTTAAGCCTTTAGCGAAGAAAACACGCTATTCGCCACATTTTACAGTATATTATATCAAATATATATTTTTTTTTCAACTGTTTTGACTATTTTTTTCATATTTATTCAAGGCATTTAAGCTTTACGAAAATCGAATCCCCCCCAGATAGCTTTCCGCTACCTTGATTTTTCGTATTTCATCTGGTGTTTTTCCTGTAATCGAATCGCTGAGAACCACCAAATCTGCCAGTTTTCCCACTTCAAGACTGCCTTTCATTTTTTCCTCAAAAGAAGCAAAAGCACCAAAATAGGTGTAGCACCTTATGGCACGCATCAAAGATATTTTTTCTTCTTCATTGATAGCCACTCCCGTCTTCAGGTCGCGTCTTTCCATTGCTGCAGCAATTCCAAAAAGTGGTCCGTATTCCTCAATAACCATAGCATCCGAGCCAAATGGCGTCATCACGCCCGCGTCCTCAAAAGCTTTGAGGGGCATCACATTTTGAAGCCTGTCGCCATAATATTTTTCAAAAACGCCGCCCCACACCGACAAAAATCCTGGATTGGGAATCGGCAAAACCCCAAGCTTTTTGATACGCTCCACAAGACTTGGCGTACACAAAAAACAATGCTCAATTCTGTGCCGTGCATCCTTTCTTGGATAAGCATTCATCGCCTTTTCATAAGAATTCAGGACCATCTCAATGGCTTTATCTCCCACAGCATGTGCCGTAAGCTGGAAGCCAAGGCGATGCCCCTCCACAAAAATTTCGTCCATTTCTTCCTGACTGAATGTTGTGGGCGTTATTTCACCAAGATGCATAAGCGGTTTGCGCGCAGCACAAGTCCCCCCAACTGCCGAGCCGTCTGTCATAATTTTGAACGGACCCTTTTTCAGCATATTATCGCCAAACCCCGTATAAAAGCCCGATTCAAAGGAGTTTTGCGCCATTTCAATCTGTGCCGCCTTTCCAAAAAGTGTCCACAGCATCGGGTAGGTGCGACAAAAAAGCTTTTTTTCAAGGTTTGCCCTTTGAAGTGTCCGAAAAGTTGCTGTTCCAAACCCGCCCGCATCATGTGCTGAGGTAATCCCTCGTTTTCTTAAGTCCCTGCTAAATTTTTCTATACCGAGGACCAATTCTTCGTCCGATGGCAAGACCGGCGACATTTTCAGCATTGCAAAGTGTGCCTCCTCCTGCAAAACGCCGGTGGGGTTTTTGTCTTTATCCTTCAAAACGCCTTCTCTGTCCAGCTTGAAGCCCTTGCTTTCTGCAATTTTCAGAGCAGCAGTGTTTGCAACGCTTATGTGTCCGCTGGTATGGATTATGAGAACAGGTGTTTCGGGCGACACCTGGTCAAGCTCTCTTGCCGTTATATGCCGCTTTTCATCAAGGGATTCGTTGCTGTAACTGCTGCCGATTATCCAGTCGCCTTTTTCCGACTCGTCCGCCACCTTTTTCACCTTTTCAAGGAGCTGTGGGACCGATGTTATTCCCGCTTTTTTTGACAAGTCAATCTGGTTGTGAATTTTTGTGCCTGCCACCGCCATATGGATGTGACAATCAACAAACCCCGGGAGCACCGCACAGCCATATAAATCTTTCCATTCAGTGTTTTCATCTATGAGCCTCAGGGCTTCTGCTGTTTTGCCTACAAACAAGATTTTATCTTCTTCAAACAGAATTGCTTCTGCTATATCGTCACTTTTGTTCACCGTAAATATCTGTCCGTTGTATAACAATGTTTTTTCTTTCATCACTTTTCCCTTTCACAGTTTTTGTTAGTTTAACCCCTATTTTCACAAAAATTCCTGCAAAAAAAGAAAAGTGACACACAGTTGTGTGTCACTAAATTCTAATTTTCCTGTTATTTAATCAAAAGACTTTCGCCTGTCATTTCAGCAGGTTTTGAAAGTCCCATAAGGTCAAGCATTGTGGGAGCAAGGTCAGCAAGTCTTCCCACTTTCAGCTTAGCGCCATCAGGTCCACCTGCCAAAACAAGAGGAACAACATTGGTTGTGTGTGCTGTGAACACATCGTTTGTAGCGTAGTCAAGCATCTGGTCGGCATTTCCGTGGTCCGCTGTAATAAGAGCTGTACCGCCCATTTTGAGGATTGCATCAACTGTTTTGCCAAGACAACAGTCAACTGTTTCAACAGCCTTTACAGCCGCATCAAACACACCGGTGTGTCCCACCATATCACAGTTTGCGAAATTGAGAATGATAACATCATATTCGCCGCTTTCAATGCGCTTCACAACCTCGTCACATACCTCAAAGGCACTCATTTCGGGCTGGAGATCATAGGTGGCAACTTTAGGTGAATTGATAAGAGCTCTGTCTTCGCCGTCATAAACCGACTCAACACCGCCGTTGAAGAAGAATGTAACATGTGCATACTTCTCAGTTTCTGCAATTCTAAGCTGTCTGAGACCCTTCTGGCTGATATATTCACCAAAGGTATTCACAAGGCTCTGGGGCTTAAATGCAACATTTACATTTGGCATTGACGCATCATACTGGGTCATACAAACAAAATAGGTGTTAAAGAATTCTCTTTCAAATCCGCTAAACTCTGTATCAACAATAGTTCTTGTAATTTCTCTTGCACGGTCGGGTCTGAAATTGAAGAACACAACCGAGTCGTTTTCAGAAATCTTTCCAAGTGCATTTCCGCTGTCATCAGTTATAACCGTCGGGACAACAAACTCATCAGTAACACCATCATTATAAGATTTTTTAACGGCATTTACAGCAGATGTGTCCTTATTTCCCTCGCCCTTTATCATAGCATTATAAGCTTCACTTACACGTTCCCAACGATTGTCGCGGTCCATGGCATAATATCTACCCATTACAGTCGCGATTTTGCCAACTTCAAGATTTCTCATTTTTTCAACCAATTGGCTTACAAAATCAGCTCCCGATGTGGGAGAAACGTCACGGCCATCCATAAAGCAGTGAACAAAAACTTGGCTGAGTCCGTTTTTCTTCGCCATTTCAAGTAGTCCGTAAAGGTGATTTATATGGCTGTGAACACCACCATCAGACAGAAGACCCATAAAGTGAAGTGCCGAATTGTTCTTTTTGCAGTTTTCAACAGCGCCGCAAAGAGCTTCGTTTTCAAAAAAGTCACCGTCCTCGATTGACTTGGTGATTCGTGTAAGCTCCTGATATACAATTCTTCCTGCGCCTATGTTGGTGTGTCCAACCTCAGAGTTTCCCATTTGTCCCTCGGGGAGACCTACATCCATACCTGACGCGTGGATAACAGTGTTGGGGAATTCAGCGAGGTACTTGTCCATATTGGGGGTTTTCGCTGTATAAATAGCATTTCCCTCGTGACGCTCGTTCACACCGTAACCGTCCATTATTATAAGTGCATAAGGTTTCTTACTCATTGTTTTTTCCTTTCTTTAGCCTGGATTAACTTAAAACAAGGGCGAATTTTTCGTTCGCCCTCATTCTTTATTTTAAAATTACTGTGCCGCTTTTACAATTACAGCAAAATCTGCACTCTTGAGGCTTGCGCCGCCGATAAGGCCGCCGTCAATGTCATTCTTTGCCAAAAGCTCTGCCGCATTGCCTGCATTCATACTGCCGCCGTACTGAATAGTAACTTCCTTAGCACACTTTTCGCAATAAAGCTCTGCAAAAATTTTTCTGATGCCTTCGCAAACTTCCTGAGCCTGCTCAGCTGTAGCAGTCTTGCCTGTGCCGATAGCCCAAATTGGCTCATAAGCAATAACAACCTTCTTTGCATCCTCTGCATCGATACCTGCGAAAGCTTTTTTAACCTGAATAGCAATGAGGTCCATTGTGATTCCGGCTTCTCTTTCTTCAAGACTTTCACCAACGCATACAATGGGGATAAGACCTTTTTCGAGAGCCTTTTTGGTTTTGAGGTTCACTGTTTCGTCAGTTTCTGCAAAGTACTGTCTTCTTTCAGAGTGACCGATGATTACATAGCTGGCGCCCATATCAACAAGCATATCTGCGCTTACTTCACCTGTAAAGGCACCCTTATCTTCAAAATGAAGATTTTCAGCACCGATTTTAACGTGTGTATCTTTTGCTGCGCGAATTGCCTCAGAAAGGCAAACATAAGGTGTGCAACAAACCACTTCGCACTTAGCACCTTCTGTTGCAGCAGCAACCTCTTTTACAAAATCATATGTTTCGCTTGGCAACTTGTTCATTTTCCAGTTGCCTGCAATAATATACTTTCCCATTTTTGTTTTCTCCTTTGTCTTTTATTTATCGTTGATTGCAACAACGCCGGGGAGGTCTTTGCCCTCAAGGAATTCAAGAGAAGCACCGCCGCCTGTTGAAATATGGCTCATCTTGTCGCCAAGGCCAGCCTGATTAACAGCCGCAACGCTGTCACCACCGCCGATGATTGTTGTAGCATCAAGGTCAGCAAGCATAAGAGCTATTGCATTTGTACCTTTTGCAAAGTTGGGCATTTCAAACACACCCATAGGTCCGTTCCATACAACGGTCTTAGCGTCTTTGAGAGCATCTTTATAAAGCTCGATTGTCTTTTCACCGATATCAAGACCCTGCCAGCCGGCTTCAATTTCGCCACGGCCAACAGTCTTCTTTTCTGCATCGTTGTCAAAAGCCTTTGCAACAACTGTATCAACAGGGATAAGGAGTTTTACACCCTTTTCCTCTGCCTTTGCCATCATTTCTTTTGCATAGTCAAGGTAGTCAGCTTCAAGAAGTGAATCACCAACTTCTTCGCCAAGAGCCTTCATAAAGGTATAAGCCATACCACCGCCGATAATGAGGGTATCAACCTTTTCCAAAAGATTGTTGATAACAGAAATCTTTGATGAAACCTTGCTGCCGCCAAGAACAGCAACAAGAGGTCTCACCGGGTTGTTAACTGCGTTGCCGAGGTATTCGATTTCCTTGTTGATAAGGTAACCGCCGACAGCCTCGTCAACAAATTCTGTAACGCCAACATTTGAACAGTGTGCACGGTGAGCTGTACCAAATGCATCGTTTACAAAAATATCACAAAGGCTTGCAAGTTCCTTGCTGAATTCTTCTACGTTCTTTGTTTCTTCTGCTCTGTATCTTGTGTTTTCAAGAAGAACAACGTCGCCATCGTTCATTTCTGCAACTGCCTTCTTTGCATTTTCGCCAACAACTGTGTCATCAGCTGCAAAAACAACGTCTTTTCCCAGAAGTTCAGAAAGACGCTGCGCCACAGGAGCAAGTGAAAGCTCGGGCTTTGGCTCGCCCTTGGGCTTGCCCATATGTGAGCAAAGAATAACCTTTGCACCGTCTTCTATAAGTTTTTTGATTGTGGGAAGAGCCCCTACAATTCTTGTTTCGTCTGTGATTTTGCCGTCTTTAATCGGAACATTAAAATCGCAACGCACCAGAACGCGTTTGCCTTTTGGACAAATATCATCAACTGTTTTTTTGTTCATTTTAAAACCCTCCATATATTTATCTTAATGTTTAATAGATTTCACAAAATATATTTTACTCTATTTAACAAAATTTATCAAGTATTTTTTGTTAAAATTTTCGCAATCTTTTTGGGGAAATATTGTGCGTTCCGCCATATTCTTCAAAATTGGATTCTTTATCCCGTTTTTTTGTTTAAGTTTGGTTTCAGAACAGTCTTTATAAATTCCCCATTATTTTTTGTTTTCACAAGATATGACAGTATATTTTCTGTCACCTCCACGGTGTTGTGCGAAGTGTATGCCTTCCGGATGTCCCAAATTGTTTCAAGTTCTTCTTTGTCCAGAAGAAGCTCCTCCCGTCTTGTACCTGATTTTGCAATATCAATTGCAGGGAAAACACGTTTCTCCTGGAGTCTTCTGTCAAGATGCACTTCCATATTGCCCGTACCCTTGAATTCCTCAAAAATAACATCATCCATACGGCTGCCGGTTTCAACAAGTGCAGTTGCAAGAATAGTAAGGCTTCCCCCCTCTTCTATATTCCGTGCCGCTCCAAAAAAGCGTTTGGGCTTATACAGTGCACTGGGGTCGAGACCGCCCGAAAGGGTTCTGCCCGACGGCATAACTGTCAGATTATAGGCTCTCGCAAGACGGGTTATGCTATCAAGGAGAATGACAACGTCCTTTTTGTGTTCCACAAGGCGCTTTGCCCTTTCAAGCACGATTTCTGCAACCTTTGTGTGGTTTTGCGGTTCTTCATCAAAGGCAGAATAAATAACATCACCGTCTATGCTGCGTTTCATATCCGTGACTTCTTCGGGCCGCTCATCAATAAGCAACACAATGAGATGTACATTGGGGTTATTTTGGGTTATACTTTTTGCAATGCTTTTAAGAAGTGTGGTCTTTCCCGCCTTTGGGGGTGCTACTATCAGTCCCCTTTGTCCTTTGCCTATTGGCGCAACCAAATCAATAAGCCGCATAGAAAATTCTTCTTGCCCACGCTCAAGCCTCAGCCGTTCTTTGGGAAAAACCGGGGTCAGGTCTTCAAATGATTTTCTGTGAATTGACGCATCAATCTTGTCACCATTCACTGTTTGCACATAAAGAAGCGCCTGATAACGCTCGCCCTCGCGCTGCATTCTTGTATTTCCCACAATATAGTCGCCCGTTTTGAGGTTGAAACGTCTTATTTGATTTTGGGGCACATACACATCATTTTCGCCGGATTGATAGTTGTCCGACCTCAAAAACCCATAGCCGTCAGCCAAAACCTCAAGAACACCACTCATAAGATTTGTTTTTCTCACGGGGTCGGAATATTTAGCTTCGTCATTTTCAGGCAAAGCGTCGTTTTGATTTTGCCCGCCTTCCTGACAATTCTTTATTTCATCCAAAAGCTCGTCTTTTTTGAGCTTTGATATATTTTTTATTTCAAGGTCTCTCGCAATTTCCTGAAGTTCCTTGAGCTTTAATTTTGACATACCCTTTTCTGTCATGCTATTCTCCCTTGCTGATAAAATCAAGAATTACATTGTTTTCATAAAGCTGTGAAGCAAATGCTGAATCATTCACTTCGGTCATAACTTTGCTGTTTTCATCAAAGGGTGCAAGGAGCACCAAAACCGCAAATATTATGTAAAGCACCACTATTCCTATTCCACCGCCCAAAACAGCGCCGCCAAGGCGGTTGAACTGTTTTATCACCGGCAGTTTTGTGAATATATTCAGGGTTTTTCCAATAAGTCGTATCGCAATCTTAAAAAACACAAGCACCAACAAAAATGCGAGTATGTTTATCACCATAGTCGCCAGCGCTTCCGAAATGTTTGTTGACGCTGTTTCAACAAAATCACTCAAGCCCCGGATACCATCTACCGCGGCTGAGACACCGCCTTCTGACATATACTTTTTGCCAATCAGATCAACAAGGTATGTATAAACAGCTGTCTTTTTCAGCCACCCTGATACAATGGGATAAAACCAAAACGAAAGGATAATCGACAAAACATATGACACGATGCTTATGAGGGATTTCATAAGCCCTGACTTATATCCTATGGCAATAAAAATCACAACAACCGCAACTGCTCCAATATCTGCAAGCATTTTTAGTTCACACCTTTACTTTATTTTTATTACATCAGCACTTGCACTTCCAAGAGATAAGAATTCATCTCTTCCTGAAAAAATCTTTATTTTCTTTATATCCTGACCTGCGTCAATTTTGCCTTTTTCTTTTCCTGATGGTGAGAAGCGGTATACGCCGTTTATTGTAGCCGCCAGAATACATTCACCGTTCACGTCAAAGCTTTTTACTTCGCCATCTGTCTCAAGCCTTCCGCGAAGTTTGCCACGGGATGAATAGCTTTCCAAAATCGTATTATTTGTCCCGCTGTCAAAGGCAAAAACCATATTGTTCTCGTTTTCTATATTACATTCAACAGGAGTCTTCCCGCCAAAATCAATGACAAACTGTTGTTTTCCGTTCTTTTTGAAAGAATAAACCGTGTTATCTGTCACAGCAATAAGTCCGCCGCCGGTTTTGTATTTGAGTTTCAGCACAATACCGTCAACTTCAGCAATGCATCTGGCATCTTTCTTGCCTGATGTATCCACAAGCATAATTTTGCTGTATACTTTTTCCTTATCAGTCATAATTTGCACTGCCGCCAGTTCATTCTTTGAAGAAATATCAATATCACCGATATATCCGCTTCCGCTGTGCCACTTGAAAAGTTCTTTTCCGCTCTTGTCAAAGATATTTACCACACCTTTGTACCCAAGTTCACTTGTTGCAACCGCTATATAACCATTCTTATTCAGTTTTGCTGCCAATATTTCTCTTTCTGTTTTAATCTGTGAAACAAGTTTGTCGTTTTTGTAAAGATATCCTTGGGTCCCACCCATGTCAGCCAGCATGATATAGCTGTTCTTTACCGCAACTCCCGGCTCAGTAACATTGTTGACAAGGCTGAATACTTCCCTGCCGCGATTGTCAATGCTGCGTATCCCCTCTTTGCCCACAATAAGCATTTCCTTGCCATAATTCACCGAATAATAATTCATCCCCGGCTGAAAGCTTACAGAAACAGAGTCGGGCCTGAATAAAAACTTTTGAAATTCCGGATTGGAAAACATCATAACAAGTGTCAGTGCAAACAAAATAACCACTGCCACTATTCGTTTTTTGCTGAAAACATTTTTTAGTGTTCCTTTTTTTTCTTTCATATGTTTACCACTCCAAAACATCCCGATCATAAAAGACCTCTTTCAAAAAAAGCCCCTCAGGCGGTGCCGTCTGTCCGGCACCTCGTCTATCACAATCACTGATGATTTTTTCTATTTCATCTGCCGATTTTCTTCCCGTACCAACTTCAACCAAAGTCCCCGCAATAATCCGCACCATATTGTAAAGAAAAGCATCCGCCGCAATCTCTATCCGTATTTTCTGCGGCTTGGATTCATTCCACAGCACCTTGCAAAAATGTACTGTGCGGACAGTGGTCTTTTGAGAACCGCCTGCCGCCATAAACGCAGAAAAATCGTGAGTCCCTGAGAATTTTTCTGCCGCTTTTTTCATTTCTTCTATATCCAGCTTGTACGGAATGTGCCAGCTGTATTTTGCTTCAAAGGGATTCTGGATATTTGAATTCCAGATTCGGTATTCATAGCACTTGCCTTTGGCTGAAAATCTTGCATTGAAATCATCACTTACTTCACGTGCAGCAATCACGGATATGTCATCATCACCAAGATGGGTGTTTATGGCATAAGGAAGCCTGTCCACAGGAATTGTGGTTTCGCTTTTGAAATTCAGCACAAATTCAAGGGCATGAACCCCTGCATCCGTGCGGCTGCAGCCACAGACCGAAATCTTTTCGTCAAGAATTTCGGAAAGGACTGTTTCCATACGTTCCTGGACAGTAATGCCGTTTTTCTGGAACTGCCAGCCGTGATATTTTGTGCCGTCATACATAATTCTTAGTGCAATATTTTTCATGAGATACCTCTTGTTTTAAGCCACTACAACAAAATATTTGATGTAAAAACAAGCACCGCAAGAACTGTCACAAAAAGCCAGCCCCATATATCGGCTGTGGTCATTTTAAGCTCTTTAAGACGCGTTCTGTTTTCGCCGCCTCGATAACATCTGCATTCCATAGCTACCGCCAAATCGTCCGCACGCCTGAACGCACTGACAAAAAGCGGGATAAGAATGGGAATCATTGCCTTTGCCCGGTTTATTATATTTCCGCTTTCAAAGTCTGCGCCACGGGCAGTCTGTGCCTTAATAATTTTTTCTGTTTCCTCCAAAAGTGTAGGCACAAACCGAAGGGCAATAGTCATCATCATCGCAAGCTCATGTGCCGGAACGCCTATCTTCTTAAAAGGTGAAAGCAACTTTTCAATTCCGTCAGTGAGCGCTATCGGTGATGTAGTAAGTGTGAGGAGTGATGTTCCAAGCACAAGGAAAAACAACCTGAGCACCATAAACGCCGCAAGTCGCACACCCTCATAGGTTATCTTGAGAAAACCCCAGCTCCAGAGCACCCTCCCGTTTGTCAAAAACAAATTGAAAAGAGCCGTGAAAATGACGAAAATAAGTATGGGCTTCACGCCTTTTATCACATACCCAAACGGAATTTTCGACGAAATGATGCATATTGCCGTGAAGGCTGCCAAAACACCATATCCCCAGAAATTTTTTACGCAAAAAATAACTGTGATATAGAGAATAATGCAAAGAATTTTTGTCCGCGGGTCAAGTCTGTGTATCAAAGAATTTCCCGGAAAATATTGACCAAGGGTAATATCTTTAAGCATTTTATCATCTCTTTTCTTTTGCCTTTAATATTTTTTCAAGCTCCGCCTTTGCAGCAGAAACAGTGTATATGCCCTCAGGAATGGGAAGTCCCGCCTCACGGAGTTTCATGCACACCTCCGCTATTTGAGGAACAGCAAGTCCCATCTCTTTGAGCCTTGCGGCATTTTTAAAAATTTCATCAGGTGTTCCTTTCATAGCAATCTCGCCGTGATTCATCACCACAATTTTATCCGCAAGGCTTGCAATGTCCTCCATGCTGTGTGAAACAAGAACGACTGTTATGCCAAGTCGGCGGTGCATATCGCGTATCTTGCACAAAATTTCGTCCCTGCCGCCGGGGTCAAGCCCTGCTGTTGGCTCATCAAGGATTAAAAGCTTTGGCTCCATAGCAACAACACCTGCGATGGCAGCTCTTCGTTTTTGTCCGCCCGAAAGCTCAAACGGCGATTTTCCCAAAATCTCATCATCAAGGCCCACAAGCTTTGCCGCAAAATGAACACGCCTTTTTATTTCTTCCTCTGAAAGTCCCATATTCTTCGGTCCAAAAGCAATATCCTGAAAAACTGTTTCCTCAAAAAGCTGATATTCAGGGTATTGCATAACAAAACCTATCTGAAATCTGAGCTTTCGCATATTTGTCGCCTTGCCATAAAGGGTTTGTCCGTCAATGCTGATTTTTCCGCTGTCCGGCTTTAAAAGTCCCGCCATAAGCTGAATAAGGGTGGACTTTCCTGAGCCTGTGTGACCTATAATCCCCACAAACTGTCCGGTTTTCAGTTCAAGGTTTATATCCTTGACTGCCGCTTTTTCAAAGGGTCCGCCGCTCATGTATGTATAATTCACGTCACTTAACTTAATCACACAAAGCGCCCCCAATCTTTGAAAAAACAGTTTCTATCTCTTTGGCACATTCTTCCACAGTCAAAAGGTCAGTGGCAAGCTTAAAACCTGATTTTTTGAGAGAATAAAGAAGCTCTGTTGTCTGAGGAACGTCAAGCCCGATTTTTTTGAGAGCCTCTACCTGACAGAAAATCTCTTTGGGCGTTCCCTCCATAACAATCTCGCCTTTGTCCATAACCACCACGCGGTCAGCCTGAGCCGCTTCTTCCATAAAATGAGTAATCATGACAACCGTCATTTTTTCCTGACGGTTGAGTTTTTTCACAGTATCCATGATTTCACGTCTGCCCACAGGGTCAAGCATAGCTGTAGATTCGTCCATAACAACAACTTCCGGTTTCATCGCAAGAACTCCCGCCACGGCAATTCTCTGCTTTTGTCCGCCGCTGAGCATACCTGACGAATGTTCTTTGTATTCTGTCATATTCACGGCATCAAGGGCATAATCAACGCGCTTGCGTATTTCACTTGGCTCGACGCCCAGATTTTCAGGAGCAAACGCCACGTCTTCTTCAACAATGGTTGCCACAAGCTGGTTGTCGGGGTTTTGAAAAACCATCCCCACTTTTTGTCTGATGTCATAGAGGGAATTTTCATCAGCAGTGTCTATTCCGTCAACCAACACAGTACCGTTCTTTGGCACCAAAATGGCATTGAGATGCTTGGCAAGTGTGGATTTCCCCGAGCCGTTGTGTCCCAGAACCGCCAAAAATTCCCCTTTTTTTACACACAAATTTATACCCTTTAAAACCGCATCGGTTTTATTGGCATCACTGTCCTCGTAGGAGAATTCCAAATCTTTTATTTCAATAACTGTATCTGTATTTTTCATTTTTTCGTCCAAAAGTTTCACCCTCATTTTTACAGATGTTTATTTCCACCAACGACCTGAATACCCGCAAGGAAGCACAAGGTTGCCCCTTGAAACAGGGAGACCAACCTCATCAACATCAGTATTTCCACCAAATTTTTTCAGGAGCGTCATTTTGTAAATGTTTTCAAGCACTCCGCCCGAAAGCCCCGTAGTATATGAATTTATCAAAAAGAACAGCGGTTCATCCGACAAAACATTCATACAAAGCTTCACAAGGTCAAAAAGCTCGTCTTCAATCTTCCACACCTCGCCTGACGGCCCTCTGCCATAAGACGGCGGGTCCATAATCACCGCGTCATACTTTCTTCCGCGCCTGATTTCACGCTCGGTGAATTTCTTTACATCATCCACGATATACCGGATTGGGCACTCATCAAGTCCTGACAGCACTGCATTTTCTTTCGCCCAGGAAACCATACCTTTTGAGGCATCAACGTGGCAAACCGAAGCCCCGGCTGCTGCCGCCGCCATTGTGGCACCGCCGGTATATGCAAACAAATTGAGCACATTCACATTTTCACGGCCCGATTTTCTTATAAGCTCTGAAAACCAGTCCCAGTTTGTTGCTTGTTCCGGAAAAAGACCTGTATGCTTGAAACCCATCATTTTTATACCGAATTTCAGCTTTCCGTAATTCACTGTCCAGCTTTCAGGCATACCCTTCCGGCTTTCCCAATGTCCGCCGCCTGTGTTGCTGCGGATATAATGTGCATCAGCACTGCGCCAGAGCTTGTCCGCCTTTTCGCCCTCTGTATCCCACACAATCTGCGGGTCAGGACGACGGAGCACAATACTTCCCCAGCGCTCAAGCTTTTCGCCCCGGCTTGTATCAAGGAGTTCATATTCCTTCCATTTATCTGATAAAAACATAGTATTCCTCTTTTTAAGAATTCAAAATTTCTTTCACCGCATCAATTGCCGCCCTGAGCCACGGTGTGCTGTCAATAGCCTCAACCTGACCCCTGTCGCAGCGTGATGCAATTTCTGCCTTCATAGGTATTCTGCCAAGCGCCGAAAGTCCTGCATTTTTTGAAACCTCGTCGATTTTGCTTTCGCCAAAAATGCTGATTTGCTGAGAGCAGTTGGGGCACTCCACATAACTCATATTTTCAACTATTCCCAGAATGGGAATATTCATCATTTTTGCCATATTAACAGCCTTTTCAACAATCATTGAAACAAGCTCCTGAGGTGATGTAACAACAATTATTCCGTCAACGGGAAGAGACTGAAAAACTGTCAGGGGAACATCGCCTGTTCCCGGCGGCATGTCCACAAACATACAGTCAACGTCCTCCCACAAAACATCTGTCCAGAACTGTTTAACCGTTCCGCCGATAACAGGCCCACGCCAAACAACCGGGTCAGTGTCGTTTTCAAGAAGAAGATTTATTGACATAATCTTTGTGCCGCCACGGCTCACCTTTGGCAAAATTCCGTATTCAGTACCCTCAGCTTTGGCGTCTATACCAAAAAGCTTGGGAATTGACGGTCCGGTGATGTCCGCATCCAAAATAGCTGTGCGGTACCCCTCTCTTTGGACACCTGCAGCCATAAGTGACGTCACAAGTGACTTACCTACGCCACCCTTTCCGCTTACTATACCAATCACTTTTTTTACATTGCTCATTGAATTACAAGGAGCAAGAAAGCTCTGTTCTTCTTTTCTCGAACTGCAGTTTTCACCGCAGCTTGAACAATCGTGTGTGCAATTTTCACTCATTTCATCATATCCTTTCTGTTTTAAAACCCTCTTATTGCAGCCGCCAGCTGGTCATCCACTTCAACCTCTGCGGTCTTTATTGTGTCATACAAATTCATCTGTGTCGTTATGTCAAGAACGCCATAAGGGAAAAGTTTTTTCGCCTGCTGGAAGTTGTTAACCGCAATTTTCAGGTTTTCATCATAAATGTCATTTATTTCGCCCACAAAGAGACCTAAAAGGTCAAGCATTTCTTTTGCCATCTTTACTTCTTCGCCTTTGTCGCCCACCTTGTAAACCTTGCTGAGCTTAAACATATCATATTTTGACATATCCACGGGCTTTGAAGAATTCCGGACCCTTACATCAGGAACAATTCCCTTTTCGTGGATATTATTCCCCAAAGGTGTCAGATAATAAGCAACCGTATATTTTATCATTGCTCCGTCGCTAAGGGATTGCAGTGACTGAACTGTGCCCTTGCCGAAGGATTGCTCGCCCACAACTCTTGCCGCGCCGTTTTCCTTGAGAGCCGCAGTCAGTACCTCTGATGCACTTGCACTCATACCGTTTATCAAAACTGCAACATTGTAATCAGTCGCCTCTCCGGTCGCCGTGTAAACCTTGTCAAGAAGGTCCAATTTGTGGTCTTCTGTGGTAATAAGCTTTCCATCTTCCAGAAACATATCAGCAATCGCAATCGCCTGGTCAAGATAACCACCGCCGTTGTTCCGAAGGTCAATTATTATATTCTTTATCCCGTTTTCGTCAACCCTTTTTAAAATCTCCTCAAACTGCTGTGCAACACTCTCGCTAAATGAATAAACCGAGATTTTGGCAATTTTTGTGTCTCCCTCTTCCAAAATTTCAAGGTCAGTCACGAGTGCTACTACCGTTTCACGAACAACGCTGAAAACAATGGGCTCAGAAAATCCTGAACGCACAACCTTTATTTTAACCGTTGTACCTTCCTGACCGCGAATATAGTTAACGGCATTTTCAAACTCCACAGTTCGTAGGTCCACATTGTCCGCACCGATTATTATATCTCCTGACTTTATGCCCGCTTTTTCTGCCGGCGACCCCGGAATCGGGCTTGAAACAATGAGGTTTCCGTTGTCAGAAAGAATATTCACTCCTATACCTACAATTTCTTCGCCCAAATCTTCCATAAGGGCTTTTGCCTCTTCTTGGTCATAATAAGCAGAATTTTCATCCACAGATTCAAGCATTGCACGCATCGCTTTTTCGTAAAGCTCATGGTCATTACCTACTATCGTCTCAATAACCTTGACATATAAATCATCCTCAAAAAGCCCATCATATCTGCCGAAAACAGAAATGTTTTCCGCTGTGCTTTCAATTATTTCGGTATATGTTGGCACTTTTTGGTCTTCAGCAAACACACAAATGCATGAAAGCGTCACTGCAGACAACACAAATATAGCTGTAAGCTTTTTTGCAAAATTTCTCATTGCACTCAACTCCTTAACACTTTACATTTTTTCAGGGGCATCAATTTTAAGCATTTTGAGAACGCCCGCAATCACAATTCTCACGCTGTCAACAATCTTAAGGCGTGCCGCCATAAGCTCTTCATCATCCACTTTCACGCGGCACGCATTGTAGAAGGTATGAAATGCCGACGCAAGGTCGATAACATATCTGGTGATTTTTGCCGGCTCACGGCTTTCTGCTGCTGCACGAATTTCTTCCGGCAGGTCACAAAGCTTTTTGAGAAGAAGAATTTCTTCTTTCTCTTTGAGGAGTTCCGCAGAAATTTCAGCCATAGGCTTTACATTTATACCTTCCGCCTCTAAAAGCCTTATTATGCTGCAAATTCTTGCATGGGCATACTGAACATAAAATACCGGGTTTTCACTCTCCTGCTTAACCGCCAAATCAAGGTCAAAATCAAGATGGCTGCCTGCCATTCTCATATTGAACAAAAATCTTGCCGCATCAACAGACACATCATCAAGAAGGTCCGTAAGGGTAATGGCCTTTCCCGTACGTTTTGACATTCTCACAGCCTCACCGCCCTGAGTAAGACGCACAAGCTGCATAATGGAAACCTCAAACTTGTCAGGGTTAATGCCCACAGCACCAAGGGCCGCTTTCATTCTGGCAATATGTCCATGGTGGTCTGCACCCCAAACATCAATACAAAGGTCATAGCCACGTGTTTCAATTTTGTTGATGTGATATGCAATATCCGCTGCAAAATATGTGGGAATTCCGTTGTTGCGAACAAGAACCTCATTCTTATCAAGACCCATTTTTTCGCAGTTTATCCAGACAGCACCGTCTTCTTCATAGGTATAACCAGCTGCAGCAAGACGGTCAATCGCCTCCTGAACCTTGCCCGATTTGTGAAGTTCGCTTTCTCTAAACCATACATCATAATAAATTCTGTATTTTTCAAGGTCGGTCTTTAAGGATGCTACATTTTTTTCAAGAGCATAAGCAACAAGTGCCGCTTTTCTCTCTTCGGGAGATGCATCAAGATACTTGTTGCCCTCAATTTCGATAAAGTGTTTTGCGTGCTCCTTTATATCATCGCCGTGATATCCGTCCTCGGGGAATTCCACGGCACCCTCACCCTTAAGCTGCTGAATATATCTCGCCTCAAGGGACTTGCCGAATTTTTCAATCTGGTTTCCGGCATCGTTCACATAAAACTCACGGGTAACGTCATAACCCGCATATTCCAAAACGCTTGCCATACAGTCGCCCAGCGCACCGCCACGGGCATTTCCCATATGCATAGGTCCGGTGGGGTTTGCGCTTACAAACTCAACCATAACCTTTTTGCCCTTGCCCATATCAATCTTTCCATAATCTGCGCCCTGCTCCTCAATTTCGTGCAGAACGTTATAAAGCCTTGCGTTTGACAAATAAAAGTTTATAAAGCCGGCACCCGCCACCTCAACCTTTTCGATTTCGCTGTCTTTTTCAATTTCAGAAACAATTTCTTCAGCAATTTTCCGCGGAGGCATGCGCAGTTCCTTTGCAAGGAGCATAGCCACATTGCAGGCAAAGTCACCGTGCTGCTCATCCTTTGGGATTTCAAGCTGAATTTTCTCTGCTATATCAAGTCCCTCAGGAACAGCAAACGCCTCTTTTGATACCGCTTTCTGGAATGCACTGATTACTGCTTGTCCGATTTTTTTCTTTGAATTTTCTATAATGCTCATTTTATTCTCCATTCCGCCCCGAATTTTCCCGGGTAATATTTTCATTGGTTTATGCTAAATTTTTGGTAACTGTAAGATTAAGCTTGTTAACAAGGTAATCGCAGTTGTCAATATCAAGTATATATTCGAGTCTAATGTTTCCGCCGTCAGCACCAAGATTGTTTTCAATCAGCACCGGATTTACCCCCACGGGAATCACCCCATAAGGCGTCTGGTAATTGCACAGACATTTTTCGCCAAGCCGGAATTCCATTTTAGTGTTGTACTTTCCGTGACGCATCATACTGACGCTATCCGCTGACACCTTGATTGTTGTTGTGCTGTTCTCAAAGCCTGTCAGTTCGCTTTCTTCGTAGACGATGTAATATTTGCCGTTTCTTTTTGCAAACTTACCTTTTGTCTGCAGCTCTATTTCATTTGTTTCTTCTTCACCCTCTGCGCTTTGCAGAGTTTTTAAAGAAATCATCGCATTATTTTCCATAATATCAAAACCCTTCAATGTCTATTTTTTCAACGCTTTCTTTTATGGGCCTATCCAGAAACATACCGCCCAAAGCCGAAAAGTCTTCCACCGAATCACTTACAAAATAACGGTATTTTCCATTTTCGCCACTTTCATTGAGCAAACTTTCTTGTTTCAAAAATTCATAAGCCGCACTGGCAGCCATCGCTCCTGAATCAATAAGCGTCACGTCTTTTCCCATAATATCCCCTATCACTTTTTTAAGAAGCGGATAATGTGTGCAGCCCAATATAAGCGTATCAACACTCTTTTTTTTCATATCTTCAAGATATTCTGCGGCAATAAGCCGCGCCACATCACTGTCTGTATAGCCGTTTTCCACCAAGGGCACAAACAACGGGCAAGCCTTTTGCACAATTTCAGCATCAGGACAAAGTGCCTTTATGTTTGATGCATACTTTCCATATTTTACGGTGGCACCTGTACCAAGAACACCGATTTTTTTGTTCTTTGTGGCAGACACCGCCGCTTTTGCCGCAGGCTCTACCACGCCCATAATCTTGGTGTCATTCTCATCTGCAATCCACGGAAGCGCTGCACTGCTGGCTGTTCCGCAGGCAATGATTATGGCCTTTATGTCAAAGCCTTCTAAAAATCTTATGTCCTGTCTTACATATTTTATAATAGTTTCACGGCTGCGAGTTCCGTATGGCACTCTTCCCGTATCACCAAAATAGATAACATCTTCATTTGGCATTATCTTCATTATTTCTTTGACACAACTGAGACCGCCAAGGCCCGAATCAAAAACGCCGATAGGTCGTTTGTCCATTTATATCAATCCTCTCTCAAAAGGGCAAGCTGTATATGTCTGTCAATAATCTCCGTCATCGAGAGACCCGATGCTTCCCAAACTTTTGGATACATACTTATGGGAGTAAATCCCGGTATGGTGTTTATTTCATTGAGATAAATATCTCCCGTTTCCTTATCCACGAAGAAATCCACCCTGGAATGTCCTCTGCACTCACAAATCTTGTATGCTTTTATGGCATATTCCTTTATTTTAGCTTCCGTTTCCTTGTCAACAGGTGCAGGAATCATCAGCTTTGAAGCTTCATCATTATATTTTGCATCGTAGTCATAAAACTCTTTTGCAGGCTTGATTTCACCAAGAACAGCTGAGGTTTCAGGCTCTAAATTTCCCATAACACCGCACTCTACCTCACGAGCATTTATGCACTCCTCAATCAATACCTTGTAATCGTGTTCAAGCGCAAGAGCAATTCCGTCTTCAAGTTCTTTTCGGTTTTGTGCCTTTGTGACACCCACAGATGAACCCGCCGATGACGGTTTGATGAACATAGGATAACCAAGTTTTCTTTCAATCTTTTCAAAATCGGGTTTTTGACCAAGCTTTAGTTCCAGCCAATCTGCCTGAGGGATACCTGCTTTTTCAAAAAGTATCTTTGCAACGCATTTATCCATACAAGCTGCACTGCCGATAACTCCGCTACCCACGTAAGGGAGCCCTGCCAGTTCGCAAAGTCCGGGGATTGTTCCGTCTTCTCCGTTCTTGCCGTGGATTACCGGATAAACCACATCTATATTTATTTTCTTTATGCCATCTTCTTCCATCACAAGAAGCGCCTTGTCGCATCTGTCAGGTGAAAGCACTGCCGGAATTGTCTTTTCAGTTTCCCACTTGTATTCACGAATTTTCTGCACGTCACCATCATACAAAAGCCACCTTCCGTCTTGGGTGATACCCACCGCAAAGACATTGTACTTTTCGCGGTCAATGTTATCAAGTACGGCAGACGCCGAAACCTCGGACACACTATGCTCTGATGAAACTCCGCCAAACAGCACACAAACATTTTGTTTTTTCATAAAACATCTATCCTTTACCAAATAATTTTAACTCACAACAACTAAAAAATCAATATGTATAAAGCCAAAAATATATGTCAACACTTTCCTAAAAATCATTGTTTTTCTAAACAAGCATCAGAAAGGATGAATTAACCATGCAACATATAAACAAATCACGGCTCATTTTTCTTTTTATTCTGCTTATCCTAATTTTCACATTACTTATCACTTATGCCAAAGGAACAGCTCAAAACATTTCAAACGCAGTCCTTAGGCTTCATATCGTGGCAAACAGCAATCTTGAGGTTGACCAACAGCTGAAACTCGCTGTCCGTGACAAAGTTTTAAGGGAAACCTCGCACATTTTCAAAGATACTCGCTCAGCTGACGAAGCACAAGTTCTTGCTAAAAAACACTCTGCACTTATTCAAAAAACCGCTGAAGACGAAATCAAGCGTCAGGGTTTTGATTATCCCGTGCAAGTCTCTGTCACCGAATGTGCCTTCCCCACCAAGGTGTATGGCGACATCACTCTCCCCTCTGGAAAATATAATGCCGTAAAAATCGAAATTGGTGAGGCAATCGGCGAAAACTGGTGGTGCGTTATGTACCCGCCTCTGTGCTTTACTGAGGGAGTGATTTCTGCACCCTGCGAAACAAAGCAACAACTTCAAGGCACCCTTTCAGAAAGCGAATATAATCTCATAACCAAAACTCCCACAGGTGCAATCCCCGTTGAGGTGCGGTTCAAAATTGTAGAAATCTTTCAGAAATATTTTTAAAGCGGTAAATTTGCTATGGCATTGAGGGACATATCTGCGGTCACCCCTGCCTTATATTCATAAAAAGCCGCGCAACCAATCATTGCCGCATTGTCGGTGCAAAGGCTCATTGACGGGCAGGCAAAATCCATTCCGTTTTTCTGTGCCAGAGCTTCAACTTTTTCTCTGAGCTGTGCATTGGCTGCGACACCACCCGCCAGAGCAAGCTTTGTCACGCCATACTTCTTTGCACATTCAATAAGGTGCTCACTCAGCACATCTGTCACCGCAGCCTGAAAAGACGCCGCAACGTCCGCCTTGTTTATTGGAAGTTCTTTTTGCTCGGCGTTGTGAACATAATTTATAACCGCTGTTTTCACTCCGCTGAAGCTGAAATCAAATCCGTCTTTTCCCATATTGACTCTTGGAAACTTTATGGCATCAGGGTTTCCCTCTGCCGCACATTTTTGTATGGCAGGACCGCCCGGATAACCAAGCCCCAAAACCCTTGAAACTTTATCGAACGCCTCACCTGCCGCATCGTCACTTGTTTTTGCAAGGACCTCATATTCAGTAAAGCTTTTTACATAAACAATGTGGCTGTGCCCGCCCGATGCCACAAGGCAGATAAAGGGCGGTTTGAAATCCTGATGTTCTATATAATTGGCTGAAATATGACCTTTGATATGATGCACAGGAATAAGCGGCTTTTTCGCTGCAAAGCTCAATGCTTTAGCTGTTGAAACCCCCACAAGAAGTGCCCCCACAAGACCGGGACCATAAGTCACCGCTATGGCGTCAACATTATCAAGGGAAGTCTTTGCATCATTTAGCGCTTTGTCCACCACACCACTGATATTTTCAATATGCTTTCTGGACGCCACCTCAGGGACAACCCCTCCGAACTCTTTATGCAATTCAATCTGGGTATTGATAACATTTGAAAGGACTTTTACGCCGTCTTCAACTACAGCTGCAGCTGTTTCGTCGCATGAACTTTCAATGGCAAGTATCTTCATTGTTCTCCTCCTCAAATTTTCTTTGCATAAGATATGCGTCCTCATGGTTTTCGTAGTAATTTTTCCTGAGTCCGTTTTGCACAAACCCCATTTTTTCATAAAGACTTATAGCGGCAATATTCGAAACCCTGACCTCAAGGTTTATTTCGAATATTTTTTCTTTATTGCAAAATTCAATCAGGCACGAAATGAGATTTTGTGCAATCCCACGCCGTCTGAAATCCTTATGCAC
The DNA here is from genome assembly GCA_017456605.1 of Clostridia bacterium. Taxonomy (GTDB): domain Bacteria; phylum Bacillota; class Clostridia; order Monoglobales; family Monoglobaceae; genus SIG440. Next base: position 3,591 of record JAFTJA010000010.1, on the reverse strand, counting down.
GGCAACATCAATAATATCCGCCGCTCCGCAAATATTCCAAAGTCCTGCATATCCCAAAACTTTTTCATCCTCCACCGCTACAAAGTAGGTGGCTATTTTATTTTCAAATTCCTTTTGGAAGGTAGCCCTTGCAAAGCCGCTGTTAAAGCACTGTTCTTCAACGCCAACAAGCCCCTCAAGATGCTCCCTTTTCATAGGCACATATTCTATCATAAATCCATCTTCTCTATCAGCTCTTTTAGTTCGCCGGCACATTTTCTGTAAACCTCAATATCACCGCCATAAGGGTCAATGATTTCACCATCTACCCCTACAAATTCTGATATTGTTCTGGCATTATATTCAGCTGGAATACTCATTTTGTGACTTTCCGTCATGGCAAGAATAATGTCCGAATTTTCAAGCATTCGAGGGGTCAACTGTCGGGAATTGTGGCTTTTTATGTCCACACCAAGCTCCGCTGCCGCACGGATTGCATTTTCTGATGCTTTGCCACCGCCTGCAAAAAGTCCTGCCGATGCGGAAACCGCATTTTTGTGTGATATATTGAAGATACCCTCTGCCATTGGACTTCTGCAGGTGTTTCCCGTACAGACAAACAACACAGATTTAGCCGTCTCCGCATTTATAATTCGAGCTGCTGCCGCCTTATAGAGGCGGTTTTTAACAGCCCGCCAAAGTCCGTCATCGGGAATTTCGGGTGCATAAATTTCTTTCACACCCAAATCATCGCATTCACGGAGTATGTCAAAAAGCCGATGCGCCGCATCTTCTGCCACTTTCTCACTGCCAATGGACAAAACCTTTGCATCACCAAAATCAGCATTCACCATTTCATCAAATGCTACCACCGCAACGGATGTAACGCAGCTTCTTCTTTTTATAAACTCAGCTCTTTTTTCATTTTCACCTTTTAGGATGTAAACCTGACCTTTTGGTGAATAATGTTTATATTTCATCCCCGGTGCTTTTGGTATATCGTCTTTTTTGAGTTCGCTTGATATCAAAACCTCGCCAAGAATTTCCTTAAGTTCCTCTCTTGAAACGCCGCCCGGTCGCAAGATAGTTGGTATATCTGCCGTCATATCAAGCACAGTGGATTCAACGCCCACTTCACTGTCCTCACCTTTGATAATACCTGAAACCTTTCCGTTCATATCGCAAAAAACGTGAGAAAATGATGTGGGACTGGGTTTTCCTGAAATATTTGCGCTGGGGGCTGCAACCGGCACGCCGCACTCTTTCAAAAATGTTCTTGCCGTTTCGTCTTTCGGTATTCTGATGCCCACAGTGTCAAGCCCTGCCGAAACCTCATTTGGTATGCATTCTTTCTTTTTGAAAATCATAGTAAGGGGCCCCGGGCAGAACTTTTCTGCCAAAAGTTTCGCCTTTGGTGAAATCTCCTTGGCAAATTTTTCTGCATCCTCAAAATCCGCAATATGTACGATTAACGGGTTGTCGGATGGTCTGCCCTTTGCCTCAAAAATTTTTTTCACCGCCAAAGAATCAAGAGCATTTGCCCCAAGACCATAAACAGTCTCGGTAGGGAAAACTACGGTCTCGCCCTTTTGGATAAGCTCTGCCGCTACTTTCAAATCTTCGATTTTATTTTCAAAAATTCTTGTTTCCATAGAAACAACCTCTTCTCTTATGCTTCACCCTGCAGTTTCAATTTCTCACTCTGGTCGGTGGTGATAAGTGCATCGATTATTTCATCAATATCACCATTCATAATAGCCTCAATCTTGTAAAGTGTAAGTCCAATACGATGGTCTGACACCCTTCCCTGGGGGAAGTTGTATGTTCTTATTCTTTCGCTTCGGTCACCCGTTCCCACCTGACTCTTTCTGTCTGCAGCAATTGCCTCCTGTTGTTTCTGGAGTTCTGCTTCATAAAGCCTTGAACGAAGAACCTTCATGGCTTTGTCCTTGTTCTTGTGCTGAGAACGTTCATCCTGACACTCAACAATAACCCCTGTTGGAATATGTGTTATACGAATAGCAGATTCTGTCTTGTTGACGTGCTGACCGCCTGCACCGCTGGCACGGTAGGTGTCAATCTGGAGGTCTGCAGGGTTAATCTCAAAGTCAACCTCTTCAGCCTCGGGGAGCACCGCAACAGTAACGGTTGATGTATGAATTCTGCCCTGGGACTCGGTCTCGGGAACACGCTGAACACGGTGAACGCCGCTTTCATACTTGAGACGGCTATATGCACCCTGACCCTCAATCATAAAGGAGACTTCCTTTATGCCGCCGATACCGATTTCGCTGAGGTTCATAACCTCTGTCTTCCATCTTTTGCTTTCAGCGTACATTGAATACATACGATAAAGGTCAGCCGCAAAAAGCGCCGCTTCATCACCGCCTGCGCCGCCGCGGATTTCCACAATAACGTTTTTGTCATCGTTGGGGTCTTTGGGAAGAAGCAAAATTTTGAGTTCTTCTTCAATCCGCCCGATGTTTTCCTTTGCCGCAGAAATTTCTTCCTGAAGCATATCCTTAAACTCTTTATCGGTTTCAGGGTCATCAAGCATAACCTTTGCGTCTTCAATGGTGTTCATATTTGTTTTGTATTCTTTATACTTTTCAACGATTGGCGTCATATCCGAATGCTCCTTGCAGAGCTTTCTCCAGTTGTCCATATCTGCCATAACAGCAGGGTCACTGATTTTTGCTGCCAGTTCTTCGTGCTGCTTCTCTATAAAAGATAACTTGTCAAACATAATATCTTTCCTTTCTGCCTCTATTTCTCAATCTCGCCTCGCGACAATGCGGTGAGATATGCATTTATAAACCCGTCAAGGTCGCCGTCCATAACTGCTCCGGTATTGCCTGTTTCAAAATTTGTTCTATGGTCTTTCACCATGCTGTAGGGATGGAAAACGTATGAACGAATCTGACTGCCCCAGCCGATTTCCATTTGAACACCTTTCAGATCTTCAATCTTTTCCTTCTGTTCACGCTCTGCAATTTCAGCAAGCTTTGATTTCAGCATCTTCATCGCCATATCACGGTTTTTATGCTGTGAACGTTCATTCTGGCAGGTAACAACAACCCCTGTGGGAATGTGTGTTATGCGAATTGCCGACTCGGTCTTGTTGACGTGCTGACCGCCCGCACCACTGGCACGGTAAGTGTCCACCTTCAAATCGTCGGGGCTTATGTTGATTTCAATATCATCATCAATCTCCGGCATTACATCAAGGGACGCAAAAGACGTATGGCGTCTGCCGGATGAATCAAATGGCGAAATGCGCACCAGGCGGTGAACACCCTTTTCGCACTTGGCATAGCCATAGGCATTGACGCCCTCAATCCTGAAAGTAACGCTCTTGATACCTGCTTCTTCGCCGTCAAGAAAGTCAACGGTTTCTGTCTTAAAGCCGCGCCGTTCTGCCCATCTTGTAAACATACGATAAAGCATCTCGCACCAGTCCTGAGCCTCTGTTCCGCCAGCACCGGCGTGGAGCGTGAGTATTGCATTGTTTCCGTCGTACTTTCCTGAAAGCAGGGTTTCAAGCTTCATTGCGCTTAAATTTTCAGAAAGCTCAGAAAAGCCTGACTTCACCTCATCAAGAACACTTATATC
>JAFTJA010000009.1 GCA_017456605.1 Clostridia bacterium | reverse complement strand
TTTATCATGGAGTCAATTCTTGCAGAATGTGAGTTCCCCAAAACGACTGAAAACTCTTTTGGTATATCCTCGCCCTTTATCACTCCGCCCCGTATGGCATCATCAATATCGTGGTTTATGTAGGCAATTTTATCAGCAAAACGAACGATTTTCCCCTCCAGAGTCTGGGGCATCTTGTCCCCTGTGTGGCAAAGAATCCCGTCACGCACCTCTGCAGTAAGGTTAAGACCGCCCCGTCTTTCAAGAACATTCACAACTCTCAGGCTCTGCTCATTATGTCTAAAGCCCTCCGGACAAAGATGATCAATGGTCCTCTCACCGCCGTGTCCAAAGGGCGTGTGCCCCAAATCGTGACCGAGCGCTATTGCCTCGGTCAAATCCTCATTGAGCAAAAGGGCACGGGCAATGGTCCTTGCTATCTGTGCAACCTCCAGCGTGTGAGTAAGCCGGGTGCGATAATGGTCGCCCTCCGGCGACAAGAACACCTGAGTTTTGTGCTTGAGCCGTCTGAAGGCTTTTGAATGAATAATTCTGTCGCGGTCACGCTGAAAATCTGTGCGAAGTTCGCATTTTTCCTCAAAAGTCGCCCTGCCTTGTGTTTCTGCACTAAAAGACGCATAAGGGCTCAGGGTTCTTTTTTCGATTTCCTCAATTTTTTCGCGTATGGTCATTTTCTTCACCTGCATTTTACACAAATTCCCTATATATGTTAAATTTTCTTCATTTCTCCCAAAAATCCTTTTTTTAATTGACAAAACCTGCCTTTTGCTTATATAATTTATTTAAGTTTAGAAAGTTACCATTTGGAGAATGTTTATGAACAGAAATTTTTCATCAGAAATTCCAAATCTCAGCCCGCGCTTGTCACGGATTGCGGCTTTGGTTCCAAAGAATCGTTGCACGGCAGATATTGGCACCGACCACGCCTATATTCCTATTTATCTGGTGCAAAAAGGCATCGCAGAAAGAGCAATCGCATCCGACATAAAACGGGGTCCGCTCCTCCGAGCAAAAGAAAACGTTACAAAGCACAGCCTTTCAGACAAAATCGACCTTCGTCTGGGCGCAGGTCTTTCAACTCTTTCAAAGGGGGATACCGAGGTCATCATTATCGCCGGCATGGGCGGGATACTTATTTCCGAAATTCTGGAAAACTCCCGGCACATAACCGACTCTGCAAAGCTTCTTATCCTCCAGCCCATGACCGCCGTCCTTGAACTTCGGGAATATCTTGCCACCCATGGCTTTTCCGTTGAAAGCGAGCACCTTGAAGCAGAGGACGAAAAGCTTTACAATATAATCGTGGCAAGACCCGGTGGGAACTGCCATTACACACAAAAAGCGCTGTATTTTGGCAAATTCTTGAGCGAAACATCTCCGGCGCTTTTCCCACGGTACAAAGCGGAAGTGCTGAAAAAGCTGTCCCGACGGATTGCCGGACTGAAAAATTCTGGAAGCCACGAAAACAAACGACTTCTTGCCGAAACAGAAAGCATATTAAATCTTCTCAAGGAGGAATGATTATGAACAGACTGTCCGAAATAATCGAGGCATTGGAGGGCTTTGCCCCCAAAGAACTGAAAGAACCCTGGGACAATGTAGGGCTTATGGTGGGTGACCGTGCTCAAAAGATTGATAAGGTTTATGTCTGCCTTGACCTCACCACTGAAAATGTCCGTGAAGCCATAGACTGTGGCGCTGATTTGATTGTTTCTCATCATCCGCTGATTTTCAAGCCATTATACTCGGTGACAGAGGATGACCCAATCAGCTGCATGGTGAGAGCTGCTGTAAAAAACAATATCTCAATTTTCAGTATGCATACAAATTTCGACAAAGCCGAAGGCGGTACAAACGACCTTTTGGCACATAGGCTTGGTCTTCAGCATATCCGCGAATATTCCGCCGCAGAATGTGTTGATGCGAGCGGCACTCCCTTTTCGCCCATCGGCAGGGTGGGCTTTCTGCCCGCTCCCGTGACTATGGAAGAATTTCTGTCCAAAGTCAAGTCAACCCTTGGCTGCACCGCCCTCAAATATACCGGCGACCCATTTGACGAGGTGAGATGTGTAGCACTCTGCAGCGGCAGCGGCGGCAAGGAAGGTGTTTATTCCGCATTCCACTCCGGTGCAGATGTTTATGTGACAGCCGACCTTGGACACGAGCACGCTCGCTCGGCCTATGAGCTTGGGCTAAACATCATTGACGCCGGGCATTTTGAAACAGAAAATACCATCTGTGAATTTTTAAAAGATTTATTCGAAACAAACTTCCCAGACATTCAGTTTTTTGTTTCATCAGCAAAACCTTTATATTCAAGCTTTTACCATTTAGCAAAAGCCACCCGCGGGTGGCTTTTCTTTTTCATATCACTTTTTCCTTTTGCATATAAGTATACAAAAAGGCAGGTGATAAAATGCTAAACTTCATCTGGGGCGGTATGGTTATTATATCCTTTATTGTGGCGGCATTAAATGGCAGAATTGACGCACTTACCGCTTCTGCACTGGAGGGGGCAGCTTCAGGAATAGAAACCTGCATCGGTCTTCTTGGCACAATGTGTCTTTGGACCGGTCTTGCAAAAATTGCTGAAAATTCCGGGCTGAACCAAATTTTTGCAAAGCTTCTCCGGCCCTTTACCAAGCTGCTTTTCCCACGTCTTGACAAAAACTCTGCCGCCCTCAAAGCAATCGTCCTCAATATGGTGGCAAACCTTTTGGGTATGGGTAACGCTGCAACGCCTTTGGGCATTTGTGCCATGCGCGAGCTTGACAAGGAAAACAAACACCGGGGCACGGCAAGTTATGAAATGTGTATGTTTGCCGTGCTGAATACCGCATCCATCCAGCTTATTCCCTCCACCGTAATTTCCCTGCGGCAGATGTATGGCTCCCAGAACCCTTCCGAAATTGTGTTTCCCATCTGGATATGCAGCTCTCTTGCCGTAATAATGGGCGTAACGGCCGCAAAATTTTTTGAAAAATACGGGAGGAATCGTCTTTGATAAATATAATTTCAAATCTTGCTGTCCCTTTGATGATAGTGTCAATCGTAGCCTTTGGGCTGATTAAACGTGACAACGTATATGACAGCTTTGTTCAGGGCGCAAAACTGGGACTCCACAGCACGGTCCAGATTTCCGCACCCCTTGTGGGGCTCATGGTGGCAATATCAATGTTTCGTGCATCGGGTGCTCTTGAAATTCTCTCAAGAGTGCTCTCTCCCCTCACCAACCTTCTTCAAATGCCCTCCGAGGTGTTGCCATTGGCACTCCTCAGGCCAGTTTCAGGCAGCGGCTCCATCGCAATAGTAAATGACATTTTCAAAAACTATGGTCCTGACTCAATCCCCGGAAAAATCGCATCTGTTATGATGGGTTCCACCGAAACAACTTTCTACACCGTTGCAGTATATTTTGGTGCAGTAGGAATAAAAAAAGTCCGGCACACCCTGAAAGCCGCTTTGATTGCCGACTTCACCGGAATGGTCCTTGCCGTTTTGGTGGTAAATATGCTGCTCGCTCCGCAATAAACTGTTGCACAGGCAAAGTTTTTATGATAGAATATTCCTATAAAAACTCAAAAGCAAGAAAGGCAGCCTGCCATGAAAGAAAGCTACAAAACTGTCACAAAGACAGCGAATTGTGAAATAATCGAAAAACGTTCCCGCTTTATTGCCAACGTTATGCCAGTCAGCACCGAAGAAGAAGCTCTGGCTTTTTTAGAGGCCTTAAAAAAGAAGTACTGGGACGCCACCCACAATGTCTATGCATATACCTTGGAAGAAAACAACGTTCAGCGTTACAGCGACGACGGCGAGCCGTCGGGCACTGCCGGTCTTCCTGTTCTTGATATGATAAAAAAAGAGGGGCTTTCAAACCTGATTGTGGTGGTTACAAGATATTTCGGCGGAATTCTTCTTGGCACCGGTGGCCTCGTTCATGCCTACTCAAAAGCCGCAAAGGCGGGGATTGAAAGTGCCCTGCCTGTTCAAAAAACCTTGTGCTGTGAATTGGCGATTGAATGTGACTATTCACTCCTTGGCAAAATTCAAAGCGAGGCACTCGGCCTTGGCTACGCTCTTGGCGAAATTATCTATGAAGAAAACGTAAAAATACCCGTTTTTGTTCCGGTTTCGCTTATTTCGTCCTTTGAAGCCAAAATTATTGACAAAACAAACGGAAAAGCACGTATTATTCAGGGCGAAACCGGATATTATTAAAATATAGCTGTTTTAGCAATCCTTTATATTGTATTTTCTGGAAAATAAATTCACAAAATATGCCGCAAGGGATTGATTTTTTTTATTTCTTATGATAAAATACCTGTGGATACTTGTGACTTTTACATAATTTCAGCGAGGGGCTTTTGGGTCACTCGCAGTTTCTTGTGTATATAAAGCTTTAACAAAAGAAATTTTTAGGTGGGTGAACCATGGAAAAGTATGTTATTCTGGGCGGCGCCAAGCTTGAAGGCGAAGTCGAAATCAGCGGAGCTAAAAATTCTGCAGTTGCACTTATCGTAGCAGCTTTGATGGTCGACGGCACTTGTATAATCGAAAATGTGCCCCCGGTAAGCGACACCTATGTTCTTATCGATATAATAAACCAACTTGGCGGCAATGCTGAATTCATCGACAAGGGCGTGCTTAAAATTGACAGTTCAAACCTCTGCTGTTATGAAGCACCCTATGAAATGGTCAGCAAAATCCGTGCCTCCTCTTATCTTATGGGGGCACTTCTGGGCAGATTCAAAAAAGCCCGTGTGGCTATGCCCGGCGGCTGTGATTTTGGTGTAAGACCCATTGACCTTCATCTCAAAGGCTTTGAGGCGCTTGGTGCTTCATATTCCACCGAAAAAGGCGGCATCGTTGACATCAAGGCAGAAAGCCTCACAGGCGCCAGCATATATATGGACCAGGTTTCGGTTGGTGCAACCATAAACATTATGCTTGCTGCAACACTTGCAGAGGGCCAGACCGTTATCGAAAACGCCGCGAAAGAGCCTCACATTGTTGACGTTGCCAACTTCTTAAGCAGTATGGGCGCAAACATCAAGGGCGCAGGTACTGATGTCATCAAGATAAAGGGCGTTGACTCTCTTCACGGTGGCACATACACCGTTATCCCCGATCAAATAGAGGCAGGTACATTTATGATTGCAGCAGCAGCCACCGGCGGCGATGTTCTCATAAAAAACATAATTCCAAAGCATCTTGATTCCATCTCGGCAAAGCTTCTTGAGATTGGTGTCACTGTTGAAGAATATGACGACAGTTTGAGGGTTATCGCAAATAAGCCTCTCAAAAAAGCAAATATAAAGACCATGCCCCATCCCGGCTTCCCCACAGACTTGCAGCCACAGATTCTTACGCTGCTTACTGCTGCAGAGGGCACAAGTATTGTTACCGAAAACGTCTGGGACAACCGCTTCAAATATGTGGAAGAGCTTCGCCGTATGGGCGCAAACGTCTCGGTTGACGGGCGCATCGCCGTGGTTGAAGGCGGCGGAAGACTTATTGGCTCGCCCGTTTCGTCAACAGACCTTCGTGCAGGTGCAGCGCTTGTTATTGCAGGGCTTATGGCAGACGGTGTGACCGAAGTTTACAACCTCAACTATATTGACCGTGGCTATGAAGATTTTGAGAAAAAACTTCGCGGTCTTGGTGCACAAATCACCCGCCGCGCGGATGGTGAAAAAACCAAAACTGCAACCATTGCATAAAAAAACTTCCGCATCAAGGGTCACCCTTGATGCGGTTTTTCATAAGATTGGAGAATTTTGATGTCACGACTTAATTTATGTGCTTTAAGAAGCAGCAGCAAAGGAAATTCTGTGCTTATATCCACCGATAACTGTAGAATTCTTGTGGATTGCGGCATAAGCGGCAAGGCCCTTGAAGAAAGCCTTTCGTTTTTTGGTCTTTCGCCCTCAGCCCTTGACGCAATTTTAATCACCCATGAGCACACCGACCACACAAAAGGCATAAGTACGATTTCAAGAAAACACGACATCCCCGTTTTTGCTACATACGGCACATGGGAACGACTCCGGCGCAGCTGTGAAAATCTATCGCCCCAAAACATCCGCACCATTGGCGAGAGTGAGTCGTTTTCTCTTGGTGATATATCTGTCACGCCTTTTCCCATTTCGCACGATGCTGCTCAGCCGGTGGGATATACCTTTGAAACAGCCGATGACAAGGTTTCTGTTGCCACCGATACCGGCATCATAACAGACCGGATTTTTGAATGCATCAAAGGCAGCCGCATGGTGCTTCTTGAATCAAACTATGACCTTTTTATGCTGGAAGCAGGTGCCTATCCCTATGACCTCAAACGCCGGATAAAAAGCGACATCGGTCATCTTTCCAATGACGATGCAGCACTGACCGCCCTGGACCTTGTAAAATCGGGAACACGCGAAATTATCCTGGGCCACATAAGCCCCGAAAACAACTATCCCGACCTGGCATTTCAGACTGCAAAGCTTTGCCTTGAAAGTCACGGCTTTTTGGTGGGCAAAGATGTTTTTCTTTATACCGCAAACAAAGATAGCGTAACATTTCTCAAATCACTTACATAAAAGGCAATCCCCGCAACACCAATTGTTGCGGGGCTTTTTCCTACCTGAAAATATATATTCTTTTTCCTTCGACCATACATTCTTTTTCACTTCCGTTGGCAGCGACAATGGCCTCAGGCGTGGTGCGGTATCTTTTTGCCACGTCCCAAAGGGTGTCACCCTTTTGAACAAAATATACCACCATAGCGGCGCGTTTCGGGATTTCCTTTTCGTCGTCATATTCCAGCTCCGAAACGATTTCACAGCTATTCGGGTTAACCGCTTTCAGGCCTATGTTAAGCACCGCTCTGAGTTCTATTTCTCTGTTTCCCGATATAATATATCCAAGATGCTCAATCTCGACCTTTGCATCACACACAGAGTTTTCAGCGATTCCGTCCACTTCAATGCTGTGCGAAAACGGCAAAACGTGACTGAATCCTGAAACCGGCATATCTTCGCTTTGGGACATATACAATATGTTGCAGGTTATGTATCCCGCGATGTTCACAGCTTTGCCCTCCACCGAAATCCTCTCTATTTCGCCGGAAGCCGTACAGTCACAAACCTGGTACACCTCCGGGAGATAATCCGGCACTCTTGCCATTTCCTTGAGGCTAATCTCTTGCGCAACAATGTCCACAAGCTGTTCAATCGCACAGCTCTCCTTTTTCAGCTTTACCTCTTTTTTCAGGCTGTACGCGTCACACATTGCCTCACATTCAATCACGCCGGAGGTTTTTATTTCAACACAAAGTGCCATTTCAAAGCTGAGCAGCCTCTTGTCTCCGTCACCGTCACGGCATATTTCATAATAAATATCCTTGACACAAAAAGCCACATCTCCTGTCAGACTTTCATCCACGCCGTCTATTTCAAGCACCTCGCTAAAGGGAACGCTGTGCTCCATACATTCAAGAACATCCTCTTCGCCTTTTCCGGAGTACAGTGTGCATATTTTGAGCGTTCCCTTGACAACCACCTTGCCGGACAAAAGTCTCAGTTCCTCAAGCTCCGGCTTTGCCGAAAATCTCAGGATTTCTTTCAAATCAGGCTTTCCTGACGGCACCTCTATTTTGTCCTTTATCAATATGTCACGCTCTGCGCAAGGACAGGAATTATGGAATCTCAAGGGACGGGCTTTTGCCTGAATGTCCTCGCCATCTTCAATTCCCGCAGCAATATCCACCTCTTTGTTTTCAGTAACCTTTATGTTTATACAAAGAGTACTGCGCACACCTATCTTTCTGCTGTTAATAAGATTGTACTCAGGGCTCAAAGAAACAACCGCAGCCTCAACGTCCATTCCCGGCTTTGCACCGTTTGCCGCAATCATATGACTGAAGCTCTGATCAACCGATATGGACTTTATCCGTCCGCAGCTTTTGTCTTCAGGAACATAGAGTATGTCCAGACGGATTATGCCCTCCACATAAACCTTGTCTGTCTGGACACTCTTTTGTGTTATTACCGCCTCGCCGCCTGCCCGAAGAATTTTTGCAGCATCCGGTTTTATATCCGGAACAATAACATCGCTTTCCACTGTGGTTTTTGTGCTCCTGGCACAGATTACCTGAGAGAGCTTTATGTGCTCTTTTCGTAGCTTAACCGACATATCCTTATCTACCTCTCTTTTAAAATAGTCTTCTTTTTTATATTATTATGAAAGGTATTCTTAGTATATTCCACAAGTTATGTCAGGACAAAAAATCACCCAAATCCAGATAATCACCCAGCAGTACATACAAAAGTGCCAGTGCCATCAAGGGGTTTCCCTCGTCCTCTGAATCCATAAAAATAAAAATAAGCGCAACCAACAACAAGTCCTCTGCCGTAAAAAAGCCCAGGACCTTTTTGGTTTTGGGGTCATACAACCCTTTTGGAATTATATTTTCAAAAAAGCTTCCCCCTTTGCCGTTTTTTCTGTGCGCATCCCGATTATGGCGCTTTGGATTTTCTGTTTGCTGTCCACTGTTTTGCCCCTGGTTTTCCGGGTGACTTTGGGGTGGTAGCATCTTTATATTACTTCTGGGGGCTGTTTCTCTTTCCGCTCTATATGGTTGCCCGCCACTTGGAGCGTGTTGACGTCTGACCTCCGGCATATTACGTCCGTTTTGGCCCGGTTGCATTCTGCCTGCCATTTGTCCCTGACGATTTTGCTGCGGAATTCGTTCCCCCTCCGCCAATTCTTTTTTGTTGTCGTTTTGATTTGGGGTATAGCGTTGATATATTTCAAACACCTCCCTGCCTGTTTTCTTTAAAAGCCTTGAAAACCGCTGTCATTTTCATAATCTGTGCAGCCTGTTCAAGCTTTTTCCTTCGACTCTTTTTCAAAAGGGGCTTCAGCGCACTCAAAAAATCGGCATGTGAGTTTTGCGTCGCATCATTCATCGCACTCATTATGCCCTGAATTTGCATTATAGTCGATATATCCATCCCGCCATTTCCGCCAAACAGTCCCTCCGGCGGCGGGGCATCTTCCTCCCGGCTTTCTGCGGTCTCCCCATTTCCCGACGCAAAGATGCCCAAAAGATTTTGAATTTGTGACTGTCCGTCTTCACTTCCAAGCATTTCCTGAAGCTTTTCAACAGCCTTTGAGAAATCAGGGGTCTCCTCCATTTTTCAAGCCTCCTCAAATTTTTATTTTTTCTTCACTATCTCAGCAAGCGCCGAAATTAGCTTAGGGTTTTGAGCCAGCTGCTTCGCCAACTCAGGATTTTTTTGCAAGCTATCATAAAGCCCGTTTGCATCAAGGTTCATAAGCTGCTTATTGAGGTTACCCTGACTCATCATCTTTATTGTTTCCTCAGCCTTTCTGAGCTGTTCCGGGCTTAACCCCCCGCCCAACTGTTTCAATCCCTGAGCAAGCATCTCAGGCGGCATTTTTGAAATCATATCCTGAATATTCACCAAAAGCACTCCTTTCATCTGTTATAAATATTATATGATTACAAAATAAAATAGTGACAATTTATTTCGTTTGTGCTAGAATAAAATAAGCTTATTGAAAGGATTTTTTCATATGAAAGCAATAATTTTCAGTGATTCTCACGGCAATTTCAACTCCATGGCAAAGGCAATCCAAAAAGAACCAAACATTGATATAATTATCCACGCAGGTGACATAAACCGCGACATTTCTGACCTTGAAATCGCCTATCCCCACCTTATTGTAGCAGGAGTGAGGGGCAACAACGATTTTTTTGATGACTCCTTTCCTCAGGACAGATTTTTCACCTTTGACAATGTGAAAATTTTTCTCACCCACGGCCATCTTTACGGGGTGAAATATTCACCGGCAAAGCTCATAGCCAAAGGCCGTGAGCTTGGTGCCGACCTTTGCATCTTTGGTCATACCCATGTCTGCTTAAGCGAGACCACTGGCGGTTTGACGTTGTTTAACCCCGGAAGCGCCTCCCGGCATTATGGAATTCTTGAAACACGCGGCGCGGGATTTTCGCTTTCTTTAAAAGAAATCTGACATTTCTTTGTGACGGAATTTAAATTTTTAAAATATTTTCAAAAAAGTGTTGACAAGCCCGTCGAATTATGGTATCATAATATTCGCTGGTTGTGAAAACGACCACAAAAGTTATGGTAAGCTGGTGTAGCTCAATTGGCAGAGCAGCTGATTTGTAATCAGCAGGTTGCGGGTTCGAGTCCCATCACCAGCTCCACTTTTATGGAGGGGTTCCCGAGTGGCCAAAGGGGGCAGACTGTAAATCTGTTGCGTCTCGCTTCGATGGTTCGAATCCATCTCCCTCCACCAAAAAAGAAACGGCAACTTTCGCTTGACGAAGGCTGTCGTTTTTTTGTATTACCCGAGAACATTTCACCAAATCTTTTTAGCACAATAAAAATCCAACCGCAGAGCGGTTGGATTTTTGTCTTTAGAATGGGAAAAATTCCTTTTTGAGTTCTTCTGTAAGAGGATTCCCGTATTCACAAACCTCAAATGCTTCTGCATATCTTATTTTGCTGCCACGCTCAACACCGTATCTTTCAATGAGTTCTTTTCTGAATCGGGCTGCAGTTTTCGCAAAGCGAACAGCATAGCCGCGGGTTTTTGACATTACCTCTTCGTCTGTTGTATCGGCGGTAATCTGCATACCCTTGAGCCATTCAAAGCGTTCTGCCGCATCTGTTGGAACCTCGTCTTGTTCTCCGTAGGTATAAGGCAACCATTCATAAACCTGAGAAACATTAAGGTCAGCAATTTTAAGCTTTACATCAATTTCTTCATCCATATCAAGAACAATGTCGCCGCTGAAATCAGGATTTTTGAAACCATCTTCATAATACATGATAACCGGCATATATCTCATCGCAGGTACATCAGGGCATTCATTGGGGACCGTCAAAAGATAAGACGCATCCTGAACAAGCTGACCTGCTGCACGATGGTCAGCGTGATAGTCATTGGGTCTATGAGAAATTATAAGGTCGGGGTTGAATTCACGGATATATCTGATAAGGCGTTTGCGTGTAGCAAGGTCTGCAACGATATTGCAGTCATCAATATCCCATACATCATATGTAATACCCAAAAACTCTGCAACAGCTGCAGACTCTTTTGCGCGGCGGGCAGTTGTTTCCTGAGGCGACATAACGTGATGTCCTCCGCAACCGTTGCAAAGGCTCAAAAATTTAACCTCGTACCCGAGCTTCACATATTTGTCAGCCAGACCTCCACAACGGAATTCATTGTCATCCTGGTGTGCACCAATCATCAATATTTTCATTTTTCATCACTCCACTTCCCTCTGCCGTACAAAAAAATCCAGCAAAGATTTTATTTTAAGATTGACATTTTATCTATTTTATTTTATAATATCCACAAAAATAATCTATACCTTTTTTATTATAAATCAGTACAATTTTATGGTAGGTGATATTTATACAAAATTTATCCCTCTACGAAAATTCTGTTCCTATGGAAAAAACTCTTCCCTTGAGATTTCACTTTTCGGGAGACAAGGGAGGAAAACGTTCTCTCCACTGGCACGAGCATATGGAGCTTTTGTTTTTCCTTTCGGGGAGTACAAAGGTGGTTTGTAACGGTCAGACCTTGGTAGGAAATAAAGGCGACCTTGTCATCATAGATTGCAATCAACTCCACTCAACCGAAGACGGCTGTTTTTTCTGTATCCGTGTTGCCCCGTCCTTTTTTGAGGATTTGTCTTTTAACAAAATTATGTTCAATACACATATCAAAGACGACAAAACTGCAAAATTCTGTTTTGAAGCTATTGCAAGAGAATACACAGACAAACGCGACGGTTATGAAATCGAAATAAAAAGCCTTGTATATCACCTTTTCGCACACCTTTTGCGAAACCACAGGATGGAATCTCTTTCTGAATACGAAATTCTTCTTCAGAAAAACAAGGCAAGCAAAATCCGTCAAATCCTTGAATATATCTCGCACAACTACAATACAAACATAACTACCAGATCGTTAGCCGATGTTTTTTTTCTAAGCGAGCCATATTTTTGTCAGCTTTTCAAAAGCCAGACAAATCAGTCACCTATGAACTATATAAACAAATACCGAAGTGAAAAAGCAGCTCTCCTTTTGAAAAACACCCAGCACAGCATAACCGAAATTTCCACAAGCGTTGGCTTTGAAAATCCAAACTATTTCACAAGAATTTTCAAAAAATATACCGGCCAAACCCCCACCACTTATCGAAAACAAAATCCATAAAAAAGAGGTGCAAAATTGCACCTCTTTTTTGTCTATAGATATTTCTCAATGATTCTTTTCATCTCGTCAAACTTGCTTTCAATGTCCGCAACAAGTTTAAACTGTGTTCTTGCCCTGTCAAGATTGTGATTTTCTCTGTGAACCTTGAAATATACATCACCATTTATGTGGTCAGCCAAGAATCTGATTCCGCACTCATATGTCATAATAAGTGCCGAAACAGGTAAGAGCTCAATTTCTTTTGGGGTAAGGCAATCCTTCACCTCACCAAGAAAACCTTTTGCAAACTGCTCAAACTTTTCCAGGTCAAACCAAATTCTATCAAGGTCTTTTTCATCTTCTGCTCCGCTTGACGCCCCAAACCTGAGTGCATCACCAAAATCATAAAGGATCGACCCAGGCATAACAGTATCAAGGTCAATCACACAAACACCTTCGCCGGTTTTTGCATCAAACAAAACATTATTGAGCTTTGTGTCGTTGTGGGTAACCCTCAAGGGAACTGTTCCTTTTGCCATTTCATCAGTTATCATCTTCGAGTATTTCGCATATTCAATGGCGAAGTCAACTTCCTCTTTTACCAAGTCAAGTCTTCCTGATGCGTTGCCGGCAATGGCTGTCTCCAATTGCTTTACTCTTTCAGGCGTATTGTGAAAATCAACTATTGTTTCATAGAGGCTGTCTGCCGGATAGTCATTCAGCATATTCTGAAATCTTCCAAAAGCTGCTCCTGCATGAAAAAGCTGTATGGGGTCTTGGGCAACATCATAGCTCACGCTGTCCGTCACAAAAAGATACATCCTGAAAAAGTTGTCCGCATCCATCTGCAAATAATTCTGCCCGTCACGGGTCTTGACAACGTTCAGCGCCTCGCGCTTGGGATCTCCTCCCCGCTCAATAATTTTCTTTTTCAGATGCTCGGTAACATTATATATATTTTCCATAACCTCATGGGGATTATGAAAAACATTCTTGTTTATCCTTTGCAAGATAATCTGTGGCTTTGCGTTAGCCATATATGTATCATTTATATGCCCATTTCCGTATGACTCAATTTCTGTTTCAATAGAAAATTTTTCACAAACTTCTTTAAGATTAAATCCCATTATAATAGCCTTCCTTTACCAACTTTTCCATGGCAGCAACAACGGTGTCTTTATCTTCTTTATAGGTAACGCCATACCATTTTTCATTTGTTTCCAAAACTCTTACTTTTTCATTTTTTGTCTTTATCATGTTGTCAACCACAAAAGGAATATAAAATTCATCCTTAAGAGGATTTTTGATATTTTTCAAAAATTCTACGAAATCTTTTTCCACATTCTCAAAAACAGATGGCAAAAGACCCCACATATTCATTGAAACCACGGTATCAAGCGGAATTCCACTGTTTTTGTCAAGACCGGTATGCTCAACAACGCTCCTCAAAAATCCATTTTCAACACTACACACACCGCGGGCAACCGTTCCGTTTTCAGTTATGGTGTTTCCAAGGCTGAAACCCACCATACAGGTTTCATCATTCTCCACCAGATTCTTGTGCAGAATTTCAAAAGACTTCTGACCGTAATAATCATCCGCATTGATAAGGGCAAAGGGCGTATCAACAGTGTCTTTTGTGCAGAAAACTGCATGACCTGTGCCCCATGGCTTTTCTCTGCCCTCAGGCACAGAAAAGCCTTTTGGAAGATTGTCCATATCCTGAAAAACATATGAAACATCTGTCATTTTTTCAATTCTCTTTTTTGTAATCTCACGAAAGTCTTTCTCAATATCTCGTCTTATGATAAACACTGTCTTGTCAAATCCCGCCTTAACTGCATCATAAATCGAAAAATCCAGAATAATCTCACCGTTTGGGCCAACGGGAGCGATTTGCTTAAGTCCACCAAACCGACTGCCCATCCCTGCCGCCATAACCACCAGAGTTGTTTTTTTACTCATAAATTCATCTCCTAATAAAATTGAACTTATTTTTATTTTAACATATATGTTATATTATACAATTTATTTTATATTTTGTATTTATCGAAAAATAACTTTCTTTTATAAAAAAATCACAAAACACATTGACTTCGCCACACTTTTTTGATATTTTATATATAAGGAGCGTGAAAGTATGGATTATACGGGTGTAACTCTTGACTTCTCTCTTTGCATAGAAAAGCTTTATTCTGTGCATTATTTTGAATATTCAAAGGATTTTTCTTTTCACGGCGAAGCCCACAACTTCTGGGAATTTGTCTATGTTGACAAGGGAGAGGTCATCGCATCAGCAAACGAAACCGAAACCCTTCTTTCCCAGGGGCATATAATTTTTCATAAGCCCAACGAATGGCATAACATCCGAAGCAACGGCAAAATTGCCCCGAATGTGGCGATTGTCAGCTTTGAATGCAACTCTGATGCCATGGACTTTTTCAATGGTCGCATCCTGACCGTTGACAACGAACAAAAATCTCTTATCGCCAAAATAATTTCTGAATACACAAACGCATTTTCTTCACCGCTTAATGACGTTTTTGCAAAACATCTGGATTTGAAACCAACTCCGCTGATTGGCGCACAACAGCTAATAAGCCAATATATAAGTCAGCTTCTTATCACTTTCTTACGTTCAGGACTTGTCCAAAAAACACAGTCACACACCTTTATGCAAAACCACTCAAACGCCAGTCTGAATATCATTCTCAACTATATGGCCGACCACATCAACGAGACGCTGACTATAGAGGACCTTGTTCGTTACAGCGGCCTCAACCGAATGGGAATTAATCGTCTTTTCAATTCCAATTTCGGCACAAGCCCCATGCAATACTTTATCGGCATGAAAATTGAACTGGCAAAGAAGCTTATCCGCGAAGACAGTCACAACATTTCCCAAATTGCTGAGCTCTTGGGCTATTCAAGTGTACATTATTTCTCTCTGCAGTTCAAAAAAGTGACGGAGATGACACCAAGTCAATATTCATCATCCATAAAGGCTATGTCGCCTTTGAGCAATACCGCAAGCGTCTTTTCTCCCACAAAGCAGACGACACCCGACAAATAACAGACAAACCACAGAAACCCGCACACTTACCCAAAGCTGCGGGCTTTTATTTTATTGGTGATATAGCCTTTCGTTTTCATATCGCGGCTCAAAGCTCACGTTTATGCCAAGACGTCTCAAAATCTTTTCGTCTTCTTCGCTCAAAATAACAGTAAAATGTGCATCACCGCCATGGAGCTTTTCAAGCTGCTCCTTTGCAAGCTTTGCAACAGAGCTTGAAAGCGCCGAAATAGTAAGCGCAAGAAGAACTTCATCCGTATGAAGTCTTGGGTTTTTGTGCTTCAAATATTTTGTCTTTAGCTCACAAATGGGCTCAAGAACAGACGCTTCAATCAAATCAATTTCAGAGTCAATGTTACCCAGAGCCTTGAGGGCATTGAGCAAAAGTGCAGCGGCAGCACCAAGAGTTGATGACGTCTTGCCTGTAACAATTCTTCCGTCAGGAAGCACCATTGCTCCCGCAGGCGCTTGTGTCTTTTTTTCTTTTTCAAGGGCCTTTGGAACTGCAGGGCAATACTTGGGTGTAATTCCTGCCTGATTCATCAAAAGCTCAAGTTTTTTCACCTGTGTTGTATCATCGCCAAGGGTTCGCACAATATTTGCGCTCACCGAAAAATATCTCCTGATAATTTCCATCTTTGATGCTTCACAGCAAACATCATCGTCAACAATGCAATATCCCGCCATGTTTACGCCCATATCCGTAGGCGATTTATAAGGGGATTTCCCCTGAATTCGTTCAAACATAGTGTTGAGCACCGGGAAGATTTCAACGTCACGATTGTAATTCACCGCAGTCTTTCCATACGCCTCCAAGTGGAACGGGTCAATCATATTCACGTCGTTGAGGTCAGCCGTTGCCGCCTCATACGCAAGGTTTACCGGATGCTTAAGGGGCAGATTCCACACAGGGAAGGTCTCAAATTTTGCATAGCCTGCCGCTATTCCGCGTTTGTGTTCATGATAAAGCTGGCTGAGGCAGGTAGCCATCTTGCCGCTTCCGGGACCCGGTGCCGTAATAACCACCAACGACCGCTGGGTTTCGATGAAATCGTTCTTTCCAAGTCCTTCATCGCTCACTATGTGCGGAATATCCGACGGATATCCGGCTATTGTATAGTGCTTATAGCATTTAATTCCCAAATTTTCAAGCTGCTTGAAAAAGGTCTTGGCAGAGGGCTGATTGTTATAGCGGGTAAGAACAACACTTCCCACATACAAATCCATCTCACGGAAGGTATCAATAAGTCTGAGCACATCATCGTCATAAGTAATGCCCAAATCACCGCGCATTTTGTTTGACTCAATATCCTCAGAATTTATGGCAATAACAATTTCAACATCATCTTTAAGCTGCTGGAGCATACGGATTTTGCTGTCTGGCGCAAATCCCGGAAGAACTCTTGCCGCATGATAATCGTCAAACAGCTTTCCGCCAAATTCAAGGTACAGCTTTCCCCCGAACTGTGCAATTCGTTTTCTTATCTGCTGTGATTGCTCTAAAAGATATTTTTGATTATCAAATCCGATTTTGCGCATACCGCATCCTCCTTTTTATCATTCCAAGTAATAGTATACCACACTTTTTTAGAATAGAAAAGACCAAATTGAAATTTTTATAAAAATATGTCGAAGTTTTTCAATAAAAAACAGCCGACCTCTGTCAGCTGTCCATTTCCCTATTTAAAAAACTCTGTTTTTTATGGCATGAATAATTTCTTCGGGGCGTGATGCAATGATATCTGCGCCCTCAGCCCTTAGCTCTTCCTCGGTTCTAAAGCCCCACAAGACGCCAACCGAACAAAGTCCTGCATTTTTTGCTGTTTCAATGTCGGTTCCTGTATCTCCGATATAAAGGCACTCGCCCCTTGCAACGCCAAAGCTTTCAACAATTTCAAAAACCGATTCCGGGTCCGGCTTCAAGGGTTTTCCCTCTCTTGCACCCATACAAAGGTCAATTAGTCCGTCATCAAGCATAATTTCCGCCACCTTTTTAGTGGTGCTGTCATCCTTGTTTGAGAGAATTGCCGCTTTTATCCCCATTTCTTTGAGCGTCTCAAGCATCGCTATAATTCCGTCATAAACCTTGGTCAGATACAAAAAGTCATTGTCGTATTTCTCTTTATACCACTTATGTATCTCTTCACACTTTTCTGTATCCGCATCCCGGAACTTTAGCATCCGTTCAATCAAAATCTTGGAGCCGTTGCCTACCAGATTTTTATATTCCTCTGTGGGTATAGGTTCAATGCCAAAATTTTCGAGAGCTTCATTCCCAAAATACGCAATGGTATCAAGGGTATTAAGAAGTGTCCCATCCAAATCAAAAATACAAGCTTTAATCATACTTCAAAAATCCTCCACGCCACTCACCGCGACTTCATATCCATCAAAAAAACAGCGGCTCCTACAAAAGAGCCGCCATAATTTTAATTTAATTATACAAGTTCCAAAACTGAAACTTCAGCAGCGTCACCACGTCTGGGACCAACTTTGATAATTCTTGTATAACCACCGTTACGCTCAGCATATTTGGGAGCAATTTCACTGAACAACTTTGTAACAACGTCTTCCTTTGTGATGAACGCAAGAGCCTGACGTCTTGTGTGAAGTGTGTCCTTCTTGCCAAGTGTAATCATCTTCTCAGCCAACTTCTGAACTTCCTTAGCGCGGGTAGTAGTTGTTTCAATTTTACCTGCTTCGAGGAAAGAAGTTGTGAGATTTCTAAGCATTGCTATTCTCTGATCTGTGGGTCTTCCCAACTTTCTCTGGTGTGCCATACTATCACCTCTTTCAATAAATCTTCACCGAAATTTTATTTTCGGGGGAATTAGTCTTCGTTTGTTGCAAGAGCAAGGTCCATACTCTCAAGCTTTGCAATAACCTCTTCAAGCGATTTGCGACCAAGGTTTCTCACCTTCATCATATCGTTTTCACTGCGGTTTGTCAAATCCTGAACAGTATTGATACCGGCTCTCTTCAAACAGTTGTAAGAACGCACTGAAAGGTCAAGCTCTTCGATTGTTGTCTCCAGAACTTTTTCTTTCTTGCTTTCTTCTTTCTCAATCATGATTTCTGCGTTTTTCGCGCTTTCAGACAAATCTATGAAGAGATTTAAGTGTTCATTGAGTATCTTCGCGCCCAAGCTGACTGCATCGGGAGGATTGATTGTTCCATCAGTCCAAACCTCAAGAGTAAGCTTGTCATAGTCTGTTATCTGACCTACTCTGG
This sequence comes from Clostridia bacterium, assembly GCA_017456605.1. Taxonomy (GTDB): domain Bacteria; phylum Bacillota; class Clostridia; order Monoglobales; family Monoglobaceae; genus SIG440. Next base: position 25,634 of record JAFTJA010000009.1, on the reverse strand, counting down.
TGTTTTCAACGGTATAATTCACCTTCATAACAGGTGTATAAATTGAATCCACCGGAATAACGCCGATTACCGGCTGAAGAAGCTGCTTGTTTCTGTCAGCAGAAACATAGCCGCGTCCCTTGTCAATAACGATTTCCATAAAGAGTTTTGCATCTTCATTGAGCTTTGCAATGTGAAGGTCGCCGTTGATAATTTCAACGTCTGAATCACACTTAATATCGCGGGCACAAATTTCGCCTGCACCCTCATGGTTGATGTAAATTGTTTTGGGACCGTCTGAATGAAGTTTAATCGCCAGCTTCTTTATGTTGAGAATAATTTCTGTAACATCCTCCGAAACACCGGGGATAGTGGAAAATTCGTGCAAAATACCGTCAATTTTAACGGAATTCACAGCCACACCGGGAAGGGATGAGAGAAGTATTCTTCTGAGCGAGTTACCCAAAGTTGTGCCGTATCCTCTTTCGAGGGGCTCTACAACAAATTTGCCGTAGCTTTCGTCTTCTGATACGTGGACACATTCAACTCTTGGCTTTTCTATTTCTATCATATTTAGCCCTCCTACTCAATTTCTTTAACACAATGCCGCAAAAGCATCGTGATTCCGCCACAAAATAGGGCAGAAAACCGGATACAGTCTATTATTTGCTGTAATACTCAACAATCAAGTGTTCTTCGATTGGAAGATCGATATCTTCTCTTTCAGCAAAAGCAACAACTCTGCCTTCCAAAGTATCCTTGTTCATATCAAGCCACTTGGGAACAACTCTTGATTCTGTTGAAGCGAGAACTGTGTCGAATTTTGCACTCTGACGGCTTGTTTCGCAAAGAGTAATTACATCTCCAACCTTAACAAGGTAAGAAGGAATATTAACCTTCTTTCCGTTTACCAAAAAGTGTGCGTGTGAAACCAACTGTCTTGCTTCAGGTCTTGAAACTGCAAGACCAAGTCTGTAAACAACATTGTCAAGACGTCTTTCAATCAATGAAAGAAGGTTTTCACCTGTAACACCTGCCATTTTGTTAGCCATTTCGAAGTAATGAGCGAACTGACCTTCGAGTATGCCATATGCGCGTCTAACTTTCTGCTTTTCTCTGAGCTGAGTTCCGTACTCAGAAAGCTTACGTCTGCCCTGACCGTGCTGACCGGGAGCATAAGCGCGTCTTGTAATAGCACATTTATCTGTATAACATCTGTCGCCCTTTAAGAACAACTTCTGTCCTTCACGTCTGCATATTCTGCAAACTGATTCTGTATATCTAGCCATGGTATAATTTCACCTCCTAAAATTTCCTAACCGAACTATACACGCCTTCTCTTGGGGGGTCTGCAACCGTTGTGAGGAATCGGTGTAACGTCCTTAATCATATTAACCTCGAGACCTGCAACCTGAAGAGCACGAATTGCTGCTTCACGACCGCTACCTGGTCCTTTTACGTATACTTCAACATATTTGAGACCGTGTTCCATTGCAGCTTTTGCAGCTGTTTCTGCTGCCATCTGGGCTGCAAATGGAGTGCTCTTTTTTGAACCTCTGAATCCCAAACCACCAGCTGATGCCCATGAAATAGCGTTTCCTGCAACATCGGTGATTGTAACGATTGTATTGTTAAAGGTTGACTTGATATGAGCCGCACCACGTTCAATATTTTTCTTTTCTCTACGACGTCTGGTTTTCTTGACTGCCTTTGCCATAGTAAATTTCACCTCCTGATTTTAACGGAGTCTTACGAGAGTCCGTAAAGACACTGTTTCAATTCAATTCTTATTTCTTTTTGTTGGCCATAGTCTTTCTTGGGCCTTTTCTGGTTCTTGCATTTGTCTTTGAACGCTGTCCTCTTACAGGAAGGTTTTTCCTGTGGCGAAGACCTCTGTAACAGTTGATTTCAATGAGACGCTTGATATCGAGCGCAATATCACGACGAAGGTCACCTTCAACGTTGTATTTGTCGATCTCAGCTCTAAGGGTTGAAACCTCGTCCTCAGTCAAATCGCGAACTCTTGTGTCAGGATTTATGCCTGTAGCAGCAAGAATCTTCTTTGATGTGGAAAGGCCTATACCGAAGATATAGGTAAGTCCAATCTCAACTCTCTTCTCATTTGGTAAGTCAACACCTGCAATACGTGCCATACTTTCATTCACCTCCGAATAAATTTTTCTTTTTGAAAAGTGTAATGCGGAGCAGAATTTCACTTACAGCGAAAATTTCGCCTTCATCAGCTTAAACAAATTGGCGTATAAGCCTGACTCTGCTCACACAAAGTTAATAATTTTTCGCTTTTATCCCTGTTTCTGTTTGTGACGGGGGTTTTCGCAAATAACCATAACCTTGCCTTTTCTTTTGATTACTTTGCACTTTTCACAAATAGGTTTAACTGAAGGTTGTACTTTCATTGCTCCTTCACCTCCTAAAAAAGTTACGATAGCTTGTACCGAAGTCCAAAGCTAACCGATTTATTATATCATCAAATTCATCCTGTGTCAATACCAATTTTCAGTCAATATATTGAATTATTTCCATAAATTTCAGGTCTTAAACAACCTCCTGATTATGAATTTATCCCAAAAATGCCTTAATAGCCGACACAAAATCCAACTTTTTGAAACAATAAACCGTTTGTCTTTGGTCAAAAGTCCTCGCACATCGCCTTATTATTTTGCTCTCCATGTAATTCTGCCTTTTGTCAAATCGTACGGAGAAATTTCAACCGTAACCTTGTCACCGGGCAAAATTCGGATATAGTGCATTCTCAGCTTTCCTGAAATATGTGCCAAAATCTTATGTCCGTTTTCAAGTTCTACCTGAAACATCGCATTTGGAAGGGCCTCAAGCACTGTTCCTTCTATTTCCAAAACATCTTCCTTTGCCACTCTTCTTCACCTCCCTAACAAAATAAATCTTTAAAACTCATCCGGCAAAAAGCCGTTAAGCATCTATTTCTTCCTCAAATTCAGCAATAGCTCTGCGGAGTTCTGTGTTTGTGACCTTGCCTTCCTCAGAAAGCTTAGCCTCTATATAATTACTTCTCTTCCCCACAGCCTTTACATGCTTATTCTTTTTCTTTTTGGGTTTATCTGACTTGTGGAGGTCACCGTCACAGATATAAACAAAGTTATCTTCTGTCGCTACGACAATATAATGCCTGCCGCTGTCTCTTCCCATCTTTGACAAGACAACATCGCCAATCTTGAATTTTTCTTCCATTATACTTTACACCTCATAGCTATTTTGATTACTCACACAAAGTCAAGATATACGGCTCACCGTTTGTAACAAGAACAGTGTTCTCATAATGTGCCGAAAGCTTTCCGTCCAGAGTATAAACCGTCCAGTCGTCATCACCCACATAGATTTCTCTGCCACCCTGATTCACCATAGGCTCAATCGCCAGGCACATACCCGGTTTTATGCGAACACCACGGTGTCTTGGGTCAAAATAATTGGGAATCTCAGGGTCTTCATGAAGCTGATGTCCGATTCCGTGTCCACAATATTCCCTGAGAACACTGAAGCCGTTTTCTTCAGCCTTACGCTGAACCTCCGCAGAGATATCAGAAATTCTGTATCCCTCTTTGGCAAACTTTATGCCTTCAAAAAAACTTTCCCGTGTGACATCAATGAGTCTTTGCGCCTCGTCAGAAATCTTTCCAACGCCCACTGTCCTTGCAGCATCACCGTGATAGCCTTTAAAGCAGGCGCCCACATCGAAGCTGACAATGTCACCCTCTTTGAGGATTCGTTTTGAGGGAATCCCGTGGATTACCTCGTCGTTCACGCTTATGCAGACACTGCCCGGAAATCCGCCATAGCCTTTAAATGACGGAATACAGCCCCTCGCCCTGATATACTTTTCAGCCGCTCTGTCAAGTTCCAGGGTTGAAACCCCCGGTTTCACCAATTCTTCAAGAAGGTTGAGGGTTTCACCTGTCACTTTGCCGGCTGTCTTCATATATTCAATTTCGGTTTTGGATTTAATGGTTATCATTTCAATCACCCCGGAATTTTTAACCCTCAAGTGCCTTGAGCACCGCAGTGGTTGTGTCTGAAATATTCTCCTGACCTATGGCTATTTTAAGTATGCCACGATCTGCATAGAATTTTTTGAGAGGCTCGGTTTGCTTATAATATGTTGCAAGACGGTCCTTTATGATTTCCGGTTTGTCGTCTTCACGCGTGGTGAGAACCCCGCCACAATTGTCGCAAATACCCTCTTCTTGCGGCTTTTTATGTTCCTTGTGATAAGTGCTTCCGCATTTTTTACATTCAAGTCTGCCTGAAAGTCTTTCAATTATTTTTTCGTCTTCAACCTCAATGGTCAAAACCTTATCTATCTCAATGCCTGCTTTGTCAAGAGCCTCTGCCTGAGCGATGTTTCTGGGAAATCCGTCAAGGATGAACCCGTCCTTGCAATCGTCTTCCTTAAGTCTCTTTTTTACAATATCAATCATCACGTCGTCCGGAACAAATTTTCCGTCGTTGATGTAATTTTCAGCAATTTTCCCTAATTCTGTATGATCAGCAATATTTTTTCTGAGTATTGCACCGGTAGAAATTGTAGGAATTTCAAAGTGTTTGCTCAGGATCTCGGCCTGGGTCCCCTTTCCCGCGCCGGGTGCTGCCAAAATAATAAGTTTCATTTTTTTATACCCCTTACTTTTTTGTCATTTCTTAAATTCTTTATTCAAAACCCCAAAGCTACTTTTCCATCACGCGAAGCCTACGCTCCGCATATTCCTAAAAACTCCACAAGGGGCTACCTAAGTGCAGCATTTTGCACCAGGTATCCCCCGCAAAGTCACGGGACAAAAGTCCCAAAAAATTATTCCAAAAATCCTTTATAATGTCTCATGAGCATCTGTGATTCAAGCTGATTTACAGTTTCAAGAGCAACACCAACCACGATGAGCAGAGATGTTCCGCCTATTGAGAAATTGTTTATCTTGAGTCCGTAGTTCATAAAAATCGGAATGATAGCAATTATCGCAAGGAAGATAGCTCCTGCCAATGTAATCTTTGAAAGCACACGGCTTATGAAATCTGATGTAGGACGGCCCGGACGGATACCCGGAATAAATCCTCCGTTCTTCTTCATATTGTTAGCCATTTCAATTGGATTGAACTGAATAGCTGTATAGAAATATGTGAAGAAGATAATAAGGAAGAAATAAAGAACCGCATATGCCCAATGGTCAGGTGAGAACACTTTGAGGAATCCTCCCCAGAAACCACTGTCACCGGCCTGAACGCCGAAGAATGATGCGATTGTTGCCGGGAATGCCATGATTGACATAGCAAAGATAACCGGGATAACGCCTGCTGACGCAACCTTAATCGGAATATGAGTGCTCTGTCCGCCATACATTTTTCTGCCTACAACACGCTTTGCATACTGAACAGAAATTCTTCTTTCAGCATTGTTCATAGCAACGACAAACGCTACAACAACAAGTGCCACAATTACCAAAAGAACTGCACCAACAACACCCATTGTTCCGTTCATCATATACTGATAAAGCGATGTAACCGCAGTAGGACCACTTGAAATGATACCCGCAAAGATTATAAGCGAAATACCATTACCAACGCCCTTTTCGGTAATCTGTTCACCAAGCCACATAAGGAACGCAGTACCTGCTGACAAAGTAATAACGATTACAACAGCCGGCCAGAAGCCCGTCATTGTAACAGCGTTATAGCTCTTGAGCAAGAAATAAAGTCCTGTAGCCTGGATAAGAGCCAAAACAACAGTTGCCGCTCTCTGAATCTGAGCAATTTTCTTTCTGCCTTCTTCGCCTTCCTTCTGGAGTCTCTCAAGTGCGGGAATAGCCACACAGAGAAGCTGCATAATAATGGATGCGTTGATATAAGGCGTAATACTCATTGCAAAGATGGTTGTATTCTGGAACGCACCACCTGACACCAAGTCAATGAAGCCAAACAGCGAATTGTTTGTGCTGTCAAACATCATTTTGAGCTGTGCCGGGTCAAGCAGCGGAACAGGAATAACAGAACCAAGTCTGAAAATGATAATCATACCGAGGGTATAAAGGATTTTCTTTCTCAGGTCTGCAATTTTCCATGCATTCCTAATTGTTTCAAACATTTATACCACCTCAACCTTTCCACCGGCAGCAACAATCTTTTCTTCTGCTGTTTTGCTGAATCTTTTAGCCTTAACTGTGAAAGCTTTGTTAACTTCACCGCGGCCAAGGAAAACAACACCGTCACAAATTTTTGAAATGATGCCGTTTTCTTTGAGCACTTCAGCAGTAACTTCGCTGCAGTCCAGCTTGTTAAGAACTTCTACGTTAACAGAAACGAATTCCTTTGCAAAAATATTTGTAAAGCCACGTTTTGGAAGTCTTCTGTAGATAGGCATCTGACCACCTTCAAAACCGGGACGAACACCGCCGCCGCTGCGGGCATTCTGACCTTTGTGGCCCCTGCCTGCTGTTTTGCCGTTACCGCTACCGTGACCTCTGCCTACTCTGAATCTATCTTTCTTTGAGCCTTCGCTCGGAGATAATTCATGAAGTTTCATTGAGTACACCTCCTCTTTAAATTATAAAATCAATACTTTGAGACAACTTTTTATGCCTCTTCAACCGAAACCAGATGAGAAACTTTGAAAATCATACCTCTGATCTGAGGATTGTCAGGTTTCTCAACGCACATATGAAGCTTTCTAAGTCCAAGAGCTTCAACTGTGGCAATCTGATCCTTTTTGCAACCAATTGTACTTTTTACAAGTGTTACCTTCAATTTGTTAGCCAAGGAAAAAACCTCCTATCTCTCTTGGTCGTAAACTACTTAACCCAAAATTTCTTCGGGCTTTTTGCCTCTAAGCTTTGCAACATCTTCAATGCTCTTAAGAGCAGCGAGCGCCTGAACAGTTGCAGATACAACGTTCTTGGGGTTGTTGCTTCTGAGACATTTTGTTCTGATATCACGGATACCGGCAAGTTCCAAAACCGCACGTGCGGGACCACCGGCAATAACACCGGTACCTTCTGCGGCGGGCTTGAGAAGAACTCTGCCTGCGCCGTATTCACCGATGATTTCATGAGGAATAGTAGTTTTTACCATAGGAACAGTAATCATGTTTTTCTTAGCTTCGTCAATAGCCTTGCGGATTGCATCCGGAACTTCAGCTGCCTTACCCATGCCATAACCAACATGACCGTTTTCGTCACCAACAACCACAAGAGCGCTGAATCTGCTTGTTCTACCACCCTTTACAGTCTTGGATACACGATTAAGAGAAACTACTTTTTCCTTTATGTCAAGCGTACTTGCATCAATACGCTCTTGCTTTTTTGTTATCTCTACTCTTTCTGCCATTGTGTGTTTTCACCTCTTTCAATTTAATTGACAATTTTGTCTTTGCAAAACAAATACCGCTTTCGCAATATTAGAATTCCAAACCGCCTTCACGAGCACCTGCAGCAAGTTCTGCAACTCTGCCGTGATAAACATATCCGCCTCTGTCGAAAACAACAGTCTTGATGTTTGCTTCCAATGCTTTCTTTGCAACAGACATTCCAACCGCTTTTGCAGCATCCTTGTTGCCGCCGTAGTTTGCCTTGAGGTCAGCGTCAAGTGTCGATGCTGAAACCAAAGTCTTGCCGGTTGTATCGTCAATAATCTGTGCGTATATATTTTTGAGACTTCTGTAAACGCAAAGTCTTGGGATTTCAGTTGTTCCTGAAACCTTTTTGCGAACTCTCGCATGTCTTGCGCGTCTAGCCTCTTCGCTACTTTTTCTTTTAATCATTTTAAATTGCACCTCCTTGCGGTTTAGTGTAAATCTACCTCGAATAAGTTATTTCCTAGGATACAAGAGGCATAGGACTAAGTAAAAATATTTTATTTCTTCTTAGCGCCTGTCTTACCTTCTTTTCTTCTGATAACTTCATCAACGTACTTAATACCTTTACCCTTATAAGGTTCAGGCGGTCTCTTTTCTCTTACCTGTGCGGCAAACTGACCAACCTTCTGCTTGTCATAACCTGAAATGATAATCTGGTTAGGCTGAGGAACATCGATTTTTATGCCGTCGATTTCTTCCATTTCAACCTGATGTGAATAACCAAGGTTCATCACAAGCTTGTTGCCCTGTTTTGCTGCTCTGTAACCAACACCGTTGATTTCAAGCTGCTTCTGATAGCCTTCAGAAACGCCTGTAACCATGTTAGCGATAAGAGTTCTTGTAAGGCCGTGAAGAGCTCTGTGTTCTTTCTGGTCTGAAGGACGTTCAACAACGATAGTGTCACCGTCTTTTTTGATTGTCATATCAGAAGACATTGTCTGAACCAAAGTTCCCTTTGCGCCTTTAACTGTAATTTCATTGTTTGCGCCTATAGTAACATCAACACCAGCAGGTATCAAAATAGGCTGCTTTCCTATACGAGACATAGTTTATTCCTCCTTCCTTACCAAATAAATGCGAGAACTTCGCCGCCTACGTTCTGTTTGCGAGCCTCTTTGTCTGTCATTATACCCTTTGATGTAGAGATAATGGCAATACCAAGACCTTTGAGAACCTGAGGAAGTTCTTCCTTTGATGCGTATATTCTGAGACCGGGCTTTGAAACTCTCTTAAGGCCTGTAAGAACCTTCTGCTTATTCTCAGCGTATTTGAGAGTAACGCGAATTACGCCCTGAGTGCTGTCATCAATATACTCAACATTCTTTACATATCCTTCATCAAGCAAAATTTTTGCAATAGCTTTTTTCATGTTTGATGCAGGAATATCAACTGTCGCGTGTCTCTGGTTGTTAGCGTTTCTTATTCTTGTCAGCATATCTGCTATTGGATCTGTGATGTGCATATTTATCCTCCTTTTTATCGGATTTTGTGAGTCAGTTTGGCTATCCGTATCCAATCAATTAGCCACTTGACTCTCCTTCAAATTAAAATTTTACTTTTCAGACAAAACGTCTGTATTTACCCTTTACCAGGATGCTTTCTTCACTCCGGGAATCTGACCTTTGTAAGCAAGTTCTCTGAAGCAGATTCTGCAGATGCCAAACTTACGAAGATAAGCGTGGGGTCTTCCGCAGATTTTGCATCTGTTGTATTCACGGGTAGAATACTTCTGTTCTTTCTGCTGTTTTAAAACCATAGCCTTTTTTGCCATAAGCTTTAATCTCCTCCATTTCTGATTTTTCAATGGACAATTTTGTTTAAGCAAACGCTTCTTTACTATCTTGTAAAGGGAGCACCCATAAGTGTGAGAAGCTCACGAGCTTCTTCGTCACTCTTTGCTGTTGTAACAAAAATGATATCCATACCACGGATTTTATCAATCTTATCATAGTCTATTTCCGGGAAAATAAGCTGTTCCTTAATACCCAGTGAATAGTTTCCTCTGCCGTCGAAGGAATTGGGGTTGATACCTCTGAAGTCACGAACACGTGGGAGTGCTGCGTTGAACAGTCTGTCAACGAACTCGTACATCTTCGCACCACGGAGAGTAACCTTACAACCAATGTTCATACCTTCTCTGACTTTAAATGAAGCCACAGACTTCTTTGCTTTTGTGATAACAGGCTGCTGGCCGGTAATCAAAGCAAGATCGTTCATAGCATAATCAATAGCCTTTGAATTTTCTTTTGCTTCACCAACGCCGACATTGATAACAACTTTGTCAAGCTTTGGAATCTGCATAACACTCTTATACTCGAATTTCTTCATAAGAGCGTCTTTAATTTCTTTTGTATAACGTTCTTCAAGTCTCATTATCGCTTACCTCCTTTCATGAATTAAAAATTATTCACCAAATGTTTCTCCGCATTTCTTGCAGTAACGAACGTGCTTGCCGTCCTCCAGAACCTTTCTGCCAACTCTTGTAGGAGCACCACATTTGCCGCAGATGTTCATAACCTTGCTTGCATATATGGGAGTTTCCTGGCTGATAATTCCGCCAGCTTCGCCCATACGACGCGGTTTCTTATGCTTTGATGCAACAGAAACACCTTCAACGATAACTGTACGTTTAACGGGGTTTACTGAAAGAACCTTGCCTTTCTTGCCCTTATCTTTACCGGAAAGAACAATAACATTGTCACCGGTTTTAACGTGCATTTTCAACATGATTTTTCCTCCTTTCGCTTTTACTCAGGAATTACTAGTTTAAAATCATCCGATGTTTTTCCGCCCTATCGGGTGTTTCACCAAAAGAACGAAAAAACGTTTCAGGTTTTAAAGTCTTTACAGAACCTCCGGAGCAAGAGACAAAATCTTCATATACTCTTTTTCACGAAGTTCTCTGGCGATTGGGCCAAAGATACGAGTTCCTCTGGGAGTTTTGTCGTCCTTGATGATAACTGCTGCGTTTTCATCAAATCTGATTTTTGAGCCGTCAGCTCTCTTCACGCCCTGAACACTGCGTACGATAACCGCCTTTACAACATCGCCCTTTTTAACAGCACCGCCGGGAGCTGCTTTCTTTACTGAAGCAACGATAACATCACCGATGTTGCCGTAACGTCTGTATGAGCCGCCGAGAACACGGATGCACATAAGTTCTTTTGCACCGCTGTTGTCAGCAACTTTAAGCAAAGTCTGCTGTTGTACCATAATGGATTTCCTCCTATCCTTAAGATATCAATTCCAAGATGCAATCTGCACCTTATGACAAGCCAAATTATTTAGCTTTTTCAACGATTTCAACCAATCTCCATCTCTTGTCTTTAGAAAGAGGTCTGGTCTCCATAACCTTTACTTTGTCACCTATGCGGCACTCGTTGTTTTCATCGTGAGCCTTGAGCTTATAGGTGTTCTTCATAACCTTCTTGTAAACCGGGTGTTTAACGCTGTCTTTGATAGCAACAACGATAGTTTTGTCCATCTTGTCGCTTACAACCTCGCCTACACGGGTTTTACGATAGTTGCGTTTTTCTTCCATTAGACCCTACACCTCCTATTTGTTTATGTTGGCATTAAGGCCAAGCTCTTGTTCTTTCAAAACCGTCTTAAGCTTTGCGATATCCTTCTTAACTGCAACGATTCTCATGGGATTATCCAGCTGATTCATTGCGTTCTGAAAACGAAGATTGAAAAGCTCTTCTTTGAGGTCCTGAATTTTATCAACAATTTCCTGTGATGAAAGGTCTCTAATCTCATTTATTTTCATTACATTTCACCTTCCATTTCCTGATCGGCTTTTCTCACAAACTTACACTTGAGAGGAAGCTTGTGCATAGCAAGACGCATAGCCTCTCTGGCTACTTCTTCACTAACACCGCCGATTTCAAATAATATTCTGCCGGGCTTAACAACTGCTACCCAGTACTCAGGTGAACCTTTACCGCTACCCATACGAGTTTCAGCAGGTTTCTCTGTTACGGGCTTGTCAGGGAATATCTTAATCCAAACCTGACCGCCTCTCTTTGTATAACGAGTCATTGCGATACGGGCTGCTTCAATCTGGTTGCTTGTAATCCAAGCAGGTGACTGAGCCTGAAGACCAAAATCGCCGTAAACAACTTTGTTACCGCGAGAAGCCTTACCCTTCATTCTGCCACGCATAACACGTCTGAACTTAACTCTTTTTGGTGATAACATTATTTGTTTCCTCCTTCCCTTTTCTTGGCAGGAGCCTTAACGTCTTTTGCTTTTTTGCTTTCGGCAAGGACTTCACCTTTGTAAATCCAAACCTTAACGCCAAGCTTTCCGTATGTTGTATCTGCTTCAGCAAAGCCATAATCAATGTCAGCTCTGAGTGTCTGAAGCGGGATTGTACCCTCGTGATACTGTTCTGTACGAGCGATTTCTGCGCCGCCTACACGACCTGAAACTGCTGTCTTGATACCTTTTGCACCAAGCTTCATTGTTCTTGTCATGCACTGCTTCATAGCTTTTCTGAAAGAGATACGTCTTTCAAGCTGTGATGCAATGTTTTCAGCAACGAGCTGTGCACACAAATCAGGTGTTTTTACCTCGATTACATTGAGGATAACTGATTTGCCGGTAAGTGTTTCAACGTCTTTCTTGAGTTTGTCGATTTCACTGCCGCCTTTACCGATAACAATACCGGGCTTTGCAGCGTGGATAGAAAGACGGATTTTGTTTGCGAATTTTTCAATTTCGATTTTGTCAACTCCGGCGAGGAAAAGCTTTTTCTTAAGAAAAGCTCTGAGGTTGTAGTCTTCTACAAGATTGTCGCCGTAGCTCTTTTTGTCAGCGTACCAACGTGAATCCCAGTCTTTGATAATGCCAACTCGGATACCGTGGGGATTAACCTTCTGACCCATGCTAAATTACCTCCTTTTTGAAAGATTATTCCTTTTCTTTAAGTTTCAAAGTGATGTGACTTGTCTTCTTGTTGATTCTGAATGCACGACCCTGAGCTCTAGCCTGAACTCTCTTGAGTGTGGGACCCTGATCCGCAAATACTTCTGAAACATAAAGATTTTCAACGTTCATATTGTAGTTGTTCTCAGCGTTTGCCATAGCAGACTTGAGAAGTTTTTCAACTACAGGACTTGCAGCCTTTGGTGTGTTCTTGAGGATACCAAGTGCAACGCCAACGGGCTTGTTTCTGATTAAATCTATAACTATACGCACCTTTCTGGGAGCGATGCGTACATGAGTTACTTTTGCAACTGCTTCCATTGTATAAAGCTCCTTTCTTATTGATATCACAAAGACTTTTTTGTGATTATAAAATCCAAAAGATTACTTGGAAGTTTTAGCACCTGCATGACCTTTGTAAGTTCTGGTTGGAGCAAATTCTCCAAGCTTATGACCAACCATATCCTCGGTTACATAAACCGGAACATGCTTTCTGCCGTCATAAACCGCAATTGTATGTCCAACCATTTCAGGAAATATAGTAGATGCTCTTGACCATGTTTTAATAACGACTTTTTCGTTTTTCTCGTTCATTGCTACGATTTTAGCAATGAGCTTCGCATCAACGAAAGGTCCTTTTTTAATACTACGACCCATGAAATGACCTCCTTAAATTTATTTAGCGTTACGACGCTTAACGATGAACTTGTCAGTCTTGTTCTTCTTGTCTCTTGTCTTGTAACCGAGAGCAGGCTTGCCCCAAGGAGTAACAGGTGAGGGTCTACCGATAGGTGACTTACCTTCACCACCACCGTGAGGATGGTCATTCGGGTTCATAACAACACCACGAACTGTGGGTCTGAAGCCCATGTGACGTTTTCTGCCGGCTTTACCGAGGTTGATGTTTTCAAAATCTGTGTTACCAACCTGACCGATGGTTGCACGACAATCAAGTCTTACAAGTCTAACTTCACCGGAAGGAAGTCTTACCTGTGCATAGCCATTTTCTTTAGCCATAAGCTGTGCGAATGTGCCTGCACTGCGAACCATCTGTCCGCCCTTGCCGGGATAAAGCTCAATGTTGTAAATAAGTGTACCAACAGGGATATCTGAAATGAGCAATGTGTTTCCGGGTTTGATATCTGCACCCTTACCTGAAACAACTACGTCACCTTTCTTAAGTGAAAGAGGAGCGATGATGTATGTCTTAACTCCGTCTTCATACTGAAGAAGTGCGATGTTTGCGCTTCTGTTGGGATCGTACTCGATTGAGAGAACTGTTGCGGGCATATTGTCCTTATTTCTCTTGAAATCGATTACTCTGTATTTTCTCTTTGTACCGCCGCCACGGTGTCTAACTGTTATTCTGCCGTAAGAGTTACGACCTGCTTTCTTGGGAAGAGGGCGAAGCAGTGATCTCTCGGGAGCCACCTTATCGATTTCTTCAAATGTAGAAACAGTCATCTGACGCAGCGAAGGTGTTGTAGGATTATATTTTCTAATTCCCATTTTTACATCTCCTTAATCTACGATTTTTCGTGTCGATTAGTTCTCGAACAACTCAATTGTCTTGCTGTCATCGGTAAGTTTCACGATAGCTTTCTTCCAATCGGGTCTTTTGCCGATATGAACGCCCATACGCTTAACTTTTCCGTCATAGTTGATGGTTGTTACTTTCTGAACCTTTACCTTGAAGATTTCTTCAACAGCTTTCTTAATCTGGATTTTGTTAGCAGATTTTGCTACTTCAAAAGTGTACTTCTTTTCTGCAACGCCATCCATGCTCTGCTCTGTTATGATAGGTCTTTTTATAATATCGTGAGCTGTCATATTCATTATGCGTACACCTCCTCAAGTTTTAAGGCTGCATCCTTTGTGATGATGCACTTTGTGTGTCCAAGCACCTCGTATGTGTTGATTGCACCAACAAATGTTGTATCAACGCCTTCGATGTTTCTTGCTGAAAGAACAACATTTTTGTCGTTGTCAGCGAGAACGATGAGTGCCTTTTCTGTTACGTTGAGATTTTTAAGAATCTCTGCCATACGGCTTGTCTTGATTTCATCAAGTGTGAGGCTGTCAAGAACGATAAGCTCGCTTTCTGCAACCTTTGAAGAAAGTGCTGAACGAAGAGCAAGTCTTCTAACTTTCTTGTTAACTGAGTATCTGTAATCTCTAGGCTTGGGACCGAGCGCTACGCCACCGCCAACCCACTGTGGAGCACGGATACTACCCTGTCTTGCACGGCCTGTGCCTTTTTGTCTCCAGGGCTTGATTCCGCCGCCGCTGACTTCTGTACGAGTCTTTGTGCTCTGTGTGCCCTGTCTCTGGTTTGCGAGGTAGTTAACAACTACTTCGTGCATAATGTCAGCTCTGACTTCTGCGCCAAACACGTTTTCGTTTAATTCTATATCACCGACTTGCTTGCCGTCTGTGTTATATAATGCTACTTTTGGCATATCTTATATCCTCCTCTCCGCGATTAGGCGTTAGCCTTAACTGCGTTTTTAACCACCAGCAATCCACCCTTGGGACCAGGAACACTGCCCTTAACCAAAAGAAGGTTGCGTTCTGTATCAATCTTCACAAGACTGAGGTTCTGGATTGTAACCTTGTCAACACCATAGTGTCCGGGGAGCTTTTTGCCCTTGAACACACGTGAGGGTGATGAACAAGCACCCAACGAACCGGGGCCTCTGTGATAGTGGCTACCGTGAGTCATAGGACCTCTGTGTGTGCCCCATCTCTTAATTGTGCCAGCGTATCCGTGACCTTTGCTTGTGCCTGTAACGTCAAGAATTTCGCCTGCTTCGAAAACGTCAACTTTGATTTCGTCGCCAACGTTCATGTCTGCGGCATTATCAAGCTTGAACTCTCTGAGGTATCTCTTTGGAGCAACGCCTGCTTTTGCAAAGTGACCTTTCATAGGCTTGTTTACGTTTTTCTCTTTTTTGTCTTCGAAACCAACCTGAACAGCAACGTAACCGTCAACTTCGGCTGTTTTCTTCTGAACTACACTGCAAGGACCTGCTTCAATAACTGTAACAGGAATGAGTGTACCGTCTTCTGCAAAAATCTGAGTCATACCCAGCTTTTTGCCTAAGATTGCTTTTTTCATAATTTTTCCTCCTATTCACACGCATCGGTTTGAAAGCAAACATACATGCGGGTTATTGGTTGACGAGACTCGCCAACATGACCTAAAATTTTTCTGCCGAAAACTCAAACTATATCTTGAGTTCGATGTCAACACCTGCCGGCAAGTCAAGGTGCTTAAGTGCGTCAATTGTCTTGGCGTTGGGAGCCAAAACGTCGATCAATCTCTTGTGAGTTCTGAGTTCGAACTGCTCACGGCTGTCCTTGTACTTGTGAACTGCTCTGAGGATTGTAACGACTTCTTTCTTTGTAGGAAGCGGGATAGGTCCTGAGACTTTCGCTCCTGTTCTCTTGGCTGTTTCAACAATCTTTTCAGCGCTCTGGTCGATGAGATTGTGGTCATAAGCCTTAAGTCTGATTCTGATCTTCTCTGCTGCCATGATGTACCCTCCTTCAAAATTTACTTTTGATTTTTCCGCTGTGCCGGGCGTTTCGCACAGCTAAATAATAAAACCCGAACCATATTCTGCTTTTACAAAGCTGCGGTTTCGGGGCGCAAACACAACACAACCCAGGCTCACCAGCATACTGAGCCCGAAATTTTTGCTGTATTCAATATGAAAGTGTGACCTTCCGCCCTGTTTTGAAAACCGGACAATCTCCTCCGAAATTTCCAAATCCCAAGATTTTTCAAGGGTTTGCTACCTCCGGAATCATCGTATGTCTTTGTCACGCCTATGTATTATACTATAATGGTAATAAATTGTCAACCTTTTTTTGAAATTTTTTTCACTCTTTGAAAAAGTGCGGGGTTTTGTATTCTATATTTTCAAAAAGCCTTGACATTTCCTCTCTTGTATGCTTGGATGCGATAAAGTCTTCGAGTATTTCTTCTCGTGCTTTTTCAAGTTTTTCGGTCGCCTTGGAAACAGCGTTAAACATTTTGTAGAAAAGTTCTTCATAATCTGCCATAGGGATTCTCCTTTAAAATAAAAAAGTGCGTAGCCGAAACTACGCACCGAAAAACGCACAGCCCCAGCTTTTCTATTGTCACATAGCATACTAACGAAGTATAACAAAGCAGAACTTGCATTTTTACCAAATGCAGTCCTCGTTAGTATTAAACTATGTGACGTATTTATTCTACCACAATTCTTTTTAAATTACAATATGTTTTTTATTTTATATATGGGGGAATGCCCCCATACCCCCTCTGCCGCGTTTTCGTCTTGGACATCTGTAATTGCTCAGCCCAAGCCAAAGGCACAACCATTCAGAAAAACAAACCCATTGTTTGCCTCATTAAATCGGCGGCACCAGCAGATGTAAATGTGCCACCGATTTTTGCACCTTTGTTTGGCATTCGCAAACAGCTGTCACTCACCTCAAACTAAAGCGGAATCTTTGCTGGGGTATTCCGCTGACGTACTAAACACCCTCAAGGACGGACTCCGAAAAACTGCTTTTGAAAAGTCTAGTCGCAGATGTTTGTGAAGATTTTTTTGTTTTGGTGAAAAACGGCGAATATCAGTTCCCTTTTTTATCCGCCGTTTTTAGCGAGTGCGTTCAATATATATTGAACTTCCGAGCGTCAGCAAAACAGGAAAAGATGAACAGTTACATCTGCCGAGACTTTGATAGCAGAGAAGGGGTCCAAGGGGAACATTTCCCCTTGAGAAAACCTTACAGATGTCCGATGCGAAAACGCGGCTTAGGGGGTACAAGGGGGCAGAGTCCCCTTGGGAGCCTTTTATAGCCGAAAGGGGGTCCAAGGGGAACATTTCCCCTTGAGAAGAACTTAAAGATATCCAAGCCGAAAACGCAGCCCAGGGGGGTACAAGGGGGCAGGCGTCCCCTTGAGAAAACTAGTTGCTGTATATAATAACCTTTCGAGAGAATTGTCAAGGGGACAATCCCCTTGACTTTTTTTCTTCCTATATATATAATATAGTCATTCACACTCAATTTTTGAAAGGCGATGACAAATTATGAAATACATAGTTATTCTTTGTGACGGTGCAGCAGATACGCCCGTCCCCGAACTTGGAAACAAAACGCCCCTTGAGGTTGCAAAAAAACCAAACATCGACAGCCTTGCATCTTTGGGCGAAATGGGTATGGTGACCACAGTTCCTGAAAACCTTCCTCCCGGAAGCGACGTTGCAAACCTTGCAGTCTTTGGTTATGACCCACAAAAATACTACACTGGCCGTTCACCCCTTGAAGCTCTTTCAATGGGCGTTCATCTTGAACTTTCTGACACAACATTCCGCACAAATGTGGTGACACTGTCAGAAGACGAGCCCTATGAAGAAAAAACAATGATTGACTACAGCTCGGACGAAATCACAACCGAAGAATCCACTCAGCTTATCAAAGCAGTGAACGACGCCCTCAGAACAGAGGAATACGAATTCTTCAGCGGAATCAGCTACCGTCACCTTATGGTGTGGCACAACAAGGAGAACAAATTCTCCCTTACACCACCCCACGATATTTCCGACCGAAAGGTGACCGACTATCTTCCCAAGGACGAAACACTCCTTGCCCTGATGAAGAAAAGCTATGAAATCTTAAAAGACCATCCCGTGAACCTTGACCGCAAAAAGCGTGGCCTCCGCCCGGCAAACTCCATCTGGATTTGGGGCAATGGAACAAAGCCCAACCTCGCCACATTCCACGACCTTTATGGAATTTCAGGTAGCGTTGTTTCAGCCGTTGACCTTATCAAAGGCATAGGCACAGGCGCAGGTCTTGAGGTGATTGATGTTATAGGTGCAACAGGAAATGTGCATACTAACTTTGACGGCAAGGCAGAAGCTGCCATAAAGGCACTTCGCAGTGGCTCAGACTTTTTGTATGTACACCTTGAGGCTCCTGACGAAGCAGGTCACAGACGTGAGATTGAGAACAAAGTTCGCGCCATTGAGTTGATTGACGAAAAAATCGTAGCACCCATCCTTGACGCACTGCGCCAAGACGGCGAGGAATTTGCTATGCTAATTATGCCCGACCACCCCACGCCACTTGCAATCAAAACGCATACTTCTGACCCCGTGCCGTATATAATATATAAAAGCGGCACAAAGACAGAGCCAAAAAGCACCTCCTACACCGAGGCAAACGCAAAGAAAACGGGCATAACCGTAGAGCACGGCTACACCCTTATTGAAAAGCTCTTAGGAAGATAATTTTTTGCCGCAAAAGGAGAGTTTGCGGTGAAAACAGAAAAAATAATAAAATACACATTGACACTTGCAGGGATAGCCATAGGGCTATTCCTGTTTCCTTTTCTGCTAAAGATTTTTGCACCTTTTGTTGTTGCTTTTATTGTGGCAACCCCTTGCCAGAAAATTGTGAAAAAGCTTGAAAAGAAATTCCATGTAAGCCGCAGTATCAGTTCCGCAATTATTTCGACACTGATCGTAGCAGCAGGCACAGGAGCCGTTCTCTTTTTGTCCTTTCAGCTTTTCTCTCAGGCAAAAAACCTGATTACCACCCTGCCCACAGCAATCCGTTCCTTTCAGCAGCAGCTTTCATACCTTGCCGACAAATACAACGGCTTTCGCTTGAGCTTATCCCCTGACGTTTCCGCCTTTCTGGACAGAATTTCAGGGAACTTTCAGGCATACTCAAAAGAGCTATCCCTTAAAGTAACCTCTGCTGCCCTTGACGCCGCCAAAAGCTTTGCAGGAGCACTGCCGAATATGGCTCTTTTTATTGTGATGTTCATCTTAGGAACATTTTTCTTCACAAAGGACTACAACCTGATTTCAAACTTCCTCCATGAACTTTTTCCCCAAAAAGCTATGAAAGTGCTGGCCAAAACAAAAAGCTTTCTCACTCACGCCTTTTCTTCCTATCTAAAGGCGCAGCTTATATTGATGTCGTTGACTGCGGTTTTGGTTTCGGTCTGTCTTTGGATTGTGGGCAAGGACTATGCCCTTTTGTGGGGGCTGATTTGCGGACTTGTTGACGCTCTGCCGTTTTTTGGCACGGGAATAATTCTCCTTCCCTGGTCCCTTGCCTCCCTTGCATACGGGGATATATATTCTTTTGTGTCCCTCCTCATCATTCAGGCTCTTGTATTTGTTGTACGTCAGCTTGCCGAGCCGAAGGTAGTCAGCCAGCAAATAGGAATCCACCCCATTCTCACCCTGATAAGCGTATACGTAGGTCTGAGATTTTTTGGTATAGCGGGAATGATTTTTGCCCCTGTTATCACACTGCTCCTTGTGAATTTTTATGTGTCATATAAGGAACATTCTTTTGGGGAGGAATAAACCATCTGCAAAATCAAATCCTCTTCTTTCTTGTTGCTTATGAAGCATCTTAAAAAATTTTCATTTTCCTATTGACAAGCGCAACCTTTTGTGGTAACATAGAAAGGTCCCAAGTGCGGACAAGCATATGGCGGTATAGCTCAGTTGGCTAGAGCATACGGTTCATACCCGTAGTGTCACTAGTTCGAATCTAGTTACCGCTACCACCCAATAAAGCCCGTGTTTTATACACGGGTTTTATACAAGGGAACAAATTTAATATGGCTCCTTGGTCAAGTGGTTAAGACTCCGCCCTCTCACGGCGGCTACAGGGGTTCGAATCCCCTAGGAGTCACCAGAAAAACGACAAGTTACAACTTGTCGTTTTTTCAATGAAATAAATCCTTTCAGGATTTGTGAAATGCACTTCGTTCGTGAAATATTGCTACGCAATATGAAATACGCCTACGGCGTGTGATAAAGGATTTATTTTGTTTCACAGAAAACTTTAGTTTTCTATTTCACAATTTACGGAGTAAATTATTTCATATCGAGCAAAGCGAGATATTTCATTAAATATTAAAAATATCTCTATGGTTCTGCTTTCCCAAAAAAGCCTGACGAAGTTCCGTCAGGCTTTTGCCGTTTGATTATTTGTTTCAGCGTTCATCCCTCTTTCAATGCTTCCGCATGCAATCCTTTTTCCGCCGCTGCCCGACGGCTGTGTAACATAGTCATCAGGGGACTGATGTATTACCACCGACCTGCCGATTATTTCTTCAGGGAAAAATCGGTCGGTGAAAAACAGCATTTTCGCCGTTCCGCCGTTTGAAAAAAGCACCGGGAAGTCCCCCGCATGGTTGCCGTGTTGCTCACCATCAGGGTTCCAATGCCCGCCCGCAGCCTCAAAGGGAGGGTCCCGATGTATGCTGCCGCAGGTATCATTTTCATGGATGTGAAATCCAAATGGCCCGATTTGCGGCGTTCTTTCTGTGGCCTCCTGAAATTCGGGGAGCCCAAAAATTTCCACCTCAACCCAGCTGCCCTCATCCACGCCCCAGAATTTAACCGTTCCGCTTACCTCCGGGGCAAGATTGCCGCCACGCACATACGCAATTGCATCAAAAATTTCAAGCATATCAAAAAAACTCCTTTCTCCAAAAATCCTCTTGATACTTATTTTATGCAATCTGAACTTTTAGGTGCCGAGAGAGCCTTTGTTTTGAAAAATAAAAATCCGGACATCTAAGCGATGCCCGGATAAATTTTAGAATTTAGGATAAATCTTCTACAAAGAGGGTTCTTACACCACTTTCGTCTGCAACAGCTTTCGGTGCCGCATCACGGGTTTCAAAGAACTTCTTTGCAACCTGCGGGAAGAGCGCATAGCTGAGAACATCCTCTTCGCATTTTGCTATTCCCTTTGTTTCTTCGCGGTATTTTTTAAGCTCTGGCTCAAGAAGGTCTGCAGGTCTTACAGTAACAACCTCGTCATCACCGATTGCCATTTTGCGGACTTCTTCATTCACCTTGCCGGGAAGAAGACCATATTCGCCACGGAGAAGACCTTTTGATTCCTTTGAAATCATCTTGTATCTGCCCATAAGAACGTTGAGCACTGCCTGAGTACCAACAATCTGGCTTGTAGGTGTTACAAGTGGCGGGAAGCCGAAGTCTTCACGGACTCTTGGAACTTCTGCAAGAACTTCATAATACTTATCTTCGGCATTTGCCTGTTTGAGCTGTGAAATAAGGTTTGAAAGCATTCCGCCCGGAACCTGATAAAGAAGTGTGTTTGAATCAACATTCAAAACCTTGGGGTCAAGAGTGCCTTCCGCTTTCATCTTCTGGGCAATGCCTCTAAAATGGCTTGCTGCGTCGCTCAAAAGGCCAAGGTCAAGGCCGCTGTCGCGGTCTGTTCCGCGGAGAGTAGCCACCAAGCTTTCGGTTGAGGGGTTTGATGTGCCGTTTGCCATTGGTGACAGTGCACAGTCAACAATGTCTACCCCTGCCTGAATTGCCATAAGGTTTGTCATATCGCCCGTACCCGCTGTGTTGTGGGTATGCAGGTGGATGGGAACGCCAACCTTTTCTTTCAGCTTTTTAACAAGGCTGTATGCGCTGTAAGGAAGAAGCAAATTTGCCATATCCTTGATACAGATTGAGTCAGCGCCCATTTCTTCAAGGCGACAAGCGAGGTCAACAAAATAGTCTTCGTTGTGGACAGGGCTTTCTGTATAACTGAGAGCCGCTTCAAGATGTCCGCCATACTGCTTTACATATTTGATAGCAGCTTCCAGATTTCTAACGTCGTTGAGCGCATCAAAAACACGAATAACATCAATGCCGTTTTCGATTGATTTTTTGCAGAATGCTTCAACCACGTCATCAGCATAGTGCTTGTAGCCCAAAATATTCTGACCACGGAAGAGCATCTGGAGTTTTGTGTTGGGAAGATGTTTTTTGAGAGTTCTAAGTCTTTCCCATGGGTCTTCGTTTAAAAATCTCATACAAGCATCAAAGGTAGCACCGCCCCAGCACTCTAGTGACCAGTAGCCAACCTTGTCAAGTATCTCGAGAGCCGGAATCATATCTTCAATTCTCATACGTGTTGCAGCCTGAGACTGATGAGCATCACGAAGAATTGTGTCTGTAATATATACTTTTGACATAAGTCAAATTCTCCTTTCTATGGTGTTAAAGGGGTACGAAGGCGCCCCTTTGGATTATGCTTTTAACCAAACAATGCGATAAGAACGCCTGCTGCGATAGCAGAGCCGATTACGCCGGCAACGTTGGGGCCCATAGCGTGCATAAGCAGGAAGTTTGCCGGATTTTCCTTCTGTCCAACAGTCTGCGAAACGCGAGCAGCCATAGGAACAGCCGAAACACCTGCCGAGCCGATGAGGGGATTGATTTTGTTCTTCAGGAACAAATTCATAAACTTCGCAAGAAGAACACCGCCTGCCGAGCCAACAGCGAACGCAACCACACCTACAACAATGATTGCCAAAGTCTTTGGAGCGAGGAATGTATCAGCCGTAGCTGTTGCACCAACCGAGATGCCAAGGAATATTGTAACAATATTCATCAGCTCGTTTTGAGCAGTCTTTGAAAGTCTTTCTGTTACACCACATTCCTTTGCGAGGTTACCAAGCATAAGCGCGCCAACCAGCGGAGCTGCTGACGGAACAAGAAGTGCAACGAAAACTGTGATTGCAATAGGGAAGATAATCTTCTCGGTCTTTGAAACCTCGCGGAGAGGCTTCATAACAATCTGGCGTTCTTTCTTGGTGGTGAGAAGCTTCATAATGGGCGGCTGAATTACAGGGACAAGCGCCATATATGAATATGCCGCAACAGCGATTGGTCCAAGAAGATGCGGAGCAAGCCTTGTGGTAACAAATATAGCAGTCGGACCGTCAGCGCCGCCGATAATACCCGTTGAAGCACCTTCCGCCGGTGTAAAACCAAAGAAAGATGTTGCTGCAATGTAAGTAATAAAGATACCAAGCTGAGCAGCTGCGCCAAGAAGAAGGCTCTTGGGGTTTGCAATCAGCGGACCAAAGTCGGTCATTGCACCAACACCAAGGAATATAAGACAAGGATAAATTCCCAGCTTTACACCAAGGTAAAGATAGTCAATGAGACCGGGGGTAACAGAATTTGTTGCACCAAAAAGCTCCCAATGAACATGTCCGTCTGCAAAAAGCTCTTCGTGGAACATGTCAGCACCAGGGAGGTTTGTAAGAAGCATACCGAATGCAATAGGAAGAAGGAGTAGCGGCTCAAACTTTTTAACTATTGCAAGGTACATAAGCACAAATGAGATAAGAAGCATAACAACTATCTTCCAGTCAGCAAAAATTGCTGCAAAACCCGTCTGGGCAAGGAAGTTTTTGATTGCTTCCATAGGAGTTGCATCAGATGCAAAGATATTGTCGATTTTTATATCGGAAAGCTCGTGCTGTGCAGTGAGGTCAACCGAGTTTGTGTTGGGCATACAGTTGAGAGTAATGCCAAAGCTGGGGAGCTTGTCCGCGTTGTAGTCAGGGATTTCTGCATTTACTTTGAGAACGACCTCCTGGCCAGCAGCAAGAAGCGCTCCGTATTGGATTCCACCATATTCAAGGCCTACTTCATTTGCGTCACAAACAAAGGTGATGGTCTGTATATATGCCTCGGTCATTGAAGTGTTTGCCAAAGTAAATGAAATGGTTTTTGTATCAGGGTCATAAGCCGCATTTTTGGCAGCAAATGAAAGCTCGCCCTCGCCCGCTGCAAAGCAGGGAAGTGCAGAAATAGCAATCAAAAGTATAGCCAAAAGGACAGCGAAAATTCGTTTTTTCATAATATTTCAACAGCCTTTCCGTATATTACTGAATTGTGCAAAGAGCAGCGCCTGCTTCAACAGCCTGGCCTGCATTCACCATAACAGCTGTAACTGTGCCGTCAGCACCTGCCATGATTTCGTTTTCCATTTTCATTGCTTCAAGAATCATAAGAACCTGGCCTTTTTTTACAGTGTCGCCAGCCTTTACATTTACAGAAAGGATTGTGCCGGGCATAGGAGCCTTAACTTCTTCGCCTGCTCCGGGTGCCTGAGCAGGAGCAGGTGCAGCAGCAGGAGCTGCGGGAGCCTGTGCCTTTGAAGCAGCTGCTTCTGATTCACTCATAAGCTCGATTTCGATTTCATAAGCTGTTCCGTTTACGTTTACTTTATACTTTTTCATTTTTTGAATACCTCCAAATTTCTATTTAATGTTCGCCAAGTCTTTTGGCGGGATTTGAGCAATACTAAATTCTTTTAAAGGATAAAACCCTTATGTTGCTCACATCTGTTCCCAATTCTTCAGCGATAACTGCGCATGTTCCGGCAATTATTGCCTGCTTGTCCTGTATATGGAGTGCAGCCGCATTGGCAGTATTTGTCGCTTTTGCCGGTGCTATCGGTGCCTTTTTTGTGAAAAGTCTTATCACAAAACTTATAAAGCTACAAATAAAAACTATACAGATAAGCCCGATAAATACTGTTCCCATACCCATAAGGCAAACGAAAGTGTTGGACATAACAGACGCCTCCTTTCATTTGAATTCAAATCTTATCCATTTAACATAATATCACCTTTTTGGCAAGAATTCAAGAAGAAAAGCAAAAATTGTTAATTCTTTTTCAAACTTAAAAAGGTGCTCCATAAGGAACACCTTTTTGTGTTTATTTATTTTGATTATACTGACGGAACAACATCAACTTCGCCGTATTGAGCTGTACCTGTACCTGCAGGAACAAGCTTACCGATGATAACGTTTTCCTTAAGACCAACAAGCGGGTCAATCTTGCCCTTGATTGCAGCCTCGGTGAGAACACGGGTTGTTTCCTGGAAGGAAGCAGCTGACAAGAACGAGTCTGTAGCAAGAGCTGCCTTTGTGATACCCATAAGAACTTCCGAATATTCTGCCTCGCGGCCGCCGTCCTGGCGGACACGGTCATTGATTCTCTCAAGTTCATAACGTTCAACCAAAGAGCCGGTAAGAAGATTTGTATCACCAGCATCTTCAACCTTTACCTTATGCATCATCTGGCGGATAATAACCTCGATATGCTTATCGTTGATATCAACACCCTGGAGGCGATAAACACGCTGAACTTCCTGAATGAGATAATCCTGAACAGCTGTGTAGCCCTTGATAGCAAGGATATCGTGAGGATTGATTGAACCTTCTGTGAGCTCATCACCGGCAACAATAATCTGGTCTTCTCTCACCTTGATACGTGAGCCATAAGGGATGAGATATGTTGCACTGTCGCCGATTTCGTCATTAAGAATGGTAACTTCGCGTTTCTTCTTGTTTTCGGAAATCTTCACGCGACCGCCGATTTCTGCGATAATAGCAAGGCCCTTGGGCTTTCTTGCTTCAAAAAGTTCTTCAACACGGGGAAGACCCTGTGTAATATCGTCACCTGCAACACCGCC
>JAFTJA010000008.1 GCA_017456605.1 Clostridia bacterium | reverse complement strand
ATTCAGAAGTTCTTCAAGGAAATCTGTCTTGTTGAACAGCCCTACGTTAAGGATGGCGACCTGACAGTTGCTAAGTTCCTTGAAAACGTTTCAAAGGAAATCGGCACTGATATCGAGGTTGTTAAGTTTGCACGTTTAGAGAAAGGCGAAGGTTTAGAGAAGAAAGTTGACGACTTTGCAGCAGAAGTTGCAAAGATGGCTGGCAACTAATATTGACCTAAAATATTTCAAAGGGTGATGGTTCTGCCATCATCCTTTTTTCTTCACCTTTTTCTGTTGTTTTTTGTTCTTTTAGTCAAAAGATTGATATTCTTTTAACATAATTCTGTTAAAAACAGAAATTTTAATATTTTTTGAAAAAATTTTTAAAATATATTTGAATTTTTTCAAGGTATATGGTATAATATTTGCTGTGCGACTATGTGTTGTACAGATTTGATAAAAATAATTAACTATATATACTTAAGGAGGCTTATTTTCATGGCTAAAAAAATGAAAACCATGGATGGTAACAGCGCTGCTGCACATTGCGCCTATGCGTTTACAGAAGTTGCTGCTATCTATCCTATCACTCCCTCTTCAAACATGGCTGAAAATGTTGACCAGTGGAGTGCAGACGGTCTGAAGAACATCTTCGGCGAAACAGTTGACGTTGTTGAGATGCAGTCTGAAGCAGGTGCTGCAGGTGCAGTTCACGGTTCACTTCAGGCAGGTGCATTGACCACAACATTCACCGCATCACAGGGTCTTCTTCTTATGATCCCCAATATGTACAAAATTGCAGGAGAACTTCTTCCTACAGTTTTCCACGTTAGTGCAAGAGCTCTTGCAGCTCACGCTCTTAACATCTTTGGTGACCATCAGGACGTTATGGCTTGTCGTCAGACAGGCTTTGCAATGCTGGCATCAGGCAGCGTTCAGGAAACAATGGACCTCGGCGGTGTAGCACATCTTGCATCTATCAAGGGACGTGTTCCCTTTCTCCACTTCTTCGACGGTTTCAGAACTTCACACGAAATTCAGAAAGTCGAAGTTATGGATTATGAAGACCTCAAGAGACTTCTTGACTGGGATGCTCTCAAAGCATTCAAGGATAACGCTCTGAACCCTGAACACCCTGTTCTCCGCGGTACTGCTCAGA
Source organism: Clostridia bacterium (assembly GCA_017456605.1). Classification (GTDB taxonomy): domain Bacteria; phylum Bacillota; class Clostridia; order Monoglobales; family Monoglobaceae; genus SIG440. The sequence goes on along the minus strand of JAFTJA010000008.1, from coordinate 80,319 downwards.
ACGCTGATATCTACTTCCAGGGCAGAGAAGCTGCTAACAAATATTACGACGCTATTCCTGATATTGTTGCAGACTATATGAAGGAAATCACAAAGATTACAGGCAGAGAATACAAGCCCTTCAACTACTATGGTGCACCTGATGCAACAAAAGTTATCGTAGCTATGGGTAGTGCGTGCGAGGCTATTGAAGAAACAGTTGATTATATCAACGCACGCGGCGGCAAAGTTGGTGTTGTTAAAGTTCACCTTTACAGACCTTTCTCAGCTAAATACTTCTTTGATGTAATCCCCGAAACTGTTGAAAAGATTGCTGTTCTTGATAGAACAAAAGAACCTGGTTCAATCGGTGAACCTCTCTATCTTGACGTTTGCAACCTTTACTACGGCAAAGAAAACGCTCCTTTGATTGTTGGCGGTCGTTATGGTCTTGGTTCAAAAGACACAACGCCTACACAGATTATGGCTGTATACAACAATCTGGATGCTGCTGCTCCCAAGAACGGCTTCACAATCGGCATCGTTGATGACGTTACGAACCTCTCACTTGAGCTTCCTGAAAAAATCAACGCAGCTCCTGAGGGCACAACACGTTGTAAGTTCTGGGGCTTTGGCTCAGACGGTACTGTTGGTGCAAACAAAGACGCTATCAAGATTATCGGTGACAACACTGACCTTTATGCTCAGGCATATTTTGACTATGACTCAAAGAAGTCAGGCGGCGTTACTATGTCTCACTTGAGATTCGGTAAAAAGCCCATTAAGTCAACATATCTTTTGGACGAAGCTGACTATATTGCATGTCACAAGCCTGCATACCCCACTCAGTATGACGTTCTTGAAGGCCTCAAAAAGGGCGGTACATTCCTCCTCAACTGCGTATGGACACCTGATGAACTCGAAGAACATCTTCCTGCAAACGTTAAGAAATACATTGCAGAAAACGAAATCGAATTCTACACCATCAACGCAGTAGACGTTGCAGTTAAAGTTGGTCTTGGACCAAATCGAATCAACATGGTTACACAGAGTGCTTTCTTCAAGCTCGCTAACGTAATCGACTTTGACAAGGCTGTTGAGCTTATCAAGGCTGCTATCAAGAAGACATACGGCAAGAAGGGTGACGAAATTGTTAAGATGAACTGCGACGCAGTTGACGGCGCTATTGAAGCTCTTGTTAAGATTGATGTTCCGGCTTCTTGGAAGGATGCTGTTGACAAGGACGTTAAGGAAAACAACGTTCCTGACTTCATCAAGAACATTGTTCAGCCCGTAAACGCACAGGCTGGTAACAAGCTCCCAGTTAGCACATTCGCAGGTATCGAAGACGGTACTTTTGAAACAGGTACTTCAAGATACGAAAAACGTGGTGTTGCTGTAAACGTTCCCGCTTGGGATATCAATAAGTGTATCCAGTGTAACCAGTGTTCACTTGTTTGTCCTCATGCTGCTATCCGTCCTGTTCTTCTTAATGCTGACGAAGCTGCAAAGAAACCCGCAGGTTTTGAAACAAAGGCTGCTACAGGCTTCGCTGGTATGGAATACAGAATTCAGGTATCACCTCTTGACTGTCTTGGCTGTGGCGTTTGTGCTCAAGTTTGTCCTGCTAAGGAAAAGGCTCTTACAATGAAGCCTATCGCTGAAGTTGAATGTGAAGCTCCCAACTGGGAATTCGCTATGACTGTTTCTTCAAAACAGGATGAAATCGACATCGCAAAGAGCACAAAGAACTCACAGTTTGCCGTGCCTATGCTTGAATTCTCAGGCGCTTGTGCAGGTTGTGGTGAAACACCTTATATCAAGCTTATCACTCAGCTCTTCGGTGACAGAATGATGGTTGCAAACGCTACAGGTTGTACATCAATCTGGGGTGGCTCTGCTCCTTCAATGCCTTACTGCAAGAACGCTGAAGGCAAGGGTCCGGCTTGGGCTAACTCATTGTTTGAAGACAACGCAGAATTCGGTCTTGGTATGGTTCTTGCTAACAAGAAAATCAGAAACACTTTGGTTTCAAGAATGAATTCCGTTATGGATGAAGTTAAGCCAGAACTCGCTGCTGCATTCAAGGCATGGATTGAGGGCAAAGACAACGCTGACGCATCAAAGGCTGCTGCAAAAGAAATCGCAGCACTCATCAAGGATGCTGATATGACAAATCCTGCCATCAAAGAAATCGCAGACAGAACTGACTTCCTCGTGAAACGTTCACAGTGGGTATTCGGCGGCGACGGCTGGGCTTATGATATCGGTTACGGCGGTCTTGACCACGTTATCGCATCAGGCGAAGACATCAACATCTTTGTTGTTGATACAGAAGTTTATTCAAACACAGGCGGTCAGGCTTCAAAGGCTACACCTACTGCTGCTGTTGCTAAATTTGCAGCTTCAGGTATGAAGACCAAGAAGAAAGACCTCGGTATGATTGGTACAACTTATGGATATGTTTACGTTGCTCAGATTGCTCTTGGTGCTGATATGAATCAGGCTCTCAAGGCAATCAAAGAGGCAGAAGCTTATCCGGGTCCATCACTCATCATCGCTTACGCTCCTTGTATCAACCACGGTATCAAGGTTGGTATGGCAAACACCATCGCAGAGGAAAAGAAAGCTGTTCAGACAGGTTACTGGCACCTCTGGAGATACAATCCTCTCCTCAAAGAAGAAGGCAAGAACCCCTTCATCCTTGACTCAAAAGAGCCTACAGGCACAGTTAAGGAATTCCTTGAGGGTGAGAACCGTTATCTCATGCTCAAGAAAGCATTCCCCGAAGTTGCAGCACAGCTCTTCGACAAGGCTGAAAAAGACCTTATCGAAAGATACGACATCTACAAGAAGAAAGCTGCTGAAGAATGCTAATTTCTTAAAAAGCTTATCAAAAACACCGTTGGAGTTTTCCAACGGTGTTTTTTCTATATACAACAAATATCCCCTCGTATAACGAGGGGATATTTCATATTCGGGAACAGTCCTGACACTGCCGATTTGTGCACAATAAGGCATCTTCTAACATTTAGACGAAATACAACTTTCCCTGTTTAATATCAGTGCTCAATCAGCTCCAAAAGTTCTTCTCCGTCTTCATAAAATGCCGCCAAAATATTGAGGTATCCATCGTTGCTTATTCCGCAAACATAATATGAATATTCCTTGTCGGGGACAAACCTCACGCCCGTGTCTGTTACAAAGTCAGCAATTTTGTTTTTCCGTGTGCTGTCCGAAATTCTTTCAACCCCGGTGATTTCGCTGAAGTTCTTTATTTTTTGCACTTCCACCGTTCCGCCGTTTCCATAAGAGGCTGTAGCAACCTCTCTTGAAGTTGTATACTCCTTCCACTGTTCCTTGTCGAGTATACAAAGGTCTGCATCATCCTTGTTGAAGGTTTGATCCCAGAATCCGTTTTCCTTCATCCATTTAAGAGTCTTTTTGTAGTTTGCGTTGATGTTTTGGTATGTGCTCCACATACCGCGTTCACCGTTGTACTTTTTCAAATCGTCTGTGCGTACATATTCCAATATAACATTCATACTCCATGCCTGATGGTCGTGCAGTTGTGTATAATCAAGACTCATAATGTCTTCAGTCAGACAGGAATAAAATTCTTCAATCATTTCCTTATCATTAAAGTATACACTGCCGTGGTTAAAGCCTATTCTATAAACTTCACCGATTTCTTCACCAAACACTTCCATGACCTTGTACTTATACTCGTCATACTTATAAAGCTTTTCAAGAACCTCACAGATTTTTGATTCGGTTATGGGATAACGCCTTACAAGAGTTTTGCCATTCTTCATCTGATACCTTATGTGTATCGCCGTGGTATAATCTGGCCTGTATTCTTTTACTGTATAAATCTGGTCCTTTTGTATCATTTCTTCGTGAACATCTTGAGTATATTCAATTATATCACTATTCGATATCCACGGCATCTGCGGCTGATGGTAGTATTCATAAATAGAAACGCTTTCAATGTCTTCCGTTTCAGGGATTCGGGTTTCGTACCCAAAAAAGCTTGTGAATGCAAACACACATATCATCGCAGTAAAGGCAGCGGCAAATACCAGATAACCCTTATACTTTTTCCATACCCTGAAACTTTTCTTAAGTATCATCTCTGCTGCAAAATATACCACGCCGCTTATGACAACAGTGAAAACTATCGGCACAAGAGGTTTTTCTGCCGCGGCTCCGCTAAAAATAGCAAATGTTCCAAGTGCTGCAAGAAATGTAATCAGGTATTTGTAGATAGGATTGAGGCAATTAAAAGCCGCTACATCCTCAGCCGTTTCCATCCTGCGTTTTTTGTAAAGCAGCCATCCAAATACATAAAAAGGAAGTGCCATCACAATCATGGCGGCAAGCTTTAAAAAGTCAAAAGCGAGAGAATTTCTGATGCTAAAGTCATTGGCAATCTCCATCAGATATGCAACAAAGTTCCACTCCATTGCCTTATAAAGGAGTTCATTCACATCAAAATATCCATACAGAAAGCACGAAGCAAGTGCCGAAAATGCTGCTGCAAAAATAATCACAATGCAATGAATAAGTCCGTTAAGTCCAACCATTGCGAAACTGTTGCCCGTAAGCATCGCAACAAAGGTGGAAATTGAAAACATCAAAAATATCGTAAGCAAGTTTGCCCCCGTCCAGATAAGGCAGGATGTAATGCCAAAAAACTCACCGTACCCAAAGATACTAAGAAGGGCAAGAATTATTCCGTTCAAAACAATGGGTGCTGCCATAAGAGTAAAGGCTGCAAGAATTGTTGATATATAATTTGCCGTCCTTGACACCGGCAAGCTGTGAACAAACACCGAGGTCTTTTTTGAATGAACAAAGCGATACACCAACAGTGCCACAACTGTAGGCACAAAACAACCGATAATCATAGGCAAAAACAAATAGTGTTCATCCAGGATAAGTGCCACTCTGCTATCACTCATTCTATACCATGTATCAGTTTTGTCAATTCCCAAGAGAATCACAAGGGATGTCACCATGAAAAGTATGATTGCATAGAGGACCGAGCCCCACAGATACCGCCTTACGGTGGATTTATATATTCCTTTATTAAATAATGATGTTTTTGAAGTCATATCCCAAACCTCCTAACTCATAAATAAATACTTCTTCAAGGGTAAGGCTGACCCTTTCGCAAAGAACAGGCATCAAAGCCTTTATTTGTCTGTCGGTCTCCTTTGAATCGCCTCTGACAATCACGCTGTATACCGAGCCGGTCTTTGAGGTATGAAGCACGTTTTCCATTTCTTCAAGTTGCGCCGCTGTCTCATCTGTCAGCACCACCTGATATTTGTGAACATTGCCCTTGAGGTCATCAAGTGGCTTTTCAAGAATCATTTTGCCTTTATGTATAATACCCACCCAGTCACAAATGTCTTCAAGCTCACGAAGGTTGTGGGATGAAACAAGCACCGTCAGGCTGCGGTCAGCCACATCCGCAATCACAAGATTTAAAACCTGTTTTCTCATCACCGGGTCAAGTCCGTCAAGGGGTTCATCCAAAATAAGAACATCCGGCATAGCCGAAAGCGAAAGCCAAAACGCAACCTGCTTTTTCATACCCTTTGACAGCTTTCTTATCTGGCGTTTTTCGTCAATCTTGAAAATCTGGCTTATCGCCGCATATCTTTCTTTACTGAAGTTCGGATACACGTCCTCATAGAATTTTGCCATTTCCCTTATAGAAAAGGTGCTGTAATAAAACCAGTCGTCCGAAATATTGAGAACTGTCTGTTTCACCTTTTCATTTTCAAACACCGGCTCATCATTTATTGTTATCGTACCGCTCTTTGGCAAAAGCACTCCGTTTATGTGATTTATAATTGTGGTCTTTCCGGCACCATTTGGTCCGATAAGTCCGTATATTGTACCCCGTCTGACATTCAGGGAAATATCATCAAGCACCTTGAAGTCGTCAAAGTACTTTGTAACACCCGAAACCTTTATCATAAGGAATCCTCCTTTTCTGAATATATATTCTTTATAACATTTTGAAGTGTCTTGCTGTCTTCACCCAAAAAACAAAGTTCTTTTGCAGCAAGCATTAACGTACTGTAAAGCTCCTCTATCCGTTTTGTGCTTGCTACATCCGAAACCGGGGCAACAAAGTTGCCTTTTCCCTTTACGCTGTAAATAAATCCGTCCTGTTCCAGTTGTTTATATGCTCTTTGCACCGTATTTGGGTTCACGGTAAGGCTGATTGAAAGCTCCCTGACCGATGGCAATTGCTCATCCTGTACCAAAACTTTGTTTATAATAAGTTCGCGAAGCCCTTTTTCAATCTGTTCATGCAAAGACCTGCCATCTTTATAGTCCAGATTTATCATATTTTCACCTCCCTGATTTTTAACTGTATTACTTGTATTAGTACAGTTAATATAGCATACATTTTTCCCTTTGTCAACAGTTTTTTAAAAATTTCTTCTGGGATATTCAAACATTGACAATATTACAGAAAAATGCTATATTATGAAGGTGTATAAATTACTTCGAAGGAAAAAATGAAAAACGTTACACTGGCGGATATTGCAGCAAAAACGGGATATTCAATAAACACCATATCCCACGTGCTACATAACAAGCCGGATATTTCAGAAAAGAATCTTTGTGTGGAAGAAATCAACGTAACAACCGAACGAACCATTGAAGCTTTACTCAACAAATCCACACACTATGATGCTGTTATCTGCTTCAGTGACCTGATTGCTATGCAGGTATGCCATTTTCTTAAAAAATCAGGCAAGCGCATTCCTCAAGATGTCTCCGTTATCGATTTTGACAATATCGCATCAAATTTTTATTTTTCACCGATACTTTCTTCTGTCTCTCCTTCAAAGCGAAAAATGGCGGCTTTTGCCATTGAAGAACTTATGAGAATGCTTGAAACAAAAGACCTGACACCCATTAACAAAGTTTTTGGAACCAGACTTGTTCTCAGGGATACTACAAACAACAAATAGTCTTCACAGGAAAAAAGACGGATTTAAAAATCCGTCTTTTTTTAATTTTATGAAATCATTTCACTGACACTCTTCCTATCGTTCCATATCCGGTACCGCCCTTTGGAGTGGTTTGGGGATAATTTTCATTCACCGTCATATGAACTTCTCGGGTAAGTTTTTGTTTGTCATCAACCTTTCCATCTTCAAAGTGGATGTTTTCCAGATAAAAATCTTCAATATGACAAACAGCATCCGGGTCAAAAACCTCACCCCAATCGTCAGGGTTTTCTGAATCATTTGTCCAAACCGCCGAAAGAGGCCCCACATTTATGAATCTTAAGTCTTTTTCTATGGCATCAGAAAAGGTGTTGGATACCTTTATATTTTCCATATAAACATCGTGGCAATCAGCACAAATTTCAAAGAAACCTTTCACCGGAAGTCCGTGAAAGCCCGCCGGCTGAACCTTGCTGAACGTCATATCCTTAAAATATACGTCATATATATTCCCCACTGTGCCCGACACGTCGTGCCTTGATTTGTCTATCGCATTGTCAATATTGGGCTGAGCATACATTTTGACAGTATAAATCCCCGAAATATTTTCAAGAACGCAGTTTCTTATATCACAATCAACCCGGCACGATTCATAAACCTTTTGTCCAGGAAGCAGACGCAACTCATTTCCATTACTTTCAAGGTCCTCCACCACTATGTTTTCAATGGTTCCAAAAGTTATTGCCGACCTATCCCAATCCCATGCATTGAGTGCAACCATATCATCACCCATCTGTGCACCCCGAAGATGCTTCACGTGGCCTCGGTTTGCAGGACCATTGATATGCACACCATCACGGCTGTTGGCACAAAAATCTATGTTTTCTATTTCAAAATCACAACAATCGCAAATCTGCACTGCATAACTGGAATCGCCATCACCAATACCAATCTGCGGGTCATCAAAAATCTTCATATTCTTAAGGCTAATCCTTTCAACGCCAGAAAAAATCAAAATTCCCAGTGAACCCTGCATTGATTTTTCTTTATCAGTAAAACACCGCTGTGCCGTTTTGAAATTCCATATTCCCCCTTCGACGCTAATGTTTCTGTCACGGTTTTTTCCGTCTGTTGGGGCCAAAGCACCATCTCTTATGGATTTGTTGCGCAACATACAGGTTTCGCTGTCTTTCTGCTGTCTGAGTATCTGCTTTTCATCAACAAAGAGATGATTATCAGATTCCATAATAATTGGTTCATCTATTGTTATCGGCTCGCCTATATAGGGAATTTTCACCGCTTTATGCTCTTTGAGCGCAGCATTTATTGTTTCGGAGTTAATAGGAACTGTCATTTTATGCCACACAGTTGGACTTTCCACTTTTTTTATCGACTTCAAAATTTGATTTTTTACTGAAATAATATCCATATAACATTTCCTCCCATTTTGTATCAGTGTCTGTTATTATATCATAGTGCCATATAATTGTCAAAGCATTGTACGTTTTTACAGCAAATGAGGAAAGCCAAACCCCCGTCCAAAATTTGGACGGGGGCTTGGCTTTAGGGGTATTCAATTAATTACTTTAAATCCGAAATTATTTTGTTATCGCTTGCCTTGTATGCACACTCAACGATTTTCTGAACGTTTATACCGTCCTCGCCGGTAATCTCAGGCTCTGTACCATTAAGCACAGCATTGCCGAAAGATTCCACCTCTTTTATATACATATTTCCAAGCTCAACATCCAGCTTGACCGGAACAAGCTCGTCACGGTTCTGTGCTGCATCATAGCCCAGAGAGTCATCCGAGATAAGAACAGAAACATCTCCGCCCTCAATCTGGCTGATTGTACCCTCTGCCATAATGCTGCCCTTTGTGCCGTAAATTTCAAGCTTGCACTTTGCAGCTGCGTCAGGGATATTGAAGTTTGCATCAACCATAGCAAGTGCGCCGTTTTCCATCTTCATCACAATAGCAGATGAGTCATCAGCGTTGTAGCTGAATGTCTGTGTACCTGCAAAACCGGTAACTTCAACTGCTTTAAGGCCTGTTATGTACTGAAGAAGGTCAATGCAGTGTATACCCATATCCATAAGTGCGCCGCCGCCTGAAAGGTCTTTGTTCTGGCGCCAGTTATTTGGAATATCAGGATACCAGCAGGTAAGCTGAGCACGCATTGAAACGATGTCGCCGAGCTTTCCTTCTGCAACAAGCTTTTTCATTTCCTGATGATATGCCGCAAAACGCATCATAAGACCAACGCCAAGCTTCACACCCTCTTTTTTGCAGATTTCTGCAATTTCAAGAGAATCTTCGCTTGTCAAAGCCATCGGCTTTTCAATGAGGATGTGCTTCTTTGCTTTTGCAGCAGCGAAAGCTTGTTCCTTGTGGCAGAAAACAGGTGATGCTATATAAACAGCCTGAATTTCATCAAGGGCAAGAAGCTCTTCAAAGCTATCAAAAGCATACTTTGCATTGTATTTTTCCTTGCATCTTTCCGCTGCCTCTTTGTTTGTATCCATAACAGCAATCAACTCAACATTATCAGCAAGCATCATGCCGGGCAGTGTTCTGCGGTCAGCAATACCGCCGCAGCCGATTACGCCCCATTTAACTTTATTCATAATAACGCTCCTTAAGCTAATTGTTTTTCTTTATTTTGTGTGAGCTGCCAAAACCTTCTTGAAGCCATCAATACATCTTTCAATATGTACTTCTTCCCATGTTGGGTGGAGAAACAGACAAACTGTCTGCTGACGGAGAGCATTTGCATTCTTGCAGAATACTTTGTCGTACTGAACAGATTTTTCATCTGCATATTCCTTAGATTCAAACGGGAATTTAGCTGTACCAAAACCACCATGTTCTCTGTAAGCTTTTTCTTCATATGCTTCCGGCCACTGAATACCATAACAAGGAATACCTGCTGCGCCAAGTTCCTTAACGATAGTAGGAGCATCACAATCAAGAACATCAAGGTCAACAAGCATAGGATACCACCAGTAAGCATTCTTTCTTTCTGCAGTGTTAACAGGAAGCTTTTTGATTCCCTTAAGGCCTGCAAATGCTTCGTCATACATCTTTGCATACTTGAAACGACGTGCAAGGTTCCAGTTGTCAAGTCTCTTAAGTTCGTTGATACCGAAAATTGACTGAATTTCTGTCATTCTGTAGTTGAAACCAACTCTTCTATGGATGTAAGGAAGCTTTTCTTCAAGAGCAAGCATATTCATTCTTGTCTTTACATCATAACCGTGGTCACGGAATGAACGACATTCCCAACCTGTGTCTTCATCGTTTGTAACAACCATACCGCCTTCGCCGCCTGTTGTGAAGTGCTTGCTCTGGCAGAATGAGAAACAACCTACATCACCGATAAGACCTGCTTTTATGCCATTGTATTCACCACCAAAGCACTGTGCACAGTCTTCAACAACCTTGAGGTTGTGTTTCTTAGCGATTTCAAGAATCGGACCCATATCAGCGATAACACCATAAAGATGAACAACGATAATAGCCTTTGTTCTTGGTGTAATAAGTGCTTCAATGCAAGCAGGGTCGATTGTGTGGTCATCTGTAACATCAGCAAATACAGGGATAGCACCAGCCTGTACAACTGAGAATGAAGATGCGATAAATGAGTATGAAGGAACAATAACTTCATCTCCGGGGCCTATGTTAAGGCTTGCAAGAGCGATGTGAAGTGCTGCTGTTCCGTTTGTGCAAGAGATAGCCATCTTTGCACCCATCCATTTAGCCCATGCTTCTTCAAATTCCATACCTTTTTTACCTGTCCAGTAGTTTACCTTACCGTTTCTAACAGGTTCAAGGATGTCTTCTGCTGTTTCAGGAGCGAACTGAGGCCACATCGGAAAACCGAGTTCCTCAACGCCGGCACCATTCATTACTACTTCTTTTTCTTTGCTCATAATAAATTTCCTCCTTTAATTTGTCCAGTGGACTTATAAATTGTTTAAAAAAATTGCTTTCCCAAGCAATATTATTTTTCAAAATAAAATTTTTGCATATAAATTATACGTCAAATATCGAATCAAAGACAAATTTTGCACCACCAAGGGTAACGGGATTGCCCTCCAGAACCGAATATTTTATGTATTTATTTTTAATCAGCGAAATTTCATCAAAACATTTTTTCAGCGGCGCCAGAAGATAATCCCCCAAAGCACGGATGGGTCCACCAACAACAATGAATTCAGGGTCAATCAAATTCACTATGTTGTTGATTCCAAACGCAAGTACTTTGGCTGTATCAGAAATTGCCTCCTCCGCCTTTTTGTCCCCACTTTCAAGGTAGCTCAAAAGCTCAGACATCGAAAAACAATTTGTTTTTCTCAAAATAGCCGGGATACTTGCCACAAGCTCAAGGCATCCATAATTTCCGCATTGACAACGTTTGCCATTGAAGTCAACGCTCATATGCCCGAATTCGCCTGCCATACCACCGCCATCATAAATTTTCCCATCAATCAGAATTCCCGCACCCACACCATCGTCAATATCAATAGACACAAGGTTTTTGACCTGTTCATGCGTGCCGAATTCTTTTTCAGCATAGGCAACAAGCCCTGAATTATTTTTAAGAATGACTCTCACATCTGGCATTGCTTCAAAAACGGTCTGATAAACATCAGCCGCGTCCTCTGCATTAAGGACCGTAGATGACAAAAGTCTGTTGTTTTTTGTATCAATCACACCCGGAACGCCAATGGTAACGCCCAAAATTCTGCGGTCTCTTGACGCCATCCCGATTGCATGCAATATTCCCATAGCCAGATTTTGGCCCGGCACAACCGGCACTTCAGTATGAAAAACCGAGGTGAAATCAAGCGCAAAAACATCCGCAATAATCTGATTTTTTCTGATGTCAAGGCCCACAAAGTACCCGCCATCGGCACAAACCTGCAAAAGCACAGCCTTGCGCCCACTGGTGCTTGAGTCCTTGATGCCACACTCCTCAACAAGGCCGTCGGCTATCAGCTCTTCAACCAAGGACGAAACCGTCGTTGCACTGAGGCCCGTTATCTTTTTTATGTCTGCACGGGAAATACAGCCATGTTTGTGAATCAAACGAAAAACCAAATGCATATTTGATTCTTTTATCAACTGTTGTGATGATTTTAAAACTTCCAACATACCAACCTCACATAATTAATCCATCGGCTGTAATAATTATAATATACCACACTACACGCCACTTGTCAATACACCAAAAAAATTTTTATAAAAGAAAAGCTTCCTCATGGAAGCTTTTAAAATTCTGTTATTCAATAACTGTGCCGTCTGCATGAAATACCGGAAGCGGAGCAAGGTAAGTTATATCCTTTCGTCCTATGGCATCGCCCTCTGCAAGAACAGCCATACGTCCTACAACCTTTCCGCCCACCTGTTCAATCAAAGTTTCAAGTGCAGCGAGTGATTCGCCGGTACTGATTACATCATCAACAATCAAAACACGCTTATTCTTCATTGCCTCTGCCTCTTCTGCACCGATACAAAGAGTTTGTTTGTGTGCTGTGGTGATAGAGTCAACCTCTGTGGTGATTACATCCTTCATATAAAGTTTTGGACCTTTTCGTGCAACGATGTAATAATTGTGTCCCGCCTGCCTTGCCATTTCGTAAAGAAGCGGAATACCTTTTGATTCTGCTGTAATCATAACATCGCAATCAGGTGCTTTTTTAAGAAGCTCCCGTGCACTGTTAACCGTAATTTCCACATCACCGAACATAATAAATGCCGCAATATAAAAATCATCCGAAACTTTGCAAAGGGGAAGTTCGCGAGTCACCCCGGCAATTTCCATTTCATAAAATCTGTCCATTATAACAAGCTCCTTTACATCACAGAAAATATCCCTCGTCACTGAAGACGAGGGATATCTGCCTTCATTTTAATATTTTATGCGAGACCCATAACTTTGAGTACAATGTAAATTGCAAACAAAGCAACTGAAATCCACATTACGCCGCTGATGTCTTTTGCCTTGCCTGTAACGAGCTTCAAAATAACCCACGCGAGCATACCGAACATGATACCGTTTGCGATTGAATATGTGAGAGGCATCATAACGATTGCAAGAAATGCGCCGATTACGTCTGCTGCGTCGCCGTCAAAATCAACCTTCTTGATTGAAGAAAGCATCAGAAGACCAACATAGAGCATAGCAGGTGTTGTAGCAAAACCGGGGATTGCAAGGAAGATAGGTGCAAAGATGATTGCGATAAGAAACATAACAGCTGTTGTAACAGCAGTAAGACCTGTTCTTCCGCCTGCTGCAACGCCGGCACTTGATTCAACATAGCTTGTAACAGTTGATGTACCAAGACAAGCACCAACAACAGTGCCAACAGCATCAGCCATCAACGCACCGCCCGCTTTGGGAAGTTTGCCGTCCTGATCAAGAAGGTCGCCTTTTTCAGCGACACCGATAAGTGTACCAACTGTATCAAATATATCAGTATAAAGGAATGTAAATACAACCAAGATAAAACCTGCAAAGTTCTTTGCAATAAATCCAAAATCAAACTGGAAGAGTGCAGGAGCAGCGAAGTTTGCCTTGATTGATTCCCATGTAAGGTTGGGTATTACAGAATATACGCCATTTGCAGGGTCAGGAACGTACCATCCGATGAGTTCAGCAACGATTCCAAGAACCCATGTAATGATTATACCGAGAAGAATTCCACCCGGAACCTTGAAGTGCTGAAGAACACCAATAGTCAAAAGGCCAACAAGTGCCAGAACAACGCCAGGTGATGCAAGATTACCCATTGCAACAGTAGTAGCAGGATCAGCAACAACAATTTTTGCATTAAGAAGAGCAATGATTGTGATAAAGAGGCCTATACCTGCGGTAATACCGAACTTGAGGTTTGCAGGGATTTTGTTAACCAGAGCTTCACGGAACTTGAAGATTGAAAGAATCATAAAGATGATACCTTCGATCAAGATAGCTGTGAGAGCAACCTGATAAGAATAACCCATAGCACCACAAACTGTAAATGCAAAGAATGCATTGAGACCCATACCTGAAGCAAGAGCTACCGGATAGTTAGCAAAAAATGCCATACAAAGGGTAGCTATTGCAGCAGAGATTGCTGTAGCCATGAACACACCTGCAGGTGTTGCGCCCGGAATGTTGCCAAGATAACCGGGATTTACCGCGAGGATATAAGACATTGCAAGGAATGTGGTAATACCTGCGAGAATCTCAGTCTTGACATTTGTTCCATGTTCTTTTAATTTAAAAAGTTTTTCCATGAGATTTCACTCCTCATATAATATTTTTTACACAATTATTTTATAACACTTTTCGGCTTTTTTCAAGCAAATTAAAAAAATTACAATATTTTGTAGCTTTTTACAATAAAACATACCATTATTTGTATATTTCGCATATACATACCACAACATAGTGTATTTTGCAAAAAAAGATGCAGACATCTGTCTGCATCTTTTTTGATTTGAATCTTAATAAATACCCTGAGCCATCATTGCATTTGCAACCTTCATAAAGCCTGCAATGTTTGCACCTGAAACAAGGTCATAGCCAAGGCCATATTCTTCTGCAGCTTCAACAGAAACCTTGTGAATATTGACCATAATGCCCTTGAGCTTTTCGTCAACTTCTTCCGCTGTCCAGCTGTATCTCATTGAGTTCTGTGCCATTTCCAAAGCAGAAACCGCAACGCCGCCGGCATTAACAGCCTTTGACGGGCCAACTATTGCGCCGCTTTCTCTTATGAATTCCATCGCATCGTCAGTTGTTGGCATATTAGCAACTTCGATATAATACTTTGTTCCGTTTGCAACAATTTTCTTTGCTTCGTCGATGTTGATTTCATTTTGAGTAGCACAAGGCATACAAATATCAACTTTAACTTCCCAAGGTTTTTTGCCTGCAAAGAACTGGCAACCAAACTTTTCTGCATAGTCTTGAGCACGGTCACGGCCTGATGCTCTCATTTCAAGCAGGTAATCAATCTTTTCTTCTGTAACAACGCCATCAGGGTCATAAACATAGCCGTCAGGACCGGAGATGGTAACAACCTTGCCGCCGAGCTCTGCAACCTTTTTGCAAACACCCCAAGCAACATTTCCAAAGCCTGATACTGCAACGGTCTTTCCTGCGATTTCGTCTCCGCAGTGCTTCAAAACTTCATTTGCATAATATGTAGCACCAAAACCGGTAGCTTCGGGTCTTATAAGAGAACCGCCGTATTCAAGGCCTTTTCCTGTAAGAACACCGTTTTCCCATGCGGCTTTTATTCTCTTGTACTGGCCGTAAAGGTAACCGATTTCTCTTCCGCCAACGCCGATATCGCCGGCAGGAACATCAACGTCAGGGCCAATATGTCTGTAAAGTTCTGTCATGAACGCCTGACAGAATCTCATAATTTCGCCCTCACTCTTTCCTCTCGGATCAAAGTCGCTGCCGCCCTTGCCACCGCCGATAGGAAGACCTGTAAGGCTGTTTTTGAATGTCTGTTCAAAACCAAGGAACTTGATAATTCCAAGATATACAGACGGATGGAAGCGAAGACCGCCTTTGTACGGACCAATGGCACCGTTGAACTGAACACGATAGCCGGTGTTTACCTGAGTCTGACCATTATCGTCCACCCATGCAACCCTGAACATAATCTGTCTTTCAGGTTCAACCATTCTTTCAAGAAGTGCAGCCTTTTCATATTCCGGATGTTTTTCAACCACCGGCGCAAGACTTGTAAGAACCTCTGTGACAGTCTGAATGAATTCAGGCTCTGATGCATGTTTTCTTTTTACATCTTCAATAACTCTTTCGATGTATGACATAAAATATACCCCCTAAAAATTCTTAACCCTATTATTTTACCACTTTTATAGGGCAAATGCAATAGTTTTAGGTAAATTTTTCAATGGAAAACAAATTTTTTCCACATACAGCCGAGTGACTGATTTACTTATCTTTCTTTGCCGACTTTGCAACGAGTTTATAAAGTGCAACAAGAGCAATAACGTTTGGAATAACCATCAGATAGTTAAAGAAGTCTGTGAGTTCCCAAACAAGATCATTTGAAAGGATTGAACCTGTAAAGATAAATACGATCGAAATAACCGCATAAAGGATTGTGCCCACCTTGCTGTTTTTTGTAAGATACTGAGCGTTAAGCTTACCAAAGAAATTCCAGCTGAGTATGGTAGAGAAAGCAAAGAAGAACAGGCAAATTGCAACAAAAATGTTTCCAAGATTTCCGATAGGCAAAGCAAGTGTAAATGCCTGTTGCATCGCATTGGTCTTTGAAACAATCGCTTCTGCACCTGATGTAGCAGCTACGTATGCATCGCCCATAAGTCCTGCAAGAGGACCGTTGCCTGCATAAAGACAAGAAATAACAACAAGAGCTGTCATTGTGAGAACTACGAATGTGTCAATAAACACACCAATCATAGCCGCAACGCCTTGATCGTGAGGCTTTTCTACATTTGCCATAGCGTGAGCGTGTGGAGTTGAACCCATACCTGCTTCGTTGGAGAAGAGTCCTCTCTTTGCGCCCTGGCTGATTGCTGTTTTAAGCGCATAACCGATTCCACCGCCGATTAACGCATCAGGTGTGAATGCATACTTGAAAATCATACCTAATGTTTCAGGAATGAACTTGATGCGGACGCAAAGGATAACAAGACCGCCAACAATATAAAGAAGTGCCATAATGGGAACAATCTTTTCTGTAACAGAAGCAAGTCTCTGAACACCGCCGATGAAGATAACTGCTGCGATTGCAGCAACAACAGCACCCATTACCCAAGTGGGAATACCAAATGCAGTGTTACAAGTTTCACCGATTGAGTTTGACTGAACCATACTTCCCATAAAACCAAGAGCAAGAACTGCTGCAATAGCAAAGAAGACTGAAAGGAATGTTCCGAAGCCATTTGGAAAAGCCCTCTTTATGTAATAAACAGGACCGCCGTGGATTTCACCATTTTCGTCCTTAACTCTTGTTTCCTGAGCAAGAACAGCTTCAGAATAAATTGTAGCCATACCGAGGAATGCAATAATCCACATCCAGAAAATAGCACCGGGGCCACCTATCAAAATAGCACCTGATGCACCAACTATATTACCTGTACCAACCTGAGCCGCAATAGCAGTAGCCAGCGCCTGGAACGAGCTGAGACCGCTTGCTTGCTTGCCGCCACGGAACTTGAGGTTGCCGAATACATTCCGCATACCTTCGCCAAAGCAACGAACCTGAACAAAGCGTGTCTTGATTGAGAAGAAAAGACCAACGCCTACAAGCAATACGATAAGGATATAATCTGACAGATACGCATTGGCTTTTGCAACGATGTTTAATAATGTTTCTTGCATGGTTAAAAACCCTCCTAAAAATAATAAAAATAGCCGACCGAGTGATACTCAGCGGCTCCGGAAATTGACATACAGACATATGTATATGCAAAGATTTGTCTGCTCCGTCCTTTTGCCTGAGAGATTCGACAGCATTTTTGCCGTCTTGCACCTTCGGCACTCAAAATGAGATTCTCCGGAGTACCCTCTGCTTTCAGTCTAAAAAATTCTGAAAGTTTCACTGGGTTACCTAATCATTATACACCTATTTATGTGTTTGTCAATACTTTTTTAGAAAAAATTGTCGTTTCTAGTCACTTTTTTCTTTCTTTAACACTTTGGACACAAAAAAATATAATATAAAATGGAGGTGAACTGTATGAATATACATATAGTAAAAAGCGGTGAAACCGCCGCATCAATCGCACAACAATATGGCGTGCCCGAATTTGTGGTAGTTACCCTCAACAATCTTGAGGAAATCCCAACCCTTGCAGAAGGTCAGGCACTCCTGATTTTAGAGCCAACACAAACTCACACAGTAAGCGCAAACGAAACGGTATATTCCATTGCACAAAGCTATGGAATAAGTGTAAATGCACTTTTTCGCAACAACCCCATCTTAGGTGGCAGGACAGCACTCTATCCCGGGCAAACTCTTGTGATTTCATTTGAGCGGGATGTCAGCCGGGAAATTGACGTAAACGGCTATGCCTACCCTTATGTAAACATGGCAGTTCTTGAAGAAATCCTGCCCTATTCCACCTACCTCACTCCTTTCACCTATGGCAT
This sequence comes from Clostridia bacterium, assembly GCA_017456605.1. Classification (GTDB taxonomy): domain Bacteria; phylum Bacillota; class Clostridia; order Monoglobales; family Monoglobaceae; genus SIG440. The sequence continues at coordinate 62,211 of JAFTJA010000008.1, read as the reverse complement.
AACCAATCAAGGCGGACTTGTTTATCTTGATGACGAAGAGTTGATTGAAAATGCGTACAACTATGGCGTTCTTCCTCTTATGCATCTTTCCACTCTCACGGAAAGCGGAGGTTTCAGCAACGAGCTTGCAAGTATGGTCTTAAACAGCCCCGAAATTCAGGATAGACTCATAGAAGAAGTGGTCTATAATATGCAGGCAAAGGACTACCGCGGGCTTGACATTGATTTCGAATTTGTTTATCCAGAGGATAGCCTTTTGTATGGTGAATTTATTGGAAAACTGCGGGAGCGGCTTAATCCTTTGGGCTTTGAGGTTATTGCCGCCCTTGCCCCAAAAACCTCTGATACCCAAAGAGGTCTTCTCTACGAAGGGCACAACTATCAGGCGGTAGGAGATAATGCCGATGCCGTCCTGCTTATGACATACGAGTGGGGGTATACCTATGGTCCCGCCATGGCTGTCGCACCCATACAGAGCGTTCGTCAAGTGGTAGAATATGCCCTCACTCGGATACCCGCCGATAAAATATTTCTTGGCATACCGAACTACGGCTATGACTGGACTTTGCCGTATGTGAAAGGAGAAAGCCGTGCAAGGCTTATATCAAACGTCGAAGCAATAAAAATCGCAGTGCAAAACGGCGTAGGCATACAGTTTGACGAGGTTTCACAGTCGCCCTGGTTCACCTATACCGCAAACGACGGCAAAGAGCATGAGGTCTGGTTTGAAGACGTGCGCAGTATACAACAGAAATTCAATCTTGTAAACGAAAAGTCTTTGCGTGGGGTTGGATACTGGAATTTTATGCGACCGTTTCAACAGAATTTTTCCCTTCTCAATTATATGTTCAATGTAAGACAATGATCACACGCATATGGGCGCTCTTATTTATGCAAAAAACAATCTGCCTTGAAAAGGCAGATTGTTTTTTTATCTTTATTTATTCTTCAAATATTCATCAATGGCCTTTGCAGAAGACTTTCCCGCTCCCATAGCGAGAATAACTGTCGCCGCTCCTGTCACAGCATCGCCTCCGGCATAAACACCCGCACGACTGGTGAGTCCGCTTTCATCCTTTGTGATTATGCAACCTCGTCTGTCTGTATCAAGTCCCTCTGTGGTACTTCTGATAAGGGGATTGGGTGATGTCCCGATTGACATAATGACCGCATCAACATCCAGAACATATTCAGAATCCTTGATTTCAACAGGGCTGCGTCTGCCTGATTCGTCCGGCTCGCCAAGTTCCATTCTGACACATTTTATGCCATTTACGAAGTTCTGCTCATTTCCAAGTATCTCGACCGGATTGTTGAGAGTTTTGAAGATGATTCCCTCTTCTTCAGCATGCTCCACTTCTTCACGTCTCGCCGGCATTTCGTCCATAGAACGTCTGTATACTATATAAACATCCTCAGCGCCAAGACGCTTTGCACAGCGCGCTGCATCCATAGCCACGTTTCCGCCACCAACCACCGCAACACGTTTTGCGTGCATTATGGGAGTCTGCGAATCCTCTTTGTAAGCTTTCATAAGGTTTGTGCGGGTGAGAAACTCGTTTGCTGAATATACGCCATTCAGGCTCTCTCCCGGAATATTCATAAATCTTGGGAGCCCCGCGCCGGAGCCGATAAATACCGCCTCAAAACCCGCTTCAAAAAGTTCGTCCACGGTAAGGGTTTTGCCAATAACCGCATTGGTCACAATTTCAACGCCAAGGGATTTGAGGTTTTCAATTTCACGTTTCACTATGTCCTTTGGAAGTCTGAACTCCGGAATTCCGTAAACCAAAACTCCCCCTGCTGTATGAAGAGCTTCAAAAATCGTAACACTGTACCCCATTTTTGCAAGGTCCCCGGCGCAAGTAAGTCCTGATGGGCCGGAGCCAATAACAGCCACTTTTTTGCCATTTTGCAAGTTCGCACTTTTCGATTTTTCGTGTTCATTTGCCATATGCCAGTCTGCCACGAAGCGTTCAAGTCTGCCTATTGCAACAGGCTCACCCTTTATGCCTCTCACGCACTTTGACTCGCACTGTCTTTCCTGAGGACAAACTCTGCCGCAAACTGCAGGCAACGAGCTTTGACGGTAAATAACTTCATATGCCGCCTCAAAGTCGCCCTGTGCCACCTTTTCAACAAATTCAGGAATATCAATGCTTACCGGACAACCGGAAACACAAGGTTTGTTTTTACAATTAAGACACCTTTGTGCCTCGTCAACAGCCTGTTCCTTTGTGTAGCCAAGTGCCACCTCGCTGAAATTTTTGTTTCTTACCTCCGGTGCCTGAACGGGCATTTCGTTCTTTTTCGGTGCCATATTAGCCATTGTTTTTGTCCTCCTTGAAGAGATTGCAGCCTTCTTCATAGCGGTGCCTTTCTGTTTCCTTATAAATCGACGAGCGTCGCATCGCCTCATCAAAGTCCACCAGATGTCCGTCAAAATCCGGCCCGTCGACGCAGGCAAACTTCATTTCGCCGCCAACAGTAAGTCTACATCCACCGCACATTCCCGTACCATCAATCATTATGGGGTTCATACTTACCACAGTTTTTATCCCCAGCTCTTTTGTGAGGAGAGCCACAAATTTCATCATAATGAGCGGACCTATTGCAATAACCTCATCATATTTTTCGCCGCTTTCAACCAAATTTCGAAGTGCATCGGTAACAAGACCCTTTTCACCATAAGAGCCGTCATCAGTAACTATTACAAACTTGTCGGAAACACTTTTAAATTCTTCTTCCAAAATAACAAGGTCACGGTTTCTGAAACCCACTACCGCATGAACCTCTGCACCATTTTCTTTGAGAGCTTTAGCGGTCGGATACGCAATGGCACAGCCAACACCGCCGCCAATAACAGCAACCTTTTTGAAGCCGCTGACCTCTGACGCCTTTCCCAATGGACCCACGAAGTCACAGATAAAATCACCTGCATCAAGGTCATTCAGTTTTTTTGTGGTAGCACCCACCACCTGGAATATAATGGTAACAGTGCCACCATTTCGGTCATAATCCGCTATGGTAAGAGGGATTCTCTCGCCCTCGTCATCAACCCTCAAGATTATAAACTGGCCTGCCTGCGCTTTTTTAGCAACAAGCGGAGCTTCAATCACCATTTTTGTAACAGAGGGATTCAATTTATATTTTTCTTTGATACGAAACATTTCCGTATACTCCTTTATACCTTTAAAATTTAAAAACAACCTTGCCATCTTCCAAAGCAAGTCTTGCTGAAAACTCTTTTCCGCTTTTTTTTGAAACAAATCCCGAAATAAGTTCCGTTGAGCCTTCTTCAAGAATTTTTCTCATATTGTCAAGAGACACAACCTTGTTGCATATAACGTTGCTGACAGAAAATTTGCATCCATCACGATAGCCGCTGCAACCATAACCAAAGCGGGTTCTTTTCACATCACTGCCGCAAACTGGACACTTGCCTACAATATCACCCACAAAGCCATCAAAGTTTTCACCGCCTTGCCTTGCGGCATCAAAGATTGACGAAATTTCATTCTTCACCATTTCAACCGAATCCGCAACTGTACTTTCGCCGCGGAAAACTTTTTTCAGTGACACGCCCATTTGCGAAGTCTTGAATTTGTCCATAATTATATTCATTCTGCCAAGGGATTCCACAAGATGCTCCCCCGCAGGCAAAATCGTATAGGTATCTTTTTTCAGCAGTATATACTCGCTCTTTCGCGCGTTGTCTATAATTCCCGTGCGGGTTGCTTCAGTGCCAAGTTCAAGCCCCTCAAACATCGCACGATATTCCTCTTCCTCAGCCTCTTTTTCGCCAAGCTGCTGTTTTTCATCCTTGAACGGATTTTTGAGATAATTGTTGAGGGTTTCTATGGTATAATGCTTCGGCGGAGAGGTTTCTTTTTCAACTGGCACAAAATTTATATTTACTTTGTCGCCCTTTTCAATAGGCGGCAAAATCTTGTCTTTCTTCGTATAGGCATCATACGCCGTCCAGCCGGGGCTCACTATAACTGTTCCTTTGAGAGTAAATTCCTCAAAGTCACCTACCGAAACGGTTATTTCGGTCTTTTCGGCTATACATTCTTCCGAGCAGAAAACCGCCACAAACCGCCGCATAATGCTGCTGTAAACCTTGAGCTCATTTTCAGTTAGCTTTGTTTTGTCCGGAATTTTGTATGTAGGGGTAAGTGCCGAGTGGGATTCAATCTTTGAATCGTCAAAAATTTTCTTATCAAACCGAAACTCCACCGGATAGCCAAGCTCTTTGACCGACTGCAAAATGGTTTTTATCTTCCCCTGCTCTGCCACAGCCAGATATTCGGAATTTGTTCTGGGATATGTCACATAGCCCTTTTCATAAAGTCCCTGAAGAATTTCAAGGCTTTCAGCCATTGACATTTTATAACGTTTTCCAAGGTAATTCTGGAGCTTGGTGAGAGAATAAAGCTTTGGTGGATTCAGCTTATCTTTTTTCTTCTTTTTTGCAGTAACTCTGGCTTCTGCACTGTTATATCTGCTGCAAAGCTCTTTTGCCTTATCAAGTTCGATTTTAGAAAACTTATTTTTACTGGTAAGTTCTATTTCTTCTCCGTTTGTAAGTTCCTTGCTGACCGCCGCATAATAAATCTCCGGCACAAAGTTGCGTATTGCCATATCCCTGTCATAAATTGCTTTCACAATAGGCACAATGACTCTGCCCACCCGAAGAAGCGTTCCTGCCCTGAGGGTTGCATAGCGTGTGAGATTTACCCCATAGAGCCAATCGGTGAAAGTCCTCGCATAGCCCTCATTTGCCAGATTGTCATACTCGCTTTCGCTTTTTAAGTTCTGAAGTGCCTCTTTGACCGTCTGCGGCGTCTGGTCGGGAAGCCAGATTCTCTTTAAGTCCTTTGACGTACCTGAAAGGGCTTTTTCGATACAAGTGCGGACAATGATTTCACCCTCACGGTCAGCGTCGCCTGCGTTGATTATTGTGTCAACATCTGCTCTGTTGCACAAGCCTTTTATGATTTCAAACTGTTTTTTTGCACCACTGTCGATGTTTTTGTTGCTGTCCTTTTTAATTTCAAATTTGAATTTTTCAGGGAAGCAGGGCAGATTTTCCATTGTCCATCGGTTAGCTCTTTCACTCTCCGGGAAATAAGCCTCAACATCTGCAAGAGAGAAAAGGTGACCAAAGGCCCAGGTCACAATATAACCCGCACCCTCAAAATATCCGTCATGCTTTGTCATTTTTCCAATCCCTGCCATAATATTCCGTGCAAGGCTTGGTTTTTCAGCAATAATAAGTACTATTTCAAAAACCACCTTTTCTCTTCCGGAGCTGACTTAGGCACTACCCCGAAAAAAGACATTATCGGACGGCAAAGCTATCCGATAAGTCATTTTTTATTCTTTTAATCTTCAAAATCGAACTCGTCTGCGTTTCTTGCTTTGAATTCCTCATAAGCTCTATCAAGCACTTCAAGGTCTTCTTCATACGCAAGCTCATATGTTCCGTCTTCTCTTTCGAGCATTTTCAGAATGAACACTTCATCAACCTCGTCGCCCTCTTCTTCTTTAAAGGGAATGCACACAACAAAGTCCTGACCGTCTATTTGAACAGTATCAAGATGAATAACCGTCTGCTTGTTGCCCTCATCATCAAAAAGGTCAATTTTGTATTCGTTCATTTCGTTTTCGTTTTCAAAAATTTCTGACATGTTAAATACCTCTTTTCTTTGTTTTATGCCCCTGAACCGCTGTCCAGATAGGCTTGTAATATAAACGCTGCGGCAATTTTGTCAACGCTGTCTTTGCGTTTTTTGCCACGAACATTTGTTTCGTTCATAAGATTGTGCGCCGAGACCGTGGTAAGCCTTTCATCCCACAAAATTATGGGGCAATCAACCAAAGTTCCCAAAAGCTTTGCGAAAGCCTTGGTCTTTTTTCCACGCTCGCCAACAGTTCCATTCATATTCTTGGGAAAACCCAGAACAATTTTTTGAGCACCCAGTTTTTTTGCAAGGTCTGCCGTATGGAGCGCCACCTTGTTCATGTTCTTCTCCGCATAAGTTTCAAGGGTATGTGCCGAAAACCCAAGTGCATCAGAGGTTGCATAACCTGTGCGGCTGTCGCCAAAATCAACGCCCAAAATCATAGGCCCATTCCCTCCCGAAACCATCAATCTCAATTTTATATTTTATCATATTTTTTGTTCTTTATCAAGCCAAATTTTACACTTGTCCTAATTTGACACATTTTATCAATAAATAGCCTTGCTCTTCCATTTTCCAAATCTGTAAAAGATTGCCGTGAGCACAGCACCCATTACCCAGGAAATGAGCAACGAAATCTGGATACATTCAAATCTGCCGAAGGGAAGTTCGGGGGTTCTTGTGAGATATGAAATTCCGTATGCCACAGGGACACGAAGCGCCACTGTTGTGATAAGAGAAATCCACATAGGTGTCATTGTATCACCTGCGCCGCGCATAATGCCCGAAAGGCTTTGTGTCACCGCAACGGCTATATACCCTGCCGCCAAAATCTTCATCAAATAAAAGCTCATTGACACAAGGGTGTCCGTTTCGGTAAAAATCCCCATAAGACCTTTGCCGAACAACAGAATAATACCGGTGATAAAAGCGGAGCAACCCGCCGCAAGAATGGTTCCTTGCTTTGCGCCCTGAGTAACTCTGTCATAAAGTCCCGCTCCCACATTCTGTCCCGCGTATGTGGTAAGCGCCATTCCAAACGAGAAATTCGGCATCATAGCAAAACCGTCAACACGCATAATCACTACATTTGCCGCAATAAACTGTTCTCCGAACTGATTGGTAAGAGATTGAACAATTATCATTGCCGATGAAAATATCGCTTGAGTAAGTCCCGAGGGAAGACCAAGTTTTACTGTTGTTTTAACAAACTTTGAAACGGGTTTCAAAAACTTAAATCCAAAGTCAAAGAATTCTCTCATTCTTGCAAGCTTGATGAGGCACAAGATTGAAGACACAATCTGTGCAATAACAGTAGCAAGTGCAACACCGCCTACTCCCATTTTGAGTACTGCAACAAAATATATGTCCAAAACGATATTTATAACAGTCGCAACCAAAAGATAAATAAGCGCCGAAAAAGAATCTCCAAGACCTCTTATTACACCGCTGAGTATGTTATAATATGCCAGCCCTGCCATACCCACAAGGGATATCATCAGATAATCCCCACAGCCATCAATAATAGATGCCGGAGTGTTAAGCATCACAAGCACCGGCCTTATAAGAGGTGCCGCAACCACAATCAGCAAAACGCAGGCTATGGCTGTTATGGTAATGCTGTTTCCTATGGTATAAGAAAGACTCTCTCTGTTCTTTGCCCCGAAATACTGAGATACCATGATGCCTGTTCCGGTTGATATACCAATGAACAACACCAGTAGCATATTGAGTATCGGTGCCGCACTCCCCACCGCCGCAAGGGCATTGTCCCCTATGTAGCGTCCCACAACAATACTGTCAACCGTGCTGTAAAGCTGTTGGGCGATGTTTCCTATTATCATAGGAAGCGTAAAGGTAAGTATACTTTTCCATGGTTTTCCAACTGTCATATCCGTTGGTGCAAATATATTTTTTAACACGTTTTTCACCTCTGTATTTTTGCCGCTTACACGTTGCGGCAAACAACCCTTTCAAAAATTTTCTCAATATTTTCTTTTGTTGGAGGCCGAGTACCCTCCGCAAGGCACGCAGCCGTGCCAAATGCCGCCGCAAGACGGAGGGTATCCTCTGTTTTAAGCCCTTTTGTCAGTCCCGCAACAAAACCCGCAATCAGGCTGTCGCCTGCGCCTATGGTGGATACAGCTTCTATCTTTGGCACAGATACCAAAGATGCGCCACCCGCTCCGTAGTATGCAAATCCCAAAGGACCGAGTGAAATAATTACATTTTCTATCCCTTTTTCAAAAAGGATTTTCGCAAGGTATGCTGCATCATCGGCACTATCCGCCCTCTTTCCCAAAAGCTGTTCAATCTCTTGTTCATTGGGTTTTATCAAAAACGGCTTTATGCTGAAAAGCTCATCCTTTGAAAAAGAATTGCAGTCCACCACAACCTTTGCGCCAAGTCCTTTTATTTTCAGGAGAAACTCCGTCGCCGCCTCTTTTGTTATGCCTTTGGGAAGTCTTCCGGTAAAAGTGACTACCGTATTTTCATCACATTCCGCCTTCATCATATCAAAAAGCCGGGCAAGAATTTCTTCGTCTGTGTCGCCTCCCTCAGCGCTTATACGGGTTTCACCGTCATTGGAATGTAGTGTGATATTCTCGCGTACCATTCCATCTTTCATAAGTGTCCGGCACAAAAGCCCATCCGCCTTTAATGCATCCAGAAACTCTTTGCCACCCGTTTTTCCAAGAACAAGACAAGCAGTATTCTCTATGCCATAGCCTTTCAAGGCTCTTGAAACATTGACGCCCTTGCCACCTGCATGCTTTGTCACCGAATATGCATAATTCTCCTTGCGAAGCTCTAAGTTTTCAACATTGTAATGGACATCAAACGCCGGATTCAGCGTGATTGTAAAAATTTTCATAATTGTTACTCCACATATGTACTTTTCTCAATTTTGTTCAGTATAAAAGACTGTAAGATTTAGATGCCAAGCTTTTTAGCGATTGCGACACATAAGGTTTAGATGCAAACCTTTTCTAGCGATATACTCACTTCGTTCGTGCGATATATTTGTTTCACAAATGCGACATAACTCCGCTTTGCTCCGTTGCTATAATATATAAATTCTTTTTTTCGTCCCGAAGGGACATATCGCATCGGAGATATATCGCATACGAAGTACATATCGCAAATTCCGTCAGGAATTTATATCGCTGAGTTTAATCGTTTCACGATTAAACTCATTATATCACAGGCCCTCCTCAAAATCAACAGTTTCGCCCATATTAAAAGCAACAAAATAGGCTGATGAACAAGTACATTATTTTTTAATTTTCAATAAAAAACCAAACCGTTTTGCACAATGCACCCGGCAGACAATTTATGGGCTCATTCTTTTGCCCAGATGATGTACTCAGGAAAAACTTTCCACAGCACGATTTAACAATTTTTTCTTAATAGTGTTAAAATATCCCTTTTTTCTTTTAAATTGGCAGTTCTTTCTGTGGATAACTCTGTGGATAAAGTGAATTGTAACAATTATGTAAACTTCAAAAACTTATACAATTTTCCATTTTGCCGAAGTTTTTTTATCGTTTATTTTTGCTTTGCTTAAATCTTGACAAAGTACGGATTTTTGTATAAAATATTAAGGTATTATGTTTATTTTTGGAGGACAACTTTTATGGGACTTACACTTGCACAAAAGATTATTAAAAACCACCTGGTTTCGGGAGAGATGATTGTCGGCCGGGAAATTGGTATCAAAATCGACCAGACACTGACTCAGGACGCTACCGGGACAATGGCCTACCTCGAATTTGAGGCTATGGGCGTTCCCAGAGTAAAAACCGAAAAGTCGGTTGCATATATTGACCACAACACGCTTCAAAGCGGCTTTGAAAACGCAGACGACCACCGCTTTATCGGCAGCGTCTGCAAAAGACACGGAATATATTTTTCACGTCCGGGCAACGGAATTTGTCACCAGGTTCACCTCGAACGGTTTGGCAAGCCCGGCAAAACTCTTATAGGCTCTGACAGCCACACACCCACAGGCGGCGGCATCGGTATGCTTGCGATAGGCGCCGGCGGTATGGACGTTGCTGTTGCTATGGGCGGCGGTACATACTATATCACCTGCCCGAAGATTGTAAAAGTTAACCTCACCGGAAAGCTCAACCCTTGGGTTGCTGCAAAGGACGTAATCCTTGAAGTTTTGAGACGTCTTTCTGTGAAAGGCGGCGTTGGAAAAATAATCGAATATACCGGCGAAGGCGTCAAAACCCTTTCTGTTCCTGAGCGTGCCACCATCACCAATATGGGCGCAGAGCTTGGTGCAACAACCTCAATTTTCCCCTCAGACGAAATAACCCGTGAGTTTTTAAAAGCACAGCAAAGAGAAGAAGACTTCACCCCTCTCTCAGCTGACAGCGATGCTGTATATGACGAAATTGTTGAGATTAACTTAAGCGAGCTTGTTCCTCTTGCTGCCTGCCCTCATTCACCCGACAACGTGAAATCTGTTGCCGAAATAGGTGAAATGAAAATTGACCAGGTATGTATCGGTTCCTGCACAAACTCTTCACTTCTTGATATGCTAAAAGTTGCATATATTCTGAAAGGAAAGACCGTTCACCCCGATGTTTCACTTTCAATCGCACCGGGCTCAAAACAGGTTCTCAATATGCTGGCTGACTGTGGAGCACTCTCTGATATGATTGATGCGGGTGCAAGAATTTTGGAAAGCGCCTGCGGACCATGTATCGGCATGGGACAGTCTCCCAACTCCGGCGGAATTTCACTGAGAACTTTCAACCGAAACTTTGAAGGCCGCAGCGGCACAAAGGACGGACAGATTTATCTTGTTTCTCCTGAACTTGCGGCAGCTTCTGCCCTTCGTGGCGTACTGACAGACCCAAGAACTTTAGGTGATATGCCTGACTTTGAACTGCCCGAAGTTTTCACCATAAACGACAATATGGTTGTTCCTCCGGCACCTGAAAGCGAAATGGACAGTGTTGAAGTCCTCAGAGGACCAAACATCAAGCCATTCCCTGTATCCGATGCAATGGCTGACGAAATCACAGCAAAGTGCAGTCTCAAGGTCGGTGACAACATCACAACAGACCACATTATGCCAGCAGGTGCAAAAATTCTTCCTCTCCGTTCAAACATTCCAAAGATTTCTGAGCACTGCTTCACAGTCTGCGACGAAAAGTTCCCCAGCCGTGCTTTGGAGCTTGGAAAGAGCATTATCGTCGGCGGCTTGAACTACGGCCAGGGCTCATCACGTGAGCACGCGGCACTTGCTCCTCTTTATCTTGGCGTTAAGGCGGTAATCGTAAAATCCTTTGCCAGAATTCATATGGCAAACCTCATAAACGCGGGTATCATTCCCCTTACCTTCTTGGACGAAGCTGATTATGACAAGATAGACCAGATGGACGAGCTCAAAATGTCTGACCTTGATAATGTTATTTCAAATGCAGATGAGCTCACAATCACAAATGTCACCAAAGGCTTTGATTTCAAGGTAAAGGTTGACTTATCCGAGCGTCAGCGCGCAATGATAAAAGCCGGCGGCCTGCTTAACTACACAAGAGAAAACTCCAAATAACGTTTAAGGAAAGGAAAATACAAAATGGAAAAAATCAAAATGACCACACCCCTCGTTGAGATGGACGGGGACGAAATGACAAGAATAATCTGGAAGATGATAAAAGACATTCTTATTCTTCCTTATGTTGACCTGAAATCAGAATATTACGATTTGGGTCTTGAATACAGAAACGAAACAGATGACAAGGTTACCTTTGATTCGGCATATGCCACAAAAAAATACGGTGTTGCAGTTAAATGTGCAACCATCACTCCAAACGCAGAACGCGTAAAGGAATATAACCTCAAAGAAATGTGGAAATCACCAAACGGCACAATCCGTGCAATCCTTGACGGCACCGTTTTCCGTGCCCCGATTATTGTAAAGGGTATCACCCCCTACATTCCCACATGGACAAAGCCCATCACCATTGCCCGTCATGCTTACGGCGATGTTTATAAAAACACCGAGATGCAGGTTGCTGCAGGTTCAAAGTGTGAACTTGTCTGCACCGACAAAGACGGAAAGGAAATCCGTCAAACTATTCACGAATTTGGCGAAAGCGGCGGTATTATTCAGGGTCTTCACAACATTGACCAGTCAATCGGAAGCTTTGCCCGTTGCTGCTTCAACTATGCCCTTGACACCAAGCAGGACATCTGGTTTGCAACAAAAGACACCATTTCAAAAAAATATGACCACAGATTCAAGGATATCTTTAGCGAAACATTTGAAGCTGAATACAAAGAGAAGTTTGAGGCGGCAGGTATCGAATATTTCTACACCCTCATTGATGATGCTGTTGCCCGTGTTGTACGCTCGGACGGCGGTTATATCTGGGCGTGCAAAAACTATGACGGCGACGTTATGTCAGATATGGTGGCAACAGCTTACGGAAGCCTTGCTATGATGACTTCGGTTCTGGTATCACCCGACGGAACTTATGAATATGAAGCCGCTCACGGCACTGTTCAGCGTCATTATTACAAGCACTTGAAAGGCGAAGAAACCTCTACAAACAGTGTGGCGACCCTTTTCGCATGGACCGGTGCACTTCGCAAAAGAGGCGAGCTTGACGGGCTTGCGGGCCTTTGTGACTTTGCCGAAAAGCTTGAAAAAGCTACCATAAAAACCATCGAAGACGGAATAATGACAGGAGACCTTTATCTTCTTTCAAACCTTGAAAACAAGAAGAAAGTTAACACTGAAGAATTTTTACTTGCAGTAGGAGACACACTCAAAGCAATGCTTTAATTTTTCGCTTAAGCATAAAAAACGGAGGAAATCTAATGGAAAAACCTGTATCATCATCAGTTATCAAGCGCCTGCCCAGGTATTACAGATACCTTGGCGAGCTGATTACTTTGGGAATTGAGAGAATATCCTCAAAGGAACTCAGTCAGCGCATGGGAATAACTGCTTCACAGATACGTCAGGACCTCAACTGTTTCGGCGGTTTCGGTCAACAGGGATATGGATATAACGTGGAGTATCTTTACGGAGAAATTGCAAAAATCCTTGGCCTTAATTTCAAATACAAAGCAATCCTTGTGGGCGTGGGTAACATCGGTCACGCTCTCACCCGAAACACCAACTTTGAAAAACGCGGTTTCAACCTTGTGGGGATTTTTGATACTGACCCTCAGAAAATCGGTATGAAAGTTCAGGACCTTACCGTTTTGGATTATAAGGAAGTCAAGTCATTCATCGAAGCAGAAGCCCCCACTATGGCGATACTTTCTGTTCCCAGAGCTGTTGCCAATCAGGTAGCAAACGAGCTTTATGACCTTGGCATAAAGGCATTTCTCAACTTTTCTTATGCAGAGCTTTCAAAGAAAGAAGACACCGTGCTTGAAAACATCCACCTGGGTGACAGCCTTATGAGGCTTTGCTACAAAATTTCCGAAAAAAACAAAAACGAGGTTTGATTTTATGCGTGTTTTCGCCCTTGTTGGAAAATCAGGTACGGGCAAAAGCTATCAATGCACCGAGCTCGCCCGTGAACATAACATCGAGGCCATCATTGATGACGGTCTTCTTATTTCCGGCAACAAAATTCTTGCCGGAAAATCTGCAAAGCACGAAAAAACAAAAATGGCGTCTGTCAAGTCTGCAATTTTTGCAGATGACAGGCACGCCCTTGGCATAAGAGAGGCAATCAAAAAACACGGAGTAGTCTCTGTTCTCGTTCTTGGAACATCCGACCGTATGATTTTTGAAATTGTCTCACGGCTTGAATTGCCAAAGCCCGAAAGAATTTTTTTGATTGAAGAGCTTGCCACACCCGATGAGATAAGTACAGCAAAACAAATGCGCGAAAAGCACGGGAAGCATATTATTCCTGCTCCTGTTTTTGAAGTGAAAAAACAGTTTTCTGGGTATTTTTTGAATTCACTTATTATCCCTGAAAAGCGAGACCTTTCTCTTGAAAAAACAGTTATGCGGCCTACTTACAGCTATCTTGGAAGCTTTCGGATTTCCCCGAAAGTTATTGCGGAAATCTGTCGCTATGAACTTTCGCAAATTCCGGAGGTTGCAGAAATTTTTAAAATCCAGAGCCATTCTGACATAAACGGATATATAGATATTTCTGTTGAAATATCCCTTCGTTATCCTTGCGATATTCCCAGTGTTACCGCCGGGATTCAAACCATTTTGGGCGAGGCGGTTGAAAACAGCACCTCTATTATTGCAAAAAACATAAACGTATTTATTAAATCCCTGATTTCAAAATCCTAGAAAGGATTGACAATATATGATAAAGCTTTATAACATCGACCACCTAAGCCTCGATGAAACCTTTCTTTGCGGTCAGTGTTTCCGTTGGGAAAAAGACGAAGATGGTACCTTCTGGGGCGTTGTGGGAAATTATGCTGCAAAGATGTATTATCACGATGAAAACACCATCTATCTTGAAAGCTCAAACCCCGACCTCATTTTCTGGAGCAGATATTTGAGCTTTTCAAGCGATTATAACGTAATTGAAGAAACTCTTTGGAAAAACGAAATTCTTCGTCCCTCCATCGAAAAAGGCCGCGGAATAAGAATTCTCCGGCAAGACCTTTGGGAAACCATTGTCACCTTTATTATTTCTGCAAATAACAACATTCCGAGAATAAAAAAGATTGTTTCGGCACTGTGCGAGAATTTTGGCGAAAAAATCGAATTTGAGAATAAAATCTTTTACGGTTTTCCAACTCCTGAGGTTTTATCAAAATTGACCGTTGATGACCTCAAGATCATTCGTGCGGGTTTTCGGGATAAATATATTCTTGATGCCGCAAAAAAAGTGGCATCCGGTGAAATCTCTCTTGATGAAATCAAGACAATGAATGACAAAGATGCAAAGGCCGCTCTTATGAAAATAAACGGCGTTGGCAGCAAGGTTGCAGACTGCGTTCTTCTTTTCGCTTTGGGTAGGTACAAAACGTTCCCTCAGGATGTTTGGATAAAACGTATTCTTTCTGACCTTTACGGCGTTGACGAAAAAGATATTGCCTCATTTGCGGAAAAAACTTTTGGCAGCTTTGGCGGCGTAGCTCAGCAGTATCTTTACTATTATTATGCTGTGGAAAAGGCGGATATTGTCGGCTGATGCCGAGCTTTGAAAGGAATGATTTTATGAATATTTCAGAAGCACTGAAAAAGCGCCGAACAATCAGAAAATTCACGCAAGAACCTCTTGATAAAAAATACATTCTGGAGCTGGTTGAATACGCAAGACTTGCCGCATACCCGGCAAATCTGCAGCCACTTAAATTTGCGGTGATCTGCGACAAAGATTTGTGTGACGAGATTTTCCCTCACACGAAATGGGCAGGCTATCTCCCTGACGGAGCACCAAAGAAAGACGAACGGCCCACCGCATTCATTGCCGTTTTGGGTGACAAAACCATCAAGGATTCCTTTGAGGTTGAAGCCGGTGCTGCTGTGACGTCAATGATGCTTGGTGCCCTTGAAAAAGGCATCGCAAGCTGCTGGATAGGTGCTCTTTCAAGAGAGCCCATTATGGAGGTACTTTCCCTGGATAAAGAGCGTTTTTCTCTCCTTTATCTTCTTGCCCTTGGGTATCCTGCACAGGAAAGCGAGGCTTGTGAATTTGTGGACAGCGTAAAATACTTTGAGGATGACAACAAAAAAATCAATGTGCCAAAACGGCCCTTTGATGAAATTCTGATTCTTAACAAATAGTTTTAGGGAGCAAAAAACCTTGCAGCCTTATGGCTGCAAGGTTTTCTTTATTCTTGAATATTCTTTAAGTGTTTCGCCAAGTCGTTTGTCAAAGGTAACTTTTCGGTCATATTTTTCTCCGCAAACGCACTCTGCATAAAATGAATAACTTTTTACGCGGCTTTCTGTAATTTGAAACAGCGGTCTGTCGCATTTCCGGCAAAGATTCACATTCAGCCTGGTCTTTGGCATTTTGTTGACACTTTTTGTGATGTCGTTTTCGTGTCCGCCTTTGATTATTTCAATTTTGCCATAGTTTCCACAGGTGCAAATAAGACCAATGTTGATATAGTTATATCCACGCTCGTTTATACTGCCGACAATCTTTTCGCAGTTGTCACAAAAAACCAGACTTCCGTTTGGATGAAGCGGGTGAACCCCGTTTATCCTATAAACTGTGCGTTTCATTTTGCAGTGCTAACGCTTTTTTCTTTAAGAACAACGTCATGAGCGCCACCCTCTACTATACTTGTTGCAGAAACCAAGGTCATTTTTGCATTCTTCTGAAGTTCAGGAATACTGAGAACACCACAGTTGCACATGGTGGACTTAACCTTGTTGAGGGTGAGTGCAACGTTATCCTTGAGGCTTCCGGCATATGGAACGTATGAATCAACGCCCTCTTCAAAAGAAAGCTTCTGAGCACCGCCCATATCATATCTCTGCCAGTTTCTTGCACGGGCAGAGCCTTCGCCCCAGTATTCTTTCATATAGTTTCCATTCACTGATACTTTATTTGATGGACTTTCATCAAATCTTGCAAAATATCTGCCCAGCATCACAAAGTCTGAGCCCATTGCAAGAGCAAGGGTAATGTGATAGTCATGAACAATACCACCGTCAGAACAGATGGGAATATAAATTCCTGTCTTTTCAAAATATTCGTCTCTTGCCGCTGCAACCTCCTGAACAGCTGTTGCCTGACCTCTGCCTATACCCTTTTGTTCACGAGTGATACAGATTGAGCCGCCGCCAATACCGATTTTGATGAAGTCAGCACCGGCTTCTGCCAAAAACATAAAGCCCTCACGGTCAACCACGTTTCCGGCACCAACCTTCACGCTGTCGCCGTACTTGTCCCGAATAAATTTGAGAGTTCTTGCCTGCCATTCTGAAAAGCCCTCAGATGAGTCAATACAAAGAACATCTGCACCTGCTTCAATAAGCGCCGGAACTCTTTCTTCATAGTCACGGGTGTTAATGCCCGCACCAACAACATATCTCTTTGAACTATCAAGAAGCTCCATTGGGTTTTCTTTGTGAGCGTCATAGTCCTTTCTGAAAACAAAAGCCACAAGTCTTTGCTTTGCATCAACTATAGGAAGTGAGTTGAGCTTGTTGTCCCAGATAATATCGTTTGCCTCCTTAAGGCTTGTGCCTTCAGGTGCATATATAAGCTTTGAAAAAGGCGTCATAAACTCTTCAATCTTTGTATTTGGGTCCATACGGCTTACACGATAGTCGCGAGGTGTAACAATGCCCAAAAGCACACCCTCTGCTGTGCCGTCTTCGGTCACTGCAACAGTGTTGTGTCCCGATTTTGCACGAAGCTCCAAAAGCTCTGCCAAGGTCTGGTCCGGTCTGATGTTTGAATCACTTGCCACAAAACCCGCCTTGTGATTTTTAACACGTCTCACCATCGCAGCTTCGTCTTCGATACTTTGTGAGCCATAAATAAATGAAACTCCACCCTCTTTTGCAAGGGCAACAGCCAATTTTTCACCTGAAACCGACTGCATAATTGCAGAAACCATCGGTATATTCATGGTTATAGCAGGCTCTTCACCCTTTTTAAATTTTACAAGGGGTGTTTTTAAGCTTACATTGCTTGTCATACATTCCGCTGATGAATAACCCGGAACAAGCAAATATTCACTGAAAGTATGTGAAGGTTCATTAAAATAGTACGCCATTTTCAAATTCTCCTATCTGCTGTATTTTATATCAAAATATTATATAACATTTTTCGCCAAAAATCAAGTGTTTATCGGCTTATTCACTGAATTTTATAAATTCATTGCCGCATAAACCACATTTCTTACTCTGTTTTTAATAATCGGACCCTGGCAATTCATCAGATGCTGTGAATAAAATACTGAAAATTCATTTTCAGGATCAATAAGTGCAACAGAGCCAGCAGCACCATCCCAACCAAATTCAGTGGTTGTTCCGATTGTTCCACCCTGGGCAATATTCGACATTTTCTTTACCCCAAGACCATATGTATAACCTGGGAGATGCGGCCAGTCAAAACCGGGTATACCGTAAGGAGTGAGTTGATCTTCACGAAGAAGTCTCACACCTCCCTTTGACAGAATTCTCTCGCCGTTGGGGCACTTGCCAAAATGCGCCATTGCATCCGCAAACTTTGAATAATCAGGAACAGAAATCACAAGACCTGCACCGCCACTTTCATAGTTTTCGCCAAGCTGATACATAACATCTTTTCCAATATTTTTCCAACAACCATCACCGCTTGGAGTTGGGAATAGTATGTCGTTTTTGTCACATATTTCATTGGGTATGAACTCATACTGCTCTGCGATTTTATCTTTTACACTTTGTGGACGAGTGTAAGAAATATCCGTAATACCAAGCGGAGCAAAAATATTTTCTCTTACATATTCACTGAATTTTTTGCCTGAAATAACCTCAACAGCTGCAGCCAAAACATCATGACAAAGACTGTATTCCCAACGGCTTCCCGGCTGAAAATGAAGTGGCTCTGTAGCAAGACCTTTTATCGCGTCTAAAGTGTCCATCTTGCCGTTTGTCCATTCTTTAGCACGACTAAGTCCTTCACTATCAAGGTCATAGCTAAATCCTGCTGACATTGTGAAAAGGTGACGCATTGTTATTGGGTTTTCCGCTTTTACTATCTCACCGTTTTCATTCTTTACATACATATCCTTAAATTCAGGAATGAAAGCATACAGAGGGTCATCAAGCAGAAAGATTCCCCTTTCCAAGAGCTGAAGTGCTGAAACAACCGTCACAACTTTTGAACAAGAATACATATTAAGTGTTTCTTCACCTGTCATTGGAATCTTATTCTCAAGATCTGCATAGCCGGCACTATACTTGAATATTTCCTTTCCGCCTTGTTTCAAAACTATTGCCGCACCAGGAATTCTCCAAGCGGTCAATCTGTCAAGAAATTCTTTAATTAGTTCAAATCTCATACCAAATACACCCTTAACATTTTTTAAAATTCAAGAGCATACGAAAGCCCGCATACTCTTGAAAATTCTTTATCTTTGAACTCTACCGGAGCCGTCACCGCCGGCAAGCTTTTCAACTTCGCTGACTGATACACGGTTATAATCGCCTTCAACCGAGTGCTTGAGAGCAGATGCTGCAACAGCAAACTCAATGGCATCCTTTGATGATTTTCCGCTGAGGAGTGAATAAATAAGTCCGCCACCAAATGAGTCACCGCCGCCTACACGGTCAACAATGTGGAGGTGATATGACTTTGAAAAATAATAATCTTCGCCGTCATAAAGCATACCTGCCCAGTCATTGTCACTTGCAGAAATGGATGTGCGGAGTGTGATTGCAACCTTTTCAAAGCCGAATTTGTCAGCAAGCTGTTTTGCAACACTCTTATATCCCTCATGGTTGAGCTTTCCGCCATAGATATCTGTACCCTCTGCTTCAATCCCGAATACGTCTTTTGCATCTTCTTCGTTTGAAATGCAAACGTCAACATACTGACAAAGTTCTGTCATAGCAGCCCTTGCTTCGTCTCTTGTCCAGAGCTTTCCGCGGTAGTTGAGGTCGCATGAAATCTTTACGCCCTTAGCTTTTGCAGCCTTGCAGGCATCCTTACAGATTTCAACAACATTGGGTCCAAGTGCCGGAGTGATACCGGTAAAGTGGAACCAGTCAGCACCCTCAAAAATGCTGTCCCAGTCAAAGTCAGCCTTTTCAGCCATCTGGATAGCTGAATATTTTCTGTCATAAATACAAACGCTGCCACGCTGTGATGCACCTTTTTCAAGATAATAAATTCCAACTCTTTCGCCACCGCGAACAATCTTTGATGTGTCAACGCCAAAGTATCTGAGGCTGTCAACAGCCGCCTGACCGATTGCGTGTTTGGGGAGCTTTGTAACATAACTTGATTCTAAACCATAGTTTGCAAGTGATACAGCAACGTTTGCTTCACCGCCGCCAAATGTCGCCTGCATCTGGTCATTCTGAAAAAATCTGTAATATCCGTTTGGCGCAAGTCTGAGCATGATTTCGCCAAATGTAACAACTTTCTTTGCCATTTTAAAATATCTCCTTTAGAATTCTTATTTAGCTCTTGCTTTTTTGATATTTTCAACAAATTTCTTTGCTGTTTCTGTAATCGCTGCATAGTCACCGGTCTTTGCGCCTGCTGTGAGGGCACCGCCTGCGCCGCAAGCAACAGCGCCTGCCTTGATCCATTCTTCAACATTATCAACAGAAACACCGCCTGTTGGCATCATTCTTGCCTGAGGAACAGGACCGTTGATTGCTTTGATAATCTTTGGACCGAAAACTTCACCCGGGAATATCTTGATGATGTCAGCACCTGCCTCCATCGCCGCAACAACCTCTTTGATTGTCATACAACCGGGCATATATGGAACGCGATAGCGATTGCAAAGCTTTGCGGTTTCAGGGTCAAAATAGGGGCTTACTATGTACTGAGCGCCAGCAAGAATCGCAATTCTTGCAGTTTCTGAGTCCATAACTGTGCCTGCACCAAGGATAATCTCGTCTTCTGAATACATTTCAGAAAGCTCTGCAATCACCTTGTCAGCATGGGGAACAGTGAAAGTAAGCTCGATTGCGGGAACACCGCCAGCTATACATGCATCTGCAATTTTCTTTGCCTGGTCAGCGCTCTCAGCACGAACAACAGCCACGATACCTACATCTGTTATTTTTTGAATTACCTGTTCTTTTAACATATATTCATCCTCCAAAATTTATTTAAAAAGTATATTTTACATAAAGAAACGCTGTGCGTTGTTTGAACAAATGTTTTGGATAAGAGTTTTAAGAATTTCTTCATCATCAGTGAACATATCATCCTCAACCCACTGTCCCACAATGTTGCAAAGAATTCTTCTGAAATATTCGTGGCGTGGATATGACAAAAAGCTTCTTGAATCTGTAAGCATGCCCACAAACGTAGCGAGCGCACCCTCATTTGCAAGGCACTTTATCTGATCCTCCATACCGTCTTTGGTATCCAGGAACCACCATGCAGAGCCAAGCTGAATTTTACCCGGAACTTCATCGCTCTGGAAGCAGCCCATAAGTGTCGCCATGGTTATGTTGTCTTTATTGTTGAGTGAATAAAGGATTGTCTTGGGAAGCAAATTTTCTTTTTCGAGATGATTCATAAAGCCTGAAAGCTTTTTGATTTCAAGCACGTCTGCAACGCAGTCAAAACCTGTGTCAGGGCCAAGCTTTTCGAACATTCTTGTGTTGTTGTTTCGGAGAGCACTTGCGTGAATCTGAAGCACGATGTTTCGCTTTGAATACTCAGATGCAAGCCACAAAAGAAGTGCTGTCTTATATTTTTCAGCATCATCGAAAGAAACTTTCTTGCCCCTGAGCGCCGCCTTGAAAATCTTGTCAACTTCCGTATCGTCTGCAACCTGGTAGGGCATATTTTCAACCGCATGGTCTGACGCACGGCAACCCATTTCGCAGAAGAAATCCAGGCGTGCGTAGAGAACGTCTTTGAGGTCTTCATAAGACTTAATATCCTGTCCGCCAACTTCCGAGAGCTTTTGTATATATTCACAAAAACCGTCAAGGTCAATGTTTACCGCCTTGTCAGGACGGAATGTGGGAACAACAACTGTATCAAAATCAGGAATTTCTTTAATCTGCTTGTGATATTCAAGACTGTCAATGGGGTCATCGGTTGTGCCGATAAGCTTCACATTTGAACGCTTGATAACCTTTCGGGTTGTGAAATCACCGCTTTTTATTATTTCGCTTGTTTTTTCCCAAATTCTGTCAGCACTTTCTTCGGTGAGATATTCATCAATGTCGAAATATCTTTTGAGTTCAAGTTGGGTCCAGTGATAAAGAGGGTTTCCTGCAGCATAGCCAACGGCTTTGGCATACGCCTTGAATCTGTCATAATCACTGGCATCACCGGTTATGTATTTTTCGTCAACACCCATACTGCGCATAAAACGCCATTTGTAGTGATCGCCATAAAGCCATATTTGTGTGATGTTTTCATACGCCTTGTCCTCTGCAATATCCTTTGGATTGAGGTGGCAATGATAGTCCACAATAGGCATATCCTTGGCATAATCATCAAAAAGGTGCTGTGCTGTCTTTGTTTTCAAAAGAAAGTTTTCTTTCACCAATATCCGCTCCTATCTTTTTATGTATAGCATTTTATAAATTACTTTACATTGTACCACATTATCCCTGAAAAAGCAAACATTTTGTTAATTTTATTCCATATTTTTTATATGCAAAACCAAGGATAAAAAAATTTCTATAAAGAGTTAAAACTAGCTACATTGAAAACATAAAAAATATTAAAATAATTGTTTTATTTTTTAAAGGCTTCCTGTTCAACAAGCCCTTTATATTTTAAGCTGGTTCTTCATATACTAAGTAAAAAATACCGGGAGAATTTTTATGCATTTCCGTTCAAGGCTTGTCATATTTTCAATTTTTCTTGTCGCAGCCTTTGCTGTATACGGCATTCTTATCAAGAATTACAGTGCGGTCTTCAACTCTTTCTGCACACTATTGTGTCTTTGTGCGTTTGCTTTGCTCCACAACAAATTCCCCGTTTTAGACAACAAAACATATTGTGCATTTGTTATTTTCATTATGCTTTCTGTGTTTGCCGGAAAAACATTGAATATGTACGCTCACATCCCTTACTGGGACAAGTTTCTTCATTTCAGTTCAGGATTTATTTTTGCATCTTCAGGTACTCAAATATATAAAAAATTAAAAGGTGATGATAAAAACCATATCCTTATGAACTTATTTGTTTTATCCTTTTCTGTTGCTTTGGCTGGTCTTTGGGAAATTTACGAATTTTCTATTGACAGTCTTTTGGGCACGACAGCACAAAACGGCTCACTTTCTGACACTATGTGGGATATGATCGTCGGCACACTTGGCACAATAATCACAATAGCACTGATATCCAAAAAGAAAAACAACGGGTCTTGATGCATCCGCTGTCTTTCCGTTATAATTATTCCTCTGTTTCCTCTTTTACCGGTTGCTTTTTGCGATAGCTATACACACTGTCATAGGTTTCCTGAAGTTCAGGAGTTACCGGTGCCACCTGAATAAGTCCGGTGCATTCGGTTGCCGAAGCAGTACTACCCGCAAATTCATCCGGAAACAGCCTCATTTCAGACATTTCATCCTCATCAAATTCCCAAGCATTGTTTGCTTTTTCATCAATTTCAGTTTCTTTGCTTATATATTCTTTTTTTGCATTGCTCATTTCATCATCTCCCCAAGATTATTTTTCTGCACGGGAGTCTTTTTATGTATGGAAATTTTTAAATAAAATTCCTCAGGCGATGAGCCTGAGGAATTTCTTGTCTTCCCTTATCTTCCTACAAACATCTGTGTCCAATAGTTGCCCTCTGCAACATATCCAACACCGATTCTGTTGTATGAAGCATTGAGAATATTTGCTCTGTGACCTGATGAATTCATCCATCCGTTAACAACTGCCTGAGGAGTTCCCTGTCCCCTTGCGATATTTTCACCGGCAGTTCTGTATGAAATGCCAAACTTCTTCATCATTTCAAAGGGTGAGCCATAAGTCGGGCTGGTATGAGAAAAATAGTTATTATCCTTCATATCCTGTGACTTGATTCTTGCAACACGGCTCAGCTCTTCGTCTGCTACAAGCGCCGAAAGTCCATGTTCTGCTCTTATTTCATTCACAAGTCTTATAACCTCTTTTTCATACTCATTAAGGCCGGATTCATTTTCCGGAGTATTTGTGTCTTCTTCGGGAGCAGTAACACCCGAATCACCTGATGGAGCATCGTTATCCTCTACCGGAGGAGTAACAATGGGGGTATCATTGTCCTCCGTGGGAGGGATTGCCTCCGGAGAATCCGTTGGGGTATCGTTGTCTTCTGTGGGAGGGACAACCTCTTCATCCCCGCAGGAAGAGTTATCACACTGTCCACCTAAAATGCATTCAAGGTCAAGGCAAGGAAGGTTTTCACAAGATGAACCATTTCCGGTCACCGTTCCCATAACAACAATTCCGCATACACCGTTACCCAGATTTACTTTGTTTACTGTGGCAGCTGAAACACCAACAGAAAGTGTGAGTGCCATAGCTGCAATAATCAACATTGAAAAAAACTTTTTCATTATTCTTCCTCCTAAATTTTATTTTGTGTCTGTCTGACACCTCCATAGGATAACATATCGGTTTACATAATTCAAATGTAATTTCTGCAAAGTCAGGTGTTTTGTGCGAAAAAAGTATTTAATTTGAAATTTCAATCATCAAATCACAAAGACCGAGGACACAAAAAAGTCCATACCACAAGGGTTTGGACTTTTTGTAAAAACCTATATAAATATTTTTCCACTTTCAAGGTCTTCAATTATTTTTGCTATTGCGTGTTCTTCATTGCTGACGGTTATATGATTTGCCGCATTTTTGGCTGCCGGCGATGCATTTGAAACCGCAATCCCCAATTTTGATGCCGAAAGCATTGAGACGTCATTGTCATTATCGCCTACGGCAATGGTTCTTTCGGGGCTTATACCAAGCAAATCTACAATTTTCAAAACAGCTTCGCCTTTGTTGATGCCTTTGGGAAGAATTTCATAATACTCAACATCTGAGCGGATAAAATCAAATTCTTTTGCCTTTGGATGTAGGTCAAGCATTTCAATCAGCCTTGACATCAGTTTTACGTCCTCATGGGCAAAAAGGATTTTCGCAATGGGCTCTTTCACATCATAATAATGGCAGGCGAGGTCAGGAAATTTTTCGTTCATCCGGTGTTTTTCGGTGGCAAAACTTTTCTTGCAGAAATATATTTTGTCATGGACATTAACCTCGATACCCATCTCCGGCAGGTTTTTATCAATGTATTCCACCAGTTCAAGCACAGACCTGGAAATGTCTACCGACCACAAAAGTTCATTTGTGCGATAATCAAACATAGACCCTCCATTTATGCACCCACAAGGCGCATTTGGTCTTACTAAGTCAAAAATACGTTGCGTCGCCCTTGGCAGACGACCTGTCACAAAAGTAAAAATCCCGCCCTCTGATTTGAAATATTCAATAGCATCAATATTTTCTTTTGATATGGTTTTATCATTCTTAAGCAGCGTACCGTCAAGGTCAGTTGCAAAAAACATTCCATCGAATTTTTTCATATATTTTATCCTCTGCTGTTTATTTTTTATATTTTATCATACCGAAGGAGGTTTTGCAACAAAAAAGGCAACACCCAAAAGAATATTGCCTATTTCTCAAACTTATCCTAAAACATGCAGTATGTACGCACCAATGGTCTTTGTATATTCCACAAATTTGTCACATTCAATATATTCGTTTGGCTGATGTGCACCACCCGGCTCGCTGAAGTCGCGTCCCATACCAAAACCATAGGCTCTGCTGCTTCCGTATTTTGAAATAACCGAAAGGTCAGAAAGGCATGACCCGCAAACAATAGGTTCTTTTCCTGTTGCCTCTTTTGACGCCTCAAGCATATTTTTGACATCTTCGCTGTCCGGCTCACAGAATACATAATGGAAAAATCTTGTATTGGGCTTAAAGCCGTCGCCGATTATTCCAAGTGGCTCAAGGCGCTTTGCTATCACCTTTTCAAGCTCTGCAAATTCTGCATAAATCTCGTTTTTGGTCTTGTCGGTATAATACACAAAAAATGCTTCACCAACGCCCAGATCCATTCCGTCAAAACCTGCACGGACACCCATATAACGAAGCGAAGTTTCAGGGATTATTGTACCCTTATAAAATCTATTTTCGCTAAGTTCGCGTCTGCGTTTTTCGGCAAACTTTTCAATTTCCTCAAGAACAATGGGCATTGCATTTGCTGCAAGCTTTGCGCTGTCCACCGTATCCTTGGTGTGGAAAATATACTTTGTCTCCTGACCGCCGCTGCCGCAATGCCATATCTGGTCTTCAACCCCATCCATACTCACAATCCTTGGGCAAGGGTCTTTTAAAACTGCAGCAAGTGCGCCATGAGAACCGCCGTACTCTTCGTCAACATAGGCAGAAAACAAAAGATTTGCCTTTGGCACAAAGCCCTCATCTTTAAGCACCTTAATAAGAAAAAGTGTTGTAGCAAGAGCATATTTGTCATCGCCCGCACCTCTACCCCAGATTTTTCCGTCACTTATCTCGCCGGAAAGGGGGTCTTTATCCCAATTTTTGAGGTCACCGATTTCCACTGTGTCAAGGTGTCCCATAAGCATAAGCTCATCGCGGTTTTCCGCTCCCACCCAGCGGGCTGTCACATTGTATCTGTCCTCAAGGTTATGGTTTGGCATATAATCAGGATGCTTCGAAAAATCTGGGAGGTCCATAGGTGAATATATGTCACTCTCAAGCCCCAAATCAATGCAAAGCTTATGTACATATTCAGAAAGTTCTTTTTCATTGCCACCATTTCTGTGGTTCTCTGTGTTTATTTTGATAAAAGAACTGAGCATTTCAAAAAGCTCATCCTTTCTTTTGTCAATCACGTCAAAAAGGTGTTTTGCGTCCATTTTCTTCATCTCCGAGCAAAAAAATATTTCTTGTTCAGTATACACTTGGGCACAAGAAAAGTCAAGAAATATGTTGCATATTTCTTGACTTTTTCAAGCTAAATAATATTTTAGTTACATTCAGCAACCAACGGACCTGCAAGTTCCTTAAGATAGAAGAGCTTGCCGGGGAGTGTTGGCATAAATGTAGATGTGATGTTCATATCAGGACCATAGTGGAGAGTTGTAAGGAAGCTCATTCCCTGCCAACCCATACCTCTGCCGAGAGCACCATCACAACCACCGATGATTGTATCTGCCTGAAGGAAGAGACCTGGGCCTATTGTGTTTGCGCTACACGGTACCAAAGTTGTGCGGCTCTTGAAGCTTGTGATTGCGTTCTGTTCAATAGTAAGGGGATGTAGCTTCGCGCCTATTCTATAGCACTGCTTCTTCCATTCTTCAACAGATGCAAATTCATCAGCAAACTGGGGTTCCCAGAAAGCGATGTGGCACATTCTTCCGATACCGAATACCAGAACAAGCTTTGCGCCCTCAGCCTTGAGTGCAGCAATCTTTTCAGGGTATGTAGGAAGATTTGCTTTTGTAGCAAAGTTACGCTGACTTGGTGGGATAGTATTGTCAAGCTTGTCGAAGAAAGCCTGTTTCATACTGTATTCAAATGATGCAGGATTGTCATTTGAAAGTGTGTTGCCCTCGCCGTCTGCCCATTCGTCCATATTGAATGTGTAAACATGGTCACAATTTACCTTCCATTCGTTGAGGAAGTATACTGCCCATTTGTACATACCCATTGGTCCTACGGGAAGAATCATAGCGAGCTTTTCGCCTCTGTCACGTGCTTCCTTGATTTTGAGTGCGATTTCGTGACCCATAAGTGTGTCAAATTCGTAGATATTGTCACATTCTACGGGATTAAAATCTTTGTGCCAGAAATCCTCACGAGCCACGCCCTTGTCGCAGCATTCGTCAATCTTTTTCATATCCCAACCCTTGGGATAGAAATTTTCCAGCAAACTACCTTTTACTGTGCTTAAAAAATCCATAAATATTTTCCTCCTGAATTTTATATTTTATGCCATTGGCACAATTATTTTCTTTCTTCTATAAACTTCATAATGTCTTCAAAGGGCTTGATTCCGGTGGTTGCACCAACAGCCATAACGCAGTGCGCGCCCACAGCATTGGCAAATACCATACATTCTTCCGGGGTTTTTCCCGCTGCATATGCTGCCAAAAATCCTGAGCAGAAGCTGTCGCCCGCGCCTGTGGTATCAACCGGATTTTCAACATAGAACGGTTTAAACACCTGACCTTTTGTTTCACCTTCCTTGCGAAGATAACTACCCTTTGAGCCAAGCTTTATAATTACATTTTTTGCACCCTTTGAAACAAACACATCAGCAATTTCTTCAGGGTCATCTTTTTCTGCAATACAAACCGCTTCATCAATACTTGGCATCAGATAATCTATGTAAGGCATTGACATATCAAGCAGTTTTCCCCACTGACCTTTTGCATCCCAGCAAACATCAAGGAATGTAGTTTTTCCCATTTCCTTGCAGCGCTTAAGGAAATTCATTGTGCCTTCGCCGTCAAATGTATCCATAAGGAACGAACCGGTGACAAACACCATATCACATTTTTCAATAACGCTGTAATCAATATCACTTTCGTCAAAAACAGCATTTGCACCTGTGCAGTGGAAGAAAGACCTTTCAGCATTCTTGTCAATCATAAGGACAGACGCAGAAGTCTGGGTTTTGTCGCTGACCTTGAGTCCCTGAGTGTTTACACCCGCTTCATCAAGACGGTTTTTTAGGAACTGACCGAACATATCAGCACCTACCATGCCCACCATATACGACTCGGCACCCAATTTTTTGGTGTTGATGGATGCGGTCATTGCGTTTCCGCCGTTATGCATTGTGATAGCTTTCACCGGTTCAAGAACACCTTTTTCGGGATAACGTTCAACCGTTTCAACCATCACGTCAGCAACCAAAATTCCAACACATGCTATTTTTTTCACGGCAACAACCTCCTTGCCACAACTTTAGGCCAAGCCATTTCCTGAGTGAACGCCTCAGCATAAGGTGCTCCACACTGAAGTCCACGGAACTTTGAGCATGTCCTCACAAAATCAGCAAAGTCTATGTTGTCGTGGTCACGCATCCATTTGAGCTGGCTCTCGTGACATTCAAGCATTTCAATTTTAAGTTCGATTTCATCGGTTATATCCACATATTCAGTAGGATTGAAATTAAGCCCTGCCAGATTGTCCATATAGTAAATGGGAACAACAGCAGCCTTTCCGCTTGGGCCATACTGAGGAACGCTTGCTGCAAAAGATGCATCAAAAACAAGCTTCGATACCTCTCTGTGGTCAGGCATATAGTCGTTGGGGCTGTGTGTAATGATAAAATCAGGTTGAACCTTTATAATAAGTTCCACCACAGCATCACGCTGCTTTATGTCGCTGCCGTTGGGAAGCAAGTCACCAATATCAAGAGTCACAACCTCAATTCCCGCAAGTGAGCCGGCCTTCTTCGCCTCGCCTATGCGGATAACCCGAAGCTCATCTGATGGAATGATTTCGTGTCCCATATTTCCGTTTGCCACATGGCACACAGTAACCTTGTCACCACGCTTAACACATTTTGCAAGTGTTCCGCAGCATGAAATTTCAATATCATCAGGATGACATCCAATCGCAAGTACATTCATTTTGATATTTTCCTCCTAAACATATTTTTTCTTGATTTTTCGCTACTTTTATTATATAATATCAATATATATATGTCTTTAGCAACATTTCCACACTTTTTAGCATTTTGTTCACAGAGGTGTTTTCTATGTATAAATTGCAACCCATAAAACAAGATTTGAATATCGAAGGCTTCAACAGTATTTATTACTTTGAATTCAGCAAAAATTTTTCCCACGCTCCTGAAAAACACGATTTCTGGGAGATGGTTTATGTTGACAGCGGCAGCATAAATGCCATAACCAACGGCATTGGCTGCACCTTGAGCCAAGGACAGGCAATTTTTCACGAACCTATGGAAATGCACGCACACATTTCTGACAACTGTGCAGCAAGCAATCTTCTGGTTGTTTCTTTCACCGTCGAAAGCGATATGATGCATTCTCTCAGGAACAAGACCTTCACTATAGACAAAACTTCCAGAACACTTCTTTCTCTCTTCCTTGAAGAAGCAAAAAACGCCATAGGCGAAATACCCAGCGATTATGAAAATAAGAATTCTCTTTGCTTCTTGCCTGATATTTTCGGTGCATCACAGCTGCTTGGTTGTTATTTCACAGAGCTTCTTATTCATCTTATCCGAAACGAAAGTGCCCTGGGCGAGACAATGCTCCCCGGAAAAACCTCCCGGGATATTGCGAACAATTCTTTGGCAGAGTTAATCTGTGAATATCTCAAATCCAATATTTATTCAAATATATCCCTTGAAAAGCTCTGCAAGCATTTTCTTTTGGGGAAAACACAGCTATGCAAAATTTTTCGCGAAAGCACCGCTATGAGCCCCATGGACTATTATGCTTCTCTTCGAATAAAGGAAGCAAAAAAACTTCTGCGCGAAAATAATAATTCGGTCAGCCAGATTTCGGATATGCTTGGTTTTTCCTCCGTCCACACCTTTTCACGCTCATTCAAAAAAGCAGTGGGGCTTTCCCCCACTGCTTACCTAAAGAGTATTCTTTGATTGAAAAAAAATCAACCCTGCACAGCAGGGTCTTTTCTTTTTTAAGTAATCTTTATTTTTGCCAGACCGCCCTCTGCAGTTTCTTTATACGCAGTGTGCATGTCACGCCCGGTTTCTTTCATCGTCTGAACGACCTTGTCAAATGAAATCTTTCTTGAATCCCACAAAAAGCTGGACAAGCTCACTGCATTTATTGCTCGCATCGCAGCAACGGCATTTCTTTCAATGCACGGTATCTGCACAAGTCCGCATATGGGGTCACACGTAAGTCCCAGATGATGTTCCATTGCAATTTCTGCCGCATACTCGATTTTGTCAATGCTCAGCCCAAACAATTCCGCAAGTGCCGCCGCCGCCATAGCGCAGGCACTTCCCACCTCTGCCTGACAGCCACATTCTGCGCCTGAAATTGAAGCATTTGTTTTTATGATATTCCCTATTATTCCGGCCGTCATAAGTGCACGGACAATTTCTTCGTCAGAAAATTCACCCTTTTGCTGCTGATAATAAAGCACAGCCGGCAAAACCCCCGCCGCACCGCAAGTCGGGGCTGTAACAACTCTGCATCCTGAAGCATTTTGTTCACCAACAGCAAAGGCATATGCACAAACCATCCGATTTTCTCTGGTCTGGGCACTTTCATCAATATGCTGGCTGTTAAACAAAATCTTCGCCTTCTTCTGCACCTCAAGACCGCCCGGCAAAACGCCATCGTCAGCCAAACCGCGGGTGATGGTCTCTTTCATAACCTGCCATATATTCCGCATATAATCCAAAAAAGTATCGTCTTCGTTTTCTAGTGCATATTCCCACAGCTTTTTCGAATTTTTTCTGCAATATTCCGCTATTTCATTGAAAGTGCTTTTTCTGTATATTCTGTTGCAAGGTACGTTTTTTATATTTTCAAATTCAATGCTTCCGCCGCCCACACTGAAGGCTCTTATTCTGTCTATTTCCTTATTTCCTTTAAGGGCAATAATTTCCATCGTATTTGGGTGTGGAATGTCTGCCTTGAGCACATCAAAAATAACCCGGCAGTTTTTGGGCAAAAAGGTTTTTTTGACTACCTCATCCGTGCCATGTCCCTTGCCCGTTTTTGCCAGCGACCCATAAAGAATCACTTCAAATTCGTCAGCTTCTTTGTTTTTATCTTTGAAAGCAAGACATGCTTTTTCAGGACCGATTGTGTGTGAGCTTGACGGACCGCTGCCTATCTTGTAAAGCTCGATTATTGACTCCATCCCTTTTTGGGGGGATGCAGTCTTCAATGTATCAGGTTTTTGTAGAAAGTACTCAATGGGAACAGAAAATATCTTAGACAGATATATGAGATTCTGTCCGGAAGGCTTTGACAGCCCTGTCTCCCATTTTGAAATGGCTCTGTCAGTCACACCAAGGCATTTTCCAAGCTCACGTTGCGACATTTTGTGCTTTGTTCTCAATTCAATAACTTTTTCCGGTTGAAATTCATTCATAATATTACTCCGTTTAAGGCTTTAATATATATATTGTATGTAAAAATTTCTCAACTATAAAGGCAACAAAAAAGATTTTCTATCTTTTTTATCAACCTGTGGTTGATATATTCTATCATATTTTTTGTTTTATTTCAATATTTATTAAAATAACAGAACAAAAAACGACAACCTATCATACGATAAATTGTCGTTTTTATGTCTTTCGGCTACATAATAGATGCAGGGGTTTATATTTTGCAAAAATATTTTCGTTTTGTACCAATCGTCTTACCTAATTAATCTTTTTCCCATTAGCAATAATTTCTTCAGGAAAATTACGATAATTTATCAAAATTATCTTTCAATCAACTCTGACAATTATTTCTTTGCACCCTCTTCTTAGTGTTTCGTTTAACCAAGAACAAATAAGATTATAAACTTCTTTAGTATCTTCATAGTCAAACTTTCTGCCTTCGTAAATTTTTAAATCTTCTATATATTCTTGTATGTCTGTTATAATAGCTTCTCCGTAATCGTCAAAAGCACCTTCGCATTGATGATAGTCTCTGGTAAATCCGTTCCATCCTTTTCCATCCAGCGAAGGCTTTCTAAATATATCATCAAAAAATCCATCCCAAATATGTATTGTTTCTAATTCATTATTTTTGACTGATAAAATAACTTCTGGTTCGCCTTCATATCCTTCATAAAACTTGTAATTATCTGTCTTTCCAATGTCCATTATCTAACCACTCCTTTTGTTGTTTTGTTGCTGTTCCTTGTTTTCTTGCAGTTATTGCATCTTTCCAGTCCTGCCTTGAAATCCATTTATTTTTCCCAATTAAAATTTCTTCTCTATGGGGTTGGGGATTCTCTCCATAACCAATTCCACTTCTTTTTCTTTCTACCACCCATGTAGTTCCTTGCCCTTCGGGTGCATTTGGCGTTTGGGTATGCCAACGACTTGTATATTTATAATCACCTGATTGCCAAGTATACTTAATTTGTGAGTAACCATTTTTTGCTTGTTCTTTAACTGTTGCTGTTTGCGGAATTTCTATTGGAGAGCGCTTTGCAGTTTTTATTATATCACTTGTACTGTCAATAAGTTTAACGCCATCTGTCACTTTATCAGTAGCCTTTGCAACATCACTTACCTTATCCGCTATTCTTAGAGCCTTACCTGCATCACCGAGTTCCCCAATAAATGGGACTATTCCCATTAAATCAAAGCCCGCAGAAATTAGGTCTCCCCTGAGTAGGTCAACAGGTATTGAAATTAAATCCACAATACTGTCAATCCCTGGAATTAGTGCCGCCGCTGAAAGCAAGGTACTTACATAATCCAAAAAGCCCATTTCCTTGGTGCTTTCTGCTTTTCCCAGCTGCTCTTCTATAGCTTTGCTGTCAACCGTGGCAACTGCTTTGTTTTTGTCATCAAGAATTTCAATAGTGCATCTGCAGTTTGGGTGCACAAGAGGCAAAAACTCTGCATCTTTGAGTTTTTCTATCGAATATGTATTTCTTCCTTGTTCCTTGCATTCTTCACAAGCTGTAGAACCCGGTTTTAAGCGATATTTTTTGTAGCCCTTATTCTCATAGCTATATAATACCATAGAGTAACCTATTTGTCTATTGATACTTTCTATGGAAACGTTTATAGAGTTTATAATTTGTTCTGTCGCTAATTCTAAAGACCTCTGTTTTTCGGTAATAGTTTCTTTATCACTTAGTGGTGTGAAAATTTCTTTAATTATATCCTTTACCGCATTTTCTTTCATCTCATCTATGTTTTTACTCAAATTAACAAGGTGTTTCCTTTGTCTTTCATTAAAATCTTTAAAAAGCTTTTCGTCAATTTTAAAATCCTCAAAATAGCTTTCGACAGACTTCTTAACGTGTTCTAAAAGCCGTTCTTCTTCAAATCCGATGGTTTTTTTCTTTTTACCAATGCTCTCTAATGTATCGTTATACATAAGGTTGCAAATAAATATAGATCAACTACCTCCTTCTTTAGTTTTTCTTCCATTTTTACCATAGCTTTTCCCCTTTCTTTTGGTATAACTATATTATAGACCGGTAAAAACGGATAAAACGGACAACTTTTAGACACAAAAAAGCAAGCACATTGTGCTTGCTTTTGGTGGGTGCAGGGGCCGGATTTGAACCGACGCCGTAGTGTTAAGAAAACAGTCCGGTGGACTGTTTTTAACGAAGGTTGGTAAAATGCGAGGGCATTTTGCAATAATAAAAAACGCAGAGCGTTTTGTACATCGGGAGGAGGTTCCGGGTTATCTTTCCTTCGGAAAGCCGCCTTGCGGTTCCCGAAAAATTTCGGGCGGGTCTCCGCTTTTCCTCGATTTTTCGACCGCTACGGTACTCACAGAGTGCCTTCATCTGCCACCGGCAGCAGCACACTGTGAGCCCCAACGAGCTCCGCTCGCCGGTCTTATAACCTAGTAGACACCCATCCAAATTAAGTCGCTGTATGCAAAAAACAAAGGACACCAAATGGTGTCCTTTGATTTTGAAAAAAACGAATGGTTTAGATGCTATTTAATTTCAAATATAGCATCATTTACATAATTTCCTTTGTCACCCTAATAAATTCCGCCATCGCCCTTGTGCAATACTTATTTCGTTTGTGAGCAATGTATAGTGTTCTGCCGGAATGTTGTTCCCCTACATTATACAACAAAACATTTTTAGAAAAATTTCCATACTTAAAATAAGTATCTGTAACAAAGCACACTCCCATTCCCGAATTCGAAAGTGCATAAGATATATTGAGTTGGTCAACGCTGAATATTATTTTAGGTTCAACATTACTTTTATTAAAAATGTCCATAGCACGGTAATGCATATCGTTACCCTTTTTAAGAAGTATGAACTTTTCATTTTTAAACAGTTCTATAGGTACAGATGCCACAGTATCCAGATCGACTGACTTGTTATAAATACTATCAGGATATATTTGAAATTCCTTTAATCCCTCATTGATTTTGTTATCTACAGGAACACAAAGTAAAATTCTCTCCGTAGCTAATGAATAACCCTGATATTCATCAATAGCTTCGTCAAAACTATCAATAATGATATCAACTTGCTCGTTTTTAACCATATCCCTTAAATTAGTAGAATTTGCTTCCACAAGGTTAACAACAATATTGGGATGCAATGAAGTAAAGCGGGTTATTATTTTGGGAAGAACATATGATGAAAGGTAGTTAGAACCTCCAACGGTAATCTGTCCCGATTCTAAATTGTAAATATCATTGAGTTTATTTTTAAACTCATTTTCAGCCTTTATAATCTGTTCGGTTGTAGCAATATACTCTTTGCCAACTTCTGTAAGTTCGATGCCCTTACCTCTTCTTTCAAAAAGTTCTGCACCGACCTTTTCCTCAATCTTTTTTATAGCAGCACTCAAAGAAGGTTGCGAAATAAACAATTTTTCTGCCGCCTTTGTAAAGTTGTGTTCTTTATACACTTGATATACATACTCGTATTTACTAAACATATTCTACCTCATAGTTTTTTTCTATAGTTTTGATTTTTTAAAAGTATTTGACTATATTTTATCATTCATTTATAATAAATTCAATACTTTCCAAGGAGATTCATCTTATGTTTAAAAAAATTTTTGAATATATCGCAATGACTTTCTTTGCTTTTTTGGCAGCAGTTAATTACTCAGTATTTGTTTTTCCCAACAAATTTGCACCTGCAGGAATAGACGGAATATGCACAATGATACAAGATTTATCAAATATCAATATGGGATATCTGGCTTTATTTATTAACATACCGCTTTTAATTGCAGCATTTTTTATTCTAAGCCGTGATTTTGCAATAAAAAGCACAATTTTTGTTGTTTCGTTTTCTTTATCAATTATACTATTTAAGTACATAGACATATCAAGATTTTACTATGCAACCAATACAGGGACAAGTATAGTACTATCCCCCATTGCTGCCGGAACAATAAGGGGAATTATATACGCTGTTACACTAAGGTTTAATGGCTCCGCCGGGGGAATTGATATAATTGCTGCATTGATAAAGAAAAATAAGCCTCATTTAAATTTTATGAATATACTCTTCTTTATTAATATGTTGATTGCACTAAGCTCATATTTTGTTTATGATATGATGATTGAACCTGTCATTTGCAGTATGCTTTACTCATTTGTAAACAGTAACATCAGCAACACTCTTCGGTTATCAAAGATAGAATCAATCAGGTTTGAAATTATTACATCTAATGCACAAGAGCTTTGTTCTGATATATCAAGTAAAACTCATCAAAAAGCTACAATAATCAACGCACAAGGTGCATATACAGGAAGCAATAGAAAAATCATCTTGTGTGTCGCTGAAAAAGAAAAAGCTCCATATATCGAGGATTTAATACTAAAGTATTCAGATTGCATTGTATTTAAAAGTACTGTAAGTAATTCGATAAGTGGTATTGAATATAAATAGAAAAAAACAAAAAGAACATTTGTTGATGTCCTTTTTGTTTTGGAAGAGCCGAACGGGTTAGATGATATTATTTTCACGCCCAAATATACATCCGTAAATAATTTGAGATACTTCTTCGATTGTCTTTTCGCATCCGTCTTTAAGCCACTCTGTTACAATTGCGGTTATTCCGTTAAGATAAAACATCATAGCATATTTCCTGTCAGTGGCAGGATAACTGTATCTTTCTAAAATCGGATTAAATATATTGTCATAAAGCCTTTGAAATATTTCATTAAATCCAAATGAAACTGAATGTAATAAAACGGTTGAAAATGCAATTCTATTCTCCTTAATATATGACAAATATGGATGCAAATACTCATCCGATATAAAATTTAACTCATCAAGCGAGTTCTCCTTAAATTTATTAGTTATATTTGCTACATCAACATTAAAATATGCAGCAAAATCATCAAGTAAAAATCTCGCCGTCTCATTGAGTAAATCAACCGTATTTTCATAATGTAAATAGAAAGTAGAACGATTAACTTCTGCCCTTTTACATATTTCGCTAACTGTTATATACTCAAAAGATTTTTCTTCAAGAAGGGATATAAGTGCCTTGTCCATCTTTTTGGCAGTATTAAAATATTTACTCTCTGATTTATTCAATGCTACCCCTCCTTTTCATTTTATTTTTCTTCGCTTATTTCACGAGCAAGTTCAACAATTTCATAAGCATATTTTGCTTTGTCTCTTTCAAGCATCCTTTTATAAATCGGATAGTTAATTCCACAAAGAATGAAACCTATAATTCCTATGATAATTCCTGCAATAATAGCTACAGTTCCGCTACCGATTGCCTGCATAGCAAGACTCATACCTGTGCCAACAATGAGTGCTGAGATAATACCAAATGTGTAAGTAAAAATTGTTGCCGGAAGTTTTGCCTTTTTGTCAAGTTTTTTCAGGGCAACTATTTTTGAATTATCCTTTGGTGCATAATCCTTTGCTATTGCTTCCGCTAAAATTTTGTCTGTATTC
Organism: Clostridia bacterium; assembly: GCA_017456605.1. GTDB lineage: Bacteria > Bacillota > Clostridia > Monoglobales > Monoglobaceae > SIG440. The sequence goes on along the minus strand of JAFTJA010000008.1, from coordinate 25,280 downwards.
ATAATAAGTCCTCCTTTTCAATTTACACTTTAAGTATAAATGAAAATAAGAATAAAAGGAACAACATAATTTGTGTTTTGTGTTGGTTTAAAACTTATTATATTTATATATTATCAGAACCAACATTAAATATCAATAATATAAAAAACAGAACGCTCTAGATTGTCATCTAAATCGTTCTGTTTTGGTGGCTCCCCCTGTTGGACTTGAACCAACGACCCTGCGGTTAACAGCCGCATGCTCTACCGACTGAGCTAAGGAGGAATATTTAACTAACAAAATATATTATATCCTTTTTTTAAAAAAAGTCAATACCAAATTTATTTTTTTAACATACTTTATTCGACAAGGAAAAGTAAGAAGTCTCTGTACCTTCAAATGTCGACCCATTAAATTCCAAAAACAGTTGTAATTTTTCTTTGATTGTGATAAAATGAATTTATCTATTTACAGAAACGGAGAACTTTTATGAAACCAATAGTAGCTGTAGTAGGCAGACCCAATGTGGGCAAATCTACTTTGTTTAATAAAATTTCGGGCAGACGTATTGCAATTGTGGAAGACACGCCGGGCATCACCCGCGACAGAATTTATGCAGATGCTGAGTGGTCCGGCAGAGAGTTTACTCTTGTTGATACAGGCGGTATCGAGCCTGCTAGCAAGGACATTATTCTTTCACAAATGAGAAAGCAGGCGCAGCTTGCCATTGACACAGCTGATGTGATTTTGTTTGTCACCAATGTCCGTGACGGCGTCACCGCGGCAGACAAAGATATTGCCGCAATGCTTCAAAAATGCGGAAAACCCGTTCTTTTGGTGTGCAACAAGGTTGACAACCCGGGAGAGCCGCCTATGGAATTTTATGAATTCTATAATCTTGGAATCGGTGACCCGATGATGGTTTCTTCAATTCACGGGCTTGGCATAGGCGACCTTCTTGACGCAGCTCTTGAATATTTCCCGCCGGCAGACGAGCTTTCTGAAGATGAGGACATTATCCACATCGCAATCGTTGGAAAGCCCAACGCCGGAAAGTCTTCTCTTGTGAACCGACTCCTTGGCGAAGAACGTGTGATTGTCAGCAATATTGCCGGCACAACCCGTGATGCTATTGACTCTCGTCTGGTGCATAACGGCAAAAAATATGTGCTGATTGACACCGCCGGTATGCGAAAGCGCGGAAAAATTGACGAAAACGTTGAACATTACAGCGTTGTCCGCGCCCTGGGCTCTATTGACCGTTCTGATGTGTGTATCATTATGATTGATGCTACAGAGGGTGTCACTGAGCAGGATACAAAAATCGCCGGCTATGTCCACGAACAAGGAAAGGCAGCGGTTTTTGCGGTCAATAAATGGGATTTGATTGAAAAAGAAACCAACACTATGAAGAATTTCAAAGACCGGATGCTTGAGGGCTTCAACTTTATGATGTATGCCGACTCCGTCTTTATCTCAGCAAAAACGGGTCAGCGAGTGAATGACCTTTTTGAAGCGGTGAACATAGCCGTTGAAGAAAACCAGAAACGCATTTCAACCGGTCTTTTGAATGACGTTATAAACGACGCCATCGCTATGGTACAGCCGCCCTCCGACAAAGGCAAGCGTCTCAAAATCTATTACGGAACTCAGGTCTCAATCAAGCCGCCCACCTTTGTTTTGTTTGTGAACAACTCAGAGCTTGCACATTATTCTTATGTGAGATATCTTGAAAATAAAATCCGTGCAGCCTTTGGTTTTCGCGGCACTCCCATAAAGTTTATTATCCGTGAAAAAGGCGAAAAAGCCGAGTAAAGGAGTTTTTTTATGCAGCTTATTTTCTACAATCTTATTACACTGATTGTTTCATATCTTCTGGGAAGTATAAACACCTCAATCATTGTTTCAAAAATTATGATTGGCGACGATATCCGAAACCACGGCAGTGGCAATGCCGGCGCAACAAACACCTTGCGTACAGTAGGCAAAAAAGGTGCGCTCTTTGTACTTTTGGGCGATGTTTTGAAAACTGTTGTTGCAATAATGGCAGCAAAGCTTTTCCTTCCTGACAACCAGCAGGCTACCTACATCGCCGGAATCGGTGCTGTCCTCGGTCACAACTTCCCCGTATTTTTTAAATTCAAAGGTGGCAAAGGCATCATCGTATCCACCGTTGCAATGCTGTTTGCTGACCCAATCATTGGAATTTTTGTTATTGTTGTTTCCATCGGTATAATGGCAGTATCCCGTTATGTCTCTTTGGGAAGCATCAGCGGTGCGGCATTGTTTGTGATTTTCAGCCTGATATTTCACGGGCAGGATACTGACTTTATTGTTTTTGCGCTTATTCTTGCAGTTCTTGCAATATATATGCACAAAGGCAACATAAAAAGGCTCCTCTCTGGCACAGAAAACAAGCTTTCATTCAAAAAAAATAATTAGGAGGAAAATCCAAATGTCAAATATATGTGTTTTAGGCAGCGGCAGTTGGGGTACGGCTATTGCTCTTCTTTTGAATAACAACGTTCACAAGGTTACTCTTTGGTCCTTTTCCGAGGACGAGTGCCGCGAGCTTTCACAATCCCGCGAAAATAAGAGATGTCTCCCCGGAATCATTATCCCCGAAGAAATCACGCTCACAGCAGATATAAATTGCTGCAAAAATCAGGATATTATTGTTATCGCCACTCCCTCCCACGGGGTTCGCGGAGTAGCCCGTCGCATCAAAGATGTCGTGCCCACCGGTCAGGTTATCCTGAATATTTCAAAAGGCATTGAGGAAGAAACCTACCTCACCATCTCACAGGTGCTCAAAGAAGAACTGCCTGACTGCAAAATTGCGGTTATGTCAGGGCCCAGCCACGCCGAAGAGGTGTCCCGCGGGATTCCCACAACAAACGTTGTGGCAGCGGACAGCGACGAAACCACAAAACTTATTCAGGACGCCTTTATGAATGATGTTTTCAGGATTTATACAAATGACGATATTTTAGGTGTTGAGCTTGGCGGCTCTCTTAAAAATGTAATCGCCCTTTGCTGTGGAATTCTTGACGGTCTGGGCTGTGGCGATAATACAAAAGCCGCACTTATGACACGTGGTCTTGTGGAAATGACCCGTCTTGGCGTTGCTATGGGTGCGAAAGCTGAAACTTTTTCCGGGCTTTCGGGCATTGGTGACTTGATTGTGACCTGCACAAGTATGCATTCCCGAAACCGCCGTGCAGGTATTTTAATCGGTCAGGGAAAGACCGTTGAAGAGGCTCAAAAGGAAGTCAATATGGTGGTCGAGGGCGTACGCAGCTGCAAGGCAGCAAAAGAGCTTGCTGACAAGCAGGGCGTTGAGATGCCCATTGTTTCAGAGGCCTATGACGTGCTTTTCCATGGCAAAAAACCCGCTGATGCCATCAAAAATCTTATGGTAAGAACAAAAAAACATGAAACCGAACAGTGCTTTTTGAATAAGATAGATTAAAAAACAGTTTAAGGAGTTGGATACTTTGGAGCTTAATATAACAGCGTACAGCGAATATATCAAAAAAGCAGCAGAAATTCTCCCCAAGGGTGCGTTTCTCACCACAAAAAATGGCGACAAAACAAACACAATGACAATCGGCTGGGGTACCTTTGGCTTTCAGTGGGGCATGCCCACTGCCGAGGTTATGGTAAGAGAAAGTCGCTTTTCAAAAGAACTGCTTGATAGTTCAATGGAATTTACTCTCACTTTCCCGTATGACAACGGTATGAAAGACGCCCTCTCCTACTGCGGCCAAAAATCCGGCAGGGATTGTGATAAAATTTCCGACCTTGAACTTTCGATTGTTCCCGCAAAAGAGATTTTGACCCCCGTTATTGCGTGCAAGGGGCTTGTTATGGAATGTACTGTTGTTGCAAAAACCGAGATGCAAAACAAACTTACTGACACTTTAGTCCTTGACAAATGGTATAAAAACGGTGATTTGCATACCATTTATTATGCAAAAGTTGAGGCTTGTTACGAGCTTGATTAAAAAATTTTCAAAAAAGTATTGACAAATTAAATACTCAGGTATATAATACATAGTAATTTGAATATCACAGAAAAACTATGACGAAGACGGTCGGTTTATGGAGCCTTGAGAGAGTTGGCGGTTGCTGCGAGCCAATGGCGAAGTTTACCAATGACCCATCACTTCCGAGTTGGAGATCCGAAAGCTTTTTGGTCAGTAGATATCTCCCGTGCATTGCCGCGTTAAGGCAAAGGGCTTGTTAGAGCCTGCTGAGTGGCGGAATTTCTTCCGCAATTTGAGTGGTACCGCGAGTTTTATAACCCGTCTCAAAGCTTTGAGACGGGTTTGTTTTTTTTTGTGACATTCCTGAAATTTCTTTAAAGGAGAGATGAAAATGGATTACAATTTGAAAGAGGTTGCCGGCAGAATAAAGGATTTGCGCGAAGCAAAGGGCTATTCTCAGGAAGAGCTTGCAAAGCTCACCGGCGTGTCTGTTGAGGACTACAAAATTCTCGAAGAGGGCGAAACGGACTTCAGCTTTACATTTATCTACAAATGTGCAAAGGCTTGCAATGTTGAAGTTGTTGATATTTTGGAGGGTACCAGTTCTACCCTTACCTCCTTTGCCATCACCAGGAAGGGCGAGGGTCTCAAAATCATAAAGAAACAGGGTTTTGTATACAACAACCTTGCTCCAAAATTCAAGGGTAAGCTTGCAGAGCCGTTCCTTGTTAAGTTCCCTTATCTTGAGGAGGAACAGAATTCTCCCATCAAGCTAAGTTCTCACAATGGTCAGGAATTTGACGTTATCGTAAAAGGCTCTCTCAAAGTTCAAGTAGGAAATCACGTTGATATTCTCCACGAGGGAGATTCTATATTCTACAACAGCATTATCCCCCATGGTATGATTGCGATATCAGAGGGCGGTTGTGAATTCCACGCTGTTGTTCTCAACCCTCAGGACGGTCATTTCAGCGAGGAGTATCCCGAGGCACCATACATCGCCGCAAAGGCAGCAACAGCCAAAAAGGCAGCTGAAAAAACCGTAGTTGATGATTTCATTGATACAACGCTGGACGAAAAGGGCGTATTCAACGGAATCTCCTTTAAAAACGCAGACAAATTCAATTTTGCATTTGACTGTGTGGATAAAATTGCAAGGAAAGCCCCTGAAAAAACCGCTATGATGTGGGTTGGAAATGACAAATCTGAACGCAGATTTACTTTTAACGATATGAAAAAATACTCCGCAAAAACTGCGAATTATTTTGAGTCTTTGGGTATCAAACGTGGCGACACCGTTATGCTTGTTCTCAAGCGTCATTTTGAGTTCTGGTTCTGTATGCTGGCTCTTCACAAAATCGGTGCAATAGCAATTCCTGCAACAAACCAGTTGGTTGAACACGACTTCACATACCGCTATAAAGCGGCAGGCGTCAAAGCCATTATCTGCACCGCAGACGGTGATGTTTCGGCTGAAGCCGAGAAAGCTGCCAAAGAGTTCCCCGGTATGCTCAAAATTTTGGTTGGCGGCAAAAAAGACGGCTGGTACAATTTCAACGAAGAAATGGAGCGTTTCAGCACTCACTTTGACCGCAAAGATGACTCCCCCTGTGGTGATGACCCCATGCTTATGCTCTTTACATCTGGCACCACCGGTTATCCGAGAATTGCTACACACTCATACAAGTATGCCCTTGGTCACTATCCCACAGCCAAGTTCTGGCACAATGTAAACCCCGATGGTCTTCACTTCACAATTTCAGATACCGGCTGGGGTAAGGCACTCTGGGGCAAGCTTTATGGACAATGGCTCTGCGAAGCAGGTGTGTTCACTTATGACTTTGACAGATTCCATCCTGATGATATTCTTCCTCTGTTCAAAAAATACAACATCACTACATTCTGCGCTCCGCCCACTATGTACAGATTTTTCATCAAAGAAGATTTGTCAAAATATGACCTTTCTTCTATCGAATATGCAACAACAGCAGGCGAGGCACTGAACCCCGAGGTTTATAACCAATTCAAAAAGGCAACAGGCCTCAGCATTATGGAAGGTTTTGGTCAGACCGAAACCACACTTTCAATCGCAAACTTTGTTGGCTCAAATCCAAAAATCGGTTCAATGGGAAAACCCTCACCTCTTTATGATGTGGTTATCCTTGACCCTGACGGAAACGAATGCAAAACCGGTGATACCGGTGAAATCTGCATTCGCACAAAGGATGGCGCTCCTTGCGGACTCTTTATCGGCTACTATCTTGATGATGAAAAAACCCGTGATGTATGGCACGACGGTTATTACCACACAGGTGACCAGGCGACAATGGACGAAGACGGCTACCTTTGGTATGTGGGACGTATTGATGATGTTATAAAATCCTCCGGTTACCGCATTGGACCTTTTGAAATCGAAAGCGTTATCATGGAGCTTCCCTACGTTTTGGAATGTGCAATCACCGCCGTTCCTGACGAGGTCCGCGGACAGATAGTTAAGGCGACCATTGTTCTTACAAAAAACACTGTGGGCACTGATGAACTGAAAAAGGAAATCCAAGAATACGTCAAAACACACACAGCACCATATAAATACCCAAGAATTGTGGACTTTGTTGACGAGCTTCCAAAAACCATCAGCGGAAAAGTCCGCCGTGTTGAAATCCGCAACAAAGATATGGAAAAAGCAAATAAATAATCATTTAAAGCGAAAACCTCACCCAAATGGGTGAGGTTTTCTTTTCGTCTGGCGACAAGACAGTGCGCTTGTTTTTATGTAAATTAAAAAAGTGCGCAGCCGGAGCCACGCACAAAAAATGCATGGCTCTGATGCGACTCAGATTTTGTTTACATTAACAGCAGACAAAATAAAGCATGCATTTTTATCAAAATAAAAATGCCTCCGTTAACGTAAAACAATATTAATCTGAGTCGCAATATTATATTACCATATTTTTTCCCTTTTGTAAAGTATTTATACAAAAGAAAAAGCTCTCATTTTGAGAGCTTTTATTCTACAAATCATTTTTTATTATATCTTCAAGGCTTTCACGCTTTACGGCTGTGTATTCGCCCGTTTTTGTAAGCATCACAATGGGAGGCCTTGGAAGTCGGTTGTAGTTTGACGCCATTGAATAGTTATACGCGCCCGTGGTCATCACCGCAATTATGTCACCGCGTTTCACGCTTGACGGCAGCTTTACATTTTCCTGAATTATGTCGCCGCACTCACAGCATCTGCCCACCACCGAGCAAGAAAAGTCACATTCTTCAGTCATCTTGTTTGCCGCAACGACAGTGTATTCCGAGCCATAAAGGGCAAATCTTGGGTTGTCTGTCATTCCGCCATCGATTGACACATAGTTTTTGTATTCAGGGATAACCCTTACACTTCCCACAGTATAAAGAGTAAGTCCGCTGTCCGCAACGATTGAGCGACCAGGCTCCATTTTTATTGCAGGAACTTTCAGCCCAAGCTCACTGCACTTTGTCTTTACTCTTTCAGCAACCTGTGCAATGTTTGCCTCGATGTCAATCGCAGGATCAGACTCAACATATCTCACGCCATAGCCACCGCCGAGATTAAGAATTTCTGCCTCGTAACCAAACTTTGCTTTCATATCTGCAATAAATTCAAGCATAATATCAGAGGTCTTAAAATATACGTCAGAATCAAAAACCTGAGAGCCAACGTGGCAATGAAATCCGCAAAGTTCTATGTTTTTCTTTTCAAGAGCATAGCCCACAATGTTTTCTGCCGCTCCTGTTTCTATCGCAAAGCCGAACTTTGAATCAACCTTACCCGTCGCCACAGCATCATAGGTATGGGGGTCAATGCCCGGTGTTATGCGGATGATAACCTTTTGGCAAATGTTCATTTCGCCTGCGATACTGTCAATAGCGTCAATTTCTTCACGGCTGTCTGCCACAAAGTAGCCAAGACCCGCGTCCATGGCATATTTTATATCAAAATCGGTCTTGTTGTTGCCGTGGAAATATACCTTTTCCATAGGGAAACCCGCGCTTTTTGCTGTATAAATCTCACCGCAGGAAACCACGTCAACGCCCATACCCTCTTCCATGGCTATTTTATAAACAGCCTTGAAGGATGCGGCTTTGCTGGCAAAAAGAGGCTCGCTACCCGCGCCAAAGTATTTTTTCATTGCATTGACATACACTCTGCAGTTATGACGAATCCGCTCCTCGTCCATCAAAAAGAGTGGCGTTCCGTATTTTTTAGCAAGGTCAACTGTATCCCGACCGGCAAAGGTCAAGTTTCCACTCTGGTTTATTCCAAGATTTTCACAAATCATTTGCAGATTTCCTTTCAAATTTCAATTCCGTTTTCACGCATCAGACGGAACATATTTTCAGCATGAGCGTCTTCCATTGGTGTGAGGGGAAGTCTTAAATAGTTTTCGCCAAAGCCCATAGCAGAAACTGCCGCCTTTGCAGGTATGGGATTTACCTCACAGAAGAGCGCGTCAATAAGGTCAAGATATTTGAGCTGAAGTTTTTTGCTCTCGTTGACATTGCCCTCAAAAAAGCTGTCACAAATTCTTACTGTATCTTTTGGTGCAATATTTGAAAGCACCGAAATAACACCCACACCGCCAAGGGACAAAATGGGAACAATCTGGTCATCGTTTCCTGAATAAATAGCAAAATCTTCATCAACCAAGGATGCAACCTTTGCAATCTGGGAAATGTTTCCGCTTGCTTCCTTTATTCCCACAATGTTTGGATGTTTGGAAAGTTCCAGACAGGTTTCGGGCGTAATGTTGCAGCCCGTACGGGATGGAACATTGTAAAGAATAACCGGCTTTGTGCTTGCGTCCGCAATGGCAGTAAATGACTTGATAAGTCCGCCCTGTGTCGCTTTGTTGTAATATGGAGTCACAACCAGCATCGCATCAGCACCAATTTCACAAGCATATTTTGTAAGACTTATTGCGTAGCTTATGTCATTTGAGCCGGTACCTGCAATAACAGGGATTCTGCCATTCACCTTTTCAACAGCAAACCTAAGCACATCTTTGTGTTCCTGGTCAGAAAGGGTAGAGCCTTCACCGGTTGTTCCTGCAACAACGATTGCGTTTATGCCCTCTTCAATCTGCCATTCAATAAGTCTTTCAAAACTCTCATAGTCAATTCCGTTTTCGGTCATAGGCGTGACAATGGCTGTTGCAACACCTTTAAAAACAGTTTTCTTCATTTTCAAAACCCCTTTACTTGTTTATCATTTTTACTCCACAAAAAAATGATAGCTGAATTTTCAACTATCATAAAATATATGCAAGGATATAAAACCATTAACAAATATAATATGATAGCTCTCCGCATAAATGCGACAACGACCAAAATATTATTCCCGGTCGCCAGATCGGTCTTTTGCCACAGACCGTCTTCGGCGTCTGCCCCTTTCAGCAAACTCTGCCCTGGCAAGCATAACAAATTTGCCTAATGATGACACAACGCACCTCTATCTAACAACTTGATTATACTGTAATATTAAATGTTTGTCAATAGTTTAACTGTATTTTTTCAATTTCTTCCTTTCAAAATCGGACTTATGTGCTTATACAAAAATGTGGTCAAAGCAGAAACCAGAATAACTTTTATCAAATTGAATGGCAAAACACAAAAAAGCACCATCTCAAAAAGCGAATCAATTCCGCTGTGAATTTCTGCCGCCATTTTCACAAAGGTGCTTATTTCAAGACCCATAGCAGCGCCATATGCCGGAATAAGCATATACGCATTCACAAAACAGGAAAAAATCGCCATAACTGTTCCGCCAACTGTCATTCCGATTATAGCAGTTTTCTTCGTCTTTTTTTGCTTGTAAATAAGCCCTGCAGGCAGTACAAATGCTATGCCCACCAAAAAGTTTGCCGTCTCGCCCACTCCGGCAGTAATTGTGCCGTTTATCGCAAGATTAAGCAGCACCTTTATTCCCTCAATCGCAACACCTGCCACGGGTCCAAGGGCAAATGCACCCACAAGAACGGGAACCTCACTGAAGTCCAGCTCATAAAAAGGCGGAGCAATAAAAGGCAACGGAAATTCAAGCAGCATCAAAGCCATCGCTACCGCCGAAAGCATCGCTACCTCCACCATCCATTTTACCTTGCTGTTTTTTTGCATAAAAACCACTCCTGTCCACAAAAAATGTCCCGACTGCAAAATGCAATCGGGACAAATACTTTATAACCAAAAAATCATAAAGCTTTCTTCTCTCATCCAGACTTTACTGTCGGTTTTGGAATTTCACCAAATCAATCGCACTTGCGAGTCGCGGACTTTCACCGCCGGTAGGGAATTTCGCCCTGCCCCGAAGAAAATATTTACTTTTTAAAAGTATATCACGCATAGCTGCCTTTGTCAATGCATTTACCCGCTTATTTGCTGAAAAATCTGTATTCCGCAGCACCATTTTCGGGATTATAGGAAATGAGTTCAAAGCCGTAACCGCTTTCCTCTGCAATAGTGCCTTTCACTGTACGGGTTTCTTCAATATACCACTTTGACGGCTCATACCCGCTTTCTTTCATATATTTTATGGCGGGACACTCTGTGACAACCACACGAAGCTCTCCGTCTTTCAATGTGCACTTAACATTTTCAGGGGCCTTTTCAATAGCATAGATTTCTTCAATATGCTTTTTCATTTCCGAAAGACCATTCTTGCGGATTTTTTCAATCAGCGGCTTGTAATACGCCTTTGCAAAACGAGTGAGATATTCGCAAACATCAGCATCACCATAATTTTCACCCACATACCGAAGTCCGCGCTCGCCTGAAATGTGGAAATCTCTGTGGAAATATTCATTGTCAGATGCTTTTCTTTCCATAACCAGCTTTTCGCCGTCTTCTACTTTTTTATCGCATTTATAAGTGAGCAGGCACTGAGCCTTGTCAGTACGTGACAAATCAACAATGTCAGCTTCTATCCCATACTTTTTGAGCTGTCTTGCATAAAGCACTGCACAATGTCCGCAATAATCATGATATTGGTCCATATATGTAAGTGAGTTGAGCTTTCCTCTTGACGGGCATGCTTTCATATCAATGGAAAATGTTCCGCTTTTCTCATCAAGCTCCATAACAAAGTCGCAAGCCTCTTCATTGAGGGATTTCCCCCAATAATCCCAACATCCACGAAGGCCCTTACTTGTCACTTCTTTTCCCAAAAGGTCTGCAACATAAGTGTCAGAGATATAATTCCAATATCTCACGACCTCGTCATGTCCGCCCTTTTCTTCTTCAAGATATTTGAAAAGTTCACTGTAAACCGGTATAAATTCTGTACATGAAATCATTTTTCTTCTCCCCTTATTTTATGTTGCGAAGTGCATCGATTGTTCCCTCAACAATGATGTTGTCAGCACCTTTTTTGAGTCTTGAAGTTCTTGCCTCATACCCGCCCTCATCATAAGCACTGCTTGTGGGGAAGTATGAGTCACCGCCGTTCGTCAAAGCACAAAGAATTGTTGTTTCAAATGGTGAGCCCTCATAAATTCTGTTCGCAATTTCAGTAAAAGGCTCGCCGGGAATTCCCATAAACGCCATATCCCCGATTTTTATTGCAGAAAGATTGAATGAATATGAATCAGGGCCGTTCTCAAGCTCAATGATTCGCTTTGCCTCTGCAACAACCGTGGTAAGCTCCATCGCCTTGAAAGGTATTTCATCATCACGACCGCTGTCGTGAAGCTCCGCCAGTCTCTTTGCCTCCGGAAGTCTGTCATTTTCCTGATTTGACGGAACGGTCACAGTCTTATTTATAAAAGCAATACCATCCGCACTGATTTCTTCTGCCTTGTCGCAAATCTGAAGCACCGCACCTGCAATAGCTCTGCCCATATAAATTGCATGCTCATAGCCTCTGGGGCAGCCGTCAAAGGTCATTTCAAGACCCCGGTTTTCACCCTCCGTAGGATTGGGGTTGATGTGATTTACATCGCCCTGGGGCGCCTGAAGAAACATACACTTTGTTTCAGGAATTGCCGCCTCAATGGTTGCACAAACAAATGCCGGATAGTCAGCACTTATGTATTCACCGCCGATTGTGTCAGGATGAACGCCAAAGTTGACAATAAAAATATCATCCGCTTCTTCTCGTTCAATTTTTATAAGCTTCACCCTTTCGTTTGGTGTGCCAAGAGCGTGGTCAATATCAGGATTGCCAACGCCGGGGTTTGTCTGAACTGAGCCGTCCTTCATTCTGTATCTGCGTATAAAGGAAATGTTGGGAACAGTTCCCTCTGCCGCATAAAAATCTGCTTCTTCCACGTCTTCCAAAGCGAGAGCTGCCGCATCACGCATCTGTAGTCCAAGATATTCTTCGTATGCCGGAAGACCGCAAAGATCGGATGCAAAGTCCGGTCCAATCATCGGACCTGTGTGAGTATGCGAGCAGTTGATAAAAATTGCATCCATCGGGATATTGCAATAATCCGCTATAATCTTTCTGTATTCGTTTGCTTGTTTTTGGGTCAACATAATAATATCAACACCCATAACAACAGCCCTTTTTTCGCCGTCATCAAAGGCAACAGCCGTCACGTAAAGGTCATCGAGAACGCCTTTTGTGAAACGTTGCTCATAGTATCCTGAAATCGGTGTACCAAGAGGCGGTGTGATACAGAGCTGTGAAAAACCTGCTTTAACTTTACTCATAATAAATTTCCTCCGTTTTTAATTTTTATTTTTCTTCGCACGTTTTCTGTATTCCGTGGGAAGACAATTAAACTCTTTTTTAAAATATGTGTAAAAACCTTTTATTGAGGTATAGCCCGTCTGTGCTGCAATATCAAGAATTGACAAATCTGTTTTTTCAAGGAGCTCCGAGGCAACCTTCATTCTGTTTTTCGCCACAAGCTCGCGGTATGTACATCCATAATACTGCTTGATAATCCGGCTTACCTGACGGACGCTCAAAAACATTTTTTCAGCAATATAGTCAAGAGAAATATCCTGCCAATACGACGTAAAAATTATCTGCTGAAGCTTGTACATTCTTATCATATTGCTATCCGAAATAGTGTGCTTTGCCAAAGCAACACCTTGGTGATGACCTCTTTTTTCAAGGAGCTTTATCGCCAGCTCATGGAAATGCAGACTCAGCAACACTCCATCACCCTGCATAATATCAATAACCATTCTTTTCAGCAAATCCCCGAACTCCTTGTTGCCCTTTACGCAAACGTATGAGTCCAAAAAGCTGTCTTTCAAGGCGTCGTAAATAGAAAAATCCGACTTCACCGAAATTTTTTCCATAAGAAAGTTGATATTGTACCTGTATGTCCCCGGCTCCGTTGTCAAAGTTATGTGATTTGTTTCGGGAGTTACTATAATCAAATCGTCCTTTTCAAACTCTCGCTTTTCATTTTCAAATACTATCGTGATTTTGCCTTCGTTTACGTAAAAAAGCTCATAATATACATGAAAATGAAGTTGTCCGTATTTTGCATCTAAGACATTTTCTTCCGCATATTCAACACCTTTGTCAGAAAGCACCGTAATCTTTGCATCTTCAATATTAAATATGAATTCCTTTACTGAAGCCATACGGTTATCGTAAAACTCTGTCATATACAAAACCATCACCTCTTCTTCATTCTAAAATATCCTTTTGAAAAAGTCAACCAAAAATGCATCGTTTTTTCCCTTTTGAGACATCCGTTCAAAACTATGTCTTATTTTACATAGATTTTTTTCTTTATTTGTTGTTAAATGTATATGTGAAAATATTATTTTACTTTTTAATAAAGAAAGGTGATTTTAAATGGAAAAGCTTAAAAGAGGTTTTTATACCGCATTGGGTACACCTCTCAACGAAAACGGCGATATAGTTGCTGAAGCTCTCGCTAAAGAAATTGATATGCAGATTGAAGCAGGTGCAAGCGGTCTTCTTCTTATGGGCAGCATGGGTATTCAGGCTTCTATCAAGAATTCAGCTTTCAAAGAAGCTGTACGCATTGCAGTTGACGCGGTTAAAGGTCGTGTTCCGCTTTTCGTTGGCTCTATGGATAACTCTGTTGCCCGCGTTAAAGACAGAATCGATATGATAAAGGAATATGATTTTGACGCCCTCGTTCTTACAACTCCCTTTTATTCAGTAACACCTGATGCAGACAACTGCAACTTCTTTGAAAAGGTTGCTGATTATTCACCAAAGCCCGTCTTCCTTTATGACTTGGCTGTTGTTACAAAGCAGAAAATTACATATCCCATGGTTCAGCGTCTTGCAAAGCATCCCAACATAAAGGGCATCAAATCAGGTGACATCGTGCTTGCCCGTCAGGTTAAAAACAATCTCCCCGATTTTGAATTCCTTTTCAGCAACATCGACATTTTTGACGTTGCTATGTCTTATGGAATCGATAAAGTCCTTGACGGTATGTTCAGCTCAACACCCAAAAATTCAAAGAAGTTTATTGAAGCTGCATGGAGCGGTGATATGGCAAGCTGCGGAAAGTATCTTGACAATATTCTCTCATTCCGTGACTTCTACCTCACCCAGAAAGGTGCTCTCCTTTCAACCTACACTGACTCTATGAATCTTTTGGGTATGGACGGCATCTTCTGTTTCGACTATTCTTATTACGGTGCTGATGCCGAAAAGAAAGCAAACGTTGAAGCCTTTATGAAAGAAATCGGCGAACTTTAATTCATAATCCTTATACAAAAAGAACGAAATCAAAAGATTTCGTTCTTTTTTATTTTTATTTTCTCTTTTCCCATTCCCAGGGCGATATTACAAATGGATCAACATTTTTGAATTCGTTAAGAATTTTTGAAAGAACTTCCTTTGAAAGTTCAGGTTGATTAAACATTTCAAGATTGCTCTTCACCTGTTCAGGAGTTTCACTTCCTACAACCAGAGAATCAACTCCATACGTATCCTTTATAAACGACATAGCAAGCTGTGCAACCGAAATATTGAGTTCATCTGCAAATTCGCGGACTCTCTCAATAACAGGAAGAACCTTTTCGTTCATTTCCTTAAGCTTGAGAGTAGGCGCATTGGGGTTTTGAACAAGGAAATCCTCCTTCTTTCTGAAAAACAAACCCTGTAGATATACGCTTCTTACAAACACCGCAATCCCAGCATCAGATGCTTTTTTAACAAGACCATTTTGTATTTCCTTGTTGTCAAGAATATTGAGGGGAATCTGTACTGCTTCAAATCCACCACAATCGATTATTCTTTCAAATGCATCTTTATTTGACAAAGAAATGGCTGAATTAACAATAATTCCGTCCTTTTTAAGTTCATTAAGAGCTTCAACTAATCTTTCGCCATAATCGATATAGTTCTTTTCTGTATGGCTCATAAAGATAGGAATTCTGTCAATTGAAAGCTTTTTGCAAGATGCCAGCGCAAAGGTTTTAAGTGAATTATAAATATCCTTTGATGTTTCTTCAGTAACCTTAAACTTTGTACATATATCAAAATGCTTGTCAGGGTTTTTACGCAGATAAGCACCTATCACTTCTTCACTTTTACCATAGTCATCCGAAGTATCAAGGATAGTTACCCCGCCCTCATATGCTGCATCAAGAATTGTAAAACTTTGCTCCTCCGATGGCATTCCAGAACTGTTGTTTACGCCATAGTTCATACCAAGCTGAACTGTGCCAAGGGTCATTTTTGAAATTTTGAGACCGTTTTTTTCTGTATAATTCATAGTCATTCTCCTTATTTCGCTGTGTATCCGCCATCAACCGGAATAACCGCACCTGTGATATACTCTGATGCATCGGATGCCAAGAATATAATTGAGCCCATAATATCTTTTTCATTTGCCATTCTGCCAAGGCAGGTTGACTTGTTATATCTCTCAACAAACAACGGGTGCTGACTTCCGTCATAAAAACCGCCAAGCTCCAACACGTTGCAACGAATACCGAACTTGCCATAATGGCTTGCTATGTACCTAGTATAGTTTGTCATACCACCCTTGTTGAAGAAATAATCGGGGGGTGCACCGTTTTGATTCATATTTGTTCCCTCATACAACGAATAATCAGGTCCAAGCATACCCATATATGAACCGATGTTTATGATAGAGCCCTTTCCCGCCTTGCACATTTCATCGCCAAAAGCACGGGTAATAAGGAAGAGACCTGTGGCATTTATCGAAAGACTCTTTTCAAAATTTTCCTTTGTATCATTGTAACCTTGTTTCATTGTACGCAAAACAGAGTTGTTCACCAAAATATCAACCTTGCCCTCTTTTGCATAAATTCCGTCACGGAGCGCAAGTATGCTTTCTTCATCGCCCAAATCGAGGTATGCAACCTTTACGTCATATCCCTCGCTACAGAGTTCATCTGCAACCTCCTGATTTTTTTCTGTATTGCGCGATGCCATATAAACTCTGGCACCCGCCATAGCCAGCGCCTTTACCATCTGTCTGCCATAAAGACCTGCGCCACCGCTTATGACAGCTACTTTGCCCCTCAATGAGAACATATCCATACTTTTCACCTCAAAAAATATTTTCTCTTTTTGAAAAAATTATATCATCATTGCCATACGGCTACAATGTTTTCAAAAGACATATTGCGTTTTCCTTGTCTTTTCAGTACAACTTTAAAACGGGCAAAGCTCTGTGCTTTGCCCGTTTAGCTTTTATTTTTTAGTTGAGTGCATATCCCTTTTCTTTCATGACATCATATACTTTTTGTGCCATTGCCTCGCAAATGCTTTCACCCTTTGCTTCGACCATAATGCGAATAAGGGGTTCTGTACCGCTTTTCCTGAAAAGAATTCTGCCGTCATCACCAAGGCTTTCTTCGACCTCTTTCACCGCCCGCTTTACATCTTCATCGCCAAGCGCAGCATCTTTATCCTCCACCCGAACATTTCGTGTAAGCTGCGGAAATCTCTCAAATCCCTCACAAAGCTTTGACGCCACAAGCTTGCTTTCAATCAGCACCTCCATTATCTGGAGAGCGGTGATAAGTCCGTCGCCGGTTGATGCATATTTCGAAAAGATTATGTGGCCTGATTCTTCACCGCCAAAACAGAAACCATTGGTCTGTATCGCTTCATAAACATACTTGTCGCCGACATCTGTTTTTACATAATCAATCCCCTCTGCATCAAGCGCCTTATAAAGACCGATGTTTGACATAACAGTTGTCACAACCGTGTTCTTTTTGAGTGTGCCATTTTCTTTCATATATTTGCCGCAGAAATACATAATGTGGTCGCCCGTCAGGATGTTTCCCTTTTCGTCAACCGCAAGGCATCTGTCTGCATCTCCGTCAAAGGCAAAGCCAATATCCAGGTTGTTGTCTTTCACCAATGCCTGGAGATTTTCAATATGTGTGGAGCCACATTCATAGTTGATATTGAACCCATTTGGCTGGTTTCCTATCACATAAGTTTCAGCACCGAGGGTGTCAAATATGTTCTTTGCCAGCATCCAAGTGCTTCCGTTTGAGCAGTCAAGACCAATCTTTATCCCTTTGTACGAATTTCTTGCAAGGGAAATGATATAACCTGTATAGCGATTTCTTCCTGCAACATAGTCAATGGTTCTGCCGATGTCCTCACCCACAGCAAGGGGAATTTCGCCGATAACACCATCAATATATGCCTCTATGTCTGCAATAATCGATTCCGACATTTTTTCGCCGCGGTTGTTTATCAGCTTTATTCCGTTGTCATGATATGGATTGTGACTGGCAGAAATCATTATGCCACAGTCAAAATCTTCGGTTCTCACAACATAAGACACCGACGGTGTTGTGGTAACGTGCAGAAGATATGCATCAGCACCGCTCGCGGTGAGACCCGCAGCAAGAGCATACTCAAACATATAGCTTGAACGCCTTGTGTCCTTGCCGATTACCACTTTGCACTTGTGTTCTTTTCCATAATACCAACCAAGATATCTGCCAATTTTGAACGCGTGTTCAACTGTCAGATTTACATTTGCTTCGCCTCTGAAGCCATCCGTTCCAAAATATTTTCCCATTATATAAAATCCTCCGAATTCTCAAAATGCCAAAAGGCTACCTGCCCGTGGCAGCTAACCTTTTTGCTAATAATTTAAAAGTTTTACTCCTCACTGAAAACAACTGTCACGTCAGGATGAAGTTGAAGTATGGACGCAGGAATCTGCGGAGTAATAGGACCGAAAAATGACTTTTCAACTATGTCCTTTTTGTTTTTGCCGTTTGCAATAAGCAATATTTTTTTAGCCTGCATAATTGACATCATTCCCATGGTTATCGCCTTCTTGGGAACCTCGTCCTTTGACGCAAAGAAACGTGCATTTGCCTCTATTGTAGAGGGGTCAAGTTCAACCTCATGTGTTTCTTTTGTAAACACCTCATCGGGTTCGTTAAAACCAATATGTCCATCAAGCCCAATTCCCAGAAGCTGAAGGTCAATACCGCCCAAATTCTTAATCAATTCATCATAACGCTGACCCTCTTTTGCAAGGTCAACTGCACAACCGTCAGGAACAAATGTCTTATTTATATCAATGTTGATGTTTTTAAATAAATTGTTATCCATAAAATATCTGTAGCTCTGGTCATTGTCACCCTTTAAACCTTGATACTCATCAAGGTTTACAGAGGTAACATCTGCAAAGTCAACATCGCCTGCTTTGTTGTACTCCGCCAGCTTTTTATATGTTCCCAAAGGAGTGGAACCTGTCGCAAGACCAAGCACACTGCAGGGCTTTAAAATAACCTGTGCCGCTATAATATTTGCAGCTTTTTTGCTTAGCTCATCATAACTTTTCACAGTAATAAATTTCATATATTTTCTCCTTTAAACGTTTTTAAGTCTATTCTCAATCATTACAGACTGATTTGCCCAATAAATACACCTTTGTTTGTTTGTATGCATTTTTACGACCAGGGTCAAGCCGAAGAAGCATCCGCCGAAAACTTCGATAACTTCTTGCCTCGTCACCGCAAACCAAGCGTTTGCGATCTGGCGCTAAACAGTTATGTCAGAAGAGATGACACTGTTTTTAAAATATCCCCCCTATACCTTGGTAACGATATTCTCTTCACTTTTGAATATTGAGTTTTCTTTCACAAAACCTCTCACTCTTGACAATGGATAAATCGTAGAATTTTTGCCGATTACTGTGCCTGGACAAAGAACGCTGTTGCATCCAACCTCGGTGAAATCTCCAATCATTGCTCCAAACTTTTTAAGTCCGGTCTCGATTTTTTCGCCGCCTGCACTGATAGTAACCAACGTCTTGTCACTTTTGACATTTGAAGTAACAGCCCCTGCACCAAGATGCGAACGATGTCCAAGAATTGAGTCGCCTACATAATTGAAATGCGGAATCTGCACATTGTCAAAAATTATGGAGTTCTTCATTTCGGTGGAATTTCCCACTACACAGTTCTTGCCCACAATGACACTGCCTCTTATGAAAGCACATTGTCTCACCTCGGATTCTTCGTCAATTATGCATGGTCCTTCAATATATGCCGACGGAAAAATCTTTGCCGATTTTGCTATCCACACATTTTCTGACACTTCGTCAAACTTCTCCTTGTCCAGAGTCTTGCCAAGTTCCACAATGAATTCCTTGATTTTCCCAAGGCACAGCCAAGGATATTCACATTTTTCAAGAAGTGGTGACGCAATGGTCTTTGAGAGGTCATAAAGCTCTGCTGTTTTCATTTTTTCACCTCCTTTCACATATTTATTATATTATATTATTTTATATAAGTCAATTCATAATGTTCGCCGTCTGTAATTTTTGTATCGCTCACACCGGTCTCTAAATATTCCCCGTTTCTTGTAAGCGACCAATAGCTTTGATTTTCATCATAATCGGCAAGTATTCCATTAACTTTTTTCACATAAAGTCCGTATGGTCCGTCTTCACCTGAAATAAGGTCGTACTCCGAGAGCGCATCTTCAAGGGTTTCTTTGTCCGTGTTCAAAGTAAAGGTCACAAAACGGTCTTTTGCAACCACCTCAACCGTTACTGTCTTTTCACCGCTGCCAAGCTCGGTGTCCTCTGTATAAACGGCATTCTCCCACAAATCACCATTTTCAGGCATACCGCCCGAAAAAACAAATGACGCACAAAGGATAATCAAAATAACGATTATAAGTATAATTTTTGTTCTTTTTTTCATTTTTATCACCTCTTTTCTGTATTTCGTTTTAATGCGAGGCATAAGGTTTAGATGCAACCTTTAAAAGGCTCCCTTGTGTAAAGGGAGCTGTCAGCGTAGCTGACTGAGGGATTGTTCTGCTTTTTTACAACCCCTCCGAGTTTGCTTCGCTAACCCACCTCCCCTTACACAGGGGAGGCTTTATTTCGACATCTTTCGACATATCCATTATGATTTTGTCAAGTCAGGAGAACAGTGAATAATAAGAACCATCACGAAATATAACGAAATCAAAGATTTCTATATTTCGGAGAACCTTGATACTCGCAAGCTCGTATTAGGACCTACTATTTTTTTCTGATTTTCTCACTGTATTTTTCTTAAACACTTTTCATCAGAACCCACGAGAATACTGGATTTTCTCGCATCCGATAGTATATGTAAATATCAAAATCGGCAAACTAATCTTTTAAATTTTTAGGACTTGACACGAACGAAACAAAACCGTCCTACTGTGTTCTGTTTTTTATAAGAAATCTATCAAATATTGAACCAATAATAAGTGAAAAGATTATAGACAGTATAAACACAATCACTGGTTTTATATTAATCCATAAAAGCTCTGTTCCAATTCCAATATAATCTAATATAGTTTGTAAAGTTCCTCCGATAGCAACATGAAATATATATATATATGTGTTGCAACCTGACAATTTAATTAAACGACCATCGTACGAATTGTTTTCATACTTTACAGCCAAAAGAAGCATAGCTACAACATTCAGCATACTACCTATATACGTAATACTATTACCAAACATTATCACAGAAACAATCGTTTCTATTATACCTATTGCAAGAATAATAAACATTGAAGTTTTAGAAACACTCTCCTTTATAACATTTATGTATTTTCTAATAAACATTCCAAGCGCAAACTGAGGAAACGCCCTAAAAAGCACATTTGTAAAAATATATTTTGATGTTTCTATTCCAAAAATGGGTAAAATCTCTTCCGTTGTTAAATAAATCAACATTAATACAAAAGTCACGGTAAATAATACTTTTTCCGATACTTTATTTTTAGAAAGCAACTGTAGCAAATAACAATAAATTAACGCTGGAAGAAACCATAAATGAGCACTGGTAATTGTTGTATTCAAAACCAAAAAATCAATAATGATTGTTTTATTAAAATACATTAATAAATATTCAACAAAAGTCTCCCCTGCTAAAATATGTTTTATTGCAGAATAAATAAAATATAACACAAAACTACTCAAATAAAGAACAAAAATATTTTTAATTTTTTTCTTTATTTTTTTTGTATCATCATAGTATGCAAAATAACCTGATACAGCAAAGAAAAATGGTACTGCAAACCGAGCTATAGCTTTCACAATCTCCCCAGTTACTCCAAAAAACATATAATGAATACAAACAACTGCAAACGCTGCAACAAACTTAAATAAATCTAAAGTTTCGTTCCTGTTTGTTTTAACTCTTTCTATTGATTTCATATTTCCAGAATTCCTTTCTGTAATATTCGACATAATTCGACTTTTGTCAAGTCAGGACAAAAAAATTTAATTGTCATTATTATCGTTTATGTATATTTTAGGCAAACTCCATCTGTATTTTGTTGCCAGCATTCGTATCGTAAATATCAGTAATATTGACAAAAAAGACGATAATTGAATATTTTGAATATATTTTCTCAGAATAAAATACACAATACCTCCAAGAATTGCCGCTATTGCATAAATATGTTTTTTAAAAACATATGGAGTTGTATCAATCAATATATCCCTGAAAATACCTCCACCTACTCCTGTAATCATACCAACAAAAACAACAATAAATCCATTATCCAAAAAGCCATTTACGCAAGCAGTTTCGGAACCAATTACAACAAAAGCAGATAATCCTATAGCATCAAAAATATTGTTAATGCGTTCGATTTTTGTCTTAAAATTATTAAATTTACTCCTGAACACATACGAAACTATAAAAGTCAAAATGGCAACAATCAAAGCCAGCAGAAAAACCGAAAAGTTATTAAAAATTAAAGGGGGATTTATTCCCAGTATCATATCCCTTAAAATTCCTCCGCCAAATGCAGTAATACACGCTAAAAAAGCAACGCCAAACACATCGAGTCCCGAACTAATCGCAACTAACGAACCCGACAGCGCAAAGGCTATAGTTCCTATTATTTCCATGATTTTTATTATTTCCGTCATACAAAACCGCTCCCTTTCTATCAACATTGGACAAATTATACGTTATAAAGGCTGTATAAATTAGATGCCAAATATTTTGGCGAAAACCTCGTGTCAATTCAAGAAAAGTATTCCTTATTATCTACAAATGATTCATAGATAAACTCATACAATGCTTCCAAACTTTGTTTTTACCATTATATCATATTTCCTCTTTTTTTCAACAAATTTTTGAACATAATCACTCCATAAAAACATCCGGCATATTATAAAGTGGAGGTGAAATATATGAATACAACAAATTGTAACTGTCAAATCAGCTGCACAGGCAAAGCAGTTATCGCAAGCATTATTATCGGTGTTTTTGCAGCATTTTTCCGCTTCACCGCGCTGATAACAATCACCCCTGTATTCTTGTGGGTATTGTTTGGAATTGCTGTCGGTTTCTTGGGCATCACACTTTTGGCTTCTTCTTTCCGTGATTCTGAAAGAATCGGCTGTTGCCAAAGCCTCATACCATTCTTTGCAGGAATCCTGGGTACGATTCTGACATCTGTAATTCTTCTTGGCATAACGTTCGCTGCAACAAGTGTATTGGGCGCAATAATCACCGGTCTTCTTCTGTTTTTCTTTTCTCTTCTGGTGACAAGTGCAACCTGCCTTATCGCTTGCAGAGTCGACTGTGACTAAATCAAAAGGGCGTGTCTCAACAAGTGTCTTTTCACAAATTGAGGCAACGCCCTCTTTTATACTCGCATTATAACTTTGTTTTATGAAAATCCAAAACCGAATTTGCGATCGTCATTGCCACGGCTGCCACAATATCAGAGGGTCCTATTTATTTTTTTGAGCAAGATAATCGCGTCTTCCGGTTTCGTAAAGGTTGTTACCCTGACTATCAATTATTACGATAACAGGAAAATCTTCCACCTCAAGTCTGCAAATGGCTTCAGCACCAAGGTCACTATATGCAATAACCTCAGCTTTTTTTATGCATTTGCTCAAAAGTGCTCCGCAACCGCCAATAGCCCCAAAATATACCGCCCCGTGTTCTTTCATGGCAGCAATAACTTCAGGGCCTCTTTTCCCCTTGCCAATCATACCTGTTTGTCCAATAGCAATCAAATCAGGACTGTAAGCATCCATACGGTATGATGTAGTAGGACCCGCCGAGCCTATGGCCTGCCCCGGTTTTGCCGGTGTAGGTCCGACAAAATATATAACACTGTCTTTCATATCCAGCGGCAGTTCTTTGCCTTGAGCCAGAAGCTCGCACAAGCGTTTATGTGCAGCATCTCTCGCAGTATAAATTACGCCTGATAACAAACAGCTGTCCCCTGCCTTTAGTTTTCTTGCATCTTCGCGAGTTAACGGTGTTTTAACAGAAATAGCCATTTATATCACCTCCGTCTGGTGTCTTGTGACATGGCAATTTATATTAACTGCCACAGGAAGGCCCGCAATATGCGTAGGATATTTTTCGATATTTACAGCAAGTGCGGTAGTTCTGCCACCAAATCCCTGAGGGCCAATGCCAAGTTTGTTTATTTCTTCCAATATCTCTTTTTCAAGTTCAGCATAAAACGGCTCACTGTTTGCAACATTTACCGGACGAATAAGGGCCTTTTTAGCAAGATAAGCAGCCTTATCAAAAGTTCCGCCTATGCCTACTCCCACAACAACAGGCGGGCACGGGTTCGGGCCGGCTTCTTCAACCGTTTTTATTATGAAATCTTTTACGCCCTGCAAGCCGTCTGACGGGCGAAGCATTGCGATTTGGCTCATATTTTCGCTGCCAAAACCTTTTGGCGCAACAGTAATCTCTATTTTGTCCCCCGGCACAATTTCAAAATAAATCATAGCAGGCGTGTTGTCGCCCGTATTCACTCTGTCAAGAGGGTCACGAACCACGCTTTTTCGAAGATAACCTTCTTCATAGCCTTGTCTTACACCCTCGTTTACCGCATCAGTAATGTCACCGGTTATATGTACATCCTGACCTATTTTGAGAAATACGCACGCAACACCGGTATCCTGACAAATGGGCTGATTACTCTCGTCTGATATTTCATAATTTTCAATAATGCGTTCCAATATTTCCTTTGCCTGTGGCCAGCTCTCATCAGTATGAAAGTTTTTTATACATTCCTTAATATCACTGCTCAAATGGCAATTTGCCTCAATACACAGGTTTTTCACCGTTTCAGTGATTTTCATTGCATCAATTTCTCGCATAATAATTTCTCCTAAATTTATATTTTTTTCGACAACATTCGACATTCTTTATATAAAGACTGCACATTTTAGATGCCAATCGTTTGAGCAATTGCGACACATAAGGTTTAGATGCAAAACTTTTTTGGTGTCAAGTTCGTGTCACATTAGGATAAAAATCATTTACTAAAAATGTAATCCCATATGTTTTGATTTTTTCCTAACATATATCCTTTATCTCCTGAACTCCCCACACTGTTTAGATATTTGCAGACAGAACCGGTTGCTTGAGTTGAAAAGATGTGCTCTTGTTCTCCATTTTTATATAAAATATCAATCTCAAATTTAGGATCCCATTGAACAGATACTGTATGAGATGGATGTCTGTTGTTTCTTATTTTGGTCGTCTCTTTCAACATATTATAAAGTTTTTCAATTTCATCTGTATTGTCAATAGTCCTAATTTCCTTTTTTTCATCATCACAAGGGTAAACTGTAATGGTAATATTCTTTATATCCTCTATACCTTTTGAAATTATTTCACCGGAATAATTGTACCAGTATATAAAAGCCAACAACGCCAAAAGTATAAATACCAAAGATATTAAAATTCTTTTTTTCATTACAATCTCACCTTTCGATATTTTTCGACATATCCATATTGCGAGGCATAAGGTTTAGATGCAACTTGTTTTAATTAAATTCTTCATATATTAAATCAAATAATTCATCAGCATCACACTGAGCAGTAATTGCT
>JAFTJA010000007.1 GCA_017456605.1 Clostridia bacterium | reverse complement strand
TTTTGCTGATAAAATTGCCTACATAAACCACGATATTGATGATGCCATACGGGGCGGAGTGATAAAGGGCGAGGATATACCAAAAGAGTTTTCAGTCGTTTTGGGGAACTCACATTCTGCAAGAATTGACTCCATGATAAAGAGCATAATCAAGGAAAGCTATCAAAAGCCCGATATTATGATGGAAAAGGATGTTTTTGAAGCCATGATGGGGCTGAGAAAGTTTATGTTTGAGAATGTATATCTCAACGATTATGCCAAAAATGAAGAGAAAAAAGCCTTCAATGTGATAAAGTCGCTTTTTGAATTGTTTCTTGAAAACCCAGGACTTATACCCGGCGGTGAGGTGGAAAACGGCGGAAATGGTGATAACATAATTGCAGTCAGGGACTATGTGGCGGGGATGACAGACCGCTATGCCCTGAGCCTTTATGACAAATACTTTGTTCCCAAAATCTGGCGGGGATAAATTTGTATAATTTGCTAAAGGAAAGAACAAAATTTTGTCGAATTATAAAGTAAGAAATTTTTTGGGGAAAGGGGCTGCTTGATTTTGAAACAATCTGTGGATTTTCAGGATTTCATTGATGAAGTCGTGGAAAAAAATGACATAGTTGACCTTATTTCCCGTTATGTTACATTGAAAAGAGTGGGGAATCGCTTTCAGGCGCTTTGCCCCCTTCACAATGACAAAAAGACGCCGTCATTTTCGGTTTCACCGGACAAGCAGCTCTTTCACTGTTTTGGCTGCGGCGCCGGGGGGACTGTCATAAATTTCATTATGGCAAAAGAAAATCTTGATTTTATGGAGGCGGTGAAGCTTCTGGCGGAGAGAGCGGGCGTTCCTGTTCCTGATTATCGAAGTGCGGCGGAGCGAAACCGTGCCGCCCAAATCCATGACAAGAAAAAACGAATGTATGAGATGAATGCCGAGGCGGCAAGATTTTTTTTCAACAACCTTATTGACAAGAAAAACAGCAAGGCCCTTGATTACCTAAGGGCGAGAAAGCTTTCAAATTCCACCATAAAAAGCTTTGGGCTTGGTTATGCTCCCGATGAGTGGAACTCGCTCATTGATTATATGAAAGAAAAGGGTTATCGCGAGGAAGAGCTTCTTGAGGTGGGGCTTGCGGTGAAACGGGACAACGGCACATACTTTGACAAGTTTCGCGACAGAGTTATGTTTCCCATAATCGACCTTCGGGGAAACGTGATTGCCTTTGGAGGAAGAATTCTCACCGACAAGGACAATGCTCCAAAGTATTTGAACTCACCTGAAACCCTTATTTACAAAAAGAAAGACAATCTTTATGCAATGAATATTGCGAAAAACACAAAGAGCGGGAAGTTCCTTATTATGGAGGGATATATGGATGTAATATCTCTTCATCAAAGTGGCTTTGACAACGCAGTGGCGTCCCTTGGCACGGCGTTTACACCGCAGCAGGCAGATGTCCTCAAACGGTATGCGGACAAGGCGATTCTTTGTTATGATGCTGATGAAGCAGGACAGAAAGCGGCGGACAGAGCGGGAGAAATCCTTAGAGAGGCTGACCTCAAGGTGAAAGTCCTTAAAATAACCGACGGCAAGGACCCTGATGATTATATAAAGGCAAAAGGCCCTGAAATGTTTCAGCTGCTCATTGACAACGCTGAAAGCTTTGTGGAGTATAAGATAGGCAAGATTGAGGCACAATATAACCTTGATGATACTGTTGAAAAAATTGAGTTTCTTGAGCAAATTGCAAAAATCTTTGCCAATATAAAAAACGATGTCGAAAGAGAAATTTATATAAAAAAGATTGCACGAAAAACAGATGTTTCACCTGACAGCATAAATGTGAGGGTCAGGGAGCGGATGCAGAAAAATCAGAGGAATGAAAAGGTGCGGTTCCAACGGCAGGAGAAAAAACAGTTTGAAGCCCGAACAGGTGGCAGAGGCGACCTTGAAAAAATGCGCATCTATAACGCAGAAAAGCTTCTTCTAAATCTGATTTGTGAAAAAGATGTGTTCAAAGAGGTGAAGGACAAGCTTTCGCCCCAAAGCTTTAACGATGGGCTTCACAAAAAGCTTGCGGAAATTATTTTCGGCACCCTTGAAAACGGCGGACGGCTCAGCCCGGCTGCGGTGATTTCACAGTTTGATGAGTCGGAGATTGGTGCAGTTTCGGAAATTCTTTCGGACGATAAAAATGTAGATAACAAGCTTGAGGCGGTGAAGATGCCCCTGAAAACGGTTCTTGATTATAACGAAAAAAAGACCGAGGAGCTCTTAGCAAAGGATGGGGACGCTATCAGGCTTCAGGAGATTATGGAAAGACTTAAAAAGGATAAAAAATAGAAAGGCGAAGATTTATGGCTAAAAAGGAAAACGCTGTACAGGCAGCAGAAGAAACAAAAAAGACTCCTACGACCAAGGATATGCAGAAACAGGCGGTTCAGGAACTGGTTGAACTGGGCAAAAAGAACGGCGAGCTTTCGTACGGGGACATCTCTGCGAAGCTCGAGGCTGTTGAGATGGACCCTGTGCAAATAGAGAGAATTTATGATTTCATCGAAAAGCAGGGTATTGAAATCGTAGGAAATTTCGGCGATGAGCTTCCTGAACTTGAAGAAAACGACGATTTTGAAATCACCGAGGATGAGCTTGCAGACTTGTCTGTGCCTGACAGCGTGAGCATTGATGACCCGGTGCGTATGTATCTTAAGGAAATCGGAAAAGTTCCGCTTCTTTCAGGCGCAGAGGAGGCAGAGCTTGCACAAAAAATGGTTGACGGCGATGCTGATGCAAAGCACCGATTGGCAGAGGCAAACCTCAGACTTGTTGTAAGCATCGCTAAACGCTATGTGGGCCGCGGTATGCTGTTTTTGGACCTCATTCAGGAGGGAAATCTTGGCCTTATCAAAGCGGTTGAAAAGTTTGACTATACCAAGGGCTACAAATTCAGTACTTATGCGACGTGGTGGATAAGGCAGGCCATCACCCGTGCTATTGCCGACCAGGCAAGAACCATAAGAATTCCTGTTCATATGGTTGAAACAATCAACAAATTCATAAGAGTTACGAGACAGCTTGTTCAGGAGCTTGGACGTGACCCGCTACCTGAAGAGGTGGCAAAAGAACTCAATATGCCCATTGACAAAATCGGCGAGATTATGAAAATTGCGCAAGAACCCGTATCACTTGAAACCCCTATAGGCGAGGAAGAAGACAGCTCCCTTCAGGATTTTATTCAGGACAACGAGACTCCTGCTCCTCAGGATGCAGCTACATTCAGGCTTCTCAAAGAACAGATGATGGATGTTTTAAGTACCCTCACTCCCCGTGAAGAAAAGGTGCTCCGTCTTCGCTTTGGTCTTGACAACGGCAGAGCAAGAACCTTGGAGGAAGTGGGCAAGGAATTCAACGTTACCCGTGAAAGAATTCGACAGATTGAGGCAAAAGCACTGAGGAAACTCAGACATCCAAGTCGCAGCAAAAAGCTTAAGGACTATTTGGAATAAAAAAATCATATAACCACAAAGGGGACGGATTTTCCGTCCCTTTTGCAGTGTGTCGCAACAATGAGCCATGCGAGGAATGCTTTTCGCACCCCTTTATAATTATAGCATACAATCAGACAAAAGTATAAAAATGGTACTATTTGGCACCAAAGTTTTTTGTGGGATAGGGAAAGGCCTCTTAAAACACTTGAAATATGAATAAAAATGTGTTAAAATATAATTTCAAAATAAATATGTTGTGAAAGCAACAATTTGGAGGTATAAATTATGCATATTTTAGTTACTGGCGGTGCGGGATATATCGGCAGTCACACCTGTGTTCAGCTTCTTGATGCGGGCTATCAGGTTACGGTGGTTGACAACCTTTCAAACAGCTCAGAGGAATCGCTCAAACGAGTTGAAAAAATCACAGGAAAGTCAATAAAGTTTTATGAAGTGGATATGGTTGACAAAGAAGCCCTGAGACGCGTTTTTGAAGAAAATAAGTTCGACGCTGTCATACACTTTGCAGGACTTAAAGCTGTTGGCGAGTCGGTTTCAAAGCCTCTTTGGTATTATCATAACAATATTTACAGCACAGTGAACCTTTGTGAGCTTATGAGCGAGTTTGGAGTAAAAAGATTGGTGTTCAGTTCATCGGCAACAGTTTATGGAAAGCCCCATACTGTTCCGATTTGTGAGGATTTTCCCCTTTCGTGCACAAACCCTTATGGCAGAACAAAGCTTATGATTGAAGAAATTCTTCGGGATTTAGCGATTGCTGACCCTGATTGGGATATTGCAATTCTCAGATATTTTAATCCGGTAGGTGCTCACGAAAGCGGACTTATCGGCGAAGACCCACAGGGAATTCCCAACAATCTTATGCCGTATGTTGCTCAGGTTGCAGTGGGCAAGCGTGACTATGTTCACGTTTTCGGAAACGATTATGACACACACGATGGCACGGGAGTGCGTGATTATATCCATGTTATTGACCTTGCTGATGGGCACCTTCGGGCCCTTGAAAAGATTTCAAAGAAGTCAGGAATTGTCACCTACAACCTCGGCACAGGTCAGGGTTATAGCGTGCTGGATATGATAAAGGCGTTTTCAAAGGCTTGCGGCAGAGAGCTTCCTTACAAAATTGAAGCTCGCAGACCGGGGGATATAGATGCGTGCTTTGCTGACCCCAAGAAAGCAAAAGAAGAAATTGGATTTGTAGCGAAAAAGACCCTGGAGGATATGTGCGCTGATGGCTGGAGATGGCAGCAACAAAACCCAAACGGATATAAAGGATAGGCTACAATATTTTCGGAAGGAAACCCAAGATGAACGAATACCAGAAGAACATACGAAATTTTTCGATTATTGCACATATTGACCACGGAAAGTCCACATTGGCTGACCGCCTTTTGGAGATGACTGATTCTCTCACCAATCGTGAAATGCAGGACCAGGTTCTTGACAATATGGAGCTTGAAAAAGAGCGTGGAATTACTATAAAGGCAAGGGCTGTGCGCCTTTTGTATTCTGCAAAGGATGGCGAGAAATATGTCCTCAACCTTATTGACACACCGGGACACGTGGACTTCAATTATGAGGTATCGCGAAGCCTGGCTGCGTGTGAGGGTGCGGTTTTGATTGTTGATGCGGCGCAAGGAATTGAGGCGCAGACTTTGGCGAACACCTATCTTGCACTTGAACACGACTTGGAGCTTGTGCCGGTGATAAACAAAATCGATTTGCCGTCGGCGCAACCCGAGGTTGTCAAGCAGGAAATCGAAGATGTTATTGGTATCGATGCTCAAAATGCTCCCCTTGTTTCTGCAAAGAACGGAATAAATATCGAAGCGGTTCTTGAAAGGATTGTTGAGGACGTTCCTCCCCCTGCGGGAGACGAAAGTGCACCTTTCAAGGCGCTCATTTTTGACTCGTATTATGACAGCTACAAAGGCGTTATTGCGTATGTCAGGGTGGTTGACGGAAAGCTCAAAGTCGGCGATGCAATCAAGATGATGGCAAGCGGAAGCACCTTTGACGTTGTGGAAGTGGGATATCTCAATCCTCTTGGCGTACTTCCTGCCAAAGAAATCAAGGCGGGTGAGGTTGGATACATTGCCGCCAGCATCAAAAACGTGCGGGATGTGCGTGTGGGTGACACCATTACATTGGCAAAAGGCGGAACGAACGAAGCTCTTCCCGGGTATAAGGAAGTAAAGCCCATGGTGTATTCGGGTGTCTATCCAGCAGACGGGGCGAGATACAACGATTTGAGAGATGCTCTTGAAAAGCTACAGCTCAATGACGCGGCGCTTCAGTTTGACGCAGAGACCTCGGTGGCTCTTGGTTTTGGCTTCAGATGCGGCTTTTTGGGGCTTTTGCATATGGAAATTATTCAGGAACGCTTGGAGCGTGAATATAACCTTGATTTGGTCACAACAGCTCCATCGGTTGAATATCAGGTGTACAAGACGGATGGCACAATGCTGACAATTTCAAACCCCACAAATCTTCCTGGGGCACAGGAAATTGACTATATGAAAGAGCCAATAGTTGGGGCAAACATAATGACTCCAAAGGAATTTGTGGGTAGCATTATGGAGCTTTGTCAGGAGCGGCGTGGCACATATATTGATATGACCTATCTTGATGAAAACCGAGTAACGCTTAAGTATGAGTTGCCTCTCAATGAAATTATCTACGATTTCTTTGATGCTCTCAAATCAAGGACACGGGGTTATGCGTCATTTGACTATGAAATGAAAAATTATCAGAAATCAGAGCTTGTGAAGCTTGATATTTTGCTTAACGGCGATATGGTTGATGCTCTTTCGTTCATTGTGCACAAGGAAAAGGCATATGCCCGTGGTAGACGCATTGCTGAAAAGCTGAAAGAGTCCATTCCCCGCCAGCTTTTTGAAATTCCCATTCAGGCGGCGGTGGGCAGCAAGATTATTGCCCGTGAAACTGTTCATGCAATGCGAAAGGACGTTCTGGCAAAGTGTTACGGCGGTGACATTACCAGAAAGAAAAAGCTTCTTGAAAAGCAAAAAGAGGGCAAAAAACGTATGCGTCAGGTGGGCTCGGTGGAAGTCCCCCAGGAGGCGTTTATGTCGGTACTCAAGCTGGATTAAATTTAAACGTGGCAGATTTTTGGCCGTTAGGAGAAAAAATGGAAAATTCGGGGCTTTATATTCACATTCCTTTTTGCAAGAGCAAGTGCCTTTATTGTGATTTCAATTCTTATGCAAAATCGGAAAGCTGGATAGAGCCCTATTTCTCTGCCCTTTGTGAGGAAATAAAAATTCAGGCAAAAAAGTATCCAAAGAGGTATGACACCATCTATTTTGGCGGAGGAACGCCATCGGCGGTTGACCCTGATTATATTTGCGAGACACTTTCTGTTTTGAAAGAGTGCTTTGAAATAGAGTCTGATGCGGAGATTACGATAGAGTGCAATCCAAAAACAATCGGCTTTGAAGGTCTTTGCGCCTTGAGTGAAGCGGGGATAAACAGGCTGAGCATCGGGCTTCAGTCCACAAGTGATGATTGCCTTAAAACTTTGGGGAGAATACATTCTTTTGAAGATTTTGGGGATTGCTTCCAAAATGCACGGCGGGCGGGGTTTCAAAATATATCCCTTGACCTTATGTATGGACTTCCCAGTATGACCCTTGCTGACTGGGAGGATACACTTGATGAGGCTGTGGGTTTTGGAGCGGAGCATATTTCCTGTTATTCCCTGAAAGTTGAAGAGGGGACACCCTTTTGGGATATGGATTTGAATCTTCCTGATGATGACGCTGTTGCGGATATGTATGACCTTGCGGTAGAAAAGTTGGGCAATGCAGGGTACAGCCGATATGAGATTTCAAATTTTGCAAAGAATGGCTGTGAGTCAAGGCACAACAAAAAATATTGGCAGTGCGTGGACTTTCTTGGGCTTGGAGCAGGTGCTTTTTCGTGTGTGGAGGGTGCTCGGTTTTCAAATGCTTTGGGCATTTCGGAGTATATTGAGAAAATAAAAAAAGACCAAAGCGCAGAGATAAATTGTGAAACTTTGGATAATTTTGATATGATGAGCGAATTTGTTTTTCTGGGGCTGAGACTTCGTGAAGGAATATCCGAAAGAAAGTTTTTTGAGAGGTTTGTACTTGACATTGATGATGTGTTTGGCGAGCCACTCAAGAAATACGAAAAGACGGGGCATCTGGTGAGAAAAAATGGGAATATTCGATTTTCGGATAAAGGCTTTTTTGTAAGCAATATGATTTTGAGTGATTTTGTTTAAAAAAGCCTTGATAAACCCTTTAAGGTGTGATAGAATAGGTTTTGTGAAAATCTGTCGTTATAGCTCAGCAGGATAGAGCGACCGCCTCCTAAGCGGTAGGTCGGAGGTTCGAATCCTCTTAACGACGCCAAAAAACTCCTCGGACATTTGTCCGAGGAGTTTTTTACTTTTGTTGTTAATTATTAAATAAATCTTCAATAGTTACACCAAGAATTTTTGCAATAACAAAAATTTCTTTATCCGTTGCACTTCGCACTTGACCTTCGAGTTTTGAATAACTGGTAGGGTTCATATCGCATCCCATAATTTGAATTTGTGCTATAAAATCTTTTTGTTTGATTCCTTTTTCCTTTCTTATCCGTTCAATGTTTCTGCCTACCAAATTTTTATTTCCATAATTTTGTTTTCTTATTTTCATAAGCTTATAGTTCCTTTTTAGAATATTATATTAGATTATATTCTAAAAAATACTTGACATAATTCCAAAATAGAATTATAATATACTAAAATTCCGTTTTGGAATTAAAAAGGAGGAAATCAAGGATGGATTCATCAAGTTACAACAAATATCTTTCGGTTATTAAGACGGCAAATGATATGTCGGATAAAGACCGGGCAAAAGAAATCTTACGTAATGTTCAAGCAGAAATGGTATCAAAATATGGTTTAAGCGATTCTGATGTTGAATATTTGATTAAGCAGTTCAGATATTATGTTTAAGAAAGAAAAACGATTGTAAAATAGGAGAAAGCTATGGGAATATTCGAAACAATGTTTGAAAAAATTGAAGAAAAAAAGAAATTAAAAGAAGAACAAGGGCGGATAGACAGAGATACTGTGCGGTACAGTGCAAAAACTAAAGCGTTAACAGAGGCGGTCTGCAAAGCGTTTATGCCAGATGGTTTTTGTTTCAAAAGACTGTGTGATCCAAACGTTGCATCCTTTCACGTTGAGGTTTTAAAATGGGGAATAATTGCAAAAACATCGTATTTTAGAAAAGTAGAAGACTCTCTATTTAGACAGGAGGTCCTTGTACGTTTTTGTGATCTTGCAATCAATGATTTGAAAAATAATGCTATGGCTAACGAACTGCAAAAGGTTTTGTTGGAGGAACTTGGGAAATTGACAACAATTAGTGTAGCTAATAATGGAAACATTTCTCTGATAAAAGGTGCATGGTAATATATACAAAGAAATACATCCGTTGTGGATGTGAAAGCAAAAAAGCACTCAGCAAATATTTGCTGAGTGCTTTTTTGAAAAATTACTGTATTTTTTCAAAGTCGCTTGCACTGTGTTTGCACCAGGGACAGATGAAATCGTCGGGGAGGGTGTCTCCTTCATAGACATAGCCGCAGATTTTGCAGACATATCCTTTTGCTTTTTTTGCCTCTGGCTTTGGTTTCACGTTTTCCTGATAGTATGTGTAAGTCATACTCTCTTTGTCCGAAAGAGTTTTTGCTTCAGTAACAGTGCAGATGAACATCCCATGGGTGTCGATATCTACATAGCTTTCAACTTCCAGCGAAATAAAGCCGCTGGTGAATTCTCCAAGAACTGCAAGTCCGTTTTCTGACCTGAGGGGAGTTATTCCTTCAAACTTGTCGGCGTCGCGACCGCTCCTGAAACCGAAATTCTCAAACACCGAAAAAGGCGCGTCAATCGACAGACAGCAAACGTTCATTTTCTTTGTTTCTCTGATAACGTCATGTGAATAGTTCTTCTTGTTCACAGCAACAGCAACTCGGATGGGTGAGTCGGTGATTTGGGAAACGGTGTTTACGATGAGACCATTGTCCCGTGTGCCGTCATTTGAGGTCACAACAAAAAGACCATAGCTGATTTTGAAAAGGGCGGCATTGTCTATGTTTGCCACAGTATCACATCCTCTATAAATTTAGAAAAGACGGGGCAGGCTTTTTATTGCTTTTGTTTTTGAAAGAGCAGAAACCAGAACCACCGCTATTATATAGTCTATTATGTGATGAACGAGAGTTCCTATACCTGTGACATAAAAAGCGATGTAGAACATATTGCCGTTTGATGCTGACCAGCCTGCACTCAAAAACAGCAACGAAACAAGGGCTTCGAAAATTGCATGGAGAACCATGGTGACAACGCCGGTCAGGACTATGCTGATACCTTTTTTAAACATAAAAGCACCAACAATCGCAAAGATAATGTGCGAAAAGGCGCGGGCGGTAACCGCCGGGTCAAGCCCCGCAAAAATGAAGCCGACAGTGGTGCCGAGACTTGTGAAAATTGCGGACATCGGCGAAATGAACATAGCCACAAAAACGGGAACGTGAGCGGTTAAGGTTGCTGAGAACGGTGGGATATACACTCTGAGCCCGCTGAACATGGTGGGAATGATTATCCCAAAGGCAATGAGAAGAGCGGTGATAGCCATATCTTTGGTGTTAAAACTTTTTTTCATAATAAACATCTCCTGATAAAATTTGTTGTACTTTGTAATATTTTATAATTTTTGCAAATTCTTGTCAAGGGATTTTACAGAAATCTGTTGAAATATAGGGTTTTTATGGTTGACACCAGACTCAAAAACGGGTATAATGCATAATGAAGGAATGTGTATATGCATTTTGATGAATTGACTTTACACCGTCTTTTTTAAAAAGACGATAAATACAGGAGGAAAAATAAATGGGCTACAAAAAATTGTTTACTTCAGAATCGGTTACTGAGGGACATCCTGACAAAATTTCAGACATAATTTCTGATGCGGTGCTTGATGCGATTTATGAACAGGACCCCTTTGCTCGGGTTGCCTGCGAGGTTACTGTCACCACAGGGCTTGTGGTGGTTGTTGGTGAGATAAGCACCACGGCAAACATTGATATTCAGCATATTGTTAGAGAGGCAGTGCGGGAAGTGGGTTACACAAGAGCGAAATACGGTTTTGACTGTGATACCTGCGGCGTTATCTGTGCTCTTGACAAGCAGTCAGCGGACATTGCACTTGGCGTTGACGAAGCGCTGGAATCAAAAGAGGGCGACAAGGAAAAGGGCCTGGGCGCAGGAGATCAGGGGATGATGTTTGGCTTTGCTTGTGATGAAACCGAGAGCTTTATGCCGATGGCCATTGACCTTGCTCACAAAATGGCAAGAAAGCTCACCGAGGTGAGAAAGAATGGAACTTTGCCATACTTAAGGCCTGACGGAAAAACACAGGTTACCGCCGAGTATGACGAGGACGGTTCGGTCAAGCGCATTGATGCGGTGGTTGTTTCAAGTCAGCACGATGAAAATATTGATATGGATGTTTTGCGTCGCGATATTGAAGAAAAGGTTATTCGTGCCACAGTTCCCGCAGAACTTATGGATGCTGATACAAAGATTTATATCAACCCCACCGGTAGATTTGTAATTGGCGGACCCCAGGGGGATTCCGGTCATACCGGCAGAAAAATTATTGTTGACACATACGGCGGTTATGCCCGCCATGGCGGCGGTGCTTTTTCGGGCAAGGACCCCACAAAGGTTGACCGCAGCGCTGCCTATGCCGCAAGATATGTTGCCAAAAACGTTGTGGCGGCAGGTCTTGCGAAATCATGTGAGGTTCAGCTCGCTTATTCCATAGGCGTTGCAAAGCCCGTGTCACTCAGAGTTGATACTTTTGGAACAGGAAAAATCAGCGAGGAAAAGATTTCTGAAATTGTGGAAAAGGTGTTTGACCTTACTCCAAGCGGAATCATAAAGATGCTTGACCTCAGACGTCCGATTTACAAACAGACAGCGGCTTATGGTCACTTTGGAAGATGTGACGTTGAGCTTCCCTGGGAAAAGACAGACAAGGCAGAAATTATTGCAGAAATGGCAAAGGCTTAAGCAAATTAAAGATTGCGAGGTTGATTTATTATGAAAAAGATAGTTTCATTGATTTTGATTTTATGCGTTGTCCTTGCGTCGGTTTCGGTTTTTGCAGCGTCCAACGAAGTTGTGATTGACGGCGAAAAGGTGGAAATCGCAGAGGGTTTTGGCGAGGTTGCTGTGGCTGAAGACGTGGTTTTCATCCCCATAAGATTTATTTTTGAACACTTTGGTTTTCAAATAGAGTGGGCAGAAACAGAACAGCTTGTTATGGGGGCAGACGAAAATGGTGCTATGATTGTTTTGCAGGTTAATAACAACTTATTCTTTGCAAACACCATTGAGGACGGCGGCAAGATTGAGATGGAAAAGGCGGTCTTCCTCAACAATGAGCAGGGCAGAACTTATATACCGGCAAGTGTTGCAGCCGCATATTTCGGTTACAGCGCCCAAATGGATGAAGAAACCAACACCCTTATGTTTGTAAAATAAGAATTGTATCTTGGATAAAATCTGCTGTGCTTTGGCATTTTGTGTGCCAAAGCCAAACCGTCCATTGGTGGCAGATTTTTTCTGTTGAAAGGATTTTTTGGAAATGGATTATTATGTTTCGCCGCTTCAAAATCTCATAGAGGAATTTCAAAAACTGCCGGGGATTGGCAGCAAAACTGCACAGAGACTTGCGTATCACGTATTAAATTTGCCGAAAGAGTCTGCACAGAGGTTTGCGAATGCCATTGTTGACGCAAAGGAAAAGATTTCATATTGCAAAATCTGTCAGAATTTTTCTGACAAGGATACTTGCAGTGTATGCAAAAATCCGGCGCGTGATAAAGGTCTTATTTGTGTTGTTGAAAACCCCAGAGATGTTATCCAGATGGAAAAAACCAATGAGTTCAAAGGGACATATCATGTTCTTCACGGGGCGATTTCGCCTATGGACAATATCGGCCCTGAGGATATAAGGATAAAAGAGCTTATGACAAGAATTGCAGATGGCGGTGTCCGTGAGGTTATTATGGCGACAAACCCGAACCTGGAGGGCGAAACGACAGCGATGTATATTTCAAAACTGATAAAGCCCTTTGGCATCAAGGTGACAAGGATTGCTCACGGGGTACCGGTGGGCGGTGAACTTGAGTTTGCTGACGAGATGACGTTGGCAAAGGCCATTCAGTGGCGTGTGGAACTATGAAAAAGAATGATATTTTTGAAATTGAAATAACAGGAACTACCGACGACGGCGATGGAGTAGGAAGATTCGACGGCATGGCGGTTTTTGTTCCTTATACACTTTTGGGCGAAAAGGTCCGGGGCATAATCGTGAAGGTTATGAAAAACTACGCCTTTGGAAAGCTTTTGGAAGTGATAGAGCCATCCCCAAGCCGCATCAAGGCGGAATGTGAGTATTTTTACAAGTGCGGCGGATGCAGATTCTGGAACACTGAATATGAAAAAGAGCTTGAGTATAAAACTCAAAAAGTGAAAGATTGTCTTGAGAGGCTGGGCAGGATTTCCGCAGAGGTTAGACCGGTTGTTGGGTGCGAGAGAGTGAAAGGCTATCGAAACAAAGGACAGTTCCCGGTGTCAAAAGACGGCATAGGTATTTATGCACAGCACAGCCACCGGGTCGTGGACGTGAATCGGTGCATTATTCAGGGTGATGAAAACCCGAGGGTTTTGGCTGCGGTTCGAAGTTGGATGACAAAGCATGGCATCGAGCCTTATGATGAAGAAACGGGAAGTGGCTCACTTAGACACATTTATACAAGGAGCGGTGACAGCGGCATTTTGGTGTGCATTGTTACTGCAACGGCGAAACTTCCCTTTGAAAAAGAACTGGTGGATGAGCTGAGAGCCGGCGTAGAGGGGCTTTCGGGGGCTTTGCAGAATATAAATGACAAAAAGACCAATGTAGTGTTGGGCAAGAAATTCAGAACCCTTTGGGGGCAAGACCATTTGATTGACAGCATCGGCGATTTGAAATTTAAGATTTCGCCCCTTTCCTTTTATCAGGTAAACAAAGAACAGACCAAGGTGCTCTATGACAAAGCAAAAGAATTTGCGGCACTTTCGGGGAAAGAGGTTGTCTGGGATTTGTATTGCGGAATCGGCACAATTGGACAGTATATGGCAGGAACTGCAAAAAAAGTTGTGGGTATCGAGGTAGTGCCCCAGGCAATAGAAAACGCAAAAGAAAATATGCGGCTCAACGGCATCCAAAATGCAGAGTATTATTGCGGCACTGCAGAAGCAATAGCACCAAAGCTGAGAGGCGAAAAACCGGATGTTGTGATACTTGACCCGCCGCGAAAGGGCTGTGAGGAAAGTCTTCTCAAAACTGTGGCGAGGACAGAACCCAAAAGAATAGTTTATGTGTCCTGCAAGCCGTCAACTCTTGCAAGAGATTTGCGGGTGCTTGAGGATTTGGGATATAAGACGGTGGCAGTTCAGCCTGTTGATATGTTCCCCAGAACTCCGCATGTGGAGTGCTGCGTGCTGCTATGTCGCACACAGCACTCATCGATATAAATCTCTTACGAGATTTTCGATATGTTCTATTAGAACTCGATATGCCTGACGGCTCGATATGTTTCCTTTGGAAACGAGATTTATATCATATCGAAACCCAGCAAAGTGAGGTTATATCGAATTTTGCGGAGCAAAATATATCGAACACGCAAGGCGTGTATATCGACAAAGGAGGCATGATTATGGAACAAAACAAAAATATATTAAGAGAAGAAACCATAAATTTTGCAATAGAAATATCCGATATTTGCGATAACATCAAGGGTTGTTCTGTGTATGTTAATCAGTTGTTGAGATGTTCTTCATCTATTGGAGCAAATCTCCACGAAGCAAAGTACGCCCAAAGTAAGGCTGATTTTATAAATAAATTAGAAATAGCTTTAAAAGAAAGTTTTGAGACTGAATATTGGTTAGAATTATTATTTCGCAAGAAGAAAATTGATGAAACAACATACAAATCTCTAACAAACAAATGCGGAACGATAAGAAGAAAGTTAATTGCTTCTGTAACTACGGCAAAAAATAAAGAAAGGCAATAGACCAATGAACAAAAGATATATATTAGCATTAATCATAAATATTGTTCCCTTTCTCTTAAGTTGTCTGTTATACGAAGTTGGAATTGCAAATTTTATAATGTTTCTTATGCTTAAAATTTTAATTAACTTGCTTAATTATAAATGGACAAATAGAATATTATCTTATTTATTTTTAAATTTATCAATGCTTATTTCAAGTGTAACGAGCAGTAAAATTATTACTCACTTGTATTATAATAACATAAGTTCTGATAACGGCACGTTGGCAGTTGGAGATTTTGAAGTTAAGTTCGCTTTTGTTTTTATTCTGCTAATGACAATAATAAGTATCATTTGTCGAATTGTAAGCAAGAGAAATTTAAAGCAATAGTGTAGCAGAGACCACACAACTCATGTGGGGACAGTAGCATTACTCACAAAGTGCAAATAAGGTTTTGGAGAAATATAGAATGAGAGAGCTTTTCAAAAATGAAATTTCAGGCTGGAAGAAAACCGAGCTTTTGTGGCTTGTCTTTGTGTGTGCTGCGATAACGGCTCTTTCGGCTTATTGGGGAGATTCTCTCGTTGGGATAATTTCCGCAGTGACCGGGGTGCTTTACGTTATGCTCACCGGCAAAGGAAAGCTTTCGGCGTATATTTTCGGCACGGTGAATTGTGTTCTTTATTCAATGATTTCATATAAGGCACAGCTTTTTGGCGAGACAATATTGAATGTTTTTTATTATATTCCTATGATGTTTGTGGGGTTCTTCCTCTGGAAGAAAAATATGAATGAAGAAACCAAGGAAGTCAAAAAAGAACGTGTGAGTTTTAAAGGAAGAGTGATTCTTGCATCCGCAATCCTCTTGGGGACAGCGGCGTTTGGCAAGGGGCTGGATATGATGGGAGATGCCCTTCCGTACGTTGACAGCTTCACCACGGTTTCGTCGGTGGTTGCTATGATTGTTGCGGTGAGGAGATATGCCGAGCAGTGGTGGATTTGGCTTTTTGTCAATCTTTTCAGCATTTATATGTGGTGGCAGAATTTCAGCGCAGGACAGGAAAATTTCGCGACACTTTTGATGTGGGTTGTATATCTTGTGAATGGAATTTTTATACTTATAAAATGGGAACGAGAATTGAAAAAGGGGTGATTTTTGATGGAAAAGGGAATAAACTTGTTTTGTTATGGTGATGAAAAGACGCTTGATATAAACGGGCAGATTGAACTTATGAAAGAAAATGGTTTTGACCGCACCTTTTTTCTGGGTGACTCGCCGCTTTTGACCGACAATCTTGTGGACAAGGTGAAACGCAGTGGGATTGTGTTTGACACTCTTCATGCACCTTTTGACGGGATAAATGAGATGTGGAAAGAAGGCGCCGATGGCGATAAAATGCTTGAACGACTTATAAAAACAGTCAGTCGTTGCAGTGGCTATGAGATACCTGTTGCTGTGGTGCATTTGTCATCGGGAAGACCGGCACCGGTTATCTCCGATATAGGAAACTACAGATTTTCAAAGCTTATGGAGTATGCTGAAAAACAGAATGTAACCATCGCTTTTGAAAATCAGCGGTTTGTTGCAAACATTGCATCGGTGCTTGAACAGCATAGCGCAGCAGGTTTTTGCTGGGACGTTGGTCATGAAGGCTGTTTTACCAAAGGCAGACGATATATGCCGCTTTTTGGGGAACGGCTCAGTGCGGTGCATATCCACGACAACCATCACGTTCAGGATGAGGATGAACACCTTTTGCCTTATGACGGCGTGACGGATTTTGATTATGTGGCAAAAACTTTGGCGGATTATGATTTCGGCGGAACGCTGATGCTTGAAGTGTTCAGGAGCGAAAGTAAAAGATATGATGATTCTTCGGCGGAAGAATATTACCGTCGGGCGGGGGATGCAAGCAAAAAACTTGATACAGCGGTAACAAAATATAAACAGAGTATTTAAGGAGTGAGTTTTCACTCCTTTGTTTTTTGCGGGAATAAATAAAAAATTTTCTCATATAGTGTTTTATAGGATGTCCAAAAATTTTTGGGCACTGTACCAAATGAGAAAGGAAAATTACCGATGAAACATTATAAAGCGGTGGTTATTGACGCGAAAAAAGTGGTAAAACGCGGGCTTGAAATGGCTATAATCATGGTAATAGCAATTCTGGCGTTGATAAATTTGGAAATTGCCGATGCGGGAAAGCTTTTAGCCGGGGAATTTTTCAACAATGAGCAAATTATAAGAGAAAGTCTTCCTGTGTTGTCGGCAGAGGGGGAAAATGGTGAGGGAGTCGGCTCCACTGTTTTTCGGTGGATTCAAAAGGCGGCAAGCTTTACCCTTGGGTTTGACCCTTATGACAGGCGCACAGTGGTTTTTGGGCAGATACCCCTTGTGAGGACGGTCAGCGGTGGGTATCTTGCGGTGCAGGCAAACGAAAAATTTGAGGATATGCAAAGACAGTCACAAAACGATGCGGGAAAGCAGGGAGCAGAAACTCAGCAGGCGCAGGAGTATCCAATCAAGGCAGTAGATTCAAGCCAGTCAAAAACTTTGGGAGAAAAATCAGGGGAAATTCTCGTGCGCAACGACACGGATTTTGGCGTAAACATTGACGAAATGCTTGGCTCAGAGCTGGGCTTTGATGTCAAGAGCTCGGCTACTGCAGTTTTGATTGTTCACACTCACGCAACCGAAAGCTATGCAGAGGAGGGGGCAAAGAGCTATCAGACGGACAAAAGCGATAGGTCCCTTGATGAAAACAAAAATGTAATCAAGGTGGGTGAGGCGGTGAAAAATGCTCTGGAGAAAAAGGGGATTAGGACAATTCATGACAAGACGCTCCATGACCACCCAAATTTCAACGGCTCATACGAAAATTCCAGAAAAACAGTGGAGGGGTATCTTGAAAAAAATCCGGGGATAAAAATTGTGCTTGATATACACCGCGATGCCTTTGTTTATGACGATGGCAGCAAAGCAAAGTTCGTCACAAAAATCGACGGAAAGGAAACCGCACAGCTTATGTTTGTGGTGGGCAGCAGCGGCGGCGGGCTTGAACATCCAAACTGGCGCAGCAATATGAAGCTTGCGGTGAAACTCCAGAATCATATAAACAAAAAATACCCCACACTTATGCGGGGAATAAACTTAAGAAACGAGAGGTTCAACGGTCATTTGACCCATGGGAGCCTTATACTCGAAGTGGGCAGCAGCGGAAACACAATGGAAGAAGCCATCCGCGGTGCAACTCTTGGTGCAGAGGAAATTGCAGATTTTCTGAATAAGTTATAAAAAGCCAAAGCATAATGAACTGTCCCAAGCTGTGCAGACAGCACAAAAAGCCTACTTGGTGTAGAAAATTTGGTTTTAAGCGACATACTGACTTCGTTTTTCAAGCGGAGTCAGTTTTGTTGTGTATCTAAATGGAATGAAGTGTTCTGGTGTGGAAGCATTTATTTAGAAAAATTGTGATCAAATAGATTTTTACAATCCCTCAGTCACTTTGTGACAGCTCCCTTTACACAAGGGGAGCCTTGGAAGTTGAATGATTAAGCCCTCCTTGTGTAAAGGAGGGTGGCAACCATAGGTTGACGGGAGGATTGTTGTTGCAAAACATTTATATAACCAGAGTTTATATAATGGGAAGCCTGCGAAAGTGAAACCCATTTATACGGGCGGATGTTTACTTTTCTATTGTCCATTTTTTACGGACTTGTTCATTGGGGGAATGTTCGCAAAGAGGGTGCAAACAAGAAAAAAACACCGCTGTAATAGCTAAAATTTGGGAAAAAACATAAAACTTGCGAATATTATTATAAAACTTGCGAATATTGCTATAGAAAAAGGCTGAATAATGGTATACAATTAAATATACAAAAAACTATTGTGATTTATTATCCGTCTATTTTGTCGGCTGGCTTTCAAAGTCACATCCCCACGGCAAGAAGTACGGTTTAATAAATGTTTGCTTTTTGAGACACGACATACATAAAAATATTCCAGAAAGGATGAAAAAATATGAAAAAACTTTTGAGCATTTTGCTCACAGGTGTAATGCTTGTATCTGTTTTCGCTATTTCAGCAAGTGCTTTCGTTCCTGAGAGAGTTATTACAGTTGTTCCTGCCCAGGATATAATTGTACAAAACTTTGACGGCACGAACGAAACAGACTTCACAGCCAGTTCAACCACCAATTTTATCTCACCGACTGTTAGAGATGGTGTTTTGAAAATAGAGGCAACAAGTAATTCAGCTATGGGTTATGGTTTTGGTGTTGTTTCTGCAACTGAGCCTACAACTACAAGCTACACTGTCGAATTTGATATTAAAAAGACTGCAGGCGTTGTTGATGCTGCTGACACAGGTTATAGTGTTATGCTGGGTATGCATCTTCCCAAGTACGCAAATCACGCTGCACTTGGTGCATTTGCTTTTTTATTACCTATTTCTGACCTTGCAGTTGGCTC
Source organism: Clostridia bacterium (assembly GCA_017456605.1). Lineage (GTDB taxonomy): Bacteria > Bacillota > Clostridia > Monoglobales > Monoglobaceae > SIG440. Next base: position 65,273 of record JAFTJA010000007.1, on the reverse strand, counting down.
CACACGTAGCTTCTATCTTGAAATTGATGAGTCCGTTGCACTTAATGCAACAAGCGATCAGGTCGAAAAAACAACTGTATCAGGCGCTGTTAATATTGCTCCGGTAGCTAAATACAAGGATGATAATGGTAGTTGGGTAGCGATGACAAAAGCATCGACAATCTCATCAACCAATTTCAAAGTTGTTGCAGGTGCGGCTGACCATAATGACGGTGTTCCCAGCAGTGCGTGGATTAGTAATATTTATGCAACAGGCATAAACATCGGTGCAAGAAGATTTAGTGGTAGCACTGACTATCGTGATAACAGATTTGAGCTTGATAATATCAAGTTTGCAACTCTTCCGTCAACATCTGAATCAGATTTAGCTATCAAGAGCGGTGTTAACTACTCACAGGATTTCGATGCAGGTCTTGGAAACTTTGTAGACGCCAACGGTATTACTTATGAAGCAAAGACAGAAAGCGACGGAAATACCTTCTATCGTTTGTCTGCAAGTGATTTGGTTGCTTACGCTTCAAACACCGGTGCTGCAAGCATCTATTCAACAATTAACAACACCAATGCAGAAGTGCTTAACATAGCAGCTCCAAATTCAACAATCACTCTTGATGTACGTTATGTTACAAAGGGTGCACCTCTTACGATTCTTATCGGAAAGTCTAAGGATTATTATGAAGATACAACTCTTGGAAAAAGACCTATCGCACTTGGCCTTTTCCCCAGAGAACTGGATAAGTGGTATACCTACAAGATTGTACTTGGCAACTTTGCTACATCTGACGACATAAACAACTTTATTGATGTTTATGTAAAGGAACGCGGTGCAGCTGACTCAACCTACACATTGTTGGAAAACAAATTAGACATAGGCAATGACCGTGGCATACTGGTATGGAATGATCCGTCAAGTGCCTATAACATGGATAGCTATGATTACGGCTACAAAAACGGCTGGACATCACCTGATGACGGAAAGAATGTTCACATTGGTTTCAACACCCTGACACTTCAGAATGCATCATGGACCACTGATGTAATATCAGCAACTGTTACTGATATTGACAACTTCCAGGCTACAACAGGCTGTGCAATCACAGGTTCTTATGCAGACGGCGCAGCAGAGCTTTATGTTGACACAAACGAAGAAAAAGAGACAGTTATCGTAGCATCATATGACACAGGCGACATCCTCAAGGATGTTAAGTTTGTGGAACTCACAGGTGGTGCTGACAACGAAGCTGAACTCAACGTTACAGTGGGCACAGCTGCTACAAAGCTTTATGTATGGAATTCTTTGGTTGGTGGAAAACCCATCTTGGCAAATCCCATTACACTTCAGTAAGATTTTGCTTAAACTTAAGCTTAAAAAAAAGAGCCCCGCGGGGCTCTTTTTTTGTTGTATAATGAAAACTACGCTAAGCCTTGCGTGGTTCAAAAGAGGCTAAACGATGAACAGGAATAAAATCCTGTAAAATCAGAGAAGGATAGTTATATAGTTCAAATGAGCAATTTAGTAGAAAGTTTTAATGAGCAAAGCCTCCCTTGTGTAAAGGGAGGTGGGTTTGCGTAGCAAACTCGGAGGGATTGTAATTGTGAAAGTGAAAATATATCCTCAAAAGTAAAAGCAGAAAAAGCCAACCCCTCAGTCACTTTGTGACAGCTCCCTTTACACAAGGGAGCCTTGGAAGTTGAATGATTAAGCCCTCCTTGTGTAAAGGAGGGTGGCAACCATAGGTTGACGGGAGGATTGTTGTTGCAAAACATTTATATAACCAGAGTTTATATAATGGGAAGCCCGCGAAAAGATAACCCATTTATGGGTAGCAAGTAAGCAGTGCAGTTTTTACAGGGCAATAAAAAACACCGGCAAATTTGCCGGTGTTTTGCTTTTTTTAAAGTTAGTGGCAGATCTGTAAGCCGAGTTCTGTCATTTAAGACGGTCATCTATCTAAACCTTGCATCACTGCAAGGCTCTAGCCACCTTCCACGGAGATGCCGGGCAAGCTTTGCCTCCTAATCAGGTGTTGCTCCAGGTGGGGTTTACATCACAAGCCAGTCGCCAGACTGTGGGTGAGCTCTTACCTCACCATTTCACCCTTACCAAAAAGTTTTGGCGGTATATTTCTGTTGCACTTTCCTTGAAGTTGCCTTCACAAGGGGTTACCTTGCACCCTGCCCTGCGGAGCTCGGACTTTCCTCACGCACAGGATTGCTCCTTGTGCCCGCGACCGCCCAATCTGCCAAAAATTTGTTTTGTTATTCGGTGTAAAGGGATACCTTGATTACACCGTCGATTGCCTTGAGGTCGGCGATGATGGTGCCGTCAACCGTGCTGTGGGTGTCAATCATTGTGTAAGCTAAATCCCCTTTGCTCTTGTTCATCATATTTTCAATGTTGATTCCGTCTTTTGCAAAAATGTCGGAGATTTTTGTAATCATTGATGGGATATTCTTGTGAGCAATGGTAACACGTGAGCCGCAAACCTTTCCCATATCACAGTTGGGGAAGTTCACTGAGTTGCGGATGTTTCCGTTTTCCAAAAAGTCCTTGAGCTCCTGAGCTGCCATAACAGCACAGTTGTCTTCGCTTTCAGGGGTTGATGCGCCAAGGTGGGGCATAACAACCACGTTTTCGCATTTTAAGAGCTCTTCTGTTGCAAAGTCAGTAACGTATGCTGCAACTGTTCCGTCCTCGAGAGCTGCAATCACAGCAGCGTCGTCAACCAATTCTGCACGTGAAAGGTTAAGGAGTCTTACGCCTTTTTTAACCTTTTTGAAGAGGTCTTGATTAAACATTCCTTTTGTATCCTTTGTTGCAGGAACGTGGATTGAAACGTAGTCGCTTTCAGCGAGGATTGTGTCAATGTCGTTTGCTTTTTTAGCGGCACGTGTCATACTCCAAGCAGCGTCAACCGAAAGGTAGGGGTCATAGCCGATAACGTTCATACCAAGGGCATGAGCGGCGTTTGCAACCCTTACACCGATAGCGCCGAGACCGATGATGCCAAGGGTTTTTCCCATAATTTCAGGACCTACGAAGTTTGATTTGCCTTTTTCAACCAATTTCCCTACCTGGTCGCCCTCGCCGATAAGAGTCTTTGCCCAGTTTATGCCCTGAACAACCTTTCTTGATGCAAGAAGAAGACCTGCGATAGCCAATTCCTTAACAGCGTTTGCGTTTGCGCCGGGGGTGTTGAAAACAACGATGCCGCGTTCGCTGCATTTTTCAATGGGAATATTGTTTGTGCCGGCACCTGCACGGGCAACGGCTGAAAGACTTTCAGGAAGCTCCATTTCGTGCATATTGAAGCTTCTGAGGATTATACCATCAGGATTTTCAACCTCGTCACCGAAGGTATATTTGTCGTCAAATACGTTGAGACCGATTTTTGCAATTTTATTTAAAGTTTGAACCTTATACATTTTAGAAATCCTCCTTAGGCGTTTTCTGCCTCAAATTTCTTCATAAACTCAACAAGAGCCTGGACGCCTTCTGTTGGCATAGCGTTGTAGATGCTTGCACGCATACCGCCAACTGACCTGTGGCCTTTGAGGTTTACGAAGCCTGCGTCTGCCGCTTCCTTGCAGAACTTTTTGTCAAGGTCAGCATCGCCTGTAACAAAGCATACGTTCATCATTGAACGGTATTTCTTCTCAGCTGTCGCTTTGAAGAGTTTTGAATTGTCAAGGAAGTCATAAAGAAGAGCAGCTTTCTTTTCGTTTCTTTCTTTCATTGCGTCAAGACCGCCGTTCTTGAGTGCCCATTTGTAAACAAGACCTGCAACGTAAATCGCATAGCAGGGAGGCGTGTTGTACATAGAGTCATTATCTGCCATTGTCTTGTAGTCAAGCATTGTGGGGATATCTTCGCGGGCATTTCCCATAAGGTCCTCACGGATGATAACAACGGTGAGACCTGCGGGAGCCATGTTCTTCTGTGCACCTGCATAGATAACGCCGAATTTTGTAACGTCAACCGGCTCGCTTGTGATGCATGATGACATATCAGCAACCAGAACCTTGTCGCCAACGTTTGGAACTTCGGGATATTTTGTGCCGAAGATGGTGTTGTTGTAGCAAACGTGAACGTAATCAGCGTCCGCACGTACCATATCGGGTGTAATTTCGGGTATGTAACTGAAGGTTTTGTCTTCGGATGTTGCAATGCACCTTGCGTCGCCGTATTTTTTAGCTTCTTTGAAAGCTTTGCCTGAGAACTGACCTGAAACAACGTAGTCTGCTTTTCCCGTTTTCATAAGGTTTAAGGGGACTGCAGCAAACTGTGTTGATGCACCGCCCTGGAGAAAGAGCACCTTGTAGTTGTCAGGGATATTCATAAGTGTTCTGAAATCTGCCTCGGTCTGTTTGATTATTTCATCATAAACAGGGGAACGGTGACTCATTTCCATAACGGACATACCGGAGCCGTTATAATTTGTCATTTCGGCTGCTGCCTGCTCAAGAACCTCAAGGGGAAGCATTGAGGGTCCTGCGGAAAAATTGTACACTCTGTTCATAAAAAACACTCCTTATTATTAAAAATCGTTATTGATAATAGTATATAACTTTTTCACTCCCGCGTCAATAAGAAAATTGATTATTTTTTAACAAATTCTACTTGTGGCTCTGGGTAAAACCTTTATATATTTCATAAATTCCAATCAAAAGCAGGAAAAATCCAAACATCCGCCTGAGGGTGTCGCCGTGGACAGCTGTTGCGCAGAAAGAGCCGATGATTGCTCCCGGTAGCCCTGAAATGCCTAAGATTGCGGCGGTTCTCAGGTCAATGCTTTTGTTTTTTATATGGACTATACTCGCGATGATTGCTGTGGGAATAAAATAGGTGAGGTTTATGCCCTGGGCCATTTGCTGGCTGACGTTTTCAAATATAGTGATGAGGGGGATTAAAATTGCGCCGCCGCCAATGCCCATGCCGCTGATTATTCCGCTGGCAAAGCCGATTAAAATATTTGTCAAAGTCTTTCCCTCCTTAGAAAATCATTTTTGCGGCGGTGACGCAGATTATTGCACCAAAGCCGATTTTGAGCCATTTTTTGGGGACTTTTTTCAGAAATTTTGCTCCCCAAAAGCCGCCCACCACACCTCCGATTGATACAAAAAGCCAGATGCGAAAATCAAAAAAGCCTCGTTTGACATAAAGAAAGGAGCTCACTGCTGACATAAGGAGAATTACGGGGATTGCTGTGGCGTGGGATTTGTGTTCGTCAATTTTTAGAAACTTTTCCATTAGAGGAACAAGCACCGAACCGCCTCCCGCCCCGAAAAGGCCGTTTAAGATTCCCGTGGTAAAGCCGATGGTGACGGGCTTCAGATATTTTTTCAGCATACAAAAACCTCCAAAAACTTTTTGGGTAGTTTTTGAAGGTTTGGGAATTTTTATTCGCTTGTTTGGCGGGAGGCAAGAAAGTCAAGAAGAAGACCTTCTCTTACGCCCACGTCTGAAACAATGAGCCGAGGCGAATTCGTGAGAGATTTCAGCTCCATAAGAGGAAGAAGTCCGGCGAGGATTATGTCGCATCGCTCTTTGCCGATACCGGCAAAGGTGCTGCGTTGGACTGTTGGTGTGGTTTTTATTGTGTCGAAAAGTGCGTCGATTTCGGGGGCTTGAATTTCGTGGTTTTTGATGGGATTTGAACTTTCGTCAGCCAAGTGATATTTTGCAAGGGCGCGCAGTGTTCCGCCAATACCCGCTATGGGTGCGTTTTGCATCTTAAGGAGCCACGGTATGCTTTCAAGCTGTTCTTTCACAAAGGTGGTTGCCTGTCTGATAGCATCGGGGGTTTCGCCCTCCCAAAAAAATGTTTCAAACAGAGAACGTGAGCCCATGGGGATGCTTATGGCAGGGGACAGCATTTCGCCGTTTTTGAAGGCGATAAATTCTGTGCTGCCGCCGCCGATGTCGCAGATAACGGCATCTTTTATACTAAGAGTGTGGCTGACTGCCAGGCAGTCAAGACGGGCCTCTGTTTCGCCGTCTATGATTTCTACGATTATTCCGGTGAGTTCTTTGACAGACGAGAGGAACTGTTTTCCATTTTTTGCTTTTCGTACGGCAGCTGTGGCAACAGCACGAACACTAGTGATGCCCTTTTGGGCAAGAATGTTTTTGTATTCAATCAGAGCCTTTATTGCACGGAGTTGTGCTTCGCTTTTAAGACACATATCTTCCGTCATTCCCTCGCTGAGCTTTATCATACTCCGATAGGCGGCGGTCTGCCGGAATGTGAGGTCGGTATTTATTTCAAAAAGGCTCATTCTTACAGAATTTGAGCCAAGGTCGATTATTGCAAGTTTTTGCATCCTGAAACCTCTCTCTTTAAAAAGGATTTTTATATATTTTAGCACAAAATGAGAGTATGCGTCAACAAAAAATAAGTTGCAAAGGGGCGATAAATTCTTGACAAAAGTCGTTTGGTGTAGTATACTTTGGATGTTATATATTTTTGCTTGTGTAGCACAGTTGGTAGTGCAGCGCATTCGTAATGCGCAGGTCGCAGGTTCGAGTCCCGTCACAAGCTCCACGTCGCAGCAAACTGCGCTGCAATCAAAATGACCACTTTTATAAGTGGTCATTTTTTATATGCTCCGTTGCTGCTCCTTTTTCGCAAAAGGTCACGTTCAAGTCGGCTATTCACTTGTAAACGCGCTCATAACGCCTTTGTTTCACTATCAACCTTTTGCGAGAGTGCCTTCGGCACAAGGGGAGGCAAAGGCGCTTGGGCTGAGTGCTTTTTCCTGCGACCTGCGGCTTAGGTAAAAACACTATCGTGTTTTTTGATTTATTGAACGTTCAAAAAAATAGAAACAAGAACCAGGATGACTGCAACCCAGTTTTTGGCGAGCATAGGTTCTTTAAAAACAAATTTTGAAAGGAATGCTCCTGACAAAATGCCCAAAGAAGATGAGATTATTGCAAAAACCGAAACATCAATTCGCGAAAGGAGAAAAAGAGTCATAAGTGACGAGAGGTTTGAGGTGGCGGTTTGCAAGGCGATATTTATATATTGTTTTTTTGAAAAAGGTTTCAAAATTGCTTTCCTCGAGTGAGGATGGATGAGGAATTTAATCAAAAGAACTGTGCCACAAATGAGAAACGTCACGACATTTGTCAGCAGGAAAAACGTTGCGGAGCTTACTACCCCGGGGGTTAGGGTATAAAGCTTTTCTACAATAACCGCAAGTCCCGAAACTAAAAAAAGCAAAGAAAAAATCAGTGGTGCAAAACCGGAATTGGACTTTTTCAGAGGTAAATTTGGAATTAAGCTTGCGACAACGAGTAAAATCAGCGAAAGATAAAGAATTAAAGAAGAGGGCTCGTTGAGCACCAGAATTCCGAAAAGCGACGGCAAAACTGTGGAGCCAGCAGTTGTTACAATACCACGCATAGCGATGGAGGTTACGGACAATGAAAGAATGCCAAGAACCACAGATGCAATTACTACCAATGCAAATAAGACAGCAAACAGAAATGTTGTAAAATTTGCTTTGAAGGAAAACCCGCTCGCAATGAAAAAGTAAACACAGGCAAAGGCTGCATTGACAAAGTTATATGATATAAAGTGTGTGAAGTCAGCGGAAAAGGATTGTTGGAATTTTTTTGACAAAGCAGAATTAAGCATCCCTGATAGGACAAAAATGATAAAAACTACAACTAGCATCTTTTAAAACCCCTTATCTTCATTTCAAGAAAAGTCTACCACAGCCAAAATGAAAAGTCAACATGCGAAAAGACAAAAAATCCGCCTCAATTCAGGGCGAAAAGCCTTGACTTTGGAGGCAAAATTTGCTATATTCAAGTAGGATGAATAAACAATGAATTCTATTTCAAACAAGATGGAGGTATTTTTGTGGAGCACAAGCGTTTTTTCGGATTACATTTTGATTTTCATGCAGGGGATGAAGAGGTAGGAACAAGAACTGTTCCTGAGGACATTGAATGGTACATAAACGAGGCCAAACCGGATTTTATCCAGTGCGACTCAAAAGGACATGAGGGAAACAGCAGCTATCCCACAAAAGTTGGCTATCAGGCGCCGAATATCAAATCGGACAACTTGAGGGTGTGGAGTGATGTCGCAAAGAAGACCAATACGCCCCTTTATGTCCATTACTCAGGGGTGTGGGACGGAAGATATGTAGAGGCAAATCCCGAGGAAGCTGCAATCGACGAAAATGGTGAATCAAGGGGACGTGCAAGCCTTTTTGGAAAGTATTGTGACGAATTGCTTATTCCGCAAGTCAAAGAAATGATTACCGAATACGGCATCAGCGGCATCTGGGTTGACGGCGACTGCTGGGCGGTTGACCGTGACTTTTCTGAAAATGCAAAACCACATCTTTGGGAGGGTATCACTGAGGAAGAGCACAAGCAGTTAATGCGTGAGGCTTTTTATAAATATGTACAACATTATGCGGAGGAACTTCACAAGTTTGCTCCTGGTTTTAAGGTTGCCAGCAACTGGATGTATACCAGCGGCATGCTGGAAAAGCCGGTGGTTGATGTAGATTTTCTTTCAGGTGACTATAACCACAATGACAGTGTGCACACCGCGCGCATTGAGGGCCGCAGTATGGCGATGCAGAATAAGCCCTGGGATTTGATGGCTTGGGGCTTTGAGTGGACGCATTTTGCTGAAAAGCCCCTGGTACAGCTCTGCCAGGAGGCTGCTGCGGTTTTGATGCTGGGCGGTGGTTTTCAGTTGTATACTACTCAAAACCGTGACGGCAGCGCAAGACGAAACAGAAGCCCCAAGCTTCGCAAGCTCGCTGAGTTTGTGCGTGCAAGAGAAATAAACTTTGAGAAAAAACTTATTTCTCAGGTGGGTGTGTTTGCATCTTTAGAAACGTTTTACAAAAAGAATAAGATTTTCGTAAGAGCGGGCATGGGAAAACCTATGGAGCAGATGCCGCATGCGATTTTGGATGCTCAGTATACAACAAATATAATTCCTGAATATCAGATTGATACACTCGAAAATTATGAAATCGTCATTGTCCCCGAGTGGGAATATATCAGCGATGAAATCAAAAATAAGCTCCTTGATTATGCAAAAGACGGCGGCAATCTGTTGATCGCAGGTGCCGAGTGCTGCAGCCAGTTTGGCAAGCTCTGTGGGTTTGATTTTGGCGAAGTGAAATCGGTTGATGGTGCGTATGTCCTTGATGATGACGGATGCTTTATGTCAGTAAATCCTGTGGCGGTAGACCCGCATCCTGTGGACATTGTTGACCTTAAGGTCGGGGATGAGATGCTTTATTCAAACGGCGACTTGCGTGATGAACTTGTTCCGGCATACCGCATTGAAAGTCTGGAAAAGGGAAAAATCGCCTTTATTCCTTATAATTATGCGACAGAGTATGCTTTTGGAAGAAGCTATATAATAACAAATCTTCTCAAGAAAGTTCTTACAAAGCTTGCAAGTCCTGTTATTGAAATAAACCGCAAGATGATTGATATTTCAATGCAACAGTGCGAGAATGGTATATTCGTAAACCTTATGAATATGAATCAAAGCCGTCAGCGCCTTGAAGTGGTGATATATGATGAGGTTGCACCTATTTATGATATAGAAGTGCTTATAAAAAGACCATGCAAAAAGGTCACAATGCCTTTGGGAGAAGAATTCGAGGTGGAATACGGCGAGAATTGTACAAAGGTCAAACTGAAGAAGCTTGATATTCACAGCATTATCTATCTTGAGGATTAAAATGTAAAAAAAGGCTACCCAAAAGAGTCCTCCCATAGGGGAAAATCAATTTTCATACAAATTTAAATTTAAAAGCCTTGAAGCATAATGAACTGTCCCAAGTTGTGCTGACAGTACAAAAAAGCCTGCTTGGTGCAGAAAATTTGGTTTTAAGTAACATACTGACTTCGTTTTTCAAGCGGAGTCAGTATTATTTTGTTTAAATGCGATAATAGTTGTAAAAGTTGATGTATTCAGATAGCCTTTTGCTTCTAATTCTAATATTTCGTTTTCATAATTACTTATGTGTCTGCAGCTTCTTGGCATAACAAAACCCTCCTGATGTTATTCTACATCAAGAGGGCTCTTTTTTCTGTTGTTCATTTTTCTGTTGCAAGATTGTTGGGCTTGCTTTGCGCAAACGAGGGTGTTTTTTCGGATAGTCCCAAAAATCAAGACGCGAATACTTTTTCCCGTTCATCATATATTTTAAGAGATGATTTCTTAGAATGTCAGGGAGTTGATTTTTATGAAAAAAGATATGGCATATACTCACGAAATGCTAAAGGCGGATATAAACTGGCTAGCAAAAAACTTTCCAGACCTGGAATGGGGCAGCATAGGAAAGTCGGTATGGGGGAAAGAGCTTTTTTACATAAGGCTGGGGCGTGGCGAAAACCACATTTCGTTCAACGGGGCGCATCATGGTATGGAATGGATAACAGCACAAATTCTTATGCGGTTTGCCAAGGATTTTCTCGCGGCTGAACAAAGAAATGCAGGGCTAGGCGGCTTTTTGCCGGTTGCTTTGAGCAAAAAAACTTCATTGTATATAGTGCCAATGGTGAATCCTGACGGGGTGGATCTGGCGACAAAGGGACTTCCCGACGAGCTGAGCGCTGAACTTAAAAATCAGTTGATAAAGTTCAACGGCTCGGCGGATTTCGGCAGGTGGCAGGCAAACGCCCGGGGTGTTGACCTCAACCACAACTATGACGGAATGTGGGAAATGTCAAAGAAAATGGAAAAGGAATACGGAATTTTCGGGCCGGGCCCCACGCGGTATTCGGGAGAAGTGCCATATTCCGAGCCGGAAAGCCGGGCACTTGTGCGCTTTACCCGTGAACACAACTTCAAAATGACAATAGCGTTCCATAGTCAGGGAAAAGTGATATACCACGGCTTTCAGGGGAAAGAACCGCCGATTTCACTCAAAATCGCTCAGGCTTTTGAAAAAATTTCGCCTTACCGGATTGACCGCACCGAGGGGATTGCCTCATACGGCGGTTACAAAGACTGGTTTGTGGATGAATTCCGCCGCGTGGGCTTTACGGTGGAGGTGGGAGAGGGACAAAACCCGCTTCCGGTGTCACAGTTCCCAAAGATTTATCGTGAAACGTTGCCCATACTTTTGGGAGCAATGACGGTGAGCTTTTAAAAAGCCTTGCAACCTGACGTGGTTTGTGATAATATATATGTTAGAATTTCTCCGAAAGGAAAAGACAAACCATGGAAGAAAGAACAGTGAAAATAATCGGTGCGGGCTTGGCTGGCTGTGAGGCTGCGTGGCAACTGGCAAAGCGTGGGGCACACGTTCAGCTTTTTGAAATGAAACCCCACAAAATGTCGCCTGCCCACAAATCGGCAGATTTTGCAGAGCTTGTGTGCAGCAACTCTCTCCGTGCCGACGGGATATACAATGCAGTGGGACTGCTCAAAGAGGAAATGCGAAAATTGGGCTCGCTGATTATGGAGTGTGCAGATGCCACTCGTGTTCCTGCAGGGGGCGCTCTTGCGGTGGACCGTGAGGGCTTTTCCAAAATGGTCACCGAAAAAATAAAAAGCTGTGACAATATAGAAATCATTCCCGGCGAGGTAACAGAAATTGACACTGATGAATATACTGTCATAGCGGCAGGACCTCTGGCATCTGACGGGATTTCAAAGTGTATAGCAAAACTCACAGGCGGCGAGGGACTGCACTTTTTTGATGCGGCAGCGCCCATTGTGACTTATGACAGCATTGATATGACCAAGGCGTTCAAGGCGGCACGATATGGAAAGGGCGGCGACGACTATATCAATTGCCCTATGAACAAGGAGGAATATATAGCCTTTCGCAATGCCCTTGTGACCGCTGAATGTGCCGCAGTTCACGAAGGAGTTGAAAACCCCAAGGTGTTTGAGGGGTGCATGCCCATTGAGGTTATGGCGGCACGTGGCGAGGACACAATGCGCTTCGGTCCACTCAAGCCGGTGGGGCTGACAAGCCCCCACGACGGAAGCCGCCCATATGCAGTGGTGCAATTAAGACAGGATAATGCCGCAGGGAGCATGTACAATATAGTAGGCTTTCAAACCCACCTCAAATTCGGCGAGCAGAAAAGAGTGTTTGGCATGATTCCAGGGCTGGAAAATGCGGAATTTGTCAGATGCGGCGTTATGCACCGAAACACATATATAAATTCGCCAAAGCTTTTGACGGATAATTACAATATGAAAGAATTCCCAAGAATCTATTTTGCGGGGCAGATAACGGGCGTCGAGGGATATATCGAGTCCGCGGCGTCAGGACTTTGGGCGGGGATTTCCGCGGCGAATGCTGTTCTTGGCAAGGAAACGCCCAAAATCACATCCAGAACTGCCCTTGGTGCACTGGCAAATTATATATCAAACCCTGCGGTGGATGATTTTCAGCCTATGAATGTGAATTTTGGGATTTTTGAAGATTTGGGAATTCGCATAAAGGATAAAAAAGAAAAGGCGGAACATTATGCCCAGAGAAGCTTTTTGGAGATAGAAACTCTTGTCAAAATATAATTTTTTGAGTTTCTTCCTATATAAATATGCAATAAATAATCGGAAGAATACGAAAATTTTATAAAATAGCAGAAAAAAACATAAAAATATGCCAAATTTTTCAAAAAGCCTTGACATATTGCTTTCTTGATAGTACAATATATGACATAAAGGGATAATTTTTTATCAATATATAGGTTAAACCGTTCTTTGTTTGACAAAAGAGTTGAAAATGTATTACAAATATGTTACATTTTCAAATTCGTGTTGACATAGACGGTGTTTTGGTGATATAATCAACCTAAGTTAATGGGAGTGGTGTGTCATTGCATCCTACCTCAGCTTTCCCCTTGAGGGCGCAAATTGCCAGTGGCAATTGTCCTGCGCTGACCGAGGCGAGAGCCGAGACAGGGGGACCGCTTGCGGTGGATGAGGTGGACGCTAATTGCTCACTGATCCTGATAACACAATTCATTATATTGCAAAAAAATTAATAAACATATATATTTTTTAAGGAGCCGTAGCGTTAAGAAAACAATCCAGTGAATTGTTTTTAGCGCAGGATTGTGAAAACAGAGATGTTTTCACTGTTAAAAGAAAATCCGTGAGGATTTTTACAACAGCATCCGACGAGAAAAATGCGGATAGCTCAATTCTTGAAACGGCTTCAAAATAAAAATTCATTACATTGCAAAAAAATTAATAAACATATATATTTTTTAAGGAGGATTTGAGACTATGTTAAATCTCAAAAAAGTGATTGCTTTGGTTTGCGTATTTGCTCTCGCACTCACAACAGTTGCATTTGGTGCAACATATGCTGACGTTCCTGAAGACAGCGCATATTACGAAGCAGTTGAAACACTCACAAAATTAGGTATTGCTAAAGGTACAAGCGAAACTGCTTTCGAACCTGAAGCTGGCGTAACAAGAGCACAGATGGCTGCTTTCATCGCTCGTATCCAGGGATATGGCGAAACAGCTGAAGGTAGTGCAGTTACACCTTTCACAGATGTTCCCGCTGATTACTGGGCATCAGGTTACATTGCAAATGCTGCTGGTAAAGGTATCATCAACGGCTATGGCGACGGAACTTTCGGTCCTGAGAACCCGGTTAAGTACGAAGAAGCTGTTAAGATGATCATGGCTACACTCGGTTACACACCTTATGCTGACCACAACGGTGGTTACCCCACAGGTTACCTCGCAGCAGCTATGAGATACGATGTATCACTCAATGTTGCAAACGCACAGGTAGGTACAGATGCTAACCGTGGTACAATTGCTCAGCTTCTTGCTAAGGCAATTGACACACCTCTTATGGAACAGGTTAGATGGAGCACAGATGGTACAGTTGACTATGTTATCTGCGATGGTCAGGACAAAGACAACAACTACCTCTACAAGACTCTCATGAGCGAAAACCTCGGTTATGTAAAAATTCGTGGTGTTGTTATGGAAAACACTGTAACAGCAATTGATAACAACGCTAAGACTATCAACACAGAAGACGAAGCTAAGGTTAGAGTTGCTCTCGTTGACACATACAGCACAAACAACAAAGACTTCAAGAAGAACTCAACAAGTGGCTTCGGTGAAGATGGAAAGACTGAATATTCATTCCTCGTGGCTGGAACAGACGCTGAAGACTTCCTTGGTCAGTCAGTTGTATTCTATGCAAAGAAGGTAAATGATGCTTACGAAATCGTTTCTATGAACGTTGATACAGTTAGAAACGACGTACTCGTAATCGCTCCTGATCAGTTCAAGGGATATTCTTCATATGTACTTGAATACTACAAAGAAGGCGCTAACGATGCAACAAAAGTTGCTGCAGGTAGAGACACTGACACTGTAAGCGGTTTGGATGCAGATCCTATCGTTGTTTACAACGGCGTAGGTGCTCAGACACTTGGAACTGTACTTGGCGGTTATGTTGACAATCTTGCTGCTTGCAAAGCTGGCGGTCAGATCAAACTTATCGACAACGACAGCAAGCCTGGTTATGATGTAATCTTCGTTGAACTCGCAGGTACTGCAGTTGTTGACGATGCTACAAGCAAGCTTATTTCATTCAAGGAAGTTGCTTCTATGGATAGCGGCAACGTTTCAAGAATCAAAATCGACGAGGATGACACATCAAAGATCGTTAAGATCATGAAAGACGGCGTAGAAATCGAAGCTGCTGAACTCGCTGAATGGGATGTTCTCTCAATCATCGCTGATGGTTCAAATGCTAACTACATTGTTGCAGAAGTAATTTCTAACCCTGTTGTTGGTACAATCACAGGTTGGTTTGAATCAAAGACATCTGTTGACGTTGACAGCGACAGCAAAGAAGATGGTTTCGTAATCGGCGGAAACAAGTATGACGTAGTAGAAAACGTTTACGGCGCTGCTGACTTCAAAGTTGGTGCTGGCGGTACATTCTACGTTAACAAGTACGGCAAGATCGCAGCTTTCGTTGAAGACAAGGCTCTTGCTTTGGGCGTTGGCGCAAACTACGGTTATGTACTTGATGTAGCTTCTGATTCATCATTTGGCAAGGAAATCAAAGTTCAGATGATCACAGCTGACGGTGTTCAGGTTCTTACAATCAAGGACAACTGTACACTTGAAGTTGCTGGCCAGTCTGACACAAAGATTAAGCCCAGCGAAAAGCAGGCTGCTCCTAACGATGCTAAATATGTTTGGGGTTGTGACTCTGACGATGTAACAAACAAGCTTGATGCTTCAACATACAGCATCCTTGGTCTTGTTCAGTACACAAAGACAAGCGAAGGCTTGATTAACTCAATCAAGACACCTGGTCACGATGCAAAGCTTCCTGTAGCTGAGGGTACACCTAATGCAGCTTACGAATTCAATGCTGAAGCTGGCAGATTTGAAGCAGTTGGTGGTGCAAAGATCAACGTTGATGATGATGCAATCGTATTCTTTGTTGATGCTGCTAACGTAGCTTCTAAGTGCTCATTCGGCACATATGCAAATCTTGTTGACAAGATTCCTTACACAATCGTTTCTTACTTCGCAGATGACGATGCAGCTTCTAACAACATTATCGTTGCTAGACCTGTAAGTGCTGTAAGTCCTGCTGCTGGTCTTGCTGTTATCACAGAAGCTGGTACTGCAGTTGACAAAGATGGCAACACAATCTATGAACTTACTTTCCTCCTCGATGGCGAAGAAGTTTCAGCTAAGACAATCGCTGCTGCTGACCTTTCAAGCACACGTTACAACACTGTAGCTACAATGCCTGCTAAGGGTGATGTTGTTCAGGTTGAAATGAACGGTGAAGGCGTAATTACAGGTATCAAGTGCGTAGCTTACTATGCTGGTGGTACACTTACACTTGCTGAAGCTGCTGGAACTAAGGAAGCATATGTTCTTGACACAGCTAAAGCTTTCAACAAGACAAAGAAGATCATGACATTTGAAGGCGCTACTGCTGCAGACACAGATGACGTTGAATTTAACTTCAGCCGTGCTACAAAGGTTTATGTAATCGACGCTACTGGTAGAAACACTTCAATCGAAGTTGGTGGCATCGGTGACTACACTTACTTCAAGGATCTTTATGAATGTACAGATACAGCAAATCATAAGTTTGTTGTAGATGGAACAGCTAACCAGACTTATGCTCAGGCTGTTGGCGCAACAGACACAGTACTCATCAGAATGTATGATGACGAAGAAGCTGAAGCAGTTATCATCAAGAGTGGTACAGAAGATATCACACCTGCTCTTGCAACAGGTTGCTAATATCTGACATCTCTTAGAGATTAAATTAAAGAGACGACTTCGGTCGTCTCTTTTTTTGTGCCTTTTTATTTTCACTTGTGAAACGTATAAGGGGATTTTGGGTAAAATTAAAAGTTTTGATTAAATAAATTTCTTATTTTTGCGAAAACTATTGACAAAATTACAATTATGTAATACAATGTAATACGGAAAGGAAGTGTTTTATATGACAATCTCTTTAAGATTAAATGATGAAGATACTTTGTTAATAAAGAAATATGCAGAGCTTAACAGGATTTCAGTATCTGACCTTATTCGTCAAACAGTTATGGAACGTATTGAGACAGAATATGATTTGGAAATGTTTGATAAAGCAATGAAGGAATATAAAGCAAATCCCATCACTTATTCTCTTGATGATGCAGAAAGGGAATTGGGATTGCAATGAGTTACAAAGTAGAGTTTACTGCCGCAGCCTTAAAAGATTTGAAAAAATTAGACCGACATACAGCGGCATTGATTTTGGGTTGGGTACGGAAAAATCTTCAAGATTGTGAAAATCCCCGCTGGCATGGCAAGGCTTTGACGGCCGACAGAAGTGGTCAATGGCGATATCGCGTGGGGGATTATAGGTTGCTTGCGGAAATTGAGGATGACAAAATCAAAATTCTGGTTTTGGCTGTTGGACACAGACGCGAAATCTATAACTAACAAACGCTGACGGATATTTTAAAAAAGTTCAGGAGAAGCCTTTTGGCTTCTTTTTTTGTGGAACGGATGAGGCGTTATTTTCATAAAATTGAAATAATTGGTTGTTGCGAAAAATTTTGCATTGTGGTAAAATAATACTTAGCCTCCCTTGTGTAAAGGGAGGGGGACCGCTTGCGGTGGAGGGATTGTAGATGGAAAGAAAGCACAATAAAAAATTATTACCGCTTGCAAAAAGTTTGAGAAAGAATATGACAAAAGAAGAAAGACATCTTTGGTATGACTTTTTGAAAAATTATCCTATCCGTTTTATAAGACAAAAGATATTAGGCAAATATATAGCGGATTTTTATTGTGCAAAAGCTAATTTGGTTATTGAACTTGATGGATCACAACATTATGAAAATAATGGTAAAAAATATGATAAAGAAAGAACAGAATATTTAAAAGGATACGGCATAACGGTTGTTAGGATATCAAATATTGATATTATTAGGAATTTTGAAGGGGTTTGTATGTACATAGATGATATGGTTAAACAATCCCTCAGTCAGCAGAGCTGACAGCTCCCTTTACACAAGGGAGCCTAATGCAAAAAAATAACAAATGGGGGGATATAACTTTGAAACGAAAAAGTGGAGTACTTATGCATATTTCATCCCTTTGGGGAGACTATTCCTGCGGCGGATTTGGCAAGGCGGCACGGGAATTTATTGATTTTTTGGCGGAGTGCGGATTTTCATATTGGCAGGTGCTACCTTTTTGCCCTGTGGATGATTTCAATTCGCCCTACAAATCCTATTCCACCTTTGCGGGAAATCCCTATTTCATTGACCTTGAAAAACTTTTTGACAAGGGTTTGATAACCAAAGAGGAGCTGGAGGGTGCAAATCAAACCACACCCTATCTTTGCGAATTTGAGAGGCTTCGGGAAGAACGTATCTTTTTGCTTATGACAGCATCAAAACGAGTAAATGACAGACGAGAGATTGAAGAGTTTATTTCGGAGAGACCTTACATAGAAAACTTCTGCAAGTTTATGGCACTTAAAACTGCCAACGACCAAAAGGAGTGGCAGGAATGGACTATATCAAATATTGACGCGGATATCCTTTTCGCATGGGAATTTATTCAGTATGAATTTTTCAACCAGTGGAAAGAGGTAAAAGAATATGCCAATGAGCAAGGCATTGAGATTATTGGAGATATGCCAATTTATGTATCACCCGACAGCGCAGATGTGTATTTTAATCCTGATTTGTTCTTGCTTGATGAAAAAGGCTATCCCACCTCGGTTGCAGGTGTCCCTCCTGACTATTTCACGGCGGACGGTCAGCTTTGGGGCAATCCATTATACGACTGGTCAAAGATGAAAGAGGACGGATATCGCTGGTGGGAAGATCGTGTGTCGGCGTCCCTTGAACTCTTTGATGGTCTTCGGATTGACCATTTTCGTGCACTTGAGTCGTTCTGGGCGGTTCCCGCTGATGAAAAAACCGCTAAAAATGGCAAATGGATAAAGGGGCCAGGTATGGATTTGATTAAAAAAATCAGAGCTGTTGCCGGAGAAAAGCTGATAATTGCAGAAGACTTGGGGCATATCACGAAAGAGGTTGAGGCTTTGGTTGAGGAAAGCGGCTTCCCCGGCATGAGGGTATTTCAGTTTGGTTTCTTTGGCGGGGAGTCCACCCACAAGCCTCACAACTACAAGGAAAACTGTATCGCTTACAGCGGAACTCATGACAACAACACCCTGCTTGGCTATCTTTGGGAGCTTGATGAGGAAAACCGCCGCGAGATACTTGAATATTGCGGATATACTTCCTCCGATTGGGGCAACGGGCTCGACGCTATGCTCCGCACAATCTGGGCAAGCTCGGCAGGGACTGTAATATTCCCCATTCAGGATATTCTGGGTTATGGCTCGGATACCCGGCTCAACTCCCCCGGCAGGGCGGAAAATAACTGGCGTTACCGCGTGACAAAAGAACAGATTGATGGCATTGATAAAAAGCGGTTTAAAAGACTTAATGAGATTTATAACAGAATATAGAAGGGTTTTCTCTGAGGAGGGGAAAGCAGGTTATTTACACCTCATCAGTCACCTGCGGTGACAGCTTCCCCTCTAAGGGGAAGCCTTTTTTGTTTAACTATAAAATGCATACAATCACAAAAAATACAGATAATAGTTAAAACAGAAATTTTGAGAAAAGAGGGGCATATATGGATTATACAAAGCAGGAATATCTAAGTTATGTGCAGAAAAAGTCGCCCAACAGCAAGCTTTGGAAGAATACTTTGATTGCGTTTGTGGTGGGAGGACTTATTTGCGTTGTGGGACAGGCCTTTGGTGAAATTTATAAAGCGGTGTTTGACCTGGATGAAGAAAGTGTGAAGACGGCAGTTCCAATAACTATGGTGTTTTTGGGAGCACTTTTTACGGGACTTAACCTTTATCACAAGCTTGCAAAGTATGCCGGTGCCGGAACGCTGGTGCCCATCACGGGGTTTGCCAATGCGGTGGTGTCTCCTGCCATAGAGTTTAAGCGGGAGGGGTATGTACTGGGGCTTGCAGCCAAGATGTTTACTATTGCGGGACCTGTGTTGGTTTATGGAATAAATGCCTCCATTGTTTTGGGGCTTGTTTATTATTTGTTTGGACTTGGAAAGTAGGGGAGGCGAGCTTTATGGAGAAAAGACTTGGCAAGCAGACGATTGTGTTTTCAAAGGGCGTAAGCATTTTGAAAACCGCGGCAGTGGCGGGACAAAAAGAGGCAGAGGGGCCGCTTGCGGCGCATTTTGACATTATTATGGAAAACGCCGAGTGGGGAGAGGACACATGGGAAAAAACAGAAAGCAAAATGCAAAAGTCGGCTGTCGGTCGTGCTCTTGAAAAGGCCGGGATTGATGCCAAGGATGTGAAATATATTTTTGCGGGAGACCTGCTTAATCAGTGCATAGGCTCGACTTTTGGGCTTATGAGCTTTGATATTCCTTTCTTGGGCGTGTACGGGGCGTGTTCCACCATGG
This sequence comes from Clostridia bacterium, assembly GCA_017456605.1. Classification (GTDB taxonomy): domain Bacteria; phylum Bacillota; class Clostridia; order Monoglobales; family Monoglobaceae; genus SIG440. The sequence continues at coordinate 45,285 of JAFTJA010000007.1, read as the reverse complement.
CGGAGACTATGGGACTTGCGGCTATGAGTATTGACGGGGGCTATGCTGACCTTTCGGTTGCGGTGACTTCCAGCCATTTCTGCACGGCTGAGCGTCAGTACAGAAACCCTTTGGAATACGGGGGACAGAGAACGCCTACGGCTCAGTGGACGGTTACCGGTTCGGGGGCGGTGTTGCTTTCTGAAACTGGTGACGGACCGTATATTACCCACTTTACATCAGGGAAGGTTGTGGATTTGGGAATCAAGGATGCCAACAATATGGGGGCTGCTATGGCGCCTGCTGCGGCGGATACCTTGGCGGCACATTTTGAGGATATGGGGAGAAGCCCTGATTTTTATGACCTGATACTTTCAGGCGATCTTGGAATTGTGGGGAAGTCGATACTTGTGGATTTGATGCGGGAAAAGGGTTTTGATGTTTCAAAAAATTATGATGACTGCGGTTGTATGATTTTTGATATCCGGAAACAGGATATGCATGCAGGCGGGTCGGGCTGTGGCTGTGGTGCGGTGACGCTTTGTGGATATATTATGGATATGATTCGGGCGGGAAAGCTCAAAAACGTACTTTTTATGGGTACGGGGGCACTGCTCAGCCCCACGTCAACACTTCAGGGGGAGTCGATACCGTCGGTTGCACATGCGGTGGCGATTTCGGCGGAAAGGGAGTAAAGCTATGGAAATTTTTATGAGATTTTTCAATGCGTTCTGGGTGGGTGGTGTATTTTGTGCCATTGCACAAATTCTTATTGACAAGACAAAACTGACGCCGGCGAGAATTTTGGTTGCCTTTGTGGTGGCGGGAGTCGTTTTGAGCGGGCTTGGACTTTATGACAAGATAATTGAAGTGGGCGGTGCCGGCGCAACCGTGCCCATCATAGGGTTTGGGAACACCTTGGCAAAGGGGGTTTTCAAAGGAATTGAAGAACGGGGCTTTTTGGGTGCATTCACCGGCGGAGTCACGGGCGCTGCGGGAGGAATTGCGGCATCGGTTTTCTTTGGATTTCTGGCGGCGCTTATATTTAATCCCAAGCAAAAATAAAGCACTGATTTTGACCATTTATCGCAAAAAACCTATTGCAAAAACACTCCGGAAATAGTATAATAAAAATATATATGCTAAAATTGAGGGGAGTGTTTTTTGTTTGGAAAAACTGACCAATATTGAAATTGAAAAACAGCGCGGATATATACAAAAAATGCGACTTGTCAATGAAAGGGCAACGTCTTCGCCAAAGGCGTTTGTTGAGACCTATGGTTGTGCGCAGAATGAGAATGATTCAGAGCGAATCTCAGGGATGCTCTTTGATATGGGTTATGGCTTTTGTGAGGATGCAAAGGATGCCGATTTGATAATTTATAATACTTGTGCTGTCCGTGAAAATGCGGAGCTTCGTGTTTTTGGAAATTTGGGCGCGCTCAAACATCTTAAGGCAAAAAAGCCGGAACTGATTATTGGCGTTTGCGGGTGTATGGTTCAACAAGAACATATCGCAGAGCAGATAAAAAAGAAATATAAGCATGTTGACATGGTTTTTGGCACTCATGCGCTTTGGAGACTTCCTGAGCTTTTGGCAGAGGCAATGGAAAACGGCAGGGCTTTTGATGTTCACACAAGTGACGGCGAAATTTTTGAGGGAATAACCACAAAGCGTGAAAAATCGCCGCTTGCGAAGATCCCTATTATGTATGGTTGCAACAATTTTTGCACATATTGCATCGTTCCTTATGTCAGAGGCAGAGAACGCAGCAGAACAGTGGATAGTGTGCTGAAAGAAGTGCGGGAGGTAGCAGCCCTTGGGTATAAAGAGGTTATGCTTCTTGGTCAGAATGTGAATTCCTATGGGAATGATTTGAGTGACGGGATTTCCTTTGCAAAGCTTCTTGAAGAGGTGTGCACCGTTGACGGCATTGAGCGAATACGGTTTATGACATCGCATCCTAAAGACATATCGGACGAGCTTATCTGTGTTATGGCGCGAAACGATAAAATCTGCAAACAGCTGCATCTTCCGGTGCAGTGTGGCTCGGACAGAATACTTAAAAAAATGAACCGCAGCTATACCAGAGACAAATATCTGGATATTGTGCGAAAAGTGCGACAGGCTATGCCGGATATTGTTCTCACCACAGATATTATTGTGGGCTTTCCGGGGGAAACCAATGAAGATTTTGAAGAAACAATGTCAATCCTTCGGGAAGTGGAATATGATATGATTTTTTCATTCATTTATTCAAAGCGCAAGGGCACTCCTGCTGCAGAAATGGAAGACTGTCTTTCGGCAGAGGAAAAACACCAAAACTTTGAAAGGATGGTGGCGTTCCAAAATGAAATTTCAAAAAGGAAAAATGATGCCTACCTTGGACGATGTGAAAAGGTGCTTGTTGAGGGGCTGAGCAAAACCAATCCCAAATTTTTGAGCGGAAGAACCGACGGCGGGAAGATTGTGAATTTCCGCGGCGAAGAGGGTATGACGGGCGAAATAGTGAATGTGAGGATTACAGAAATTAAAACCTGGTCGCTGATTGGCGAAATTATTGATTAAAATGGAGGAGAAATAAATGCGAAACTTGATTATTGAAAAGGCTCAGGAGCTGGGCACTATGATTGCAGAAAGTGAAGAAAGCCAAAGAGTCACAAAGGCAGCAGACGCTATGAATGCAGACAGCGAGGCGGTGGCAATTCTTAAGACCTACAACGACAACAGAAAGGCAGCAACCGAAAAGCTCCGCGGCACTGACCCCACAAAGGAAGAGCTTGAAGAATATAAGAATTATGTTCAGGCAGAGTTTGAGAAGATTGTAGAAAATAAGCTTATTGCAGAATATCTTGATGCAGACAGGGAGTTTGAAATGATGGTAAATCAGGTAAATGCAGTGCTTACGTATTTTATTACCGGACAGGAAACCGCAAGCGGCGAGGGTGGCTGCAGCGGAAACTGTTCAGGCTGCTCAAGCTGTCATTAAATACGGATAAGGCTTTGCCAAAGGCAAAGAAGGGGGACTTTAAAATGGCTGAATTTACGCCTATGATGCGTCAGTATTTTGAAATCAAGAACCAATATAAAGACGCCATACTGATGTACCGTCTTGGAGATTTTTATGAGATGTTTTTTGAGGATGCCAAGATTGCGTCAAGGGTTTTGGAAATTACTTTGACGGGCAGAGATTGCGGTCAGGAGGAACGGGCGCCCATGTGCGGCGTGCCGTTTCATGCGGTGGATAGCTATATAGCAAAATTGGTGGAGAACGGATATACCGTCGCCATTTGTGAGCAGACCGAGGACCCATCCCAGACCAAGGGAATAGTGAGGCGTGAGGTTGTGAGAGTGGTCAGCGCCGGAACGATTATGGATGCAGAGGCACTTGACGACACAAAAAACAATTATCTTGCTTCTGTTTTTGTTGAGGACAGTGGTGCGGGAATTGCTTTTGTTGATATTTCAACGGGTGAAATTTCAGTAAATGAGTTTGAGGGAGAAGGCCTTGAAATTCAGCTGCTCAATGAAATAAGCAGATTCAATCCGTCCGAGGTGGTTTTTAGCCAAAAGGCTTTTGAAAACCGGGCTTTGGTGGACATGGTGGCAGACCGGTTCGAGTGTGTGACAAGGAGTTATTTTGATCAGTGTTTTGAAAGAGAAAGCGCCGAAAAAACCGTCAGAGAAAAGTTCGGAGAAGCAAGTAGCGGGCTTTTTGAAAAAGGCTATGCTGTGCGGAGCCTTGGTGCTTTGATTGAATTTTTGGCTGACACCCAAAAGACCGAGCTTTCAAATCTTCGCCAGGTGACCGTTGTTGAAAGTCAGGAATATATGGCCATTGACCTTTACAGCATAAGAAATCTTGAACTGCTTGAGACCATGCGCGACAAAAAGACCAAGGGCAGTCTTTTTGCGGTGCTGAATAAGACAAAAACGTCTATGGGCAGCCGACTTATGCGAAAATGGATAACCATGCCGTTGGCAAATTGTGCCAAAATTCAAAACCGTCACAAAGCGGTTGACGAATTGCTTAAAAACCCCATCGCAAGACAGGAAATGGTGGATGGGCTTAAGGAAATTCAGGATATTGAAAGGCTTGTGTCGAGGATTACATATAAAACGGCAAAGTGTCGTGATTTGTTGGCACTTGCCCAGTCGTTTTCTTCGCTCCCACGAATAAAGGAGCTTTTGAAGAACTGCAAAGCCGGGGTTTTACAGAGGCTTGAAAGTCAGCTTGACGAGCTTTCGGATGTGAAAAAAATCATTGAAGATTCAATAAATCCCGACCCTCCCATAACTTTGAGAGAGGGAAATCTCATTCGTGATGGCTTCAGCCGTGAGGTTGATGCAAGACGTGAGGTTATCAAAAACGGCGTAAAATGGATAAATGATTTTGCTGAGGAAGAAAAAGAAAAAACCGGAATAAAAAATATCAAAGTGGGATATAACCGGGTTTTTGGATATTATCTTGAAATAAGCAAGCAAAATGCAAAAGATGTGCCTGATTATTTTGTGAGAAAACAGACGCTCTCAAACGGCGAACGCTATATAACACCACAGATAAAGGAAATTGAAGAAAAAATTGTGGAGGCAGAAAGCGAGATTGTAGCACTGGAATATGACATTTTCTGCAAGGTCCGTGACCTTGTGGGTGACCAGATAGCAAGAATTCAGCTTACGGCTCATGCAATAGCAAATCTTGATGTCTTGTGTTCGTTAGCATATGTAGCAGAAAAAAACAGATATGTTATGCCTGATATGAATATGGAAGATGAAATAACCATCAAGGACGGAAGACATCCCGTTATTGAAAATATAACAAGCATGTTCATCCCCAACGATACCGAGCTTGACGGAAAGGCAAGACAGCTTGCGATTATCACGGGACCGAATATGGCGGGGAAATCGACATATATGAGACAAACGGCTTTAATCGTGCTTATGGCGCAAATGGGTTCTTTTGTACCGGCGTCATCTGCGAAAATCGGGGTTGTGGACAAGATATTTACCCGTGTTGGCGCATCGGATGATTTGTCAGCCGGACAAAGTACCTTTATGGTAGAGATGAATGAGGTCGCGTATATCCTTGACAATGCCACGAAAGGCAGCTTGGTTATTCTTGATGAAATAGGCAGAGGCACGAGCACATATGACGGACTCAGTATTGCCTGGGCAGTTGTTGAATATATGGCAAACAAAAATAAGTGCGGTGCAAAAACGCTGTTTGCAACGCATTACCACGAACTGACCGAGCTTGAAAGTCAAATTGACGGAGTGAAGAATTATTGTATTGCTGTTAAAAAGCACGGCGATGACATAACTTTCTTAAGAAAAATCATTCGCGGCGGCGCAGACGGAAGCTATGGAATTGAGGTTGCGGCTCTGGCGGGAGTTAAAAAGGACGTCACAAAGCGTGCCAAAGAAATTCTGAAAGCCCTTGAAATTCGTGACGGAAACGAAAGGAATGGTATTTCTGTTCCGAAAGCGTCGAAGAAAGTGAAGCACGATGAAGATTTTGACCAGCTGAGCTTTGCCGGATTTGAAGAAAACGAGATTGTGGCTGAAATAAAGGCGCTGAGCCTTGATACTATGTCGCCCATGGAGGCGCTTACAAAGCTTTATGCCCTCAAGGCAAAAGCTGATAATATATAAAGCGAGGAGGATGAAACGTGGCCCGGATAAAGATTTTGCCCCAGGATATAGCCGACAAAATCGCTGCCGGTGAGGTGGCAGAGCGTCCATCTGCGGTTGTGAAAGAGCTTGTTGAAAACTCAATAGACGCGGGAGCAACACAGATTACCGTTGAAATAAAGCGTGGCGGGATTTCGTATATTTCGGTGGAAGATAACGGCTGCGGAATTCCTTTTGATGAAGCAGAGTTTGCTTTTATTCGTCATGCAACAAGCAAGCTTTTGGAGATTGATGACTTGTTTCGCATCAAGACCATGGGCTTTCGAGGTGAAGCCTTGGCAAGCATTTGCGCGGTGTCTGACGTGGAGGTTATTACAAAAGAACAAGGTGCGGATATAGGCGCGCGACTTGTTTTGAAGCACGGCGAGGTTGTAAAAAAAGAGGAAATTGCCTGCAACAGCGGAACTGTTATGTTGGTGGAAAATCTTTTTGCATCAGTTCCCGCGAGAATGAAGTTCCTCAAAAAAGATGCAACCGAGGCGGGATATGTGACCGATGTTTTGAGCCGTATTGCACTGTCAAAGCCGCATATTGCATTCAAGTATATTTGCGACGGGAAAGAGGTTTTTTCCACTGCGGGTGACGGAAACCTTAAAAATGCAATACTCAATATTTATGGCATTGACCACGCAAAAGGGGTTATTGAGGTTGACCATATGGAGCATGGCGTGAAAGTTGTCGGTGTAGTTGGAAAATCGGAGCTTTCAAGAGGAAACAGAACACGGCAGACACTTTTTGTAAACGGCCGTTATATAAAGAACCATGTGGTTTCAAAAATTGTTGAAGAGGCTTACCGAAACGAGCTTATGACCGGCAGATTTCCGTTTTTTGTGCTGGATGTGGTGCTCTCACCGGAACTGGTTGATGTGAATGTTCATCCTGCAAAAACCGAGATTAAGTTTGCCAACGAAAAAGAAGTATATGATATTGTTTATCATGCGGTGAAAAATGCTCTTTATAATAAGACGGCAGAAAACTTTCAGCAGACAAGTACCATTGAAAAGAAAAAAAGTACGGGCTTTGCCCCTGGGAAAAACGGCGGATATACGTATGAACAAAAAGAGGCTTTGGATAAAAATACCGTTATGGGATTTTTGAAGAACACTGTTCTAAAAGAAACAAGCACATATGCGTTACGTGAGCCAAGCCGAAGTGAAATTTTTGAAGACTTTGCCACAAACAAGCTTGATGAAATAAGAGATACTTTGCCAAAGAGCGAGAGTGTTGAAGAGACAAATGAAAAAGCCATACCACAGACAAAGAGCGAAGGGGAGCTTTTTGAAACCGACATTCAGGCTCTTGACAAAGCGGTTGTTTCTGGTCAGGTTTTTGACACATATGTGATAGTTCAAAAAGGCGACAGTATGTTTTTGATAGACCAGCATGCGGCACATGAACGCAAGCGGTTTGAGATACTGAGGCGGGACTATGAAATGCGGGGCGTCTCGGGGCAAATGTTGCTTGTGCCCATTGTTATGGATGCAGACGGCCTTGAAATGCAAATTGTGAGAGAAAAAGGCGAAATCCTTGAAAATATGGGCTTTGGAATAGAGGAATTCGGCAAGAATTCCCTTATTATACGTCAGACTCCCTTTGTTGCTGATGATGAGGACATAAAGGCGCTGGCTCTTGAAGTCATAGAAATTCTGGCGGAAGCAAGACCTTTGGGCCTTCTCAGCTTTGAGGAGAGAATTTTGGATACCATTTCATGTAAGTATGCAATAAAAGCAAACAAAAAGCTGAGCATGCTTGAAATGGAGGCTCTTGTGAAAGACGTCGAAGAGCTTGAAAGAGAGGGCATCACAACCTGTCCCCACGGCAGACCGATGAAGATTGAATTTACCAAGCGCGAGATAGAAAAAATGTTCAAAAGAATTGTTTAGGAGGACCTATGCTGAAAAAAGTGATTGCGGTTTGCGGGCCTACGGCATCGGGGAAAACGGCACTGGCTATTGAAATAGCAAAAGAATTCGGCGGCGAAATTGTGTCCTGCGATTCTATGCAGATTTATAAGCATATGGACATAGGGACAGCAAAAGCCACAGAAATCGAACAAAAAACAGTGAAGCATCATATGATTGATTTTCTGTGCCCCAGCGCAAGATACAGCGTAGCTGATTTTGTGGAAAGGGCAAGGTTGTGCATTGATGACATAACAAGCCGTGGCAAAATTCCTGTTCTGGCAGGAGGGACGGGGCTGTATCTTGATAGCGTATTAAACAATATAGCATTTGATGATTTCGGCAGTGACCCACAGTTTCGGCAGGATATGGAAAAGCTTGCGAAAAATGAGGGGAATGAGGCTGTGCACAAGCTTCTGGAGGAAAAGGATAGTGAGGCGGCTGAAAAAATTCATCCAAACAACATAAGACGGGTTATACGGGCGCTTGAGGTGTGTCACCTTACAGGGAAAACCTTTACCCAGGTCAATGAGGAATCAAGACGTGAGGCGGTTTATGATGCGTTGATTTTCGGGATTGACACAGACCGTGAGCTGCTTTATGAGCGCATAAATAACCGAGTTGACCAAATGATGGAGAATGGCCTTGTGGGGGAAGTCGAGGCTCTTTGCAAAATGGGCATTGACCGCAGCACCACTGCTATGCAGGCAATCGGCTATAAGGAAATCCTTGAATATTTTGAGGGAAAACTGAACATCGATGAAACTGTCGAAAAGATAAAGCAGGAAAGCCGGCGTTATGCAAAAAGACAGCTGACCTGGTTTCGGCGGAATGAGAAAATCAACTGGATAAATCTTAGTGAAACAGATGCTATGAAAACCATTTTTGGAAAGTGCGGTCTGTTTCTGGGTCACACTTCAAAGCAGGAGTTTTTGAAATGAAAACAAGTAACAGAGAAGAAAAAAGAAAAAAGAAAAAGGGAAAAAGGAGCTTTGTTGCCTTTTTGATATTTGCCTTTGCTTTGTATGTGGCAATAAATGTCGCTTTGAGCTATGGCGGAAGGATTGAAACCATGCTGGTCAGGACGGGAACGGAAGAAGAGGTTATAGCTGCGGAAGGATATATCTTCAAAGACCAGACGGTGATAACAGCGCCAACGTCCGGATATGTTTATTGCGAGGCGGAGGAAGAACAACGTGTGAAAATCGGCGAAACGGTTATTCACATACACAAAAACCAGGTTGATGCGTCAGCCAGCAGTGAACTCAAAATGGTTGAGGAAAAGATAAATGAACTGTCAGCCGGCAAAATCAAAGGTGATGTTTTTAGCAATGATTCTGCAAAAATCGAGCAGGAAATTCTTTTGTCACTGAAGGATGTTCCTTATCTTGGCTACAAGAACAACATCAAGGCGGTCTCCGAGATAAAGGATAACGTAAATTCGCTGATTGAGGACAGAAGAATCATAAAAGGTGAGGCCCAGCCCAAAGACAGTTCAAAAGAACTGGAAGAACTGATGGCAAAAAAGGCGGAGCTTGAAAAACAGTATAATATTGAGCGTACCGCGGTTTATGCTCCAACAGCAGGGGCTTTCACGTCCAGAGTAGACGGGATGGAAGAGCTTTTAAGCACAAAAAAACTTGGTGAGGTTTCGGTTGATTATATAAAAGAGCTGGATAAAAAATTTGAAAAGCCCTCGGTGCTTACCAAGGCGAAGGAAAATGATGCAGTAGGCAAAATTGTGAACAACTTCAACTGGAGTGTGGCGGCGGTTGTTCCGATTGAGCGGATTGAAGATGTGGACGTGGGCGATAATATTGAAATAAGGCTTTCGGATATTGGGACAGAAACTGTCATGGGAACTGTTTCAAAGATACAGCCTGATGAAAAAGGGAAAGCGGTGTTGGTTGTAAAATCAAACCGGTATATAAACAACATTTATTCCATCTCAAGGGCGAATGTGGAGTTTGTAAAGCATCATTATGAGGGCTTTAAAATTCCCTCGGAAAGTATAAGGATAATCGATGGAAAAACAGGCGTTTATATTATAAAAAGCGACAAAGCAAAATTCGTTCCGGTGGATATTTTATACAACAGCAAAAAATGGGTAGTTGTGGCAGAAACTCTGAGTACAGGTGATACCACGCTGAAACTTTATGATGAGCTGATTGTAAGCGGAAAAGAACTTTATGATAACAAGGTTGTGAGATAATGTCATATATTGAAAAAAATCTTTTGGAAGTAAACAAAAAAATTGGGGAGGCGGCACTGTCTGCGGGGCGAAAGGCTGATGAAATAAAGCTTATTGCCGTGACAAAAACCTATGGTGCCGACCTTATAAACGAGGCAATTGACTTTGGCGTTACTGACATAGGCGAAAATCGCGTTCAGGAAATAATGGAAAAATATGAAAGCGTAAAGCAGGTCAGATGGCATCTCATTGGGCATTTGCAAAAGAACAAAGTCAAGTATATAATAGACAAGGTGGAACTTATCCACTCTGTTGATAGTGTCGAGCTTGCCCTTGAAATTGACAAAAAGGCGAAAAAAATTGACAAGATTCAAAAAATTCTTCTGGAGGTCAATGTCTCGGGGGAAGAATCAAAGTTTGGAATAGAGCCTGAAAGATGTCTGGATATTTGCCGCGAGATAAGCAGGCTTGAAAACGTAAAAATTTTGGGGCTTATGACGGTGGCTCCGTTCACAGATGATGAGACGCTTCTTGGGAATGTGTTTTCAGGGCTTAAAAAGCTTGCCGCAGAAATCGAGAATGAAAACATTGAAAACGTATCTATGGACGAGCTTTCTATGGGTATGACCAATGATTTTCCGTTGGCGATTGAAAAGGGAGCGACAATGGTCAGAGTGGGCACAGGAATTTTCGGAAAAAGAGACTATACAAAATAAAAAAAGTGTGATATAATATATTGGTGAAAAAAAATAATGACGGACAAGTTGGGCTGCGATATTATAAAAACACTTAATAAATATCCGGGAGGAAAAATTATGAGTATTGTAAACAAAATGCTGAATCTTATTGGGTTTGAGACACCTGATGACTATGAAGAGGAGCTTATCGGCAACAGCGAATTTTCAAACAGTCAGCTTCTTGAGGAGGAAGAAACCGAAACTTTTGAGGGCGGAAAGCGCAACAAGGTTGTGAAAATACATACAACTGCTCAGCTCAAGCTTGTGGTTATGAGCCCTGAAAGCTTTGAAGACGCAAGGGATATTGCGAACCATCTCAAAAATAAAAAACCGGTTGTTATCAATCTTGAATCTGTTGACCGCAACATTTCACAAAAAATTGTGGATTTTCTGAGCGGCGCGGTTTATGCTCTTGACGGCAACATCCAGAAGGTTTCAAACGGGATATTTTTGATTGCTCCTTATAATGTGGGCATTATGGGTGATTTTAAGGATGAACTCAAAAACAAAGGTATCTTCCCCTGGAACAATAACTAATGGATGGTAAGCTTGAAGAAAAGCTTCTTATTGCCCGAGTGGTTGATGCGGTTGCTTTGTGTGAAAAACAAAACTGCATTAAGGCGGTGGGGTTTCTTACTCCTGCAGAGCGGGAGATTGTCAGGAAAAATATCCCCCGTGCTTTAGTGAAAACGGCATTTTTTGGCGGATATCCGGATGCAGAGCGGACAATTTTTGCGGCACTTCCGGACTACCTTGAGGAAGAGGATCTCGGTGACCTTCTTTCTGTTGTGGAAATTTCGGGCAGGGATATAGGCAGTCTTCGCCACCCCGATTTCTTGGGAAGTCTTTTGGGGCTTGGCATCAAACGTGAAAAAATCGGGGATATAGTTGTTCTTGATGACAAATGTCTGGTTTTTGTTGCTGAAAATATTGGCGGATATATTACAGAAAATCTTACCAAGATAGGCAGGTGTGGTGCAAATGTCCGCATTGTGCCGGCAAGTCAGGCTGAAATTCCGCCAAGACGGGTGGAGGTAAGTGGCCACACAGTTTCGGCGTTGCGCCTTGACAGCATAGTTGCGGCGGCAACAAAAACATCGCGGTCGGTTGCTGCAGAGTATATTTCTGCAGGACGCGTGTTTGTGAATTGGACCGAGATCCAAAATGTCTCGTTGAAAATGAAGTTGGGTGACGTTTTTTCAGTGCGGGGATATGGCAGGTTCCGGCTTTTGGAAGAAGTAAGAGAAACAAAAAAAGGCAGACTTGGCATACAGATAGAAAAGCTGTTATAAAGAAAATGTTAGGGGATGTCCCCTGTGTTTTTAAAGAGTGCCACGAACTTTGTGGCAGAATGGAGGAAAATTTTATGTTGACACCATTGGAAATTGAAAACAGAAAATTTAAAAGAGAGTTCAGAGGCTACAGCATAACTGAAGTTGAAGAATTTATGAACGTAATTTCTGAAAACTATGAGCTTATTTACAGGGAGAACCTTGCAAACAAGGACAAAATCAATATGCTGTCAAATGCAATTTCTCAGTATAAGTCAATGGAGGAGACTCTTCAAAGTGCTATTCTGGTTGCTCAGAGTGCCGGTGATGAGGTTGTTCAGAATGCAAGAAAAAGTGCTGAGAACATCATCAAGGATGCAGAAAACAAAGCATCACAGCTTTTGTCTGATGCAAGCCGTGAGGTTACTCGTATAAGCTATGAATATGAAGAGATGCGCCGCAATGTGGAGGTTTTTAGGACCAGAGTTATTTCTCTTCTCACCTCTCAGCTTGACATTGTGAAAGAGTTCAGTATGCCTGAAAAAACAAACAATAAGGTGGAAACAAAAGAAATTCCGCATATCGAGCTCGATATGGATGTGGAGACAAAAACAGATGGTGTTTTGTCTGCGATGCAAAAGCTTGAGCAGGTGACTATGGAACTTCCTAAAATTGTTGTGAACGAAAAGGGTGAGTATGTGACAGCGGCGGAAGCAGCAGAGACTGCCCAGCAGGATGAACAGCAATAAAAATTTCAGTTTGAAATCTGATTTACATAAGCTTTAAAGGTGAGAGGTATGGTTTATTTTGCGATAGGGTTTGCGATATTTGTTGCAGACCTCCTGACAAAGATATTGGCAAAAACGCATCTTTCAGAATTGGGTTCGGTTCCTTTGCTTGAAGGCGTGTTCCATCTCACTTATGTTGAAAACAGAGGAGCAGCCTTCGGAATGATGCAGGGAAGAGGGCTGTTTTTTGTTGTGGTTGCATTGTTGTTTGTGGCTGTTGCGATTTGGGTTTCGGTTAAAATCAAGAATAAGCCGCCCCTTCTCAATCTTGGCATTTCCTTTATGACAGCCGGAGCGCTTGGGAATATGGTTGACCGGATTTTGAGCGGATATGTGGTGGATTTTTTTGACTTTGCTCTTATAAATTTCCCGGTATTCAATGTGGCTGATATTTTTGTATGCCTTGGCGCAGGAGCTTTGGCGGTGTTTTTTGTTTTTTTTGAAGAAAAGTGGCGAAAGGAGCAAAAAGGTGAAAAAGATAGTGATTGATGCCAGTGACTTTGGCAAACGGCTGGATTCTTTTTTGGCAGACAGCTCCCTGGGTCTTACCCGGTCACGAATACAAAAACTGATTGCTGACGGATTTGTCACAGTTGGCGAGAGAACGGTACGTGCAAATTACAAGCTGAAAGAAAACGATGTGATTGAGCTCGAGGTACCACAGCCAAAAGAAACCCAGATAGAGGCAGAGGAAATCCCTCTTGATGTGGTATATGAGGATGACTGTATGCTAGTGGTAAACAAGCCTCAGGGGATGGTGGTGCATCCTGCTGCAGGGAATTACAGCGGAACTCTTGTGAATGCACTTATGGCGCACTGCGGTGACAAGCTTTCGGGGATAAATGGCGAAATCCGTCCGGGGATACTTCACAGGATAGACAAGGACACCAGCGGGCTTTTGATGGTGGCAAAAAACGATACTGCACACCTTGGCCTTTCTGCGCAGATAAAGGAACACAGCTTGACACGGGAATATCTGGCTTTGGTGCATGGCGTGATAAAGGAAGAACATGGAACCATTGATGCGCCCATAGGCCGTGATGAAAAAGACCGAAAAAAAATGACTATTACACAGAAAAATTCCAAAAATGCGGTTACGCATTTTTTTGTGTTGGAAAGATTTGAAAAATATACTTTTGTGAGATGCAGACTTGAAACAGGAAGAACTCATCAGATAAGGGTTCATATGTCAAAACGCGGAAATCCCATTGTGGGGGATGTTGTTTATGGCAGGAAAAAAGAAGAGTTCAAGCTAAACGGTCAGTTGCTTCATGCGCATTTGATTGGATTTTTGCATCCTGAAACCAAGGAATATATGGAGTTTTCAAAAGAAATTCCGGAATATTTTGAAGATGTTTTGGTGAAACTGAGGGGGAGAATGCTTTGAGTTTGCACGATGAACATAGGAAAAGACTTGACGAAAAAGTAAGTGAATATGGACTCGAATCCCTCAACCCTCATGAACAGCTGGAATATATCTTGTATGCAGTAATTCCCAGGGGGAATACAAATGAGATGGCGCACAATATCTTAGACAGGTTTAAGACCATCAGTGGTGCCATAAACGCAAGCATGGAAGAGCTTATGACCATTGAGGGTGTGGGAAGAAGTACGGCGAGATTTCTTACATCACTGCCACCTCTTTTGGGGATTGTTGAACGCAGCATATTGATTGACAAGCCGCTGAAACTGGATGGATTGGATAAAATAGCAAAATTTGTGAAGACGTATTTTTATGGAAAGCTTATTGAGTCAGCTTATGTTCTCAGTATGAATTCATCGTTCCGGCTGCTGTCGGTAAGCAGAATATCCGAGGGCGTTCAGGGCGAAACTGCTGTTTATGTTCCAAAAGTGGTGAGACAGGTGCTTAATGACAAAGCAAGCGTTGTGGTGATTGTGCATAATCATCCGTGTGGGCTGGTTAATCCGTCGGTTGCGGACATTACTCTTTCGGAAAAATTGAGGGAGTGCTTCAAGCTGATAGATATTGAACTTTTGGACAGCCTGATTGTCTCAGGCAATGATGTTTTCAGCATAGCTTGTGACTGCATTATTGACGGGAAACGGAAAATGGTGCCAAAGAGGAGAGGATGGAATGAACTTTAAAATTGTCTCAAAATACAAACCTTCAGGCGACCAGCCACAGGCAATAGAGGCGCTTTCAAATGGAGTTCTTCGCGGCGATAAATTTCAGACGCTTATGGGCGTTACCGGTTCGGGCAAAACCTTTACCATGGCAAACGTTATTGAAAAAGTGAATAGGCCTACGCTGGTGCTTGCCCACAATAAAACTCTGGCGGCACAGCTTTGCAGTGAGTTTAAAGAGCTTTTTCCTGATAACGCAGTAGAATATTTTGTTTCATATTATGACTATTATCAGCCCGAGGCATACATCCCCAGTTCCGATACATATATCGAGAAGGATGCACAGACCAATGAAGATATAGACAAACTCAGACACTCGGCAACGGCGGCACTTTTTGAACGCCGTGATGTAATCATTGTTGCCAGTGTTTCTTGCATATACGGGCTTGGCGACCCTATTGATTACAACAGCATGGTGGTGTCGCTTCGCATAGGGAGCCATGCTGACAGAGATGCGGTCATACAAAAGCTCATTGAAATTCAGTATGAAAGAAACGATATAGCCTTTGCCCGAAACAAGTTCAGGGTAAGAGGCGATGTGATTGACGTTTTTCCGTCGTATTCTTCAGGAAATGCCATAAGAATTGAATTCTTTGGCGACGAGGTTGAACGGATTGCTGAAATAAGCTCGGTAACCGGTGAGGTCATTGCAAACCTCAAGCATTGCGCTATCTATCCGGCGTCGCATTATGTTGTTGGTCGGGAGAAGCTTGAAAAGGCAATCTTGAACATTGATGAAGAAATGGAAGAGAGAGTAGAGGAGTTCAAGGCGAAAGATTGTTTCATTGAGGCACAACGGATAAAGGAACGCACAAAGTATGATATTGAAATGATGCGTGAAACGGGATTTTGTCAGGGGATTGAAAATTATTCCCGGCACATAAGTGGAAGAGTTCCGGGAAGCCCGCCCTTTACACTTCTTGATTATTTGCCTGACGATTTTTTGCTGATTGTTGATGAGTCCCACGTGACAATTCCTCAGGTGCGTGCCATGTATGCAGGTGACCGTGCGAGAAAAAACAATCTGGTGGAATATGGGTTCAGGCTTCCGTCGGCTTATGACAACAGACCGCTGAACTTCGATGAATTTTATGACCATATAAATCAGGCAATATTTGTCAGTGCAACTCCGGCAGAGTTTGAAAAAGAGCGGTCAACGCATGTGGTTGAACAGGTAATAAGGCCAACCGGGCTTTTGGACCCCAAGATTTCTGTCAGACCGGTAGACGGCCAGATTGATGACTTATACGGTGAAATCAAGGCGAGGGTGAAGGATGGCGAGAGAGTGCTTGTCACAACCCTTACAAAGAAAATGGCGGAGCGGCTTACGGAGTATTTTGAAGAGATGGGAGTAAGGGTGAGATATCTTCACTCGGAAGTTGAAACCATTGAGCGAATGGAAATAATCCGCGACCTGCGTCTTGGTGAGTTTGATGTTTTGGTAGGAATAAACCTTCTTCGTGAGGGGCTTGACATTCCTGAAGTGTCATTGGTTGCTATTTTAGATGCGGACAAGGAAGGTTTTTTGCGGTCGGACACATCCCTTATCCAAACCATTGGCCGTGCGGCACGAAACGCAAACGGAACGGTTATTATGTATGCGGATACCATCACCGGGTCTATGCAGCGGGCAATTTCAGAGACCGAGCGCAGACGCAAAATTCAGGCTGAATACAACGAAAAGAATGGAATTGTTCCAAAAACAATACAAAAGAATGTCTATGAGATTATTGAAGCAACAGTGGATGGCGGAAAGCCGGATGGCAAAAAGACCGCTTTGAAGGAAGAAGAGATAAGAGAAAAAACCATTGCTGAGCTTACCGTTGAAATGAAAAAGGCGGCAGAGCTTTTGCAGTTTGAGCTTGCGGCAAAGCTTCGTGATGAAATAAACAGACTCAGGGGAGAAGAATAATGCACAAGGAAATTTATATAAAAGGTGCAAAAGAGAATAATTTAAAAAACATTGATGTGAAGATACCCCGCGACAAGATGGTGGTGCTTACCGGTCTCAGTGGCTCCGGGAAGTCTTCTCTCGCCTTTGAAACCATTTATGCTGAGGGGCAAAGGCGATATGTGGAGTCCCTTTCTGCATATGCAAGACAGTTCTTGGGGCAGATGGAAAAACCCAATGTTGAATCAATAGACGGGCTCTCTCCAGCCATATCCATTGACCAGAAGACCACCAGCAAAAACCCACGGTCTACGGTTGGAACTGTTACGGAGATTTATGACTATATAAGACTTCTTTATGCGCGGATTGGTGTCCCTCATTGTCCCAAATGCGGAAAAGAAATCAAATCTCAGTCCATTGACCAAATTGTTGATGCTGTTCTTGAGCTTCCTGAAAAAACCAGATTCCAAATTCTGGCGCCGGTAATCCGGGGCAGGAAAGGTGAATATACAAAGGTATTTGAAAAGGCGGCAAAGGACGGTTTTGTGCGCATAAGGGTTGACGGCGAGATTTTTGACCCGGCGGCAGACGAGATTGTTCTTGATAAGCAGAAAAAGCATAATATAGAAATTGTTGTGGACAGGCTTATTGCGAGGGAAGGTATAGAAAAACGACTGACTGATTCCCTTGAAACGGCACTCAAAATGGCAAGGGGACTTGTGGTGGTTCAGCTTATTGATGAAGACAAGGAACTGCTTTTCAGCCAGAATTATGCCTGCGATGACTGCGGGATAAATATTGAGGAGCTTACGCCAAGAATGTTTTCGTTCAACACTCCCTATGGTGCGTGTCCTCATTGTATGGGGCTTGGTCAGATTGAAATAATCGACCCCGACCGTCTTATTCCCGACAAAACAAAGAGTATAAATCAGGGGGCGATAAATTGCTATGGCTGGAGCGGAACGGATGAAACATCTGTTTCTGCTATGTATTATCGCGGACTTTCGGAGCATTATGGCTTCAGCCTTGACACTCCTTTTGAAAAGCTCCCTGAGGATATTGTGGACATTATTCTTTATGGCACAAGGGGCGAAAAGGTGCGTCTTTCTTATGAGCGGAAGTTTGCCAAAGGTGAACAATATGCCAGATTTGAGGGCGTTATGAACAATATCGAGCGCCGATACAAGGAAACGAATTCTGAATGGGCAAAAAAAGAAATTCAGGAGCTTATGTACACAATGCCCTGCCCCGAATGTGGGGGTACTAGGCTTAGAAAAGAAAGCCTTGCTGTTACTGTGAAAGACAAAAATATTGATGAGGTGAGTCGACTTTCGGTCAGTGAAGGCTTGAAATTTTTTGAGAATATGGAGCTGAGCGATAGAGAGGAGCAGATTGGCAAGCAGATTTTGAAGGAAATCAAAGCCAGAATGAAATTCCTGATAAGCGTGGGGCTTGAATACCTTACCCTTTCACGTTCCAGTGGAACGCTCTCGGGCGGCGAAGCACAGCGAATACGCCTTGCCAGCCAGATTGGGTCGGGGCTTATGGGTGTCCTTTATATTTTGGACGAGCCAAGCATCGGTCTTCACCAAAGGGACAATCACAAGCTCATTGATATGCTGAAAAAGCTTCGTGACCTTGGAAACACCTTGATTGTGGTGGAGCATGACGAGGACACTATGCTTGCAGCCGACTATATAATAGATATCGGTCCCGGCGCGGGTATTCACGGCGGACACGTTGTTGCCTGCGGCACGGCTCAGGATATCATGGCATGCCGGGAATCTGAAACCGGTCAATACCTGAGCGGCAAGAAAAAAATTCCCGTGCCCACTGAAAGACGAAAGGGGAACGGAAATTATCTGGAGCTTTGTGGCGCATCACAAAACAACCTCAAGAATGTGAATATAAAAATTCCTCTTGGGACGGCCACCTGCGTCACAGGTGTTTCGGGCAGCGGAAAAAGCTCGCTTATAAACGAGGTGCTTTATAAGGTGCTTGCCAACGAGTTAAATCGGGCAAAACAAAAGCCGGGAAAGTATAAGAAGATTTCAGGTCTTGAGCATCTTGACAAGGTGATAAACATTGACCAGTCGCCCATTGGAAGAACTCCGCGCTCCAATCCCGCCACATACACGGGGCTTTTCGGGGATATCAGAAACCTTTTTGCTATGACGCCCGAGGCAAAGTCAAGGGGTTATAGTGCCGGAAGATTTAGCTTCAATGTGAAGGGTGGAAGATGCGAATCCTGTCAGGGCGACGGAATAGTAAAGATTGAGATGCACTTTTTACCTGATATTTATATGCCCTGTGAGGTTTGCGGCGGAAAACGTTATAATCGCGAAACTCTGGAAGTGAAATACAAGGGCAAGAGTATTCACGACGTTTTGGAAATGACGGTTGAAGAGGGCGTTGAATTTTTTGAGAACATCCCCAAAATCGCAAATCGCCTGAAAACTCTTTTTGATGTGGGACTTGGCTATATAAAAATTGGGCAGTCCTCTACAACACTTTCGGGGGGTGAAGCACAGCGTGTGAAGCTTGCAACAGAGCTCAGCAAACGCAGTACAGGAAGGACCATTTATATACTGGATGAACCCACCACAGGTCTGCATACAGCGGATGTTCACAAGCTTATTGAGGTTTTGCAAAAGTTGGTGGATGCGGGAAATACCGTTGTGCTCATTGAACATAACCTTGATATGATAAAGACTTCGGATTATATCATTGACCTTGGCCCTGAGGGAGGAAATCGAGGCGGCGAGGTTGTTGCATGCGGCACGCCGGAAGAGGTAGCAAAAAACAAAAAATCATATACCGGACAGTATTTGAAGGAAGCACTTAAAGGGAAATAAAAAAGGCGCCGAAAGCTCGGTGCCCCGGATTTTGGGCAAATAATAGGACAGCCAAAAGGCTGTCCTATTGCATTTTTTAAAGCGTACTGTAAAGGGAATAAAGCTTCGCGTATTCGCCGCCTTTTTCCATCAGCTCATGATGGGTGCCGCTTTCTGAAATTCCATCCTGGGTGAGAACAAAAATCCTTGTGGCATTTTTGATAGTGGTGAGACGGTGGGCTATTGTCAGGGTTGTTCTGCCCTCGGAAAGCCGTTTCAGTGATTTTTGAACAAGCAGCTCGCTTTCGTTGTCAAGGGCTGAGGTTGCCTCGTCAAGAATCAGTATGGGCGGGTTTTTCAGGAAAAGCCTTGCGATTGAAACCCTTTGCTTTTGTCCGCCTGAAAGCTTCAGACCGCGCTCCCCCACATAGGTGTCATAGCCGTCCTTCAGTTCCATAATGAACTCGTGAGCGCCGGCAAGCTTCGCGGCTTCCATGACCTCCTCGCGGGTGGCATCGGGCTTTCCGTAAAGGATATTTTCATATACCGAACCGCTGAAGAGATAAACATCCTGCTGAACCATACCGATGTTGTTTCGAAGTGATGAAAGAGAAATGTTGTTTATGTCAATTCCGTCGATTGTAATGCTTCCGGCATTTAGGTCATAGAATTTTGGAATCAGGTTGCAAAGAGTGGTTTTCCCGCCACCGGAGGGCCCTACAAAGGCGATGTTTTCGCCTTTCTTTATGTGAAGGTCCATATGACTGAGGACCTCTCTTGAACCGTCGGAATATTTGAATGAAACATCGTTGAAATCGATGTTTCCCTGAGCCTCTGAAAGCTCAATGCAATCTTTGGGGTTATAATCTTCCACCGGCTCATCCATTATTTCAAAAAAGCGTTCAATACCGGTGATGCCTTTCTGGAACTGTTCGGTGAATTCTACGATGCGGCGTATTGACGTTATCAGTGTTTGAATGTAAAGGAGATATGCAATAAGGTCAGCCGGTGTAAGGCGACCGTTTATCATAAAAATCGAGCCTACTACAATTACGGCGATATACATAACGCCGTCAAAAAATCTTGTGCCTGCTTGAAAAAGTGCCATATATTTGTACGCATTTTTCTTGGTAATAAAAAACTTTTTGTTGCCCTCGGCAAATTTTTCTCGTTCCAAACCTTCGTTGGCAAAGCTTTTTACTACACGGGTACCAAGGAGACTGTCTTCAAGGTCGGCGTTGAGCTCACCTATTTGCTTGCGCTGTTCCTTGAATGCGGTTTTCATATTTTTGCGGAAAACAAACACAGAAATAAGCATAAGTGGAAGAAGCAAGAATATAATAGCCGTGAATAAAAGATTTATTCTGCCCAAAATTATGAAAGCACCTACGATTTTTATTGATGCGATGAAAAATTCTTCGGGGCAATGATGCGAAAACTCGGTTATGTCAAAGAGGTCGGTTGTCACTCTTGACATAAGCTGACCTATTTTTGTATTGTCAAAAAATTTGAAAGGCAGCTTTTCAAGATGGTTGAAAAGGTCACGGCGCATATCTGTTTCGAGTTTTGCCCCCATAACGTGACCTACATTTGCCATGAAATAGTTTGCAACGGTGTCAACAAGCCGCAAAAAGAGGTAGAGCGCACCAAGCTTCAAAACGGTTGAAAGCAAAAGAGCGCCGGGCCCCATCTGTGCAGTGCTTGTAATGGTGCGGACAATCATAGGAAAGACCAGCTCGCAAACTGTTGAAAGAGCAGCACACAAAAGGTCAATAATTATAATACCTATGTATGGTTTGTAATAGCCTGAAAAACGTTTGAACATAGCGTATCACTCCTGAAAATGTATATTAAGCGGTGACAAAATTTTTGCCACCGCTTTTGGTTATTCTTTTATTTCGTATACGTCCATAATTGTTCCGGTGGTTTTTGCCGCCTTTGACGTAAAAACATAAGATGAACCAGCAGAAAGAGCCAGATTGTTTGCGGTGTAAAACCCGGAATTATTTATCTTTCCGTCCACCCTTACTGTGACGATGACATCATATCTTTCGGGGACAGGTGATACTTTTCTTTTGCCGTTTGCCGTTTCCACAGCTTTTGTGGCATCTGAAAAGCTTACATCAACAATATCTCCCAGATATTCTTTGGTAGAGGTATCGGTAACAGGTCCACGGTAGTTTTTGAGAGCATTGACCGTTCCCATGCGGACCTCTTTGACTTTCATAGTATATTCGATATGGCTTGCGGCTGTTTCAACTTTCTTTTCACTGACAAAGAATCGTGTATAAAAGCCAAAAGCCCCCACAATGATTGCAAGAATAACAACTATATCAATGATGCTGATTTTTCCAAACAGCTTTCCTTCTTTGTTGATAAACATAATTTTTCCCTCCATTCATTCACTGTTGAGCAGCTGTGGTCAGGTCAATGACGAAACCATAACCCGCAAAGCCCTTGCCCCGGATGGCAGTTTCTTCGCCCACGCGGATGGGGGTGTTTGCCGCCAAAATCTGGGTGGGTGTTTCAAGCACATCTGCATTTAACCAAATGGTTATATCATACAAAAGCGGGTCTTCCGAAAGGACAGCCTTGCCCGATTGCAAATCTGTTGAAACTGTGGTTGCCGGCGAAAGCTCGATTCCCTCGATTTTGGCATCAAAACGTTCTTTGATGCCTATCCATACGCTTTCCTCGTTCTCCATGGCAGAAAGGAATTTTTCATAAAGACTTTTTTCGGCTTTTGCCAGTTGGATTTTGAAGGTTGCAGTGGTGTTCTGGGTTTCTGCCACAGATGCAGAGTTGTCGCCGCCGCCCAAAAACCAAACGGCAACCAGTGCGACACAAACTATTGCCAGAATAATCAAAGCATCCATAAAGTTAAATTTTGGTTTAGTCATTGTTTTTACCTCCAAGACTCAGATAAATGTTATCAATATTTTCAGCATACTTTGTTGCGGTGAATGTGGAATTGAAAATTTCGGTACTGCCTGCTGACAGCTTTGAATAAAGGTCATTGTCTTCAAAGAGCATGGCCAGCTTTTCGGCGAGAGCCAGAGAATCATGGGTGGGAACAATAAAACCGTTTTTTCCGTCCTTGATTACTCCGGGATTGCCGCCAAAGTCCGAAACAACAGCGGGCTTTCCAAGGCTCATACCTTCAAGAAGTGAAAGACTGGTGGCCTCGGTACCGAAAGAACAGTTTGCCTGAACATCTATTATGTTCATAAGTGGCTCCACATTGTCAAGAAAGCCCAGCATAATTACATAATCATCAAGCCCAGCCTCTAAAATCTGTTTGCGGATGGTATCAGCCATATCCCCTGTTCCTGCAATAAGGAATCGAGCCTTTATGCCGCGGTCTTTCAGAATTTTTGCGGCTTCGACAAAATATTTGTGACCCTTTACTTCATTGAGCCGTGCCACAATGGCAGTGCATTTGCAGTCCTCAGGGATATTAAATTCTGCTTTTATCTTGCTTGTTTCGTCAGCAGAATATTTGCGGAGAGGCTCTACACCATTGAGAATAACCTCAATTTTATCATCTTTTACCCCAATGTCGCAGATGTTTTGTTTTGCCGCCTCTGCCACAGCAATTATTTTGTCTGCGGTAGAGTTGTTGGCAAGCCCGCAAAGGGTTTTTCCAATCCCATGGGTAAGATGTGGATTTGGTGGGAACACACTGTGCCTTGTATACACAATTTTTGCGCCGTAAAGTCTGGCGGCGATACGTGCCGACATGCTTGCGTGAGTGTGCACAATGTCGGGCTTAAACTCGCGGAAAACCTTGAGGAGCTTTTTGATTGCCCGGCCGTCCAGCGACTTATCTGCCATTGCGTCTATTTCAAAAACCTTGAAGCCCAAACCCTCAACCTTTGGCTTTAAAAGACTGTTTGAGGGAAGAACAACGGCAACGTTGAGCTTTTCACAATTGCAGTGTTTGAGGTAGGTTAGAATACATTTTCCTGCGCCCCCGATGTTTGTGTCGGAACAAACTTGCAAAACTTTAAGCATTTTGAGATACCTCCGTTTTCTGAGATTCGGTTTTTGCTATTTTTGATGCGGCGATGCCAAGAGCAATCACCGAGAAAAAAATCATAAATACGCGGTAGTTATAAAAACAGTTGTCGAAAAGTCCCTGCACCAAAAAGCCTATTATACCTGAGGCGATTCCCACAATCACAACTGATAAGGGGTTACCTTTGCCAAAGGCAAGGTATCCTGAAATGGAGTTTTTCATAAAAAGTATTATAAGAAGAACAAAAGCGAAAATTCCAAGGATACCGGATTCCACCAAAACCTGGAGGAAAAGATTGTGTGAATGGGGTGCAACAATGGCGCTGTATGAATAAAAAGGATAAACCTGGGTGAAGGCCTCTGTTCCCGGACCGATGCCTGACAGCCAGAAGTCCTTGAGCATAAGAAGCGTGCCCATCCATATATAAACACGATAAGATGTGGAAGAGTCTTTCATATCACCGATACTTGAAAACCGGTTGATAATGCTTTGGGGAAGAACCATAGGCAGAATGGGTATTGCGATAAGTGCCAGTCCCCAAAGCTTTCCGCAAACGAAGGTGACAAAAACCGATGCCGATGCCATAATTCCAAGCCAACAGCCGCGGGAAAAGGTGAGGATGAGGGCTATTCCCAAAAGCCCCGAAAGACCGGCATAAACGATTTTTGACAAAACCTTCTTTGATGTCCACATAAGTGAAATGCAAACGGGAAGAACCAAAAGAATATATTCGCCCAAAACATTGGGGTTTTCGAGGGTCGAATAGATGCGCATTTTGATGTCTTCAAACATCTCCTCGTCCATCCAAGCCTGATTTACATTCCAACCGAATATATATTGCAAAAGTCCATAAAGACAAACAATCCCGCCCGAAAGGACAAACACCTTCAGTATATTGAAAAGCTGATTTTTTGTTTTTATGGTATTTATAAGCACAAAATAGAATATCATAAAAGCAAAATATACAAGCCAGATTTGAACGCTTTTGAAAGGCGCAAATGAGGTGAGCGCTGCCACAAGGTAGATAAGAAGCATGGTGATTATCATAAGACCGCAGCCT
This sequence comes from Clostridia bacterium, assembly GCA_017456605.1. GTDB lineage: Bacteria > Bacillota > Clostridia > Monoglobales > Monoglobaceae > SIG440. Next base: position 20,778 of record JAFTJA010000007.1, on the reverse strand, counting down.
TCAAGACGCCATGCAAACTTTTTGGTGGTGAGATATTTCACAATCAAAGAGAAAAGACAAAAAAGTGAAAGCCCTACCAAAACCATAGTGGGCACCAGCGGTGCCAGAAAAACCGTTACAAACACACCAAATTCTACCTTGTAAAGAACAAGGCAGAAGAAAAGCAGGCCCAAAACAAACAACAGCGCAAGAACTGGGGAAACCGCGCCACAGATGAGACCTGTTATAACGCCGAGAACTACGGCAGAAGTGAGGCGGGATTTTCCTTCGCATTTTGTTATATAGAAGAAATCAAAATTGAATTTGGCATCAAGGCAGTTTTCTAAAAGTTTGACAACTCTTGAGCCTTTGAAAGCTGTGGTAAGGTTGAAATCAAAAAGGTAAAGAAACAAGCCCAAGATTATTGCCAAAACTGAAAGAAGAAGACCTTGCCCCAAAACTAGCGAAACTATCAAATCCGACAAAGCACCGCAAAAAATGAAAACTCCCAGAAAACGCAAATTAAGCGCAAGAGAATTGTGCAAAAAGAATTTGAAAAACCTGACAACGAGACTTTTTTCTTTTTGTGAAATTAGTTTTTCGCCAAAGGCTGTGCCGATTTTTTCTAGGAGCAGAAAGGGAGAAAAGCAGATTTTTCCCCATAGACTGTCTGCGGCTGTTTCTTCGGTCAAAAATTGTTTGCGAAAGAGATTGGTAATACACGAATTTTGCCAACTTCTTGATATACCATTATAGAGTCCCAAAAGACAGCGGTATGTCACGCTGTTTTTGATTACCAGATTATAAAAACAAAGCCAAGCAGTGATAAAAAAGCCTTTATTTTCCATGGAAAAACCTCCTGATTTGGTTGAATTCGTCAAGCTTTAAAACAAACCCCGATGCAAGGTAAAGAACAAATGCAAAGGCTGCGGACATGGCGCAGAAAACAAAAGTTGCAATGCGACCTGTGCCCATCGGTGCGAGGAATGTATAGCAAAGGGATGCTACAATGCCACCAAGAACGGCACAAATTACGGTTTTCGCTGTGTTTTTTATGAATGAGGGGGTTATTGTCCCCGGTTCTTTTTTGTTTATCATATAAAGAAGAGAAAGTGCCATAACAACAGAACTTGTGGCGCTTGCCAAAGCAAGACCGCCGATGCCCATATCAAGAAGTTTAACAAACACAAGAGCTGATACAAGGTTTATAAAAATCCCAAAAGCTGCGGTGAACATAGGTGTTTTTCCGTCACGGAGGGCATAAAAGCTCTTGTTCAAAATCTCACAGATTGCATAACCCACCATGCCAAAGGAGTAGAAAAACAGAGCCGTTGCGGTGGTTTTTGTGTTCTCCGCAGAAAATGCACCATATTCAAAAATAATTTTGATTATTGGCTCGGAAAGAGCCACAAACATCGCTGAAACATATGCGATAATAAAGATAATCCAGCTCAATGAAAGCCGGGTTGTCTCGGCAAATTCGTTGTTTTTTGAGCCGCTGCTGAGCCTTGAAAGCTGCGGGAAAATGAAATTTGTAACCGCATAGGCAAAAACGCCCACCATTATTATATAAATCTTGTTTGCCCAGTTTAGCCCGGACACCGCGCCGTCACCCATAGACGATGAAAACGCCATATTGATAACCACACAAAGGGGTTGAATCCACGAACTGATAAGAACGGGGAGAGCTAGCTTTGCGGCATCGCGAATTCCCTCGTCACGCAGGCTGAATCTAAGGCTGAAACGCCAGCCGGACTTTAGAAGGTGGGGAATCTGGATAATCAGCTGAGAACCCCATGCGATAACCATTGAAAGGACCACGCCCACAAGCCCAAATCGGTTGCCCACAAAAATCAGGTATAAAATCATTATCAGGTTTGAAACAACACTGATTATTGACGGGATATTGAATTCACCAAAGGATTGAAGAATACCAACGGCAGTGTATGCTGCTGCTGTGAAAATTATTGAAGGAAACAAAATACGGAGCAATATTGCGGTTGCGGCGACCTTCTCGGCAGAATATCCCGGCACCATAAGGCGGACAATGGGGTTTGCAAAAATTATGCCAAGGAGTGCGGCAAGTGATGAAATGAGGACCACCGTTCCCAGGAAGTTGTTGGCAAATTTCATTGCACGTGCTTTTCCGTCCCGTTCCAAAAAGGTGTTGAACACCGGAACAAAAGTGGAAAGGATAGCAACCCCCAACGTCATATCAAAAAAAAGCAGAGGAATCTGTGTCGCAGTATTCAAAATATCCGATGCAAAACCCTGACCGTAAACACTTGCAATAAGTGTTTCGCGCAGGAGCCCCATAAGCTTTGCACAAAAGATGATAATGGCCATAAAGCTTATCGTGCGCACAGCTTTTGATGAAGAACGGTTTTTCAAACAAGACTCCTCCTTTCTCAAACGATTTCAGATACAGACAGTATACCATAAATTTCTTTAAAAGTAAAGCGGATTGACGTCAAATTATATTTGTGTTAATATAAATATATAATAAATTCAAAAAGGAGAAAACCAATGAAGAAATTTGTCTGGGGTTTTGCTGTGGTTCTGCTGTTGACGGTTTTTGCGGGGCTTTATTTTAGGGATAAATTACAGAACCCGGGCGTAGAAAAAACAGAATTTTTATTTGACACTTATTGCAGTGTAAGTGTCTATGGACATAATGCAAAAGAGGCCACTGATGAGGTATTTCGGCGGCTTGATGAAATTCACAAGGCCACAAATTTTTATTCAAGCGAGTCTGAGGTTGGCAAGATAAATTCTGCCAAGGCAGGAGAGGTAATACAGCTAAGCGAGGATATGTGCAAAATTTTGACTGTGGCAAAGAAAATTGAGGAGGCGTCTGGTGGAGCCTTTGATATAAGCCTTGCCCCCGTTGTTTCGCTGTGGGAGTTTGACAAAGGCGGACGAGTGCCCGAAAAAAGCGAAATAAAAAAAGCACTTGAACTTGTGGGAAGCGATGCGATTGCTTTTGACCCGCAGGTAAAGACTGTTGTGAAAAACAATGATGATGCAAAAATCGACCTGGGCGGTGCGGCAAAAGGCTATGCCGGAGATGTGGCAGTGGAAATTCTCAGAAGTTATGGCGTCGGAGGAGCAATAGTTGACTTGGGCGGAAATATCTGTTGCGTGGGGAAAAATCAAAAAATAAAGGACGGAAAATGGCGGATTGGTTTTCAAAAACCCTTTGCACCTTCAGGGGAATATGACAGCGTTGTGGAATTGGACGAGGGAAGCGTGGTTACCAGCGGAACATATCAAAGGTTTTTTGAGCACGAAGGAAAGAATTATCATCACATAATCGACCCCGAAACCGGATTTCCCAAAGATGCTGATTACAGCAGTGTGACCATTGTGGGAAAGAGCAGCCTTTACGGAGATTGTCTTGCCACCGCATGCTTTGTGCTGGGAGGCGATGAGGCAAAAGAGCTTGCCCGGAGTTTTGGCGCAGAAATTTATTTCAAATAACAAAAAGTTTAAATTTGTTTTGTTGACAAGTCGTTTGAACAAAGGTATACTTATGTTATAAAGAAAATAAACGGAGAATTTTTGAATGACTTTTTTTGATACATTTTTAGGTAAAATTTTTACAACTTTTTTCATTTCAATGGTGCCCGTGGTTGAGCTTCGGGGAGCGATTCCCATTGCCACTGCAAGCGGACTTGATTTGTGGCTTGCTATTTTAGTTTCAATTGTGGGGAATATGATACCGGTGCCGTTCATAATCTTATTTATACGAAAGATTTTTGAGTGGATGAGGGGAAAAAGCGAAAAGCTTGATAAAATTGTTTTGGCTATGGAGCGAAAGGCCGAAAAAAAACGCAAGGTGGTTGACAGATACAAGTTTTTGGGGCTTTTCCTATTGGTTGCAATTCCCCTACCCGGAACGGGTGCGTGGACCGGAGCATTGGTTGCGGCAATGCTTGAAATGCGGCTCAAAGATGCTGTGCCCGCGATTTTTCTTGGGGTAGTTGGCGCCGGCGTGATTGTTGCCTTGGTTACCGGTGGAGTTCTGGCAGCGTTTGGAATTTGATTTGAGGTGATTTTTTGCTGTTTGGGACCGAAAATGTTGAATTTGAAATACTTCAGGCTATACACAGCTTTTCAAAGTCTGCTGTTTTGGATTTTCTTGTCCCTAAAGTTTCGTGGCTTGGAAACGGCGGGTTTATTTGGATTGTTCTTTGTGTGGTGCTTCTCATAACAAAAAAACACAGACGCTGCGGAATTGCTTTGTCTTTGGGGCTTGTTTTGTGCTTGATATTTGGGAACATTATTCTCAAAAATCTTATTGCAAGGCCAAGGCCCTGCTGGATATTTGACGTTCCTGATATGCTGATTCCGATTCCGACGGATTTTTCTTTTCCGTCGGGGCACACCTATTCGTCGTTTTTGTCGGCGTTTGTGCTTTTGGAATATAACAAAAAGTGGGGATTTGTCGCACTTTTTGTTGCCGCTATTATGGCTTTCACCAGGCTTTATCTTTTTGTGCATTTTCCAACGGATATTTTGGGCGGAGTGCTTTTGGCAGCGGTGATATTTTTGCTCGTAAGAAAAATTTTGAAAAAATAAAAATGCTTTGAATTTTCAAAGCATTTTTTTGTTGGATTAAAGAAAGATTGCTAAAATCACAGTGATGATTCCGCAAAGGCCCACGGCGATGCCACTGACAGAGCCTTCCACCTCGCCGATTTCAATGGCTTTTGACGTGCCGAGGGCGTGGCTTGATGCCCCTATGGCAAGCCCTGCAGCCACAGAATTATTGATACGCGACCACCGGATGAGATATGGTGAAGCAACAGCACCGAAAATCCCGGTAACAGCAACGGCAGCCACAGTTACGGGAGCCATCCCGCCAAGCTTAATTGAGAGCTGGGTTGCGATTGCGGTGGTGATGGATTTTGGGATGAGGCTTGCTGTTATTTCGTCAGAAATGCCGAAAAGCTTGCAAAGGACGATTATGCTGACAAGGGCTGAGACGACACCGACCACGCACCCTACCAAAATCGGGATGAGATTTTTTTTGATGATTTCAATTTGGCGGTACATAGAAAGTGCCAGCGCTGCAGTTGCGGGGGCGAGAAGCATTGAAACGAAGGCGCCGCCACGCATAAAGTTTTCAAGGGGTATCTTGAAAATCAGCAAAATTCCAATGATGAGAATTGCTGCAATAATCATAGGGTTTGCTATTGGATAATTAAATTTTTGTTTTACTTTGAGCCCTATGATATAAGACACTACACAAAGAGTAAAGCCAAAAATGGGAGCGGATGTGAATTGGTCAAGCATTTTTGTTGCCCCCTTTTTTTGACAGAATATGCATGGTAAGTTTCACGGCATATGCCGTAGCAAAAAATGTAATAACAGTTGTGGCGATACAGATAAAAATAAATTGCCACAATATGTTTTTGAAAACGTCAATATATGCAATTATTGAAACGGTTGACGGAATAAAAATAAATGCCATATTCCCAAGAAGAAAGTCGCAAACGGTATCAATCTGTGCCGGGCGTATTTTCTTTGATAGCAGACAAAGGAATAAAAGAATGAGGGCAAGGACACTTCCCGGCATAGGAAAAGGAAGAAAAATAGAAACAACCTCACCAACGCAGCAAAGCACAAAAACCCAAAATACCTGTTTGAAAAAATTCAAGTATATACCCTCCCTAAAAATTATACAACCATATATTACCACAAAGTTTTCAAAAAGTAAATATGGACAATTTGACAAATGTTTTTTGAATATGATAAACTGTTTAACAAAAATAGCTAAAGGGTGGAGAATCTATATGGAACAGTCAAAAAAGGCACAGCGTTGTTGCTTCAGCGGGCACAGAAGCTTGCCGGCGGAATATGAAAATAAGATACGCTGCACTTTAGAAAAGGTTGTTTGCCACATTGCGGGCATTGGATATACAGAATTTATTTCAGGCGGAGCTTTGGGCTTTGATTTGCTTGCGGCAGAGGTCATAATTGAAAAAAAGAAAAGCATCCCACAACTTAAACTTATTATGGCGCTCCCATGTCGGGACCAGAATATGAAATGGTCGGAGGCAGACAAAAGACGCTATGAGAAAGTTTTAAGCTGTGCGGATGAAATTATTTATGTTACAGAAAAATATTGTACCGGTTGCATGCATCTTCGGAACAAGTTCATGGTGGAAAACAGCAGCATGTGTATAGCATATAAAACCCGAAGAAATGGCGGGACATCGCATACGGTGGATTATGCCAAGGAAAAAGGTCTTGGCATAATCAATATAAGTGAAGTTTTGGAGTAATCAGCCGAAGTATATCATAAGAAAAAATACTGCAAGCATAAATCCTGCGGTAAGAGTCACCGGCAAGAAAAATGACGGCCTTTTTGGCTTGTGCCTGTTTCTTTCTCTTGTTGAAAACGGCTCCTGAACCTTTTTGAGGCGTTCTACCTGATTTATATAATTATCTATGATTTTTTGTGCCTCAAGAGAAATATCTCTGTCAAGGCTTTTGGAAGGCTCAGTCGCCTTGTCGGATTTCAATATAAAAATTGCCTGGTCGATTGTGTCGGACTGTATGTTGTTTATTATTACGACACGTCTTGATTTTTTGTCTATCAATAAAAACACCACCTTATATGTGGAAAGTATTTACAGCAAAAAGATTTTTTATACAAAAAAATACCGCATCAGATGATGCGGTATTTTTCGTTTGGATCAAATTACTGAACAACTATAACAGATGCTTCCAAAACACCTGATGCGGTAGAACCGGTAACAGTAACGAACTTGCCTTTTTCAACATTCTTGAGAAGAACAGACCTTCCGGTTGTGCTGTCAATGATTTTTGTGTTTGAGTTGACAAATACATTATAGTCAATTCCGCTTTCTTCAACAACCATAAGTCCGTATGTTGCGTTTATGCTCTTTACTGTTCCGTTGAGAGAAGATTTTGCAACAACACTTGCAGCCTTGATGGTTATGATTTCGCTGCTCTGGAGTGTGATGTCAATATCTGTTCCGGGACGGAGGTCATAAACAGTTCCTTCTTCGGTCGAGTCAATAAGAACTGAAACGCTCTTGTTAACCTTGTATTCGTTGAGGGAATTTGAAGTTTCAAAGCCGATTACTGAGCCATCTTTTGAATGAGTGATGTATGAAATTGAACCTGAAAGGTTCTGGTTCTTGCTGCTCGCTGAAACTTTTGTAACCTTGCCGTAAGTCATCTTGAGAACAACAGTATCTCCATTCATAAGCTGGTTGAGGTTTGCATCAAGACTGTTTCTTGAAACGTCAACACCATCAGCTGAAATTTCGTAAGCCGCAACTTCGCCTGATGAATCTTTTACGTTAAGAACTGTGAATTCTCCTGACGCGTCGATTGATTCAAGTGTGCCGCTTGCACTTGTTGTTTTGTCAATAACCTCAAGGGTTTCAACAAGGCCGTCAACCAATGTGAGCGCCACATAGTTGTTGGCTTTAACTTTGCTGAAGAGGTCGATAGCGCCGTTTACCCTTATTTTCGCATTGTCAGCGAGAACGTAGGTGGAAACGTCTTTCTTGTTGTTTGCATCAGCGATGGTAACAGATCTTGTGGTGGAGTCTTTTGTTGTAGAAACCAAACCATAGATAACGGAGTCCTCTATAACAACGTTGTTTTCGATGAGCGCAACGTTTCCTGCTATGTGTGTAATCTTCACAGCCATACCTTTTTTGAGGTCTGTCGCTTTAACATCTTCACCGTTAACTTTGAATTTTGTGTTGGCTTTGATGTCATAAACAATGTCGTTTCCGCCGATTGTAACAGTGATGGTTTCGTTGAAGGTGTCAACTGAAACAATTGTACCTGTTTGTGTTGAAAGGTCAATAACATCTATGAGGCTGTAAAGCATCTTTGCCATCTGTGAACGTGTAACAGATGTGTTGGGGGAAAACATAGGCTGACCCTGTTCGTTGTTTCCCATACCCTGCATAATGCCTTTTTCTTTAACGTATTCAACATATGCTCTTGCGGAATCAGGAATTTCAACAGTGTCAGCATATGAAGATGAAACAAATGCGTTGCCCTGAACTTCTTCTTCAGCACCCAGAAGCTTTGTCAAAAGCACTGCTGCCTCGTATCTTTTGAGGGCTGTATTTTTGTTTGCGTTTGAAATATATGAATCAAGGTCGCTTGAATCAAGAATTCCCGCATAAAGGAGGAAAGAAACCTCTTTTTGATAATTTGTTGAATACTTGCTGAGAACATCCTTGTTTTCGGACACTGCATATTCAAGGGAATCTGCAAAACTTTCGTCGTTAACACCTATCATTCTTGAAAGAAGAATAAGAACTTCGGTTTTTGAAATGGTATTGTTGGGCTTGAATGTGCCGTCTTCATAGCCCTTGATATAGCCGAGCTCTGCCATTTCGTTTATGTATGGCTTTGCCCACTCTACGGTCGGGTCATTTTCCACGTCGGAAAAAGGAAGTGCCGCAACAGACAGCGTTGAGAGCAGAAATACCACGCAGATAATACCGCTCAAAAGTTTTTTGTTAATCATTTAAATTCCCCCTTGGTATAGTTTAGGTTGTTAATAATTATCAAAATAATATAAAGTTATTTTTTAACAATTTTATTCTATCATAAAATTTTATATATTTCAACTATATTTCCCTAAAAATTTTTTACATATTTATTACAAAGTGATTAAAAAAACAAACAGCAAAGGAATATTTTTGTCAATAAGCCAAAAAATTTGTGTTGTAAATTTTTTTTGCCGACACACAATAAAAGCGAAACATTTTCAATTTTAAAAGAGGAGGAATAAAAATGTCAAAAAAATTTATTGCCTTGTGCTTAGCCGTAGTTTTGCTTTTCACGTTAGGCATAAATGTTTTTGCCGCAGATGCGGAATTGATTCTCGCTTCGGGTGAAACCCCCGAGATGTTAAACGGCGCAGCTTCTGAAAACTCAGAAGACAGTGCCGGAAACAGTGCGGCACCAAACGACACAAACAACGGACAAACCAACCAATCAACCGAAACTGAAAACGGAGCAGAAAATGCAGGTGAAAATTCAAAGGCACCGGCAGCAATGCCCCGCGCAACAAAAACAACCGACAACAGTGAAGCAGTTGTTGAACAGAACAGAACAAAGAACAATGCTATGATGAACGACGGACTTTCAGAGTCTGTAGCGCCTTCAAGATACAGCAGCCGCCGTGTTGCTCTTTCTCCTGACATTGCAGGTACAAAGTATGAAGAAGCAGCAGAGGTTCTGGGAGCACTGGGCATAATGGTAGGTGATGCAGAAGACGGAGCTTTTCGTCCTGATGACTCCATTCTCCGTTCTGAAATGGCAAAGGTTGCAGTTTATTCAGTAGGCCTTGAAGACGTGGCAACAGGCTCAGGGTATGCTACACGTTTCCCTGACGTTCCTTCGGGTCACTGGGCAACAGGTGCAATCAACGTAGCAGAACAGCAGGGACTTGTAATAGGAGATGACACAGGGGCATTCCGTCCCGATGACCCCGTACTTCTTCAGGAAGCTGTTACCATTTTAGTAAGAGCTCTTGGTTATGAGCCTGTGGCAATGCAAAGAGGCGGATATCCCGCAGGTTATATGGCTGTTGCATCGGAAAATCAGCTTCTCAAGGGCATCTCTGCAGCAGGCGGAAATCCTGCAAAAAGAGGTGATATTGCGCAATTGGTATTTAACGGCCTGACAGTAAACCTTATGGAACAGACCGGATTTGGCTCAAACATTATATATGAAGTTGTGGACAAAACACTTCTTTATGACAGACTCAATGTTGAGAAAGCGTACGGACAGATTACCGGAACAAGCGAGACAACTCTCACAGGCGGCAGCACAACAGCTGAGAACCAAATTATGATAAACGAAAGCGTTTTTGAAGAAGGCACCACAATGGCGCGCGAATATCTTGGATATAACGTGGTTTATTATGCAAGAATAGACACAACCCGCGACCGCAAGACACTTATTCTGGTTAAACCCCAGGAAAGCAAAAACAACGTGCTCACCATCAACGCAACAGATATTGAATCTGTTACCGGCGAAAGTGATACAAACAAAACAGTAACTTACTGGAGAGCAGGCACAAATGACACCACAACCAGAACTGCAAGCATAGTGGCAAGTCCTGTTTATATTTATAACGGAAAGTTTATCAGCACACTTACCAACGAACAGCTTATTCCTGCAACAGGAAATCTTGTTCTTCTTGATACCGACGTAAACAATGTATATGACATTGTGTTTGTAAATCACTTTACTAACCTTGTAGTAGAAACTGTTTCATCGGCAACAGGAAGAGTTACCGACAAATACAACAACGGTTCGCTTCTTCTTGACCCTGAAAGCACAGAGGTAGATTTCGTTCTCTGGAAAGACGGCGCACAGATTCAGCCGGAAGATTTAGAAGAATGGAACGTAATTTCGTATACAGTCAGCCAGGATAAACAGCTTATCAAGGGCTATGTTTCAACAGAAAGCGTCCTTGGACGTGTAACACAGACAACTTCTCAGGGCTTCAGGATAAATGACTCTGAAACAGTTTATAAAAAGGCTGCAAACTATCCGAATGAAATAAACCTTCGTGACGAAGGCCGCTTCTATCTTGATGTTGAAGGCAACGTGGCAGCAGTAGACACCACAGCATCAACCGCCGGAACAGCTATCCGCGGAACTTATGGATATATGACTGGCGCTGCAATCACCGGCACAATCGACAAGACACTTCAGTTCAAGATATTCACATCATCAGGTGATACAACAGTATTTGATGCAGCAAGCAAGGTGCGTGTAAATGACACTTATGGCCTTACCGCTGAAGAAGCGCTTTCTGCTCTTGGAAAAGACGGCGTAGTATCACCTCAGCTTGTGACTTATGAAACAAACTCTCAGGGACTCCTCACGGGAATTGACCTTGCGGTTGACAAAACAGGAACAGGCGCAGTCAACAAGGGTGTATTTACAAAGAATATTGCAGCAGCAGACCAAGTTTATAAGAGCGCATCAAATATGCTCGGAAATGTAAAAGTAACAGAAAGCACAATCGTATTTGACATTCCACAGGATGCAGGTACTGACACAACAAGATACGCAGTAAGAAACATCAATATGTTCTCGAACAACACACCTTATGATATCATAGTTTATGATCTTCAGGAAGACTTCTCGGCAAGAGCCATTGTGGTAACAAGCACAACAGGCGTAACAGAAGCTAAGAACCCCATTGTTCTGGTTGATGAAATTGCATCGGCACAGAACGAAGATTATGATGCGGTAGACGTGGTTTACGGTATCGAAAGCGGAAGACGAGTAGAGCTTATGTCAAGTGACAAAAATATCTTTGTCAAGGGCGACGGAAAACAGCTTGAACAGGGTGATATATTCCAGTACAGCACAAACGCAAAGGGCGAGGTTGACAAGATTACACTCCTCTTTGATACGGATGCTATGACAACAGAATTTACCAATAATGTCGCAACAGACCTTGTTACTGTTTACGGAAGGGTAACAAAGAAATTTACTGATTCAGTAAATGTCAGCGTAAACGGAACAGTAAGAAACTATTCAACTAATGGCGCTTTGGTCTATGAATACAACTCACAGCGCAAGACAGGAAACGTTTCTGTTGTGACATCAGGAGATATTGAAGTATTTGAAGAAGGTAATGAGGTAAGGCTGTTCATCAAGATTTATGAAGACCAGCCCACTGAAATGGTTATCGTAAGATAACAAAAAAACAAGAACCCAAAGTTTTTGGGTTCTTGTGTACATAAAAAAAGAAGGCCTTCAAAAGCCTTCTTTTGGAGCGGAAGACGAGATTCGAACTCGCGACGTTCACCTTGGCAAGGTGACGCTCTACCACTGAGCCACTCCCGCAAATATTTCGTGGTACATCCTGACCACGAATGATATTTTAGCATATCAAATTTGATTTGTCAATAGCTGTTGTAAAAATTTTTAAATTTCCTTTAACACTTCATCAAGGTCTTTGTAAAGATAAAGAGAACCGCAAAGAATGACGGGCTTGCCCGCGTCTATGGCGTCGGTGTATGCATTTTTTAAATCAGAATATGGAGTGGCATCAACTCCTGTTTTTTTGGCAGCTTCAACCACAAAAGCTGTTTCCGCTGCACGGGGGTTGTCTTTTACCTTTACGGCAAAGATTTTTGAACCCAAAAGAAGCCCTGCTTCTCTTAGAATTTCAAGCTCGCCGCAGATGTCCTTGTCCCCCATAAATGCCATAATAAAGGTCGCACCATGCCATTTGGGGAAGTAATGGCACAAGCTTTCGGCAAGGGCCGTCATCCCATTTTTGTTGTGGGCGCCGTCATATATAACGGTGGGGTTTTGGTGGATTATTTCAAACCGACCGGGGTTTTTGGTTCTTGATATGCCGCTCTTTATGTATTTTTCGTCAATTCCCAGTGCAAGAGCGGTTTCAATAGCAATGACAGCGTTTTTGGGCTGATAAGAACCTGTTATTCCACAAAGCACATCATCAAAAACCTTTCCACCGGTTGATGTATAATCAAAAATTTCGTGGAAATTTTCAAAATCTTTTATTTTTGGGTTGCCTGCAAAAACAAGGCGGTTTTTTCTGTCGCTACATACCTTTTGGAGGACTTTTTCCGCATCGGGATGCTGAATGGAAGATATGGTAAGTCCGCTGCCAGTTTGCGGATTTTTGATTATGCCTGCTTTTTCATGGGCAATTTTTTCTATGGTGTCACCTAAGTATTCGGTGTGGTCAATGTCTATTGTGGCGATGACAGAGGCAAGAGGTGATTTGATGATGTTGGTTGCATCGTGAGTTCCGCCAAGCCCGGTTTCAAGAATTACAAGGTCACATTTTTTTGCTTCAAAGTAACAAAAGGCTGCGGCCGTCCAGATTTCAAATTGAGTGGGAAAGTCACCGGTTTCTTCTTTGACCTTTCCTGCGGCGATCTCCACGGTTTTCAAGATGTTGTTTATTTCGCTTTCGGAAATCAGCTCTCCGTCCACTGAAATGCGCTCACATACCGTTATCAAATTTGGCGAGGTATACTTTCCTGTATGATATCCGGCATCGGTGAATATACTTTGAAGAAAGCTGCAGACCGAGCCTTTGCCGTTGGTGCCTGCTACGTGGACAAACCGAAGGCTATCCTGGGGGTTTCCCAGATGCTTCATCAGGCAGCGTATCCCCGCGAGCCGGAGGCGGGCTGTGGCTTGAAAACTGTTTGCAAATTTGTTGAAACTGTTAGGCATAAAAAGGTCATCCTTTGACTAAATATTAAATCTTTTAATTTGTGGTGCAAGGTATTTTTGAAGGAGGTTTATAACAACAATCTGCACAGGCAGCTGCGCTGCTGCGGAAATTGTTCGGGTTGAAAAAACAAGACAAAAAGTTTTTGGCGTGCCGATTATAAACATATTGTAAAGATAAATCCACAAAGAACCCAAGGCAAGATTTATTATTATAAACTGCAGAACAAGGAAAAGACTCAGTTTAATAAACGACGGATTTTTCTTGTAAAGGATAAAACCGAAACTGAAACCGTAAAGAAATTCGCTTATACCAAAGGGGAAAAAGTAAACTCCCCCGCGACTGTTTATAATCATTCCCAGAACATCAGCTGCCAGGGCGATAGCCCCCGCAGGCAATGCCCCCAGGGTCATGCCGGAAACCGACAAAGGTATAAAGCCCAAGGAAATGCGGATTATTGTATTTTCTATGGAGAGAAAACGCACGCACACTATGGTAAGAGCAACAAAAAGAGACATAAAAACCAATTTTTTGATACCTGACGGTGTAGCTTTCATAAAAATCAAAACCTTTCAAAGTTATTTTTGCACACAAAAAGCCTTTTACATCACTGCAAAAGGCTTTGTTCATTTGTTTGTTTCAATGCAATCAAATTCTGTGCAGCAACGGAATGCGGACAAGGCACCGCAAGCCCAAAATCCCTTGGACTTTTCGTAGCGACAGCAACTTCCCGTCTGCCTCTCACTTGACGCGCCATATCCTACTTTGCTAAAAATATTTTCTAAAAGTTATTTCAGCTGATTTCTGTTTTCTTTGACGATGGTGATGCACTGTTCAAGGTCGCGGATGGTTTTCTGAACAACGGTTTCAACGTTCTCCAGAAGATAATCAGCATACTGATATGAAGAATTCTTGGCAGCCTGAGCTTCTGCGTTGGCAGTTGTTGTGATTTCAGCAGCGGCAGCCATAGCTTTCTTTGTAATTTCGTTTTCGTCAATCATAGCAATAAGCTTGTCGTTTGCTATCTTGATGATTTCTTCTGCTTCTTTGTTTGCGTCGTTGATAATGTTCTGGCGTTCTGCCTTTATCCACTTTGCCTGTTCAAGGTCTGTGGGGAGCTTGAGGCGGATTTCTTGAATGATTTCAAGAAGCTCCTCTTTGTCAAGCATACAACGACCTGTGAAAGGAACTGCCACGCCCTTGTCGATAATATCCTCCAATTCGCTTATTAAATCCAAAGCACCTACGTCCATATTTGTTACCTCCTTAAAATTATACGGAATTTAATATCCAAAACGGCTCATAATCCTTGGTATCAGCCTTTGCGGAACCAAAGGAGAGAGATCGCCGTTGTATTTTGCAACTTCCTTTACTATACTTGAACTGAGAAACATAAACTCAGAGCTCGAAGGGATGAAAACAGTTTCAATCTTGTCAAACAGAGTGCGGTTGGTAAGAGCCATCTGGAATTCATATTCGAAGTCGGAAACCGCACGGAGACCTTTTATGATGATTGAATAATTGTTCTGTCGCATAAAGTCAGCCAACAGTCCTGAAAAAGCAACCACCTCGACATTCGGCAGATGGTGTGTCACCTCTTTGAGCATGGAAACCCTTTCTTCCAAAGTGAAAAGAGGGTGTTTTTTTTCGTTGATTAAGACTGCTACGACCACTTTCTCAAAAAGACCGGATGCACGTGTGATAATATCAAGATGTCCGTTTGTGCAAGGGTCAAAGCTTCCCGGATAGACAGCTACTTTCATATGTTCATTCTCCCTGAAAAGTCTTTTTCTGCAAAATGAAAACCGTGGTCTTTCCATATTTTGCAGTTTTTTTGATGCTAAAAAAATCAGAAGTGGGTTCTTCGCCCATATACTCACTTTCGGCAACAATGATGCCATTGCCGGACAGAAGATTGTTTTCAAAAATTTTGGTTATTGCCTTGGTCAAAAGGCCGGTGTTATAAGGTGGGTCAAGAAAAATCACGTCGAATTGGCGATTTGACTTGTCCAGATATTCCATAGCGTCGCCAAAAACCACATCGGCACGGTCGCCAACTTTTGAAAGTTCAATGTTCTGAACGGTAACCTTTTGTGCATCTTTGTTGTTTTCCACAAAAGTGCAGTGATTTGAACCACGACTTAGGGACTCAATCCCCATGGCACCGCTACCGGAAAAAAGGTCTAAAACACAGTTCGCCGGAAGATATGGCATAATTATATTGAAAATAGACTCTTTAACTCTGTCTGTGGTGGGACGGGTATCAAGACCGTTTGGCGCAATGAGCTTCCGACCTCTTGCCGAGCCTGAAATAACCCGCACACAATCACCCCATTATCAAATAAGTATACTTATATTTTATATAAATTAGAGATTTTGTCAAGGTTTTTGAGAAAATTTTTGAAAGTACAATAAAAAAATCGCAAAAAAAACAAAGCCCCGCCTATGCCGTAGGTGGGTCAAAGTAAAAACCTGCATGGCAGGTGGGCTAAATCCCGAATACATTACAAGTCCACTGGCCGCAGAAAAATCTGGGGAGGCATGTGCGCCGCATCCGGAGAGAAAATCCCTTTGAAAAAGTGTTGGTTTTACATTGTGCCCAAATTACGTACATCGCAGGGTAGCATTTGTTTTTGTAATGGTATCTTAGCATATTTTTTGATAAAATTCAATAGGGAAAATATTGTTTTTTCAAAAAAGTCGATATGGAAAAAATTTAGTCTTTTCAAATGCGACAAAATGTTGTATAATTAGACAAAGAATTAGTTGTTATGTAATTTTTCCGTAGCTTTGACATATATTTTTTTCGGAGGTGAATGTGAATGCGGATTGAAAGGCTCAGCGAAAATAAAATAAAGATTGTTGTTGAGGCAGAGGATGTAAGGGCGTGGAATGTGGATTTGAAAAATTTTACCGACCATACCCCCGAAGCTCAGAATATGTTTCACCACGTGTTGAGGCTGGCGGAACGGGATTTGGATTTCCGTGTGGAAAAAGCCCAGCTTATGGTTGAAACGGCGACGGCTGACAACAATGGCTTTGTACTTGTGGTTAGCAAGCTTGAAAACGAAAAGGAATTTGCAGAAGCTTTAGTCAGTGCGGGAAAGCGCATAAAGCAGGTGGAATTCAAAATCAGGCGCAGGCCCGGACGGCAGATGCTGAGGATTTTTCGGTTTGGCGATTTTGAAGCCCTGTGTAGCGGCGTCAGGGAAATTTTCCAGGAATATATTGGCGAAAGCCGACTTATGAAATATCAGGGAGAATTCTTTCTGGAGCTGAGTCCTGCGGACACATTTGGACTTTTCAAGATGGAAAACACCCTCTCGGAATTTGCTGAGAAAGTAAAGGACCCGGTCATTTTTAAGGGCGTTTTGGGTGAGCACGGGCTGTTGATGATAGAGAAGAATGCGGTGGAATGTATTGCGAGATATTTCAGGTAAAAATAAAACCTAATATGCAGAAATCATATGGTTTCTGCATATTTTTTTTGTAGGCAAATATATTTATGATGAAAGAAAATGTTTAAATGAAAGGTTGTGCGAAGGTGGAAGAAAGGCGAAGAGAGGATTTTTTTCACAACGTTGTGATGGAAGAAAGACGAAAAATGACGGTTTCGGGTGTGGAGGATGTGGACAGCTTTGACGACGACAAGATTGTTGCGTACACCACCGAGGGGGTTATGACCGTTTCAGGTGCGCAGCTGAGGATAAATCGGCTCAATGTGGAAAAAGGTGAGATGGAGCTTGAGGGAGAAATAGACAGCATAGAATATGCCGAAGGCCATAAAAGTGACAAGGGCAGTTTTTTTGGAAAAATTTTCAGATAAGGAGATAAAAAATGTATTCGACGGTTTGGACAGAAACGGTTTTTTTTCTTGCCAGCTTTGTGGCAGGAGTATGTGCGGCGTTTCTTTATGATATCTTGAGGATAAGCCGCAGAGTCCACAGACCGTCCGATGCGGTGGTGAATGTTGAAGATATACTGTTTATGACGCTGGCGGCGGTTATATTGTTTTGCGCTGCATACCTCAAAAACAGCGGGGAAATCCGTTGGCAAGGGTTCATAGGCGGAGGACTTGGTGCTGTGCTTTATGCTGTGATTGTGAAAAATCGCATTTTAAACGCCAGCACCTTTGTTATAAGGTGGACGGTTGAAATCGTGCGGAGAATTCTGAAAGTGGTGCTTTTCCCCGTTATGCTTATTATGAAAGCGCTCAAAAAGCCGGTGCATGTTGTTATGTGGTATACAGGAGAAAAAATAAGACGGGCAAAGAGTGCCGCAAGGCGGAGCAGCGACAAAGCCCGGTTGAGGATAAAAAAAGCACGGATTATGCTGAGAAAAAAGTGAGGCTTAAGTATTGACAAAGGACAAGGCTTGATATATAATTACATTACAATAGGATAGGTGTGTTCGCCTTGCTTTTACGGGGTATAGGGTCTTATGGGAAAAAGAGATTTCAACAAAAAGAACAATAAAAAAATATCGGCAAAAAACCTGATAAAACTTCTGGTGGTTTGTTTTGTGTGCGTTTATGTTGTGGTTACCTTGGTGAAACAACAAATAAGCCTTTCACAGTGTGATGATTTGGCTCAGGAATATCAGGACAAAATTGCTGCGGCACAGATTGAACAGCAGATGCTGAAAGACGAGCTTGAAAAAGCGGGGACAGACGAATACGTCGAGCGTACCGCCAGAGAGAAACTGGGGCTTGTCAAAGCAAATGAACGGGTTTTTATTGACATAAACCAAAAGTAATGATGAAAAAGTGCGGATAAAGCATCCGATTTATACAGAGAATGTCAAGGTTTGACATTTTGAGGAGGATTTTTTAGGTTATGCAGATTGAAGAAGGAGCAATACTTCGTGGAAAGGTTTCGGGGCTTGCGGCGTTTGGGGCTTTTGTTGAGCTTGAAGACGGAAAGACCGGGCTTGTACATATTTCGGAGGTTTCGAGCGAGTATGTTGATGACATTTCAAAGCACCTTACAATGGGACAAAGCATCAAGGTCAAGGTTATTTCCGTTGACGAAAAGGGTAAAATAAGTCTGTCAATAAAAAAAGCCACCGAAGAAAAAGCCAGAAAGAAAAGAGAAGACCGTCCAAAGAAAAGCGGTGCGCTCCAAGGTGCTCCCGAGGTTTTTGAATTTTCTCACAAGAGACGCGAAATGGAAGGAATGTCTTTTGAAGACAAGCTCCTGAAATTCAAGCAGGACAGCGACGAAAAAATCCAGGACCTCAAAAGGAACACAGAGGGTAAGCGCAACGGTGGTTATAAAAGAGCGTATTAGTCTGCGTGACGGAACTTTTTAAGTTCCGTTGCTCTGTTTTTAAATAAAATATGGGAATTTTTGAGAGGAGTGATACTTATGACGCAGTTAACAATTTTTTGGATACTGGCAGCGGTGGTTTTGGGAATAATTGAGGCATCAACCGTAAATCTGATTACTCTGTGGTTTGCAGTATCGGCTCTTGTCACTGCGGTTTTTGCAGCGTTGGGAGCCGGGGTTGGAGCACAGATAACAATCTTTGTTGTGCTTTCTGCTGTGCTCGTTCTTTTGACACGGCCATTGGCTAAAAAGTTTGTATCAAAAAAGACTGTTGCAACCAATGCCGACCGGGTAATTTTGAAAGAGGGTATTGTCACTCAAAAGATAGACACAATAGAAAATAGCGGACAGGTCAAGGTGATGGGTCAGGTATGGTCCGCAAAAACCAGAAACGGCGAAACCCTTGAAGAGGAAACTCCGGTTGTGGTTGAGGCACTTGAGGGTGTTCGTGTTGTTGTTTCAGCAAAAAAATAAAAATATATTTAAGAAAGTGAGGATGTTTTAATGATTGTTTTGATTATACTTGTAATTTTGATTGCGGTGATTGTTTCAAATATCAAGGTCGTTCCTCAGGCTCATGCGTATGTAATCGAGCGCCTTGGTGCATACAGCGGGACATGGGGCGTTGGCCTTCACATAAAAATTCCGTTTATTGACAGAGTGGCAAAGCGTGTTACACTTAAAGAGCAGGTTGTTGACTTCGCACCACAGCCGGTTATTACCAAAGATAACGTTACTATGCAGATTGACACGGTGGTTTATTTCCAGATAACAGACCCCAAGCTTTATGCTTACGGCGTTGAGCTTCCTATGTCTGCTATCGAAAACCTTACGGCGACCACTCTCCGAAATATCATCGGCGATATGGAGCTTGACGAAAGCTTGACCAGCCGCGATGTTATCAACACAAAGATGCGTTCCATTCTTGATGAAGCAACCGACCCCTGGGGAATAAAGGTTAACCGCGTTGAGCTCAAAAACATCATTCCGCCTGCGGGAATTCGTGAGGCAATGGAGAAACAGATGAAAGCAGAGCGCGAAAGACGTGAGGCTATTCTCAAAGCAGAGGGCGAAAAGAAGTCTGCTATTTTGGTTGCAGAAGGCGAAAAGGCGGCTGCAATCCTCAGAGCAGAAGCGGAGAAAGAATCTCAGATTCTTAAAGCTGAGGCTGAAAAAGAGTCTGCAATCCGCATAGCTGAAGGTGAAGCGCAGGCAATTCTTTCGGTTCAGGAAGCTACGGCAGCGGGTCTTCGTATGTTGAATGAGGCGTCACCAAAGGATGCTGTTCTCAAAATCAAGAGCCTTGAAGCGTTTCAGAAAGCGGCAGATGGCAAAGCAACAAAGATTATTATTCCGTCAGAAATACAGGGTCTTGCGGGGCTTGCTGCAGGTCTTAAAGCTGTAATTGATGAGGAAAAATAGAAAAGTTATTCAAAAGAGGACATAGGAGGAAAGAAAATGTCAGGACATTCCAAATGGGCGACAATCAAGAGAAAGAAAGGCGCCCTTGATGCAAAAAGAGGAAAGCTGTTCACAAAAATCGGCCGTGAATTGGTTGTTGCGGTGAAAGAGGGCGGACCAGACCCGGACAGCAATTCAAAGCTTCGCGATGCTATTGCAAAGGCGAAGGCAAACAATATGCCAAATGATACAATTCAAAGAAGCATCAAAAAAGCAGCAGGAGAGGACAGCTCGAAAGAATATTTTGAGCTTGTATATGAAGGTTATGGGCCAAGCGGTGTTGCTTTCATGGTAGAAACCTTGAGCGACAACAAAAACCGTACTGCAGGAGATATGAGACATTATTTTGACAAATACGGCGGAAATCTTGGCCAGACCGGAAGCGTGGGCTTTATGTTTGACCGCAAGGGACAGCTTGTAATTGCCAAGGTTGACAGCATCGATGAAGATACCCTTATGATGGATGCTCTTGATGCAGGTGCAGAGGATTTCAGCGCAGAAGAAGAATGCTTCGAGGTTACTTGTGCTCCGGAAGAATTCAGCCGTGTCCGTGAAACGCTTGAAGCAAAGGGCTATGAGTTCGAACAAGCAGAAATCAGCTACATCCCACAGACTCTCACTCAGGTGGAGGATGCGGAAGCTGTTAAGAACCTTGAAAAGCTCATTGACATCTTAGAGGATAATGACGACGTCCAGAACGTTTACCACACTTGGGATATGCCTGATGGGGATGAGGAAGAGTAGTTATATCAAGGGCTTGCA
>JAFTJA010000001.1 GCA_017456605.1 Clostridia bacterium | reverse complement strand
TTCTTTTATTTCTTTTATTTTTCCTCCTAAAGAACCAATTATCGGTTTTGCCTCTTCAATTTCCTCATCTATTTCGTATTGTTTAAAGGCTGCAAAAGTTCCACCGACTTTCAAAAAAGGTATACAATATTCCGACAAAACCTTTAAATTTGCAACAGCTCTTGACACTGCATAATCAAACTTTTCTCTGTATAATTTATTATTTCCTCCGTCCTCTGCACGCATATGAACAAATTCCACGGCTTTGAGGTCAATGTTTTTTGATATTTCCTTTAGAAAATTTATTCTTTTATTGAGAGAATCCATAAAGGTAAATTTTAGATCTTCTCTCATTATTTTTATAGGAAATCCCGGAAATCCGGCACCTGTACCTACATCAATAATTTTTGCATTTTCCTTTATCTCAAAAACCGAAAGAGGCGCGATGCTGTCGAGGAAATGTTTTATTGATATTTCCTCAGGCGAGGTAATTGCCGTGAGATTTATTTTCTCATTCCATTCCAGCAAAAGCTTTGAATAAATGTCAAATTTATTTATTTTTTCTTCATTTATATCAACCTTTAGTTCAAAAAGACCTTTTTCAAAAATTTCTCTATCCATATTTTTCTCCCAAAAAGTCAAAAGAGAATGCAACAAGAATGTAGCACTCTCTTTTTCAAATTCAAAAAATTCTTATGCCTGAGGAGCATCTACAGGACAAACGCCAGCGCAGCTGCCGCAGTCAATGCAAGCATCAGCATCAATAACGTATTTGCCATCTCCTTCAGAAATACATGATACGGGACATTCGCTTTCACAAGCACCGCACATGATGCAATCATCGTTGATTGTATAAGCCATTTTTTTCACCTCTTACCTAAAATTATTAAAATAATGTATAAAATCAACATTACAAGGTAATAATATATTATTTTTTTTGATTTGTCAATCTTTTTAATTCAAAAACTTAACTTATCAACATTATAAAGTTAATAATTAATTTCCTTGTTGTTAATAAATTTTAAAAAATCTTTTGATTGTTAATACTGTTTATAACTTTTTTTACTTATAAACAGGGATATAAACAGCCTTTTTTCTCTTAACAATCAATCTCAAACCTACTTTTCAACATTATCAACAGCCCCAACAACAGCAACAGCAACCTAAAAATAATAAATATATAATATATATATTTTTCACTTAGAAAACTGTCTTTTTTTATATTCACAAAAAAACAGCCCAAAAATCGCAAAAAATGTTTGCATTTTGTAACCTTATATGATATAATATAATCGGCTGAAAAGGATAATATTTTTACCGAAGAAAGGGTTTTGATAAAAAATGAACATTATTTGCAACAAAAATACACTCAATGAAATTATTGCTTCTGTTTCAAAGGCAGTTTCTTCTCATTCAAATTTTCCTATTCTTGAAGGAATTCTCATAAAAGCAGAGCTTGACGGCACTGTTTATTTCATTTCAAACGATATGGAAATGGGTATCGAAGCAAAAATAAATGCCCGGGTTATAAAGCCGGGACAGACTGTTCTCAATGCAAAAATGTTCGGCAGCATTATAAAAAATCTTCCTTCTGATGATGTTTATATTGAAACAAATGAAATAAATTGTTGCACCATAAGAAGCGGAAATTCAAAATTTGAGATTATGGGTATGTATCCCCTTGATTTTCCTGAGCTTCCTGCGGTAAATGCAGACTATATGGTGAAGGTAAACAAAAAAATCATAAAAGAAATGATTTCAAAAACCATTTTCTGTACATCCTTAAGTGATAATCGTCCTGTTCTCAAGGGTTGTCTTGTTGAGATTGAGGGAAAAGTCATAAAAATGATAGCCACAGATGGTTTTAAAATGGCTGTCAGAACTTATCACCTTGACAAAGAATATGAATCAAAGAGATTTATAGTTCCTGCAAAGACATTATCTGAAATAAGCAAAATTTTGAAAGACGATGATGATTTTGTTGAAATCTCCTGCACATCAAAAAATGCAGTTTTTGTTTTTGAAAATTATAAAATTGTTACCCGTTTGATTGAGGGTGAATATATAAAATACGAAAGTGCTATTTATAACGACGAAACGTTCCAGATAAAATGTCCTCTTTATGAGCTTTTTGACAGTGTTTATCGTGCATCACTCATCATAAACGGAAATTCAAATGATGCTCCGGTAAAGCTCAAAATAAAAGAAGATAACATAAATATTTCCTGTGAAACAATCGTAGGAAATGTTGATGATAATATTTCTGTTGAAACAAACGGAGGAGAAATAGAAATAGGTTTCTTCAACGAATTTATTCTCGATATTTTGAGAGCCTGCGATGATGAAACTGTTAAAATCAAATTTAAATCAAGTGTAAGTCCTATGATTATTACTCCTGTTGAGGGAGATAAATATCTTTATCTTCTCTTGCCGAGAAAATTGAAATGATAGTTAAAAAAATAAAACTTCAGAATTTCAGAAATTATAAAAATCAGGAAATTGATTTTAACGAAAAAATAAATATAATTTATGGAAATAACGCGCAGGGAAAGACAAATATTTTAGAGGGAATTTATCTTTTTTCTCTCGGCAAATCAAATCGGGCACAAAAAGACGAAGAGATGATAAATTTTGAAGAAAATGATGCATCCCTTGAACTTGATTTTGTTTCAAAAGAGCGTGAGATAAAAGGAAAAATAGATATAAGCCGAAAAAAAAGAAAGAAAATATTTTTAAATGAAATTCCGGTGAAGAAAAACAGTGATCTTGTGGGAAGTTTGAACATTGTTTTTTTCGGTCCTGAATATTTAAGTCTTGTTCGGGAAGGTCCAAAAAATCGGCGCAAAAATATTGATATTTTAATAAGTCAGCTAAAAGCTTCTTATATGAATTCTCTTTCTGATTATAAAAAATTGATTGATCAAAAAAGTGTTCTTTTAAAAGATGATTTTAAAGACAAAATTTTTCTCTCGGTTTTGAATGAAAAAATACTAAATCTCTCGGTTTCTCTGATAAAAACAAGATTTGAATATATAAAGAAAATAGAAAAAATAGCAAAAAAAATTCAGCTTGAAATATCCGGGGGAAAAGAAAATCTCGAGCTTGAATATATCTCGTGTGGGCTGAACATTGATGAAAAAAAGATAGAAAATATTGAGAAAATATTAACTCAAAAAGCAGAAGAAGTTTTTCAAAGAGAAGAAAAATACCGTGAATGTATATTTGGTCCCCATCGTGATGATATTGATTTCAAAATAAATGGTCAAAGTCTCAAGTTTTTTGGTTCTCAGGGACAGCAAAAGACGGCGGTTTTGGTTCAAAAAATTGCTGAAGTTGAGCTTTTCCGTGAGGAAATAGGGGAATATCCCGTTCTTCTTCTTGATGATATTATGAGTGAGCTTGATTCTTCTCGTCAGGATTTTGTTTTAAATAAGCTTCAGAATATGCAGATTTTTATTACCTGCACGGATGCTGAAAGATTTAAAGTTTTAAGTGGTGCAAATTTTATAGAAATTGAAAAAGGAAGTATGAAAAAGTGTACTTGCATTTAGGCTGTGATACTGTTGTTAACACAAAAAATATAATATATATTTTGGACCTTGAAAGCACATCTGTTTCAAAATATTCAAAAGAATTTTTCAAAATAGCAGAAGAAGAGGGTTTTGTGAGAAATGTATCAGAGGAAATTCCTAAATCCTTTGTGGTTTGTGAGGAAAATGGTCAGTCGGTTGTCTATATTACAAATATTTCTACAAAAGCATTGGTCGGTAGAATAAAGAAATACAAAGATTTTTAAGAACTTTTAAAAATTCGTCAGAAAGGCAAAAGGTAAAGGTTATGGAAGAAAATATCACCAGAGTATCCGAAGAAATATCCTATGATGAAAGCAATATTCAGGTCCTTGAGGGGCTTGAAGCAGTTAGAAAAAGACCAGGTATGTATATCGGGTCTACTTCCGCGCGGGGACTTCATCATTTGGTTTATGAAATTGTGGATAACTCCATTGACGAAGCACTGGCAGGATACTGCAAGGAAATTCAGGTAACCATCAAGGAGGACAACTCCATTACCGTCCGCGACGACGGTCGTGGAATTCCTGTGGGAATTCAGGCACAGACAGGTCTTCCTGCTGTTGAAGTTGTATTTACCGTTCTCCATGCCGGCGGAAAGTTCGGCGGTGGCGGATACAAGGTTTCCGGCGGTCTGCACGGCGTTGGTGCCTCTGTTGTTAATGCCCTTTCTGAATTTTTGGAAGTTGAAATTTGTGACGGAAAAAATGTTCATTATCAGAAATATGAGCGTGGAACAAAGCTTGATGAACTGAAAATAATCGGTGAGACAGATAAGACCGGAACGTTTGTTCATTTCAAGCCGGACCATCAGATTTTTGAAGATTTGGTTTATGACTATAAAACTCTGCTCACAAGACTTCGTGAGCAAGCTTTCCTCAATGCCGGAGTAAAAATTGTCTTAAAAGACGAAAGGCCTGATGACAGAGGAGTTTTGAGGGAAGATGTTCTTCATTACGAGGGAGGAATACGCGAATACGTTGAATATTTAAACCGCAACAAAACCGCCATCCACGAAAATGTGATTTATGTAAATTCTGTCAGAGAAAATTCCGAGGCGGAAATTGCTATTCAATATAACGACGGCTATACCGAAGATATTATGAGCTTTGCAAACAACATCAATACCACAGAGGGCGGAACTCACGAAACAGGATTTAAGTCGGCTCTTACCAAGGTTATAAACGATTATGCAAGAAAATATAAACTCCTGAAAGAAAACGAAGAAAACCTCAAGGGCGAAGATACCCGTGAGGGTATTGCCTGCGTCATTTCAGTAAAGGTTACCGAGGCCCAGTTTGAGGGACAGACAAAAACCAAGCTTGGAAACAGCGAAATGAGAACAATCGTTGAAAAAATGGTAAACGAAAAGCTCAGCGAGTTCTTTGAAGAAAACCCCGCTGTTGCAAAGATAGTTGTTGAAAAGGCAATGACCGCATCAAGAGCACGCGAAGCTGCAAAAAGGGCAAGGGACAACACAAGACGAAAATCTGCACTTGAAAGTAGCACTCTTCCCGGAAAGCTGGCAGACTGTTCATCAAGAGACACAGAATTTACCGAAATATATATTGTCGAAGGAGATTCTGCGGGCGGTAGTGTAAAGCAGGGCAGAGACAGAAGATTTCAGGCGATACTTCCTCTTTGGGGAAAAATGCTCAACGTTGAAAAATCCCGTATTGACAAGGTTTTTTCAAATGAAAAGCTTCTTCCGGTTATTACAGCACTGGGTGCAGGCATAGGCCCTGACTTTGACGTTTCAAAAATCAGGTACGGCAAGGTTGTAATTATGGCCGATGCCGACGTTGACGGTGCACATATCAGAACACTTCTTTTGACATTCTTCTTCCGTTATATGGAACCACTTATTCGTGAGGGTCACGTTTATATTGCACAGCCGCCGCTTTACAAGGTTTATAAAGGCAAAAAGGTTATTTATGCATACAACGATGACGATTTGAAAGAGGCTCTTGAACAAATTCCCGAGGCATCCATCCAAAGATACAAGGGTCTTGGTGAAATGAACCCAGAACAGCTGTGGGAAACAACCATGGACCCAGAAAGAAGAATTATGCTCCGTGTTGACCTTGAGGATGCACGACGTGCAGACGAAATATTTACAATTCTCATGGGTGACAAGGTTGAGCCAAGAAGAGAGTTTATTGAAGAACACTCACGTTCGGTTGTAAACCTCGATATTTAAAAATTGAACGTTGTTCAGTAATAAATAAAACACAATAAGGTGATTTTATGAGCAAAGCAGATAAAATTTTTGTGGATATGTGCCGTGATATTATAGCGAGCGGCTGGTCTGATGAAGAATGTGAAGTTCGCCCCAGGTGGGAGGACGGAACGCCTGCCCACACCATAAAGAAATTTGGCGTGGTGAACCGCTATAATCTTGCAGAAGAATTCCCGATACTTACTCTTCGCCCAACATACTTAAAGAGTGCTATTGATGAAATCCTCTGGATTTGGCAGAAAAAATCCAACAATATAAAGGATTTAAAAAGCCACATCTGGGATAGCTGGGCAGATGAAAACGGCTCAATCGGCAAGGCCTATGGCTATCAGATGGGTGTCAAGCACAAATATCCCGAAGGTGAATTCGACCAGGTTGACAGAGTTTTGTTTGACCTCAAGAACAACCCCCACAGCCGAAGAATTATGACGAATCTTTATGTTCATCAGGATTTGTCAGAAATGAATCTTTATCCCTGTGCTTACAGTATGACCTTCAATGTATCAGGGAATAAGCTCAACACCATACTCAATCAGCGTTCCCAGGACGTGTTGGCGGCAAACAACTGGAATGTTTGTCAGTATGCAATCCTCACCCATATGTTTGCTCAAGTCAGCGGCCTTGAGGCGGGCGAGTTTGTTCACGTGATTGCGGATGCTCATATTTATGACAGGCACATCCCCGTGATTGAAGAAATGATAAAAAGACCTCAGTTTGAAGCTCCAAAGCTGACAATCAATAAGGAAATCAAGAATTTTTATGATTTCACCGTGGACGATTTTGTTTTGGAAAATTATCAAAAAAATGAGCAGATAAAAAATATTCCGATTGCGGTTTAGTGAGGGAAAAGTATGAATATTATTGCAGCAGCAGACCTCAACTGGGGGATAGGAAAGAATAATGACCTTCTTGACAGCATCCCCGAAGATATGAAATTTTTCAGAGAAAAGACCATGAACAAGGCAGTTATCATGGGGAAAAATACCCTTTTGTCTTTTCCAAATCAAAAACCGCTGCCCAAACGGCTCAATATTGTCCTGACACGGGATGAAAAATTCACCTGCGAGGGTGCCGTGGTGTGTCACAGTATTGAAGACGCCATAAAGGTGGCAAAAGAAAGCTTTGAGGACGAAGATATCTTTTTTATCGGCGGCGAAAATGTATACAGCCAGGCAGAACGTTTTTGTGATACTGCATACATAACAAAGATTGAAAAAACGTATGATGCTGACAGATTTATACTGAACTTTGATGAAAAAGACGGCTGGAAAATAAAGAACGAAGAAATGATGAAAACCGAAAAAGGGATTTATATAACCTTTGTTACTTACAAAAAAAATTAAAGAAGAAAGGGCGATTTCAAAACTTGATTTGGCCCTTTTTGACTTAATAAGAAAGAACTGATTTTGATGATAGAAGTAAAGAACCTGACAAAAATTTATAAGATTTACGACAAGCCTGGTGACAGAATAAAGGAGGCTCTTTTCCCAAAAAGGAAAAAAGATAAAATTCAGGAATTTTATGCCCTCCGTGACGTGAATTTCTCCATTGAAAAGGGCGAAACGGTGGGGATAATCGGAAAAAACGGCTCGGGAAAGTCCACCCTTCTCAAAATTCTTACCGGAGTAATAAATCAAACGACAGGCGAAAAGGTGATGGACGGAACTGTTTCTGCTCTCCTTGAGCTTGGTGCGGGATTTAATCCTGAATACAGCGGAATTGAAAATATCTACCTAAACGGCGCCATTATGGGGCTCAAAAAAGAAGACGTGGACAAAACTGTTGATGATATTGCGGAGTTTGCCGAAATCGGCGACTTTATAGAAAGACCGGTGAAAAACTACTCCAGCGGCATGTTTGTGAGGCTTGCGTTTGCTGTTGCGATAAACTCTGACCCTGACATCCTCATTGTTGACGAGGCGTTGGCTGTTGGCGACTATCGTTTTCAGGCAAAGTGCTACAACAAGTTTGAGGAGCTGAAGGAAAAAGGGAAAACCATTCTTTTTGTGAGTCACGACGTGGATGCGGTGCGAAGATTTTGCAGTCGCGCCATTTGGCTTGATAACGGAAAGCTGATTATGGACGGGGACGTGAGCGAGGTAACTTCAAAATATATGGAGTTCATAACCAGCAACGAAACAGATGCAGAGGCTTGTGTAAAAGGTCTTAACAAGAAAACCGAAGAGCTCCTGGAGCAGGAAAAGGAATTCAATGAAATAAACCGTTTTGGCTCAAAATTGGGCTGCATAAAAAATGTTCGTGTTTCAAAGGGCGACAAAGAAACCGAAGTTTTTATGTCAGGTGACACCGTGACGGTGGAGGTGGTGGCGGACGTGCCAAAGGATGCTGACCTTTCAAGCTGTGGTCTTGCTATCTCCCTCAAGGACAAAAACGGAATGGATTTGATGGTTGCGGCGCTTCACGATTATGATATGAGATTTCGTCACCATGGGCGCAACATTGTTAGAATAACCTTTCCGGCATATCTCAATGTGGGAGAATATACCCTCACCGCCGGCCTTGAAATGCGTGATACCTTGCCAATTTCGTATTATGATTATATCGAAGGTGCGGCATATATAAAAATAATGTGCGACAAAGAATATTTTGGAGTGCTTAAGGTTCCGTCAAAAATCACTCTGGGAGAATAAAAATGGAAAACTTGAACAATGCTCAAAAAAGCGGCGAAGAAAAAGTGAATAAAGACGCCTTTAATGAGGAACTTTTGGCAAAAGATGAAGAAATTCATCAGCTCAAAGAGAGGATAGAGGCAGACCAAAATGCAATTATGCAAATTCAGTTTGAGGCAAACCACCATAAAATGGAAGAGCTTGACCTTCGGGATACGTATGTATGGAGAACGGGTCTTCGGATTGAAAAAATTCTGCAAAAAACGGGTATTTCTTTTATCCGTTCTCTTTTGGTGCTGTCTGATTACAAAAGGATGGGTCTTTGGGTGACTCTTCAAAAAGGTATCAATGAGGGGCTCAGACGAGAAAACGTAAAGCACAAGAAAAAAAGAAAGATGCAGCTTTGCGCAGCCAAGTTTCGCAGATATAAAAAGGAAAGAGGAGTCATAGACGAAAACCTTTGCGGCAGAATTTCGGTTCCGCAAAAAGACGAGCTTGTTTCGGTGGTACTTCCGGTTTACAACGGCGGCGAGGTCCTTGAGGAATCTATCAAATCGGTACTTTTCCAGACCTATGAAAACCTTGAACTGATAATTGTTAACGACGGCTCAACCGATGAAAGTCTTGAAATCGCAAGGCGTTTTGCCCAAAATGATTCACGCGTGAAAATTATAAATCAGGAAAACAAAAAGCTTCCTACGGCGCTGTCTGTGGGCTTCCGTGAAGCCAAAGGCGAGTTTCTCACCTGGACCAGCGCAGACAACATTATGCTTCCCGATTGCATAAAAGTCCTTGCGGAAAACCTCAAAAGAAAGCCCCAAGCTTCTATGGTTTATGGAAATATGAGGCTTATTGACAAAGACGGAAACATAAAAAGGGGACATTTCTGGTTTGAAAAACCCGTATTTTCGGGGAATGTTTGCTTTCCAAAGACTGCAGACTGCCTGAACACCTTTGCCAACAATACTATCGGTGCTGCATTTATGTACAGAAAGTCTGCCCTTTATATTCTGGAAGACTATTCACGGTTCAAGACCAACCTTGAAGACTATGACTATTGGATGAGGATGAATTCGCTGCTGAAAATCGAGCATACCGATGAAGACACACCCCTTTATCTTTACAGAATTCACAGTGATTCCCTGACCGCGCACGACAAGGAGCTGGGAATAACAAAAAACCGCTACAAGCTTATGGTCCTTGACGATTTCAGGCGCGACTTTTATATGTCGGCTCTTGTGTGGATTGTTGAAAGTGAGGACGAAGAAAACCCGTATTATTTGGAATTTAAGGATGCAGTGCAAAAGGCAGGGCATATGATAATAAGCCGGGAAGAGGCAAACGCTTGCCAGGCGCCTGAAATTTATTCTTGCTTCTGCTTTGCATACTTTGGAAACCCGCAAAATTCGAACATTGATGAAATAAATATAAATCTTTCGGGCTCGGTGCTGGTGTGTGACCGGATGTGCGAAAGTGATTCCTTTGATTTGATGATAATAACCGACAAGGAAGAGGAGCTGAAAGCCCTTCCTGATTATCGTGGTTGGTTTTTTGCTGACAGCGGCAAGACGGTGTTTGACCTTGCGGATACAAAAATTAAAAACAGAATTCTTTATTCATTGGAAAAAATGATTGACGAGCCGGAAAAGTGCGAAAAGAAAATATCCATTATAATATGCACATATATGCGAGGCGAAAAGCTTATTGACGCTATCTGGTCGGTTATCCGCCAATCCTTGAGCAAAAAGGAATATGAGATTATAATTGTGGACAATGCGCCATTTACCTCGGGGATAAGAGACGATGTTGAGCTTTTCAAAGAACGATACAAGGAATATGAGGGCTTTATCCGATATATTGCCGTTCCGCAAAAAGGCCTTTCCTATGCGAGAAACGGCGGTATGTGGAATGCCAAGGGCGAATATCTATTGTTTTTGGATGATGACGTGCTGGCGGATTATTACAACCTTGAGGAGATTTATTCAGGATTTAAATATCACCCCAATGTGGGAATTGTGGGAGGTCAGGTGATTCTTGACCGTCCGTTCCCCTCGCCAAAGGTCCTCAGAAAGGGCTGGGAAAGTCTTTGGAGCGAATTCAAAATCGGTGGAAAGAATTTTTATGAAGCGTCTCAGCAGTTTGAGTTCCCTTATGGTGCAAATTATGGGGTAAGACGCTCAGCAATCTGGCGTGTGGGTGGCTTTCGTATGTGTTATGGCCGAGTGGGCAACGACTTTGCCGGCGGCGAAGAAACAGCCCTTGCTTTCAAGATGCTGCAGATTGGCTATGGAATAGGTCTTCAGCCGAGAGCAAAGGTCCTTCACCGGGTTGACCATTCGCGTTTTACCCACGAGCACGTGAAAAAGACAATCCGTGCAGGCATCCTTACAACTTACAGATTTTTCTGTGATTTGCATACGGACATTGGCTGGACAAAACGTTATGTCAAAAAACAGATAAAAATATGCAATAAAGAAATCAGTATATTAAGCCGAAAAAAGGCAGACGCTCTGGACATTTTCTACAAGAAGTGTTATCTTGATGCGTGGATAAGGCTACTAGATTATATGGAAGAAATAAATACAGAAAGGTAGAATCTTAGATGTTAAGCGAGCTTAAAAGTTTTATTTTCGGGGCAAAGAAGCCTCAGGAAAAACCGCTGAATCTGTATCAGTATAAATTCCTCAGATACAAGGAGGAGCGTGACGAAAAATATCCCCTTGACCTTTTAAAGGTCCACGTTCCCCAAAAGGACAATATGGTGTCGGTTGTGCTTCCTGTGTATAACGGTGGTGATATCTTAGCAGATTCCATCGAGTCGGTGCTTAAGCAGACCTATACCGATTTTGAGCTTATAATAATAAACGATGGCTCAAAGGATGACACATTAAAGATTTCCCAGAGCTATGCGGAAAAAGACAGCAGAATTCGGGTTCTCACCCAAGAAAACAAAAAAATCCCGCGGACACTCTCAAGGGGCTTCCGTGAGGCAAAGGGTGAGTTTCTTACCTGGACCAGTGCGGACAACGTTATGGACGAGGACTTCCTCGAAAAAATGGTGTGCGAAATGAAAGAAAATCCCAAGACGGCAATGGTCTGGGGAAATATGCGGCTTATAAACGCCAAGGGCAAAAAGCTGCGCAAGCATGGCTGGTTTGAATATCCAATCGGCAGCAGCAATGTTATTTTCCCAAACAACGCTTGTGAGCTTAACACTTATGCGAACAATACCATAGGTGCCGCCTTTATGTACAGAAAAGCAGCAGCAGAAATTTTGGGCTGTTATTCAAGCTATCGCCACACCCTTGAGGATTATGACTATTGGATGAGAATGAATTCGTTGCTTGACCTTCGGCACACATCTTTCACAAGGCCGGTTTATTCATACCGCTGGCATGACGGCTCGCTGACAGCCAAGGACAAGGAGCTGGGCATAACAAAAAACAGATACAAGCTGATGGTATTTGACGATTTCAGGCGCGATTTTTATCTTATGCCGATTCTTTGGTATGTGGACGCAGACGAAGAAAACAACGCACTGGCGGAGGATTTGAAAGCCCGAATAGACAAAACAGGAAACGTATACCTTGAAAAAGAGGATTTTGAAAAATTATTTTTCGGTGGCGGTCCGTCAAACTTGATTTATTTGAAGATTGGCGAGGGTCAGCAAATGACAGGACTTCCCCGTGATGCAATAAAAGTAGGAATAAATGTATCAGACAGCGAAGCGTTTGACTTTACGGTAAGCACAATCGGTAAAGGAGAGAGTGAGAGCTATGTATTTGACGATAATCAGACAATGTTTTCGTTCATTGACGCAAAATCGCGAAACGATATGCTATATGCTATCGAGGGCAGGGTCGAAAACCCGGAACCGCATCAAAAAAGACTTTCGGTGGTGCTGTGCACACATAAAATTTCCGAAACATTAGACGACTGTATGGAGGCTCTTTGCAACCAGACCGCAAAGAGTGAAGATTTTGAGATAATTTTCGTCAGCAACAATTTCAGGGATGACGCTCTTAAAGAATTTGTTCAGGATAAGAAACAAAAATATCCCCAAATCGACATAAATTACATAACAGCACCCCAGACAGGGTTGTCTTTTGCCCGGAATGCCGGCATGTGGGTAGCAAAGGGCGAAGTGGTGCTTTATGTGGATGACGATTCAATAGCAGACGAAAATGTTTTCCGCGAAACCATAAAGTCCTTTGAGGGACGTGAAGACTTGGGCACTTGCGGCGGACAGGTTTTGCTTACCATTCCCAAAGAAGCAAAAGACCTTGTAAACAAAAACACAATAGGTCTTTGGAGCAATCTTGAAATAGAGGGCAAAGGTTTTCGATACGCAAAGGATTACGGCGACTTCCCTTATGGGGCGAACTTTGCCGCAAGATGTGACGCCCTTCGTATGATTGGGGGATTTCGGTGCAACTATGGCAGAGTGGGTAACAATTTTGCCGGCGGCGAAGAGACGCTGGTTTGCTTTATGATGGAGCAAATCAACAAAAAAATCGGTCTCAATGCCGACTCAAAGGTTGAACACCGGGTAAACCCTGACAGATTTACGAAAACACATATTGAAAAAACGGCATATGCCGGAATAATGACACAGTTCCGCTTGAGACGTGATTTGTATGCACCCCTTGACTGGAACGACATGAATATTCGAGAAAGGGCACAAAAAGCTGAAAAAATGGCGCGGGCAGCAAAGGAAGACAGTGCTGACAAGGTGCTTTATACAGCCATGGCAAAGGCTTTCAGGCAGGTGCTGGTTCTGAGGCAAGAGGACTATGAGTATCAGCTCAAAAACAAGAGGAGCTAGAAAGCGAGAAACTGAATTATGTTCAAAAAAATGCAATCAAAAATAGTTGTGATTTTTGTGGCATTGGTTCTTGCCATCATGCTTGTGGTGGGCGGATATATGTTCAACAGCACAGTGAAGATGTATACAAATGCATTCAATGAGCAGATGGACAAGGTTATGTCCGGCGAGTTTGTTGTCGCTATGACCGAAACACTTCGGTCCGACCTTTCTGAAACCGAAAAAACAAACCGCATCAACACGGTTATTTCGGCATATTCCGCTCAGTTGGGGCTTTCTGACGGACGCCAGTGCGCGGTGCTTGATGCCCGTGACGCATCACGGCTTGTTACCACCGGTACGGGTGCCGAGCCGCTGGAAAAAACAGCAAACATTCTTCAGGCAATGGCGGGAAAGGTGGGCCGCGGAACAAGTATCACCTCTGATTTTATGGATTATGCATATTTTATAGAGGGGGGTGCTGGGGGCACTGATTATATCATATATATAAAGGACAACAAGCAGAGCATAAACATTCTTATCCGCAATATGCTTTATATAATAATTCAGGCGATATTGTTCGGTGCGCTTGCTTCGGTAATTCTCGGATACTTTCTCTCCCGAACAATAACCAACCCCATTTCGGTCCTCACCGAAAAGGCGGAGGACTTTGCGGAAGGGAACTTTGATTCAAATCTTGAGGTTTTTTCTCAGGATGAGATAGGGACTCTGGTTGAAACCTTCAACTATATGGGCGGAGTGATGAAGGGTGCTATAAACACCGCCGCCAGCGAAAAGCACAAGCTTGAGATTATCCTTGAAAATATAAACAACGGCATAATCGCCTTCAATACCGAGCAGGACATTATCTCAATAAATCAGGCGGCAAAAAAAATGCTGAACATTGATGAAACAGCGGGACTCCGGTTTGATAGATTTTTCGAGGAGCTTAACGCAAAGGTGTGTATGGCAGAGTTCATTTATCTTACCAGATTCCGCACCGAATTCCGGGAGATTGAAATAAACGGGCGACACATAAAAGCATACTTTTTCCCGTTCAAAATGGAGGAAAACCGCGTTGCCGGCGTGGTTTGTGTGTTTACTGACGTAACCGAGGAATTCAACCTCGAAAAATCAAGACGAAAGTTTGTGGCGGAGGTTTCTCACGAGCTGAAAACTCCGCTCACCACCATAGGAACATATACCGAGACACTCCTTGACAACTATCCGGTGGACAAGGATATGGAGATTTCTTTCCTGAAAACAATACAGAATGAAACAATAAAGATGACCAATCTGGTGAAAAATCTTCTCACTCTTTCGAGATTTGATGCACAAAGCGTTGAGCTGAAGCTTGAGGCATTTGATTTGGCAGAGATGCTGTCTGAGGTGGTTGAAACCTTTCGGGTTCAGGCAGAGAACAAAAATCAGGAGCTGCTTTATAACACCGTAAATGCAATACCTATGATTTACGCCGACAGATTTCAGATTGAAAGAGCGGTAAAAAACATTGTTTCAAATTCCCTCAAATATACTCCTGAAAATGGAAGCGTCAAGGTTTTTGCCGGATTTTTGAACAATCAGGCATATATAAAGATTGAGGACACCGGCATAGGAATTCCCGAAGAAGACATCGGGCATATTTTTGAAAGGTTCTACCGCGTGGACAAGGCGCGCTCAAGGGAGCAAGGTGGCACGGGGCTTGGGCTTGCCATTGCAAAGGAAATTATTGAAAACCACAAAGGCTCAATCTCTATGGAAAGTCGCATGGGTGAATATACCAGAGTAACCATAAAGCTTCCCCTTAACGCTGCGGAAAAAACGAAAACAGCACTCAGCTAATGCCGGGTGCTGTTTTAATGATAAAAGTCAATCTTTCAGAAATTTAGGATTGTCTGTGCGCTCCAGAAGATAGTCAACAGAAACGTTGAAATAATCTGCGATTTTAATAAGCATTTTATAATCGGCTTCATGCGCACCTGTTTCATAACGACCGATTGTATTTTGGTTTGTATTAAGAGCGAGGGCAAGCTTCAGCTGTGATATGCCTCGGTCTTTTCTTAATTGCTTTAAGCGCATTTGAAATCACCTCTTGATAATATTATACCGTTTTGGGATAATTAAAAATATCCCGATTAGGGATATGTGGCTCCGGTTGTTGCGACACAGACAGAAAAGCTTCTGAACAAGCTTCAGGAGTTTTTCTGCAAAAAAATCCATAAAATAAAGTTTTTTTACATTGACGAAAGGCTCAAAGTGGTGTATACTAACCGTGATAGGAAACAAGTGAGAGGAAAAGAAAATGGCAAAGGATAAAAAAACAAACACTTCCCTTTCGAAAAACAAAAAAGCCTACCATGACTATTTTGTTGATGACACCTTTGAGGCGGGCATTGAGCTTTTTGGCACCGAGGTCAAGTCGATAAGGGAAGGGAAAATAAACCTCAAAGACAGCTATGTTTCGGTGAAGACCGGTGAGGCATATCTTATCGGGGCGCACATTTCGCCGTACGAAAAGGGAAACATTTTCAACCGTGACCCACTTCGCAGCAGGCGGCTTTTGCTTCACCGACGTGAGATAAACAAGCTTATCGGGCTTACTCAGCAGGAGGGGTACACTCTTATTCCCCTGGAGGTTTATCTCAAGGGCTCATATGTCAAGGTTTCTTTGGGTCTTTGCCGAGGAAAGAAGAACTATGACAAGCGGGATGCTATTGCAGAGCGCGAGGCAAAAAGGAAAATTGACAGAGCGCTGAAAGAACAATACAGATAGATTAAGAAGGAGAAAAATATAAGCTTCACGTATTCCTTACTCACTATTACATCTTCCTTAATATCCGGGGGCGCAATGGTTTCGACGGGGATTTTGAAGTATTCGGAGCGAGCCGCAGTGGGTGCTGCGCAAAAAAACCCAAACTTAAAATTAAACGCTAACAATAATTTAGCTTACGCTGCCTAAGTTATAGGCGCTGTCCTTCCCTGATTACCGCGGTTGGGGACAAGGGCATCAACAAATGCGGTGAACATGAACCGGGAAAGCTTTGACCCGGTCACGATTTTATGAAGCTACCGGTCATCAGAGTTTGTCTGTGGACTTTGATGACGGGGAATTTTGACCACAGACTACGCTCGTAGCGCCGGGTATGAATGAATTTTCGGACAGGGGTTCAATTCCCCTCGCCTCCACCAGAAAAACGATACAGTTTTTACTGTATCGTTTTTCAATGAAATAAATCCTTCGGATTTGTGAAATAGCTTTGCTATGAAATATTGCTTCGCAATGTGAAATACGCCTGACGGCGTGTGATATAAGGATTTATTTTATTTCACAGAAAACCTTATTTTTCTATTTCACAATTTCTGCAAGAAATTATTTCATATCGAGCAAGGCGAGATAGTTCATTAAAAAACAGATGACAGCAAAAGTGTATCGTATTTACAAAAAAACAGCCGCAGAAAAGCGGCTGTCGCTAAGAGAACTACTTATTATTTTTTTTCTTTGCTGTAAGAGCCATTTCGCCGCTCAGGTACATAGCTATAAGGCCCAGCAAAACAAGAATAGATGTGACATAGACAATGACGGGGATGATTTGTTTGTAAATAATGGTGCAAATCAACGTTGCGGTATCACCGCCGATGATTAAAGCGGCAATATATCCAAAAAAGGTCATTCCCCCTGCGAAAAGGCATATCATAATGCCGTATCCAAAGATTGTTTTTAGTACAGCAGAGATTTTTTCAAAAATTTCTTTCATTCTTATACCTCCTTAAAGCCCCAGGATTGGCAAAATGCCCATAAGACACAGAACTTCCAAAACAAATTGTGCTGCTACCCACCAGAGATTGTTTTTGAAGGTCTTGCCAAAGTCAGACTCTGCCAAAGACATTCCGGCATACATTCCAAGACCAAGGGGCGGAGTAATTCCGCACATAACGCCGCAGATACAAGGGAGCATTGCCGCAGCAAGGAGGGGTGAAACCCCAACGGTTGCAAGCGTTGAAATAAACATAGGTCCAAAAATTACAACCAATGATGAGCCGGGGATTACCATACCCAAAAAGCAGGTGAAGATACAAACAAACAGCACCATCCCAAATTTGTTAAAAGGCATAGAAATGATAAAGGCTTCCATTTCTTCAGCCACGTTCATATCGCTGAAAAGACTGCCAATCATATATCCGATGATACAAACCCCGATTGCCGGAGAAATGGTTTTTACGCCGTCGGCAAAC
This sequence comes from Clostridia bacterium, assembly GCA_017456605.1. GTDB lineage: Bacteria > Bacillota > Clostridia > Monoglobales > Monoglobaceae > SIG440. The sequence continues at coordinate 53,560 of JAFTJA010000001.1, read as the reverse complement.
ATTTTTGCGATGTTATTGAATGAAACAACTGCTTTGTCCTTGCTGATAAGGCAAGTATAAATAGAAGCAATACCCGCAATGAATAAAAGGAGTGAGCTTGACAGATATTTTGCACCGGTTTCCCCAAGTCGTGCTGTGAAGAAATTATCCTTGAAAAGATAATCAAGGGCAAAGGGAACAAGAATGATAACGGGAAGAAGCAGTCCCTGCCAGCCGTTTTTGAACACTTCTTTGAGGTCTGGCAATTCTTCTTTGGACATAGGTTTTACCTTGTAGTATTTGCAAAAGCCCCAGACCATGACAATTCGCTGTATGATAAACCAAAGCGAAATTCCCCACAGAACAATCCAAAACTGGCCGGTAGTCAGATTTTCGTTTGGATAAAGGGCTATGTATGCACCCATTGCCGCCACAATATTTGATGACGGGGGTATCATATTTCCCATATAGCTTGCGTTGCTTTCAATGTTTGCTGCAAGCTCTCTGGGAAAGCCGGAACGAATCATTGCAGGAATAGTGAGCGTTCCCGTTGCCATTACGTTTCCCGGACCGCTGCCGGATAAAGCGCCCATAAAGCTGCTGGCAACAACAGAAACATATCCCGCGCCGCCGGTAACTCTGCCAAGAAGTGAAAGAATAATTGCAACACAGGAATCAATTACCTTTGTCTTTGTCAATATAATCGACATGGCGACAAAGGCGGTCATTGAATAAATAAGTGAAGTGGAAAGTCCGGTGTCAATATATTCCCAAACATTTCCCCAGGTGCCTGTCACAGCAAGCAGAACAATAAAACTGATTAAAACTGCCTCATACACAGGCCTTTTAAAAAGCATAAACCAGATGACAATAACAATCAACATAATTCCCAAGTAGATAAACGCAGATGGCATAGTTTTTCCTCCTTTTTAATTCCAAAATGGTTATAAGAACAATTCTGATATGGTTATAATATAACATACAAAAAAAGCCGTGTCAAGATAAATTTTAAAGAAAAAATCAATATAAGGCTTGCATATTGGCAATTAAAAGAGTATACTTAAACAAAAAGAGAAAAGAGGGGGAGAGGTATGAACGCAAGACAGCTTCAATATGTGATTACTCTTGCAGAGGTCTGCAACTTTTCACAGGCGGCAGAAAAGCTTAAGATTTCACAGCCTGCACTCAGCAAGCAGATTATAGCACTGGAAAACGAACTTGGAATAAAGCTTTTTGACCGAGGACCGACGCCTCTTTCTCTTACTCCTGCAGGGGAGTTTTTTGTGGAAAAGGCAAAGCGACTTTTGTTTGAGGAAGAAAATTTGCTTAAAACGATGGATAGATATAAAAACGGAGAAAGTGGAACGCTGACGATAGGGATTGCGCCATTTCGCAGCCTTTATGTAATGCCCCAAATTGTATCAAAGGTGAAAGAAAAGTTCCCAGATATTAAAATTGTGCTCAAAGAACACGGCCTTGCACATCTTCAAAAAGGGCTTTCGGAGGGCCGTTATGATTTTGCTATTATGAACCTTCCCGTGGATGAAACTGATTTTGAAGTGATACCGCTGGAGGCAGATTCTATTGTTCTTGCGGTACCGAACCGCTTGTTGCAGCTGATAGAAACTGAAAAAATCAGTGAAAAGTCAGGGTTGGTTGATTTGGCGGATTGCAAAAGGCTGCCCTTTGTTGTGGTGGGACAGTCCCAGGAAATGAGAAAGCTTTTTGAAAAACTTTGCGCGAAAGCCAATATAGAGCCCAATATTTTTGTTGAGGTGACAGGAGTTACCACAGCTCGCGAAATGGTGCGAGAGGGCATTGCAGCGACGTTGCTTCCCAAGCAGTTTTTGCAAAAGGAAGCCAAGTCTGCAGACATAACGCTTTTTGACCTCAAGCAAACCGAATACAGCCGCCAGCCGGCAATTGTCCTTCGCCGTGGGCAGTTTGTTTCAAAGTATGCGGAATTTGTGATGGAGTTGCTGAAAAGTGAATAATTTTGTTTAACATAAAAAAGTGTCAGCAGCTGCTGACACTTTTTTTCTTTATACAGAATTTAAAATGAACTTAAGCCTCTGCCCAGGCATCTTCAATCATTTCCATAACAGCATCATATTCAAGCTTTTGGAGCTGCATATCGTTGCCGTTTTCATCAAGGATTTTTATGGTTTCGCTAATCTTGCACAGTGTTTTTGCAAACGCCTCTTTTGTATCATCCATAACATGAAGCCTGAAAATGACTCTGTCAAGAGAGCTTGTGGAGGAAATCTCGTCACCGACAAACTTGAACTGACGATTCTGAAGAAGCTGCGGCATCGCATTTATTTCGTCGATGCCCTCAATTTTGCTGATGCGGCCAGGTTTTAGTGGAATATAATAGTTGCAGCAATACTTGCTGAATTTGTAGTTATCCTGTGTTTTGACATCATATCGTGTCATCTTTCCTGTCAGTGCGAATTCTATCATCAGTTCAAGAGAGCTGATGCCGTTGAGCTTTTCAGCAAAAACGTAGAACTGTTCTCCGCCCATCCGTAGACCTGATTCGTGAAAGTATAGCTTGCCGTTTTCTTCAAAGCCTTGGAACATAATATTTCCATATTTTATTCCCAAATCCTGAATGAGCTTTATGACAGCAGGCTCTGTAGTTTTTTTATACTCGTCAAGAAACTTGGGAGAAAACATATGAAACAGGCAGGAGGCTGCGGTTGACTTTTCTTCTTCGGTTTTGTATTTGAGAAAGGAAGATGAAAGACTGCAATAACCGTCCTGAATGGTGTAGTGGATAAAGATTTCGTTTTCGCTTTGCATATATCTTTCACAGACAATTTTTTTGCTCTCGGACTGCTCATATAATTGTCTGTAATAGCTGATGAGTTCGTCTTCGTTGTTGCATCTCATTATTCCTCGTCCGCCGCTTCCGTCAGCAGGTTTTACCATTACGGGGTATGTAATTTTGTCCAAGTCCTCGCGGTTGAAGTTGATATCAATGCTATAAACATCAGGGGTGGGGACGCCGTACTTGAGACACAGCTCTTTGAATTTTCTTTTATCGTTAGAAACAATGTCAAACTGTTCAATGGTACCGCAGCAGGGCAACCCTGCCTTTTCACAAATTTCGGCGTAAAAGGGCAGATGTGAATCTGTCCATCCTACAAAAATGCCATCAACTTGATTTTCTTTGATTAGTTTTACCATTTCATCTATTTGAGAAAAGTCAACCATCCACTGTTCGTCTGCAATCAGCTTCGCGGGTGATTTTTCTGCCGGATAGAAGTTGGCGACAATGGTTTTTATGCCCATCTCTTTTGCTCTTATTACTGCACAGGCAGCAAGGGATGAGCCGTCAAGAAACAATAATTTTTTTCCCTCTAAATTCATAGGTAACCTCCCGAATTCACTAAATCAATATTTTTTCCCAAGTTTTTTTAGTATGCTGTTAATTTCACTTCTGAAACCAATTTGTGAAGGTATTTGCCACAAGAACTGTCCTCGGCGGTTTGCTTCCACCAGAACCCAGCCACTATCTGTCAATGCAAGATCCCAACCTGTATATCTGTTGTCTGGGATAACATTTACCAGCTGTTTGACAAGATTTTTTGCCTCGTCCCAGCGAGGAAGCTGAAATCCAATCAGTTGTTCTTGTGTTTGGGGATGTGTAGTAAAGGTGTTTCCATTCTCGTCCGCTGCACCAAATACGCATCCGGTTTCTGCGTTAACAGCACAAATTATTCCTCCGGCGCCTCCATTATCCACATGCTTCCCGTTTTGACCAACCCTGAAAAATGGAGTTATGATAAGTGTTTCATCATCCATACGGACTGTAGGAACCCGCACTGTATTTACAGAAGCGGGATGCAATTTGGCGATCTCTTCTACCTGAACAATCAATTCTTCCATTATAAATCTGCCGTTATATTCGGTGAGCATTGAAACAAATTTTTCTTTTGTCCAGTCATAATCTTCGGATTTAATAATCTGGATGCCTCGACCACAGGACAAATCCAATGGCTTAATAATGAATTTTAAATGAGATGAGACGAATTCTTTAAATTGTTCAAACTGATTTTCGTTATCAAAAAACACAACTTCCCGACCATAAAATTCCTTGAACTTTCCATATGTTTTCCATTTATTATCAAATAATTCATCGTTTTTGTGGTTATTTAGTGTGCAGGCATAGCCCAAATGCTCCCAGTCTGCAACAAACTGTAGCCGTTCTGTCTTGCTTTTTTCACCAAAACGCAAGCACAAATATTCAGCAAAGCCAAAGCCATAGCGTGCATAAGTGTTTACCATATCGTTTATGTATTTTTCTTTGGCGTTTTCATTTTCAAAAGAAACTCCAAAATCACATAAGGTTTTAGCGGCAACCTTTTTTAGCTTATTTCTTTTCAACACACCGCCAACAACCGTATAATACAAATACCGAATAGCTCTGTTATTTTTAATTGTTTCTTTGTTCACTGTAACACCTTCTCGCTTTCGTTTTGAAGCCCTATTTCCATATGGGCCCTTTCTATATGAAGACTAACCGGTTGTTTCTCTCCCTGTCCGATTCCCTCCCGTTTCAAAACCTTTAAAACAGTTAAAAACAGAATTTTCACATCAAGTAAAAAGGATAAGTTGTCTACATACCAGACATCAAATGCAAACTTTTCCTCCCAGGAAAGGTTGTTCCGTCCCTTGCACTGAGCAAGCCCCGTAAGACCGGGCGAAACTTCGTGCCTGCGGCGTTCTTGGGGTAAGTAATAGTCAAGGTATTTCACGGTCAAGGGCCTTGGACCTATAATGGAAATATCCCCTGTTAATATATTGAGTAAGGACGGCAGCTCATCTATCGAGAGTGCTCTGATAAAACGCCCGTATTTGTTAAGACGTTCCCTGTTTGGCAAAAGCTTGCCGTTTTCGTCCTTTGCGTTGGACATAGAACGGAATTTAATTAAATTGATTATACGTTCTTTGCCCGTCTGGGGGTCAATCTTCCCGGGTCGCTTTTGGATATAGAATGGGTTTCCTTTCATTGCAACAGCACCAATCAAGGTGAACAGCGCCAAAAAGGGAAAAAGGACTATCAAAGCAAATAACGACAGGACAATATCCAGTGTTCGTTTAATAAATATAGCGTACATTATGTATATATCTCCTTTTAAAGATTTACTTTGCCCTATACAAAGGAAAGAAAGATGAATTATTGTCAAAAGAATTTTCTTCGCTCCGAAAATCCACCAGCTTTTGATATGTGTCGTTGTCAAATATTTTCCTTCCGATACAAAATGCCGAATCTTCGTTGCGGTTAAAGGCCTTCTTGAATTTATAAAGGCTGTCCTCAGCCGCCCCTACGCCGCCGCCAAGATGAAGGGTTTTGTAGCCGTTTTTTGATGCCCACACGGCAGCCTCGTACAAAAGAAGATTAGTGGGAGCAAGTGAAGAGAACTTTCTTTTTGACCCCGAAAGATGATAGTGCATTTGACCATTACAGAACAAAAATATTGAAATAGCAGCTATTTCATCATCTTTCACCGAATAAAACCACAATGCATTGTGTTTTAAATCCTCTGATATGGATTCATAAAAATCTTTGTCAAAATAATAGTAATCATTAGCAGAATCTTTATCCATTGTTTCGTTATATATCTGTATAAACTGTTCAATTATTTGAGGGTCTCTTCCCCAAAACACTTTAAGACCTTCTTTTTGAGCCTTTCTTATCATATTGCGGTTTTTGCTTGTTAAATTCTGCCAGATTGTTTCGGGGGCGGAAGTGTCCATAAATACTGTATTTCCAAGACGGACAATGTCATAAACAGAATCAAGACCATTCCAATTTTCAAGAATTGGATGAAATCTTACAAATTCAGATACGATATGCTCTTTTTTACAAAACTGCTCATATTCTTCTTTTAATTGCCGAACATTCTCCCCTTCAATAATAAATCCGCCGTAGCCGTAAGGGGTAACAATATCAAAAAACCCATTATCTTGCAAACGATTTGAAAACGGCTGAAAATCGCTGATATCCCGCTTCATTACCACACTTATTGCCCGTGTTTTTTCAGGGGAATCGTCTTCAAAATAAATGAGCATCGCTTTTCCGTCGCCATTGCGTTCAAAAGCTTTTACATATCCTGACAGATAATATGAATCGTGTTTTGAGAAAGATTTAACTATTTCGTCCCATTCTACACCTTGATTAGAAAAATATGTTTTTATCATAAGCTATACCCCAAAAAAACTTTTAATACTTTTCACAAGTCGTACCATATCCTCAGTATCATATCTTTGATCACAAACAAGTGATAATTGTAAATTATATATTTCTTTTGCTTTGCCGCTTATATTATTATGCAAAGGAGATAACGGCCAGTGTACCGGACAATATATTTGCTGTGATATAAGATACCTTCTTAAATTATCCCTGACAGAGCTGTCAATAATCACAGGAACACATAAGGGTGAATCGTGCGGTCCAAGCTTTGAGAACATAGGTGTAATGCCTTTTATCTCTGAAATTCCGTCCAACAGTATTTTTGCATTTTTACGCCTTCGATTTTTGATTTTCTTTTTGTCAAGGCAAATCAAAGCGGAAATGCTTTCGGCGGTGGGTTGATAATCAAGATAATCGTTTTCAAGCATAGCTTCCGCAGCTGAAAATTTTTCTAAAAAATCTTGTTTATTTCCGCTGAAAGACTGTATGTATAGTCGTTTCTTTTCTTGTGCGTCCTTGCGCAAAGCCTCATATTCTTCGTTAATTAAGCACTTTTGCGATATCAAAAATTTGCCATTCTCTTTTTTTGCTGCGGCAACACCTGTGAATCCCGTCCACTTTCTGAAGCTTGCGAAACTATAATCTGCCAAGGACGGTTCGTCAGCTTTTTCACTATACATCAGCCAGGAGTGCGTCGTATCTTCTATAACAATGCATCCACTGTTTTTTATCTCCGGCAAATTTCCCATTTCTTGTTTTTCGTACCCGAAATACTTTATGCAAAAGAAAATATCGTTGCTGTGAATTTTGGGAACAGAAGCTGTCAAAATACCATTTTCAAAAAACACATCATAAAAAAGCACCGGAATCTTGTTTCTTACAAAAGGTTCAATCATTGTATGACAACAAAAAGACGGCATATGAACCGTGCAGATTTCGCGCTCTGCCAAAATGTCGCGGATAATAAAATCCAATGCCGTTCTTCCGGAAAGAAAAAACCTTATATCAAATTTTGAGGGTTCAATGGTCCAAAACTCGCTACCTATCTCCACCATATAAACTTCTCCAATTTACTTCATTCTAATATATAGCATAACACAAAAAAAAGAATTAGTAAAGCGTAATTTATAAAAACATTACCAAAAAAACGGTGCTTTTTTTGTGTTGACGAAAAAACAAAAATATAGTATAATGAAATGACGCTGTGGCGTTGATTGATGGAAAAACAAAAGGAGATATTTTGAATATGGGTGATACGGAAAAAATTTGGTTATCAACACCCACCACGCACACGGAAGAGCAGGCGTTCATAAAAGAAGCCTTTGACACAAACTGGGTGGCACCTCTCGGCAAAAATGTTACCGAGTTTGAAAACGAAATTGCAAGATATACGGGATGTGGATATGCTGCTGCCTTGACCGCAGGGACTCATGCCCTTCATATGGCGGTGAAAATGGCAGGGGTTGAAGCCGGAGATATTGTCCTTTGTTCAGACCTTACTTTTTCGGCTACGGTCAATCCCGTTACATATGAAAACGGCGTTCAGGTTTTTGTGGAGTCTGAACGTGATACGTGGAATATGGACCCTCGCGCCCTTGAAATTGCCCTTGAAAAGTACAAGGGAAGGGTGAAGGCGGTTATGCTTGTTCACCTTTACGGAACACCGGCAAAGCTTGATGAAATCATGGCTCTTTGCGAAAAGTATAATGTGCCGCTGATTGAAGATGCGGCAGAATCTTTGGGTGCCACGTACAAAGGTAGACAAACGGGTACATTTGGCAAATATAGCGCCATAAGCTTTAACGGCAACAAGATTATTACATCATCGGGCGGCGGAATGTTTTTGTCGGCAGACGAAGAAGCAGTAAAAAAGGTGCGTTTTTATTCAACCCAGGCGCGGGATGCTGCGCCCCACTATCAGCACAGCGAAATCGGTTACAACTACCGGATGAGTAATATTGTTGCAGGAGTCGGCCGTGGCCAGCTTATTCACCTTGACGAGCATATTGCACTAAAGAAAAAAGTTTATAATACATACAAACAAGAATTTCAGGGACTTCCTGTGAAAATGAACCCCTATCTTGTATGCACCAAGCCTAACTTCTGGCTCAGCTGTTTTACCATTGACGAAGATGCAATGGCAAGGGTTACTCCCGAAAAGATAAGGCTCAGACTTGAGGAAGAAAACATCGAGTCACGACCAGTCTGGAAACCTATGCATATGCAGCCTGTTTTTGCAGACCGGGACTTTGTTTCTTGTGGCGATTTGGTGGGGGAGGACCTCTTCAGGCGGGGACTTTGCTTGCCGTCAGACATAAAAATGACAGAAAATCAGCAGATGAGAGTTGTCGAAATCATAAAAAGTCTTTTTTGAAAAGGTTTACAGGTGAGCAAAAATGAAAAAAGTATTGTTTGTGGCATCAATAATGGGACATTTCAAGGCATTTCATATGCCGTATATTGAATATTTCAAAGAAAAAGGTTATCAGGTTGAGGCTGCCGCCAAACCTAAAGAAGGCTTGACCATTTGTGAAGTCCAACACAACATTGATTTTGAAAGGCAGCCGCTTAAATTGAAAAATATTCCAGCTTATAAAAAGCTTAGAAAAATTATACGAAGCGGCAACTATGAAATAATACACTGCCATACTCCCGTTGCAGCAATGATGACAAGGCTTGCGGCACGAAAACTGCGCAAAAAAGGGACTCGGGTGATTTATACCGCCCATGGCTTTCACTTCTTTAAAGGTGCCCCCTTTAAAAACTGGCTTATATACTTCCCTGTTGAATGGCTTTGTTCCTTTTTGACCGACGACCTTATCACCATAAACCGTGAAGATTTTGCTTTTGCAAAAAAACACTTACACGCAAAAAGAACACACTATGTTCCCGGCGTTGGGGTAAATATTGACAAGTTTAAAAACACTACGGTCGACCGTGACAAGAAGCGAGCGGAGCTCAGAATTCCCAAAGACAGCATAGCGGTTTTGTCGGTGGGTGAGCTTAATGAAAACAAGAACCACGAAACTGTTCTTCGTGCTATTGCGTCTCTTGACCGAAAGGATATAGTATATGTGATTTGCGGCAAAGGAGGGAAAAAAGAATATCTTGAGACTCTTGCAAAAGAACTTGGGATGGAAGACCGACTTGTTTTGGCAGGCTTTCGCACAGATGTTCACGAAATATATAAGTGCTGTGATATGTTTGCCTTTCCGTCAAAGCGGGAGGGGCTTCCTGTTTCCGTTATGGAAGCAATGGCATCAGGTCTTCCTTGCGTTGTGTCTGATATTCGTGGAAACAATGATCTGATAAAAGACGGAGAAAACGGATTTTTATGTAGTCCAATAACTGCTGATGAATTTAGAAAAAATATAGGCGTGCTGATTGACACCCCCGGAGTTTGTACAACGATAGAAAAAAATAACATTAAAGATGTCAAACTCTTTGGTATTGACAATGTAAAAAAAGAAATGTACGAAATCTATAATCTTTAAAAAGGAGAATAAAAAAATGGCATTGTCATACACAAAGGAACAATTAGATAAGATACACAGTATTGAAGTGGAAATTCTTTCGGAAGTAATAAGAGTATGTAATGAAAATAACATTGCGTGGTTTACCGTTGGGGGAACAACTCTTGGTGCGGTTCGTCACGATGGGTTTATCCCTTGGGATGACGATATCGATATTGGGATGATGAGAGATGATTATGAAAAGTTTATAAACATTGCTCCCGGTTGTCTTAAAGAAGGATATGTTTTTCAGCACTTTGCGGTTGCCAAGAACACCCCTACATATTTTGCAAAAGTGCGCAAAGACGGGACAGAATTTCTTGAACATAGCAACAAATCAATAAAAATGCACCACGGTGTATTTATTGATATTATGCCATTTGACAGGGTTCCCGAAGACGTGGAGCTTAGAAAAAAATACAATCGCAATGTCATTATGCACCATCAATTGTATATGGCAAAAACACTTTGGCTTTCATCAAAACCTGCTTTAAGGTCGAGAAAGGCATTCTTCCGTACATTTGTCAGAAGCTGTCTCCATATATTGCTATTGCCGGTCCCCAAAAAAGTTGTATTCAATTCTATGGAAAAGGCCATCAGAAAGTATAATGACGCTAATACAAAGATGATTTCTTCGAGGGGGCGTTCGGTTTTTGAATGTTATGAGTCGGATGTTTTCCCCACAGAAGAACATCCGTTTGAAAATATTATTGTTAATATTCCTAAAGACAGTCATAAGGTTCTCACTACACAGTATGGCAACTATATGCAGTTGCCTCCCGAACACAAAAGAACATCGCATGCTCCGCTTAGCTTGAAACTTTAGAGTATGTTTTGAAAAAGGAAGGGTTGATAAATATGGTAATCGGATATACTGCAGGTGTTTATGATTTGTTTCATATAGGGCATCTAAATCTTCTGAAAAATGCAAAGGGAATGTGTGACAAGCTGATTGTGGGAGTGACCACAGATGAACTGGTTTCTTACAAGGGCAAGAAGGCAACCATACCATTTGAGGACAGACTTGAAATTGTGCGCAGCATCAAGTATGTTGATGCGGTTGTTCCGCAGAGCGATATGGATAAGCTTGCAATGTGCAAAAAACTGGATGCAAGCTACCTTTTTGTAGGTGACGACTGGTATGGGACTGAGAAATGGAAAGCATACGAAGAGGAGTTTGCAAAAGAAGGTATAAAGATAATTTATTTTCCTTACACCAAGGGTATTTCTTCAACAATTATCTCGAAGATGCTTAATGGGGAAAATGACAACTCTCGATAATTCGATAATATGTTAAAAGAGGTTAATTAATATGCCAAAAATTAGTGTAATAATGGGTATTTATAATTGCGCCGACACTTTGCCGGTTGCAGTTGACTCAATTTTAAATCAAACATATACAGATTGGGAACTTATTATGTGTGATGACGGGTCAAAGGATGATACATATGAGGTAGCTTTTGCGTATACACAAAAGGATGACAGGATAAAACTTATAAAAAATGAGAAAAACATGAGGCTTGCCTATTCTCTCAACCATTGTCTCAAATACGCACAAGGTGAATATATCGCCCGCATGGATGCTGACGATATATCTCTTCCTGAAAGATTTGAAAAACAAGTAGCATACCTTGATGCTCATCCCGAAATGGCTGTTGTTTCTTCGGCTGCAACCATTTTTGACGAAAAAGGGGATAAGCTTGTTCGTGGATTGGGAAATGAATACCCTATCCGAAAAAAATTGCTTCTGGGCAGTCCCTTTATGCATGTTACCATCATGATGCGAAAGTCTGCATATGATCTTTTGGGCGGATACCGGGTAAGCCCCGAAACGATGCGTACGGAAGATGCGGATTTGTGGTTCCGGTTTCGGCTTGAAAAGCTTGACGGATATGTTATTCAAGAACCGCTTGTAAAAGTGCGGGAATGTGCCAGTGATCTTAAAAGACGGAGCATAAAGGCGGCATGGTGGTCCGTGAAGCTTCATAAAAAGTATTATAAACTTTTGAATATTCCTGTTAAATGGCGCCTCAGAGCCTACAAACCTCTTGTTTCGGCGCTTATTCCAAGATGGATCATGTGTATATATCACAGATACAAATAACGTTGCATTAGAAGGGAACAAAAACATGTTTAGCGAGTTTAACAGTTGGCTATTTTATTTAGGCATATTTAGCGGTTCATCATATCTGCTGGGCCTTATTTCGCAATCCCAAAAAAAGAAAACATTCTTTTATGTTGTGATGACGACTATGGCTCTCGCTTTGCCCATTTTAATGGCTGCATATCGCAGTTGCGGAACGGATTCGCTTACATATATGTCTTCCTATATGAGAATCTCCAGGATGTCGTGGGCTGATGTGTGGGAAAGTATTGACAGCTTCTTTGAATCAGGACATCGCTTGTTTGTAAAGTTTCTGGGAGTGTTTCATAGCGTAAGAATATATTTTGGTGCCTATGCCGCAATTACGTTAATTTGCCTGTTTGTTGCGACAAAATATTACAAAGGAACTGCAATTGCATTGCCTATGTTTCTTCTTTATTTCTTGCTATTTATCAGCTCTTTCAATGGAATGAGGCAAAACTTTGCTGCTGCAATAGTTGCGCTTGCCTTTAAATATATATTTAAAAGAGATTTTGTTAAATATGTACTTCTCATAATTTTGGCAACCATGTTCCATACCTCTGCGTTATTAATGGTTTTCCTATACTTTTTGTGGCAAAAAGAAGATAAGCTGTTGCCGTGGCCGATTCTTTTTTTTATCATGCTTGTATTTACAATTGTATGTCTCAATCTCGACTCTGTTTTGGGCGCCTTTGCGGACCACCAGTTTGAATCAGACTCCCTCCAGCGTTATGTAAATTATACCGATAATACATTTGAGGCAAAAAATCGAGACTTTTACTTGAAACTTTTGGTTGCGGGTGTTGTTGCGTGGCATCATCCTCGTCTTGCCAAAATAGACAAACGAAATTCGTTTTTTGCTTATCTTGTTTATATCAGCACGATCATAGGTTTGGCAGGATTTATCAATCCTACTGCTAAACGTTTTGCTCTTTATTTCAGCATTGCTTCTGTGTGGGTACTTGCAGATATTCCCAAGTGTTACAAAGACCATCATTCTATATGGGTAGCAAGGCTTTTGGTTATGTTATATGCAGTAGCAAGATTTACCATTGTTGCATACGTTCTTGGGCAGTCCCACTTAATACCATATATCTGGATACTTCCGTCCTGGGCGCAATAAAGGGAGGGGGAGCTAAGCGATGAAAATAAATCAGCTAAAAATGGGTGTTTTTTTCTCCTATGCATCACAAGCTGTTAGCATTTTATCAGGACTTTTATATACTCCTATTATGTTGAGACTTTTAGGGCAAAGTGAATATGGTCTTTATCAGATGGTATATGCTGTTATTTCCTATCTCGGTTTGCTTAGTTTGGGATTTAGCTCTGGTTATATCAGATTTTATTCTCAATACAAAATAAAAGGCGATGAAAAGGGCGTTGCAAGACTTAATGGAATGTACTTGATGGTCTTTATGTTTATTTCTGTTATCTGTTTGATCTGTGGGATAACAATGATGTTTAACATAAAGACGGTGTTTGGGGAAGGGCTTACCGCATCAGAGTTAGAAACAGCAAAAATTCTACTTTTTCTTATGGTGATCAGTCTCGCAATAAATCTTGTTAGAAGTGTCTTTTTAAGCAACATTTCTGCAAATGAGAGATTTTTGTTTCATCGGGGTATAAGTTTTGTTCACTTATTACTGGAACCATTTGTTACTCTTCCGGTTTTGCTTATGGGATATGGCTCGGTGGGTATGGTTACAGTATCAACTGCGTTTACCGTTATTCTGTTTGTTTGTAGCGTGGTATATTGTTTCAAAGTTCTCAAAATGAAGTTCTCGTTTGAGAGATTTGAGGCGAAGCTGTTCAAGTCTATTTTCGTTTTTACCTTTTTTATATTTATTAACATAATTGTTGACAGAATTAACTGGAGCGTTGATAAATTTTTGCTTGGAAGACTAGTAGGCACTGTTGCTGTCGCAGTATATGGAGTATCTTCGCAAATAAACCTCCTGTATATAAATTTTTCCACGGCAATTTCCTGTATGTTTATCCCGCGTATAAATCGATTTGTTTCTGAAGAAAAGGACAATTCAAAGCTTTCGGAACTCTTTATAAAAGTTGGAAGATTGCAGTTTCTTATTCTTGCACTTATAGTATCGGGTTTTGGTTTATTTGGCAGAGAATTTATAAATGTATGGGCGGGGCCTGAATATAGGGGGGCATACTATGTAGGACTTTTTTTAATGATTCCCGGCACGATTCCTCTTATCCAAAACCTTGGCGTTGAAATTCAAAAAGCAAAAAACATGCATAAGGTTTGTGCTGTTATAAATCTTGCCATTGCAATCGGCAATATATTTTTGAGCATACCTCTAATACAAAAATATAGTTATATAGGTGCTGCAGCAGGAACGGCGATTTCGTTGGTTTTGGGTAATGTGTTTATAAATTGGTATTATTATAAAAAAATGGAAATTGATATACCAAAGTTTTGGAAAGAAATTTTCGGGTTGTTCCCTGCTTTGTTTGTTTCTGTTGGGGTTGCATTTGTGATAATAAAAATTCTGCCTCCCGACAGAAGCCTTTTAAATCTTGTGGTGAATATACTGATTTATACGGTTGTTTATTTTTTCGCCTTTTGGTTTGTGGGAATGAATGAATATGAGAGAGATTTGATAAAAGGTCCGCTTGGTAAAGTTTTTTCAAAAATCAAAAGAGGAAATAAGTGATGAAAGTAGCAAATGAAGTTAAAATCCTTATTGAACTGATAAAATCTGTGCTTAATGAGGACTTTACAAAAAAAATATCGGAAGAAATATGTTTTGACAATTTCTACTCCGTCTCAAAGGCCCATGGCCTTTCAGGGTTTGTTGCTTGTTGCCCTGAGGCGATGCAGCAGATGCCAAAGGAAATTCAGAATAAGTTTCGGTATGAGTTCAACATCAGTGTTGCCAAAGAAACTGCTCAGGACCTGACAGTATCAAAATTCCTTGACAAAATGGAGGAAGCGGGGATCCGGTGCCTTCCGCTCAAAGGCTTTTATATAAAGAACAAATATCCAACCCCGGCACTTCGGCAGATGACGGACACAGACATTTTGATTGCTGCAGACAAAATTGAAAAAATAATTCCCATAATGGAGTCTTTGGGGATGAAGTATGACCACGACACCCTTCATGAGGCTATTTTTAAAAGCAGCCAACTTGTTATAGAGCTTCACAAGGAGCTTGTTCCATCAAGCCTCGGAAAGCTCTATGAATATTACAAAGATGGATGGAACAGAGCGGTACTTTGCAGCGGCAAAAAGTTTGTATATGAAATGTCCCCTGAGGATACATATATTTTTGTGGTGACACATATTGCCAAACACTATGTAAACGGCGGTATAGGCATTAAGCATGTGGCGGATATTTTTGTTATGTCCAAGGAAGTGCTTGACGAAGAATATATAAATGCCGAGCTTTCAAAGCTTTGTCTTGAAAAATTTCATTCTACCCTTAAAAATGTTGCGGATATGTGGTTTTCGACGCAAAAGAAAGATAGCTATGCGGATGAAACGTTGGCAATGGCAAACTTTATACTGGGGAGCGGAGAGTTTGGAAATGTAGAAAACCGAATTTCGGCAGGATTTCGCCGGACGGAAGCGGGAAAGGTTACGCTGTGGACAAAAACAAAAAAACTTTTAAGACGAGTTTTCCCTGCGCTGGGGACCATGAAGCTTCTTTATCCTGCAGTTAATAGGTGCGGTGCTTTATATCCAATATATGCGGTAATAAGAATTTTTGATATATTGTTTAACAGAAAAAAACAAATAAGAACGGCGCTGATGATGGCAAATGCAAAACAAGAAACGGTTGATTCTTTTGCTGAGCATTGCAGCAGGATGGGACTTCCCAAAGACCTTTAGAAAAAAGAAAACGGGGCTTTTTAAAAAGCCCCGTTAAATTTTGTCGTTATTTAGAAAAGGTGTTTTTCAAAACGGCGAAGCGCTGTAATAAAAAGTCCGCCAAGGATGCAGCAGGAGATAATTTCACCAAGCCCTACGGTTATAGCAAAATACCACAGCGAACCCTTGATGCCGTAGGCATATACCAAAACAAATGGGATGATTACGGCGTTTGAAATAACCGGGGGAAGAGTCGCCAAAAGGCGGTGCTTTCTCAAAAGTCGGGTAAAGATTCCCCCGATAAGGGTGGCAAGGCTGCCGAAGACAATGTCAATTATGATGCTGCCCGTCACAAGATTTGCCAATATACAGCCCACAAAAAGTCCGGGGATTGCGGCAGGTGTGAAAATGGGAAGAACAGTCAAAGCTTCTGAAAGCCTTATCTGGATGGCGCCGCTGGCAAGCCCAAAGGCGCTTGACACAAGGGTAAGAGCCACATAGATTGCGGCAATTACCGCACTTCTAATAATAAATTTTGTTTTGCTTTTCATAAAAAAGCCTCCTTAGTTTTGTTTTGAGTGAGGATGGTTTCGAACTCACTTTTTTGAACCCCGCCTTGACGGGTCTTTTTGTTATTTTTTGCAGCTTTGAAGCATATAGCAGATTTTAAGAAGCAGCCTTGTGGGGACAAAGCGCTGAAGGATAATTCCAAGCTTTATGAAAAGACCCGGCGCAATAATAAGCTTGTTTTTAAACATCTTTTTTATTGCATATTCTGCCACAAATCGGCTTTTGTGCCCGTTTATCAGAAAGTTTACACCGGCACGGTTGTTGAATTCGGTATCCACCGGTCCGGGACACAAAACACTTATATGGACATTGCTTTTTTTGCGGCGCAATTCTTCAAACAGTGCTGTGCTGAACTTCACAACATAACCCTTCGTGGCATAATATGTGGACATCAGCGGTCCTGAGAGGAAGCCGGCGATTGAGGCTACGTTCAAAATATGTCCTTTGTCTTTTTCTTCAAAGTCTTTCAGGAAAAGCTTTGTCAGGATGTGCACAGCTTTGATGTTGAGGTCAATCATATTCAGCTCGGTCTCAAGAGGAACGGTGCTTGATTCACCATACGTTCCAAAGCCTGCATTGTTGATAAGAATGTCAATGTCTTCGTCCTTTGTCATATCATAAAGCTGATAGCAGTTTTCAGGAACTGACAAATCAAGGCTTATGACCTTTGGCTTTCCACCAAGTTCGGCTTTGAGTTCTTCCAATAGCTCGGCATTCCGGGCAACGAGAATAAGCTCTGCGCCCATATTGCAGAGAATTCTTGCTATGTCGCGACCGATTCCTGTGCTGGCTCCTGTTATCAATGCTTTCATAAAATCCACCCTTTTCAAAGCTTTCCAAAAGTATAACACACAAAAGCGTGGGATGTCAAATTATTGGCTTGCAAAAAATGGGTATATATAATATAATAATGTTGAAAAACAGAAAGAGGAGAGTGCATAAAATGAAAAATTTGCTGGTCGTTCAATCCGGCGGACCGACTGCGGTGATAAACTCGTCGTTGGCGGGCGTGATAAGCGGAGGCTTTGGCCATTCAGATAAAATAGGAAAGGTTTTTGGTGGACTTTTCGGAATTGAAGGCGTGGAGCAGGAGAAAATTGTTTCTCTTGAAAAGTTCAAAGAGGGCGAACTGTTGGGTCTTTTGAAGCAAACCCCGTCCTCATATCTTGGTTCTTGCCGAAAAAAGCTTCCTGATCCACAGGAAGACAAGGCTTTTTTTGAAAAGATTTTTGGAATTTTGAAAAAATATGATATAGGATATTTCTTTTGCATAGGTGGAAACGACTCCATGGACACTGTGGATAAAATGAGCCGTTATGCAAAAAAGATTGCCTCTGACATAAGGGTTGTGGGTGTGCCGAAAACCATTGACAACGACTTAGCGCTTACCGACCACACTCCGGGATTTGGTTCTGCGGCGAAATTTATATTGAATTCAATGCGTCAACTGAAAAAAGATACCGAAGTTTATCAGGTGCCGTCTGTGGTCATTTTAGAGGCAATGGGAAGAAACGCCGGCTGGCTTGCGGCGTCTGCGGCTCTCGCCAATGACAGCTCTATGAAAGCTTGCGACATAGTTTGCCTTCCCGAGGTGGCATTTGATGCGGATAGATTTCTTCAAAAGGTGGACAGCGTTGCAAAAGAGCAAGGCTCAGTTATGATTTGTGTTTCTGAGGGTATCCGCGACAACGAGGGCAAATATATAATGGAAAACGAGGGCGTGCTGAAAAGAAAAAATGACAAGTTTGGTCACGCGGCTTTGGGTGGCGTAGGCCAGACTCTCCGCGACCTTGTTGCCGGAAATCTTGGGCTCAAAGCGCGGTCTATTGAGCTCAGCACTCTTCAAAGATGCTGGTCAAGCGGCGCGTCCCTTTGCGATGTTTCAGAAGCCTTTGACGCGGGACAAAAGGCGGTGGCATATGCGTGCCAGGGACTTTCCGGAGTTGTTCCCGGATTTAAAAGAATTGCTGATGAACCATATAAAATGGAAATTGTACCCTATGACGTGAGGGAAATCGCAAATGTTGAAAAGAAAATTCCAGGAAGTATGATAACGCCCGACGGCTTTGGTGTTACGGAAGAATTTATAAAATATGCCCGTCCGCTCACTTGCGGCGAGCCGGAGCTTAAATATGAAAATGGTCAGCTGCAGTTTGCCCCAAAGGTCTGGTAGATTTGGTGGTTGTGAGCAGAAAACGCAAAGCGTTTTCTGCTTTTTTTGTCGTTTTTTTGGGAAAAGTTTTTTGTGAAAACTATTGACAATAAGAGGTTTTGGTGGTATTATAAAGAAAATTAGCACTCTTTCGCGTTGAGTGCTAACAAGCAAAAACCATTTGAAAGAGGTGAGACAAATGGCTTTGGATGACAGAAAAAGGCTGATACTTCAGGCGATAGTTGAGGATTATATCAACAGTGCGGAGCCTGTTGGCTCGCGGAGCATCTCAAAAAAGCCGGAGCTCAATCTCAGTGCTGCCACAATCCGAAACGAGATGGGCGACCTTGAAGAAATGGGACTTTTGGCACAACCACATACCTCGGCGGGCAGAGTTCCTACCACCGGCGGATATCGTATGTATGTGGATTCGCTGATGGAAAGATACGAGATGACTGCGGCAGAAATTGAGAAGATGCGTCAGGCGACCTCTATGAAAAAGCAGGAGCTGGAAAAGATTGTCCGTGATGTTGCGGCGGCTTTTTCGGGGATTACGGGGCTTCCGGTTATTGGGATGCTTCCGGCATCTGAGGCGGGAGTCGTGAAAAACATCAAGGTGGTAAAGGTTGATGATTACACTGCGATGCTGATTGTTTCGGACAAATCGGGAATAATCAAAAATCGGCTGCTTAAGCTCAACCAGGATATTTCCGAAAGCTTTGCCGACGAGCTCAGCCAGATACTCAACCAAAACCTTGCGGGGCTTACCATTTCAGAAATAAATATTTCAAATATGATGGAAATTCGCTCGGCAATCGGGCATAACTTTGAAATTCTTACCTCGGTGATTGAGCTTGTTCACGAGGCGGTTTCCGAGATTGACAGCAAACAGATTTTTGTTGACGGGCTTTCAAATATTTTGAGGTTTCCTGAATACAGCAGCGTTGACAAGGTGAAAGAGCTTTTTGATGTTCTTGAAGACAAGGAAAACCTTTCAAAATTGATTGTTGAGGCGAACCCCACAAATTGTACAAAGGTACTTATTGGTGAAGAGATGCCTCTTGATGCCCTCAAGAACAACAGCCTTGTGATTGCACCCTATCGGGCATCAGACAGACTTGTCGGGCTTTTGGGTGTTATCGGTCCTGCCAGAATGGATTATTCAAGGATTATTTCAGGGCTTGAGTTTTTCACAGCACAACTCAGCGGTGTGCTGACCAAGGATTTTGGAACAAGACAAATACTGCTTGAAATGGGAAAAGGAGATGAGACATAATGTCAGCAGAAGAAACAAAAGATATAGAAAAGAAAACATTGGAAACAGCAGAAGAAAACGAACCTGTTAAAGAGCCTGAAAAGGAGAAAACGGCAGAAGAGCTTCTTCAGGAAGAAATTGATTCGCTGAAAGATAAAATGCTCCGTCACGCGGCAGAGTTTGACAACTTCAAAAAGCGCACTGCAAAGGAAAGGGAAGACATTTTCTCTATGGCGGTGTGTGACACGGTGACGAAAATTCTTCCGGTTAAAGACAATCTTGAACGTGCAATAATGGCGGATGACAGCGAGGGCGGCTTTAAAGACGGGGTGAAAATGATACTCAAACAACTTGATGATGCATTAAGTGACTTGGGCGTTGAAAAAATAAAAACCGTGGGCGAAGAATTTAATCCCGAATTTCACAACGCAGTGATGCACGAAGAAAACGAAAACTTTGGCGAAAACACAGTGTCAGAAGAGCTTATGAGCGGATACACCTTAAAAGGCAAGGTTGTTCGCTTTGCAATGGTAAAGGTTTCCAACTAAACATAGTGTAAAACTCTCGGCATAAAATTTATGCCGACTGAAAATATAAAATGAAAAAAGAAAGGTGATTTATTATGGCAAAAATTATTGGTATTGACCTTGGAACAACAAACTCATGCGTAGCAGTTATGGAGGGCGGTGAGCCCACTGTTATTACAAACCCTGAGGGCGCAAGAACTACCCCGTCCGTTGTGGCATTCACAAAGACTGGCGAAAGACTTGTTGGCCAGGTTGCAAAACGACAGGCTATCACAAACCCCAACACAATTTCATCAATCAAGCGTGAAATGGGTACAGATTACAAAGTAGACGTTGAGGGCAAAAAGTATACTCCTCAGGAAATTTCGGCAATGGTACTCCAGAAGCTGAAATCAGATGCAGAAAGCTACCTCGGTGAAACAATCAGCCAGGCGGTTATTACTGTTCCTGCATATTTCAGTGACGCACAGCGTCAGGCAACAAAGGATGCGGGCAAAATTGCAGGTCTTGAAGTTCTCAGAATTATCAACGAGCCCACAGCAGCAGCACTTGCTTACGGTCTTGACAAGGATACCGACCAGAAGATTATGGTTTATGACCTTGGCGGAGGTACATTTGACGTATCAATTCTTGAAATCGGCGACGGCGTGTTTGAAGTTTTGGCAACAAGCGGTAACAACAAGCTTGGCGGTGATGACTTTGACCAGAAGATTATTGATTATTTGGCTGCTGAATTCCAGAAGGAAAACGGCATTGACCTGAAGAGTGACAAAATGGCGCTCCAGAGACTTAAAGAAGCCGCTGAAAAGGCAAAGATTGAGCTTTCGGGCGTTATGAGCTCAAACATCAACCTCCCATTCATCACAGCTGATGCGTCAGGTCCAAAGCACCTTGACATCACTCTTACAAGACAGAAATTCAACGAGCTTACAGCTGATTTGGTTGAAAAGACAATGGTTCCCACAAGAAACGCAATAAGCGATGCAGGAATAAACCCCGCAGAAATTGACAAGGTATTGCTTGTGGGTGGTTCTTCAAGAATTCCTGCTGTTCAGGAAGCTGTTCAGAGATTTATCGGCAAAGAGCCACACAAGGGCATCAATCCTGACGAATGTGTTGCTATCGGTGCAGCAATTCAGGCAGGCGTGCTTTCAGGTGATGTTGAAGATTTGGTGCTCCTTGACGTTACTCCCCTTTCACTTGGTATCGAAACCATGGGCGGTGTGTTCACAAAGATTATTGAAAGAAACACCACAATTCCCACAAAGAAGAGTCAGATTTTCTCAACAGCGGCAGACAGCCAGACAAGTGTTGAGGTTCATGTTCTTCAGGGTGAAAGAGAAATGGCGGCTTACAACAAGACTTTAGGACGCTTCAGCCTTACAAAC
This sequence comes from Clostridia bacterium, assembly GCA_017456605.1. Lineage (GTDB taxonomy): Bacteria > Bacillota > Clostridia > Monoglobales > Monoglobaceae > SIG440. Next base: position 32,018 of record JAFTJA010000001.1, on the reverse strand, counting down.
ATTCCACCCGCACCACGTGGCGTTCCGCAGATTGAGGTTTCATTTGATATTGACGCAAACGGTATCGTTCACGTAACAGCAAAGGATATGGGTACAGGCAACAGCCAGGATATTACCATCACATCAAGCACCAACCTTTCTGATGAAGACATCGAAAAGGCTGTTAAGGAAGCAGAACAGTTTGCAGCTGAAGACAAGAAGAAAAAGGAAGCTGTTGACACAAGAAATATGGCGGACAACATTGTTTACCAGACGGAAAAGACTCTTGCTGACCTTGGCGACAAGATTTCGGAAGACGAAAAGAACGGCATCCAGGCAGAGGTTGACAAACTTAAGGAAATGCTGAAAGCAGAAGAAATCGATGTTGAGGCAGTTAAGGCACAGACAGAGGCTGTTTCTAAAAAGTTCTATGACGTATCATCAAAGCTTTATGCTGATGCGGCTCAGGCTCAGGGCGCAGCAGAGGGTGCAGCAGGTGCAGAGAACCAAAGTGCTGCTGATGATAACGTGGTTGATGCGGACTATAAAGTTGTAGACGATGAACAGTAAATAAGACTTGATTTTAAAACACAAAAGGGTTCTTCGGCACACAGAAGTGTGCCGAAGAATTTGCTTGTAAAAATTTATAACAGACAGTTGGTGACATTTTTTGGCTGAAAAAAGAGATTATTATGAGGTGCTGGGCGTTGACAAAAGCGCATCAGCCGATGAAATAAAAAAAGCATACCGAAAGCTTGCTAAAAAATACCATCCCGACCTTAACCCCGGTGACAAGGCAAAGGCGGCGGAAGAAAAGTTCAAAGAGGCGTCCGAGGCATATGAGGTTTTGAGTGATGCCGAAAAGAAACAGCGCTATGACCAGTTTGGCCATGCGGGCGTTGATCCACAGGCGGGTGGCGGATACGGCGGCTTTGGCGGATTCGGCGGCGGTTTTGGCGGATTTGAAGACATTTTTGGTTCGTTCTTCGGCGGTGGTTTTGGTGGTCAGTCAAGACGAAACCCCAATGCGCCCCAAAAGGGAAGAGACCTTAAATATGCTGTTGACCTCACCTTTGAGCAGGCTTGTTTTGGCTGTGAAATTGAGCTTAACGTAACCAGAATGGAAAAATGCGAAACCTGCAGCGGCAGCGGTGCAGAGCCGGGAACATCGGCGGCAACTTGTAGCGTTTGCCGGGGCACGGGTCAGGTTACAACAGTTCAGCGTACGGCTTTTGGAAGCTTCCAGAGCTCAAGACCGTGCAGCACTTGTGGCGGAACGGGAAAGGTTATATCAAACCCCTGCAAAGCTTGTCGTGGCGATGGAACTGTTCGCAAGAGCCGCAAGATTAAGGTGAAAATTCCTGCGGGCATTGATACCGACCAGATTATTTCAGTAAGCAGTCAGGCAGATGCAGGCAAGAACGGCGGACCAAACGGAGACCTTTTGGTTGTGGCAAGGGTAAGACGGCATAAGATTTTTGTCCGTCAGGGCTATGACATTATGTGTGACTTCCCCATTACCTTTGTGGAGGCGGCTCTGGGGGCAGAGGTGCAGGTGCCAACCATTGACGGAAAAGTTACTTATAACATTCCTGAGGGTACCCAGACGGGTACAGTTTTTCGTCTTCGCGGAAAGGGTGTTCCAAAGCTCCACGGAAACGGCAATCGCGGCGACCAGTATGTGACAATCAAGGTTGAAACCCCGAAAAATCTCACCGAAAAACAAAAGGAAATTTTGAGACAATTTGGTGATACGGTGGAGCCGGCAAAATATAATGAAAGAAAAAGCTTTCTTGACAAAATGAAAGAGTTTTTGAAATAAAACTGTGGGTCGGTGGCAGCATCGACCCATATTCCGTATGAAAGAGGGAGAAAAATGAACTGGATTGAACTTAAGATAACTACCACGGCTGAGGGAATTGAACCTATTTGTGATGCACTTTATGATTTGGGAATTACCGGTGTTCAGATAAGCGACAAGGATGATTTCAAAGAGTTCTTGGAGAACAACCGAAAATATTGGGACTATGTTGATGAAGAGCTTGAAAAGTTGAAAGAGGCAGACAGCTGCATAACCGTTTATTTTGGTGAGGACTGCGAGGGAAAGGCTTTGCTTGAAGCTGCAAAAGAGGCGGTTTTGACGCTTAAATATCCCGAAACTGCGTTCCACGAAAGGAATGTGAAAGACGAGGACTGGTCAGAAAACTGGAAGCAATATTTCAAGCCCCTTGAGATTGGCGAAAAAGTTTTGATTGTGCCCGAGTGGGAGGATGTTCCCGAAAGTGACAGGGTGAAATTTATAATAAACCCCGGCATGAGCTTTGGCACAGGCTCTCACGAAAGCACAAAAATGTGCATTGAGGAGATTGAAAAACATATAAAAAACGGCGACACAATTCTTGACCTCGGCTGTGGCTCAGGGATTCTTTCGGTGATTGCCCTGCTTCTTGGCGCAAAAGAGGCAACGGCTGTTGATATTGACCCTATGGCGGTGGAAACGGCTTATCAGAACCTTGCTCTCAACAACTTGCCAAAAGAAATATATCATGGCTTTGCAGGGGATATAACAACGGACAAAGACCTCTGCCACAAACTCAGCAAGGGAAAAAGCGACATTGTCCTTGCCAATATCGTGGCAGATGTGATAATTGCTCTTTCTGGTTATGTAAAGGACTTTATGAAGGATGATGGCACCTTTATCTGCTCGGGCATAATTGCAGAAAGAACCGAAGAGGTGGTTGACGCGCTGAAGAAAGCTGAACTTAAAGTGCAAAATATTCGCACTATGGGCGAATGGTCAGCGGTGGTTTGTACAAAAATTTAATCCTTTTTACCCCAAATTCAAAAATTTGGGGTATTTTTTTGCCAATAAAAAGGAATTCTGAAATTTTTGTCGAAGAAAAAAAGGAAGACCTTTTTTCTGAAAGGGCAAAAACCTATAAAAAATGAGGTATAACGCTATGGCAAATGAAAATCACGAAGGATTGTTTGATGCGTCAAAGCTCAATATTATCCCGGTAGAAATTGAAAAGGAAATGCGAAAGTCCTATATCGAATATGCGATGTCGGTTATTGTTGGACGTGCCCTTCCTGATGTCCGTGACGGACTCAAGCCTGTTCACCGCCGCATACTTTATGCGATGTATGAGGACGGGTTTACTCCTGAAAGGGAATACAAAAAGTGTGCGACAACAGTTGGTAATGTACTTGGTAGATACCACCCACATGGTGACGCGTCTGTTTATGATGCGCTGGTTCGTATGGCACAGGATTTCTCTATGAGATATCCCACAGTTGACGGTCACGGAAACTTCGGTTCGGTGGACGGTGACCCGGCTGCGGCTTACAGATATACTGAGGCAAGAATGTCAAAGCTTTCAATGAAAATGCTTACTGACATTGAAAAAGAAACTGTTGACTATATGCCGAACTTTGATGAAAGTCGAAAAGAACCGATTGTTCTTCCGTCACGTTTTCCGCATCTCTTGGTGAACGGCTCTGATGGTATCGCTGTCGGCATGGCGACAAAAATTCCGCCTCACAACCTGAAAGAGGTTATTGACGGTATTATTGCGGTTATTGACAACCCCGAAATCACCATTGACGAGCTTATGGAATACATCAAAGGCCCTGACTTCCCCACTGGTGCACAGATTATGGGCACAAGCGGTATCCGCTCGGCATATAATACGGGACGTGGTAAGCTTCGTCTTCGTGCAAAGGCTGATATTGAGGAATATGGTGAGGGCAGACAGAGAATTGTATTCACCGAAATTCCTTATATGGTCAACAAGGCAAGACTCATTGAAAATATTGCAAACCTTGTTCGTGACAAGCGCCTGGAGGGCATTTCCGACCTCCGCGACGAGTCCGACCGTGACGGTATGCGCATTGTGGTTGAGATAAAACGTGATGCAAATGCTACCATCGTACTCAATCAGCTCTACAAGTTCACACAGCTTGAGGACACATTCAGCGTGATTATGCTTGCTCTTGTAAACCGGGTTGAACCAAAGGTGCTGAACCTCAGGGAAATATTGGATGAATACATCAATTTCCAGAAAGATGTTATTGTGAGAAGAACCCGCTTTGATAAGAAAAAAGCGGAGGCTAGAGCTCACATTTTAGAGGGTTTAAGAGTTGCTCTTGACAACATTGATGAGATAATCAGCATCATAAGAAACAGCTATAATGATGCAAAACCAAACCTTATGGAACGTTTTGATTTCACCGATGTTCAGGCACAGGCTATTCTTGATATGCGCTTAGCACGTCTTCAGGGATTGGAACGTGAAAAGATTGATGCAGAGTATGAAGAGCTTATGAAGTTTATAAAGGAAATGGAAGAAATCCTTGCAAGTGAGCAGAGGGTTCTTGAGGTTATCAAGACCGAAATCGCTGAAATCCGTGACAAGTTTGGCGACGAAAGACGCACGTCAATTGAGCCAGCTATTGACGACATTGATTATGAAGACCTTATTGAGGAAGAAGACAATGTTATCACAATGACAAAGCAGGGCTATATCAAGCGTCTGCCTGTTGACACATACAGAAGCCAAAAACGTGGTGGCAAGGGCATTATCGGTATGCAGACCAAAGAGGAGGATTTTGTCAACACTATGTTTGTTGCCTCCACCCACGCATACATTTTGTTCTTTACCAATACCGGAAGAATGTACCGTATAAAAGCATATCAAATTCCGGAGGCAGGACGCCAGGCGAAGGGAACGGCTATTGTGAACCTTCTTCAGCTTGAGGCAGGCGAAAAGATTTCGGCTATGATTCCTGTCCGCGAATATAAAGAGGGCGAATATCTTGTTATGGCAACGAGGGGCGGCGTCATCAAAAAGACCGATATTATGGAATATGAAAACGCTCCCAAGGGCGGAAAAATTGCTATCAACCTTGACGAGGGCGATGAGCTCATCAATGTAAAGAAAACCGATGGAACAGGTGATATCTTTATTGGTACACACCTCGGCAAAATGATAAGATTTGCAGAAAGCGACATAAGAACCCTGGGCAGAGTTTCCCGTGGTGTTCGCGGAATTATGCTGAGAGACGGCGACTATGCTATTGGAATGGACGTTATGCGTGATGATGCAAAGCTTTTGGTTATCAGCGAAAACGGTTACGGCAAAAAGACCGAGCTTTCAGAATATAAAGTTCAGGCACGTGGCGGTCAGGGAACGACCTCATATAAAATTTCTGACGAAACCGGAAACGTTTCGGGCTTTGGCCTTGTCAGTGAAGATGACGATGTTATCATCATCACGTCAGAAGGCATCATAATTCGCATAAATACTGCTGACATCAGCACACTCAAGCGTGTAACAAAAGGTGTAAGACTTATGCGTCTTGGCGACGGCGTGAAGATTGTGTCGGCAGCGGCTGTTGCCCATGAAGATGATGAGGCAGAAGAAGTTGTGACTGCTGAAGGTGGCGAAAATGTAGCTCCGGAAGTTGAGTAATTCACACCAAGTTGTTGATAACCCTGTGGATAATGTGAAAAAATCAGCAGCCTCAAGAGCTTTGGGGCTGTGGAAAAGTTCATAAAATGTCGATATGTGCATTTTGATGAAAAAACAAGTCTGCAAAAAGCACAAATTTGGGCAATCGTTACAAGGTTGTCAAAGAAAAAGTGAAAGTCCGCAAACCCGCTAAAATCAAGGGTTTGCGGGCTTTTGGATTAAGGCGTTGTGCAATATTCACGAAAGAAAAATATAAATTTGTGCAAATAAACGCTAACATTTTTTCATAAAGTATGCTACAATTAACAAAATAAATGACTATAACTTAGGAGGTTATAATAAATGGCAAGTTTAAGTTTAAGACAGATTGGAAAAATTTATCAGGGCGGCGTTATTGGTGCAAAAGACGTTAACCTTGAAATCGAAGACAAGGAATTTATAATTCTGGTTGGTCCTTCAGGCTGTGGTAAGTCCACTACTCTCCGTATGATTGCGGGCCTTGAAGAAATCAGCGAGGGTGAACTTTACATCGGCGACAAGCTGGTTAATGATGTTGCTCCCAAGGACAGAGACATTGCGATGGTTTTCCAGAACTATGCTCTTTATCCCCATATGACAGTTTTTGATAACATGGCTTTTGGCCTCAAGCTCAGAAAGGTTCCGAAGGATGTTATCAAAGAAAAGGTTGCAGAAGCTGCAAAAATTCTTGACATCGAACATCTTCTTGACAGAAAGCCAAAGGCTTTATCAGGTGGACAGAGACAGCGTGTTGCACTTGGTCGTGCTATTGTTCGTGAACCAAAGGTATTCCTTATGGACGAACCGCTTTCAAACCTTGATGCAAAGCTCAGAGTTCAGATGAGAGCTGAAATCACAAAGCTCCACCAGAAACTTGGTACAACAGTTGTTTACGTTACACATGACCAGACAGAGGCTATGACAATGGGTACAAGAATCGCTGTTATGAAAGACGGATATCTTCAGCAGTGTGCAACTCCTATCGAGCTTTATGATGAACCGGTTAACGTATTCGTTGCAGGCTTTATCGGAAGCCCCCAGATGAACTTCATCAACGTTACACTTGAAAAGAAAGATGACGGCGTTCATCTTGTTAATGACAATCTTGATATCAAGCTTCCTGAAGGAAAGGGCAACCGCGCAGAGCTTGCTGAATATTTCGGCAAGGAAGTTATTATGGGTATCAGACCTGAGCAGATTTATGAAGACGAAGCTCACATTGCTTCAATACCTGATGGCGTTGTAGATGTTGAAGTCGACATCACAGAAATGATGGGTTCTGAAACATATCTTTATCTCAAGCTGGGCTCAACACCGATTACTGCACGTGTTAACCGCCGTACAACAGCAAAGAGTGGCGACTCTATAAAGGTTGTGTTTGACATCAACAAGATTCACTTGTTTGACAAAGATACAGAAGGTGCAATCATTCACTAATTGCAAAATAATTTAGGGGGCTATTTCATATAGCCCCCTTTTTTAAAAAGAAAGGGGTATAATTATGATTATTAAAGGTGGAAAGGTATTAAACGGAAATTTTGAATTCATTGATGCGGACATTTTGACTGACGGACAAAAGATAACAGAAATTGGCAAAGTTGACGGAAACTGCGACATTGATGCCGGAGGTATGTATGTGATACCGGGCTTTATTGATACGCATATGCACTCATCGCTAGGCAAAAATTTTGTTGATTATGATGACGAAACATACAAAGTGGTTGCAGAGTTTCAGGCTAAAAATGGTACAACAGCGCTGGTTCCGGCGCTTTCTGCTGCACCGAAACAGAAACTTCTTGACCGCATCAAATATATGGTGGATGCTACAAACAGAGACGACAAGGGCTTGGCAAAGGTTTATGGATTTCATCTTGAAGGCCCGTTCTTCTCTGAAAAATACAAAGGTGCACACCTGCCTGAAAATATTAGGGACACAGACCCTGAAGAGTTTATGGAATATGTAAAAGCTGGCGGTGAGGCATTCAAAATTATTACTCTTGCACCCGAGCTTCCCAACGCAGACGAGGTAATTAAGCTTGCAGTGGAAAATGGGGTTTGCGTATCTTTGGGACATACAAATGCCACCTATGAACAGGTAAGACACGCTGTGGATATCGGTGCAAGCCAGGGCACACACCTTTTCAATGCTATGAGTGCTTTGACTCACAGAGCCCCGGGAACTGTGGGCGGTCTTCTTTGCAGCGATGCAAGAGTGGAAATAATCGGTGATTTCTTCCACGTTCATGGAGATGTGGTGAAGATGGTTTATGACCTAAAAGGCAAGGATAAAATCAATATAATAACCGACTCGGAAATCGGAACGGGTATGCCTGACGGAGAGTACATGGTTAACGGAAGAAAAATTACTGTGACAGACAAAAAAACCTATACAGAAGACGGCACTATTGCCGGCGGAACAAGTGTGCTTCTTGATTGTGTGAGAAACCTCTATTCTGCAGGAATTCCTATGGAAGATATCTGCACAATGGTGTCAAAGAATCCGGCAAAGACAGTGGGTATTTATGACAAGACAGGAAGCCTTGAAGTTGGAAAGATGGCGGATATAGTAATCTTGGATAAGGACTTAGGTCTCAAACACGTTGTGCTCCGCGGCGAGTTGTTGTTCTGATTGTAGCCTTAATACAAAACATTAAATGCAGATGCGCGCTCGCATCTGCATTTTTTTGTGAAATTTTCAAATAATGGTTGAAACTGGAGAAAGTTTGTGGTAATATAAGAATATAATTAACTGAACAATGATTAAATAGAGAAAGGGGCTTATGTGATGAAAGAAGACATACGAAATCTGAAAAAGCGAAATTTTCTGGTGCTTACTATTTCGGGCATTATCAATGCATTCGGCGTGACGATATTCCTTTATCCGGTAAATCTTTATGACAGTGGAATTTCAGGAACGTCGATGCTGTTTTCCCAAGTCACGCCGGAATATATGACGCTGTCGCTGTTTTTGATTTTATTCAATGTGCCGTTGTTTTTGTTTGGGCTCAAAAAGCAGGGCGTCACTTTTACCGTTTATTCCCTGTATACCGTGCTTATATACTCTGTCAGTGCGTGGCTGATAACCGACGTTTTGCCCGTTGATGTGAGCATGGCGTCGCCTCTTGCGGGGCAGGATTTGCTGTTGTGCGCCGTGTTTGGGGGTCTCATTTCAGGTGTGGGCAGCGGTCTCACTATTCGCAATGGCGGGGCCATTGACGGAATTGAGGTTATGGCGGTTATTTTTTCGAAGCGCCTTGGGGTTACTGTGGGAACCTTTGTTATGACATACAATGTTCTTCTCTATGTGGTGGCGGGAATAGTGCTGGAAAGCTGGATTTTGCCTCTCTATTCAATAGTTACCTACGGCGCGGGACTCAAGACAATAGACTTTATTGTTGAGGGTATTGATCGATCAAAAGCCGTGATGATTATTACCGAAAAACCGAAGGAGATAAGCGCTGCTCTTATCAAAACATTTGAGAGCGGCACTACCAATATCCCCGCGAAAGGCGGATATTCGGATGCGGACAAAGCAATTGTTTATTTTGTGGTGAACCGCTTTCAAATTGCAAAGTTGCGCCAAATGGTACATGAAATTGACCCATATGCGTTTATGACTATTACGGAGGTTGCGGATATTTTCAAGAGCCTGCACACCTGATTTGAACAATGTTCAAAAACTGACCAAAAGAAGAAATTTTCTCGAGGGGGATAAAAATGAAAAATATGAAAGAAAACACAAGCAAAAAAGACCAGATAATTGATGCGGCACAAAAAATGTTTTTTGAGAAGGGCTTTGACGGAGTTACCATAAGAGCGGTGCAGCGGGAGGTCGGCTGTGAGGTTGGTCTTTTCTATTATTACTTTAAGTCTAAAGACGAGATATTTGAGGTTATGTTTGACCGCTTTGAAGAGGCTTGGACGGCGGGCTTTGAAAAGGCGGTTGAAAATTTGGAGGAGAGCCCCTTTGATGCGGCAGAAAGGATTTTTGATGCGGTCAAAAAGTTTGGGAAAAAGCTTGAAAAAGAAGGTCGGGGCGTTATGCACTGGTCTGTCAAAATGGCGTTGATTGGGCGAATGACGAGGGCGGCAGAGCCGTTTCTTGAAGCGATTGTTGAAAAAATCAAGGACTTTGGCGGAATACGCTCCGGAATTTCCGAAAGGGAGCTGACAAAGCTTGCGGCGTTGGGAATTGGCGGACTCTTGCTTGAGGACGAGAATATGACAGCGAATGATGCCACTATGATGCTTGAAAGTCTCTTGAGCACACCGGGCAGCGTAGGGCTGAAAGCCAGAGCGGCGTCCTTTGGCAGAAAAGAAATTTCTGTAGAATTGCTCTGATGGGATTGGTATAGTTATCAGCTCGAATGAGTATAGAATTTGAAAAAGCAAAGGGAGAATAATATGAAAAGAAATTTGATAAAAAAAATAGCACTTATTCTGGTGCTGGCACAGGCACTGTGCCTTTCGGCGTGTGGTGGACAGAAAAAAGAGATTGAAGAAGCAGTGACGGGACTTATGACAGCGTTGAAGGCGGGAGATATGCAAAAAGCGGGAACGTTCATTGATGCAGGCGGACTTGAAATTTCGGATATTGACAGTCTGGACGGCGGCGATCAAGTGCTTGAGGCTGTTTTTTCACAGCTTGAATGCAAAGTTTTGTCAAGCGAGAAAAAGGGCTCAGATGAAGCTGTTGTGACCGCGGAAATTACCACTCTTGATTTGACAGCTATCTTGGGACAAAGCACAATGACGGTTCTTCAGGAATTTGCTATGGGCGAAATTCAGGAAGAGGACATAGACAGAAGAACAGAAGAAATTTTTAAAGAGGCTATTGAAAAAGACAATCTGGCAACAGTAACAAACGAGACTCAAATTTTGCTGAAAAAGACCGATGCCGGATGGAAGGTAGTTGCTGACAAGACATTCCAGAATGCGATTTCCGGCGGATTTTTGGGTGCGGTGAATGATGCACAAAGCGCACTGTTCAAAACAGCGGAAGAATAAAGCATTGGCATATGCGAAAATAACGCTGTTAAAATTAACAAATTCAGGGCTTTGTTTGCCGGTGGATTTGTAAAGGGTTTGGAAATTTAAAAAAAAATAAAAAATTTTCTAAAAACTATTGTAAATTTTTTAGGATGTATGTTAAAATAAGTTAGAAAAAAAGTATTAAAGAAGGAGTTTTGACGATGAACAAAATTTATCAGGGAAAAACAAAGGACGTATACAGCCTTGAAAACGGGAATGTTCTTCTTAAATTCAAAGATGACTGTACGGGAAAAGACGGTGTGTTTGACCCGGGCGAAAACTCGGTTGGTCTTACCATAGAAGGCATAGGAAAAGCAAATCTAGAGACTTCTGTTTATTATTTTGAAATGCTGAAGAATGCAGGCATCAAAACACATTATGTAAGTGCAAATATCGACGAGGCTACAATGGAAGTTCTTCCGGGCAAGGTTTTCGGTCACGGTCTTGAGGTTATTTGCCGTCTGGTTGCTACAGGAAGCTTTATTCGCAGATATGGCGAATATATAGAAGACGGAACAGTTTTGGAGGGCGGATATGTTGAATGTACCTTCAAAAACGACGAAAAGGGCGACCCGCTGGTTACCGGCGAGGGCCTTGCGGCTCTTGGCGTTATGTCTCTTGAAATGTTTGAGAGCATGAAAGAACAGACTCTCAAAATCACAAAGATTGTTGCTGACGACCTCAAGACAATCGGTCTTGATTTGTGGGATATCAAGTTTGAGTTTGGTTACAACAACGGCGAAGTTATTCTCATCGACGAAATCGCATCAGGAAATATGCGTGTTTACAAAGACGGCAAGATTGTTGACCCCGTTGAACTGACAAAGCTTATTTTGAACAGATAAACCCCGAAAAGACGTGTCGCAAAGGCGCGTCTTTTTGAATAAAAAGGGAGTGTTAGAAATGCTGCTTCTTGAAATTTTTGAAAGCGAAAAAGAACTTTCTGAATATTTTGCTGCGGATGAACGGCGAAAGGTGAGAGACACCATTGTGGCGGCGACTTATGATGAAATAATGGCACGCCTTTCAGGAAAGGGCGAAGAGTGGTACAGAGTTGTTTATCGCGGAAAAGCCGCTGATATGGTGAAACATCTCTCCATTCTCAAAATCGATAACTGGCAGGATTATTTTATGCACATAAATATACCCAAAAGCTGGACTCTTGATGATTTGTCAGCCCTTGTCAAAGAGGTCTGCCGCTATAACAACCGCCCCGATGTGGAGCCGGTGCTCAGGTGCACGTCTGAGATTTCCCTTTCTGAGGATGAGGTTGAGGTCACGCTTGTGGTGCCAAAGTTTGACTTTGGGTGGAAGATAGGTCAGGGCTTTAAAAAATAGACAAAGCTATCCCTTGGGTCAAGCTTCAATAAAACAACATCGATTTTAAGGACTTATAAAAGTATGTAGTTAAGCACATCACATTTTGCAGTGTGGTGTGCTTTTTCTTTTATTTAATGTAAAAAGCTTTTTAAAACTCTCTACTGATATTTGCTTTGTAAAAAGGTGTTAGCTTTCGTTTTTTTTCACAGTGGTGGCGATTGTCAGAGCATAAACGCGCTTTGCTCCGGCGGCTTTCAGGGCGCGGGAACATTCCATTATTGTTGCGCGGGTGGTACATACGTCGTCAACAAGGAGCACCGTCTTGCCGCGTACAGCTTCGGGGCGGTCTGCCAGAATGGAGTCTTTGAGGTTTGTCAGTCTCTCAAGATAGTTGAGTTTTGTTTGCTTTGCGGTTTTTCTGGTTTTGATTAGCAAATCTTTTTCAAAAGGGATTTTAAGCCTCACAGAAAGCGCCCGGCAAAGCAAATTCATACGGTCTGTCCCTTGCTTCTTTGAACTTTTTGTATGAGGCGGGGCACAACAAATAAAATCAAAGGTCAGGTGCGGATAGTATTCAAGGACCAGTTGTGAGAGAAAGTCTGCATAAGTTTTTGAATAACCTTCTGTGCCAAAAACTTTGTATCGCACGATGGACTCCCTGACACTTTGAGTATATTCAAAAGCCGAGACAATCCGGTCAAAATGATGAGACTTTCCCTCTGCGCAAAAATAACAAAGTCTTCGTTTCCCGTGGCTTACGATGGGTTTTCCGCACTTTTCACAGCAGAGCTTTTCGGAAACAAAAGAAAGCTGTGCTTTGCAATCCGGACAAATGAGGGAGATGGTCCCTATTTCCATTATGCGCCCGCAAAAGACACATTCCGGGGGAAAGAAAAAGTGCTTTGCCATGGTTAATATTTTAGCGAAGGCAAGACAGACAGGGTTAGGTTTTGGGTTTTTCATTTGTTAACACTCCTTGTTTTTAAAATAAAAAATATCTGCAGGAAAAGCCTGCAGATATTATAAATGTTATTATGTAGGGCAAAGAAAATGCTGATGCCACTTATTTTGAAGCGGCACAAAGAGCCTGGTCAATATCATCAATTATGTCCTGAACGTTTTCGATACCTACAGAAAATCTTATGAGGTCGGGTGTAACGCCTGCGGCTTCAAGCTCGGCATCATTGAGCTGTCTGTGGGTATGGCTGGCAGGATGAAGCACTGATGTTCTTGCGTCAGCAACGTGTGTAACGATTGCCGCAAGTTTTAAGCTGTCCATAAATTTGACAGCAGCGGATCTTCCGCCCATTACACCAAAAGAGATAACCCCGCAGGAGCCATTGGGCAGATATTTTTCTGCCAGAGCATGATATTTGTCGTTTTCAAGACCGCAGTATTTCACCCATGAAACACGGGGGTCTTTTTCAAGGAACTCGGCAACAGCCTGAGCGTTGCTGCAGTGACGTTCCATTCGAAGAGCGAGGGTTTCAAGACCGAGATTGAGAAGAAAGGCATTGTGAGGTGAGGGGATTGAGCCGAGGTCACGCATAACCTGTGCAGTGAGCTTGGTTATGTATGCCGCTTTGCCGAACTTCTTGGTGTATGTAATGCCGTGATATGATTCGTCAGGGGTGGTGAGACCGGGGAACTTTCCGCTTGCTTCCCAGTCAAAATTTCCGCTGTCGACCACGCATCCGCCCACGCTTGTTGCGTGACCGTCCATATACTTTGTGGTAGAATGAACAACAATATCTGCTCCCCACTCAAAGGGGCGGCAGTTTATGGGCGTTGCAAAGGTGTTGTCGATAATCAGGGGAACACCGTGTGCGTGAGCAACCTTTGCCCACTTTTCAATGTCGAGGACCACAAGTGCCGGGTTTGCGATTGTTTCGCCAAAAACTGCTTTTGTGTTTTCACGGAAGGCAGCATTCAAAGTTTCCTCATCTGCATCGGGGTCAACAAAGGTGACATCAATGCCCAGCTTTTTGAGGGTTACGCCAAACATATTGAAGGTTCCGCCATAAACCGACGAAGAACAAACGAAATGGCCGCCGGCTTCGCATATATTGAAAATTGAATAAAAGCATGCTGCTTGTCCTGAAGATGTAAGCATAGCAGCAACGCCGCCCTCAAGGTCGGCGATTTTTGCAGCTACGGCGTCGTTTGTGGGGTTTGCAAGACGGGTATAAAAATATCCGTTTTCCTCCAAATCAAAGAGCTTGCCCATTTGTTCGGTGGAAGAATATTTCCATGTGGTGCTCTGATATATAGGGAGAACTCTCGGCTCTCCGTTTTCGGGGGTGTAACCCGATTGAATACACTTTGTTTCGATTTTCATTTTGGCCTCCTGTATGTCCGAACAGAACTTTTGAAAAGAGCCTGTTCTGGTTTTTGTTTTCACAAGAAAAATTTGTTTATATATAAAGATATTTTACTATTTGCCAATAAAATTGTCAAGAAAAACTATGGACAAAGTGCAGATTTGTGGTATAATTAAGAAGAAAAGCGGTGAAGAAACAAGTTCAATCTGAAGAGATGTTGGCTGTTTCAGTTATGGCGTGCATAAAGCCGTTCATATCGCCCGAAGAAATTTCTGCGCCGATGATGGTGTTTTCATATACAAAAACCCCTGCTGTTACCTTTGACGTTTTGGAGTTTTTGTGATTGAGAACATTGTAAGTATAGCGTGTTACACGTTTGCCCTTGAAATCCGCAAAGGGAAAGCCCGAATGTGTCTGCACCGCACTGTATGTTTCATAAACAGCGTCAAAATGCTCAGGAAGCGTCAGGTGTGTTATTTCGCTTGGGACACTGTCTATTTGCCAGCCCAAAGTTTCTATATATTTCACAATCATATCGTTGGTGGCATTGTCGATGCTGAAAAGCCCGGCGATTATCATAATAATGACCACTGCGCCGGCTATTGTAGCAAAGACAAAACGATGCTTTTTTAGGGTTTTTGATACTATCAAAGCTTGTGCCTCCTTTGATGGGGTGGGTATAGGAAATTTTTTGAAAAACATTCTTTAACTAATATATGAAACGACAGAAAAATTTATTCAAGGAGAATAGCGTATGCGACTTGACAGATTTCTGGCTGAGTGCGGGCTGGGGACAAGAAACGAAGTGAAAAAGATTATCCGAAGCGGAGCGGTTACCCTGAACGGACAGGTGACAAAGTCAGCAGATGCGGCAGTTGTGCCGACCACTGACAGCGTTGCAGTTCTTGGGAGAGAGATGATATACCGCGAGTTTATTTATCTTATGCTCAACAAGCCGGGCGGTTATATTTCCGCCACCCGTGACGGGAAGACGCCAACGGTTTTGGATTTACTACCGGATGAATATCGACACTTTGAGCCGTTCCCAGTGGGGCGACTTGATATTGACACCGAGGGGCTTTTGATTCTTACCAACGACGGAGATTTGGCACACAGACTGCTGTCTCCCAAAAAACACGTTCCCAAAACGTATATTGCACAGATAGAAAAACCGGTGAAGACAGAAGATGTAGATGCGTTTTCACGTGGCGTAGTTTTGGATGACGGATATAAGACTCTGCCGGCAAAGCTCGCATCTCTCAGTGATACCGAGCCGTATTTTGCTGAGGTTGTTATCAGCGAGGGAAAGTTTCATCAGGTGAAGAGAATGTTTGAAGCGGCGGGGAACAAGGTCTTGTATCTCAAAAGAACAAAAATGAACTACCTTGCGCTTGACGAAAAATTGGAGCTTGGACATATTAGAGAGCTTACAGATGCTGAGCTTGAGCTTTTACAAAAGACAAATTGACAAAGCTTGCCGCAAAGTGCGGCAGAACGGAGAAGAAAATGATAAAAAGCTATATACCCAGAGTGGTTGCGGTGAATGACCTTTCGGGGTTTGGGCGAGTGTCCCTTACCGAGTCAATCCCAATTCTTTCAGCAATGGGGGTAGAGGTTTGCCCGCTTCCTACGGCTATTCTTTCGACACATACCTATCATTTCGAGGATTATACTTTTTGCGACCTCACCGAGGAAATGCCAAAAATCCTTGGACATTGGCAAGCTCTTGGCATAAATTTTGACGGAATCTGCACCGGATATATGGGAAGTGCAAGGCAGATTGAAATTCTGACGGATTTTATAAAAAATCGAAAAAGACCGGGGTTTCTGACGGTCATTGACCCGGTTCTTGGGGACAATGAGCTTTCCGAGGCGGAGACGGTGTATTATGACAGAATGAATGATTTGCTTTGTGCAATGAAGAATTTTGTAACGCTTGCCGATGTAATAACGCCAAACCTCACCGAGGCTTGCCTTTTGCTTGACAGAAAGTTCCCAACCGGACCCATGTCAGAAGATGAGCTTTTTGATATGATGGAAAAGCTTTCGGCGTTTGGACCAAAATGTGTTGCTGTGACCTCGGTTATGACCGGGGACAACAAAATGTGCGTGGGAGTGCTGGATAAGACCAAAAACAGGCGGGCAATCCTTGACTGCAGCTATGTGAAAAGGCCGTTCCACGGGACGGGTGATGTTTTTGCAGCGGTACTGACCGGTGCACTTCTGCGGGGTTGCGATATGCTCGCGGCATCGGTAATGGCTGTGGACTTTGTAAGAAGTGCAATATGCGAAACGATGAAACATTCTGACATAAAAATTGAACATGGTTCAGTTTTTGAACCGGGTATGGCAAAGTTTTTCGCAGAAAGACTTGACCACACAGATGGAGGGAGATAAAAATGAATATAAACATAACAGAAGATATAAAGTACGTAGGGGTGAACGATCGCGACATAGACCTTTTTGAGGGACAATACATTGTTCCAAACGGAATGGCATACAATTCGTATGTGATTGACGATGAAAAGGTTGCCGTTATGGACTCGGTGGACATCCGCTTTTCGGGTGAATGGCTTGAAAACATAAAAAATGTTCTTGACGAAAGAACCCCTGATTTTTTGGTTGTTCAGCATATGGAACCTGACCACTCGGCAAGCATACTTGCTTTTACAAAAGAATACCCCAAGACAAAAATTGTTTCGTCTGCAAAGGCTTTTGCTATGATGCAGAATTTCTTTGGCACAGATTTCAAAGAAAGGCAAATCGTTGTGGGAGAGGGCGATACCCTTTCTCTTGGAAAGCACACCCTCACCTTTGTAACAGCTCCCATGGTGCACTGGCCGGAGGTTATTGTGACCTATGACAGCTTTGACAAGGTGTTATTCTCGGCTGATGGCTTTGGAAAGTTCGGGGCACTCGACGCTGACGAAGATTGGGCATGTGAGGCAAGAAGGTATTATTTCGGGATAGTTGGAAAGTATGGTCCTCAGGTGCAGAGTCTGCTCAAAAAAGCGGCAGCCCTTGATATACAGAAAATTTGTCCCTTGCACGGACCGATTCTTACCGAAAACCTTGGGTATTATATTGACCTTTATGACAAATGGTCAAGCTACACGCCCGAAGAAGAGGGAATTGTGATTGCGTATACTTCGGTTTATGGAAACACAAAACGCGCGGTTCTTTATCTTGCGGAAAAGTTAAAAGAGCTGGGCGCAAAAAAAGTGGTGCTCAACGACCTTGCAAGATGCGATATGGCAGAGGCTGTAGAGGATGCTTTCAGGTATAGCGCTCTTGTTCTTGCTACCACCACTTATAACGCGGATATATTCCCCTTTATGCGAGACTTTATTGACCACTTGACAGAAAGAAATTTCCAAAACAGAAAAGTCGCTTTGATAGAAAACGGAAGCTGGGCGCCGATGGCAACCAAGATTATGCGAGAAAAGCTTTCAAAGTGCAAAGCACTTGATTTTGCCAATGAAACAGTGAAAATTATGTCAGCCCTTGACGAACGAAGCCGTCAGGAAATGGACTTGCTCGCTCAGGAACTGACGTATGGTTTAGCAATAAAATTTTAAGTTAATAATAAAAATATAAAACGGAGGTGAATGAAATGAAAAAATATGTATGCGGCGTATGCGGCTGGGTTTATGACGAAGAACTCGGCTCACCTGAAAACGGCGTTGAACCCGGAACAAAATTTGAGGATTTGCCCGAAGATTTTGTTTGTCCCCTTTGCGGAGTAGGCAAGGACCAGTTTTCAGAAGAATAACAAAGACAAGGGGTATGGCTTTGCCGTGCCCCTGAATTTTAAAATCAGGAGGATAAAAAAATGATGAATGAAAAAGTGAGAGAGCTGCTTAATCAGCAGATAAACAAAGAGCTTTATTCTGCATATCTTTACTTAGATTTTTCAAATTATTTTGAAGACAGAGGGCTTGATGGTTTTGCAAACTGGTATTATATCCAGGCGCAGGAAGAACGTGACCATGCAATGCTTTTCTATCGTTATCTGCAAAATAACAACGAAAAAGTGACACTTGATGCTATTGCAAAGCCTGACAAGGCTTTAGACAGCGATATGGGGGTCCTGAAAGCAGGGCTTGAGCACGAAGAATATGTTACATCACTTATCAACGACATATATCAGGCGGCATATGAGGTAAAAGACTTTCGCACAATGCAGTTTCTTGACTGGTTTGTGAAGGAACAGGGAGAAGAAGAAACGAATGCAAACGATTTGATTTCAAAGATGGAGCTTTTTGGCTCGGACCCCAAAAGCCTTTATATGCTCAACAGTGAGCTTGGTGCCCGTGTTTATACCGCACCGTCGCTTGTTTTGTAATCAAAAGGAGTTCTTATGAAACTGGTATTTATTACGGCACTGGGTGTCGGCGGCGCTACTGTGATAGGTGCACTTATTGGATTTATATTCAAAAAGGCATCACACAAATTTTCTGACATTGTGCTTTCCTTTGCGGCGGGTGTAATGCTTGCTGCGGCAATCCTGGGACTCATTCTGCCTTCCCTTGAATATGGCGGAAAATGGGGGCTTTTGACGGCTGTTGCCGGGATTTTTGTAGGTGCGCTTTGCCTCAATCTTATCGACAAGCTTGTGCCGCATCTTCACAAAATTGTGGGAGCGGAGCCGGAAAACCACAACAATGCAAACCTTGGAAAGGTGCTGCTTTTTGTATCGGCTATTGCCATACATAATCTCCCTGAGGGAATTGCGGCAGGTGTCGGGTTTGGCTCGGGAGATACCAATCAGGCGCTTTTGATAGCGGGCGGCATTGCACTCCAGAATATTCCGGAGGGTATGGTGATCATCGGACCTATGATTGCGGCAGGGGTTTCGCACAAAAAGACCTTTGTTTGTGCGATGCTCACGGGGCTGGTCGAGGTTTTCGGGACTGTCCTGGGGTATTTTGCAGTGAGTGTTTCTATGGTGATATTGCCTTTTGCCCTTGCTTTTGCGGGGGGAACGATGCTTTATGTAATCAGTGACGAAATGATACCTGAAACCCACGCCCACGGAAGCCAGAGAGGCGCAACCTATGCCTTGCTCGTTGGTTTTTGCGTAATGCTTATATCTGATGTGTTGTTGGGATAAAAACAGTATAAAAAAAGACCGTGTGGAATTTACACGGTCTTTGCTTTTTTAGTATCCAAAAATGCCTTCAACAGATTCGTCATTTTCTACCCAGTCAGAAACGTTTACCACGGTATATTCTGTGGGGGTGTTGCGGATAATTACATTTTTGATGCCGGCGTTGATAACAAGGCGCTTGCACATAGAGCAGCTTGAAGTGTTTTCAACCAGTTCGCCGGTTTTGTAGTCCTTTCCCACAAGATAAAGGGTGGAGTCAATCATATCGCCGCGCTTTGCGCTGATTATGCAGTTTGCCTCGGCGTGGACGCTGCGGCACAGCTCATAACGCTCGCCCCGGGGAATAGCCAGCTTTTCACGGATACACACACCAAGGTCGATGCAGTTTTGTCTGCCTCTGGGAGCACCGGTGTAGCCGGTAGAAATAATTTCGTCGTTTTTCACGATTATTGCGCCAAAGTTCCGGCGGAGGCAGGTGCCTCGCTCAATCACGGTTTCAGCGATATCAAGGTAGTAGTTATGCTTGTCAACTCTTTTGTTTTCCAAAGTAATTCATTGCCTTTCTGCCCGAAATTTGAAAACCGCATCTTGACGGGCGCAAGGCGGCACTGTGCAAAAACAATGGGTGATAGGGTAAGTATACAACAAAATGAGACAAATTTCAATAGTTTTGTATTGACTTTGGAGCGGAATAAAGTTAAAATAAATATATAAAAAGCTTTGAGAGGAAATTTGCTGAAGATGGAAAAGTTTATAAGCAAGAGTGAAACAGAAACCAAAAACATAGCAAAAGCTTTTGCAAAAAGCCTTCAATCAGGCAGCATTGTGGCACTTCTCGGTGATTTGGGCGCAGGGAAGACTGCGTTTACCAAAGGCGTTGCAGAGTTCTTTGGTGCGGCTCAGGATGTTTCAAGCCCCACCTTTACCATAGTGAATGAATACAGCGGCAACATGACCATCTACCACTTTGACGCCTATCGTCTTGAGAACGTCAGGATGGACGACTGTGACTGGCTGGACGATTATTTCTTTGGCGACGGCATATGCCTTGTGGAATGGGCACAAAATATAGAAGAGGTTTTGCCCAAAGGTTATTTCAAGGTGGAAATAAAGAAGAATTCCTCAAAAGGCGAAGATTACAGAGAGATTTTTATTGAAAAAACGGAGAACTAAAATGCTTATATTTGGAATTGACACTTGTTGTGCGGCGGCGACGGCGGCTTTGGTTGATGACAGAATAATGGTTGCACAGACGGTTTTGAATCAAAACAAAACACACTCTGAAAAGCTGATGCCCCAGATAGAAAAAATGTTTGAGGCGGCAGAGGTTGAGCCATCAGCGGTGGATGCTTTTGCGGCGGCGGTGGGTCCCGGCTCATTCACCGGAGTGAGGATTGGCGTTGCCACAGTAAAGGCTCTGGCGCAGGCTACGAAAAAGCCCTGCATTGAGGTTTCTACCCTTGAGGCGTTGGCGTTTTCGTCAAAATTCTTTGACGGAATTCTTTGTCCCATGCTTGACGCAAGACGTAATCAGGTATACAATGCCTTATTCCAAGGGGGAAAGGGCGAAATGACGCGGCTTTGTGATGATAGGGCAGTCGCTCTTGACGAGCTGCTTGATGACCTCAGAAAAATGGATAAAGACGTTATCTTCATGGGAGACGCCACGCTGGTTTTTGAGGCGGAAATCAAAGGCGCATTGGGAGAACGTGCGTTTTTTGCACCAAAGATAAGCAATTTCAATTTAGGCGGAGCGGTGGCAGAAATCGGTCTTTCAAAGTTTGAAAACGGCGAAACTGTGGATTATGGCGCCCTTGTGCCAAAATATGTGCGGCTTTCTCAGGCAGAACGCGAAAAGCTTGAACGTGAAAGCAAAGAATTGTGATACGGAGGGAACAATGAAAAGAAAACTTTTTTCAGCGGTAACAAAAAAAAATATGGCCCTTTTGTCAGCTTTGCTGTTGGTGTTCTTTTCGTGTGCATCCCTTGAGGTTTCGGCAGCTCCGGCGCTTTCCGGCGAAGCGGCAATTTTGATAGACGGCAAAACGGGGAATGTTTTGTATGAAAAAAACTCCGAAAAAGTTATGTTTCCGGCAAGCACCACAAAAATTATGACTGCTATTGTGGCACTTGATGCGGTGGAAAAAGGCGAGATAAGCCTTGATCAGCCCCTTGTTCTTCAAAAAGAGGCGTTTGACACCCTTGACCCTGACGGCAGCAGCGTGGGACTTAAGGTCGGCGAGGAAATGAAGCTTTTAAATCTTTTGGAGGGGCTGCTTATTGCCTCCGGAAACGATGCTGCGGTGACAATCGCCCAAGGCGTTTCGGGAAGTATAGAGGCCTTTGTTGCACGGATGAATGAAAAAGCAAAAGAGCTGGGGCTTTCTTCAACGCGTTTTGAAAACCCCCACGGACTTCACAATCCACAGCACTATACCACGGCTTATGATATGTCGCAGATGGCATACTTTGCTATGAAAAATGAAACCTTCCGAAACATTGTGGAGTGTGCACATATCTATCTTCCGGCAACAAATATGTCGGACAAGCGGTATTTTATAAACACCAACAACCTTGTTTCAAGAATGAGGTATCCGTATTATTTCTATGACTATGCGACGGGTATAAAGACAGGCTCAACCTCCGAGGCGGGATACTGCCTTGTGGCATCTGCCGAGATGGGAGATAAGTCGGTTATAAGTGTGCTGTTTAATGCCGAAGACATCTCGGTTTCGCACAATGAATCAAAGGAACTTCTTGAATTTGGACTTACTGAATTCAAGGCACAGCGCCTGGCAAAGCGCGACGATATTTTCGGTGAGGTAAAGGTGAAGCAGGCGGCAGATGGAACAGACCACATTTTGCTTTCAGCAGAAGAAAATCTGGATGCGCTTTTCCCTAAAGACGGTGACACCGAAAAAGTTACAATAACCACTGAAATCCCTGAAAAAGTCTATGCCCCCATAAGGTCGGGTCAGGTCATAGGAAAAGCCATTTTCAGTTATGAAGGCAAAAAAGTGGGAGAAGTGAACCTTATTTCAACGGTGGAGCTTGACAGGCATTTTCTTGGCTTTGTAAGTAGCTTT
Organism: Clostridia bacterium; assembly: GCA_017456605.1. Taxonomy (GTDB): domain Bacteria; phylum Bacillota; class Clostridia; order Monoglobales; family Monoglobaceae; genus SIG440. Next base: position 9,682 of record JAFTJA010000001.1, on the reverse strand, counting down.
GGTGAATGGCTCTGGAACATAAAGGTGATAAGATTGGTGGTTTATGTGCTCCTTGGTTTGGTTCTTGGGTTTGTGGCGCTCATTGGCATTGGTTTTGTCCGTGCCATCAAAAAGAGCAAGAGAAAAAGGCGCAGAAGCTCCGGCTATCATCCGCCAAGATATTAAAAAAAAATCACCCGTTTTTGCGGGTGATTTTTTGGAGGAAAAAATAATGGAAAATTACAAACGCATTATGGATGCGGAAATTGAAAAAATAAAGGCGCAGAAAAAGCGCCCAAGGCTTTTGCTCCATGTTTGCTGCGCGCCTTGTTCCAGTGCGGTTTTGGAGCAGTTGTCAGCGGTGTTTGATTTGACGCTGTTTTTTTATAACCCCAACATTTCGCCCCGGGAAGAGTTTGATTTCAGGCTTCAGGAGCTTCATCGACTTCTTCCTCTCATGGGGCTTAGCGAGGCAGAAATTGTTGCCCCGCCATATGACAATGCAGAATTTGAAGCCGTGGTAAAGGGGATGGAAAATCTCGCCGAGGGCGGCGAGCGGTGCAGAAAGTGTTTTTGGCTGCGCCTTGAAAAATCGGTAGCCTTTGCAAAGGAAAATGCTTTTGATTGTGTGACCACCACCCTTTCGGTAAGCCCTCACAAAAATGCCGCTTGGCTCAACGAAATCGGGCTTGAACTTGGAGAAAAATACGGAATAAAATACCTTTGCTCCGATTTCAAAAAGGGCGAGGGATACAAGCGGTCGTGTGCCCTTTCAAAAGAGTATAATCTTTACAGGCAAAATTATTGCGGCTGTGTTTACTCAAAGCAGGCGGCAGAAAAAAGAGAAGAACGAAATTTTGGTCAGTGAGGTAGAAAAGTGATAACCACAAAGGTTTTTAACAATTTCCCCAAAGAAGCAAAGCAGGTCCGTGAAGAGGTGTTCATTCACGAACAAGGGTTTTCTTATGACTGTGACGAAATGGACGATATTTCGACCCATATTGTGGCGTTTGAAAAAGATGAGCCCATCGCTGCGTGCAGAGTGTTTGAAAGTGAAGCACCGGGCGTTTTTATTCTTGGCAGACTTGCAGTGAAAAAGGAATACCGAAAAATAGGCATAGGCGGCAGCGTGGTTGAAACAGCAAAAGACTATGTGTCCAAAGCCGGCGGAAAACGCCTTATTCTTCATTCACAGCTGCAAGCAAAAGGTTTTTATGAAAAAATTGGCTTTGTGGAATACGGCGGGATTGAATATGAAGAAGACTGCCCCCATATCTGGATGAAGACGGAGCTTTAAATAAAAAAAATACATAAAAGGAGTGTTTAGTATGCCATACATTGCGATTAAAGCTTATCCCAAGGACGCAGAAATCAAGAAAAAAGTAGTTGATGAAATCAACGAAATATTTTTAAAGTACTGGGGATGTCCACAGGAGGCAATATCCGTTTCAATGGAGGAATTCGCCCCTGACCTTTGGGAAGAAAAGGTGGTAAAGCCTGAAATCGAAACAAACGTTGACAAAATGATGATACTTTCAGGAGAAAAGAAGTATTAAAATTTGGCGGTCGCTTTTTAAACGGCGACCGCCTTGTATTTTTAAAGAATTTAGAAAAAAATCTAAATAGGTCTTGACAACGGGGGTGGCATTGTGGTATATTCTGTTTAGATGAATTTCTAAACAGAGGTGAGATAAATGGGAATAAACGAAACTCTTAAAGCCATTTCCGACCCAGTGAGGCGGGATATTTTGGGGATGCTGAAATCGGGAAAAAAGTCTGCCGGTGAGATTGGGGAAAGGTTCAATCTTACGGGGGCTACGGTTTCTTATCATTTGTCAAAGCTGAAAGCGGCAGATTTGATTGCGGAAGAAAAGTATAAAAATTTTATTTATTATGAGCTTAATGCCTCGGTTTTTGAAGAGGTTCTGACGTGGATTTATAATTTGGGGGGAGAGAAATTATGAAATTTATAAAGTGGAAAAGTTTAATCATAACCTGTTTGGTTTGTCTTTTGCCAATTTTTTTTGGCGTTGCACTTTGGGACAGACTTCCCGGAGAAATGGCGATACATTTTGACATAAACAACAATCCCGACAACTTTGCATCAAAAGGTTTCGTGGTCTTTGGGCTTCCTGTTTTGATGGTGATTTTGCAGATTTTTTGTTGTTTTGTCAATGATATAAATGCACATAAACACGGCGAGCGCATAAAGTTTGAAAGAGCGACAAAGTGGATTATACCCGTTATGACTGTTATTGTGCAGGCCGTAACGATTTTTTATGGCTTGGGTTGGCAAATGGATATAAGAGCTGTCGCGGCGCTGATTGTTGGTGCTATCTTGATTGTGGTGGGCAATTATTTGCCCAAATTTGACTACATCAAAAATTATGACTTGAAAGCTGAAAAAGCAAGAAAGATAAACCGTTTTATAGGTTTTGAAACTGTGGTTATGGGAGCACTTTTTATAATCAGTATACTATTCCCGCCGATTTTTACGGCTTGGTGTTTGGTTCTATTGATACCTTATGTGGTTATTGGTGCGGTTTATGGAATAAAGGTTGGAAGAAATAAATAAATTAAGGAGAAGTTATGAAAACAGAAAAAAATATTCTTATTGCCTTTATCCTGAATCTGGCGTTTTCGGTCTTCGAGTTTTTTGGCGGAATATTCACCGGCAGCGTGGCTATTGTTTCGGATGCTGTGCACGATATAGGCGATGCGGCAAGCATCGGGGTGTCTTATTTTCTTGAAAAAAAGAGCAGAAAACAGCCTGATGAAAAGTTTACATACGGCTATGTACGATACTCGGTTGTGGGCAGCGTTATTACAACTCTTATTCTGCTTGTTGGCTCCATAATGGTAATATTCAATGCAGCAGAAAGAATAATCAATCCGGTAGAAATCAACTATAACGGCATGCTGATTTTTGCGGTAATTGGCGTAATCGTCAACTTCGGGGCTGCCTTTGTGACTCGTGAGGGGGACTCAATAAACCAAAAGGCGGTTAACCTCCATATGCTTGAGGATGTTCTGGGTTGGATTGTGGTTTTTGTTGGTGCGGTTGTGATGAGGTTCACCAATTTTGTGATTATTGATCCAATACTATCCATTGGTGTTGCTGTGTTTATCTTGATAAATGCCGTTAAAAATTTGCAAGAGGTGCTTGATTTGTTCCTTGAAAAAACACCTAAGGGGGTCAGTGTAGAAGAAATAAAGGAGCATATTTTGTCCCTTGACGGCGTGATTGATGTTCACCATATTCACCTTTGGAGCATGGACGGACATAGCAATTATGCCACAATGCATATAGTGACAAACGCCGAGCCGCATGAAATAAAGGAAGCGGTACGTGAAGAGCTTTCTGAACACGGAATCTGCCACGCGACATTGGAGCTTGAGGAAGAAGGAGAGCACTGCGGTGAAGAAAGTTGTCATACAGAAGTTAAGGTGTCATCAGGGCATCATCACCATCACCACCATCATTAAAAGTCAGCAAAAGCCGAGGCATCAGCCTCGGCTTTTAACATATTAAAAACTATCGTAAAACACAACCTCGTCAAGGGGTCTTTTCTTTGAATGCATCTCCAGTGGTATGGCGCTTTCGTGGGGATAACCCATAACAAGCAGAGCGTGGGGCTCAATATTTCTGGGGATATTAAAGGTTTCTCTCATTTTGGAGGGGTCAAAGTGCATTACCCAGCATGAGCCAACGCCAAGGTTTTTTGCTTCAAGCATCATATGTGTTGCCACAATGCCTGCGTCAACGGGAGCGGATATTGCCCCGTCATAAGACCGTGTCCATGTTTCGTTTTTGTTGTAACAAACAAGCATAGCACAGGGTGCGTCGAAGTGACACTTTGTACAGTTCTTTAATTTTGCCAAACTTTCATCATTGTTCAGTACGAGAACTCTTTGGGGCTGAAAGTTGCAGCCCGTGGGGGCAATGTGCCCAGCATGCAGTATTTTGTCAATTACCTCTTGCCCAAGGTGCTTATTTTCAAACTTTCTTACCGAGTAGCGTTCAGTGATTACTTTTTCAAAATCCATAGTTTTTCATCTCCTTATAAGTTAAGTATAGTACAAAACCGCAAGCATTTCAAGGGGAAGTTGAAAAAAGGGAGAGGGTGTGGTATAATGATTTCAAGCGAAGCTTGAAATCGTCGATATGAATTCTTGCGAATTCTCGATATGTCTTGCGGACTCGATATGTGCTGTCGCACTCGATATGTCGCTAACGCGACAAGAATTCATATCATATCGAGTTTGAGCATAGCGAAAACATATCGATTTTGCGGTAGCAAAAATATCGAGCAAACGAAGGTTGCATATCGACAACAAGGTGCATCTTTTCTGTCACCTAATTATATAATGAGTTCAAGTGAAACTTGAACTCAGCGATATAAATTCCTGACGGAATTTGCGATATACCTTCGGTGCAATATATTACTTCGTAATGCGATATGTCCATTGGGGACGAGAACAAAGGAATTTATATCATATCGCAACGAAATGAAATGAAAATATATCGTACGAACGAAGTGAGTATATCGCCAAACAGATGGCATCTAAATTGTTCAGCCTTTATATAAAGATTGTCGAATGTTGTTGAAAAATAAAGCCTCCCCTGTGTAAGGGGAGGTGGGTTTGCGGAGCAAACTCGGAGGGGTTGTAAGCATATAAAAGAAACAATCCCTCAGTCAGCTACGCTGACAGCTCCCTTTACACAAGGGAGCCTTAACACATTGAAAAGGAGTGGTAATGTGTTCAAAAAGAAAAAAGTTGAAAAGAAAATTCCGGATAATACATACAGAGTTATAAAAATCAGCAAAGAGGCATTGTATGAATTTATTTATGAATCATTCATAGATAACCAGGAACAGTTTTTAGATATATCAGATGGAACATCAGTAGTTCATGGCTTTGGGATAGATTGGGAGGAAGATTCATTTACTTTTGTTGCGAGGACTTCAAAATCTGATGATGATATTTTTGATGAAATTGATGTTGATAAAATATCAAAAGCAATCAAAGATACAACAAATACGATGTATGCTAAAAATAGATTTATTGATTTAAGTCAAAAAGAATTAGAAGAAATTTGTGATACATAACTGGCATCCAAATCGTTCACTGATTTTATAATAAATAATAGATTACTTATAATGGTTAAGAGGTGAGTATATTGTTTAAAATTGATGTAAGCGATATGAATTGGTTAAATGGTGTAGGGGATGACCCGCATGATTTATGTGCCCACGGCAAAGTGTTAGCTGTTATAGGTGATGAAAGATTTGAGTATAATGGGATCGTTAGTGCTACAGCTTTGCGTTTGTTGAAATCTTTGACAGAAGATCATTTTTCAGGAGAAAGCGGCAAGCAAATGATACCGTGTTGTGGTCACTTTCTTATACCCAATGATACTTTTGATAGAGTGGAAATTTCCGGGTGCGATGGAGGAATAGATTGGACAATAATACATAATGACGACGGAAAAATTAAGTTAATTACCCAAACAGGAAAAGAAACGACGGTTTGTTTTGACGAATATGAAAAAGAAGTTTTTGAATTTGCTGATAAAGTGGAAAAGTTTTATAAAAGCTGTACACCAAAGGATGTACCTCAAGATGATTTTGATAGAAAAGGATATCTTTCGTTTTGGACAGAATGGTATAAGAGAAGGTACAGTGATAAAACTATTGCGAAACAAATAAAGCCGGATTTTTATAAAAAACATCCCAAGGATATAAGACAACATATGAGAGCTATTGAATTTGAAGAAAAACATCCACAGATGTATAAAGCGTTGCAGCTTATAGGAATTTTTGTGATGATATTGCCATCACTGGCTTATATCTTGTTGGAAACAAGGTTTTTTGATGCGCCCAACAGTCCGTTGTTGTTGCTTGGTTGGGCGGGGGCGTTTTGTGTGGGGATAGCGGCGTTTGGTGTGGTTGCTGCCTGGATGAAGCAATATCCCGGTCATGTTTTTACGGTTACTTGTTGTTGCCTTGGGGTGTTTTTGGTTGTTGTGTCGCATATTTTTCTTTTTAAGTAAACCGATATAAAAAGAGATTATATTATTAGAAAAGGAGATACCCCTCAATGAGCAATTGTAAAATTACCGTGATGAAGATGGTGCGGTATGATGATTTGATATAAAAATATGAAAATCCAATAGAACATGCCTGCGATTTGAAAGAGGGACAGGAGTTTATTTCGGTTGATGGGCAGAAACCCAGAGGATTTTGTGACAGCGCGTGGGAGAGTATGGAACCGTTTGTAAAAGAGTTATCTTTGGGCGGCGGTAACTTTTTTGGTGGCTGGATGAAAAATGAAAAGTCGGCTATGATTTCCTGCAATGATGGATTTCGCCCAGTAAGTTTTTACATAGAGACACTCGAGGACGCTGCAGAATAAAGTTTGCTTGAATAATTATATCTTTTTTGGAAAAGAATAGTAACATATTCTTATAAAAGAGAGGTATAAGTTATGTTTAAGCATGAAAAATTGTTGTTTCATCCGGTGGAAATAGAAAAACCAAATCCTCAATATGCGGCGCTTTTGCAGGAACAGCTTGGCGGAGGAAACGGGGAACTGAAAGCAGCAATGCAATATATGTCACAAAGCTTCAGGATAAAAGACCCTGATATCAAAGATTTATTTTTAGACATAGCAGCAGAAGAATTGGGGCATATGGAAATGATTGCACAGACAATAAATTTGTTAAACGGACACGATGTCGATGCAAGTAAAGTTCCTGCAGGCGAAATCCAATCACATGTTATTTTGGGACTGAATCCGGGGCTTATAAATGCATCCGGATATTCATGGACAAGTGATTATGTAACTGTAACAGGAGACTTGTGTGCCGATTTATTATCCAATATAGCATCCGAACAAAGAGCAAAAGTTGTATATGAGTATCTGTACAGACAAATAGATGATAAAAAAGTAAAGGAAACAATAGATTTTCTTTTGAACCGCGAAGAGGCGCACAACCAAATGTTCAGGGATGCGTTTAACAAAGTCCAGGACAGCGGGTCCAATCGTGATTTTGGAACAACAAAAGCAGCGAGAATGTATTTCAGCATGTCTAAGCCCTCCCCCAATGGAGAGAATAATTCAGAAATAGATGTAGAAAAACCGTCGTTTAATTAAAAATAACGGGCAATGCTTAAAATGCATTGTCCGTTGCTCTTTTTAAAAACTTTTTCAGACAGGCGATGACAACCGCCCAAAAAGACTTGGGCGCCGTGCTTATGGGATAATTTCCAATACAGTTTTTTAAGGGATTGGTTTTTCTTTCGATTTTCCCCATATTTTCAAGAGTGTGGCACTCGTTGTTTATGTGCTGATGCCGTTTGTTTAACTTTCTTTCCAGCTCGCTGTCTGTTATCCCGGGATACGCTTTTATAATCTCAAAAATTTGTTCTCTAACATACATAGAAACACCTCCAATAGCTTGTTAATTGATTTTATTATAGCATTGGAAAGGAAACACGTCAATCCGTAAGGTGTGTTGTTCTTTTTGTGGTGTGACATATGGTGTGAGTATGAATGTCATATATTATTTTAAACTGAATAAATTTTGTATAAATTATGTTCAGGAGGATATATATGAAAAAATCGTTGTATAAGTGGCAACTTGCAGGATTTATATTTACAAGTATAGCAGGTGTGCTGCTACATTTTTTGTTTGACTGGACTAGTGGCAGCGTTCTTGTGGCACTCTTTTCTGCGGTGAATGAGTCAATATGGGAGCATATGAAACTGATGTTTTTCCCCATGTTTTTTTATGCTTTGGTTGAAAGCCGGTATATTGGCAAAGAATACAAAAACTTTTGGTGCGTAAAGCTAATGGGTATAGTGCTGGGGGTGGTGCTTATCCCTGTGGTTTATTATACTATCAACGGTATATTCGGTATGACGCCTGATTGGATGAATATTACAATATTTTTTGTGGTGGCTGCGACAAGCTACTTTGTTGAAACTCAGCTTTTCAAAAAAGGAGGTGAGAGCTGCAAATCTTCCAGAATCGTGCTTGTAACTTTATGGTTGGTTGCATTGATCTTTGTAGTGTTCACTTTTGCCCCACCGCAAATTCCATTGTTCCGGGCCCCTGTTACAGGAACCTATGGGTTTTGATTTTTCAGGAAGTTTCCGAGGGGAGTTTCGAGTCGGCTTGCGAGAGGGGTAGGTTAGAGCAATTAAGCGGAAATTAAGAGAAATTAAAAAACAATAAAATGTGCGTAAAATCAAGGCTTTGAGGGGTTAAAAACCTTCAAAGCCTTTTGTGCGCTCAAATTTTGAGTATTGCCACTTTTACCCTCTTTTCTAACCATTTCTGCTAGAAAAATGTTAGAAGAGGCGATGAAGTATTTCGGCGTTATTGAATTTTTTAAGGGAATGTAGTATAATTAAGTTAAGAAAAGGTACTTGATTAGTCAAAAAGCAAGGACAAACAAAATTCTCGACAAATTGAGTGTGCTTGAATGAATTATAAAAGAAAAAAGGTGTTTTACTAGATGGATAACAAAAAAGAATTTTTAGCGACAGAGCCTATCGGTAAGCTTTTGTTCAGACTGTCAATCCCGACAGTTGTGGCACAGCTTATCAATATGCTTTACAATATAGTTGACCGCATATACATAGGTCACATGCCCGGTGACGGAAGTATGGCACTTACCGGGGTTGGTGTGTGTATGCCCCTTATCATGCTTGTTGCGGCTTTTGCTGCGTTAGTAAGCTCAGGCGGTGCACCGAGAGCCTCTATCTTTATGGGCGAAAAGGATCAGAATTCCGCAGAAAAGACGCTTGGTAACTGCTTTAGTCTGCAGATTGTTGTTTCAATCATTTTGACGGCTATTTTGCTTATATGGAATGAGGACCTGCTCCTTGCCTTTGGTGCAAGCGAAAACACAATCGGCTATGCAACCGACTATATGAGCATATATGCTATTGGAACTTTGTTTGTGCAGATGACGCTGGGTATGAATACATTTATCACGGCACAGGGCTTTACCACCACATCAATGGTTTCGGTAATTATCGGTGCGGTGTGCAATATTGTGCTTGACCCTATATTTATATTTGGCTTTGATATGGGTGTAAAGGGTGCGGCACTTGCGACTATTATTTCGCAGATGCTTTCGTGCGTATGGATTATCTCTTTCCTTTGCGGAAAAAAGACACAGCTTAAAATAAAGAAAGAGAACTTAAAGTTACGGGCAGACATAATTCTGCCTTGTATCGCACTTGGAACGGCGGCATTTGTTATGCAGTCAAGCGAAAGTGTAATTTCCGTTTGCTTTAATTCTTCACTCCTTAAATATGGCGGAGATATTGCAGTTGGTGCTATGACCATTATGACAAGTGTAATGCAGTTTGCAATGTTACCTCTGCAGGGAATTGCACAAGGTGCTCAGCCCATTACAAGCTATAATTTTGGTGCTAAAAGAGCAGACAGAGTAAAGAAAACATTTCGTTTGCTATTAATCACTTGCCTTACATATTCTATCGCACTCTGGGCAGCGGTTATGATAGCACCCCAGATGTTTGTTAAGATATTTACATCAGATAGCACCCTTGCACAGTTTGCAGCACCAATGCTTAGAATTTATCTTGGCGGACTTGGTCTCTTTGGCATACAGATTGCCTGCCAGATGACATTTACATCACTTGGCAAAGCGGCAAACTCCATTGT
>JAFTJA010000003.1 GCA_017456605.1 Clostridia bacterium | reverse complement strand
TTAAGCCACGGCTTGTCTATTGACGGATAACCGGTTAATTTAATTTCTGTCCCCATAATTATTTTCTCCTATATTTTATAGTACCACATAATCGACATTATGTGGTGTTTATATAATCTTAAATTGGAACTTTATGGAGTTTACGGACTAATGAAATAAATTTTTACAACGATTTTTAGGTCAACGGTAGATAAAATTTACCCTTGACCTGATTGCTGTGTTATTTTTTACAAAATTATTTTGATTTTGACATAATTATACGCATTCCATTGACAAAACATGATTTTGGTGATATAATTTTATGTATAAAAATATGCTTTCTAACCACATAATGTCGATTATGTGGTATTTTATTTCAGCATCGCAAAAGCCCAAGTTTTTGCATTTGTTGTCTGTGAATTTCGCCTGTTTCCATAGTGTATATTCGTGTGGTGTTCACATTTGAGTGCCCAAGAATATCAGCAAGTCTTACGACATCTTTTTGAATGGAGTAGTAAGTTCGTGCAAATAAATGGCGAAGGTTATGAGGGAATACTTTATCTTTTGATACCCCTGCGCTTTCACATAGCTTTTTCATATCAGACCATATGTTGCTTCTGTCAAGTGGTTTTCCGTTTTTGCTTACAAATACGGAGCCACTTTTTATATTGTTTTCTTTTATATAGTCTTTCAGTATTTTGCAAAGTTGCTTTGGTAAGATAACTATTCTCATTTTACCTTTACAATTAATTGTAGCTTGACCGCATTTTACTGCAGAAACTGTAATAGCTTTAAGTTCTGATACACGGATACCTGTTGCACATATGGTTTGCATAAGATAATACAGTCTTTGGTTTTTCTTTTGCTTTGCAGCAACTAACAATCTTTCGTATTCTGCTTTTGTTAGTTCCTTAGCCTTGCTCGCAAATATTTGTCGTTGGATTTTAAGGGCCTTTACCCTCAGGTCATACCACTCGTTATATGCAAAGAAGCTGTTAAGCGATGATAGTATAGAATTTACACTTGCTGGAGCATATTTTTCTATTATTTCTTGCTTGTATTCCAGAACAAGACTCTTGCTCAATTCCGTTTCTTTGCACCATTCCATAAATACTGTTATATCACGGATATACTTTTCCAAGGTAGAGGAGGACTTTTCCTCATTAATTAAATAACCTTTAAACTTTTGTATTAGTTCGTTTGTGATTTTTCTCATTTTGAATCAACTCCTTTGGTTTTATTTTACCACCAACAATAAAATATATAAGAGTTGTCAATGATTTGCGTTTACCTCCTTATTCAATCACAAACAATACCACACTGGTTTTTAAAAGTCTACGAAGTAATTTGAAATTGTTACTAAAATAATGAAATAATGGCAAGTAAATATAGGGTCAAAATCCTAAATAGATAATTGTTGTGCCAAAAATCTTCTAAATTTATAAATTGATAATTTTGTCAAAGTATAGTATAATATGTGATATGAGGTGAGTTGCTTGACTAATGAAAAAATGAATTCACTAATAACAAGTGAACTAAATAAATACGTTCCAATGCTTGAACATTATTTTAAATATATGGTGGATGTAGAATTTGTTGTAGAAAATGATAAATTTTACCTTTTATCAGCACGAGAAGGAAAATGCACTGATTTATCTAATTTAAGAATTTTAATTAGTATGTTTTGCGAGGGTGTAATTGAGGTAAATGAACTTATAAAAAGAATTCCATATTTGCAACTTCAAAGAATATTAAATATAGAAAGTATTATAAATACAGACGAGTTAATTGACATAGGGAAAGGCTTGGGAGTTTCTGGTGGTGTTGGAATTGGAATGGCTTGCTTTTCCAACCATAAAGCACAAGAATTAATTAAGGGTAAAGAAGACTTCATTTATTGCCAATACGAAATATATCCTGAAGATGTTAAAATATTAGAATCAAAATATTGTCAAGGGGTTATAACAGCTAGGGGTGGTATGACATCTCATGCTGCCGTAGTTTGCAGGGGAAGGGGTTTGCCTTGTGTTACAGGATTTGGGGAATACGATCGTTTTGAAAATAGGCTTTCTTTGAACAAAAGACATATAACAATAAATGGTTCAAATGGAAAAATTTATGATGGATTTGGTATAGTGCAAAAAAACTATATTAATTCACAAGAAATTAAAATGCTTTTTCATTTGTTAAAGATAACTATTAAGTATAATATAACAAATGCAGAAACTGCACCTTTGGTATGGAGATTATGGAATGTAGTATTGGGTAAACGATATTTTGAAAATACTAATGAAAAACAAATGGTTGTTAAAAATGCTGTGAATTACAAAAGTTTTAATCACCCCTCTGAACAGGAGATGGATGTAATATACTCTAATCTTTATAATGTTAGTAATGCTAATTTAATTATAGAAGACTTGATAGATTTTTTACAATACAACTTATCATCTCAAGTTCCATTAGGCAATCATTATTTGTATATGAGACCGTTATTAGACCCAGAAAAAACTATATGTTTTGTTAATGACGATTTTTATAAAAAAAGCAAACAACTGACCGGAATTGAATTTTTTAATACTAATAGGTACGTTGACTTTCTTCTCGACATATATAGTATAAAAATCTATTTTTATACGGAACGTGCAATTTGCAAAGATACTCCATGCAATGAAAAGAGTATCTATAATTATATAAACTATCTTGATTACACCAATCCAAACGGTGAAAGTATTATAATTAATACATACAATGCGAAAAAAATATCTGTTTATATAAATGAGGTTTTAATTCCAGCAGAAGATTTACCAATGGTCTATCATTTACTTAGGAGAAGAGAGCATCACTGGTCATGGTACGAAGAAAACAATATTACCAAAAGAGAAATAATAAATTATTTAAGTTCTGATCGTTTCATTAATGAAAGAAATAAAAGTAAAATTTTTTATTTATGCGAGGAAATGAATTTAATCAAAAATTCAACATTAACAGAAGTTGGTAAATCTTTAATAGGAGAGTGAAAATATGGGAAATAACATTGATTATATTCTTAAAGAGGTGGCTGAACGAGGGTATAATTATATTTCGCATGATGGAAACGATTTTGCTCAGCTAATAACAAAAAAGGATTTCAAAGATTTAGTTGCTTTGGAATTATATGAAACCTATTTTTGGTATGAACGTCATGAGTTTGACCTACAGTTACTAAAGGAAATCGTAGAACAAGTATCTAAATTCTTTTGCGATCCTGATATTGTTATGCAAATTAAGTCAGGACTGCTTCAAACATTGCCAAGTGAAATAATTATTGCTATGGTATGTTTGATACATAAAAAAATCAAAGATATTAAGGATAAAAAAGTTAAATCTGTTGATGAAAATTCTTCATGGTTTAAAATAGAACAGAATATGAAAAAGATTGATGCCGAGTTGACTACTCATGATTATATATTAACGGAAGAAATAGAAAGAATATTTGGTACTAGCCGAGAAGAAATACAACCTTTATTAAAATTATGTGGTTGCAAGTGCTTTTTTTACAAAAAAAGAAGCATTTGGATTAAACCTGGATTATCGGAACAACAAATATGTAAGATATTAAAAACACATAATTTTAAAAGGAGTAGGAAAACACAATAGATTTAAAGGAGAGTTGTTAATGAAAATAATAATTATAGCAATATTAACAATAGCGGGGATATTACTAACTGCGATGGAGTATAGCCAGAAGGGATTTAAAAGAGCCATTTGTACAGTTGTTGCTACTATTTTAGTTGCTCTAGCAACAAATGCTATTTGGGAATTTAGTGCGAATAATATAGGAAATACTAACTTCGAAAATAATCCGCCTATTGATCCACCTGTTGGTACTACAGTAAATCAAGATGATGTCGATGAAACTAATGATGTTAATAATTACGAGAATGCTAATAATACAGGCAACACGAATGGTACTGAAACATCAATTGCGAACAAAGAAATAAAGAAAGAAAAAATATCTATATTGGATGTTGAAACTTTTTATTCTGATGGTATGGAATATGAGAATGATGAAATAACTGATAATGAGGGAAATACATATATTGGTTATGCTCATATGGACAGCAGTGACTTTTTAATTAACTATGATGGTAGTGCAGTGTATCAAAATGATGGAAAATATACACGTTTTACCGGAAGAGTAATCACACGTGATAGATTTAAAAACGCAGAAAATTGTGGTTGGATAAGGATATATGGAGATGAAGAAGTGATTTTCTATACAGAAAAAGTTTGCAGAGGAGTACATCCAATAGATTTTGATATAGACATATCGAATTATAACGAAATTCGCATAGAGTTTAAGGGAGGAGATTACTCAAATCATGCTAGTCAATATCGATATGAAGTAGCTCGTTGTTATCTTGTGAATACTTATTTTATATATTGACATTTTATGGCAGTTATCAATATGATATATAAAGCACTTACAGATAATTAATGCAAGTGCTTTTTCTTGTGTTTTTGTATATTTAAACAAAATTATATTTTGGAGATAAATAAAAATATAATTTTGCGAAAATTTTTTTGATTATTATGTAATTGTAACTACGGAAACTTCACCTAAATGGGGATTATATTTAAGAGCCACTGTTGTTTTTCTGATATTACCATTTTTTGTTGGCAATTCAATGCAGACGTTAAACAGGCGGTCGCCATGCTCGTTTGTTCTTAAATTATATATATAATTACTGCAAATTTGTTTAAATATAATATTTCTAAAATCATCCTTACTGATATCACCAAATTCAAATGATTTTATAATTCCACCTTTGCCCTTCGAATCACCATTTAAATATCCCCATTTATCATCCGAAATATTTAAGTGAAGTTTTTCCGTAGAATCAAATTTTTTGAATAAAGCATTAAATGAAAAACTAATATCATCTTTGTCAGGAACAATTGATTCTATTTTATAACTTAAAAAAGGCCCGAAACTGTCATCATTTATACTTACTAACTTAAACCCACTTTCTTCGAATGGATAACCGGCCATATTTATATTTTCGTTATCATCGTAGTCAGAGGGATGACTAATAATAACTGTGTTTTTCGTTTTTATACAAATATGACATAAAATGCATGATAGGTACGTTTTAAAACGTGAATTTGAGTTTAATAACATATACCCATGAAACCATTTAAATTTTTGTAATTTGGATGTAATTGCTAATAGTTGATTATCGGTTATACTATTAAAAAAGATTAAATAATATTGACTGCTATGTTGGTAAACAGAATTGTTACATTCAATAATCATTTCTTTTAATGCGTCATATAAATACTGTTGTGAATTCTGAACATTATTTATAATGTCAATATAGTCTCCTGCTAATATACTGTAGGTGCTTTTTTTATCTATAAGTGGTATTATTTCATTAAATATTGTATATCCATAGAACGATGAATCTATTAGAGTGGAGTCGAAGACTAAACATACTTCATTATTATCTTTATCTTGATTGGGTATTAATGCACGTTTTAAAGTGTCATATTTTACACCTTTTTCTTCAAGTCGTTTCAACATAACAGAGAACTCATAATTTATCATGTTATAAACATCTTCATCAGACATTTCAAAGGCTGATTTAGCAACAGGGTATAGCAAGTATCCACTTGTATTTACTGTAAATATCATATTTTTTCACCTCTTTACATTTGAAAACTTTTTCTATATTTAGTTTGTTATTATGGTTTGTATAATAACATTATACAAATCTAAGAGTATCAATAAAATAATTGCTTGTAAATTTTATTTCTTATATTTTTCTATAATATCTTTTGAAACATGTTCCATATCAGGATAAATAAAATGTCTTGAAATTCCTAGGATATTTATACTTTCATATATTTCTTGCTTGTACTTACATGGAATAACAAATTTAAACAACGTTTCTTCATCGCATATATCTTCTAGTCTTCTTAGGGAATTGTGCACGGTAAACGACGACTGTTGTGAATACATTCTTAGGTTATGCTCAACCGAGTGACAGGCAATAACCTTATCTTTAAATTTATCATCAATTTTGGCATTGGATTTAAATGCAGGAAGCAACATTTGCTGTGCCGTGAAAGCATCTATTGGATATACACAGCTTCCAAAACCTTCCTGCTTATTTACATTACGTGGAATTAATACCCATATACATGAATCGTTATTTTCTTCTCTTTTCTTTTCTAAGGCAAAGTAAGCCGCTATTATTGGAGAATTGCTCCAATCTAAAATTCTAGTTGGTAGACCATAATGTTGCATCAATGACATCCATGCAGCATAGTTCATTTTATTAGGAGCGTGTGGTTCAATTTGGTTTACATGTATATAAAAATCATTAGTAATATATGTTTCGTTCTTGGCCAACCCGTCTCTTTGTATGGATGGTACTAAACCCCAATTGCTTTCTCGCTGTCCTCTAAACCATATAGGTTGATTTCCATACATATCCTTAATTTTTTTAATCTGTCTTATCATACAATCAATTGAGTTAATTTGTATTTCCTTCATATTCATACTCCTTAGTGCTACTAATACTCATTTGCAGAATTCTATTTTAAAATAGTATTATTCGTGGTTGCGAACTGAGTCTAACCAATCTATATCAAGATGCAGTGTTAAGTTTCTAGTAATTCCGTTTAATCTAATATTGATGTTTAATACTCGAAAAAGCCTTTCTTTTTCATTTAAAACAATTTCCCCACCATAAATCGAAGCAACATCTAATGATTCGGGTGGCGTGAAATAAAACCTTCTTCGGCGATTATCTCCGCTAATTTCTAGCCAAAAGTATTTAATTCCATTATCATTTTGATTATAATACACACGACAATTACCATTGTCTGATTCCCTAAATAATTCTTCTGGGAAAATCTCATTACCAACAAAGTGAAGAAACACCCCTGTTGCTGTAGTCGCAATAAAACTAGAATGTATTTCAACAAGTGCATTATGAATTTCATTAATAACCGTTATGTAACCGTCTCTTAAATAATCATAATAACGTACAGTGTTGTAATTTGCTCCATAACGAATCGCCCGAATAAATTCTTGTTTAAAATTGCTCCAAGAATCGTCTTTCATACACTTTACCGACAGGAAATTCTCTTCAAGTTCCTCAATTAAGTTCTTGATATGATCAACTAAATGATTATTTGCATATGAAATAGTTTTAATTCCATGAGCGTAGGCCAGTTTCTCTGCTTCTGCTTGAAAACCGTTGGCCGAGAAATATGCACCAATTTCCATTTTCCTTGGATAAATATCTCTTTCATCAATGCCGTCTGTAACAAAATAATTTTCCTGAATATCTCTTATTACTCCTATGTATTCACGTATATATTTCTTTTCCAAAGGTGTTTTATAAAATTTGACTTCCCCTAGAAGCCGTAGGGGATAAGAGAAAGGAATAAGTTGATTATAGTCACACGGACAATCGATTTGGTGCCAACAGCCACGTCCTTTCAATTCGATAAAACCCTTTCTGTTTTCACGCACTCTGTCACGGGGTTCAGACGCAACATGTATTTCATTAAAATTATTTTTTAACAAAAGTTCTAAAATAACAATTTCAAAGAGATATCCTTTAAGCTGACCTCGCGATAAACTAAACTCATGTTTCATAATGCTTCTCCTTATCTTCGAGTTATTAATGTCGTAACAAATATATGGAAAATTTGTTTTTAAATTATATCATATTTTTATTTTTTCGACAAGATGTAACGCTAATTAAACGCAGAAGAAATGACAATGTTCGATTCTGTCAAAAAAAAGAAGGTACTGCTACCGGTGGTAGTTGTACCTTCTTCTGGGTGAGACGAGTACATGCACTTTAACAGCTATGCTATTGTGGGTATAGATCTTAATATATCTACTTAATGTCACTACATCTCCAACTTGAACCCTTCATCTTCATCTTCATATAAATCCTCGCTTTCTTCGTATGTATCAATGTCAATTTCTTCTGCTTCATCAGGTTCTTCTGTCGGGGTTTCGATTATGTCCTCGTCTTGCTTTTGGCTCTTTGCTATAAGTGCAGCCGCAAGACCAATGGCACCACCTAATGCAAACCCAACATTTGAACCGGCATCCTTGTCATCGAGTTTCTTTTTCTTCTCTTTTGGATCATCGTCTTGGTCTTTATCCATCAACGAAGCCACAGCTGTAAGAGTACCGACACCAGCGTCGAGAAGAACGTTGTTGCTCCTATCGTAATCGCCAGGAACTTCAATAGATGCTTTTTCAGCATATCTGTCGCTTCCTCCAAGGCTTCTAAGTTGGTTCTTATCTCCGAGGAGAACTCTGAAATAAAATTCTCTCTCAGTTTCCCATCCTGTTTCAAAACATTCTCCACATCCTTCACCGTCTCCGTATGTTTGTTCTGAATATAGTTTGTCATCTTGGCTAGCTCCTGTAGTAGTTGATTCATTAAGTCTGCTTGATTCTCGGCTATCATATCGTTCGTTGCCAATGCCGTTATCATTTCGTACAGCTTCGGTTGAAATTCTACCATATCCTTCATTAGTTGTATCTCGATTGACCTCTGTTTCTTCGGTATGGAGCATATCTCCACTTGATAAGTCTGTTGTGCGAGTTCTTCCAAATTTGAAGAGTTCCTCTTGATTAATTCTTCCATCGAGAAGTTCTTTTGTGAGTTGTTCTCGTATCTTGAATTCATTTTCAATCATCTCCTTTAAAAATTTATCATCGTGCAGTTTAATATCTCTGCACAGTTTTCCGTTTGGACAAGTGAAAGTGATATATTTTCTCTCATCCGTCCACCTCATTTGGTATCCTCGTTTTGCCATTTCTTTTGTAAATTGATTTCGATTACCGCTACATTTCATAGCATCTTGAATATCACTCATAAGTCTGAATTTCCAGCTTTGACCTTTCTCCGCAGCACGATATTCTCTTGTTGAAATACTTCTGCCACCTTTTTGATAAGGTGGTAGCACTGAGAAGCCATGACTGATACAAATTTCATCACTTATATCTCTTAAAACCTTTAGGGAATTTGGAGTAAAATGTATCTTAGAACCATTCTCAAAATTCACAGAATTAACAACAAAATTGGAGTGTAAATGTGGCTCGTCCACATGTGTACAAACTAAAACTTCATGTCCCGGCCAAGCTCGTTTTGCAAACTCAATTCCAACCTCGTGTACTTGCTCAGGTGTAATTTTTTCTTCAGGTGAAAACGATTGAGAAAAATGATAGAAATTCATACCGGTTTCTTTATGATAAACTGCTTTTGTTGTCATAAATTCTGCATAGGCATTTTCGCCAATACAATTAATTCCGGTGATTAATTTTCTGCCTGAATTCACATCAAACGTTTTCTCTTTCCTCAGGCAATAATTGATGAGACCACGCATTGCACTTGGACTTTGTTTCGCTTCAGGAATTACATTTACTGTTGCCATTAATCTCGCCTCGCAATCTCTCCAATGTGATCATTTAATTTATTAATCGCACTGATAAATTCTTCGAAATTATACGAGTAAAACACCTTTGCATTAACCTTTTGCGTGAGCTGATTAATGTTGTTACCTATGCGCTTAAGTTCTAATAAAAAAGGTTGCATATTTACGGGAATATAGATAGGCGTTTCGTTGGAAAGTCTGACCATATAATCTGAAACACTTAGATCTGCTTTGTCTGCACGTTTTTGAATATATTGTTTTTCTTTCTCCGTAACTCGTATTGTTAATGTCTTATCTCTTTTTCTTTTTGACATTCATATTACCTCCTTCTTTAAAGTGGGTCTGGGCTTCTGCCCGAATAGTGTGCCGTCAGGGCGGCACAACGCGTCAGGCGGACAGCCGGACGCTATGCTTGCCCCAGACCAAGTCTGGGAAAAACTCAAATTCTCGTGCCCGATAATTTTGAGGGATATTGGAATAAAAAAATAATTGATTCGCATTTCCCTATAAGAGAAGCTAATCAATTAAATCATCACACTATTTTATTGCTTATATTATTCTTATCCAATATCCCTATGTTATTATTAACTTAGTATTATTTGTAGCTGTTTTTTACACCACCTAAGTAAAAAAACAACTACCATTTATTCAAGCACTTTGTTGGTCAATCGATAGAGATTAGATGTGGAACATCCGTTACTCTTTTTGCGATTAACTTTGATTATGTAACCTGACTCGACCAACTTGGGTATCGTATTTTTAACAGTTGATAAACCAATGCCTGTATCCTGATGTATAGTATCAAGTGAAGGGAAGCAGACGTTGTCATCACCCGACCTCATACAGAGATAACACAGTATCTTAAATTCATTCCCAGTGATGTTCTTATCCGTAATAATTTTATTGAGTATAGTTGTAAATTTACCTTTCAGTTTTTGCATTTTATGACCTCCTTTTTGCAAACAAAAAAGCCGTACCATTTCTGATACGACTCCATTATTTATTATCTTATTTTATATTCTTGTTGTAGAAAATTGGGGATTCTCTTTCTTTGTGATAAATCAAAATTTTTCTTCAACATTTCCAATGGATTAAACTTAGGGGTTAGAGAAACGATATCTTGACCTAACTGACTCGTATTTATTAATGCAGAACTTTCCTTTGCCTTTTTATGTATGTTTGGTGAAAAATAAACCTCTTCTGAATATGCAAACATTATATATACTAATGTGAGTAATTGTTCTTCTAATTCTAGAGAATTAAATGTTTTATAAAACTTACGATAACGGGTATCACCATTGTCAACAAACATCATTATCACAGATTCATTTTCCAAAGGTAATATGCAAATATGAATAGGTTTAATAACATATTTCGGCGAGGGATTATATACATCATTAATAATTTCCCCATCAAAACCAACAGTTAATGATATACATGATTGAAACGCAATAGGAACAACATAATCTAACTTTTTATAGTAACATAAATAGTATTGGTCATCCCATCCCTTTTCTATGGCTCGCTTCGCTTTTTTAAATCCATCTATATATTCTTTTAAATCCAAATCAGTTACATATTGCTTTGCCATTTTTAAGTGTTCTGGAAAATTTTGATTTTGTGACATGTAATTATACATTTCAGTTTCAATAAGCCTCTTGCTAATAAATTTTAAATTATTCTTCAATGCAATTTGTGCTATCATTTTTGAAGTAGGAACTTTATCATAATTTTCTGGATTTTCGTAATCAGAGAAAATTTTACTATCACAGTCCCTACATATTAATTGAAATGTACCGGCCTGCTTTACACCTTTATCGTTATCCACTAAAGGAAATTCAATTAAGGAATTTAATGTGCCTAATTTCCCATCCACAGATATGTTTTTCAAACAAAAAGCTGGTACAGAATGTGAATTGCAAAAACTTGTAATTTCATTATCACAATAATAACATTTGGTCAGTTTTGCTGCACTTCGACTTGCTTTAAGCATTTTTCCTATAGCCTTACTAAACTCTATTTTATTTTCTTGCATTATTGTTTTTTCAAATTCAGAAAACATTCCTAAATCTAACATTTGAGTCATATCATCGATCATCAAATCACCTACTTTCATTAAAATTATACTTTATGCAAACCTCTAACATCCCACGGCATTATATTCCAATATCCGTCACCATTCCAAGGTAATGCAACGCTATCGTTTTCTCCTTGATATACTATCCCAAATTCTAATAGTTCCTTGAAAACTTTATCATTTGTCTTCCACTGAACTTCTATTAAAGCTCTTGTTAATCCACAACCGCGTTCTTCTATTTCTTTCAGTTTGTATTCAATTAACTTTTTGTTTTGAAATAGTTTCCTGCATTCTCCCGCCCTTTTTTTATCAGAAGGTTCATAGCTAAACATATTTTTTAATAACAAAGATAAATCACCATAATTGTTATTTTGCCAAGCTGCAAACATTTTAAGAAGTGGGATAAGATATTGAAAATCATTACATTCTTCAATCGTAGGGCAAGAGCTTATGTTTTCTCCAACAATTATCTTGCGTGCTTTCCATTCTGCAATTTTCTCTCTAGCTATTTTGCTTTTGGCTAACTTTTTGAGCGATTCTCTTAATGGTGGAGGATTGGTTTCTTTTTCAAACTTTGCTTTGCGGTTTTCTTCGTTGCTTTTCATGTTCATCCAATCAGCTAAGGCAAACATAAGAGATACGCACTTGCATGACACATATTCATTGCCATAGTTCAAATCTCTTCCATGAAGAATTCCGTTTCGATATGGCAGTTTAATTTCTTCGCTAGTTGTCTTGTTTCGTCCCTTATTAAAAATTTCCTTTAGTTTCAGCAATCCATCACTACATCCCACCAAACAATCCCAAGCGGTTAAATCTGTTCCTTCTGCAAAAAAGCCTTTACTCTTCGTAAAGTCGTTAACTGCACCATCGATTATTATTAAAAACAACGGCACACTCGCATAATATCTTTCAGCAAAATGGTCCTCAAAAGCTTTCTGAATCAAGTAATATCTTTCCATAAATGGTTTAGCCTTGTTTTTCAACCAGTGCATGATTTCTTTTACATCATTTTTATAATAATTTATCAAAACTTTTTCACCAGCGTCTAATCCTTCTTTTTCAAAAGCTTCATTCGCCGATTGCATTAAGGGGAAGTTCATCGAATCATACGCACACCACCCACTATCCGAAAAGTTTTTGTTAAAAATTTCCGTTTGAGATGCAAGGTTAGTAACCTGCTCGTAGAGTTCATTAATTTGGTCTCTTTTATCTTTTCCAAAAAGGAATGACAACATTTTTGCGGCTTTAATTTGTTCCTCCAAATTTTTTATGCTATGGAGATTATCATCCATAATCTGCACCTCCTGTATGATTCGTTATTTATATTATAACACCAAATAAAAAGCTCTGCAACAATACATTGCAAAGCTTTTAATAGTTAAGGTTCCTATTTAGTGCATAACCTTTTGCATATTATGGCGTAAGTTTGGCGTAAATTGGCGTATTCTTCAACTTTGCTAATTCGTCAAACCCGCTATTTTACTGCACTTTTTTGATTACTTGTTATCCAACGGCTTCATTGTCGGGAAGAGCAAAACGTCACGGATTGACGGGCTGTCGGTAAGAAGCATAATAAGTCTGTCAATACCGATGCCAAGGCCACCTGTAGGAGGCATACCATATTCAAGAGCAGTAACAAAATCTTCGTCCATCATATTTGCTTCTTCGTCGCCGGCTTCTCTCTTTTCAACCTGCTTCATGAAACGTTCTTTCTGGTCGATGGGGTCATTGAGTTCTGAAAATGCATTACCAAATTCACGTCTGGTTATGAATATTTCAAAACGTTCTGTGAAGTCGGGGTTGTCCTTGTATCTCTTCGCAAGCGGTGAAACCTCAACGGGATATTCATAAATGAATGTAGGCTGAACGAGGTTTTCTTCAACCCTTTCTTCAAAAGTAAGGCTGATTATTTCACCTCGTGACATACCTTTTTCAACTTCAACGCCAACAGATTTTGCAAGTGCCGCTGCTTCTTCGTCGGTTTTTGTTTCTGAGAAATCAATACCTGCATATTTTTTGATTGATTCCATCATGGTCATACGAGCCCAACCTGGAGCGAGATTTACCTCTTCGCCCTGATATGTAACCGTCGTAGTTCCCAAAACTTCCTGTGCAACAGTTGAAATCAGATCTTCTGTAAGGTCCATCATTCCTTCATAGTCAGTGTATGCCTGATAAACCTCCATAGTGGTAAACTCAGGATTGTGCTTTATTGACATGCCTTCATTTCTGAACTGTCTGCCCATTTCATAAACCCTTTCAAGTCCGCCAACAATAAGTCTTTTGAGGTAAAGCTCGGGAGCAATTCTCATATACATATCAATATCAAGTGTATTGTGGTGAGTGATGAAAGGACGTGCAGCCGCACCACCGGGAATTGTGTTGAGAATTGGTGTGTCAACCTCCATAAAGCCGTTGCTATCAAGGTAATTGCGGATTGCAGTGATAACCTTGCTGCGGATTTCAAAAGCCCGCTTAACCTCAGGGTTCATAATAAGGTCAACATATCTCTGTCTGTAACGGAGGTCTGTGTCACGAAGGCCATGGAACTTTTCAGGCAGGGGAAGAAGCGACTTGCTGAGAAGTGTATAGCCGTTTGTGCGCACTGAAATCTCGCCCTTCTGGGTTCTGAAAACTTCACCTGTAACACCTACAATATCGCCTATGTCAAGTCTTTTGAACTTTTTGTAAACCTCTTCGCCCATATCATCACGGGTAACATAAAGCTGAACCTTGCCAAGTTTATCACGAAGGTCAAAGAATGATGCCTTGCCCATAACGCGCTTTGACATAAGACGGCCGGCGATAGAAACTATCTTGCCCTCCATCTCATCAAAATTATCGATTATATCAGCGGTGTGATATTCCTGATTGTAAGTGGTAATATCAAAAGGATTTTCACCCTCTGACTGAAGCTCTGCCAGCTTGTCACGTCTGACTTTCATAAGCTGACCGATATCCTGTACCTGCTCGTTTTGTCTGTTGTTTTCGTTCACGATAATTCTCCTATCTATTTGTTTATGCTCAGTATTTTGAATTTAATAACTCCGCCGGGAGTTTCTACATCAACGATATCATCAATTTTTTTACCGATAAGAGCTCTGCCCACCGGTGACTCGTCCGAAATTTTGAAAGCGTCAGGGTCAGCCTCGGTTGAACCCACAATGCTGTATTCGATTTCTTCTTCAAATTCTTCATCAAAAACTGTCACGCGTGTTCCGATGCTCACTGTGGTGAGGTCGATTTCGTCATTGTCAATAACCTTTGCATTTTTCAGCATATTTTCAAGCTGAACAATTCTTGCTTCAACCTGTGCCTGTTCTTCTTTGGCAGCGTCATATTCAGAATTTTCTGACAAATCGCCAAAACCGCGGGCAACCTTTATCTTTTCAGCCACTTCCTGGCGTTTTTGGGTCTTGAGAGTTTCAAGCTCCTGTTCAAGTTTCAAAAGTCCTTCATCGGTAAGCATAATCTGTTTGTTATCCATTTTATTTCTTGCCTTCCTGCTCACATAATACTTCGTCTTGCCTTACCGTGAGCCGATAAAGCACCTTAGTGAGTCAATTTGTTTACACAATTTATATATTATATATCATCCTTGGTTCAAAGTCAACTTTTTTTTGCCCGAAAAATATGACAAAATTCTCTTCCGGAAATCTACATTTTTGACACACGCCGCAATATCCAGACAATCAACATCATACCCGCCCAAGGATATATCCAGCTCCACACCATCAATCATCAGGTCAGTTCCGATTTTGACAAAGGGACCATCGGCATCTATCAGAATGTCAGCATCCCCCGGCTCCGGAGACTTCGCAACCTTTACAAAAAGTCCGGTTTCGTCATAAAACCTCTCGCACACATCTTTCGCATTTTCAATGTCCTCGGTGCACAATCTTATTTTTACAGCGTCATAACAGATTTCATTTAGGAAATACCCATTTATTCTATCCATTTGGGTATTCTTTATGCAGATTTCGTCAACTGGCAATTTTATCCCATATTTTCGCGATATCCACTTTATGCAGCCCGGGACCATATTCAAAAAAATCTGTTTTCGTCTTGCCAGGTTCAGGCTCTTTTCATCGCAATGCTCTTTCAGACCCTTTGAAAAAATAATTTCATAAATTTCTTCCGCCGCAAGCTTTTTCTTCGCTTTTTCAAAAACTTTTTGTTTCTTTTTTTGTTTCAGCCTGTCAAACTGTGTTTTATCATACGGAAGTCTTATTGCCACTATTTCAAAAGGATTTTGGGGGGCGTTGACCATCTCTTTTTGGTATCTCCTGAAAATCCTCATACGGCATTTTTTCTGGCGTAGGTCAACAATACCTATACGCTGCATTTTGAAATTATCTCCGTTTTTTAAAATTTATTCTTCATTCAAAATTTCTACTGCCGCTTTAAGCTGTCTGTCCGTTACCACACCAGCATCCGAAATATTCAGATATTCTTCCTCACTCATTTTAACTTCAAAATCAGGGGAAATTCCCTCATGGTCAATGCAGACACCGTTTGGTGTATAATATCTCGAGTTCGTTATTTTTATAACGCTGCCGTCCCAAAGCTGATAGGGTATTTGAGTAACCCCTTTGCCAAAGGTTTTCTCGCCCACTGTTTTTGCAAGGTTGTGGTCGCAAAGCGCCCCTACCAGAATTTCACTGGCGCTGGCACTTCCGCCGTTTATGAGAACCACCATAGGAAGCTCAGTCTTTCCCTCTCTTGCAAAACGTGAGTCTTTTCTTCCGTTTTTGTCCAGTGTGTAGACAATTTCTCCTTCTTCAATGAATGCATCGGCGATGTCCACCGCTATTTCCATATATCCGCCTGGATTGTTTCGAAGGTCAATAACCAGACGTTTCATCCCCATGCCTACAAGACTGTTAAAATGTTCAATAAATTCCTGCGACGTATTTATGCCAAACTGTGTTATCTGAATATAAGCATTTTCATCGTCAAGCATTTTCGACACTACTGTTTCGCGTTTTATTGTGGCACGGGAGAGCACAACATCTTCGGTTTTACCGGTAGACTTTTTAAGTATTTTCAAAGTAACTTTCGTTCCCTCAGGGCCTTTCATATCATCTGCAACCTGCTGAAGACTTTTCCCCGAAACCGAAACTCCGTCCACCTCAAGGATTTTGTCACCTGACAGTATTCCTGCAGCTTCAGCGGGGGAATTTGCAAGTGCCGATATAACAGTAATGCCCTGCCCGTCTTCACTGGCTGTTATATAAAGTCCCACACCGCTGTAATCATCAGATTCTACGCTTTCCAAAAAATTCTCTGCCTCGTCCTCATTCATATACACCGTATAGGGGTCTTCTGTGCTGTAAGTTGCACCAAGAAGTGCTCCGTCAACCAAAGTCTGAGGCTCAATTTCTTCATAATAATACTTATCAAGAGCAGCAACACCCACCTTGAATTTTAAAAAATCCTCAAAGCTCAAAGCACCAAAGGGATTCACAATCATAATCGTTCCAACAGATACCGCAATTATAAGCAAAATTGCGCATACCACCAAAACTGACTTTTTTATATACATTTGATTTCTTACCTTTCCGGCATATTTCTTGCAAAAACGTTCATCCCTTCATCAAATGAAGGGATGAGCCTATACCATATCCTATGCAAACAAGGATAATTTATGAACTAAACTTAAAAATACTGCATTGGGTCAACCGCTGTTCCGTTTATAAGAACCTCAAAATGAAGATGCGGACCTGTTGAATTTCCTGTGGAGCCAACCTTTCCTATCTGCTGACCTCTTTGAACACTTTGTCCCTTTGAAACACTGTATGAACTCATATGTGCATAAAGGGTCGCTCTGCCGCCGCCGTGGTCAATGATTACACAGTTTCCATAACCCGAATTCCAGCCGGCAAGGGTAACCGTGCCCGAATTTGCCGCCACAATAGCCGCACCATATGCCGCTCCTATATCAGTACCCGTATGACGTTTATAGATACCGCTTACAGGATTTTTTCTTCTCGGTGAAAAATGTGAGGTTATGTAATGACAGCTTGGCGTGGGCCATGCAAACTCGCCACCCACATATTTTGCGCCCGACGATGACGAACTCAAGGAACCTGATATCTGGCGTCTTAAGCTTTCCATCGCTGCATCTGCCTCGTCAATTATCTTTTGATATGCCGCTGCATCTCTTTCAAGCTCCTGCATATAAGCCTTTTGCTCCTGCTGTTTTTTGAGCAGAGAAGCCTTCTGCGAATCAAGGTTGCTTTTTGATGCTTCCTGACTTTCTTTCAGGCTTGCTATTTCGTCACGGGCAGTCTCGATTTCGGCACGCACCGCTTCCATCTGGTCAAATATCGCCTTGTCATATTGGGAAATTTCTTTCACAATCTCGGTTTTATCAACAAAGTCACTGAAGCTTTTTGCCGAAAGAAGCATCTCTATGAAGCTGACATCGCCCTGCTCACACATAACGCGAAACCGTTCTTTGAAAATGTTGTATTTTTCTTCGGCTCTTTTTGTAGCAACGTCCAACTTTTCCTGCTGTACTTTGAGTTCTGCATCGGTTTTTGCAATCTGGGCATCAATCACATCTATCTGGCCTTGTATGTCACCCGACTCTTTCTCAAGTCTTTCCATCTCTGCCAGAGTTTTTGCTCTTTTGGTCTGGTTGGAATTGAGGCTTTGCTGTGCTTCATTTTTCTTCTGTTGAGCCTGATTTATCTTTTGCTGTGCTGTCTCAGCATACACCATTTGTACAGCCAAAGACCCCACAACTCCAAAAGCAAATATTAAAGCAATAATAATAGAAACCCACTTTACTGTTTTTCTGCTCAAAACACACCCTCCTGACTTAAACGTGTAAATGCTTTCTTATGGACAAACCGCTTCCTGTCATACCTATGCCCATACCCATTATCAAAAATAGTGCAATCACAATATTTATAACTTCAGCTGACGCCAAAAGCTCAATATTGCCCATGAATTCCTGAATAGCAGGGAGTACAGAGCCATAACCCAGCATAACAATCGCAAAGGCACAAGCAGCCCCCACTGCGCCAAGGAGCATTCCCTCAATAATAAAAGGCCAGCGGATAAACCAGTTTGTTGCGCCCACAAATTTCATAATATTTATTTCCTTACGGCGGGAGAACATCCCAAGCTTTATGGTGTTTGAAATAATAAACACCGAGATGAACGCCAAAATCAAAAGCAGCCAGACGCTCACATGCTGCACGGTGTTTGTTATGGACAAAATCTGCTGAATAAGGTCCTGACGGTTCACTACCTCCTGAACCCCCTCAATCTTTGCAGCAGCTGCCGCAACCTCGCTTGCCTTGGTCACATCTTCAAGAACAAGGATGTATGCATCACGAAGAGGGTTATCCTCCTCCAAGGTATCAATAACCTCCGCTCTTTCCTGATAAACGCCTTCTCTGTAATTTTGAAGGCGTTCTTCCTTGGTATAGAGCTGAGCCTCTTTCACATATTCAATTTCACTGAGAGCGCTGCCGATTTCACGAACACCGTCACGGCTCATTTCGTTTGGCATATAAACGTTTATCTCGCACTGCTCCTTTATCTGTTCGCCAACGGCGTTCAGATTCATACCAAAAAGCAAAAAAAAGCCAAACAGAACAAGACTTGCAATAACAATACCAATGGACGCAAGAGTCATAAGGCTGTTTGAAACAAGGCCTTTTACTCCCTGAACGAAGAAATATTTTGCATTTCTAAATATCATTTCCGTACGCCCCTTCTTTCTCGTCTCGGATTAAAACACCGTCCCTGAACTCCAGAACACGCTTGTGCATAGTATCAACAAAATCTTTCGCGTGGGTGGTAACAATCATTGTTGTTCCTCTTTGATTGACCTCCGCCAAAAGCTCCATAATCTGCACCGATGTGTCAGGGTCAAGGTTTGCAGTTGGCTCATCAGCAATAATCACCGGAGGCTTGTTCACAAGAGCTCTCGCCAAAGAAACTCTTTGTTGTTCACCGCCCGAAAGCTGTGAGGGAAGCATCCTTGCCTTGTGTCCAAGTCCCACAAGATTCAAAACATTTGGAACATTTCGTCTTATTTCGCTCCGCGATGCACCGATAACCTGCATTGCAAAAGCGACATTTTCATATACGGTCTTGTTGGGAAGCAGACGAAAATCCTGAAACATCATTCCCACGCTTCTGCGGAGATAGGGGATTTCCTTTTTGGCGAGGGCATTGAGGTCAAACTTGTTCACAAATATTTCACCCTCATCTGGAGATTCTTCTTTGATGATAAGCTTGCTGAGTGTGGATTTTCCGGCCCCTGAACGGCCCACTAAAAACACAAACTCGCCTTTTTCAATAGAAAAAGAAACGTCGCTCAGCGCTCTTACTCCGGTATCCTCATAAGTCTTGGATACATTTTTAAATTCAATCATAATCTATTGTTACCTTTCTGCCTGAAAATTCGGTCGAAATTTATTATGCAGGGATTTTACAATCTTGTAGGTTCTGATGTAAGATATTTGTTAACCATCATAGCCACTTTGAAGATTATCGCATCATCAAACTCCCGAAGGTCAAGACCGGTAAGCTTTTTGATTTTATCCAGCCTGTAAACAAGAGTGTTTCTGTGAACAAAAAGCTTTCTCGAGGTTTCTGACACGTTGAGGTTGTTTTCAAAGAACTTCTGGATTGTATAGATTGTTTCACTGTCCAGAACAGAGATAGACTCTTTTTTGAAGACCTCATTCAAAAACAGCTCGCAAAGGGTGGTAGGGAGCTGATAAATAAGTCTTCCTATACCAAGATTGTCATAACTGATGATGTTCTTTTCGGTGTCAAACACCTTTCCTACCTCAAGAGCAATTCTTGCCTCACGATATGCTCTTGCCAAATCCTGAACTGTTTCAACCACTGTGGAAATACCTATTGAAACCTTCACCATAGCCTCAGAATTTATTGTATCGTGCATTTCCTGAGCCATTTTCACAATTTCTTTCATATCTGTGCCGCTTTTTACTTCTTTGACGATTGCCGCATCGCGGTCATCTATGCGGATGACAAAATCCTTTGTTTTGTCAGGGAAAATGCTTTGGAGAACATCAATAGGGGCATTTTCTGCATTTTTGTGAGCACGCACCAGAAAAACCACGCGTTCTGCCTCAATGGGAAGCTTGAGCTCACGGCTTCTGTATAAAACATCGCTCGGAAGAACGTTATCAAGAATAACGTTTTTCATAAAGCTTTCACGATCATACTTTTCATCATAATACTGTTTTATGGTCAAAAAGTGTGCTCCCAGAAAAGACACAAAGCCACTTGCAACTTCGTCAGCACCTTCACAAAAGACGATATAAACGTTTTTGTTGCAGGTTTCAATCTTTCGGAATGTATAGCCTCCGCTTACAAAATCTTCATTGTTGGTCTCGAAAAAAACCGCTACCGCATCGTTTTGGTGACCTGCGAGCTTTTCGTCACTGCAAGCGATCACAAGACCACCCTCGTCCATAATTCCCAGCTTTCTCTGTATATCTTTTTTTAGCTGATTGCAGGCACTTTGAAATATTCTGTTCTGCATTTCCATACCTCCGTTATATTTCGTTTATAAATATAAATAGCAACTGATTATACACATTCACTTTGTATTATACATCTTTTTTTTACAAATTGCAAGATTTTTGTAGGTTTTTTACAAAAAATTCACAACCTTATTGCTTATTTTTCATCCGTCTTCAATACATTCAATTTATTTACCGATATTCAAGCCAAAAAATCGAACCCCGGGCAAACCGCCCGAGGTCCGATAAACTATTTCTTTTTGGTTTTTGAAGGAACTTCTGAATAATCGCAGCTTTCATTGAAGCAAACATACTTAATAGGGCCACGACCTTTAAAAGGTCTTCTCTTCATCAAAACCCCGCCACACTTGGGACACACCAGCGAAGTTGGCTCATCCCACGAAAGCAAACAATCCGTACCCGTTTCGCAAGTATAGTATTTTGCTCCCTTTTTGGATTTCTTCACCTGAACACTGCCACCGCATTTGGGGCATTTCGCATTTATTTCTTCAACAATAGACTTTGTGTTTTTGCACTCAGGATATCCGGGACAGGCAAGAAATTTTCCAAATCTACCTTGCTTGTATACCATCATCCGGCCACATTTTTCACAAGGAGTGTCTGAAACTTCATCCTGAACTTCAATCTTTCCGATTTCAGTTTCTGCATTTTCAAGAGTTTTTGCAAAAGGGGTATAGAACTCGCCTATTACCTCTTTCCACTCTTTTTTGCCATCTTCAACTCCGTCAAGTTTTTCTTCCATATTGGCGGTGAATTCAACGTCAACAATATCCTCAAAATACTCTTCCATAAGCCCTGTAACAAGGTTTCCAAGTTCCGTGGGATAAAGGGCCTTTCCCTCTCTTGCCACATAGCCGCGGCTCGTGATGGTGGTAATGGTCGGCGCATAAGTGCTTGGTCTGCCTATGCCATCTTCTTCCATCTTTTTGACCAATGATGCCTCTGTATATCTTGCCGGTGGCTGAGTAAAATGCTGTTTTTGGTCAATGTCCTTGACAAGAAGGATGTCCCCTTCTTGAATCTGAGGAATTTTTCCTTCCTTTTCTTCAGCAAAGTCTTTTCCCTCAACATAAACAGCCATAAAGCCGTCAAACTTCACTTCTGCCCCGCTGGCTTTGAGAACAAAGTCCTGGCCTTTAATATCCGCCTGAACAGTGTCAACAACAGCATCTGTCATCTGGCTCGCAACAAATCTGTTCCAGATAAGCTTGTAAAGCTTGTACTGGTCAGCTTTCAACGAATCTTTTATCTTTTCAGGATCATACATCATCGATGTGGGTCTGATAGCTTCATGGGCATCCTGAGCAGTTTTCTTTGATCGATAGAACTTGGGCTTTGCCGGAACATAATTTGCCCCAAATTTATCGCCTATATATTTTCTGCACTCACTCTGCGCCTCTGCTGAAATGCGGAGCGAATCCGTTCTCATATATGTGATAAGACCAACACTTCCACCGCTTTTGAGGGTAATTCCTTCATAAAGCTGCTGTGCCGTCGCCATAGTCCGTTTTGTTGTAAAATTCAGCTTTCTGGCTGCCTCCTGCTGAAGAGTACTGGTGGTAAATGGCGGAGCAGAATATCTCTTTTTTTCACTTTTAACTATCTTGTCCACCACATAGTCAGACTCTTTCAGTCTCTTCGCAACCTCATTGGTGCTGCTTTCGTCAGAAAGCTTCATTTTCGTTTTCGCATTCTTTCCGTGAAACTTCGCCACAAAGGGTTTTTTCCCCTTTTGGTCGGTAAGCTTTACATCAATCGTCCAATATTCTTCCTCGCAAAAAGCGTCTATCTCGCGTTCGCGGTCCACAATGAGCTTTGTCGCTACAGACTGGACTCTTCCCGCGCTGAGACCTTTTTTGACTTTTTTCCAAAGGAGCGGACTGAGCTGATAACCCACAATTCTGTCAAGCACACGTCTTGCCTGCTGTGCATCAACCAACTTTTCATCTATTTTTCTGGGGCTTTTAACTGCCTCTTTTACTGCATTTTTCGTTATTTCATTAAAAGTAATGCGGCATTCATCATCTGACTTAATATCCAAAAGATTTGCAAGATGCCACGAAATTGCTTCACCCTCGCGGTCAGGGTCTGTCGCCAGATATACTTTGGCAGAGTTCTTTGCATCCTTTTTGAGCTTTGAAATCAAATCCCCTTTGCCGCGTATGGTAATATACTTGGGCTCAAAATTATTATCCAGGTCAATTCCCAGCTGACTTTTGGGAAGATCTCTCAAATGTCCCATTGATGCTGTAACTTCATATCCTGTGCCCAGATATTTTTTTATTGTTTTAGCCTTTGCAGGTGACTCAACGATAACAAGATTTTTTTTCTTTGCTTTCGTTGTCTTTTCGACTGTTTTCGCCATCTTTACCTCCGCTTTGTTCAATACTTTAACAACACATACCGGTTTCCGCTTTCCTGACCGAGTATTCCTCTTATACAAAGTATAGTCAGTCTGCTACTCAATACATTTGGTGCAATACCTGTTTTCTCAAGCATTTCTTCGCTGCTTGAAACCCCACCGCATTCAATAACAAAATTTAAAATTTTCTCATCCTCGGCGGATAATCCTGACAGCTTTTCGCGTTTTTTACTCTCATTTTTCTTGTTTTCAAAAAGGTCCGGTCTTGTCTCTCTGTAATACTCACTTACCCTGCTGATTTTATCAACAATTATGGCACCATCACTTGCCAGAATATTGGGAAGCTCAGACTGCCAATTCAAAAGGCTGCCCGGCACTGCAAAAACATCACGATTGTTTTCAAGAGCAAGACGTGCCGTAATCGCCGTACCGCTTTTTTCTTTTCCTTCTACCACAACCGTTCCCTGAGAGAGTCCCACGACAATTCTGTTGCGTTGTTGATAAAAATAGGGTTTAACCACTGCACCGGGGGGTCGTTCCGAAATCACGGTGCCGTTTTTCAATATTTCATAATATAATTTTTCATTGCTTTTGGGATAAATAGCATCCACGCTACCCGCAAGGACAGCAACTGTCTTTCCGCCGGCTTCAAGGGCACCCTTATGTGCCTCGCCGTCTATCCCCTCAGCCATACCGCTTACTACTGTGATTCCATTTTGTCCAAGGTCCTTGCCAAGCTGTCTCGCCACACTCTTTCCCCCGGGTGTGGGCTTTCTTGAACCTACCACCGAAACAGAAACCCCGTCATTTAAATTCAGTTTTTCTCCTTTTGCAAATAATATTCGCGGCGGAGTATTTATATGACAAAGGAGCTTTGGGTACTCATCAGAATCCTGCGTTATCACTCTTATGTGATTTTGTTTGCAGTATTCTTCAATGTCTTCAGCAAGCTCCAAATATTTTCCGTCGGATATTTTTCTCGAAATATCTTTCGGCACTCCGTTTCGGCTGAGCCTTTGTTCATCAAGCTCCGGTGAGGAAAATCTGTTCTGCGGTCCATCAAACAACACCGCAGCTTTTTCAACTATTTCGGGCTCAAAATTGCAAACACTCTGAAGCCACAATTCATACAAAACTTTCATACTTTTCTTTCCTAACGAGATTAAAAAAACTTTTTATCATTTTTTTGAAGCATTTTTAATCCAGTGCATAGCAATACCTGCAGCAACCGCCGCATTAAGTGATTCAGCAAGGCCATCCATAGAAATTTTCACTTTGAGATCTGAAACCTCCAGAATTTCATCACAAACCCCGTGAGCTTCATTCCCAATAACTACTGCAGTCTTTTCGGGAACATCCATTTCTTCAAGGACAGTATCCCCACAAGGTGTGGTCGAAATCACAGAAAAACCAAGGCTTTGCAAGTTCACAATATCGTCTGCCGAACAATCGGTCCTGAACTTCATCCTAAAAACAGAACCCATAGTAGCACGAACCGTTTTGTGCCCGAAAACATCCGCTGAACCTTTCATAATATAAACACAGTCAAACCCCAGCGCTTCGGCTGTTCTTATAACTGTGCCCATATTCCCCGGTTCAGACACCCCGTCCAAAACTACAATGTTTTTTGCATCAGCCAAATTCTTAAGCCGGTCATCGGGCATCTCAATCACCGCCAGAACTCCCTGAGGCGTATCGGTATCAGAAATCTCATCAAAAGCTGATTCTGAAACTGCAAATATGCTTTCACAAACGTCGGTGGCTTTTTCCACAAACTCCGGTTCTTTCAGGGCAAAGGATTCTGTCACAACAACCAATTTGACCCTTTCCGGCGCGTACCGAAAAGCCTCGTCCACAATCCGCTTTCCTTCTGCCACAAATAAACCTTGCTCTGTGCGATTGCTTTTTTTCTTTAGAGACTTTATCAGTTTTAATGTCTTATTGTCTTTTCCTGTTATTTTAATCATTTTTTCTCGCAATGCCCCACGAAACCTCGCTGAGAGCCTCACGGGCTTTTTTCATAATAATAAGTGCAGCATAAATGATAAGCGCCTGAAGTGGTGCAAGAAATACATTTGATACCACACTCTGTGTGATTGCGTCTGCAAGTTCAGCAGACATCACCGATGTTGTAACCATAGGAACCAAGAAGATGTTGCACATAACATTCACCAAAAGCTTTGCTCCAAGGCATCTCAAATACGTAGTACGACGTGCATAAATAAATCTTCCGTAAATCATACCGCTGAGTCCCGCAACCAACAACGAGCTAATGCTGAACGCTTCCCCCGAATGCATAGCAAATGAAGCACCATATTGAACGATGCCAAATGCCCCTGCCAGAAGCGGTCCAAACGCTTTAGCCGCCATAGGCATAACCACAAGTCCAAAATTTAGGCTTATGTCAGGTCCCAGCCTGATTGGTGTTTCCGTAAGCAGGACATAAAGCAAAAGGAAAAACACTGCCATAAAATAGTTTGTAGGTGTCTTGAGCTTGTTGCCTATACGGTGTTTTCTTTTTACCACCAAATACACAAGCATAGCCACGAAGCATGCCACAACCAAGTAAATATTCAATATGCTCAAAATCCTGAGCAGCGGATGAAACTTAAACACCATAGGTGTTACAACGCTTTCAATATCCGCAATCATCTGGTTTATTCCTTCCACAGGATTATAAAGTTGTTCTTCCCCCATAAATCGCATCCCCTAACATAAATTCCTGATGAAAATTTGATTTCCCCTTATCGTAGGAAAAAGTTATACCATATGCGGTATAACTTTTCTGATCCAAAATTATTTAACCTTTTCAACAAGCTTTGCAAATGCTGCAGGATCTGAAACCGCGATTTCAGCAAGCATCTTTCTGTTTATTTCAATACCGTTGTTCTTGAGGCCGTTCATAAACTTGCTGTAGCTTATACCATTAGCACGAGCTGCCGCATTGATACGGGCAATCCAAAGCTGTCTGAAGTTTCTCTTCTTTTGTTTTCTGTCACGATAAGCATAAGTAAGTGACTTCATAACTGCCTGGTTAGCTGTTTTGAAAAGCTTACTCTTTGCTCCTCTGTAACCTTTAGCTAATTTTAATATTTTCTTACGTCTTTTTCTTGTGTGCATAGCACCTTTAACTCTTGCCATGTCTAAAGACTCCTTTCATATCTAAATGTATTTTCGCGGAATATCTCCGCGTTTCAATTTGTCCCGTCTGGGACCGAAAAATCTTTTAACGTATGCGCCTTTTTATTTGTAAGGCATCATGCTCTTGATTGTAGCAGCATTTGCAGTTGCAAGATAACCGCCCTTTCTGAGCTTTCTTTTTCTCTTTGTTGACTTTTTGTTGAGAATGTGGCTTCTGTAAGCCTTACCTCTTTTGATTTTTCCGTTCTTTGTAACGCCGAAACGTTTTGCTGCGCCTTTGTGTGTCTTGATTTTAGGCATTTTTCATACTCCTTCCATAAATAACTTTTTAAAGCTTTTGTCCTATCCAAGTCAAAATCTTATGCTTTCTTGGGTGATACAAACATAGCCATGCTTCTTCCTTCAAGCTTGATGTCCTTTTCAACAACGCCAACCTCGGCCATTGCATCCTTAACTCTGAGAAGCAACTCTTTTCCGCTTGCACTGTGAGTAATTTCACGGCCACGGAAACGCACCGAAACCTTCACCTTGTCACCGGACTTCAAAAACTTAATTCCCTGATTAACCTTTGTCTGAAAATCATGCTCATCGATATTGGGACTGAGGCGAACTTCTTTGACGTCAATGACTTTTTGGTTCTTTCTCTGTTCCTTTTCTCTTTTGGCAAGCTCAAACTTGTACTTTCCGTAATCCATAATTTTGCACACCGGCGGTTTTGCCTGAGGTGCAATCTTGACAAGGTCAAGGTTGTGCTCATCAGCCATAGAAAGTGCCTCTTTGCTGGAAACAACTCCAAGCTGCGCACCGTCAGGACCAATAAGACGAACTTCTTTATCACGGATTTCCTCGTTAATCATCAACTCTTGCTTAGCTATACCTAAACACCTCCAAAATAGTTTGCACTCCTTTGAAAAACAAAAAAGTGCGGAAAGCACAAAACTCCGCACTCAAAAAACAAGTTCAATACCCTTTTGCCGAAAAGCTGAGGGGAGAAGCGGACCTTCTGCTTTACCTTGATAGTTTACCACACCTTTTTTCTTTTGTCAACCAGTTTTTGAAATTTTTTCATTTTCTCAAATAAAGACCGAGGCACCGCCAAATCGGCGGTGCCCCAGATTTCTTCAATTATTCATTTTCAAGCCGTACCGCATTGGTAAGTGGCGTAAGTTTTGAGTTCCATATAAATGCTTTGAAATAACTTGCTGTCTTGCCGTCAGCAAATTCCACATCAACCGCCGTTGCTGCTTCGGTGTTGAAATCAGTCTTCCCAACACTAATCAATATGTCATTTGCATCAAATGCACCTACATATACCTTGCCCGATTCAATTTCAAGGTCTGCCACCACCTCAAATGACCACGACAAGAGGTTCGTAGCAGTTTTTGTGAGTGTGGGCGTTCCCAGCGAAACGGTAATCGCGCAGGTATCTGTCTTGCCACCGTCGACTGTTGTTACTGTTATTGTTGCTGTACCAAAGGCTTTTGCTGTCACATTTCCCTTTTGGTCAACTGTCGCAATATTGGGATTTGATGATGTGTATGTGATATTCGTGTCTGTTGCATTGCTTGGCTGCATACTAGCCGAAAGCTTTGCTGTACTTCCAACGCCAAGAGTCAAAGACTCCTTATCAAGACTTATACCTGTTGCTGCAATTTCCGAACTGATTTTTACATTATCAAGCTTGATGTAAGCATTTGCAATCTGTTCTTCGGTATATGAGGGGTATCCCGTCAGATAATCCCAGTTGTCAAGCCACATTACAAGACGGCTTTCTCCGCTTGAAATATTATGTGAATAAGTTGCAACATCAAATACTGTATAAGCTGTTTCATTCGCCTTTTTTCTGTAAGCTACAGATGTACCGCCATTATTGACAATCTTTACATTATACCACTCGCCTACGTCGAAGGTTTGCATATTAAGTGTATACAATCCGCCAGTGCCTTTCTTTTGATAAGCATGAAGTGCATAAATCGGTGCACCCTTATCTGACATATTGCATATATCAAGAGACAGAACGTATTCACCTATTGGGAGCGGTGCTGTGCCGTCAGGCGCCTCCAACTGACCTGCCGGATAATAAGCGGCTTGTTTTGCGGTATTGGCATCCCTCTTTAGCTGAAGAACCCAGTTGCCGTCTTCCTCCTGAACACGAGACCAGCCATAATTGCTGTTTGAAAACAGCGTATTGCTTGCATCCTCATAATCCTGATTGAATAACACACCGCCAACTACATTTACTGTATATGTTGCACTTATGCCGTCTGCGGTCGCAGTAATCACTGATGAACCTTTTTTGAGAGCCTTGAACTTCCCTGTACCTCCGTCAATTTCCACAACACTTGGATTTGACGATACATAAGAAACCGTCTTGAAAGTCGCATCAGATGGCTCAATCATGGGCTGCATTGTGCGTTCGTTAAGTGGATTAACCGTAAGTGCAGAAACCGCAAAGGAAACCTTTGTGACAGGTATTTTTGTTATTGTAACGCTGCAGGTTGCAATCTTCCCGCCGTCCTTCGTGGTTGCAGTAATGGTTGCAGTTCCAACCTCAACACCCGTGATACTTCCGTTTGCAGAGACGGTGGCAACCCCTTCATTTGATGATGTCCAGGTTATATCCTGTACACTTGCATTTGATGGTGTAATTGTTGCATAAAGAGTCTTTGTGCTACCTTTGTTTATTGAAAGTGATGTCTTATCAAGTGTAATACCCGTAACTGCCACCTTCTCAATAACTGTGACAGCACATGTTGCAGTATAGCCACCCTCCGCAGTTGTTGCAGTGATAGTTGCATTACCTTTTGCAACTGCTGTGACTTTACCTGTCTGGTCAACTGTTGCAACAGATGTATTATTTGATGTCCATGTTATGTTCTTGTTGTCAGGCTCTGCCGGTGTGAATACCGGAGCCAAAGTTTCAGTCATACCTTGAGCAATGGTTGTACTCGTTTTTTCAAGTGCGATTCCCTGAACAGCAATCGCATCAGTTTTTTCTATTGTAAATGTATCAAGAACATTATCAGCCGGGTTAACGTCTGATGTGTTGCCGCCAAGACCATAGTTTGTAATGGTAAGCGTTTTTGGTGTTACATCAATTTTTATCGCCTGTCTGCGAATTCCTGCATCAAACCCAAGGGCTTCAAGCTTTGCTTCGTGTCCCAAAGACACTGCCGCATAGTGGTTTGGCGCAGTGTTATCATTACATTGCGAACCAGATGCCGTTGATCCTGTAACGTGCAAAACGCCATCGGGGTTTGTAACCTTCACGGGTTTCGATGAAACCTTGAGCTTGTCATAGGTTACTCCGTCAAGGTCAGTCCAGTTAACAAAGGTTGGCGATGTTGTTCCATCTTCGTAGGTATAATAATTGGAACCCGAAGTGTTGTTATAAGGTGTAATTTCTGACCACGCGGTATAGTTGCCGTCAGTATCCTTTTGGGGCTTTATGATATGCGTTCTTGTATATGTATGGTCATGACCCGAAAGAACAAGGTCAATTCCGTTTTCATAATACGCCGGGATAAGATACTTTCTTATATTCATAAACTGGAAAACTTCATCACGGTCATAAGAGTTCGCATAACTATTATTCCACTGATAATCGTTATGATAGCTTCCGCCGTAAGGTGACTGATGCTGCAAAATAACCTTCCATTTGATTTCCTTGTTGTCCTTTGTTTCTTCAAGCACCTTTTCGATGTATTCAATGTGTTCTTCAGCCGCAGCTTTGTCAATCGCTTCAGCCTCAGCTGAACCCAGATTTGTCAAAGTAAATGTGTTAAGGTTGAGAACAATGCAAAGCATCGAATCATACACAAAGTAGTAGTTTGCACCTTTGAGCTTCTGATTTGCATAATATGTAGCACCGTAATTTTCATCTAAGTTTGGCTCATTAAAATGCACATAATGTCCGCCCTCTGTATAGTTGTCGTGGTTACCCAAAACTCCTGTATTTGCTATACTCATCATCTCATCATGGTCAAGGTAAGCATCATACATAGGCTGGTCGCCCGACCTGCCTGAAAGTGAGTTAATCTGGTCACCGCCCGACATCATAAAATCAATTCCCGAAAACACAGGGTCTGTGGCAATTTGATTAAGTGTTCTTCCCCAAGTAACGCCCGCTTCTGCAACGGTAAGCTGATTTGCACCAATCTGAGGGTCAGCAACATAAGCAAAGCTGAAACTGCTTTTTCCATCACCTGTTTCAAAGGGAATGAGCTTTGTCTTGTTGTCACCGTTTGTCAGCTGATAAAAATACTTGGTATTCGGTTCAAGACCTGTTATTGTAGCCTTGTTGTTGTAATGAGTTCCGGTATAATTATAACCCCAGCTGTCACGTGTTGCAGTCACTGTGTTTGCAGCACTTGTGAAAGCTCCGTCAATCATCTCGTCTGCTTTCTGCCACTTTACAGTGCCAGTGGCATCACTCTCTGAAAACCATGCCAGATTTCTCTGCATTGAGTCAGCTCCAAGTCCAAATGAAATATTCTTTATTCCGCTTACTGATTCTTCTGCATTGGTAACAGTGTATTCTGGGTCAAGGCAAACCTTGATGTTGTCAAGATGATACTCTGTGCCGGCAAAAGTAAGTCCGCTACCAAGAGGTCTTACATAATCATCCATTGTCGCAAAAGAGATTCCCTCCGGAATATTCGCAGGTATAGTATCATTTACCATACGGGCGCCCGCGTTTGTAAGCGAGCCGCTGTATGTAAAGGTCGTCCAGCTGCTTGCACCGCGCAATTTATACTTGGCAGTTACAATATTTCTATTTCCGTTAGAGAGAGTTGTATTATTTTCTCTAAAAGTGCTTGCATCAACTGTCAGCAAAAAAGTATACCAGTTATCATCCACCTCTCCGCTGCCGGCTACTTGTCCGGTATAGAAAGTTCCTGCCGACAAAAGGTAAAGATAAGGTGTGCCAAAACCGCTGAGGCTTGACTGATACGGATTGTTGATGGCAATGGCAAGTCCGGCATTGGGTTTTATCGCACGCACGTCAAACTGAATGGTGAATACATCAGATGCAATCCCGTCCGCTGCACCTGCAACACCCATTTCCACATCTCCCGACTGGGCATAAAATTTCAAAACCTTGTTGTTTGTACCTTCCTCAGTAATAATTTCAGCACTTCCGGAATGTGCTGTCTTCATATCTGTCGCAGTACAATTCGTTTCATAGGTCTGTTCAAAAACAACCGCATCTGCCGCCGCAGAAACGGGAATTCCTGCAAACAATGAAATCAGCATTGCCGCAAGTGTTAACAAACTAATAAACTTTTTCATTCTTACTTCCTCCCTCAAGAAACAAAATTAAACATTTCCCATTACATATTAACACACAAATGTATATAATTTCTTGGAATATAGTAAGAAAAAGTATAATATTTTTCATATTGCACTTGAACATTTGAAAAAATTGTGGTAAAATAATTTCATTAAAAAGGAACAGAAAGGTTGACTTTTATGTACATTTTAACAAGCTCTGTAATTGAAACAATCAAGACATTGTGCTTGTCTATTCTTTGTTCAATAATATTTTCATTGATGATTTTCCGCGAAACCGTGGTTATTTATCGTTATGTATGCTTTGTCCTCAACATTGCAGCCTTTCTTTTGTTTCTTTATCTTTATCGCCGCAACTGGAGAAAAGTCTATCGAAACACGTTTTCCACGGCAGAATACGCCATCCCCGCAGCGGTTTCATTCCTCATTTATGCTGCATTTTCAACACTTCTTTACATAAACAATGCGGCTTCATTTTATGGTGTCAAAGTGAGCTATATCTTCAGATGGTTTTTTCAGCATACAAGATTTTTGGAACCTATGCTCAACTCGGAATATGCGTTTATTTCTGTCCTTATTTCTCATATAATAACTGCAGGAATTCTAATTCATATTTTCCTCACCGAGTCCCGCGAAAGATAGCCTCACATCTGTATATAGGCTGTCCTTGTTCTGAAAAGAGCTTTTCATATTCGGTCATAACATTACCTTCGAAATCACTGTTGTGTAAATCGAGGGTAATGTTTTTTAATTTCAGCCCAAAATCCGAAAAGGAATTGAGGGAAAATTCAAAAAGCCCACGATTGTCCGTTTTG
Source organism: Clostridia bacterium (assembly GCA_017456605.1). Taxonomy (GTDB): domain Bacteria; phylum Bacillota; class Clostridia; order Monoglobales; family Monoglobaceae; genus SIG440. The sequence continues at coordinate 52,475 of JAFTJA010000003.1, read as the reverse complement.
AAATGCAGTTCACCGCCCTCTTCGAGAATTCTTTCATATATAGTGAGATACCTTTCGTGGGTAAGTCTGCGTTTTTTGTAGCCCTGCTTGCTCCACGGGTCGCAAAAATTTATATAAAGCCGGCTAGCTTTTGTGGCAGTTTCCATCTCGCCCAGAATTTCGGCATTCCCGGGAACAAACTTTACATTGGTAAGTCCCTCATTTTTTATCTTCTCCATGGCAAGCACCAAAACATCAAGATTTTTTTCAAATGCAAGATAGTTTGTGCCTTTGTTTCTCTTTGCCATTTCAAGAATAAACCCGCCTTTTCCGCAGCCTATCTCAATATGCAAGGGCTTGCCATCAGGAAAAACAGCTTTTATATCGTTTTTGTATTCAAGAATGTCTTTTATCATAAGGGAGGAACAGCTTTCCATACGTTCCTCACGGTGTTTTTTTCTTCGCATTCTCATAAAATCCTCTCCATTCCGTCAGCTGTTGACACTTATTTAATCAAATCACCCCGAAGCTTTTGCCCCAAGGTGATTTTTTCTTTGATATTTTACCAAAATTATGTCAAAAAGTCAACTCAATCGTTGTAGGTAAACCCACTATAAACATCCGCAAGAATGTTCCAGAGTTCTCTGTCAACAATGCCCTTTGACTCTTTGTTGTAATACTTTTCCAAATCCTCCACCGCTTTTTTTGTATCGCTGTCGAATACACCCGTAATCTTTACCGGATGGATGTTTCCAAATATTTTTGCCAAACGGCTCAGCATAACCTGAAGGACATAAATCTCCTCAAAGTCATCCCCCTCTTTTAAATTTGGAATATCAACGGGGTAAACGTGCACCGGCCTCAAAACCTTGTGAGTTCTCACCAAATCGTCATAAACCTCTACAATATTCGTCCAGGTCTCAAAATCCGCATTCCCTGAAGCAGGGAGACCAAATCTTTGCTGAAAAGCCCTGACCGAGTTTTCGGTTTCCGGGCCGTATATTCCGTCGGGCTTTACATCTGGAATAGCCCTTATGTATCGCGATATAAACCTCAAGTATGTCTGAAGCTCATAAATATTTTTGGGATTGTCACGATATGAAAAATAAATCTTGTTTTCCATTTTAAATTCCCCCTTTTAACCTTGCACTGCATATCCCGGGTACTGTCCCGGTGTTTTCAGGTCGCCGTTTTTAAGATTGAAGTATGTATCCTCTATCAAATCCCAAAGCACAGGTCCAACAAATCCTTTTGAGGGCACGCCCACATCCGTAGCGAAAGCATTAACTGCATTTTGGGTTTGCTCTCCAAAATATCCGGTAACCTCCACCGACGGTATGTTTTCATAAACTCCTGATATAAAATCAAGCCGCGTTTGAAGAACTCTGACTGCATCCGAGCTGGTTCCCAAAGTCAGGGGTGTGCCCGGATATGGTGAATACTCCTCTGCCAAAAACTGAGGCGGATAGTTCTCTAAGATTCCAAGGTAGCTACTACTGAGTGCATCCCAGGTTGCTTCATCTACCACTCCGGTCTGGGGAAGACCTCTGCTCTGCTGAAAGCTCCTTACCGCATTTTCGGTAGCAGGACCAAATATCCCATCAATATTTACAGCAGGCACAGCGTTGTCATATGTCGCAATAACCGACAGATAGTACTGTATAACCCTCACCGGATTTCCTGTTTCCCCAGGTCTTATTTCTGTCACAAAATTCTTTGAAACATCCGCAAGCTTTATCCCCTCTGAATTGAGTGCCCCAAGTCTTGATACTGCTACAAAAATTGATTTTATCCTATACCATGTGGCCTTTCCTATTATTCCGTCTGCAGTCAAATTGAAAATTTCCTGAAATTTCCGCACTGCATCCTCGGTCTCTTCCCCAAATACTCCGTCAACAGATGAAATTTTTGGAATAAGGGGATAGTCTCTTGATATGCGGTTTAGCTGAGTCTGTATTGTCCGCACTTCCTGACCGGAAGAGCCAATCCGAAGGGGAGTGCCCGGATAGGTTTCGGTCACATTCTGAATAGGAGCGTCCTGAACAAGCTCAATATCGTCACCATAATAATATGTAAGAATGTCATATGGTCCAAGCCCCTGATTTGCAAGTTCCACCGTCCCCCACTGTGAAAGCCCGTCACAGGTCACCTCACGGCCGTCACAAAATGCTGCAAAAAGCGGCTCAATATTCCCCTGACGCCTGATATAATCATTGAAGATTTCATCAACTATCCGGCTTATATTTTCAAAAATGTCGCGGTTTTTCACAAACGACTGGTCAAACGCCGTAGAATTTGTTATGTCAAAATTGTATCCCCTTGAGGGATACCACTCTGTATAAATCCGGTTGAGTGCATAAGAAATCTGGGCATAGATGTTTGCTCTCAGGGCACTTTCCGGCCAGGTGGGAAAAATCTCACTTGACGCCACATTCTTTATGTAATCCGCAAAGCTGACTGTCACATTTTCCGCATCCGAATCCGGAGTACCCAGATGTACGGTTATCGTCTCGGGTATATATGGTCTTCCTACCATCACAAATCACCTGCCTTTTCATTCATTTTCAAAGGGTTCTTCCTCAATAACCGTAACGGTCTTGCCCTTTTCCTGCCCCTCAGCAAGAGGTATCATTCCCACGGGCTGGATAGAGGTCTGGCCATCAAAAACGGGGACATTTACATTCTCCACCGTTCGGTATCCCGGATAATCCACCCGGATGTTGTATTTGAAAAACCTTTCCCCACCATCCGGTGTCTGCGAATTTGCCGCAGGTGACGTGGGAACAGCAATTATCGCCGTTTTTCCACTTCTGTCGGTTTTCATAATCCGCACAACCTCTTCACCGCTTTCGGTGGGTTTTGACACAATTACGTTTGCATTTGCCAAGGGAATCGCCTGGTCCGCTATGTATACCTGAACAATAATATATCCTTCCGGCAAAACATACACTCCTTTCACTTTTTTTACTAAAATATTTTATGCACAAAAAGTTTTTTCGTGAAAGTCAAAAAAGCCACTGAATACCAAAAGCCTTTTGAGGAAATAATAACCTTAAAAAGTTTCGAATGGATGTGATAGCTTGTTCGTAACATTTATCCGTACCATCATAATGTATTTTTTCGTCATCATTTCTCTCAGGATGCTGGGCAAACGCCAGATAGGAGAGCTTGAACCCTCAGAGCTTGTTGTAACCATTGTTATTTCAGAGGTTGCGGCACTGCCCATTCAGGATACCTCACAGCCCATAATCAGCAGTCTGCTTGCCATAGCTCTTCTCCTTGTTCTTGAGATGCTGCTTTCATTTGGTGCGTATAAAAACTTTGCCTTGCGAAAAATATTTTTCGGCACTCCCAGCGTTTTTTATGAAAAAGGAAAAATTAATCAAAAGGAGATGGCACGCCAGCGTTTCAACCTCAACGACCTTATGGAAACCGTAAGAAATACAGGAGCAACCTCTCTTGCAGAGGTGGATTATGTAATAATGGAAACCAACGGCAACGTGAGTGTTATTCCAAAGCCCGATTTCGGGCCGGCAACTCCCCGGGACTTAAAAATTGTCCCCGCTTCACAAAACTTCATCAGCTATGTACTCATTGACAACGGGCACATAAACGACAACAATTTGCGCCGGCTTGGTTTCAATCGGGAATGGCTGACAAAACAGCTAAAGAGCCGAAAAATCCCGGACGCCTCTCACATTTTCTGTATGACGGCCGACCGCACGGGCGAAATTGTAATTATCAAAAATGATACCCACAAGGAGCGTAAAAAGCGATGAAAGCATTGGTTTTGTCAATTGTGATTTTGCTGATAATATTTGTATTCATAGGCATCCATTCATATATAATGTTTACCCTTGCCGAAAGTATAAATGCCCTCTGCGAAGAAACCCTCACCCTTGCAAGTTCCGACCGTTGGGACAGCGTGATTGAAAACATAGACCGGATACAAAAGCAGTGGGACAAAAAACGAGTGTGGGCTTCTCTCACCATTTCAACAAAGAACATAGAGGAGATTGAAATTTCGCTGAAACAAAGCAGGGCTTTTGCGACTTTGCAGGAAAAACCCGACTTTTTTGGCGAATTTATTATGTTTACTATGCTCCTTGACCACATTCCCCACCAGGAAGGCTTCAGCATAGAAGAAATCTTATAAAAACGCGCCCATGTCTTAAAACATTACTTTAAACCCTATTAAATTTTTTCTAAAAAGGTCTTGACTTTATTGCTTTAATGTGCTAAAATATTTTGAAATGGTCGAAAGGACGCACAAATATGAAACTGTCAAATGCACTTTCAAGTACAGTTAAATATTTCTTTTACTTTATCAGCCTTAGCTTTTATTTTAGCTATGGTTATTTTTACTTTGCAAAAAACTTTAAGTATAATGGGCTGATATGTGCGCCAACTATTTAGCACAATTTCAAAATTTAGCAGAGAGCTCGTTATACAAAACGGGCTCTCTTTTTTATTTAATTTATTCAGGAAAGGTCTTGGTGAATTTGGTAATCGTAACAAAAACAACTATCGCAGAAGAAAAACTCAATCTAATGATGGCGGATTTCAAAGAAAAAGGTCTTGATATTGACCTTATCCGAGGAAAAGACAGCATCGTTATGGGTCTTGTGGGCGACACCCACGCCCTTGACGCCGACAGGCTCCTCCTTGACCCGGATGTAGAACGCATTATGCGCGTTCAGGAGCCGTTCAAAAAGGCAAACCGAAAATTTCATCCCAACAACACTGTGATAGATGTCGGCGATGCAAAAATAGGTGACGGCAAAAGCTTCGTAGTTATGGCAGGGCCCTGCAGCGTTGAATCAAAGGAGCAAATCCTCACAGTTGCAAACAGCGTAAAGAAAAACGGTGCATCATTGCTTCGCGGCGGTGCATACAAGCCTCGCACATCGCCCTACTCTTTCCAAGGTCTCGAGCTTGAAGGTCTTGAGCTTTTGAAAGAGGCAAGACGCGAAACCGGTCTTCCCATAATCACAGAAATTATGTGCCCGTCCCTTATTGAAACCTTCAACGAAAACGTGGACATTATTCAGGTGGGGGCAAGAAATATGCAGAATTTTGACCTTCTTAAAGAGCTTGGCAAAATTCAAAAGCCTGTTCTTTTGAAACGTGGACTTTCTGCTACCATTGAAGAATGGCTGATGTCTGCTGAATACATTATGGCAGGCGGAAACCACAACGTCATTCTCTGTGAACGGGGCATCAGGACCTTTGAAACCTACACCCGAAACACTCTGGATCTCAGCGCAATCCCGGCAGTAAAAAAGATGAGTCACCTTCCTGTTGTGGTTGACCCCTCTCACTCTGCAGGAATCAGCTGGATGGTTGGGCCTTTGTCCCTTGCAGCACTTGCTGTGGGTGCTGACGGTATTATTGTAGAAGTTCACAACGACCCCAAAAACGCTCTTTGCGACGGTGCTCAGTCCCTTGATTTGGCTCAGTACGAAAGCCTTATGGAAAAACTTCGGGCAATGAGTGTTCACTTTGGGAAAGAAATAAAATAACCGACATTTTGAAAGGTAAAGGTAACTTGTTATGGAGGAAAACGACTTTAAAATTGCAATTATCGGGCTTGGCATCATCGGTGGCTCTATGGCTTATGCTCTGCACGGCTTTAAGAATGCGAAAATTTCAGGCTGCGACATTGACCCCGTGACCCGCGAAAAAGCACTCGCGAAAAATGCGGTAGACGAGGTCTTTGAACATCCTGCTCCGGCTATCCGCGATGCTGACCTCATCATTCTTTGTGTATATCCCGAGCTTATAACAAAAATTATTGCTGAAAACAGCGAGCATTTCAAAAAAGGTGCAGTTATCACAGATGTTTGCGGAGTAAAAACAAAGCTCGCCAAGGAAATTGCCGAAATTTTACCCGATGGTTGTCAGTATGTGGGCGGGCACCCTATGGCAGGCAAAGAAACTGACGGATTTGACAGCGCTGCGCCTGAGCTTTTTGGTATGTGCGGGTTTATTATAACTCCTATTTCATCTTCTTCACCCGACGCAATAAAGCTGGTGAGGGAAATGGCAAAATTCATTGGCGCAACAAGGATTACAGAGAGTGCACCCGAAGAACATGACAGTGTCATTGCCTACACAAGCGATTTGATGCATGTGTCTGCCGCCGCTCTTTGCCTTGATTATAACAGCAAAATGAACCGTGCATACACCGCCGGAGCCTTTCGTGATTGCACCAGAATTGCAAACATAAACCCACAGCTTTGGAGTCAGTTGTTCCTTGAAAATAAAGACTTTTTGCTTGAAGAGCTTGACACTTTTTTAAGTTCCCTTTCAAAATTCAAAAGTGCCATCGAGGCGAGTGACAAACAAGCGCTCATCAGGCTTCTTTCATCTGTCAGAGAAAATAAACTGACTATGCAAAACAAAGAGCCTGAAAATTGTTGAATTTTTTTTGATGTTGTGTTAAAATGAAATCCATGTATATTCAGGAGGATTTTCACAGATATGCAAAATCTTTGTATAAACATCCCAAATCGGGAGTATGAAATAAAAATCGAAAAGGGAATACTGAAAAACAGCGGAAAATTCATCAAAGAGCTGACAAAACCCTGCAAAGTTGCAATTGTCACCGACAGCAACGTTGCGCCCCTTTACAGCCAAGCTCTGATTTCATCCCTTGAAGAAAGTGGATTTTCTTCTGTTCTTATCACCGTTCCTCCCGGTGAGGGCTCAAAATCCCTGAAAACCCTCAGCACACTTTATGACAAAATGCTGGATTTTGGCATCACCAGAAGTGATTTGATAATAGCCCTTGGCGGCGGAATTGTCGGGGACCTCACGGGTTTTTGTGCGGCAACACTTCTTCGGGGCGTTCCTTTTGTGCAAATCCCCACCACACTCCTGGCGCAAATAGACAGCAGTGTTGGCGGAAAGGTAGCAGTAAATCTGCCCCATGGAAAAAATCTGGTTGGCACTTTTTATCAGCCAAAGCTTGTACTCATTGACCCCCTCTGTCTTGATACCCTTTCTGATGAAATTTTTTCCGATGGCATGGCAGAGGCTATAAAGTACGGCGTTATTCTTGACGAAAAGCTTTTCGAAAAAATCGAAGCAACCCCATCAAGAGCCACCATCTCAAAAATCATTGATGACGTAATTTACCGTTGCTGTGAGCTAAAAAAGATGGTTGTTGAAGAGGACGAGCTGGACACCGGACGGCGTATGATTTTGAATTTTGGTCACACCTTCGGTCACGCTATTGAAAAGAAGTATAATTTCTCAGGCTACTCCCATGGACAGGCCGTTGCCGCCGGTATGGTTATGGCAGTACAGTACGGCGAGCACGCAGGCATCACTCCACTTGGCACATCGTCACGCATAAAGGCACTGGTTGAAAGCTTTGGCTTGCCATCAGACGCTAAAATAGACAAGTCATCTCTTCTTGATGCAGTGAAAGTAGATAAAAAAGGCGAGGGAAATCTCGTAACCCTCGTACTTCCCGAAAAAATAGGCAAAGCAGTTTTAAAGCCAACGGAGAAAGAAAAGGTATGGATATGGTAACAATTACACCCACACCCCTTTGCGGCACCGTAAACATTCCGCCCTCAAAAAGTTTTGCCCACCGGGCAATCATATCGGCATTTTTGTCGAATTCGCCCTGCACGGTATCAAACATTGAGCTTTCAAAGGACATTGAAGCAACTCTCTCCTGTGTGAAAGCACTGGGCGGAAATTGGGCGTTTGACAAAAAAACAAAAAAGCTTTCTTTCAAAAAGACAAGTTCTTTTTCTTCCAAAAAACTTGTTCTTGATTGTGGCGAAAGCGGCTCTACGTTGCGGTTTTTCGTTCCCATAGCATTGGCACTTACAGATAACATATCCTTTAAAGGTCACGGCAAGCTTATGGAGCGTCCCCTTGACCCGTACTTTAAGATTTTTGACACAAATGGCATCAAATACAGCTTGAATAAAGGCGTTTTGTCCCTTTCAGGCAAGCTCACGCCGGGCGAATTTTCTGTTCCCGGAGATGTGAGTTCACAGTTTGTTACAGGCCTTTTGTTTGCGCTCCCCATTCTTGGCGGTGACAGTGTGATAAAAATCGAGGGTAACCTTTCATCAAAAGGCTATATTGATATAACCCTTGACGTTCTAAAAACCTTTGGCATTGACATTGAAAACTTTGATTATTCAACCTTTATCATAAAAGGAAACCAAAAATACTCTGCCACAAACTACACTGTGGAGGGCGATTTTTCTCAGGCAGCCTTTTTCCTGGTTGCCGGGGCACTTGGCTGTGATATTGCCTGCCGCGGTCTTAATCAAGGCAGTATTCAGGGTGACAAAAAAATCATTGATATTCTCGAAAATGCCGGTGCTACCACAAAATGGATTGATGACAACACCGTGAGGGCATTCGCCTCTGCGCAGATGCATGGCATTGTGGTAGATGCCGACGAAATTCCGGACCTTGTGCCGATTGTTTCGGTTCTTCTTTCATTTTGCAAAGGCAAGAGCCGCATCGAAAACGCAGGCAGACTTCGCATAAAAGAAAGTGACCGTCTGGCAGCAATCACCAGCGAACTCAAAAAAACGGGTGCAGATATAACCGAAGGTTATGACTTTCTGGAAATCACGGGAAAACAAATTTTAAAAGGTGCCGACCTTTCCTCATGGAACGACCATCGCATCACAATGGCTGCAGCAATCGCGTCTTGCCGTTGTGAGGGTAGCGTCACTATTTCAGGAGCAAAAAAAGCTGTAACAAAGTCATACCCTATGTTTTTTGATGATTATATTAAACTCGGAGGTAATGTTAAATGAATACCTGGGGCAACAAAATAAAAATAAGTATATTCGGCGAATCCCACGGGACTGCCCTCGGCGTTGTGCTTGACGGAATTCCGTCAGGGCTTTCCCTTGATATGGATTTCATCCGCCGGGAAATGCTCCGCCGGGCTCCCGGTCAAAACGCTCTTTCCACTCCACGGAAAGAAAGCGACGAGGTGGAAATTCTTTCAGGCGTTATGAACGGCATTACCACAGGAACACCAATCTGCGGAATTATCCGGAACACCAATACAAAATCAAAGGACTATGACAAAAGCCTTCTCCGCCCCAGCCATGCGGACTTCACCGGCTTTCAAAAATACGGAAGCTTCCACGATTTTCGTGGCGGCGGACACTTTTCAGGGAGAATTACCGCACCATTGGTTTTTGCGGGGGCTATCGCAAAGCAACTGCTGAAAGAAAATGGTATAACAATCGGCTCTCACATAAAGCAAATTTATGACGTCAAGGAAGCTTCTTTCATGGACTGTGACCTTTCAAAAGACTTTTTGGAGAAGATTTCTGCAAAAAGTTTTCCTGTCATATCCGATGACGCAGGCGAAAAAATGCAGCAGACAATCCTTGACGCCGCAGCGGACAAAGACTCTGTGGGCGGCATAATCGAATGTGCCGTGCTTGGTATAAAGCCGGGGATTGGCTCACCGTTTTTTGCATCCCTTGAAAGTACTATCTCATCAATGATGTTTTCAATTCCTGCGGTCAAGGGCGTGGAATTCGGCAGTGGCTTTGACTTTGCGGAGATGAAAGGCAGCATTGCCAACGACCCATTTGAAACCAACGGCAAAACGGTTTTCACCACCACAAACAACAACGGCGGAATAAACGGCGGCATCACAAACGGAATGCCGGTTCTCTTTTCGGTGGCAATAAAGCCCACGCCATCTATTGCAAAGATGCAGAAAACAGTTGACCTTGAAAAAATGGAAAACACTACCATCCAAATAAATGGTCGTCACGACCCCTGCATCGTTCAGCGTGCAGCGGTGGTGGTTGAGTGCAGTGCAGCCCTTGCTATACTTGACATCATACTTTAAGCTATGAAAGGTAACACCCAAAATGAACGAACTTGAAACTTTACGAAATAAAATAGACGAAATTGACGAAAAGCTTCTTCCACTTTTTCTTGAAAGAATGGAATGTTCAGAAAAAGTCGCTGACTATAAAAAAAGAAACAATCTTCCAGTCCTTGACAAGTCCCGTGAAAAACAAATCCTTGACCACAAAGGGTCATTGGTTTCTCCTGACAAGGCATCTTTCGTCCGTGACTTTTTTTCCGAAATTATGTCGATAAGTCGCAAATCACAAAGGCAGTTTTTGGCTTGTGGTGATTTTGACAGCGACCTTTATGCGGGCTTTGACCGCTCTGATCTCAAAGAAAACCCCACTGTAGTCTTTCAGGGCGTTGCGGGAGCTAACAGCGAAACCGCACTTATGAAAATTTTCGGGGATGATACAAAACGCATAAACACCATGACCTTTGCCGAAGCGCTTGACGCCCTTGACGAAAATCGTGCGGACTATGCAGTTCTTCCCTTTGAAAACTCCTCAACCGGCTCAATTTCAGGAGTTTTTGACCTCCTTGAAAGCCGTGACCTTTATATTGTCAGCGAGGTGGATGTCCCCATTGTTCACTGTCTTGTGGCACCGCAGGGCGCAACTCTTGATATCATTCAAAGCGTATATTCCCACGAACAGGGATATCTTCAGTGTAAGGACTTTTTCAAGAACTATCCCAAAATGAAGTTCACCACATATCACAACACCGCTCTCGCCGCAAAATATGTTGCGGGAATGGGCGATACCACTTTGGCGGCAATCGCTGACAAACGGACAGCGAATATTTATGGGCTGAAAGTCTTAGCTGAAAACATCAGCACAAACCAGAACAACGTTACACGTTTTGCGGCTATTGCGAAACGCGGAATTTTGAACGAAGATTGCAACAAAATCAGCATCCTTTTCACTCTGCCCAACGAAAGCGGCTCTCTTCACCATATCCTTTCGGAATTCAAAAACAGCGGGCTAAATCTTGTAAAAATTGAATCAAGACCACGTCACGACCGCAACTTTGAATATATGTTTTTTGTGGATTTTGAGGGCAATCTCCTTGACCCTAGCGTTCGTCAGGTTATGTCCGCCATAAAGGAAAATATCGCATACTTAAAAATCTTAGGAAATTATCACGCCCCGAAATCTCCGTCAGAAAGGCTGTGATTTTTATGAAAAACATTATTCTTATCGGGATGCCCGGCTGTGGCAAAACCACCATCGGAAAGCGTCTTGCAACGCTTCTTAGCAAAAGCTTTTTTGACTCTGATGCCGTTTTTGAAGAAACGAAAAAAGTGAAAATATCAGAATTCTTCAGCTCCTTTGGTGAAAGCTCTTTCAGGGACGAAGAAACAGAAATTCTAAAAAACCTGACTCAAAAAACAAATGCCGTTATTTCAACAGGCGGCGGCATTGTTGAACGAGAAGAAAACAAAAACATCTTGCAAAAAAACGGCGTCGTAATTTTTATAAACCGTCCGCCGGAGCTTATTGTGAAAGATATTGATGCATCAAACCGCCCGCTCCTTAAAGACGGCAAGGAAAAGCTTTTTTCACTTTATGAAAAACGCATCGCAAGATATAAAGATTTTTGCAATATAGAAATTGAAAACACTGCTGACCTTAACTTGGCAGCCCAAAAAATAATAAACGAGGTGAACATTTACAATGGCTGAAAAAATGAAAATTATGGTTTTGAACGGACCAAATCTCAATATGTTGGGAGTTCGTGAGGTAGGAGTTTACGGCACAAAAAGCTATGCCGACCTTGAAGCGTTGATTGAAAACTATGCAAACGAAAAGGGCATCGAGGCAACAGTTCTTCAAAGCAATTGCGAGGGTGAACTCATTGACTTTATCCACCATTCGCTCGGGAACTATGATGCTATTGTCATCAATCCCGGTGCATACACACATTACAGCTACGCAATCCATGATGCACTTGTAGCGGTAAATCTTCCGGCTGTTGAGGTCCACATAAGCAATATACACAAGCGTGAAGAATTCCGTCACAAGTCGGTCACTGCCCCCGCCTGCGTGGGACAGATTGTGGGTCTTGGTCTGCGTGGATATCTTCTTGCCATAGACTATCTGATTGGGGAGGCATCCAGTGATGCAAAAGATTAAGCTTGACATAGTCGGCGACCCCGTATCACACAGCAAGTCTCCAATAATACACAGTACGGTCCTTACAGGGCTTGGGCTTGATTTTGAATACCGCAGAGTTTGTGTCAAAAAAGGGGAACTTGAAGATTACCTTGCCGAAGCACAAGAACTGGGCATAAACGGATTTAGCCTGACTATGCCCCATAAAAAAGATATCATTGAGTTTCTTGATTTTATCGACGATGAAGCAATGCTTTTTGGCTCTGTAAATACCGTGAAAGTGAAAGACGGAAGGCTCCTTGGCTACAACACCGACGGACGTGGTTTTGCTCAGTCGGTTTTTGATTACGGCTTTGATTTTACCGAAAAAAACATTGTTATCTTCGGCGCAGGGGGTGCTGCCTCCACTGTGGCTTTAAAATCCGAAATGGAGGGCGCTAAAAAAATCACCATTTTAAACCGCACGCTGTCTTCTGCAGAGTCCATAGCCAAAAGGCTTAAAAAGTGTAAAACAGACGTGGGTACTCTGACACTTGACTCAATATCAGAAGCCGCACACGATTGTGACATCTTCATCAATGCAACGCCCCTCGGTATGTCAGGAGTTTCTGTAGATTTTGAAGATTTTTCGTTTTTTGATTCATTAAAAATGGGTTCTTTGGTTTTTGACCTTATTTATAACCCAAGCGAAACGACCTTTTTGAAAGAAGCAAAACGGCGCGGCTTTGACACCCTCAACGGCTTTGGTATGCTCATATATCAAGGGCTTTGGGCTGATAAGTTTTTTCTTGAAATGCCCATTGACTTTCCGGTTTTAAAAGAAAAAATCGAAGCCGAGCTCAAAAAAATTTAATTTTTTTTAAAAATAACTTGCAATTATATAAACCTTGTGATATAATAAATTTTGCTTTTGCGAATGGCACTTTTGTGCCCTTTTGCAAACGTAATGCTGATTTAGCTACAACACTCTAAAGAAAGAGGTGAAATATAGAGATGAAAGCAGGAATACATCCCGATTACAAAGAAACAACTATCAAGTGTGCTTGCGGAAATGTTATTGAAACAGGCTCAACAAAAGAAAATGTTTCTATCGAAATTTGTTCAGCTTGCCACCCTTTTTATACCGGTAAGCAGAAGTTGGTTGACACAGGCGGTCGTATCGACAAATTTAGAAAACGTTTCGGTCTTGAAGAAGGAAAATAATATTTTCTCTTACCGAATAATTTTTTCAGGAAATGTCCTCGGATGTTTCAAATAAGTTTAAATTTAAAAATTCTACACCAAAAAACAGCTGGAAAATTTCAGCTGTTTTCTTTTTTCAAAAATTTTTGAAAATTTCTCTTTACAAATGGGAAACATTGTGCTATAATTCATTTGTTGCCAAAAGGCAGCACAAAATTTGGGGGTGTAGCTCAGTTGGGAGAGCACCTGCCTTGCAAGCAGGGGGTCAGGAGTTCGACTCTCCTCATCTCCACCAGAAAAAAGACATCTTAAAGGTGTCTTTTTTCATTATACATACCATGGGAGGACTTAACTATGAAAAAAATTATTATCTCACTGTTAATTACACTATCGATACTTATAACAGGGTGTGTCAATGTGCAAAACACCAAAGGTGATCTTGACTTTTCCTTTTCTGAAAATATCGGGACAAAGCTTGCTGATATTTACGAGGCTCTTGATATTTCCAAAGACGAACTCACAGAAGATACTTCCCCCGGTATGTTTTGTTTCAATGCCCCTGTGGAGTATAATGATACAAGCCTTACCAAATATCTTCTTTTCACCGTAGCTGATGATGCTTTGTACGGTGGCGGATACTTTTATATTACAGACGGTAAAAGTGATGCTGCGTGGAATCTGCTCCAAAATATAAAAAATGAGCTAACTGAAAGATACGGAAACCCCACCACATATCCAGGCCTTAAAAACCGTATTTCAGTGTTAAAAAGCTTTGATGACTGCAAAACTCCTGCTGAATATACCGAAAGCTGGAGCACAGCAGACTCCAACAAAGGCGAAATCAAGCTGACACTTATGGTACTTGAACAAAGACTTTCAATCCAGATTCAATACACTGCATCCAATTTAAAGTAAATGAGCCAAAAGCCCCCAAACATACCTGTTTGGGGGCTTTGAAATCCGTATTCGCAAATATCGTGAGAAATTTGCCTTAGATTGGGTGATTAGCCGACTGCCGTGTACTTGCTGTACACAAAGGAGGCTAAGCGACCAATATAATGTGAATTTCACCGATATTACTTCTCTATCTCGTTTCTCTTTATCTTATTCGTCGTAGTCTTGATAAACTCTTCTTTTCTTATGTTTATACGGCTTACCTGTTTGTAGATAGGAAGCTCCTTTGTGACTCTTGATACATCATCACGAATTTTTGCTTCACGGTCAATGTCCTTTGCCATTTCGCTCTGGGGGTCAAGATAAATATGCGCACAAAGTCCCGATTCTTCTCCGCTTTCGTCGTGCCATGCGGTGACCGCCGCCTCTGCCACATAGGGAAGTGACAAAATATAATTTTCAATTTCTTCGGGAAAAATGTTTTTGCCGTTTCTGAGGACAATCAGATTCTTTGAACGTCCTGTGATTTTGAGTCTTCCACATTCATCAATCATACCCAAATCCTCGGTGTTGAACCAGCCGTCTTCCATCACGCGGTCGGTTGCCTCCTGATTTTTATAATAGCCCAGCATAACCGATGTACCTTTTACCAGGACCTCGCCAATTCCGTTTTCGTCAGGGTCTTTGATTTTTACCTTTACCGAGCCGATGGGAACACCTGCTGTATAACAATCATCATATCCCTCACGGGTGATTGCAACAAGGGGTGAACATTCTGTTATTCCATAGCCATTCACTACAGTAACGCCAATAGCCTCAAAAAAGTCTGCAATCTCAGGACGGATTGGTGCACCGCCGCTGATAACCTTTTTCAGTTCACCACCAAAGGGTGCAAGTATCATACCAAACATCTTGCGTCTTAAATCAATCCCGCACTTCCTAAGGCAGTTGCTAAGGGCAATCATTCCGTCAATAAGAGGCTTTTTCTTGCCGATGGCCTTTTGAATTCTTTTATAAAAAGCCTCAAGATGCGCCGGCACCAAAAATGCGGTTTCGGGCTTAAACTCCTCAAAGTTTTTGAGAATATTTTTCATACTGTCATTGATGAAAATGGTAACACCACAAGCAAGCTCAGCAATAAGACCTATACCCTCGTATGTGTGATGATAAGGGAGCAGCGAAATCGCTCTGTCATAAAGTCTTGTAAGGCGAAGTCCTGTGTTTATGCAGGTCATAACGTTGCGTTCTGAAAGCATAACACCCTTTGCCATACCCGTTGTGCCCGATGTATAAACCAAAAGTCTCATCGCATCGGTATCACCTTGAATTTTTTCATATTCATTGAAGCCCGAGTCCACAAGAGCCTTGCCCTCTGCCATCAAATCATCAAAGGAAAGGTATTTCCCCTCCTCCGCCTGGGCATCAAGGCAAACAAACATTTTTATATTTGGGAGTTCCTCTTTTATTTCTTCAAGAACCTTGATATATTTTTTTGTGAAAAACAGCACCTCCGAATCGCTGTGATTGAGAACCGTCACAATATCCTGTTTGGGAAGCTGTCTGTCAAGGGGTACATAAACACCATTAGAGTTTATCATTGTAGAATGTACCACAAGCCAGCGGTAACAATTTTCACCAATGCAGGCAACGTGACGGTCAATAAAGCCGCGTTTTAAAAGTGCATTTCCAAGATAGAGTGCATCGTTATAAAATTCACGATATGTAACCGTCTTTATCTCCTTTTTCTCACGAAACTTAAATGCTGGTCTGTCGCCGTGACGGTCAACATGTCTTTTCACCGCCTGACCAAGACTTGTAAATTCCTCAACCTCGTAGCCTTTAAATTCTTTTTTCATTTTCTGCCCCTCACTTTTGATTTTTCTGTAAAAAATATACTTAATTTTTCTAATGTATTGACCAAAATATCCGTTTCGCCGTTGCTTATAGCTTTTTCTACCTCATCTATCATTGCGGCATGAAAGCCTGCGTGTATTTTGTCTACCTCGTCCGCCTGTTTTGTAGGAACAATCAAAACCACACGCCTGTCATTTTCGTCATTTTCACGCACAAGATAACCTTTTTTCACCAATGTGTTCACAGAAGTAGTGAGCGACCCAGGCGTAATCGAAAGATAATTCGCAATGTCTGACATACGATTTTTCCCTGATTTTTTGAGTCTGCACACCGCCTCAATCACATGGAGTTCACGAAGCGAAAGGTCAGAGACTCCCATCTCTTTGAAGCTGCTTTCCTCCCAAGACAATATATGATTGAAAATATGCACCAAAAAATAATTGAGCTTTTCTTTTTGATTGTTCTCCATTTTTCCACCTCAAAAAAATATTTTGAACTTCAAACTATTTTAACATAAAACAAAATATCACATCAACGCAAAATTGTCAATAGCTTTTTGAAATTTTTCCCAAAATGTTGACAGCACATTTTGTTTGAAATATACTTAATATATACAAATTTCAGTCAGGAGAGTTCTTATGGAAAACCTCAAAAACTGCACACTATGTCCACGAAATTGCAAGATTGACCGCACTTTAAGCACTGGTTTTTGCGGCGCGGGCGAAAACGTCAAAATCGCAAGAGCCGCCCTCCACCATTGGGAAGAGCCGTGCATCAGCGGAAAAACCGGAAGCGGAACAGTTTTTTTCAGCAGTTGCAATTTAAAGTGTGTTTACTGTCAAAACTTTGAAATCAGTCAGCAGCATTTTGGGAAAGAAATCACAATCAATCGTCTTGCAGAAATTTTCCTTGAGCTTGAGTCTCAGGGTGCCCACAATATAAATCTTGTAACCCCCACCCCCTATGTGCCACAAATTTGCGAGGCCATTGACCTTGTCCGCAAGAAGATAAAAATTCCATTTGTCTACAACAGCAGCGGCTATGAAAGCGTCATGACCTTGCGTCTGCTTAAAGACTATATTGATATTTATCTTGTGGACATCAAATACAAAAGTCCCCACCTTTCAAAAAAATACAGCGCCGCTAAAGACTATTTTGAAATCGCCATATCCGCCCTTTGCGAAATGCTACGCCAGACCGGTGCTCCTGTTTTTTCAGGTAGCGGCATTATGACCCGTGGCACCATCGTAAGACATCTGGTGCTTCCCTCCTGCAGACAAGATTCTCTTGATATTTTGTCATATCTTGCCGAAAATTTTGGCACGGACCAATTTCTGCTCAGCATAATGAGTCAATACACACCCAATGAAAACCTCTCGTCTTTCCCCGAAATCAACCGCATCCTCACCACCTTCGAATATGAATCTGTCACATCTTTCGCTCTTGATTTGGGATTCACAAGCGCCCTCGTCCAATCAAGGCAAAGTGCTAACAAAAAATACACCCCGCCCTTTGACCTGAGCGGAGTGTAACACTTATTTTTTTCCAAATATAATTTTTCTTGTGAGATCCAGAGGAATTATCAGCAGCGCAGGTATAACCGCAGCCACCCATTCGTGAGGGTCAAGAGGTGCCGTCCTGAGAACCGCTCCTCCAAAATACGTCATAAAAATCTGCACTGCCATAATGAGACACATAATTATCAAAAACGGCTTGTTGAGAGAAATATTTTCAATCAAATCAATCCCGTCACACCGCACGTTGAAAGCGTTTATGGTACCGGCGAACACAAAAAAATTGAAAAAGCCGGTGTAGAATACCACATCGTTTTCTGCCTGACGGAACGCATAATGAACATCCTTTGACAAAAACATAAACATACTCATGGCAAATATAAACATACCGCTTATGGCTACCTGGCTCCATGCCCTTTTATCAAGAATTTTTTCTTCCCTTTTCTTGGGTCTGTCAAGCATATACTTTTTGAGCGCGCCCTCACCGCCGAAAGCTATTGCCCCAAGTGTGTCCATAACAAGATTTACCCAGAGCATCTGGGTTATTCCAAGAGGTCTGTCAATCCCCACAAGCGGACCGAATGCCGAAACCAATACTGCTGCTATATTTATTGTCATTTGAAAGACAATAAATTTTTTTATGCTTTTATATATAGTTCTTCCAAAAAGCACCGCAGACCTGACAGACGAAAAATTGTCATCTAAGATAACAATATCCCCCGCCTCTTTCGCCACATCAGCCCCGCTCCCCATAGCGAATCCCACATCTGCACGGCGGAGTGCTGCCAAATCATTCACGCCGTCACCTGTCATCCCAACGACCAATCCTTTCTCCTGAGCAATCCTTACAAGACGGCTTTTGTCGGTGGGCAGTGCTCTCGCCACCACCCTGAGTTCAGGAAGAATTTCACTCACCTCGTCATCACTCATCCGCTGAAGGTCTTCTGATGTCAAAACTATATTTCGTGAACTGTCAAGAATTTCAGCCTCTTTTGCAATAGCAACAGCGGTTTCTTTTTTGTCCCCTGTTATCATAATGGTCTTTATCCCCGCCCGTTTCACCTCTCTCACTGAAGCAACCACATCAGGTCGCAAATCATCCCTTATCCCCACGAGCCCAAGTAGTGTCATATTTTGCGGAATTCCACCATCAACATAAGTTTCACAAACAGCCAGTGCCAGCACTCTGATTGACCTGCTCGCCATTTCGTCAATGATTTTGTATAAAGAAGTCATCGACCTAAAATTTTGTTTTTCTCCCGTCACATCAAAAAAACTGTTGCAGTTTTTTAGTATCTTTTCAGGGGCTCCCTTTATCAGCGCACCCTGAAAATCGCCCCTTACTTGGGTCTGTGAAAATTTTGTTTCACTTGAAAACAGCGTTTCACGTACCTTTTCAAGTGTGACTGAGGGCTTTTTCCCTTGATAAACAAATTCCATCAGCGCTTTTTCAGTGGCGTTTCCGCCAACAACCTTTCCCTTTGACATTTGCGCCGCACAGTTTCCCAAAACCGATATGTCTATCATTTTTTTGAGGAAGTTTGGGATATTCTCCTTTCTATCATATGTATTTCCTTCGCCGTCAACAAATTCTGTGACGCTGAGCTTTCCACAGGTTATTGTTCCGGTCTTGTCGGTAAACAGCATATTTATGCTTCCCGCTGTTTCAATCCCGATTAGCTTTCTCACCAGAACATTGCTTTTCATCATTTTTTTCATATTTAGTGAGCAAACAATGGCAACCATCAAGGGAAGTCCCTCGGGGACCGCCATTACCACCACGGTAATTCCCACAATGATGCTGCTTACAACATCCGAAATCACCTGCGCCCCATCAGAAAAATATTCTGTAATCTGATAAACATTCCAGCCATTTTCCACGAAAAAATTTTTAATGATATAGACCGCTGTTACCAGTGCCGCTCCAATATATCCAAATCCGCTTATCCATTTCGCAAGGTCCGTAAGCTTTACCTGAAGCGGACTTTTTCTGTCTTTGTCCTCCGTTTCCTTGCTGAGTCTTCCATAAACAGTTTTATCCCCTACCTGACCGACCTCCATAATGCATTGACCGGAGCATACAATTCCGCCCCGATACAGACTGCTTTCATCCCAAAAATCCACCAATCTTGTCCGATATTGCGGGGGATTTTCAAAGGGGGTTTTCAGCACCTCACGGTTTTCGCCATTGAGGGCTGACTGGTCAACCTTTATGCTTCCCCGAAAAACGCTACCGTCAGCCGGTACAATATCTCCCGCCTGAAGAAGAACAAAGTCGCCTTTTACAATATCGTCAATCATAACCTCCGAAAGATTTCCGTCACGATATACCTTGCACAAAATTTTTGACGCTTCACTTTGAATTTTCCTGAACGTTTCTTCGTTTCTGTATTCCGAAAGGGCGCTTACACAAGTGGCAATAAGAATTGAAACAAAAATTCCTGCGCATTCAAACCAGTCCACCTTTCCCAAAAAAGTGAAAACAATGTTTATTCCAAGAGCTATGAGCAAAACAATTATTATCGGGTCATCAAATTTTTCCCAGTATTTTTGCCAAAGGGTAATCTTTTCTTTTTCCGAAAGCTTGTTGCATCCGCTCTCCTCCCTGGCTTTTTCAACCTGTGCATGCGACAGTCCCTTTATTTTTTCCATAAAAAATTCCTCCGTTTGCGGGCGTACATTTTATATCTTAATCCTAAAAAATCTTATGCGGACAAGAAGTTTTTTATGATAAAATTTGTCCGTTTCAAAAAGGATTTTTTTGTGTCACATTTGCATTTCGCGTATGTTTATTCCTTTTTTGTATATAATAACTCAAAGAAATACTTAATATTGGGAAAGGACAAAGCCCATGCTTGAATTTAACGGAAAAAGTGTCTACAACGCATTATCAATGGGGAAGCTTCATTTTTATGACTGCAATGCCCCAACCATAAAAAGACTGAAAATTTCTGATACAAGAAATGAAATATTACGTTTTGAGGCCGCCCGTAACACCGCAAAGGAAGAGCTCCAACTTCTCTACAAAAAATCCCTTGCAGAGGTGGGTGAAGCCAATGCCCAGATATTTCAGATTCATCTTATGATGCTGGACGACGAAGACTATTTCGGTGCAATACGTGCAATGATTCAAAATCAAAAGGTAAACGCGGAATATGCCGTCAGCTATACCTCGGATATTTTTGCCCGCTCCTTTTCTGAGATGGATGACGAATATATGCAAGCCAGAGCAAGCGACGTAAACGATATATCAAACCGTCTGATTGCCAAGCTTTCCGGCGAAAGCGAAGACAAACATATCCTCACCGAGCCCTCAATAATTGTGGCAGAGGACCTTACGCCAAGCGAGACTGTGCAGCTTGACAAAGAAAAAATCCTTGGGTTTGTGACCTTTGGCGGCTCGCCCTCTTCACACACCGCAATCCTTGCACGGACAATGAACATTCCGGCAATAATCGGCACAGGCGAAATCCCCTGTTCACATCACGGCGAAATGGCGGTGCTGGACGGTTACAGTGGAGCACTTTTTGTAAATCCCGACGACGAAAAAATTGAAGATTTCAAACACCGAAAAGCGCTTGAAGATGAACGCTCCAAGCTTTTGGCAGAGCTAAAAGGCAAACCCAACCAAACCAAATCAAACCGAAAAATTGACATTTTCGCCAACATCGGAGGTCCCACTGACCTGGCCGCGGTAATCCAGAATGACGCCGGCGGAATTGGTCTTTTCAGAAGTGAATTTTTGTATCTTCAGCGAGAGAACTTTCCTGCTGAAGACGAACAGTTCGCCATATATAAAGAGGTAGCCGAAAGGATGCTTGGAAAGCCCGTGATTGTCCGCACTCTTGACATCGGTGCAGATAAGCAAATAGACTATTTCAATCTTCCAAAGGAAGAAAACCCCGCCCTGGGCTTTCGGGCAATCAGGATATGCCTTACCGATACCTGCATTTTCAAGACCCAGCTTCGAGCACTTCTCAGGGCTTCTGCCTATGGAAACATTTCAATTATGCTTCCTATGATAATTTCCCTTGACGAAATAAATCGGGCAAAACAGATTTTCACCGAGGCAAAGGACGAGCTCACGCAACAATGTATTCCATTCAATGAAAATGTAAAACTGGGTATCATGATTGAAACTCCTGCGTCGGCGATTATTTCAGACATCCTTGCCCCTGAAGTTGACTTTTTCAGTATCGGCACCAATGACCTTTCACAATATACTCTTGCAATAGACAGACAAAACAGTCACTTAGAGCCATTTTTTGACCCACACCACACCGCCATTTTAAGGCTTATTGAAATGGTAGTGAAAAACGCCCACAAATACGGCAAATGGGTGGGCATCTGCGGGGAGCTTGGGTCTGATATGTCCCTCACCGAAAAATTCATTGATATGGGAGTTGACGAACTTTCGGTATCTCCCTCATATATATTAAAGCTTCGCGAAAAAATAATAAATCTTCCATAAAGGAGCACACCTTTTATGTTCAATCTTTTTAAAAAAGAAAAAACACTTACCTCTGTGGCAAACGGCAAAGTAATCGGTATAACAAAAGTCCCTGACCAGGTTTTCTCCCAGAAATTCTTGGGTGACGGGTTTGCAGTGATTCCAACCACCGGCGAATTTTTCAGCCCTGCAAGCGGCACAGTAACCGACGTCACGTCCACCCTTCACGCTTATTGTATAACATCAGATGACGGCCTTGAAATCTTGGTTCATATAGGAATAGACACCGTCGAGCTAAAAGGCACCGGCTTTAAACCTCTGGTAAAAAGGGGTGACCGCGTCACACAAGGTGACGCCATCGCCTCGGCAAATCTTGAACTTATAAAAGAAAAAGGCTATAACATAACAACGGTTGTCGCAATAACCAACACCGAAAAAATGCACAAATTTAAAGTTCTTGAATCCCCGTCAGCCAAAGCAGGAAGTCCTGCTATGACATATAAAATATGAATTTAACATTCAGAACATCAATCAGAAAGGATGAAAAACTATGAAAACTAAAGGAGAAAGCGGACTTTTCAGCGTACTCCAAAGAGTCGGCCGCTCGTTTATGCTTCCAATCGCACTTCTGCCCATTGCAGGGCTTTTGCTGGGCGTTGGTGCATCCCTCACCAACACGACCACCATTGAGGCATACAATCTCGAAGCCATACTTGGGCCCGGGACCTTGCTCAATTCCATAATGCAGATTCTCGCCCAGACCGGTGATATTATTTTTGGCAATCTGCCCCTTATCTTCGCTCTTGGTGTTGCCTTGGGTATGGCAGAAAAAGAACACGGCACCGCAGTTCTTTCGGCAGCCATTGCATTCTTTGTTATGCACCAGACCATATCCACGCTACTCAAAATCAACGGTCAGCTTGCCGAGGGCGCAATGCTTGAGGGAACGGTTGCCAATGTAGTTGGTATTCAATCCCTCCAGATGGGTGTGTTCGGCGGTATAATTGTCGGACTTGGTGTTGCGGCACTTCACAACCGCTTTTACAAAATCCAACTGCCCACCGTTATTTCGTTCTTTGGCGGTGTCAGATTTATCCCCATTATATCGACCTTTGTTTATATCCTCGTGGGTATCGCAATGTACTTTATCTGGCCCTATATCCAAAGAGCAATATATTCTCTCGGCAGTCTTGTTCTGAACTCTGGATACTTTGGCACACTTATTTATGGAACTATAGAACGCGGTCTTATCCCCTTTGGCTTGCACCATGTATTTTATATTCCGTTCTGGCAGACAGGACTTGGCGGAAGTATGGTTATTGACGGGGCAACCGTTCAGGGCGCACAGAACATCTTTTTTGCGCAGCTGGCGTCACCCAACACAACTCAGTTTTCGGTTGAGGCAACACGCTTTATGAGTGGTAAGTTCCCGTTTATGATATTTGGTCTTCCCGGTGCGGCTCTTGCAATGTACAGCGTGGCAAAGCCCACCAAAAAGAAGGTTGCCGGAGGCCTTTTGCTTTCCGCAGCACTCACATCCATCCTAACCGGTATAACCGAGCCTCTGGAATTTACCTTTTTGTTTGTGGCACCCATACTGTATGTCATCCACAGTGTGCTTGCCGGTATATCATTTATGCTGATGCATATTCTTAATGTCGGGGTTGGTATGACCTTCTCGGGTGGTGTTATCGACTTGTTCCTCTTTGGAATTCTGCAGGGCAACGACAAGACCAACTGGATTAACATCATATGGGTAGGTATTATCTATTTCATTGTTTACTACTTCCTTTTCCGTTATCTCATCAGGAAATTCAACTTCGTAACCCCTGGTCGGGAAGATGACGAAGCAGACACCAAGCTTTATACAAGGAAGGACGTAAATGCAGCAAAGGAAGATAAATCACCTCTTATTCTCGAGGGTCTTGGGGGCAAGGATAACCTTGTAAATGTTGACTGTTGTGCCACAAGGCTGCGTGTCACCGTAAAGGACAGCTCCAAGGTTCAGGATGCCATCCTTCGCCAAAGCGGGGCTTCAGGCGTAATAAAAAGTGGCTCTGGTGTTCAGGTCATTTATGGTCCCCGTGTAACTGTAATCAAAAGCAATTTTGAAGACTATCTGGACTCATTGGATAAATAAAAAGGGGGGGATGCCACAATCCCCCTTTTCTATCTGTTAAGCAGATATATCGCAAGACTCAGATACCCTGCAAAGGTAACCCAAATCAGGTACGGTATGTTTATAACTGCTGCTGGCAAATCTACCTTGCGGAATTTGACAAGCATCAAAACAATCAGCAGCCACAAAAGCACAAGCCACAAAAACGCCGCAAGAAAGGCCCTCTGGTTGAAAAAGATAAGGCTCCAGAAGAAGTTTACCGCCAGTTGAAGAAAATATACCATTTTTGCCTCTGCCACCTCTTTTGGCATAATATCACGTTTAAGATAAACCCTTGCCGCACCAATCCCCATAAGGATATAAAGAATTGTCCATACAATAGGGAAAAGTATCGCCGGTGGCGCAAGGGGTGGTTTTATTATGTCCTCATAGAGCATCATATTGTTCCGCGTGAGAAATGCCGAAAGTCCTCCCACCAGCAAAGGAATAAGAATTGATACCACATATGTTTTTATTGATTTCATGATATAATCGCCTCCACAACAAGAATATTCAAAAAAAAGTAAAAATAAAACATTTTTTTTGAAAAAACTCTTGACAAATGCTCTAAAAGGTATTATACTATAAAAGCTGTTTGGATATGCGAGCATGCTGGAATAGGCAGACAGGCACGTTTGAGGGGCGTGTGTCAACCGACGTGTGGGTTCAAGTCCCACTGCTCGCACCAAATACTTTTTTATTTATAGAGAATTTAATATTGCCGGATTGTGTAAAGGTAGCACAGCAGACTCTGACTCTGTTTGTCTGGGTTCGAATCCTAGTCCGGCAGCCAGAAAAAAGCGACTTGTTTCGACAAGTCGCTTTTTCATCGATATAAATCTCTTTCGAGATTTTCGATATGTCATAAATGACTCGATATGTGCTGACGCACTCGATATGTTGCCTTGCGGCAACGAGATTTATATCATATCGAGTTTTGAGAAAAGCGAAAAACATATCGATTTTGTGATAACAAAAATATCGAGCAAACGAAGTTTGCATATCGACTAAAATACACCGGCATCCAAACCATTCGGCTCTTCCAAAGAATAACCGAAAGGTTGATACAACGAAAACCGCTTGAAATCAAGCGGTTTCACTGTTTTTCGTTATAAAAACAGTCATAACCCATATTTTACGGGGTATGACTGTCACTCTTATAGCAAATACTATTTCATTCAATAAGGTAAACCTTTGCATTTTTGTCACCAAAAATGTTGAGAATCTCTTCCTCCGCATTTTCGTCAAAAATCTCAATATCAGGCTCTTTCACTTCGTTTGCTCCATACTGACCAATCATGCTCCCAAGGTGCTGAATGTATGTAGAACAAAAATTGCAAAAAAGTACCGTTATTTCTCAATATATTTCATTGCTATTTTGAAATTGGTATGCTATAATTTATATTAACATTTATTAATGTCAATATCAAATTCAATATACGATGGGAGTTAAATTTATGAAAGCATTACTTCTCGGCGACCTTTCGCCAACTATCAAAACAAACCAACTGTTCGCAAAAAAAGAGACCGAAAAGCTCTTCACTGACACTGTATCTGTGTTTCAGGGAAACGACATAAATTTTGTCAACCTTGAATGTGCACTCACCGACAGTGAAAACGCCATTGAAAAATTTGGTCCTCCTCTGAAAGCTGTTTTCGAAGTTGCTGACGTTCTTGCGGAACTCGGTGTCAACTGCTGTGGTCTCAGCAACAACCACTTCTTTGATTTTGGCAAACAGGGCGTAAAAGACACCTTTGAGGCTCTCAGCAGAGCAGGCATTTTGTATACCGGCTTTGGTAACAACTATGAAGATTCAAGAAAAAATATTGTTTTTGAAAAAGATGGTGAAAAAGTTGCTATCATCGCCGTATGCGAGCACGAATATTCCTATGCTCTTGAAGACAGAATGGGCTCACGTCCTTATGATGAATACCATACCATCGAAGACATTGCAAAAGCAAAAAAAGAAAATGACAGAGTTATTGTGATTTACCATGGTGGCAAGGAGCTTTGCCGCTATCCGTCGCCAAGACTCCACAAAGCCTGTCATGCAATGGTGAGAAGCGGTGCCGACGTTGTTCTTTGTCAGCACAGTCATTGCATTGGATGTTACGAAAGCTATGAGGGCGGTCACATTCTTTACGGGCAGGGCAACTTCCACTTCGTAAAACCCGATTTTGGCGTCACCGATGAAATGTGGAACACATCCCTTGCTGTAAAATATGATACCGAAACAAACGAAATTGAATTTATTCCTTTTATCACTTGCGATGACACTGACGGCATTTCCGTTGCCAAGGGCGAAGATAAAGAGAGAATCTTGGCAGGCTTTGAAAAACGTAACAAAGAGCTTCAAAACGGCGAATGGAAAGCAGGTTGGCACGCTTTCTGTGAAAGTGTGAAAGACCGTTATTTGAACGTTATAAATGAAGGTTATACCGAAAGTTCAACCGAAAGACAAAACGCAAGATTTGCTCACTTTCTTGACTGTGAAGCTCATACAGACGTGTGGCGCGAGCTTTGTCCAACATATAATATGACGAACGAGAAGTAAACATCCACCCGCATAGTGAAGTAGATACATGGTGGTTTTCCATGTGTCTACTTTTATTTTACTACTTCAAACTATCGCGTGGTTTTCGTTATACAAAAAATCCCACAGACAAATGTCTGTGGGATTGTAATAACCAAAAACTGATTATCTCTTTGAGAACTGTGGAGCTCTTCTTGCAGCCTTGAGTCCGTACTTCTTTCTTTCCTTCATTCTTGGGTCACGTGTGAGGTAACCGGCAGCCTTGAGGGTTGCACGGAAAGCTTCTTCATCAACTTCAAGAAGTGCACGTGCGATACCGTGACGGATAGCACCTGCCTGACCCGTGAAGCCGCCGCCTTTAACGTTTACCAAAACGTCAAACTTGCCAAGTGTTCCTGTGAGAACCAATGGCTGACGAAGGATGGTTTTGAGTGTTTCAAGACCAAAGTAATCGTCGATATCTCTCTTGTTTATAGTAATTGTTCCGTTGCCGGGTACAAGTCTTACTCTGGCAACAGATTCTTTTCTTCTACCTGTTCCGTAATACTGAACTGCGTTTGCCATTTTTCTTTACCTCCCCTTATATCTCGCCAGTCCACTCAACCGGTGACTGTGCCGCATGATTGTGATTTGCATCTTTGTATACCTTGAGCATTTTGAGTGCCTGTCTGCCCAAAGTGTTGTGGGGAAGCATACCGGAAACAGCGAGTTCCATAGCTTTTTCAGGGTTTTCAGCCATCATATCCTTGTAAGCCACTTCCTTGAGGTGTCCGATATAACCTGTATGTCTGTACCATTTCTTCTGTTCAAGCTTTTTGCCTGTAAGAACAGCGTCTTTTGCGTTGATAATGATAACATATTCACCGCAGTTCACGTTGGGAGTGAACTCGGGACGATGTTTTCCTCTGAGAATTTCAGCAGCCTTTGCAGCAACACGACCAAGGGGTTTGCCGGCAGCGTCAATAATGTACCACTTTTTTTCAAGCTCATTTGCTTTTGCCATATAAGTTGACATTTTAAAATAACCTCCTAATTCTTCTTTCAGACTATGGACAAAACCACACACAAATCATATATGTGAGTTTGTCCACAGTCCGCCGTAAACTCATTTTTATTTTTTCTGCGGCCTGAATGACAAGGCATTTTCGCCTTTGCAACGTATCACTCTTCGCGCAGCATATCCAATTATAATACTAATTTTTTCTTTTGTCAACCCCTTTTTTCAAATAATTTAATTTAGCTATATGCAAAGTCTGTTTTTCTTTATTTTTCTTATGTTTACTCTCGTTTACTCCAACTTCAAGTCGAAATTTTTTTATTTTTTGCTGCCATTTTCCTCAATTTTCCGATTTGGATTGAACATATTTCCAATTTGTGGTATACTTTTAGCAACAGTTTAAAGGAGGAATTTTTACGCCATGAAAAGAAACGCAAATAGATCACTTGAAAGAACATTCATTGCAGCCATAAGTCAGTTTGCTTTTTGTTGTCACGATGCCATTGAGAAAGTCCAAAACACCACAAACCTCCCGCTTTTCTGTTATGAACACTTAGCATCAGCAAATCTTTGCACAATACATATAAACCGGGTTTGCAACATCTTTGAGCATCTTCTATCGCAGGAAAGCCCGTCACCCTTTTCCCCAAAACTGCAAAGCTTCAATCCTGAAGAGGTCCTTTCCGGAATAGCCAAAACCTTGACCGATACTGTCGCAGACCACATTTCTGTCAAAATAGACCTCTGTCCGGGCTCCAGTTGCAATTTCCCTATGACTGTTGATATGGAAAAGTTTGAATTTGCATTCTTGAATCTTCTTTATTGTTCACTCAGGAGTGCAGAAAACAGCGTTCACAAATCAACAAAAATATCCCTGTCCGTCAGGGAACTCAAAGACCATCTTCAGTTTCACATAAAAGATAACGGAAATTTTGTAAATCCGCTAATCAAAGAGAATTTCCGTGTTGGCGGACGCCCCTTGTCCGGATTCTATTCCACGCGTGATACTATGGTATCTTTTTCTTTCGATGTTGCCAACAAGCTTATTCTGGATATGCAGGGTACCTTTTCGTACAAATCGCTGAAAAGCGGCAACCGCTATGACATAACTCTCCCCAAGTTCCCAAAAGACTTGCCGGATGCTGTCAACTCAATCGCTCGGTACATTCCGACTATACGTTATTTCAACGAGCTCTTTCTGGATATTTTTGAGGAAACTGAGCGCAAGGAGGACACCTTATGAACCTCCCTCATTTTGTATCTTCTGCCATATCAAAAATCGAAGATGCTAAATTTTCGGCATATGCCGTTGGCGGCTGTGTCCGCGATTCAATTCTCGGAAGAACTCCCACCGACTGGGACATTGCTACATCTGCTTTGCCTTGGGATATTGAGAAGATTTTTCATTCTGAACACGTAATTCCCACTGGCATAAAGCACGGTACCGTTACCGTAATTTGGGAAGATGTCCCCCTTGAAATCACAACTTTTCGTGTTGACGGCGACTATAGGGACAGTAGACATCCCGAAAATGTCACTTTTTCTGCCAGTATAGAGGAAGACCTGAGCCGCCGTGACTTTTCTGTGAATGCTATGGCATACAGCCCCATCTTCGGCATAATCGACCCATTTGGCGGACAAGAGGACCTGAAATGCGGCATAATACGCGCCGTGGGAAACCCCAAAACACGTTTTGGCGAGGATGCCCTCCGCATAATGCGTGCAGTGCGTTTTGCAGCACAGCTTGGTTTTGGAATTGAGATAGAAACTTTTCGTGCTATGGACACGTGCGCAAAGCTTCTTGAAAACATTTCTGCCGAACGAATAACCTCTGAATTTTCTAAAATTCTCATTTCGAATGCTCCCGGGGATATTCTGAATAAAACCTTTAATATAACAAGCCAGTTATTCTTTGGCGAAGCCTCAAAAAACGATTTAGAGGGGTTTGCAAGCATCCTTGACAATATTCCCTGCAATACGGGCTTGCGCCTTTCCGCATACCTTATTTTGGCCGCCTCAAGGCTCGACAAAGACTGTCTGACACTCGCAAAAAGCTTTTTTGACAGAATGAAATTCCCCAACAATATCAAAAGCCTTGTTATATCAGTTTTGACCCACTGGAATGGTTCACTCCCAGACAACAGGATTTCTGTTAAAAAAATGATTTCTCAAACAGGATTTGATACCTTTCAGAATCTTTTAACAATAAAATCCATTTTTGACCCAGAACAAACAACCCCCACAAAAACTATCGTTGATGAAATCATTTCAAACGACGACTGTTTTTCATTTAAACAGCTTGATGTCACCGGGAATGACCTCAAAGATACTTTTGGACTATCAGGCTCTATGATAGGCACAGTCCTTAACAAATTGCTTGATGCAGTAATTGAAGAACGTTGCGAAAATAAAAAAGACACACTTCTGAATTATCTCAAAAATGTGTCAGAAAATACACTTTAACCCATATTATGCCGTCATACCTTTGGTATGGCGGTATTTTTCTCCCTTCTGTTTCACAATTTTATAAAAGCTCTCAACAACATACGCCCAAACAAAGCTTAATAAAAGAGTTAATATAAACAGCAGCGCCATCATTACGCTGGGCGAGAAGTTACTCAATGCCGATTTAAATAACTCTATTACAAATACATGTATCAGGTATGCCCTAAACGACAAAACGGACAACAGCCCAACCACCCTGGTCTTTCCAACGTTCAGTTTTTTAAATAATAAAAATATAGCAGCTGCCTCAATATAATGGTTTATTGTATAACCGCCATTGAAAACAAACCCCTTGCCCTGCATTGCTCCACAAAAATTCACTAAAGCAAACACCGGTATAGCTAAAAGCCCAAGAGCTATCATTATTTTATCCCATTTGATTTCATGCCTACCCAGTATGTATCCCAAAACTGCATAACCCATATAGCCAACGATACCATCTTCTGTAAAGAAAAAATACACCTTTCCACCAAATAAAATATTGAGAAAAGGTTTTAAGGTGGTCTGGAATATAGTCAATACAAAAAACGCCATGAGCATTTTCACGGTGGATTTTTCCACAATCATTTTGACAAAGGGAACAAAAAGATACAAGACTAACATCGAATACACAAACCACAAATGATATGCACTTCCACTGTTCACCAGTTGCACAAAGAATGTCCCATCCAGCAAATTTTGACCGTTATGTAGTCTGAAATAACAATAATAAAAGACGTGATAAACCAAAAAAGGAACTGCTACCTTTAAAAGACGCCTCTTATAGAACCCACCAATGTTTGATGTGTCTACACCATCTATAAGCAAAAAGCCGCTTATCATGAAAAACAACGGCACTCCTGTTCGGGTAATCTCATTCAGGAAAGCCGTTATCCACCACAATGGCCTTCCAAAGTTTCCTGAATGATTTGAATAATCACATATACAGTGGAGCAAAAGCACCATGACAATAGCAAAAACACGTACTGCATCAACATACTCCAGTCTATCTTTTGATGCATTCGGTGTTGCTTTTATATGCCTATTCATTTCATTACCTCCGCATTAAAAATTTATAACCTTGCTTCGGTATCTCACATTGAGCACCAGCCCTATTGCAACGAGATTTGTAAGAAGTGATGAACCGCCATAGCTGAAAAACGGCAAGGGAATCCCGGTGACCGGCATAACGCCTATGCACATGCCTACATTTTCGATGACGTGAAAGGTAAACATCGCAGCAACACCAAAACAAATATACATCCCCAAATTGTTTCTTGCATTTATACCAATAACAATGCACCTTATGATGATTGCAACAAGAAGTGCAATCGCAAGTATTCCGCCGATAAACCCAAGCTCCTCACACACAACAGAAAAAATAAAGTCAGTATGCCGTTCAGGAAGAAAGTTGCTGTTTTGGCTGCCGCCCTTATAAAGCCCGCTGCCAAAAAGGCCACCCGAACCGATTGCCATTTTTGACTGAGTAACCTGATATCCCGTTCCTGACGGGTCGTTTTCGGGATTAAAGAGATTTATTATACGCTCTTTTTGATACGGCTTCAGCACCACAAACCACGCCACCGGCACAGCCAGAGCCACAGCACCAAGGCCACAGCTGATATACTTCCAGCTTATTTTTGCCACAAACAACATAGTAATCATTATGCATCCAAAAACCACTGCCGTTCCAAAATCGGGTTGGAGCAAGATAAGTCCAATAAATATTCCGGCATGCAAAAGCAGAAATACCACATTTTTCGGTCTGTCAATGAGATAGTCAACCTCTGATAAATGCTTGGCAAAGGTAATAATAAACGCAAGCTTCACAAGCTCCGCCGGCTGAATTCCAACGAGCGACCCAAACCGGAACCAGCTTCTTGCACCGTTTTCGTATGTTCCAATGCCCGGAATAAGCACCAGCACCAAAAGTACAAAGGACGCAAGGTAAAGATATCCCCATATGTTTGCCAGATATTCATAATCAAGGACCATCAAAATGCCAATGGCAATAATCCCCATAACAAGCGCCGCAAACTGCACCGCAACATATCTGGTGGGCGAGGGTGCCGCACTGGATATCATCACCATACCAAAAATGCTTGCCGCCATGGTAAGTCCAAACAGCAAAAAATCAAAATTCTTTTTAAAATCCTTGTGCTTGCTAAGATTGTCATTTTTCACCAGCACGCCTTATTCACTCCTTAAAGCTGAGAGCAACGCCATCGCCGATGGGCAAAAGCGCTGTGCTGAAGCTTTTGTTGTTCTTCAGCATCTCAAGATAATTTCTGAGCCGCCTTACTATGGTAATCTTTCGCCTTACCACAAGCTCATCATTGGCTGTCATTCCCTTATACAAAACATTATCCGAAATAAGTATGCCGCCTTTTTTCAAAAGTCTTTCGCAATGAGGGAAAAACTCCATATATTGTCCCTTTGCGGCGTCCACAAATATGACATCAAACAGTTCTTCGCCATCCATATCCGAAATTACCTCGCGGGCATCACCCACCAAAAGGGTGACCTTGTCCTTGACTCCGGCTTTCTCAAAGTTTCCCCTTGCAATTTGTGCCATATCCTCTGAAATTTCCACCGTAGTCACGCTTGCACCACAGGCCTTTGTCATTCTTATTGCTGAATAACCGATTGCCGTGCCCAGCTCAAGTATCTTTTTCGCTCCGGCAATTTTCAAGAGCACCTCCACAAACCTGATGCTCTCCGGCTGTGAAATGGGAACTTCGTATTTCTTTGCATACTCTTCCATTTCAAGTATTAACCCCTCTGACTTTGGAATTGTATCACGAAGATACCTTATTATATATTCATAATTTATATTATCTTCTTCAATCCATGCTTTCATTTCAAAAGCTTCTCCTCATTAAACGCAGACCTTATTTCTGCAGATTTCTGACAGTTTCAAGATGTTCGCTGTGTGTTTTTGAAAAAACATTTGCGCTTCCGTCGCTTTTAGCCGCAAAATATAAATAATCGGTGTCCTCAGGATAAAGCACTGCCTTTACTGAATTTATCCCCGGCGACGCAATCGGCCCTATGGGCAGCCCCGGATTTATATAGGTATTATACGGTGACTTTATCCTTGTATCCGCATTGGATAAAACGGCTTTTCTTTCTTTTATTATATACTGAACTGTGGCACAAGAACCAAGTGCCATATTTATCTCAAGGCGGTTGTGAAAAACCGACGCCACCTTCCCCCGCTCGCTGTCATTTGCCGCCTCACGCTCTACTATGGACGCAAAGGTCACAACTTCATCAAGGGAATATTTTGTCTCTGCCTCCTCATAAATCGGGACAACATACGTTTCAAAAGCCCGGAGCATCTTATTTATTATATCCCATTCTGTTTCCCAGACGCCAATCTCGTATGTAGCAGGGAAAAGATAGCCCTCAAGCCGGTTTTCTTTTCGGTCTATCTCATGAATAAAATCAAAATCAAATTCTCCCTTTTCCAAAAGCTCCAGAAAACGTTCTTTATCTGCAAGCCCGCGACTTTCCAGTGTTTCGGCAATTTGTACCGCCTCATACCCTTCTGGAATGAGGACATTCACCGTTTCACCCTCGCTGACATCCGGCACATCAGAAAGCTCCTTTGCAATATTTCGATAGCTCATACTCTTGCCCACAAGATGTCCGCCCTGCTGAAAAACATAATCATTTTTTGCCATTTTCGCATGAAGTTTAAACAAAAGCGGGGACCTTATCACTTGTTCTTCTTTCAGGATATCCGCTATCTCACTGACAGTTGCGCCCTTTGGGATATTCACCATAACTTCCTTGCCGCGACCGGGACCAAATCCCAAAAAGTCACCCGCGATAAACGCAATCCATACACAGACAGCAACCAAAACAGCGCCAAAAAGAATTCCCCTTGGCGTAAGCTTTTTAATTTGAAAAGAAAGCTTTTTGTGCCCTACCTTTTTCATAACAAATCATCCTATAAAGTTTATTAAAAAATACTTAAGAACCACAACAGCCGCACTCAAAATAACCGGAAGGCTGAAAATGCTTCCAAAGACAAGTCCCCTCGTGCCAAAATTTTTGTTGATGCTCACCTTGTTTTTTTGGAGCATAAGCAGTGCAAAAAGCAATACAAACCCTACCGATGCCGCAATAAACACAAACCAGATATAATCCCCCAGAATAGGAAGAATAAATTTCGTCAGCATAAGTGCCGTGAGATTGCTGAAAGCGTGATATATCATCGCAGCATAAATCGAACGCGACTTTATCAACACGAAAGACGCCACAATCCCCATCAGCAAAAAGCCCAGAGCTTCATTTATCCGCAGATGCAAAAGGGCAAATATAATGCTTGTGAAAAAAATAGCAGCAAAGGTATTGCTCTTGTTATACGCCGAAAAAATAATTCCCCGCATCCAGAATTCTTCAAGAACCGCCGGAATAATCACCACTCCAATTATCCCCAAAAACACTTCCGCACCGTTTTGCGCCGCAACAACAGCATCACCACCAGTTTGCTCCAGCACGGTTTTTGTGAATATATTCGCCGGCATATTGAGAAGAATCATCACAAACTGTCCACAAATCCCGAGAAGTGCCGCAAGAACAATGAAATATACTCCGCAGCGATTGAGCCAGAATTCCTGCTTTGCATCTTTTCCCGAGCTTGTCCACACCGACCTTGCATAAACTATTATGGGTACACCTATCGCCAGCACCTCAACCAGTGCAATCTGGACATACTGATGAGGCGGATTTTTCATAAAGCTGAGCAGCGCCTCCACCGCCATTTCTGCGGCGAGTTGAGCCAAAACCACCCAAAAAATCATCCACCTGACGCTTTTTATCTGTTTTCTGAGTTCATACCTTTTGTTTGTCATCAAATCAAATCCTATCAGGCTTTGGGATGCTGCATCTGCTTGAGAATTTTCTCACCCGTACCTGGTTTAATATATTCCGAAATTTCCGCGCCAAAAAGCATTGCCGCACCGGCACCTTTTGCAGTTATGAAATTTTCATCTCTTGCGACACTCTCATCTGTTATTTTTGCATCATAAAGAAAGTCTTCAAAGCCTGGATAGCACACCGCCTTTCTCCCCTTAAGAAGCCCCATCTTTCCGGGAATAAGCGGTGCTGCACATATGGCCGCAATAAGCTTTTTGTTCGCAGCACAATACTTTATCATGTTTATTACATCGCGGTCATTTTCAAGATATGACGTTCCCGGCATACCGCCCGGGAGGATAATTCCGTCAAATTCATCCAATTGCATCTCATCCTTCGTGATATCTGCAATCACCGTTATATTGTGACTACCGGTGACGCACTTTGAAGATATGCCCACAGTCTGAACTTTTATTTTTGCACGTCTGAGCACATCAAGGCAGCCGATTGCCTCTGTTTCTTCAAAGCCCTCTGCCAAAAACATATAAATCATAATAACCTCCATTTTGCTGCACTGTTCGGCAACTGTAATAGTTTTTGTGTCTATCTTGACATTTCGTCCTGTACGCCCTCTGCACGATGTGCCTTTATAACCAGGTTAACCTCATCAATTGAGCTTATTGACATATCACCTGAAACCGTATTTTTTATCGCACTCAAAGCATTGCCGTAGGATATCGCATCTTCGATTTTGTTGCCCGACAAGATTCCATAAAGAACCCCCGCAACATATGCGTCTCCGCTGCCGATACGGTCAATAACTTCAATGCCCTCATAATGAGGTTCTTCATAAAATTTCCCGTTATAATAAACTCTTGACCCGAAATTGTGTTTTGTTGGACTTACAACTTCTCGTCTCGTAGTCGCTATTATACTGCAACCATACTCATCAGCATAACTTTTCATTATCTCGTCAAGCGATCCTGTCTTTTGCATCATTCTGCGTGAAGTTTCCTCTGATACAAATAGAATATCAACCAGTGGAAGAATTTCCTTGATAACGGCTCTTGCCTCATCTTCGCTCCATAGCGTTGCGCGGTAATTAACATCAAAGCTGATTGCGGCACCATTTTCTTTCATTTGTTTTATCAGTGAAAGTGCCGTTTCCCTAAGCTTCCTGCCAAGGGCCAACGAAATTGAGCTTATGTGGAATATACGCGTTTTTTGGCAAATATCCCCTGGTATTTCGTCAATTCCAAGTGAACACACCGATGCATTTGCCCGGTCATATACCACAGCCGACTTTCTTGGATAAGCCCCGCTCTCGTAATAATAAAGCCCAAGGCGTTTTTCGTCCGACTCGTCCCATACGACATAATCGTCCGATACATTCCCGTATCTGATTCGGCGTGAAATAAAATGTCCCATCTTATTCTTCGGGAGTTTTGTCACAATTGCTGCCCTTATACCAAGGTTTGCCGCCCCTGATGCCACATTAAACTCAGACCCACCGCAGGCTTTTTCAAAACTTTCACTTTGTGAAATTTTATCCTTTCCCGGAGGTGACAGCCTCAGCATTACCTCCCCAAAGCTAATAAGGTCAAATTCCGCTTTTTTCTTAATAAAGTCCATACAAACACCCTCTGTTCACTGTTTATAATTTTTTCCTGTGTTTTCCTTCAAGACCTCAAATGCAAATTTGGGCAGCGCTGCAAACCTTCCAAGTCTTGATGGATTTTTGAGAATTCGGTATGCCCACTCAAGATTGAGCTTCACAAAAATCTCAGGAGCCCGCTTTGCGACCCCCGCAAAGACATCAAGCGTACCGCCGACACCCATTGCAAGATTTACATTGAGCTTTTCTTTGTGCTTTGCAATCCATTTCTCCTGTTTGGGAGCACCGAGGCACACCAGTAAAAGCTTTGCGCCGGATTCGTTTATTTTTTTCACAATATCCTCTTCGCCTTCCGGAGAAAAATATCCATGCTGTGTTCCCACAATATTTATCCCCGGATACTTTTCCTCCATTTTGGCTTTTGCCACATCAGCCACTCCCGGTTTTGCACCGAAAAGAAAAACCCCCTCTTTGGTCTCCGCCATTCTTTCGAGAAGTGCACAAACAAGGTCAAAACCCGCAACCCTTTCTGGAACAGGCTTTTTCAAAATTTTCGAGGCATAAACCACTCCTATGCCGTCAGCTGTGCAAATGTCTGCCGAATTTAGTATTTCTTTCATCAAAGAATCTTCTTTTGCACACATAATAATTTCAGGGTTCGGGGTAAAAATTGTTGACACTCCGTCTGTGCTAAGCAACCCCTGTGCAGTCTCAACCGCTCCGTCAAAGGTCATACTGTCAATATTTACACCCAAAATTTCCACAGTTTTTCTTGACATCAGTTTTTCCTCCAAAATCTATTTAATCAAGCGACCAATCAATGGGCTTTCTCCCTGCCGACTCCAAAAATTTGTTTGCCTCTGAAAAATGTTTGCATCCAAAAAAACCGTTATATGCCGAAAGAGGGCTTGGATGCACCGATTCCAAAATTTTGTGAGCAGGATTTGTGATAAGCGCTTTTTTCTGCCGGGCATTGGCCCCCCACAGCAGGAAAACCATAGGCTCGCACCGCTGGTTCAAAAGTTCTATCACCCGGTCGGTAAACTTTTCCCATCCCATATTTTTGTGGCTGTTTGCCTCGCCCATCCGCACGGTAAGTACCGCGTTGAGAAGCAAAACCCCCTGACGCGCCCACTTGGTAAGCTCGCCGTGATTTGGAATCGGAACGCCCAGGTCATTATTTAGCTCTTTAAATATATTTTTAAGAGATGGCGGCGGCTCAACGCCTTTTTTAACTGAAAAACTCAGCCCGTGCGCCTGACCTTCACCGTGATA
Source organism: Clostridia bacterium (assembly GCA_017456605.1). Lineage (GTDB taxonomy): Bacteria > Bacillota > Clostridia > Monoglobales > Monoglobaceae > SIG440. Next base: position 14,695 of record JAFTJA010000003.1, on the reverse strand, counting down.
CGGATCCTGACCAATGACCACCACGCTGACATCGCTGTATGACGTAAGCCTCAGGGCATTGAAAATATCATACATATCAGGAAAAACCTTTTTTGTTTTATATTCCTTTGCCAAAAACCCCCGAAGCTTCAAATAATACTCTTTCTCAAACTCCCCTGTCAAAAGGACATCCCATTCATTTCCTATGTTTACCATAAAATTCCCCAACATTCTATTAAGCAGCAAAATGGCACATAAATGCCATTTTGCTCATTAAAATTTATCTTGTGAATCTTTTTATTTTCTTTGTTGTTGTTTTTTCAAACTCAGTATCACGGAAGATAACACGTCTGATATGCTTCATTGGCGGAAGCGTATCATTGAGGGATTGAACATCTTTTTTGATTCTTTCCTTCTCTTCAGGGGTTTCTGTGTAAATTTCTGCACAGATAACATCATCTTCGCCAAATACAACTACCTCATTTACCCCCTCAACGTTACCCAGGATAACGGCTTCAATTTCTTCAGGATAAACATTCTTTCCGTTGCTTAAAATTATAATATTCTTCTTTCTTCCGGTGATTATGATAAATCCATGCTCGTCAATTCTGCCCACATCACCCGTTTTGAACCAACCGTCAATGAAAGCATCTGCGGTTGCCTCAGGGTCGTTATAATATCCCATCATAACAATATCGCCCTTAACCAGAATTTCGCCTTCGCCATCCTCGTTGGGTTCAAAAATTTTCACTTCAACGCCGGGGATAGGAACTCCCGCACCGCCAAAAAGGTATTTTTTGTTTCTGTCTGTTGACACAATGGGCGAACATTCGGTAATTCCATAACCGTTCATAATCTGAATTCCAATATCTTCAAAGCCCTTTGCATATTTAAGGTCAATGGGTGCACCCCCTGCAATAATCATTTCAAGGTTGCCGCCAAAACCGTTCTTTACTGATTGGAAAAGCTGCTTTCTGAGGTCAATACCCACTTTGCGAAGTCCGTTGCTCACTTTGATAAGAACTTTAAGAAGCTTATCCTTTTTCTGCTTTTTGACCGTTCTCCAAAGACTCTTATAGAATGTTTCAACAAACAACGGAACAACAGAAATGTGATGGGGCTTTGCCTTTTGGATATCCTTGAGCACATTTTTGAGATTGCTGTTTATATAAACCTTATAACCTCTGTGAATCTGGCAAAGAATACCCGCCATAAAACCGAATGTATGATGGAGCGGCAAAACAACAACAGTGCCCGCAGGCTCCAAAAAGTTGGTACAGCTGTTTACCATATCAACTGTCAGGTTTTTCTGGTTCAACATAACACCCTTGGGTGTGCCGGTTGTACCTGATGTGTATATAAGTGTACACAGCTCCTCACGGTCTATCTCATTCTTTTCAAATTCATCATTGCCGTTTTCAATCATTTCGCTGCCTTTGGAAATAATCTCACCAAAATCCGCCATAGGAACATAATAGGAAACGGTAGGCATACTCTCTTTTGCTTCTTCAATAAGAGCCTTCTTGGAAGTTGCATACACAAAAGCCTTTGCTTCGCAGCTTTTGATAAGATTTGCCACCTCAGTGCTGCCAAGCTCTTTATCAATGGGAACAATCACATTTGAGCCGTTGACCGCAGCAAAATATGTAATAATCCATTCATAGCTGTTTTCGCCTATAACCGCTATTTTTTCACCACGAAGACCCAGGCTGTAAAAATATGTGCCCAGTGCATAAATATCATTCTTCATCTGGATATAATCAACAGTTACATCCTCGCCGTCACGCTCAAAAGTGAACGCAGGGTCCTCACCATAGTTCTCTGCCGCATAATCAATAAGGTGCCGAAGGTCCTTAATCTGCGGTGCATCATAAAGTGGATATTCTTTAATCATCTAAAACACAGCCTTTCATATATAAAGCTTTAATATAATACTTCTTTATCCTCTGTTTTTTCCATATCCTGAACATATTTTTTCATAACTCTGTCTGACACAAATGCAGTCAAAAATCCGGAAAGACCTGGGAGTATAAACAGCGCCATTATTATATACACTGTCCAGTAACCCAAAGACGGGGTAAGGGACGCAAATGTGAAGCCCGCATATGGCATAGCAAAGTGGATGGCTAAAACTCCAACGAAAAGCAAAAGGTTCACCGGCAATGCAATTATCGAAAGCAACAACGAATTTTTGAAAGCCTCGCCAAGCTTCACCTTGAAGGTAATAACAATCCGATAAATATAAAAATGCATCATTGTGTAAACCAGAAAAACACACATAATAACATATTTCATTATGCTCATAGCTCCGCCTTGGGAAACATAAAAGAAAAATGCATTAACAAGCAGGACAAACGCCACAACATCAATAACAAATATCCAGATTGTCTGCTTAAAATTTTTGAAAGTATGCTCCCAGAATTCGCTCCAGATAAATGCGTGTTCTTCACGAGCATAACACCTGAATATGTAGGTATATCCAGCATTTGTAGGGCCCGTACCCCACAAAGTCACTATCAAAAGAGTAATAAATACTCTTACAAGAATGTCAGCAATAGAGGTATACGCCTCAAGCACTCCAGGGTCATTTACCCCCTCCATCTTGATAGCAGCATCAAGTGCCACCTTGAAAACATTTGCCACCTGAAGCGAAATCTGCCCCGAAACAAACATCAATATCACCAAAGCAGGGATTGACATAATAAGATACATAGTGCTTACCTTGCAAATTTCCCAAAACTTTCTTGTGTAAAGCTCAAAAAACAATGCCGAAGCCCGTTTTCTTTCACTTTCACCTTTTTCAACGCCCTTGCCCTCTTTTGAAAGAGACCCTTTAAACAGTGGCATAATCTACACACTCCCTGATTTTATAATTTATTCCACAAAGACCATATCCTTTATTTCTTCCAGGATTCCATCGCCTATACCTTCCACATTTAGGATATCCTCTATCGACCTGAATCCGTTCATGGCCTCTCTCGTTTTCACAATGGCCGCAGCCTTTGCTTTGCCTATCCCCGGAAGGGAATCAAATTCGCTCGCTGTTGCGGTGTTGAGATTTATCTTATCTTTTTCGCTTTCAATGTCCTCAGTCAATCTCAATTCCTGCTCCGCATCTACACTTTCAGTATTGTGAGTCGTATCAGAAAGAACCCTTGGCTGATTGTTTAATTTCCGCCCCGCAGTTATGTTATACGACAAAATCAAAAGCGACACAATTATCACAATAATCGGTGCAAACAAAAACCTCGAATATTTTTCATTTTCTTTCAAAAGCTTTTCATTTTTTCTGAAAAAGCTTTCAAGATTTTCGTTTTCTTCAAGTCTTTTTGACACAAAATCACTCCGCATTACAGCTTTGTCTTGATTATATAATTCACCAACAATATTATATCACACTAATATTTAAACTGCAAGTTTTTTGACATACTTTATTTCATTTTTAATAAATTTCAGAAAACAAAAAACCCCGCCGTTTTTCAAAAAACAACAGGGTTTCTTCACCGTTTTTGCTTTAACTATGCCTCTTTCTTTATAACTTCTTTACCGTTATAATATCCGCAAGCCTTGCAAACTCTGTGAGGCATTTTGTAATCACCGCACTGGGGACATACAACCATTCCAGGAATCAAGAGCTTCCAGTTTGCTCTTCTCTTATCTCTTCTTGCTTTAGAAGTTTTTCTCTTTGGAACTGCCATACCTAAATACACCTCTTTCCAATCAAAATAATTTGAACAGAGAATCGAGTCTCTGCATAATCTACAAAAGTTTATCCAAAATATCAAACCTCGGGTCGGTGGGACGCGTGTCACAATCGCAACTGCCCAGATTCAAATTTTGTCCACAATTCGGACACAAGCCCTTGCAATCATTTTTACACAAATGTTTGTGGGGCAAATGAACAATTATATTAAGAAGAACTATTTCATCAAGTTCAACCGCTGTCCCCTCAAGAATTATAACATCGGGGCTTTGTTCATCACCATTCTTCACATCTTCTTTTTTGAAAATTTCTTTGAAAGAGCAGGCGAAATCATCTTCATAGCTTTCAAGACATCTGTCACACTCATACCGAACACGGCAGCTGACCCTCGCCTCAAATTCAATGCTTCCGCCAATATTCAAAAATTCTCCCGTTACCCTGACAGGTGTCAAAAAGACCGCACCCTGTTCTTCTTTTCCGACAAAGTCCAGCTCAGCATCAACTGAGAGCCGTCTTCCGTCAGCATTCAAAATAGGTAACAAATCAAATCTCATCGCAGAATACCCTTTAAAAAGAAATGTGGTGGGCACAATAGGGCTCGAACCTATGACCCTCTGCTTGTAAGGCAGATGCTCTCCCAGCTGAGCTATGCGCCCACATCTCAGGCTTTTTGGTGCAATATCTTGAAAAAGAATTGGTGGGCACAATAGGGCTCGAACCTATGACCCTCTGCTTGTAAGGCAGATGCTCTCCCAGCTGAGCTATGCGCCCATAAACCTTTTCAAAACCAACGCATCAATAAAGCGTCAGCAATCATTATACACAATTCCCTGCACTTTGTCAATACAAAATTTTATTTTTTTTATTTAAATTAAATCCGTATCCCACAGGCTTTCTTCTCTGCAGAGTTTTAAGGCAACAAAAAATACCGCTCCGCAAAGCTTGTTTTTGGAACGGTATCTCCTTATGCATTTTTACGCCTTTGATTCAAGAAAAGCATTTATCTTTTCAACCAATGCATCTGCATCTGTGCCGTGTACCATACAAGCCTGTTCAATGCTCTCACCGCTGGCTGACGGGCAACCCAGACAATGCATTCCTATTTCAAGGAAAAACGGAGCTGTTTCAGGGTCAAGCCGAAGCACATCAAGAATAATAGTATCCTTTGTAATCTTTGCCATTTTCAAGGCACCTCTCTTTCATTAACATAAGTAAACCATCTTTTGTTAGTATATCCTATTTTTCAGATATTTTCAAGCTTTTTGAAAAATAAATATATTTCCCTTTATTTTCATCCGGGATAAAGGCTTTTTTCACTGCGAAAACGTTCTGTATTTTTTCCGCTTTTCAAAACACAATTTGCTTGGCAGCCTTCATCCTCTGTCCGCCTTATTCACATTTGTTTTTTCAAAAGATGAAAATATTATTGTCAACCAATAGTCAATTTTTTCCTTTTTTTGAAAAGCCTTTCAAAATGGGAGTTTTCCACTTTTCGACCTCTTTTTCGGGGGTTTTTACCCCTATAAATCCCCAAACCTGTGGATAACGTGGATAACTCTGTTAATAACTTATAATCGTGGCTTTGCCACCTTTTACCAATATTATGTAAACCAACTCTTGTCCAAAAACAAGTTTACATAATTTATTAAAATTTTTCTTGACTTTTGATTTTTGACGTGATTTTGGGGAATTTTTCTTCCATTTTATACCATATTTATACTGTTTAAAATTTCCCGAACTTCTCCATTTTTTTCTTCACTCTTTGGAGGGCATTGTCAATACATTTTTGAGACTTACCCAAAATCTCGCTCATTTCCTGATATGATTTCCCATCAAGATAAAGGGCAAGAACTGTTTTTTCAAGCTCACTCAACACCTCTTGAATCTTAAGATTCAAAAGCTGCGCGTTTTCTTTGCTGATAAAAAGATGCTCGGGGTCCGTTTCAACACTGCCGGAAAGAACGTCTTCCAAAAAGCCCTCGGCATCGCCCTCATATACGGGATTGCTTAGTGAAATATAAGTATTGAGGGGCATATGCTTTTGTCTTGTTGCCGTTTTCACCGCAGTGATAATTTGCCGCTTTATGCAAAGCTCCGCAAACCCCCGGAACGACGCAAGCTTTTCACCGTCAAAGTCCCGTATCGCTTTGAAAAGACCAATCATACCTTCTTGTATAATATCATCCCGGTCCGCACCTGCCAGAAAGTAAGTTCTGGCCTTTGAGCGCACAAGATTTTTGTATCTTCCCAAAATACATTCCGTGGCAAAGCTGTCCCCCAAAGTCGAAAGGCGTACCAACTCTTCATCATCTAAATTTTCATAATTCAAAGTCGCTTTTTCAGACATTCTTCACCCTCCCATATCTTTTGTTATGCAAAAGGGCTGCCGTTTTGCAGCAGCCCATAACGTTTTTGTTTATTTCAAAAGCTCAAGTGTTTCTTTTGCAATCATAAGTTCTTCGTTTGTGGGAACAACCAAAACCTTCACCTTTGAATCCGCGCTTGAAATTTCCATCTGTGCACCGCGGATTGCCTTGGCGTTCTTTTCATCGTCAATCTTGATGCCAAACGCTTCAAGATTATTGAGGATTGCCTTTCTCATAACAGGTGTGTTTTCACCGATGCCTGCAGTAAAGATAATCGCATCAACCCCGCCCATTTTAACCATATATGAGCCAACAAACTTTCTTACGCTTTCAACGAACATCGAAAGAGCAAGTGTTGCGCGGTCGTTGCCTTCTGCCTGTGCAGTCTCAAGGTCACGGAAGTCTGAGCTTACACCTGAAATGCCCTGAACTCCTGACTGCTTGTTGAGAACGTTGTCAACCTCGTCAAGGCTCAAATCTTCCTGCTCAGCAATAAATTTCACGATTGCCGGGTCAATATCACCGCATCTGGTACCCATAACAACACCAGCGAGGGGAGTAAAGCCCATTGATGTGTCAACCGACTTTCCGCCGTCAACCGCTGTGATACTTGAGCCGTTGCCCATATGGCAGGTAATCATTTTGAGTTCTTCAGGCTTTTTGCCAAGCATTTTTGCAGCTTCGATTGATACATATTTGTGTGACGTACCGTGGAAGCCGTATCTTCTTATTCTGTGCTTTTCATAAAGCTCAAAGGGAACTGCATACATATAAGCTTCCTTTGACATTGTCTGGTGAAAAGCTGTGTCAAAAACACCAATCTGAGGAACACCGGGCATTGCTGCTTCGCAAGCCGCGATACCGATGAGGTTTGCAGGATTGTGAAGAGGTGCAAGGGGGATACAAGCCTCAAGCGCCTTTTTAACCTCTGCATCAATGATAACTGAACCGCTGAAGGTTTCACCGCCGTGAACAACCCTGTGTCCAACAGCTGAAATTTCGTCCATGCTCTTTATAACGCCGTAATTTGCATCGGTAAGAGCATCAAGCACCATACGAATTGCATCTGAATGATCTTTCATATTCTTTTCGATAACGTTCTTTTCGCCACCGTCAGGAGTGTGATTGAGCTTTGAACCCTCAATGCCGATTCTCTCGCAAAGACCTTTTGCGAGGACCTTTTCGGTTTCCATATCAATAAGCTGATACTTGAGGGATGAACTTCCTGCATTGATAACCAAAATTTTCATTTAAACAATTCCTTCTTTCTTAATATTTATGTAAGAATTTTCTTATTTCTGTGCCTGAACACAAGTGATAGCAACAACACCAACTATATCATCAGCACTACAGCCACGTGATAAGTCATTGATAGGCATTGCAATACCCTGAGTTACAGGACCATAAGCCTCTGCCTTTGCAAGACGCTGAGCAAGCTTGTAACCAATATTTCCTGCATCAAGGTCAGGGAATACAAGAACGTTTGCGTGACCTGCAACGCTGCTTCCGGGAGCCTTTGACTCGCCGATTTCAGGAACAATTGCCGCATCAAGCTGAAGCTCGCCGTCAACCTTGAGGTCAGGATTTTCTTCCTTGCAAATTCTTGTAGCTTCAACAACCTTTGTCACATCCTCGTGCTTTGCGCTACCCATGGTTGAGTGTGAAAGCATTGCAACAACAGCCTCTTCGCCCACAAGAAGCTCAAAAGACTCAGCCGAGCAAGCAGCAATAGTCGCAAGTTCTTCGGGGTTGGGGTTTTGAACAAGACCGCTGTCAGCAAAAACAAACGCACCGTTTGCACCATATTCACAATCAGGAACGACAATGAGGAAGAAAGCTGAAACAAGCTTTGTTCCGGGCTTTGTCTTTACTATCTGAAGACTTGGGCGAAGCGTATTTGCTGTTGAGTGGCAAGCACCCGAAACAACACCGTCAGCATCCCCTGCCTTCACCATAAGGCACGCATAATACATATAGTCACCAAGAGCAGTTTCTTTTGCTTCTTCATATGTAAGGCCCTTTGACTTTCTCAGTTCAACAAAGAGGTTGAGATATTCTTCTGTCTTTTCGTATGTATAGGGGTCAATGATTGTAGCACCCGAAATGTCATAGCCCTTGCTGTATTTTTCAACCTCTTCGGGAGTGCCTATGATAATAATATCAGCAAAACCCTCTTTAAGTACTTTTTCTGCTGCCTCATAAATTCTGGCATCCATTGATTCCGGAAGAACAATTGTTTTCTTATCTTTTTTTGCCCTTTCCTTGATTGTGTCTAAAAATTTACTCATTTTCCGCCTCCGCAATGTAAAAATTTTTCATTTATTTTAAATCTTTTCTATTATATAACAATTTTTCCATATATGCAAGGATAAATGCGATTTTTTTATTTTTTTGGCAAAAATACTTTTCTTATTCAAGTTTTTGGAGTATACTATATACAAATATAACCAAAAGGAGTATTTCTATGACTGTTGCCGCAATAATTTGTGAATATAATCCCTTTCACAACGGACACAAATTTCATATAGAAGAAACCCGCAAAAAAACGGGTGCAGACGCTATTGTGGCAATAATGAGCGGGAACTTTGTTCAGCGTGGTGACATTGCGGTTTTCCCAAAAGAGTCGCGGGCAAAAGCAGCCCTCCAAAACGGTGCTGACCTTGTTCTTGAACTTCCCACGGCATACTCAATGGCTTCAGCAGAGTTTTTTGCCAAAGGCGCGGTCAAAGTGCTTGACGTTCTTGGCGTGGTAGACTTCCTCTCCTTTGGTGCAGAATGTGAAAATCTCGATGTTCTCCGTGAAATTGCTGCAGTTCTTTCAAATGAACCGTCGGAGTTTTCGGCTCTTTTAAATAATTTTTCCGCATCGGGGCTTTCTTATCCCTTTGCCCGGGCAAAAGCCGTTGAAAAATTCTTAGGCAAAGAAAAGGCGGATATTTTGTCCTCCCCCAATAGTCTCTTGGGGATTGAGTATCTCAAAGCCCTTATCCTTCAAAAAAGCAGTATCACCCCTGTCGCCATACTGCGCAAAGGTGCTGCTCACGATAGTAGCGAAACGAAGGCTGGCATTGCTTCCGCTACCTATATACGGGATTTAATCAAGCAAGGCGAAAGCTTTTCAGAATTTATTCCCCACAGCGCTAATTCAGTCTTTGAAAATGCAGTTCCCCATTCAATAACGAAATTGGAAAAAGCCATTCTCTGCCACCTTATCAAAACTCCGGCAGAAGATTTACGAAAAATAGCTGATGTAGGCGAAGGTCTTGAAAACCGTATAAAAGCTGCGGCTCTATCTTCAAAAACCCTTGACGAACTTTATGATGTCATAAAGACCAAGCGCTACACTCACAGCCGAATAAGACGGATTATTCTTTCAGCGTTTTTGGGCATTTCAGACGACGAAAGACGCGCTGACCCCCGATATATAAAAATTCTTGACCACACCGAAACCGGCCGGAAGATAATCGCCGCAGCAAAAAAGACGGCAACCCTCCCACTTTTGCGCAACACCTCACAGGTGAACAAATTAGGTGACCCCAAGATAAAAGCCCTTTGGGAAAGAGAACGGGTTTTTGATAAAATTTATGAAGTGACGGAAATTTAAAAGGAGAACGAAAGATGTCGTTCTCCTTTTTGTTTGGCAATTCATAGATTTTCCGATGCAATTTTTAGTCTTCAGCTTTTCAAAGAACTATATTTTATTTGCACAAGTCAATTCCTTTTGTAGACGAAACCTCCCAAGTAGCAAGTTTTTTCCACTTGATATTGCTTCCTTTAAACTGTACACTTAAAGCCGATTTGCTGTATGGTACTACACGCACAGAATAAGTAGAATTCTTTTTCAATGTTAGCGTACACTTTTCGCCAGTCCATTTTTTTGATTTCCACGATTTATCCGAACTCTTTTTGTAATATACCTTATAAGCCATATAACCAGATTTAGTTTTTTTGCCACTTCCAATCATCGGTCGATATTCGTATTTTCCTTTTGACTGTTTAAGTGTGATTTTTTCAGATAAAATCGGACGATTTTTTGTTTCTACGGTAAATGTTCTTTCTGCATCACAATATCCAGATATTTGATAACATACATTTGCAGCAAAAACTTCTGAAGCAATGGAAACACTCATAAGAATTGTCATAATAAACGCTATCACTCTTTTCATTTTCTCACCTCCTAACTTTTTCATAAATATTTTAAGAGATTATATCACACTTTTTTTGCAATTTGCAATACATTTGTTATGCATACAATAAAATTTTTTTTGCATATAATTGTAATGCAGAGGTGATTATATGAAAAAATTCAAAATACCCGAAATCCCACCAACAACAAACAAATGCATTCGATTTCCAAATGACTTAATTGATAATATTGAAAAAGCCATAGAGGGCAAGAACTGCACTTTTTCAGCATTTGTGGTAGAAGCAGTAAGAGTTGCATTGGAAAATATTGAGGACGAACAATAATTTGATAATCTAAAAACGATTAAAGGTCGCGGTAAATTTTACCGCGACCTTTTTATGTTTGTATCGACTCTTTTCACCCACAAATATCTGCCAGTTTAAAATCTATCACTTTTTTCAAGTCATCAAGTGACATTTCCACCTGACAGCCGATTTTTCCGGCGCTGAAAATTATTGTTTCAAAATTCTTTGCCGATTCATCAATCACCGTAGTGAAAAACTTTTTCATACCAATTGGCGAGCAACCGCCGTGAATATAGCCGGTGAGTGGCAAAAGCTCCTTTGATTTAAGCATTTCAATTTTCTTTTCCCCCACTGCCTTGGCAGCTTTTTTAAGGTCAAGTTCAAAAGGCGCGGGCACAACAAACACATAATTCTTTTTGCTTGCCGAAACCGTCACCAGCGTTTTAAAAACCTGATTTGGATTTTGCCCCAAAACATCTGCAATTTCCATACCGCTTATAGCTTCATCGCAAGGGTATGAATACTCCTTGTGCTCTATTTTCTTTTGGTCAAGTATCCTCATTACATTTGTTTTTTCCATAGTTTTCACCATATCAGAAAGTCGGAGCGTTTTTCGCTCCGACCTCTTATTTTTTTCCCTTAATTTTGTCCCAATATTCCTTTGCTGCCTGCTCATTCTTATTTTCACCATAGTGATAATATTTCTTGTTCTTTATCTTGTCGGGCAAATACTGTTGCACAACATAATGATTGGGGAAATCGTGTGGGTAAAGGTAATTTTGTCCCTTTGCCACATCTCCCTCGCCGTCGCAGTGTTTATTCTGCAACTGACGTGGAATTTCACCTGTGTCCATCGTCTCAATGTCACGAAGTGCCGCGCCAAGCGCCATATAAGCAGAATTTGATTTTGGTGCAGTTGCCAAAAGCACTGCAGCATCAGCAAGGGGAATTCTTCCCTCTGGAAGACCAAGCATCAGCGCACTGTCAACGCACGCCTTTACAATGGGGATTGCCATTGGATAAGCAAGACCAATATCTTCCGCCGCAATAACCATAAGCCTTCGGCACGCAGTCTGCAAATCCTCCGCCGCAATAAGTCTTGCAAGGTAATGCACCGAAGCATCAGGGTCAGAGCCACGGATTGACTTTTGCAGGGCACTCATCACATCATACTGGCTGTCTCCGGATTTGTCATAACGGAAAGACTTCTTTTGCGTGCACTGTTCCGCCGCATCCATTGTGATAACAATGTTCCCATCCTTATCAGGCACCGAATATGCAGTGCAGAGTTCAAGGGCGTTGAGCGCCTTTCTGACATCCCCGTTTGACATCTGGGCAATGTGTGAAATCGCATCTTCGCCTGCCTTGATTTCACCACCAAATTCTTCTGACAAAAAACCGATTGCCCGGCTAAGCGCCTTTTCTATATCCTTGGGTGATACCTGCTTAAACTCAAACACCACCGACCGGCTCAGCACCGCATTGTATATATAAAAATACGGATTTTCAGTGGTACTGGCAATCAATGTTATCTTGCCGTTCTCGATATATTCAAGAAGGGACTGCTGTTGCTTTTTGTTGAAATTCTGGATTTCATCAAGATACAAAAGTATGCCGCTTTGTCCCGAAAATGTTTCTGTCTGGGCACACACCTCACGGATATCGCTAACCGACGCCGTTGTAGCATTGAGCTTATAGAGTGTTTTGCCCGCAACCTTTGCCAAAATATTGGCAACAGTGGTTTTTCCCACCCCTGACGGTCCATAGAAAATCATATTTGGAATTTTTCCGTTTTTTGCGATCTCGGACAGAACCTTTCCCTCGCCGATTATGTGGCTTTGTCCCACCACATCCAAAAGACTTTCTGGCCTGAGCCTGTCCGCAAGCGGCCTATTCATAAAGCGGGTACTTTTTGCAAAGTGCGTCTACACGCTTTGCTGCTTCATCCTTGTTTGCTTCAAAGTCACAAATAACCATATTGATGATTTTTGCAACCTCACGCATATCGTCTTCCTTGAAGCCACGGGTAGTAACAGCCGGTGCACCAAGACGCAAACCGCTGGTAACAAAGGGGCTCTGTGGGTCGTTTGGTATAGTATTTTTGTTCGCAGTGATTCCGATTTCGTCAAGGTTGTGTTCAACCTCTTTTCCGGTTAAGCCTTTCTTTGAAAGGTCAACAAGCATAAGGTGATTGTCTGTGCCGCCCGAAACAATGTCAATGCCCAAAGACATAAGCTCATCACACATTGCAGCTGCGTTCTTTTTAACCTGTTCCTGATATTCCTTAAACTCAGGTTTCAAGGCTTCGCCAAAGCATACCGCCTTTGCCGCAATAACGTGCATAAGAGGTCCGCCCTGATTTCCGGGGAACACTGCCTTGTTTATCATCTGTGCATATTTTTCCTTGCAAAGAATAAGTCCGCCACGAGGTCCGCGAAGCGTCTTGTGGGTTGTTGTTGTAACGAAATCCGCATAAGGAACAGGACTTGGATGAAGACCTGCTGCAACTAAACCTGCGATATGCGCCATATCAACCATCAGATATGCGCCAACCTCGTCAGCAATCTCGCGGAATTTTGCAAAGTCGATTTCCCGGGCATAGGCACTTGCACCTGCCAGGATAAGCTTTGGCTTGTGCTTGAGTGCAAGCTCTCTTACCTCGTCATAATTGATTCTGTGGGTAACGCTGTCAACGCCGTAAGGAACAACGTTGAAATATTTACCTGAAATATTTACCGGTGAACCATGGCTCAAATGTCCGCCGTGGGCAAGGTTCATACCGAGGTATGTGTCGCCCGGTTCCATTGCAGCAAAAAATACCGCAAGGTTTGCCTGAGCACCTGAGTGAGGCTGAACATTTGCAAACTCAGCGCCAAAAAGCTCTTTTGCACGGTCTCTTGCCAAATCTTCCACAATATCAACATATTCGCAACCGCCGTAATATCTCTTTCCGGGATAGCCTTCTGCATATTTATTTGTAAGGGGGGTACCCATTGCCTCCATAACAGCGGGACTGACAAAGTTTTCGGATGCGATAAGCTCAATCTTGCTTCTTTGTCTGCCGATTTCCTTCTTTATGGCATCAGCAACTTCGGGGTCTGCCTTTGTGATGTTTTCAAGTTCAAACATTTTGTTTTCCTCCTTTGTTGTTTACAAAAAACAATTTTTGTTGTATAATAGCATAATCAAAGTTAATTATACTATAAAATATAGGTTTTGACAAGGGGGCTGCAGGAAAAAATGCGGGAAAATCTTGAAAATAAGAAAAAAAGAGTACTTTCTATTATAAAAATTTTTGATGAGGTTTATGGTGATGCCGATTGCACGCTGGATTATTCCTCGGCACTTGAGCTTCTTATCGCAACTCAGCTCGCAGCTCAATGCACCGATGCCCGGGTGAATCTCGTCACTCCTGCACTTTTTGACCGTTACAAAACTGTTTATGACTTTGCATCCGCCGACCCTGATGAGCTGTCTTCCCTTATCCATTCCACAGGCTTTTACCGAAACAAAACAAAAAACATAATTGCTTGTTGCCAAAAGCTGATTTCAGATTTTGGTGGCGAAGTTCCAAAAACTATGGACGAGCTTTTGTCTCTCCCCGGTGTAGGCAGAAAGACCGCAAACCTTGTCCTTGGCGATGTTTTCGGAATTCCGGGTATAGTGGTTGACACCCACGCAGGAAGACTCGCACGCAGAATGGGGTTCACAACCAACACCGACCCATACAAGGTAGAGCTTGACCTCCTCAAAATTATTCCGCCAAAGTATCAGTCACAGTTTTGCCACCAGCTGGTCTTTCACGGCAGGGAATTTTGTGACGCACGAAAGCCACGGTGCCTTGAGTGCCCCATAAAAGATTTATGTCCTCAAAAACTTTAAATTTGAGAGCATTTTGAAGAATTTAAAAGCTTTTACCAAGATAATTTGACATAATCAAAAATAATCCCTTGTATTCCTCTTGACTTTTATTTTCTCAAGTGGTACAATATCAGCTGTCGCTAAGTTCGGCGGCGGTGAATGTGGGCGCATAGCTCAGCTGGGAGAGCATCTGCCTTACAAGCAGAGGGTCATAGGTTCGAGCCCTATTGTGCCCACCATATTTACGGTCCGGTAGTTCAGTTGGTTAGAATGCCAGCCTGTCACGCTGGAGGTCGTGGGTTCGAGCCCCATCCGGATCGCCATTTTATTTTTTCAGATATGCCTCTGTAGCTCA
>JAFTJA010000006.1 GCA_017456605.1 Clostridia bacterium | reverse complement strand
TTTTTACAAAATTATTTTGATTTTGACATAATTATACGCATTCCATTGACAAAACATGATTTTGGTGATATAATTTTATGTATAAAAATATGCTTTCTAACCACATAATGTCGATTATGTGGTACTTTAAAATATAGGAGAAAATAATTATGGGGACAGAAATTAAATTAACCGGTTATCCGTCAATAGACAAGCCGTGGCTTAAATGGTATGACGAAGCGATAGTATCTTCAGATTTACCACAAAGAACTTTATACAGTTATCTGCGAGAAAATAATAAAGATTACAAAGAGAGAGTAGCACTTAATTATTTTGGAAGAAAAATTAAGTATGGTGAACTTTTTGAAAACATTGAAAAAACTGCTCGTTCTCTAAAAGCAAATGGAATCAACGAGAATAGTATAGTTACTGTTTTAATGCCCACCTTGCCTGAAACAGTGTACCTATTATATGCAATCAGCAAAATTGGTGCAACTGCAAATATGGTCGACCCCCGAACATCATCTGAAGGAATTCTTGACTATATCAATGAAGTTAATTCAGATTTCCTGATTGTTGTAGATGTAGCATACCCAAAAATTGAAAGCATTCTTTCAAAAACAAGTGTTAAAAAGACTCTTGTTATCTCACCTGCTGACTCACTACCACCTATTGTAAAAACACTATACAAAGTAAAAAATAAAACTAATATAACTTACAGTACTAATTGTATCACTTGGAAATCATTTATTGAAGAAGGAAAGAATTATTCAGAATCTACAGATTGTTCATATGAGCAGAACAAACCGGTAGTAATCGTACATACCGGTGGTACAACAGGACGTCCCAAAGGAGTTTTGCTGAGCAATTACAACTTAAATGGAGCCGCTTTTCAGTGTCAATATTGCGGCTTAGAATTCAAGAGAGAACACAAATGGTTAAACATTATGCCACCATTCATAGCATATGGTGTTGGAAATGGGTTGCATTTACCTTTGATTATTGGAATGGAAGTAGTTTTAATTCCGCAGTTTGACCCAAATAAATTTGATGAATTGTTGATAAAACACTGTCCTAATCATATGGTTGGTGTGCCATCTCACTACGGAAACATCATTAACAGCAAAAAGATGCAAAAGCATGATTTATCACATATCATTACTGCAATAGTTGGCGGAGATACCATGGATTCGGAGTTAGAGAAAGAAACAAACATCTTTTTTAAAGAACATAATTGCTCGAATCAAATTATTAAAGGCTATGGAATGACCGAAGTATGTGCCGCTGTAAGTGTTTGCGCATCCAACGAATGCAATAAAATAGGTAGTGTAGGAATTCCCCTTACTCATACTATTATTTCAATATTTGATTCAGAAACCGGTGAGGAATTGTCATACAATAATCATGGCGAAGTATGCATGACCGGTCCTAATACCATGATTGAATATTATAACAACAAAGAAGAGACAGATGCAGTTATTAAAAAGCATGCTGACGGCAAACTGTGGGTACATTCAGGAGATATCGGCTATATGACTGAAGATGGCTTTTTGTTTATCGTTGATAGAATGAAAAGAATGATCGTACGTCACGATGGATTCAAAGTATTTCCATCTATGATTGAGAAAGTAGTATCAACTCATCATTCTGTTAAAACATGCTGCGTGGTTGGAACTCATGATACAGAACATAGTCAAGGCAAACTTCCTGTAGTACATATTGTTCTTAAAGATGAATTTAAGGGCGCAGAACATAATATTGAAAAAGAGCTTATTAAGCTATGTATCAGCGAATTACCTGAATATGCACAACCGATAAGATATGTCTTCTGTGAAGCTTTGCCGCTCACTCCAATTGGAAAAATTGATTATCGGACATTAGAAGAACAGAATAAACAAGTATAAGGAGAATTAAAAATGGAAAATAAAATTTTAACAGGCTATCCGTCAATAGATAAACCATGGCTGAAACATTACAGGTCAGATATAAACTATTCTCAACCACCCCAAATGAGCGCATATGAGTACCTAAAACATATGAATTCAGGAAACTTGGATAAAACAGCTATAAAATTTTTAGGTAATACAACTACATATTCTGAAATGTTTAATAAAATAGACGAGGTTGCAGAGGCACTATGCGCAATTGGTATAGGCGAAGGTGATGTAGTTGTAATTAGCTTACCTGCATTGCCGGAAGAAGTTTACTTGTTTTATGCGCTCGACAAAATTGGTGCATGTTCAAACTTTGTAATACCTAATACTCCTATAGAAAAAATTTGTGATATTATAGATACGTTCAATTGCAAATGCTTTGTAACATGGCAAATTTCAGAAGACGATGAAGCAGCTTTATACGCTCAGACGAACGTTAATAATATTATATTAACACCAATGGCACAACAAGGTGGCAACGATGTTCGAACAACAACTTGGAATAACTTTATTGAAAAACGTCATCCAATGAATCAATATGTGAAGCCTAACAATGAACGAATGGTGTTTATTGCAAAAACCGGCGGTTCTACCGGAGCATCAAAAAGTGTTGCTTTATCAGCGAGGAGTTTTAACGATATTGTACATCAGTTTTTAAACTCAAACTTAGATTACAAGGCAGGCGATAAATGGTTAAGGCTATGGCCTATTTTTTCGGCTTCAGCAGCAGTATGTAGTAATCATCTTCCGCTGTGTGCCGGAATGGAGCTTATTTTAGAGCCTACAGGTAATATATTTAATTTAGATAAAATGTTAGTAACTGAAAGAGCAAATCATATTCCACTTGCGCCTGCTGTATTAGATGCTTTGTTCGATAGTAGCATCCTAGCAGGGCAAGACCTTTCATTTATCAAAACAGTTGGATGCGGCGGAAGTAAAATGACAGAAGAATTCGAAAAGAAAACCGCAGAATTCTTTAAGAGACATAATATTAAAACTTTTCTTGGTGGCGGTTATGGCATGACAGAGAATGGTTCAAATGTAACATTCAGAATGGACCATAACACATCAAAAATAGGCAGTGCCGGAATTCCGATGATTGACACCACGGTTACTGTTTTTAACCCCGATACATTTGAAGAGCAACCATATAACACTCTTGGAGAAATATGTATAAAATCCACATCATTTATGCTGGGTTATTATGGTGACGAAGAAATGACTAAAAAGGTTTTAAGAGACCATGGAAGCGGAGATGTTTGGTTACATTCAGGCGACCTTGGCTATATTGATGAAGATGGTTTTGTCTACATAGTCGACAGATTAACACGAGTGATAACAAGATACCCCTGTAATAAACTCTATCCAAGTGAAATAGAATCCAATATTGAAAAAATTTATGGTATCGAAAAAGCAGCTGTCTTCGGTATGAATGATCCTGAACATGATGGATTTCATATTCCTGCATGTGCAATCATTATTAAAAGTGGATTTGATGCGAATTCTGTAAAAAATACTGTAATAGATTACTGCGAAAACAATATTGCTCTGTATGCAAAGCCTGAAAAAGTACTCGTTTTAGATAGTTTCCCGCTTACCACGATCGGTAAAGTTGATTACATTACGCTTGGAGAGAAAGCAAAAGAATTATAATGACAAACATAAAGAAAGGAGGGTAATTGTATGTGTCAAGAAGAAAAAGATGTACAAATGGATGAGTCCGGCAGAACTGCTTTGACAAGTGACAGCGGTAAAATTGATGATGACTATAAGTTTGAAGAAACTGTAAATGTTTCAACAGATGAAGAAATTTCTCCCGACAAGTAAATCTACAAATCATTTTTGGAGTGGGTTACATACCCACTCCATTTTTCATATCCATATCAAAATATGATATGGATTAATCAAGGATAATCATTTAAAAATTCCTTCGTTGACTTACCCATCTTCTTGTGGTATTGTTTGTGTCGCAAGGAGGTGATACAAATGGCTAAGTACACATTGGAAGAAATTATGTACGGCGACAAATACGGAATTGAAAGTGCTGTGTTTGTAGAAGTATTCAAAATGGTTGAACAAAAAGTTGATGTCAAGACAATACGAGAACAACTGAATATGATTTATGTCAAGCATGCACTGCTGACAGCAAAAAGAATGATTGAAGAGGGCGACTCGATTTCGGATATACCGGAACTTGAGTCGCTCTCTTTGCGTAAGGAGGAAAAATAATGCATATACTTGAAGAATTCTGGTATGGGAACATTAACCCTGTGGAAAGACCGTTCCAAAGACAAAGAGGATTTGATAAGGCGTTCAGAATGCTGACTAAGAATGAAGAAAAGTTGCTTGAAACCTTAAATGAACAGGAAAAAGAATTGTTTGATAAATTTAAGGCTTGCTACGATGAAATGATACAAATTACGGAATGCCAAACCTTTATAAAAGGATTCAAACTTGGAGCAAGATTTGTGATTGCATGTTTCGAAAATGATAGCGATATATATGACGATGACTGATAACTACAATCGATTTTAAGCGCGAGTGTAACGGCTGTATAAGCCCGTCATAGCAAAAAACTATTGCAGGTAGGGTAATTAACCCACCTGCTCTTTTTATGCGAGAAAGTATGACATATATAGCGGTTCAAAAAGCAAAACATTGATTGCTGAAATTTTAATTATTGCGCATTCGCTGCACTTTTGTTAAAATTTTGTGACGCGGGCAAAAAGGCCTTGACAGGCCCCTAGGTTCACGCGCTATAATGATAGCCCAAGTAGAAAATCCTAGCTGAAATATATAAGTTGAACCTTGAAAATTGAATAACAACATCAAAACACATAAGCAATAATGTGAGCAGTTTTGCAAAGGCGCGAAGACCTTCTCTACTCTGTAGAAGCGAGCGATAAACTTCATGCAATAAGGCGGATTTGCAAACCGTTATGCGAAGACCATTATTGTTGATAATGATACTCCCGTCTTGAACTCGTCACTGAATTGGACGGCAGGCCATCAGAATGGGCTGAGGTGAAACTCCTGTGGGAAGGTGCTGCTTCCGTTTTGATGTAAAACAAACTTAATTTGATAATACTTACACATTCACCGATTATCTTTAATGTACGGCGGTCAAAAGTCTAAAAGAAAGGAGAAACTCAAACTTTCGGTGATTTGAGTATTAAATATATGACTTAGTAAATCGAAAGGAGAACTCACATGAGATTTGCAAGAATCGGAAAGGTGGGTGCGTAATATGAAAGAAATTCCTTTTTGGGAAAAGGCAAACTTAACCTTAGAGGAAGCTGCAGCGTATTTTAGCATTGGACAGCAGAAATTACGCGACCTCACCGATAACGAGGATTGCGATTTTGTATTATGGATTGGATCCAAACGACTTATCAAGAAAAATAAATTCCTTAAATACATAGAGGAGCAATACTCGATATGAAAAATTATATTAAATTTTACAATGGCTTGTACTGAAATTCCTGGACTACACAGCTAAAATATAGTATAATAAATATCGATAGTTAAGGTTCCTTCCGGTGCAAGCCATTAGGAAGGAGTTAATTATGAATATAGAGAAAGGTAAAAAGAACAAACGGTTTGACAGTAACCGAAGAGTGCTTCGTAAGGGCGAATCGCAGAGAAAGAACGGAACATACGATTACAGATGGGTTGGCCCTGACGGAGTAAGACATGCTGTATATGCACCCACTCTGGAAGAATTAAGAAAGCTTGAAAAAGAAATTGTCATTGACGAACACGATGGAATTAAAACCGAAACAAAGAAACTGACGGTTAACAATGTGTTTGATACCTGGTGTGATTTAAAACGAGGTCTAAAAGACAACACATTTAAAAACTATCTATATATGTATAACAATTATGTCAGAGACAGTTTCGGCAAGAATCGGATTGCAGATGTAAGGAAATCGGATGTGAAAAGGTTTTATAACACCCTCGCAGACGAAAGATTGTTATCTATATCAACCATCGATACCATTCACAATGTATTGCATCAGGTATTTGATTTAGCAGTAGACGATAACTGCATCCGTTCAAATCCCACAGACAAGATGCTTAAAGAACTGAAACAAGCTCACGACTTCGAAATTAAAGAGCGAAAAGCATTAACGGCAGATGAACAAAGATTATTTCTGGACTTTCTGAAAAGAACACCACTGTATAATCATTGGTATCCGCTATTTGCTGTAATGTTCGGTAGTGGTATGCGAATTGGTGAGGTGTCAGGTCTTAGATGGTGCGACATTGACCTGGAGGAAGGACTTATTGACATTAATCACACTCTCGTCTACTACAGCACAGGCAAAGGCAAGAAATGCAAGTTTGCAATCAACACACCGAAGACGAAAAAGGGATACCGCAAAATTCCAATGATGGACTTTGTAAAGGAAGCATTCCTCCTTGAAAAAGCAAATCAGGAGGAAACAGGTGTTAATTGTCAGGTAACCATTGATTGCTACACAGATTTCATATTTATCAATCGCTTCGGCAGTGTGCAACACTACGGAACTGTCAACAAAGCAATTCGCAGAATTGTTCGTGACTACAACGATGAAGCCTTGCTGAAAGAAGAAAATCCCGTTTTAATCCCCAACTTCAGTTGCCATAACCTTCGGCACACATTCGCTACAAGGCTGTGCGAGGCAGATATAAATCTATCGGTGATACAAAATGTCATGGGACATAAAGAAATCAAAACAACATTAGAGATTTATACCCATGTAACCGAAGCGAAAAAGCGTGAGGAAGTCGATGTATTAGAGACAAGATTTGCATGGACATAAAATGTAACCTTACGCCATTTACGCCATAACTTACGCCAAATGGCACATATTTTATGGAGAGTTGTGAAGACTTACATAACGAACAGGAAGAAAAGAGTGGCTTGACAAAAGGGTTATGAAGACTTATAATGAGTTATGTGATTGTGGGAATTGAAATCCCGACAATGAAGCCGATAGATAACAAATAAGTTAATTTATAAAAGCCGTATCGCAAACGATGCGGCTTTTAGTTTTGTGGTCACTATTGACTAAAATAGCTGTGTAGTGGTATAATCTATCTATTAAGCCGTGATGGAGTGAAATTATGAAGATTATAGATTTGATTACGAAAGATACATTGTCCCTCTCCTTTGAGGTGTTTCCGCCAAAGACGGAAACGAGCCTTGAAAGTGTAAAAAATGCAACCGAAGAAATCGCAAAGCTAAAACCTTCTTTCATGAGTGTTACATATGGGGCTGGCGGCGGAACCAGCAAGTATACCCTTGATATTGCGAAGAATATAAAAGAACTTTATGGCGTCCCGACTCTTGCACACCTTACCTGCGTTTCATCAACAAAAGAAACCGTTCGTCAAAAGATAGACGAAATAAAGGCTGCGGGTATACAAAATGTTATGGCACTTCGGGGTGACATTCCTGAAACGCTTAGAAATGATGACAGAAGCAAGTGGGATTTTAGGTATGCCATTGATTTGATAAGAGAATTGAAAGAAGCCGACGCTGACTTTTGTATAGGCTGTGCTTGCTATCCCGAGGTTCATCCTGAAAGCGAAAATCAAAAGGATGACATAAAGCGTCTTCATGAAAAGGTTGATGCGGGATGTGATTTTATTGCGACGCAAATGTTTTTTGACAACAATCTTCTCTATAATTTTCTTTATAAAATTCGTGAGGTAGGAATAACCGTTCCGGTGATACCGGGAATTATGCCTATCACAAATGCAAATCAGGTGGAAAGGGCAATAAAGCTTTCGGGGTCATTTATGCCACAAAGGTTCAAAAGTCTGGTGGACAAATTCGGCTCAGACCCTGATGCGATGAAGCAGGCGGGCATTGCTTATGCTACCGACCAGATTATAGATTTGTACGCAAACAACATAACAAACGTTCATGTATATTCAATGAACAAGCCAGATGTAGCGAAAAAGATTCAAATGAATCTTTCTGATATTTTGGGAAAATGAATTCGATAGTTATAACAAAATCTTATGATGCCCCAGCCTTTTGTGAAAAAGAAGCACTTCGATATGCCGGATGCAAAAAAACGGACGAAAATATGACAGAGCTATTGAATTCCTGCAAGGCAGAGGTCTGGGAAAAACTCAGCTATAAGGTGTGCTACCGGGAATTGCGCGTGAAAACAGACGGAGAGGTCTGTGATTTTGGCGTTTTCAGTGCAGAATCCCATGACCTTTCCAAAAATCTTGACGGATGCCAAAAGGTTATTCTGTTTTCAGCGACAGTTGGGATTGAACTTGATAGACTTATCGCAAAATACGGACGGCTTTCGCCCTCAAAAGCCCTGATGTTTCAGGCTATTGGTGCAGAACGGGTTGAGGCTTTGTGCGATGCTTTCTGCGAAGATATCAAGCGGGAGAAAAATCTGGGGCTGAAGCCTCGGTTCAGCCCGGGCTATGGAGATTTGGAGTTTGGTGTTCAAAAGGATATTTTTGCGGTTTTGGACCCATCAAAACGCATAGGCGTCACTTTGAATGACAGTTTTCTTTTGTCACCGTCAAAATCGGTTACGGCATTTGTTGGATTGACGGATTGCGGAGAAACCGTTCCCCAAAACAAGTGTAGCAATTGCCAAAAAGTTGACTGTATGCTAAGAGAGGTGTAGTATGAAATTTCAGGATTTTTTAAAGGAAAATATAGTTTATCTTGATGGAGGAATGGGAACGCTTCTTCAAGAATTTGGCTTGACTCCGGGTGAACTTCCTGAAAGATGGAATATTTCGCATCCGGAAATTGTAACCCAAATTCATAAAGACTATTTTGATTCAGGGAGCAATGTTGTTTCTGCCAATACTTTTGGGGCGAACTGCCTTAAGTTTTCAGAAGAAGAGCTTGAAGAGATAATAAAGGCCGCTATTGAAAATGTAAAGCGGGCAAGGGATGAAAGTGTATCCGAGAAAGAGAAGTTTGTTGCTCTTGATATCGGGCCAACGGGTAAGCTTTTGAAACCCTTTGGTGACCTTGATTTTGAAGATGCGGTTGAGATTTTCGCAAAGACGGTGCGCCTTGGCGCAAAATATGGGGCTGACCTTATATTAATTGAAACAATGAACGACAGCTATGAAACAAAGGCGGCACTTCTTGCAGCCAAGGAAAACAGCAATCTTTCTGTGATGGTTTCAAACGCTTATGGCGAGGATAGAAAGCTGATGACGGGGGCATCACCCTCAGCGATGGTTGCCCTTCTTGAGGGGATGGGGGCTGATGCCATAGGTGCAAACTGTTCTCTTGGCCCTGCCCAGCTTCGTGATGTGGTATATGAGCTTCTTGACAAAGCTTCTGTCCCTGTACTTGTAAAACCCAATGCGGGGCTCCCTAAGGTGGTGGAGGGAAAGACTGTTTTTGATGTGGATGCAAAAAGCTTTGCTGACGAAGTTTCGGATTTTATCAAACGTGGCGTGCGTGTGGCGGGAGGTTGCTGTGGAACTACTCCTGAATATATAAAGGAGCTCACGAAAGCGAGTGGGAATTTTTTGCCCTGCCCCATCACCGATAAAGAAATAACGGTTATTTCGTCTTATACCCACTCGGTTGAGTTTGGGAAAGAGCCGATTTTGATTGGAGAAAGAATAAATCCCACCGGCAAAAAACGCCTGAAGCAGGCACTGATAGAGAACGATATGGAATATATCCTTACCGAGGGCGTAAAACAGCAGGAAAAAGGTGTTCACATCCTTGATGTAAATGTGGGTCTTCCTGAAATAAACGAAGAGGAAATGCTTGAGAGTGCAGTATGCGAGCTTCAGGCGGTTATAAATTTGCCGCTGCAAATAGACACGGCGGATGCTTTCGCTATGGAAAGTGCTCTCAGACGATATAACGGAAAGGCACTTATCAACTCGGTAAACGGTAAGAAAGAAAGTATGGAAAAGGTTTTCCCCCTTGTCAAAAAATATGGCGGTGTAGTGATTGCGCTGACGCTTGACGAGAACGGAATTCCAGATGCTGCCCAAGGAAGATTCGAAATAGCAGAAAAAATCCTTGAAACTGCGGGAAAGTACGGTATAAGCAAAAAGAATATAATTTTTGATACCCTTGCAATGACCATAAGCGCTGATAAAAATGCGGCAAGAGCAACCCTTGGGGCATTGAAAAGGATAAGAGAAGAACTTGGTTGCCATACGTCGCTGGGTGTTTCAAATGTGTCGTTCGGGCTTCCAAAGCGTGACGCGGTCAATGGCACATTTTTCGCTCTCGCTCTTGAAAACGGACTTTCGGCTGCGATTATGAACCCAAATTCTGCCGATATGATGAAGACATATTATTCGTACAGGGCTCTTTGCGGTCTTGATGAAAATTGTGCGGATTATATCAGTGCAGCTGAAACTTTTGAATTGTCAACGATGGTTGCGGACAGCAGCACAAAAAAATCCGGTGAAAACACGGCTTCTGCACTTATGCAGGCAATTATAAAGGGCTTCAAAGAAAAGGCGGGCGAGATAACCACAGAGCTTTTGAAAACCGACTTGCCCCTGGACATTGTGAAAAATGAGATTATACCTGCGCTCAACGTGGTGGGTGAGGGGTTTGAAAACAAAACTGTGTATCTGCCCCAGCTTCTTATGAGTGCCGAGGCGGCAAAAAATGCCTTTGAAAAAATAAAGGGATTTATGTCAGGCACAAGCGAAAAATCTGCATCAAAAGGGACAGTTGTTATTGCTACGGTGCAGGGAGATATCCATGATATAGGGAAGAATATAGTGAAGCTTCTTCTGGAAAATTACGGCTTCAATGTTGTTGATATGGGAAAGGATGTTTTGCCTCAAAAAATTGTTGAAAAGGTAGTGGAACTGAAAAGCCCTCTTGTGGGTCTCAGTGCTCTTATGACCACCACAGTTCCTGCGATGGAAGAAAC
Source organism: Clostridia bacterium (assembly GCA_017456605.1). Taxonomy (GTDB): domain Bacteria; phylum Bacillota; class Clostridia; order Monoglobales; family Monoglobaceae; genus SIG440. Next base: position 24,345 of record JAFTJA010000006.1, on the reverse strand, counting down.
CATAAGACAGCTGAAAGTAAGTGCACCCTGGTGCAAAACTGTTGTGGGAGGGGCTGTGCTCACAAAGGATTATGCCGAAAAAATCGGCGCAGATAAATATGCCAAGGATGCGATGGAAACTGTTCGGTACGCTGAAGAAATTTTTGCATAGGTATGCATCAAAGAAAGAAGGACATAAAAATGAATATGATTTTTGAAAGAAAACTACCAATCCCCAAGGAGGTAAAGGAAATTTATCCCTTGTCACCCGACCTTGAAAAAGTGGTCAACGAAAGAGCAAAAGAGCTCAGAGAAATTTTCACCGGCAAATCAGACAAGCTGGTGCTTATTATCGGGCCCTGTTCGGCTGACAATGAGGATAGCGTTATTGATTATATATCGAGACTGAGAGAGGTTCAGGAAAAGGTAAAGGACAAAATATTTATTGTTCCAAGGATATATACCAACAAGCCCCGCACAACAGGTGACGGCTATAAGGGTATGCTCCATCAGCCTGACCCAAATGAAAAACCTGATATGTATAAGGGGATTGTCGCAATACGTGAACTTCATATTCGTGCACTTCGGGAAACGGGTTTTTCCTGTGCGGATGAAATGCTTTATCCTGAAAATTACAGATATTTAAATGACATACTGGCGTATGTAGCAATAGGTGCACGCTCGGTGGAAAATCAGCAGCACAGACTTACCTCCAGCGGACTTGATATTCCGGTAGGGATGAAAAATCCCACAAGCGGTGATATTTCAGTTATGATGAATTCGATTACTGCTGCACAGCACAAGCATACCTTTATTTACAGAGGCTGGGAGGTCCATTCTGAGGGAAATGATTTAGCTCATGCGATTCTTCGGGGATATGTCAACAAGCACGGACAGTCAATGCCCAATTATCATTATGAAGATTTGGTGCATCTTTCTGAAACCTATGCAGAGTCAAATTTGTCAAACCCTGGAGTTATTGTGGACACAAATCATGCAAATTCGGGCAAAAAATATATGGAGCAGATAAGAATTGCAAAAGAAGTGCTTCACAGCTGCCGTCACGATGCAGATGTGAAAAGATTGGTTAAAGGGTTTATGATTGAAAGCTACATTGAAGACGGCGCACAAAAAATCGGTGAGTGCGTATATGGCAAGTCAATTACTGACCCGTGCCTTGGCTGGGAAAAGACCGAAAGGCTTATCCTTGATATGGCGGAGCTTTTATAAAAAGAATTTTCAAACTGAGAGAAAAAAGGTGTTTTTATGGATAAGCAAAGACAAGAGGCGAAAGAACTTGTAAAAAGCCTTTCATTTAAAGAAAAAATCAAACATTTTTGGTATTATTACAAAATACACACTATCTCTATTGCTTTTGCGGCGATACTTATCATAACAACCACGGTTCAGTGTATGCGACAGGTGAAATATGATATGAATATTGCATATTACAGCATAAGGTATGTGGAGCAGCAAAAAATTGATGATTTGGCAGAATTTTTTGAGACAGTTGCGGAAGATATCAACCAGAACGGCTCGGTGGATGTGCTTGTTTCGTTCTACTCGGGAGATATAACAGCAGAGCTCCTTGACCAGTATGGACAAATGGGTTATCAAAAGCTTCAGATTGAGGTGGCAACCGACGAATATCAAAGCTACCTGCTTGATAAACCATACCTTGATATGATGGAAAGGCTGTATCCCGATGTGATAGAAACAGTTCAGGAAATAGGCACTGTTCCTGAGGTTAAAAACACCATCGGACTTTTGGACAGTGAAGAACTCTATCTTGTCACGACAAAAATGTTTGAACAGTCAAAAGATGATGAGGAAAAGGTAAGAGAACACGATAATGCCGTCAAAATAAAGGAATTTTTTGAAGAGAAAATTGATTAAAACAAAAAGGATATCCCAAGGAACGGGATATCCTTTTTTCTTTGACAAATCAAAGGTTAGTCCATTTTGTCAATAATCGGTTCGTCCTTGAAGAAGAAAGAAATTGACCAAAGACCGGCAATACCTACAAGGGTAAATATGATACGGCTGATAACAGACAGCTGTCCGCCGAAAAGCGAAGCAACAATATCTATACCGAAAAGACCGATACTTCCCCAGTTGATTGCGCCGATTATGACAAGAATCAAAGCAATAACGTTCATATCAGTAAACCGCTCCTTTTTTATTGATTGATTTGTTCACTTCTATTTTGGCATCAAAGACAAAAAAGTATTCATCCATATTTTGAATAATCAACTTGGCTCTGCAAATAATAAATAAAAAAAGAAACGGATTTGAAAGTAATGACAAAAAATTTTATTTTGAGAATGATTATATTGATACCGGTAATTTTTTTGGTGAGTTTTGTTATGGCAAAATCAAAAGCTTCTCAATTAAGTAGTGGGGATTATGAAAGAGGGAACGACCGCGTGCACCTTGACGCAGCAAGAGAAATATCATCATTTGAAGGCGTGTTGGATGCCGCGGTAATAAGCTATGAGGGAAAAGGTATGGCGGGCATAAGGACAGAGGAAAACTGTGATAAGGAAGAAATTCTGCTCTTTGCGGAAAGCGTGTTGCGAATGGCTTTCGGTGAAAATGAGGTGTATTATATATCGGTGGATGACGAAACGGCAGAAAAGATAATTGAGCTCAGTTTGTATCTTGATACAGATATGGATAAGAGGATTTTGGAGCAGCGGACCAGATTTTTGCTTCAAAAAAACAGCGAAATTTGACAAAAATGTTTTTATATGATAAAATAATATTAATTTGTATACAAATTTTTATCTGGAGTTGAGAAAAATGCGTTGTTTGTTTTGTGGACATCTTGAAAGCAAGGTGATTGATTCCCGTTCAACAGAAGAGGGAACAACCATCCGCCGCCGCAGAGAATGTCTTGAATGCGGAAAAAGATTCACTACATATGAAAAAATAGAAACAATCCCCATGATTGTTGTCAAAAAAGACGGTCTTCGTGAGACCTGGGACCGTGAAAAGGTGCTCAACGGAATTCTTCGCGCCTGTGAAAAAAGACCTGTTACCCTCAGTGACATCGAAAAGCTGATTGACGATATCGAGTCAAAGCTCTACAATATGCTGGAGCGTGAGGTTACCTCTGAAAAGATTGGCGAAATGGTTATGGAAAGACTCAAAGACCTTGATGATATTGCTTATGTGAGATTTGCATCGGTATATCGTCAGTTCAAGGACATAAACTCCTTTATGGACGAGCTTGCCAAAATTATAAAAAAAGCTTGACAACAGACGCATTTTGTGGTAGTATAAGTATAACGTAATATGGTTTCAAAAGAGTGAGGCAAGCCTCACTCTTTTGTATTAAAAAACGGAGGGGAATATGGCTTATTCAAAACTTGAAAAAATGATTATTGATATAGCGGCGCCCGTTGCAGAAGATTTGGGTTGTTATATCTATGACACTGAATTTGTCAAAGAGGGCACAGCAAAATATCTCAGGATTTATGCCGACAAAGAAGACGGAGGCATCTCCATTGACGAATGTGAACGCATAAACCGCAAAGTGGGAGAAATTCTTGACAAAGAAGACCCGATAAAAGAAAACTATGTCCTGGAGGTTTCTTCACCCGGGATTGAACGACGACTGAAACAACCATGGCATTTTGAAAAATACAATGGCAGGCAAGTTGACGCGGGCCTTTATAAGGCGGTGGACGGCAGCAAGACTTTGAGCGGAATTCTGACCGGCTTTGAAGATGGCAACTTCAAAATCAGCACCGACAGCGGTGAAAAGGTCCTCGGTCTTGACGACGTAACTTTTGTAAAATTACATTTTGATTTTTAATATACAAATAAATTTTTAGGAGATGGTGATTAAAAATGAGCGCAGAATTATTTTTGTTGTTGGATGAAATTGAAAAGGAAAAAGGTATAAGCCGTGACGTTGTGCTGGACGCACTCAGCGGAGCACTTCTTAGTGCTTACAAAAAGAACTTTGGTGCAGTTCAGGACGCAAAGGTTTTGATTGACGAAGAAACCGGCGAAATCAAAGTTTATGCACGCAAGGATATTGTCGATGAGGTTGAAGACAGAGAATGCCAGATTTCTGTGGAGGATGCGAAAAAGGTTGACCCAAGATATGAGGCAGGTGATGTTCTGGAGACAGAGGTTACTCCGGCGGCTTTTGGCAGAATTGCGGCACAGACAGCACGTCAGGTTGTTCTGCAGAGAATTCGCGAGGCAGAACGTGAAAAAGCTTTTGATGCGTTTTCGGACAGAGAAAACGACATTATGACGGCAACAGTCAGAAAAATTGACAGAAGAAACATTATGCTTGAAATTGGCGATACAGAATCAGTCCTTATGCCCAACGAGCAGGTTAAAAATGACAACTACAAGCCCGGCGCAAAGTACAAGGTTTTTGTGGTTGAGGTTGCAAACTCAGTAAGAGGTGTTCACCTTGTTGTGTCACGTTCACACCCCGGTCTTGTGCGCAGACTTTTTGAGCTTGAAGTTCCTGAAATCAAAAAAGGAATTATTGAAATCAAAGGTCTCACCCGTGAGCCCGGCTCACGAAGCAAGATTGCGGTTCATTCCACTATGGAAAATGTTGACCCGGTGGGCACTTGTATTGGTCCAAAGGGTATGCGCGTTCAGGCGGTTATTGATGAACTCCGTGGCGAAAAGATTGATATTATCAGATACAGTGACGACCCGGCGGAATATATCACGCAGGCACTTAGCCCAGCAAAGGTTGTTTCAATCACTGTTGATGAAGAAAAGAAAATGTGCAGCGTGGTTGTTCCAAACGACCAGCTTTCACTTGCTATTGGCAAAGAAGGTCAGAATGCACGTCTTGCAGCGCGTCTTACAGGTTGGAAGATAGATTTGAAGGCTGAAGATGCAGCTAAAGAAGACTAAAAATCCTGAAAGGTCGGTTTTGATATGAAAGTTACGCGTATGTGTGCTGCTTGCAGAGAAGTAAAGGAAAAACAGCAGCTTTTGCGTATTGTGAAAAACAAAGACGGAGTTGTGACCGATTTGAGCGGAAAAGCTCCGGGCAGAGGCGCATATATCTGCAAGAACGGCGAGTGCCTTAAAAAGGCAAAAAAAAGCCGTGCACTTGAGAGAAGCCTTTCGTGCAGTATTGACGCGGAGCTTTATGAAAAACTTGAGGAGCTTATTGCAAATGAAAAATGAGAAGTTTTTCAGGATGCTGGGGCTTGCGACCAGAATGCATGGCGTAGCCTTTGGCGAGGGTGCTGTCCGTGACAGCATCAAATCTGGCAAGGCAGAATTGGTGATTGTCGCGGAGGATGCCTCGGATAATACAAAAAAGAGATTCAGAAACAGTTGTGATTTTTATGAAAAAAAGCTGATGATATACAGTGACCGATTTTCCCTTGGAAAATGTACCGGGAGGGAGTTCGCGGTAGTGATTTCGGTTACTGACAAAAACATTGCGAAAAGTATAATAGGTAGCTTTGATGAAAATTCAGAAACTGTTTAGGAAAAAATCCGGCAAGGGAGTCGGAGAAACTGATTTTAAGAAAATCGGGAGGTAGATATTTATGACAAAAATTAAAGCTTATGAGCTTTCAAAGGGGTTTGGAATACCCAGCAAGGAAATCGTGAAGGTTTTGCACGATTATGGCGTTTCAGAGAAAAATCATATGAGCGCGCTTGACGAAAAGGAACTGGATGTGATTTTTGAATATTACACCCAGAAAAATCAGGTGGAGGATTTTTCTGCACTTTTTGCAGTAGTGGCAGAAGAGCCAAAGAAAGAAGAAAAGAAAGCTGAAGAAAAGGCAGAAAAAACACCCGCACAGAAGATTGAGAGCGAGGGCGGTTTTCAGACAGAGGAAATCCCTGCCCGCAGAACCCGGGTGGTTGATACTCGTGTTAATGCGGTTGATCTTGACAGACTTGACAATGAAAAGCTTGAAGAGCTCATTCCTGAAAATGTGAAAAGTGAGGGCCCTGGCAAGCAGAAGATAAAAACAGGCAACAAAAAAAGCAAGCTTGTAAAAGAAAAGCAGGACCCCAAAGATCTTGAAAAAATTGCAAAGAAAGAGAAAAAGCAGGAAGCACAGGTGATACTTGTTCCTGATTCAATCACAGTGGGCGAGCTTTCAGAAAGACTCGAAAAACCAAGCACCGAAGTTATCAAAAAGCTTATGATGCTTGGCATTATGGCGTCAGTCAACGAAACGCTTGACTTTGACACTGCGTCTTTAATCGTGGAAGATTTTGGCGGCAAGGTTGAACGTGAAATAATTCTCACAGAAGAGGATAAACTATTCAATGACGTTGAAGATTCGCCTGAATCTTTGGTTCCCCGTTCACCGGTTGTTGTTGTTATGGGTCACGTTGACCACGGCAAGACCTCGCTTCTTGACACCATAAGAAACGCAAATGTTACTGAGGGCGAATTCGGTGGTATCACACAGCATATCGGTGCTTACCGTGTGAGAATAAATGACAAAAAGATTACTTTCCTTGACACACCCGGACACGAAGCATTTACTGCGATGCGTGCAAGAGGTGCGCTTGTTACTGATATTGCAATTTTGGTTGTTGCGGCAGATGACGGAATTATGCCCCAGACCATTGAGGCGATAAATCACGCAAAGGCTGCAAATGTATCAATCATCGTTGCAATCAACAAGATTGACAAAGAGGGTGCAAACCCCGACAGAGTTCGTCAGGAGCTCACCGAACACGGCCTTGTTCCCGAAGAATGGGGCGGCGATACCATCTGCGTTGAGGTTTCGGCAAAGATGAAAATGAATATCGACAAGCTTCTTGAAATGGTTCTGCTTGTTGCAGAAATGAAAGAACTTAAAGCAAACCCCAACCGTCTGGCAAAGGGTACTGTTATTGAAGCTCAGCTTGACAAGGGCCGCGGCCCTGTGGCTACACTTTTGGTACAAAACGGTACAATCAAAACCGGTGACATTGTTGTTGCGGGAACTGCTGTGGGCAGAGTCCGTGCAATGAACGATGACAAGGGCAAGGCAATCAAAAAAGCAGGTCCGTCAATCCCGGTTGAAATTCTTGGCCTTTCAGAGGTTCCCGATGGCGGCGATGTATTCTATGTTGTTGAAGATGAAAGAAAGGCAAGAGAAGTAGTTGAGGCAAGAAAGTTCAAGCAGAAGCAGGAGGCTCAAAAGGCAAGTCAGGCAGTATCTCTTGAAAATCTCTTTGAACAGATTGAAGCCGGCAAGATGAAAGACCTTAATATAATCGTAAAGGCAGACGTTCAGGGCTCTGTTGAGGCTGTTCGCCAGTCCCTTGAAAGAATTACCAACGAGGAAGTAAGGGTAAATGTTATCCATGGTGCTGTTGGTGCGGTTACTGAGTCTGATGTTATGCTTGCGACTGCATCAAATGCAATCATTGTTGGATTTAACGTACGTCCTACACCGGGTGCTACTGTGTCGGCAAGTGCATCGGATGTTGATATCCGCCTTTACCGTGTTATCTATGATGCAATCGAGGATATCGAGGCGGCTATGAAAGGTATGCTTGCACCCAAGTTCCAGGAGGCAATCACAGGCCATATCGAAATCAGAACAACTTTCAAGGTTTCGGGCGTTGGAACAATCGGCGGTGCTTATGTTACTGACGGAAAAGTGCAGAGAAACAGCTTGGTGCGCGTTGTCCGTGACGGTATTGTTATCCATGAGGGCGAGCTTGGCTCACTCAAAAGATTTAAGGATGACGTCAAAGAAGTTGCCAGTGGATATGAATGCGGCGTAAGCATCGAAAAGTTTAATGACATCAAAGAAGGCGATATTATTGAAGCGTATGTTATGGAGCAGATAATGCCCAAATAATATAAAGGGAAAGATAAATTGTCCCTCATATGGTTTAAATCGTACAAAAGTTAGAAGGGTGGTATACTATGCCAGCATATAACAGAATAGACAGAATTTCAGAAGAAGTAAAGCGTGAACTGAGCATGATTATCCGTGAACTCAAAGACCCAAGACTTTCAAAAGCTGTGGTGTCGGTTGTAAACGTGAATGTCACAAAGGATTTGAAGTTTGCAAAGGCTTTTATCAGTGTCCTTGGCAATGAAGATGTTCAAAAAGGTGCTATGGACGCTCTTAAAAGTGCGGCAGGCTTTATCCGCAAGGAGATTGGGCACAGAATCAACCTTCGAAGCACACCGGAGTTTACCTTTGTGCTTGACAATTCCATTGAATACGGAGCCCATATAAACGAAGTACTGAAAAATCTTTGAGGAGAAAATTATGTTTGAAAGCGTAATTGAAAAGATAAAGAATGCAAGAAAGGTTGCAATATTCAACCACGAAAGTCCTGACGGTGACGCCCTTGGAAGTGCTTATGCGCTCAAGCTCATAATAAACGCCCTTGGCAAGCAGGCAGAGGTCTTTTTGCGCCCGGGGGATGAGAGAACCCGGGAGTATAAGCTGATAAAGGGTACTGAAAATTCGGGCCTTAAAATCCGGGACTGTGACCTTAAAATTGCTGTGGACTGTGCTGACCTTGAAAGGCTTGGGGAAATGAAAGAGTTTTTCTGCGGAAATACCGCAGCCATTGACCATCATTTTACCCACGCAGAGTTTGCGAATAGCACCTTGGTTGTTCCTGATGCCCCTGCGACCGGCGAAATTATATTTGATGTTGCAGAAAAATTGGGAGTAAGGATAGATAAGGACATAGCAAACAATATCTACACAGCAATCATCTGTGACACAGGGAACTTTAAATATTCATCAACAACCCCCAAAACCCATATGGTTGCGGCAAGACTTATGGAAATAGGAATTGATATAGCAAGCCTTTCAAAACAGGTTTTTGACACCAAAAGCTTTGGATATTTCAAGGCATATAAAAAAGGAATTGACAATCTGGAGCTTTTCGCGGATGGCAAAATTGCAGTTCTTTCTATAACGGAAGCGGACTTTCTGGAATTGGGCGTTGACGAGGTTTTGATTGACGGAATAGTTGACCTCCCACGGTCGATTGAGGGCGTGGAAGTGGGTGTGTATATCCGTGAAAGGGCGGAGGGCTTCAAGGTGAGTCTTCGTTCAAACGGCGACACGGATGTGGCAGAGATTGCTCTCGTCTTTGGCGGCGGCGGACACAAAAAGGCAGCCGGATGCCTTATAAAAAGTTCTCTCAAAGAAGCTAAACAAAGCTTGGTACAGGAAGTAGAAAAACAGCTAAAGTAGGCGGGAGGGCGAATATGGACGGAATTATAAATGTAAATAAGCCTCTGGGCATTACCTCCCACGATGTTGTATACAGGCTCAGAAAAATTTTAGGAATAAAAAAGATAGGACATACCGGAACTCTTGACCCTGATGCGTCAGGGGTTCTTCCCATGTGCGTTGGCAAGGGCACGAAGCTTGCCGACTATCTCACAGCACGGGACAAGCAGTATCTTGCCATTCTCAAGCTTGGTGCGTTTACTGACACTCAGGATGCTTCGGGAGAAATACTCGAAAGCTTTGAGGTGAGGGTGACAGAGAAAGAAGTTCGTGATGCAGTGAGAAAATTTGTGGGCGATATTATGCAGATACCGCCCATGTATTCCGCGATAAAAATCGACGGCAAAAAGCTTTATGAGCTGGCACGTGAGGGCAAGACTGTAGAGCGAGAGCCAAGACAAATAACTATAAGAAATATAGAAATAAGAAACATTGATTTTGAGAAAAACACAGTGGAAATGCTGGTGGATTGCTCAAAGGGTACATATATTCGCACACTTTGCAATGATGTAGGAGCGGAACTTGGTTGTGGCGGGTATATGGCGGCACTTAAAAGGACGAAAAGCGGGAGGTTTGATATTGGCGAGTCTTTCACTTTGGACGAAATAGCGGAGCGGGCAGAAAAAAATGATTTTTCGTTTATGGTACCTGTGGGTGAGGCGATTCCTGAATACAAAAAAATCGTCCTTGCAGACAAAAATGCACAAAGGGTTAGAAACGGAATAAAAATATCTGTTGAGGGGCTTGCAAATGGCGAAATTTATCGCGTTTTTGATGAACAGGGCGAGTTTTTAGCATTAGCCAAGCAAACAGAAAAAGAACTTTCAATAATAAAAAGTTTTTACGGTGGAGCATAAAATGATAGTTGCAAAAAGCCATGAACTGAATAGTGTAATAACAAAAAAGACCGCGGTGGCACTGGGGTCTTTTGACGCGCTTCACAAAGGTCACCTTGAGGTTATCGGCAGTGCTCTCAGTTTCGCAAAGAAAAACGGACTTTTGTCGGTTGTACAGCTGGTTGAAAAGAATGAAAGTGACAAGGTCAATACTCTTGATAAAAGACTTGAAGTTCTTGAGAGCATGGGCGTTGATATTGTTGTTGTCGAAGATTTCACGCCAAAGTTCAAAGGGGTGAGATATGGCGATTTTATAAAAGAGTTTATTTGCCAAAAATATAATGCTGCTGCGGTTTTTGCAGGCGAAAATTATCGGTTTGGGTTTATGGCAGAGGGCGATGCGGAAAAGCTGACAGAGGTTTGCAGTGAATATGGGATTGAGGCCTTCATACAGCCATGCGTAGAGCTTGACACCATTGTTTCAAGTTCTGTTATACGGGGATTTGTGATAAGTGGTCAGGTGGAAAAGGCGAAAGATTATATGACTCGCCCGTTCTCTGTTTCGGGTGAGGTTGTCCATGGAAAAGGCATTGGCAAAGAAATCGGTTTCCCTACGGCAAATATAACTGTCCCAAAGGAACAGATAGTCCCAAAAGACGGGGTATATATGACACGGATAAACTTTCACGGCAAATCGTTTCACGGCATAACGAACCTTGGCGCAAAGCCGACTGTTGGAATAAATGAACGAAACATCGAAACATACATTTTGGATTTCGACGGCGACCTTTATGGAAAGACTATTGAGGTGGAGTTTTTAAAAAGACTTCGGGACATAAAAAGGTTTGACAGCCTTGAGGAACTTAAAAAACAGCTTGAAGAAGATAAAAAAAACATATAAAAAAGGGTGGCGTTTGCCACCCTTTAAGTTTATATTTCTTAGATTTCTGCGAAATATTTGATTGTTCTAACCATCTGGCTTGTGTATGAGTTTTCGTTGTCATACCAAGAAACAACCTGTACTTCATAAAGGTCATCAGCGATTTTAGCAACCATTGTCTGTGTTGCGTCAAAGAGTGAGCCGTACTTCATACCGATAACGTCTGAAGAAACGATCGGGTCTGTGTTGTAGCCGAAGCTTTCTGAAGCAGCTGCCTTCATAGCAGCGTTGATGCCGTCAACAGTAACATCTGTGCCCTTTACAACAGCTGTAAGGATTGTTGTTGAGCCTGTTGTAACAGGAACTCTCTGTGCAGAACCGATAAGCTTGCCGTTGAGTTCAGGAATAACAAGACCGATAGCTTTTGCAGCACCTGTTGAGTTTGGAACGATGTTTGCAGCACCTGCTCTTGCACGTCTCATATCGCCTTTTCTGTGAGGACCGTCAAGAATCATCTGGTCGCCTGTGTATGCGTGGATTGTTGACATGATACCTGACTGAATTGCAGCGTACTTGTTGAGAGCGTAAGCCATGGGAGCAAGACAGTTTGTTGTACATGATGCAGCTGAAATGATTTTATCATCAGCTGTGAGTGTGTCTTCGTTAACTGAGAACACGATTGTCTTGAGGTCATTGCCTGCGGGAGCAGAAATAACAACTTTCTTTGCACCTGCATCAATGTGAGCCTGTGACTTTTCTTTTGAGCAGTAGAAACCTGTACATTCAAGAACAACGTCTACACCGATTTCGCCCCAGGGAAGGTCTTTTGCATCCTTCTCTGCATAAATCTTAAGGGTCTTGCCGTCTACTGTGATTGTGTTAGCTTCGTCGTCTGCTTCAACTGTGTGAAGATTTTCACCAATCTTTCCGCAGTAGCCACCCTGAGCGGTGTCATACTTGAGAAGACCTGCGAGCATAGAAGGCTTTGTTAAATCGTTGATAGCAACGATGTCATAGCCCTCAGCACCGAACATCTGACGGAACGCAAGACGTCCGATACGACCAAAACCATTGATTGCAACTTTTACTGACATAATAGAATACCTCCAAAATGTATAAATTATATTATTTATAATATTTTACCTCATTTTCCTGAAATATACAAGTATTTCTGAGAAAAAATTGTTAAAATTTTAACTTAGTTTAAAGTTAAAATTTAACGCAACGAATACAGTATATCACAAAAAAATATTTTTTGCAACTATCAATATTTACAACAAGGAAAAAATATGGTATAAATAATATAGACAAAATAACAACAAATGTTATCGAAAGAAACGGAGAAGGATTATGAAGCTTGTTCTTGCAAGTCAGAATAAACATAAAGCCATGGAAATGCAGGCGATACTGGGTGATGGAATAACACTTGTTACCCTTGATGAAGTTGGTTGCGGGGATTTGGAAATTATTGAAGACGGCGAAACTTTTGAAGAAAATGCCATAAAGAAGGCGGTTACCGTTATGGAAAAGACGGGGCTTCCATCTGTTGCAGATGACAGTGGTCTTTGTGTGGATGCCCTTTCGGGCGCACCAGGGGTTTATACCGCGCGTTTTGCGGGAGAAGGGGCAAGTGATGATGAAAATATCGAAAAGCTTTTGTCCGAACTTGACGGAGTTTCTGAAGAAAACCGCACAGCAAGGTTTGTGAGCGTTATTGCTTTGGCAGTTCCAAACAAAGAGCCCATTACATACAGAGGCGAAGTAAATGGAAGAATCCTTTTTGAAAAGCACGGCGAAAACGGCTTTGGGTATGACCCGGTGTTTTATTTGCCAGACTTTGATGCATCAATGGCAGAAGTTTCGGCAGAGGTCAAAAACAGCATAAGTCATAGATTCAATGCACTTAAGTTATTTAAAGATGAAATAGAACAAGGAAAGATTTTATGAGAAAGATATTAAGCGGAATGAGGCGTGCCATTCAGGATTACAATATGATTTCATCCGGCGACCGCATTGCGGTTGGGGTATCGGGGGGAAAAGACAGCCTTGCGCTTCTTTGCGCACTCAGTGCATACCGCAGATTTTCGGAAGTGCCCTTTGAGGTTATGGGAGTAACGCTCAATATGGGCTTCGAGGGCGTGGATTATTCGCCGATAAAAGCTTTATGTGATGAAATAGGTGTTAGATATGTGGTGAAGGACACCGATATTGCAGAGATTCTGTTTGATGTGCGAAAAGAAAAAAATCCCTGCTCCTTATGTGCCAAGATGCGACGTGGCGCAGTGAATGATTTGGCAAAGGAGCACGGCTGCAACAAAGTGGCGCTGGGACACCACAATGAAGACGTGATAGAAACATTTTTCCTTTCACTTTTTTATGAAGGACGGCTGAATTGCTTTTCGCCGGTGACATACCTTTCGAGGATAGATATGGATGTGATACGGCCACTCATTTATGTTGCCGAAGGGGACATAAAGGGCTTTGCAAAGCGTGAGAACTTGCCTATAGTGAAAAACCCTTGCCCCATGGACGGGGTGTCAAAAAGACAGGAAATGAAAGATTTTATAAACGAAAGAAACGAAATCGACCATCATTTTAAGACTCGTATGATGACTGCTATACAGTCGGGGCTTGATGATTGGAAAATCCGTTAAATCAGGAGGAATAAATATGCTTATTTCATTGGCTCTTAATGATTTTAAAGCAAAATATGCCGGCTCGGCACTGGGTGTGGTATGGGGCTTTATAAGTCCGGTTGTTACCATACTTATTTATTGGTTTGTTTTTGAGGTTGCATTTAGAAACGGTCCAAAGTACGATATGCCCTATGTTTTGTGGCTGGTTTCCGGGATAGTTCCGTGGTTTTTTATTTCTGAAAGCTGGGGCGGAGCGACGGGAGTCTTGATTGACTATTCATACCTTGTGAAAAAGGTTGTTTTCAGGGTGGAGTTGCTTCCTGCTGTCAGGATTTTATCTGCATTTTTTGTTCATCTATTCTTTGTGGTGTTGACGTTTATTATCAATTTCGCCTGTGGAAATGCGCCCAAGCTTTTGGATTTGCAGATTATTTATTATATGGTTGCAGCTTTTGCGATTTCCTATGCACTTGGCAGGATAACCTCAACTCTTACGGTTTTTGCTCGCGATGTGAGCAATATGGTGGGGGTTTTTGTACAACTGGGATTTTGGATTACGCCACTTTTCTGGGATATAAATGACCTTGGCAATCCGGTTTTGGAAACTATTATAAAAATCAATCCGTTTTATTATGTAACAGAGGGCTATCGCGAAACCTTTGTTCAGGGAATAGGTTTTTGGGAACATCCCGCCTTGACGATATATTTCTGGGCGGTGGTTGCAGTTCTTATGGTTTTGGGAAATGTGCTGTTTAAAAAATTAAGACCGCATTTTGCGGACCTTATCTAACGGATATTGAAATGTATATAAAAGAGAAATGACCCTTGACTGCAACTTGCAATCAAGGGTCATTTCTGTTCACTCTTTGTATCTAACATCATTTGGTTATCCTCTCTTTCTTTGTCTACCTTTTGCTGCAATCGTTACAACTTTTAAAACGTAACACAACTTAAATTTTTCTCTAGTGAGAACACCCTGATTTTTTGTAGTGTAATTCTTTGTTGCAAAAGGCGAAATCGGTGACCTTTTGATGAATTTTTTCGATTTGAACATATTTCGTACCGGCACTATCTATATTATACGTTACACCGTCGTGTTTTGTTTCCTTTCGGTTCAAATCGTTTTTCTCATCTCGAGGTTTTAAAAGGTTAGTATTTCATTGGACTGTACCTTCCTTTCCTTGATTTAAGTGTAGCAGATTTAAAGGGGTTTTTCAATAGGCAAAGTATAAAAACTGCGAGGCTTGTTTTTGTTGAAAAGGCAGAAATTCAAGGCTTTGGAAAGATTTTTCTTTACAAATAGGTATAACATATGATATAATAAATCTGTTGTTGGTTTTCAAATATAGGGGCAGGCTCTCGTTTGGGAGTCTGTTTTTTTGCATAAAAAAAGTCGAAGCACAGCCAACGTTGCTTCGACGTGTAAGAATGATATGATTTTACTGCCACCTGTTTTTAATGAAATATCTCACTAAAGCTCGATGTAAAATAATTTCTTGCAGAAATTGTGAAACAGAAAACTAAAGTTTCTGTGAAATAAAATAAATCCTTATATCACACGCCGTCAGGCGTATTTCATATTGCGAAGCAATATTTCATAGCAAAGCTATTTCACAAATCCGAAGGATTTATTTCATTGAAAAACGATACAGTAAAAACTGTATCGTTTTTCTGGTCGAGGCGACAGGATTCGAACCTGCGGCCCCCTGGTCCCAAACCAGGTGCGCTACCAAACTGCGCCACGCCTCGGAATATTTCGACCGACTTAGCTATTATACACATTTATTTATCTTTTGTCAAGGGTAAAATGAAAGAATAAAGAAAAGAAAAAAGAACCAAGGACGCTGCAGAGTGAAATTTGCAAAGAAAAAAGACATTCGGCTAAACGCCAAATGCCTTGGTCGGAGTGACTGGATTCGAACCAGCGGCCACCTGAACCCCATTCAGGTACTCTACCAAACTGAGCCACACCCCGAAATCACTTGTACAAGTATACACCAAAAAACAAAAGTTGTCAAGGCTTTTTTAAAAATTATTCAAAAAGAAAACCGGGCGGCCGAAGACGGCTCCCGGTAGCTTTTTATTGAAGGGAATATTTGTCTTTGTAGAACTGATAAAGGTCTTCAAAGGTTGCGTTTGGACTTTCCTTGACGTTTTTGAGATATTCATGGGTTTCAAAAGAATCGTGAGCGATTTCAATAAGGCACACCGCAATGTTTGAACAGTGGTCAGCAATTCTTTCATAGTTTGTGAGCAAATCAGAAAGAATAAAGCCAAGTTCCATGGTGCAGTCACCCTGTTTGAGACGCGAAATATGATTGCTCTTTATTTTGCGCTTCAGGCGATCAACAACTTGCTCCAAGGGCTCTACTTTCTTTGCGAGAGCTAAATCCTCGCTGGTCAGTGAAGTTACGGCAAGGTTCAGAATTTCGGTGACAGCTCCCATAATCACTTTGATGTCATTTTGTGCCTGAGACGAGAAAGAAACTTCTTTGCTATTCATTTCTTTTGCAACCTTTGCGATGTTTACCGCGTGGTCGGAAATTCTTTCAATATCGCCAATACAATGAAGAAGCTCGGTTACAACCTTGCTGTCCTTTGCTGACATATTATTTGCGGCTATTTTTACTAAGTATGTGCTGGTTTTGTCTTCGTATTTGTCTACCAGCTCTTCGGTTTCCATAACCTTGGAGAAACTTTCGCTGCTGTAATCTGCCAAAAGGTTATTTGCGGTATCAAGTGCACCAGCTGAAATTTTTGCCATATCGCAAACCAGTTCGCGACATTTTTCCACAGCAAAAGAAGGAACAGAAAGAAATCTTTCGTCAAGAGTATCAAATACATCGGTTTTTTGTGCTTTTGGATTGGACTTAAATGTTTTTATGGAAAGCTTCTCAATAGCACCGCAGAACGGCATAAGAATAATTGTCGAAATAATATTGAACAATGTATGTGATATAGCGATGGTGAATACCGTGGCCTGAGAATCCATGAAAGGATCAATGAGATCCGTCATATAGTAAATCAAATAAAATGCTGCGGTAACAATCACTACACCAATCATCTTGATATAGACGCAGGAAACGGCAACGCGTTTTGATTCGGTGTTTCCGCTTATCGATGAAATAACGGGGGTGATGGTTGTTCCGATGTTCATACCAAGAAGAACTGGCAGGGCGGTTGAATGTGGAATAACACAAGAAAGAGCAAGTGCCTGAAGAATACCGACAGAGGCAGAAGAACTCTGGATGATTGCGGTAAATAAAGTTCCCACTAAGATTCCCATAATGGGATTTGAAAACATAGTAAGCATACTGGTGAATGCCTGATTTTCACGAAGACCTTCAACAGCCCCACTCATCGTTTCCATACCGAACATAAGAACTGCAAATCCAATGAAAATAAAACCAATATTTTTCTTATGGTCGCTTTTTGCTACCATCGTCATTACAACGCCCACAGCGGCGAGGATTGGCGTGAATGATTCGGGCTTTAAAAGTTTTAAAAATGAAGTTGAGCCTTCAATACCGGTAAGGCTGAGAAGCCATGATGTAACAGTAGTACCGATGTTTGCGCCCATAATTATGCTTATAGTCTGACCGAGTTTCATAATTCCTGAATTAACAAAGCCCACAAGCATAACTGTTGTGGCAGAGGAACTCTGGATAACAGCAGTCACAATAAACCCGAGCAAAAAGCCCAGCCATCTTGTTGATGTCAGCCGTGCTAAGATTGATTCAAGCTTGCCCCCTGCAAGCTTTTTAAGGCCGTCTCCCATAAGGTCCATTCCGTAGAGGAATAGAGCAAGACCTCCTATAAGTGTTAAAATTGAAAAAATGTCCATATTTTTTACCGTTCCTTATTATTCAAATTTTCCCAATTATATATTATACCACGAAATATGAAAAAAGAAAAGGGGTTTTGTCAAAAGTTTTAATAAAAAAAAGGGAGACATTATGCCTCCCTGAGCGTAGAGCTTATTAAATGCTGTATTTTGCTTCATATTTGTTATACATATTTTCAAATACTTCATTGTGGCTTTCTTTGACGTTTTTTAAATACTGGTGCGTATCAAATCTGTCTTTTGCCACCTGAATAAGACAAACGCCGATGTTTGAACAGTGGTCCGCAACTCTTTCACAGTTTGTGATGAAATCGGAAAATACAAATCCGGTTTCAATGGTACATTCGTTGTTTTGCAAACGTTCAATGTGTCTCTGTTTCAGGATGAAACGGATTTTGTCAATAACCTGTTCAAGGGGTTCAATTCTTTTTGCAAGTTCAATATCATCATTCTGAAAAGCGGCAACAGTGTTGTCAAGGATTTCGCTGAGCGCCGCAATCAGCACCTTCATTTCTTTTACTGCCTTGTCAGTGAAGACGATGCCTTTTTCGTGGATTTCTTTTGCCACGTCAACGATATTGATTGCGTGGTCTGAAATTCTTTCAAAGTCGCCGATGGTATGAAGAAGATTTGAGGCTTCGTGGCTGTCTACAATGCTGAGGGATTCTCTTGAAAGCTTCACAAGATATGTGCCGATTTTGTCTTCATATCTGTCAACTGCTTTTTCGTCTTCATATATTCTTTTGGCTTTTGCATTGTCATAATCAAAAATCAGAGAAAGCGAATCAATGAGTGAATTCTTTGCGATATCCGCCATTTCGTGTGTTACACGGGTTGCCTGAGCAATAGCGACAGGGGGAGTAACAAGAAGTCTTTCGTCCAAAAGCTCGGTCTTTTCTTCCTTTTGCTTTTCAGGGCGAATAAGGACATAAGCCAATTTTTCAAGCTGCTTGATAAAGGGGAACATAACAACAGTTGAGGTTACGTTAAATAATGTATGAACCACTGCGATGCCGGCACCATTAACTGATTCGCCGAATATTGCAGGGTTAAATACAAATTTAACAATATAGAAAAGAATAAGGAATACCAAAGTGCCGATGATGTTGAACGAAAGATGAATAGCCGCAGCTCTTTTTGCATTCTTGTTTGCGCCGATTGCTGAAAGAA
The DNA here is from genome assembly GCA_017456605.1 of Clostridia bacterium. GTDB lineage: Bacteria > Bacillota > Clostridia > Monoglobales > Monoglobaceae > SIG440. The sequence goes on along the minus strand of JAFTJA010000006.1, from coordinate 5,779 downwards.
CAGCGGTTACGCAAGTACCTATATTTTGGCCCAGGATAATGGGGATTGCCGAGCCATAGCTGATGCTGACCGAAACAGAAAGTGCCTGAAGGATACCCACAGATGCGGATGAGCTCTGGATGATTGCGGTAAGGACAGCGCCCATCAAAACACCGAGAAGAGGGTTTTCAAACAAGAGAAGGATTTGATGGAACTGCTCGTTGTTCTTAAGGGGCTCAACTGCTCCGCTCATAATATCCATACCGACCATAATCATGGCAAAGCCGAGGAAGATGGTTCCGATATCCTTTTTCTTATCGTTTTTGCTCATCATTATGAGAACTATACCCACAACAGAAACCAAAAAGGCAAGATTCTGAGCTTTTATAAGCTGTATGAACACGTTATCGCTTTGGATGCCTGAAAGGCTTAGGATCCATGAGGTGATTGTGGTACCGATATTGGCACCCATAATGATGCCGATTGATTGACCCAGCTCCATAATACCTGAGTTGATAAAACCGACCACCATAACCGTGGTAGCGGAGGAACTTTGAATTATTGCGGTAACACCTGCGCCAAGAAGAACTGCGCCAAGGGGATTTTTTGTAACATTGCCAAGGAAGGATTTGAGCTTTCCGGCAGAACTGCGTTCGAGAGCGTCGCCCATAGCGTTCATACCATAAAGGAAAATCGCAAGACCGCCGAAAAGTGAAAGAAATGAAAAAATGTCCATAATAAATTTCTCCTTTGTTTTATATATGTAATTGTATTTTATCTGGAAGTATAAGGGGAAGTTTTGTATAAATCGCAACTTTCACCAGATACATTATAACACGAGGAAAGCAAGAAGTAAAGTGTTTTTTTGAAAAGACAAAAGCTTTTTACTTGACGGGGTCAAAGCCATGGAGTATAATATGTATATTACTGTTTAAAGGTACAAAAGCTACTTTAAAATATTTTGTGTCAGAAGGCTGTTTAATATGAAGATAATTGAAATAATAAAGGATTTAACAAAATCCCCCGGAATATCAGGGTTTGAAAGTGAGTTTGCAGCAAAAGTCTGTGAAAAATTAAAGGAATACTGCAACGAAACCTGGATTACCAAAACAAACAGCGTTGTTGGGGTTAAAAATTGCAAAAAAAATGATGCCCCCACAATTATGCTTGAGGCGCACCTTGACAGAATTGGACTTATTGTGTCATCGGTTGATGAAAACGGGTTCGTGGGTTTTCGCGCCCTTGGCGGGGTTGATGAAAGGATTCTCCCTGCGGCAGAGGTTGAAATTCTTGGTAGTGAAAGAATTTTTGGCATTATCGGTGCCAAGCCCCCGCATCTTATGAAAAATAACGAAGAAGATGAGGGATTGAAGATAGAAGATATGCTGATTGATACAGGTCTTGGCGAGGTAGCTGCATCCAAAATCAGCATTGGCGACCCTATTTTGTTAAAGTCAGATTTTTGTGAGCTTTTGAATAACCGGATATCTTCAGCGACTCTTGATAACCGCGCAGGTATGTCGGTGATTTTTGATTGCCTTGAAAAGCTCAAGGACAAGGACCTTCCATGCAATTTGTGCGTTGCTTTCGCCAGCGGGGAAGAACAGGGGCTTTTGGGGGCATATACGGTGGCTGATAATATAAAATGCGACCTTGCGGTTGTTGTTGATGTGACTTATGGCGAGACTCCCGATGCCAAGGTGACGGAAACCTTTCCGCTGGGATGCGGAGCGGTTATATGCCGCGGACCAAATGTTCATTTTGAAATGACCAAAAAGGTTATTGAACTTGCAAAGAAAAAAAATATACCTTATGAAATCGAGGTAGCATCGGGCAGCACGGGCACAAACGCCTGGGCGTTGCAGACGTCAGGTCACGGAATACCTTGCGTGGTGATTTCGGTACCCCTTCGGTATATGCACACAACAGTTGAAACGGTGGATATAGGGGATTTGGAAAGTGTATCAAAGCTCATTTCTGAAATAGTTTCAGGGGGTGAGGTTGTTGCTTAAAAGATTGACAGAGGCATTTGGCGTTTCGGGATGCGAAGCCCAGGTGCGGGATATTATAACAGAAGAAATCAAAGATTGCGGTGGGAATTTCAATGTTGACAGCATGGGAAACCTTATAGCCTTCAAAAAAGCAAAGAAAGAAAATGCAAAGACAATATTGCTTTCTGCACACATGGATGAGGTTGGATTTATTGTGACCGACATAACGGAGGACGGCTATCTTAAGTTTGCCACAGTAGGCGGTGTTGACCCAAGGATTCTCATTTCGAAGAGGGTAAAGGTAAATGACCGATGCGGAGTTATCGGCTTAAAGCCTGTGCACCTTACCACCAAAGAGGAAAGGAAAAAGACGCCGAAAGAGAAAGACCTTTTTGTGGATATCGGCGCAAAGTGCAAAGAAGACGCGGAGAATGTTGTTTTAAAGGGCGATTATTTTGGCTTTGACAGCGACTACACCGAATTTGGAAATATGATAAAGGCAAAGGCTCTTGATGACAGAGTTGGCTGCCTCATTATGATTGAAATGCTGAAAAAGGAATGGGACGTAAACCTCGTCTGTACCTTCACCGTTCAGGAGGAGGTAGGCCTTCGGGGGGCAAAGATTGCGGCGAAGGGAATTTGCCCTGACTTTGCTTTGGTGATTGAGGGCACAACCTGCAACGATTTGACCTCTGTCCCCAAAAATTTGAGGGTCACAAAATGCGGTGGTGGTGCAGCGATTTCGATTCTTGACTCTGCCAGCAAGGCGGACAAAGAGGCATCTGGTATGCTGATAAATGCGGCGGAAAAACGAAATATTCCTTGGCAGTACAAGGCGTCAAATGCCGGCGGCAACGATGCCGGTGCGATTTCGCTGCTTGACGGCGGGATAAAAACTGCGTCGATTTCGGTGCCTTGCCGGTATATCCATTCGCCGGTGTGCGTTATGCACAAGGCCGACTTTGATTCCTGCAAAAAAATCGTTGAGGGATTTTTGGAGGACTGTGGAGGAGTGACGGATAATGATTAGGGATATTTTGACTACATTTTCGGTTTCGGGCAGTGAAAAAAAAGTGAGACAGCTTTTGATTGAAAGTCTCAAAGACAAATTTGACCAAGTATGCACAGATTGTTTAGGAAATGTAATAGCAAAAAAAGGTGTCAGCCAAAAACTCTTGGTTGAGTGCGGAATGGACAGTCCCGGAATTATGGTGGTGGATAATTCGGACGGACAGGTCTGGTTTTCTGCATTTGGCGGGCTCAAGCCCAAAGACTTGATTGGCAAAAAGATTATTTTTGAAAACGGTTTTTGCAGTGAGGTCAAGTATGACGGCGAGAAAAGTGATGATGCAAAAATTTCTGATTTATATATAGACGCAGACAGTACAAAAATTTCGATTGGAGATTTTGGGATTTTGAATCACGAATTCACCGAGGACAGCGAAAGCTACTTTGGTTATGGGCTAAAGTCCAGAGCCGGACTCTTGGCTGTGTATCAGGCGGTACAGGATGTAGCTGGTGATTTTGCTGTGTTGTTTTCGGCACAGAAACGAATCGGCGGCAAGGGCATAAAAGCGTTTTTGGGTGAAAACAGCTTTGCCCGCGTAATAACAGTTGACGCTTTATGCGAAAAAAAAGATGGTGGCGGCGCTGGCATAGTGGCAAAGGACAGTACGGCAGTGGCATCGGTGAATCTGAGAAAAGCTTTGGAAGATACAGCAAAGGCGAAAAAGATAGATGCGAAGACAGTAGTTTCTGACGAAAACTTTTTCGGGAGCAGTTTTTTGACGTCGGGCAGCGGTGCAGACTGGACGGGGATAGGTGTTTTGGTGGAAAAAACCGAAGACGGAAAAGAGAAACTATGTAAAAAAGATTTTGAAAACTCGGTAAGACTTTTAAAATCGGCAATAGAAAAGTTAAGCTTGTGATGAGGTGTTAAAATGTTTGTTAAACAGGTTTCAGTATTTATGGAAAACAAGGCAGGAAAGCTCGGCAACATAACAAAGTTGCTTCGTGATGAAAAAATTGATATCCGCGCGTTCAGCATTGCAGATACCACGGAATTTGGCATCTTCAGGGTAATTGTGAAAGAACCTGACAGAGCAGTTTCGGTTTTGCGCAATGCCGGAATGACCGCACAGCTGAACGAGGTGATAGTGGCGGTTATGGCGGATAAGGTAGGCTCCTTTGACGCTGTGGTAAGGCCTATTTGTGATGCGGGGATTGACATAAAGTATCTTTATTCATTCATCGGCGAAAAGGAAGCAACAGGCAGAGTGGCTATCTGCACCGATGATATGAAAAGAGCGTTTGATGTTTTGACGCAACAAGGGATAGAGCTTTCAACCCAGGAAGAGATTTAAGGAGAAAACAAAATGAATAAAAAGTGTATTTTGTATGACCGTGATTGTATTGCTTGCGGCGAATGTGATATGTGCGACATTGACCCCAAGAAAAAGTGTGACAACTGTGGTGCGTGTCTTGAAATGGATGATGATTACAAGACTGTTGATGTCGACTTGACCCTTGAAGAAACCAATGACCCTGAGATGCTCAGCTTCGAGGAACTATTCCCTGATGAAGCCTTTGGCGGCGACAGAAATTGGAAAGATGACGATGATGAGGATTTTGGAGATTATGAAGATGATGGCAATGACGATTTAAGGGACGACTTTGGGGAGTTGTTTTAGATAGCAGATAAAAAAGCTGATGCAATCATCAGCTTTTTAAATCATCCCACAAAATTCTCGCTTCCAAGTGAAACCTCACCTGATTTTAAGGTAATTGTTTTGCCGTTTTCAAGTTTTACAATCAGATTTCCTTCCATATTTATATCGGTTGCAATTCCTGCAAAAGTTTCACCACCCTTGGTGAAGCTTATTTTTTTGCCCAAGACACAGGAATAACTTTTATATTCTTCAATCAAGCATTCCTTATCACAAAAATCATATATTCTTTTAAATTCGTCAATGATATTTGCAATGATTTTGTTTCGGATGGTGTTTTCAGGGAAGAGAGAAACTGCAATATCGCTTAATTTCCCGGGAAATACGCTGCTTGGGGTGGTAACATTCAGCCCTATTCCTACTATAATGTTATTGATTGTGCCCGTTTTGGAATCGGCAGTGCTTTCGGCAAGTATTCCGCAGACTTTTTTGCCACTCAAAAAAATATCGTTTACCCATTTTATTGCAGGCGGAGTTTTTGAGATGCTTTTTATCGTACGACAGACAGCAACCCCTGCGGCAACGGTGAGCAAAGACGGGTTGAGGGAGATTTTATCGGGTTTAAGGAGGATACTCATATAAATCCCCGTGCCCTCAGGTGAAAAAAACTCCCTGCCAAGCCGTCCGCGTCCCTCGGTTTGTTTGTCTGCTATAACCACAGTTTCGTGGGGGGCATCGTCTTTTGTCAATTTTTTAATGTAGGAATTTGTCGAATTTACGGTTTTCAAGACGATTACATCATATGAAGATGCTTTATCTATGAACGAGAGAATTTCTTCCTTTATAATATTATCAGCCAAAGTTTCACCTCCCAAAAATGTATGAAAACAGTATATCACAGCGCCAATTTTCAGTCAACAAAAATAAACTTCAAAAAAGTTGAAAAAAATCAAAAAAAGTACTTGACAATGGGAAAAGGTTGTGGTAATATAAATGAGTTGCGCCAAGAAGAGGGTGCCAGCTCAAAAGAATTTAAAAAAAGTTCAAAAAAAGGGTTGACAAAAGCTTCTGGTTGTGATAATATAGATAAGCTACTCGCGTGGAGCGAGAGCACCTCAAAACTAAAGTTTTGAGGATTGATGT
>JAFTJA010000005.1 GCA_017456605.1 Clostridia bacterium | reverse complement strand
CGGATAAATCCGGTTTAACCTATTTAATCACCGAGGTGGCGTAGCCTGAACCATGCGCGTCTGCCAATTCCGCCATATCCGCATATTTAGTTTTAACCCCTTAATTTTTACACGGGAGAGGTAACCCCGAGGAGGAGCAAAAGAGCTTAATACTCACATATTAAACGGATAAATCCGGTTTAAGCTATTTAATCACCGAGGTGGCGTAGCCTGAACCATGCGCGTCTGCCAATTCCGCCATATCCGCAAGTAACCCATACATAATAACATAATTTTTGTGAGACTGCAAGAGCTTTTTTGAAAAAATTTTAAAAATTTGGAACTTAAATTTTGGATTGACGATATAAACAAGCATTTTGAAAAGGTTGAAAAAGTATAACACTCACAAAGCTGACTTGACTTTTGGGAAAAATAGTTATATAATATTGCCGAGTTAGTCCAGACAAACCAATTGAGCTAAAGGAATGATAAACTTGAAAAAATACAGTGTAAAAGGAATGAGTTGTGCGGCTTGTAGTGCCCGGGTGGAAAAGGCTGTTTCTGCAGTTGAGGGTGTTGAAAGCTGCAGCGTAAATTTGCTTACAAATTCAATGATTGTTGAGGGAACGGCAGATGAAAGCTCTGTAATTGCGGCGGTGACGGCTGCGGGTTATGGTGCGGAAAATGCTGATAAAAAACCCGACAAATCAGAAAAAAATGACATTTTTGCAGAGAACGAAATAAGGGCACTCAAACGACGCCTTTTTTCATCGCTGGGCTTTCTTACGGTGCTTATGTATGTCTCTATGGGTGCGATTATGTGGGGTTGGCCGTTACCGGGATTTTTGGCAGAAAATTATATTGCCATAGGCCTTGTGCAGCTGCTTTTGACGGCTTTTGTTATGGTTATAAATCAAAAGTTTTTTATTAGCGGTTTTAGTGCCCTCATAAAGCGTGCTCCAAATATGGATACTTTGGTGGCGCTTGGGGCGAGTGCGGCGTTTGGATATAGTGTTTATGCACTTTTGGCTATGACAATGGTTAATGACCATGCGGTTATGCACAGATATATGCACGAGCTTTATTTTGAGTCGGCGGCGATGATACTTGCACTTATTACTGTAGGAAAGTTTCTTGAAACACGTTCTAAGGGCAAAACCGCAGATGCACTTCGTGGACTTATGGATTTGGCACCGAAAACGGCTACTGTAATTCGTGATGGCAGGGAAGTCTTAATTCCGGCAGAAAATCTGCTTGTCGGTGACATATTTGTTGTGAGACCCGGTGAAAGTATTCCGGCAGACGGAATTGTTGTTGAGGGAAACACCACGGTTGATGAATCTGCCATTACCGGTGAGAGTATTCCTGTTGACAAAGCAGAGGGTGACAGCGTCACCGGCGCAACCATAAACAGACTTGGTTTTATAAAATGTCAGGCAATCCGTGTTGCAGAAGACACGACGCTTTCTCAAATAATAAAGATGGTTGGCGACACCGCTGCAACAAAAGCGCCGGTCTCAAAAGCTGCGGACAAGGTTTCGGGTGTTTTTGTGCCGGTGGTTATGGGGATTGCAGTGATTACATTTCTTATCTGGATGTTGAGCGGTGCAGATTTTGGTTTTGCAATTGCAAGAGGGATTTCTGTGCTTGTTATAAGCTGTCCTTGTGCTTTAGGACTTGCGACGCCTGTTGCTGTTATGGTAGGCAGCGGCGTGGGTGCCAAGAACGGAATTCTTTTTAAAACAGCTGCGGCACTTGAAGAAATGGGTAAAATAAAAATTGTGGCACTGGATAAAACCGGAACAGTAACCAAGGGTGAGCCAAAGGTGACGGATGTTATTCTCACATCTGAAATTGATGAAAGAGAATTCTTGACGCTTGCCGCAACCCTTGAAATGAAAAGTGAGCACCCGCTGGCAAGAGCTGTTGTTGAAAAGGCTGAAGATGCGGGAATACAGACAGGAGTCGCAGAAAATTTTGAAGCTCTTTTGGGGAATGGTGTTGTTGCTGAAATTTCAGGTGCTAAGATGCTTGCCGGAAGCCTGAGATTTGTAAAATCTATGGTTGAGGTTGATAACGCTGCAGAAGAAATAGCAATGCAGCTTTCAATGGAGGGCAAGACTCCGCTTTTGTTTTGCCAAAACCAGTCGCTGATTGGGATTATTGCTGTTGCGGACACCATCAAAGAGGACAGTGCAGTGGCAGTTGATGAACTGAAAAAACTTGATATCAAGGTAGTGATGATTACCGGAGATAATGAAAAAACGGCAAAGGCTATTGCAGCACAGGCGGGCATTGACAATGTGATTGCCGGAGTTTTGCCCGGGGGTAAGAGTGACGCGGTTTATGAGCTGATGAAAAAAGGTAAGGTTGCTATGGTTGGTGACGGAATAAACGATGCACCTGCATTGGCAACTGCAAATGTAGGTGTGGCGATTGGTGCAGGTTCGGACGTTGCTATTGATGCGGCAGATGTTGTTTTGATGAAGAGTAGCATACGCGATGTGGCAGCGGCAGTGCGGCTCAGTCGAGCTACACTCAAAAATATATATGAAAATCTGTTCTGGGCATTTGTTTATAACGTTGTGGGCATTCCTCTTGCTGCTGGAGCGTTTATTGGCTTGCTGGGATGGGAACTGAATCCTATGTTCGGGGCTGCGGCAATGAGCCTTTCCAGCTTCTCGGTTGTTTCAAATGCACTCAGACTTAATTTTGTGAAAGTTTATGGGAAAAGACAAAAAGAAAAGGAGAAAAAGATTATGAAAAAAACTATTAAGATTGAAGGTATGATGTGTCCGCATTGCGAGGCAAATGTTAAAAATACGCTTGAGGGAATTCAGGGTGTAATAAAAGCCGAGGTAAGTCACAAAGACGGAACAGCTGTTGTTGAGTTGAGTGGGAAGCTTGACAATGACATTTTGAAAAATGCCATTGAGGAAAAGGGATACAAAGTTACTGATATTGATTAAATAATGGGATAGGAAAGCAGTTCAAAAATGAACTGCTTTTTTGTTTTCAAAAACCTTTAAAATCCATCAAAAAATCTTTTTCAAACCCTTGACACACAAGATAAATTCCTTTATACTAAAAAGAAGAATGTATAATTATGCTTGTATGTCGGTTTGATGTGAAAATTGCGTACATAAAGGGCGTTTTTGTCTATAAATTATTTTGAAGGGAATGTAAATTTTGGCTAAAGACGAAAAAAAATTAGTGGAAGAAATCACCTCTATGAGTGAGGATTTTGCGCAGTGGTATACTGATATTGTGAAAAAGGCAAAGCTGGTTGATTATTCAGGCATCAGGGGATGCATGGTTATTCAGCCTTATGGCTATGCCATCTGGGAAAATATCCAAAAGGAGCTTGACAGACGTTTCAAGGAAACAGGACACGAAAATGTTTATATGCCGATGTTTATCCCTGAAAGCCTTTTGCAGAAAGAGAAAGACCACGTTGAGGGTTTTTCTCCTGAGGTTGCTTGGGTTACTCATGGCGGTGCTGAAAAGCTTGAAGAGAGACTTTGCGTGAGACCTACATCAGAAACTCTTTTTTGTGACCATTATGCAAACATTATTCATTCATACCGCGACCTTCCAAAACTTTACAATCAATGGTGCAACGTGGTTAGATGGGAAAAGACAACAAGACCTTTTCTCAGAACAATGGAGTTTTTGTGGCAGGAGGGTCATACGGCTCATGCAACAGCTGAAGAAGCAGAAGCAGAAACGCTTCGTATGCTTAATGTCTATGCAGATTTTTGTGAACAGGAGCTTGCAATTCCCGTTGTAAAAGGCAGAAAAACCGACAAAGAAAAGTTTGCAGGTGCCAAGGCGACATACACAATCGAGAGCCTTATGCATGACGGCAAGGCGCTTCAGTCAGGCACAAGCCACAACTTTGGTGACGGTTTTGCACAGGCTTTTGGAATTCAGTATACCGGTGAAGATAATGAACTTCATTATGTTCACCAGACTTCGTGGGGTATGACTACTCGCTTGATTGGTGCTATTATTATGGTACACGGTGACGATGCGGGACTCAAGCTTCCGCCGCGTATTGCACCGGTTCAAGCAGTTATTATTCCTATTGCACAGCACAAAGAAGGCGTGCTTGAAAAGGCTGAAGAGCTGAGAGATAGACTCAGTCAGAAGTTCAGGATTAAGCTTGATTCAAGTGATAAATCTCCGGGTTGGAAGTTCAGCGAATATGAAATGAAAGGTGTTCCCGTAAGAATTGAAATCGGACCCAAAGACATTGAAAACAACCAGGCGGTGCTTGTGAGCAGAACAACAAGAGAAAAGGTTTTTGTTTCTCTTGATAATCTCGAAGAAGAAGTTGGAAAGCTTTTGGATAAGATTCAGCAGGAGATGCTTGATGCGGCACTCAAAAACCGTGAGGAGAAGACCTCTGTTGCTTTGAGCTATGACGAATTCAAAGAAATCGTCGAAACCAAAGGCGGTTTTGTCAAGGCTATGTGGTGCGGCAATGAGGAATGTGAAATCAGGATAAAAGAGGACACTTCGGCTACATCACGCTGTATGCCTTTCGAGCAGGAACAGCTTTCTGACAAATGCGTATGCTGCGGAAAGCCTGCAAAGAAAATGGTTTACTGGGGCAAGGCATATTGATGCACATCCTGATGCGAAAAATATTTTAAGGAGGAAAGAGAAAAGTGTTTGACGGCTTTTATGAATCACTTATCAATCAGTTGTCGCTTCTAAGAATAACAGACTTTATTGACATTTTTATTGTTACGTTTATTATTTATAAAGTGCTCAAATTTATCCGTGATACCAGAACAGTTCAGCTTCTCAAGGGTGTAATTGTTCTTATTGTGGTTATGCAGGTCAGTCAGTTTGTGAGATTACATACTGTTCATTATCTGCTCAGCAATGCTATGCAGCTGGGTTTGATTGCCATATTGATTGTTTTCCAGCCGGAGCTTCGACGTGCTCTTGAACAGCTTGGTCAGAGAACTCTCGGTCAGTGGTTTAATTTTGAAGAACGTGCTGATGATGTTGAAAAAGAGAGGGTTATCAAGGAAGTCAAGGAAAGCTGCATAAATATGTCGAAAAGCCATATTGGTGCGCTTATTGTTATGGAACGTGACACAAAAATCGGTGATATAGTTGGCACGGGAATTACTCTCAACGCTGATGTTTCTGCTGAACTTTTGGTTAACATCTTTGTACCCAAAACTCCTCTTCATGACGGGGCGGTTATCATAAGGAACAACAAGATAGAAGCTGCAAGCTGTTTCCTGCCTCTTTCACAAAACCCCAATGTCAGCAAGGAGCTTGGCACAAGACACCGTGCAGGACTTGGTATGTCAGAGGAAGCGGATGCGGTGGTTGTTATCGTTTCTGAAGAAACGGGAAATATTTCTATCGCTTGTGGTGGCGAGCTGAATATGAATCTTTCTCCTGAAAGCTTGGAGAAAAAACTCGAAAAGCTGTTTGACCTGAAAAAGAAAGACGGCAAAATCAAAAAGAATATATTTGTAAGGAAGGAGAAGACAAAGTGAAAGGATTTTTTGCAAAAGATTCTGTGTTAAAAGTAGTTTCCTTCGTGATAGCTGTGCTTCTCTGGTTTTATATTATAGCGGTTGTTGACCCGTCGGTTGATATTACTGTTCGGGATATACCCATCAGGTATCAAAATCAGGCAATGCTTGAAGAACGCGGTCTCAGCCTTGTTGCTGACCCGGATGCAAGTGTTGAACTGAAAATCCGCGGCAGCAGAAAAAAGATTGCCAGCATTGACAATAAAAATGTTTATGCAACTGTTGACCTTGCCAATATGACAAAGGTTGGAACATTTTCGCTTCCCATAAGCATTTCTGTGCCTTATGAATATGATGAAATTGTAAGCAAAAATCCCTACAATGCATCTGTTGTGATTGACAAAATTGTCACCGCTGAAAGAACGGTTGATGTTGTTACCACAAGCTCTGTGGCAAACGGCTATATTGCCACAACTCCCGTGCCGTCGGTGAAGACGGTTACCCTCAAAGGCGCGTCAACTCTTGTTGAGAAAATCCGCGGCGTGGCTGCAACCCTTGATTTTGACGGCAGAAGTGCTGAAATCAAAGACAAGGCAGAGCTTTATTTTGTTGATGGAAACGGCAAAAAAATAGATAAAAATGATAGCATTTACAGCAGCGTAGAGATGAGCATGGATTCTGTTGAAATCACCTGTCCGGTCTTCAAAATCAAGACTGTGCCTGTTGTGGTTGATGATTCTTCAATCAAGTCGGAATACAAGGTGTCTGTGCAGCCCTCAAATGTCACTGTTTATGCAGAAAATGGGGTTCTGGAGAATGTCACTGAAATTCTCGTAGAACGACTTGATGTGGCAAAACTCAAAGAAGAGGGGATGCAGACAGTAGGTCTTGTGATACCTGAGGGTGTTTCAATGCGCGACGGCATAACAGAAATTACTGTCAAGGCTGAAAAACGAAATTAAAAATCCGGAGGGGTTTCATTGAAAAAAGTTGTTGTCAGGGGTATATCAATGCCCATAAAACATACCGAGGCGGAAGTGTTTGAAAAAGCCTCGGCGGTTTTGAAACAGCAAGGGATTTCCCCTTTGGATATGACAATTTATAAAAAATCTCTGGACGCAAGACGAAAGTCGGACATTCATTTTGAATATACAGTTATGGCGGGGATAGACAACGCCAAAGAGAGCTTTTCAGATAGCTCGATATCTTTCATTGAAGACACCGTGCCGCTTGATATGAGTTCGTTGAAAGGCGAAAATACTGCCCGCAAAAAAATAGTGATTGTCGGCAGTGGTCCGTGCGGCTTGTTTGCAGCATATGTTCTTGCGTATTGCGGAGCAGATGTCACAGTTCTTGAACGTGGCGGAGACGTTGACAAACGGCGGATGTTGATAGACAAATTCTGGCAAGGTGGAGCTTTGGACAAAAACACAAATGTTCAGTTTGGAGAAGGCGGGGCAGGAACGTTTTCTGACGGGAAGCTCAATACAAGAATCGGTGACCCGCTGCAGAGATTTGTCCTTGAAACGTTTGTTGGCTGCGGTGCACCCAAAGAGATTTTGTATCAGTCAAAACCCCATATCGGCACGGATATTTTGAAAATCTGTGTAAAAAATTTAAGACAAAAAATCGAAGAATTTGGCGGCAAAGTATTGTTTGAAACCCAAATGACGGATATAAAAATAAAGAATGGTCACATTGTTTCGGCTGTTACCGACAGTGCAGAAATTGAATGTGACAAACTTATTCTTGCAATCGGCCACAGCAGTCGTGATACCTATGAAATGCTGTGTCGAAAGGGTGTTGCTATGGAGCAAAAGCCTTTTGCTGCAGGTGTCAGAATTGAACATCGCCGTGAATTTATAAACCGCGCGCAGTATGGAAATATGGCAGACAGTGAAGTTTTGCCCACTGCGGATTACAGACTTGCGTATAACGGTGAAGACAGAAGCTGTTACAGCTTTTGTATGTGTCCCGGCGGTGTGGTTGTGAACGCTTCGTCAGAGGATGGCTGCCTGGTGGTCAACGGAATGAGTAATCACAGCCGTATGGCAGATAACTCAAACAGTGCGCTGGTGGTGAGCGTGAGACCCTCTGATTTTGATGGGGATTCGCCACTTGCGGGCGTGGAGTTTCAAAGAAAATATGAAGCTTTGGCATATAACATTGCTGACGGAAAAGGTCCTGTGCAGCTTGCCCGGGATTTCATGAAAGACCGGATTTCCCAAAGCTTTGATGGCGTGAATCCGTCTTTTACCGGCGAAACGGAGTTTGTTGCTTTGAAAGAATGTTTACCTGAATTTATTACGAGCACGCTGAAAGAAGGTCTTCTTGATTTTGACAAGCGGATGAAAGGTTTCTTAGGTGAAGGTGCAATTCTCACCGGAGTGGAAATGAGAACCTCAGCGCCACTCAGGATAATAAGAGATAAAAATTTTGAAAGTATAAGTTGTCAGGGATTGTTCCCTGCAGGCGAGGGTGCAGGCTACGCCGGAGGCATTATGAGCGCGGCAATCGACGGAATAAAAATTGCAAAACATATCCTCGAGAATTAACATAAGGACAAAACTATAAAGCAGAAAGGCATTTGATAAAATTATGAAACTTGGTATAGTTGGATTACCCAATGTAGGAAAAAGTACACTTTTTAATGCAATAACACAGGCAGGTGCAGAATCGGCAAATTATCCGTTTTGCACCATTGAACCCAATGTGGGAACTGTTGCCGTTCCTGATGAAAGACTTGACAAACTTGCCGAAATGTATGACCCCGACAAGGTTACCCCTGCAGTTATCGAATTTGTTGATATTGCAGGGCTTGTAAAAGGCGCAAGCCGTGGTGAGGGCCTTGGTAACAAGTTCCTTTCAAACATCCGCGAGGTTGATGCCATTGTTCACGTGGTAAGGGCTTTTGAAGACACAAACATCGTTCATGTGGAAGGGAATATTGACCCTATACGCGATATTGAAACAATAAATTTTGAGCTTATTTTATCTGACCTTGAAATAATTGCAAGACGCATTGACAGACTGAAAAAACAGCTCAAAGGCGGGGATAAGAAATATCAGGCAGAAGTTGATTTTCTTGAGGGGCTGACAGCAACTCTTGAAAAGGGAATAAGTGCCCGTGCTCTTGATTTTACTGATGAAGAAAGAGAGATGCTCAAAGAGGTGTCGCTCCTCAGTCTCAAACCGGTTATATATGCTGCAAATGTTGCAGAAGACGACTATGCAAAGCCGGCGGGAGAAAATCAGTATGTGGCTAAAATTCAGGAATTTGCCGCGTCAGAAAAGTCAGAGGTTATGGTGGTTTCCGCAAGGATTGAAGAGGAAATAGCAGAACTTGATAAGGACGAAAAGGTTATGTTCCTTGAAGAACTGGGCGCCAGCGAATCAGGACTTGATAAACTTATCAAAGCCAGCTACAAGCTTCTTGGCCTTATAAGCTATCTCACCGCAGGAAAGCCCGAGGTAAGGGCGTGGACAATTACAAAAGGAACAAAAGCACCTCAGGCGGCAGGAAAAATCCATACCGATTTTGAACGTGGCTTTATCCGTGCAGAGGTTGTGGCATACAATGACCTTATGGAAAACGGTAGCATGACGGTGGCAAAAGAAAAAGGTCTTGTGAGAAGTGAGGGCAAAGAATACACAGTGGAAGACGGAGACATAATACTTTTCAGGTTTAATGTATAAATAATTTTTAAAGGAGAGGTATCCATGAACTTTTTAACAAATTTAAAGAAAGCAGCAAAAGATGCGGGCGTTACTGTCGCAAAAAAAACAAACGAAATCATAAAGGTTTCAAAGACAAAATACAACATTTATGATGCAAAAAACGACATCGAGAAGATTTATACAGACATGGGTCGCGAGATTTATCTTGGTTATAAAGAAGATAAAAATGTGGCAGAATTTATTGAGGAAAAGTGTCAGGAAATCGATGCTTTAATCGCGAAGATGGAAAGCCTGAAAGAAGAAATCGGTGAATAACAAAGGAAATCAGAGGGGGGATTTTTGTGCCTACTTTTAAAATAGCTATTGACGGTCCCGCGGGAGCAGGGAAGAGCACTATTGCCAAGGCTGCATCGGCAAAAATCGGATTTGTGTATATTGATACAGGTGCGATGTTCCGTGCGGTGGGGCTTGCTGCACTTCGCAGAGGAATTGATATAAATGGCGATAAAGCTCGGGTAGAAGCTATGCTTGAAGAAATCGTCATTGATATAGCTTATGGCGAAAACGGGCAGGAAATCTTTCTTAACGGTGAAAATGTTTCAAAAGAAATCCGTATGCCGGAAGTGTCTGTTGCGGCGTCCGATATTTCAAAAATTCCGGCAGTACGCAAAAAGCTTTTGGAGCTGCAGCGCAGCATTGCGGAAAAAACGGATGTTATTATGGACGGACGTGATATAGGCACGGTTGTTCTCCCTGATGCGCAGCTCAAAATTTTTCTTACGGCGTCTGTTGAAGAGCGTGCTATGCGCAGATATAAAGAACTCATCGAAAAAGGCGTTGAATGTGACTTTGATGAAGTGAAAAGGGATATGGAATACAGGGATAAGAATGATTCCGAACGTGAGATTGCCCCGCTTAAGCCGGCTGATGACGGTGTTATTGTTGATACAACAGGCAACTCGTTGAGTGAATCTGTGGAAATAATTCTTAACCTTATCAATGAAAGAAGAGAAAAATAATGTACAATTTTGTTTTATCAGTAGTAAGGGCGATATACCGGATTTTGTTCAGGGTTGAGCTTGAGGGATTTGAAAAAATCCCCAGGGACAAGAACTTTCTTGTTATACCAAATCACCTGAGCAACTTTGATCCACCGCTTGTTGCGGCGTTTTTGCCCGTAAAGATGACGTATATGGCAAAGGCAAGTCTTTTTAAAGTTCCTATTGTTGCCCAGGTGATAAAAGCTTTTGGGGCTTTTCCGGTGAAACGCAGCGGAAATGATATTTCTGCCGTGAAAACTGCAATAAAGCTTTTGAAGGATAACAAAACTCTTGTTATATTCCCGGAGGGGATAAGAGTGAGAACTCCCGGTATCCTGGGAAAGGGAAAGCAAGGTGCGGCTATGATTGCTGCAAAAGCCGGTGTAGGATTTTTGCCGGTAGGTATAGAAGCTACATATAAATTCCGCAGCAGGGTGAAACTTACTGTTGGAGATTATATTGATTTTTCGGAATATCACAACCAAAGGTTGTCGTCTGAAGAACTCCAGAAGATAACAGACGAGGTTTTAATGCCTGAGATTGCAAAACTGGCAGGAGCAAAGGTTTATGGAGATTAAGATTGCAGACAAAGCAGGGTTTTGCTTTGGCGTTGACCGTGCAGTGAAGATTGCTTATGACAATGCAAAAAATACGGATAAAAAAATTTACACTTACGGTATGCTCATTCACAACAGCGATGTGACACGTGACCTTGAAAATATGGGCGTGCGTTGTGCGACTGAGATTTCTGATATACCAAAAAATGCAGCTGTTATTGTCAGGGCTCACGGGATTTCCAAAAAGGAATATGAAGAACTTCTGGATAAGAGCATTGAAATAATAGACGCTACCTGTCCTTTTGTGAAAAGAATTCACAAAATTGTTGAAGAAGAACACGGCAAGGGAAGACAGGTTGTTATTGTAGGCGATAAAAATCATCCTGAGGTAAAAGGGATAAACGGTTGGTGCGAAAACTCGGCAATCATTATCGGTGCTGACGAAAATATTGATGAACTTTTGACGAAAAATACCGAAATTCCCCTTAGTTTGGTGGCTCAAACAACTATGCGGAAAGAAAAAGTAAAAAAAATTGAAAAAAGTTTAAAAAAACATTTTACAAATGCGATTTTTTTTGATACAATATGTAGTGCGACCGAAGAAAGGCAGATTGCTGCGGCAAAACTTTCTGAGGAATGTGATTTGATGTTT
Source organism: Clostridia bacterium (assembly GCA_017456605.1). Taxonomy (GTDB): domain Bacteria; phylum Bacillota; class Clostridia; order Monoglobales; family Monoglobaceae; genus SIG440. Next base: position 90,862 of record JAFTJA010000005.1, on the reverse strand, counting down.
GTCTTTGGCGGAAGCGACAGCTCCAACACAAACAAGCTGTTTGAAATATGTCGCGAAGGGTGTCCAAAGACCTTCAAACTTGAAAATGCAAAAGGATTAAATGAGCTTGCTCATTTGTTAAAAAATAAAAAAATAAAAAAAGTAGGCATTACCGCCGGAGCATCCACTCCGGACAAGGTAATCAAGGAGGCAAAATTAACCATGGCGGAAATCACAAATGAAATGAACTTTGCAGAGGCATTGGAAGAAACTTTAAAACCTTTATCAACAGGTGATATTGTTAAAGGTGTAGTTATCGGAATTACCCCTACAGAGGTACAGGTGGACATTGACGGAAAGTATGACGGAGTTATCCCTGCAGACGAAGTAACAAGCGATACAAGCGTTGACTTTAAAACTTTGGTGAAAGTCGGCGATGAAATAGATGTATTTGTTGTTCATGTTTCAGACCGTGACGGTGTTGTTACACTTTCAAAGAAGAAAATTGATGCAGAAAAAGGCTTGCAGGAAATCCGTGCAGACTTTGAAAACGGAACTGTTTTGACAGGCAGAATCAGCGAAATTGTCAGAGGTGGCATTGTTACAAACGCAAAGGGCGTAAGAGTGTTTATCCCTGCTTCAGAAGCGGCTGAACGTTTTGTTGAAGATTTGGGCTCACTGCTCAACACCGAAGTTTCATTTAAAATCATAAAGATGGACAAAGACCGCAGAGGTCGCTTGAGAGTTGTTGGCTCAATCAAGACTGTTGCAAGAGAACTCAGTCAGAAAAAGGCAGAAGAATTCTGGGCAGCAGCAGAAGTTAACAAGAAATACACAGGAACAGTTAAGTCACTCACAGCTTTTGGTGCATTTATTGACCTTGGCGGTGTTGATGGTCTTATCCATATTTCTGAACTTTCTGACAGCCACATCAAGCATCCGTCAGAGGTTTTGAAGGTTGGCGATTCAATCGAAGTATATATCAAGGATATGAACAAGGAAACAGGCAAGATTTCACTTGTTAAAGAACTTGAAGAAGAAAAGAAAGCAAGAGAAGCAGCATTTTGGGCTGGTCTTGAAGTTGGCAAGGAATACACAGGAACAGTTAAGTCACTCACAGCATTCGGTGCATTTATTGACCTTGGCGGTGTTGACGGCCTTGTTCACGTTTCTGAACTTTCATGGCAGAGAATCAAGCATCCGTCAGAGGTTGTTAAGGTTGGAGATTCTCTCACTGTTTATATCAAAGAAATCGACGTTGAGAAGAAAAAGGTTTCTCTCGGCTACAAAAAAGAAGAAGACAGCCCCTGGTACAAGGCTACAAAAGACCTCAATGTTGGTGAAAACATAAAGTGTAAGGTTGTTCGCATTCTTCCTTTTGGTGCTTTTGCAGAGGTTGCACCTTTTGTTGACGGTCTTATCCATATTTCACAGATTGCAAACACAAGAATTGAAAAACCGTCTGATGTTCTCAATATCGGTGATGAGATTGAAGTACAGGTTACTGAAATCAATCACGATACAAAGCAGATTGGTCTTTCAAGAAAAGTTCTTCTTCCTGACTATGCTCCTGAAGCTGAGGAGGCTAAAGAAGAGGAAGTTTCTGACGAATCTTACACAGAAGAAGGTTCTTTCACTCTTGGCGACATTCTTGACGCTGAATAATTAAACAAAAAAGTACGGGCTGTAACAAAAGATTTGAGATTTGTTACGGCTCGCTTTGTGTTTGGAGGGCGCATTTCATGGAAATAACTGCATACAGACAGTATGTTAAAGATAAGCACATTTCGGTTATCGGCATTGGCGTGAGCAATATTCCGCTGATGCGGTTTCTGCTTGCTGCCGGGGCGAAAGTCACAGCTCACGACAAAAAAGAAAAAGAGCGGCTGGGCGAAATATATAATGAACTTTCGGGGTTGGGAGTCGAATTTGTTCTTGGCGAAGAATACCTGAAGCATATACCTGAAGAAACTGAAATAATCTTCAAAACCCCCGGGCTTCGTGCTGATGTTTTGGAACTTCTTGATGCAAAAATGCGGGGAATAACAATAACATCTGAAATGGAACTGTTTTTTGATATTTGTCCTTGTGATATTATTGCGGTCACCGGCAGCGACGGAAAGACCACAACGACCACCCTTATCGGTGAAATGCTAAAAGAAGAGGGCTATACCTGTTACATCGGTGGAAATATCGGCAAGCCGCTGATTGGAGAGGTGGAGAATATAAAGAAAAGTGACAAGGTTGTGCTTGAACTTTCAAGTTTTCAGCTGTTTTCAATGCGAAAAAGTCCAAAGGTTGCTGTTGTGACAAATGTGACGCCGAACCACCTTGACTGGCATATTGATTTTGACGAATATGTTGAGTCGAAAAAGAATATAATGAAATTTCAGGATGAGAAATGTGTTCTTGTCACCAACCTGGCAAACGAAGTTTCCAAAAAGATTGGGGAAGAAGCAAAAGGCGAGCACAGAGGTTTTTCATCAAAGGGCGATGCCTTGGTACATCTTGAAGATGGCGTCATCTGTTATGGCAAAGAAAAAATCATCAATGCCGGTGATATAAGAATTCCAGGTCTCCACAACGTTGAAAACTATATGGCGGCTATTGCGGCAACCAAGGATTATGTTTCCTTGAAAACCATAGAAAAAGTCGCAAAAAATTTCGGTGGCGTTGCCCACAGAATTGAGTTTGTGCGAGAAAAGGACGGCGTAAAATACTACAATGATTCAATCGCCAGCAGCCCGGCGCGTACCACTGCAGGGCTTAAATCCTTTGACCAAAAGGTGATTTTGATTGCCGGCGGTTATGACAAAAAAATACCCTTTGACGACTTTGGAAAAGTTGTCAATGAGTATGTCAAAACCCTTGTTCTTGTGGGGGTTACTTCCGACAAAATTGAAAAGGCGGCCAAAAATGCAGAGAATTTCAAAGATATTGAAATTATACGTGCGACCGGCTTTGAAGATGCTGTGGTTTCTGCGAAAAACTGCGCTAAGAACGGAGATGTGGTATTGCTTTCTCCGGCTTGTGCGAGCTTTGATTTGTTTGACAATTTTGAACAGCGCGGAAATGTTTTTAAAGAAATAGTGATGAATTTTTAACCTTTAAGCGACATAAAGAAAATCCTTGAAGCACTGCGTGTTTTAAGGATTTTAATTTCTTTTGTGTCAAAATTGATTTCTTCCTATGTGATGACGCCTTTGCGGTCGCTTTTTTCTTTTTTCATATCACAGAGATTTTTAAGCAAAAAGTAAATAAAAATCAAAGCCCCGGTATAAAGAATAAAAGCTGCACCTGTCAGTGAACTTTCGGGAATAAATATGGAAAATTCCCTTTTCCCGAATATGTCAGCAGTTTTGTAAATAATTCCAAGAAAGAACCTGAGTGGATAATAAAATACACTTGTGGCAAGATATGGAGAAATATAAAAGAGTATTGATGCAGCAAAACCCAGTGAAAAAGCCGCGGTTACAGCGGGTATAACCCAAAGATTTGTCAGAAACTGAATCCACGATACGTTTTCAAAAAACAATGCGGAAAAATATGCAGTGCCAAGAAATGCTGAGATGGATGTAGCAAGTGAAGTGGCAATGAATTTTAATACTCCCAAAAGGCACCAAGATATTTTTGGCGATATAGATTCAGGCATATGAATTTTGATGGGAAAAAGTTTCATAAGATATCCCCAATATACAAGAATTCCAAATGTTGCACCAAAAGAAAGACTCAGGCTTTTTGAAAACAGGGCATAAGGCGTGGCACACAAAATTATTGCCAGGGAAATGAAAAGTGCGTTGATAGGCAAATAGCGCTGGTTCAAAAAGGCGGCTGCTATCATCACAAGCATCATAAGGGCTGCCCGACATACAGAGGGCGTGAAATTTGCCGCGGATGCAAACAAAATAAGAAAAGGAATCGAGATAAGAAGAGAGTTTTTCCGACTCAAGGGCAATTTTAATAATAAAAATGCAAGCAAAGAAAAGAGTATCGAAAGATGCATACCGGACACCGCCACAATATGGGAAAGACCGGCATAGGAGAATTTTTTATAGAGATTGTCAGAAAAACCGGATTTGTCACCCACAAGAATTCCTTTGAGGATTGTTGCAAGTTTTGGGCTGTCATACAGCAGGCTGTCTGCGGCAAAGATGACCTTGTCTTTCACAAATCTGCCTAAGCTCTTTATGTAATATTCAAAGTTTTTGACCGGCTCGAAACTATCCGGATTTATATTTTGGGTAGTTCCAACGAGAAAAATGTTTTTGCCACGCAGATGGGAAAAATAGTCGTAATTGCTGAAATCGTCGTTTCTGTCAGGTGTGCTGAGCGTGGTCCAGCAACAGATTTTGTCGCCTTCTCTTAGGTGTTCGCCGCGGCTTTTTGGAACGTAAAGAATAATCGTTTCGGGGCGAGTTGGTTCGTCGTTTACTTTACATACCAAAAGCTCCATACTGTATGAAAACGAATTTGAAGTTTCGGTGGGAGCTGAAGAAACGATTCCTGAAACCCAGACGCTTTTGTCTTTGTATGTTGAAAGTTCGTCATCAAATATAACCTCTGATATAGCCAGCCTGACTGTGCCAAGAAAGAAACAGAAAATGATAAGAATGGGAAGAAGAATGGGTTTTATTGGCTTTCCTTTGCGATTTATCAGGAGCAGTACACAAAGTAAAACAGATAGAACGGTAAAAAGAGCCCCCAATATAAGCAACAGAGGGAATAAAAGTGATGTGCTTAGTACTACTGCTGCGTATATGCCGGCGGCAAATGCTATAACAAAGAGGATAAGATAATGCCTGAGCGTTATTATGTGCTGGGATTTATACATAAGAAGCCTCCGAAAAAATCAATACGACATTATATTACGTTATTCGACAAAGCTTGTCAAGCTAAGTTTGGGCTGACAAAACACTAAAGGTCACAAAAATATCAAAATTTTTCTTGCCTTTGGCGGAGAAATGCGGTATAATGTAAAATAGGTATGTATGTACCGGATTTAATAATTAAAAATCTTATTTATTCCGCAGGCTCACAGCGGAAGGTATAAAAAGTTTGTGGGCAGAAGGGCATTGTGATAGAAATGAAAAATACTGAAAAAACAATGGAGAAAATAGTTGCTCTTTGCAAGGGTCGTGGATTTGTGTATTCCGGCTCTGAAATATACGGCGGACTGGCAAACACATGGGATTACGGTCCTTTGGGCGTTGAACTCAAGAACAACGTAAAGCGTGCTTGGTGGAAAAAGTTTATCCAGGAAAGTCCCTACAACGTAGGTCTTGATGCGGCTATTCTTATGAATCCCGAGGTTTGGGTGGCATCAGGTCACGTTGGCGGTTTTTCTGACCCGCTTATGGACTGTAAAGAATGTAAAAGCCGTTTTAGAGCAGATAAGCTTATTGAAGATGAAGCAGGAGTTTCAGCGGATGGCTGGTCTGATGCAAAAATGATGGAATTCATCAATGAAAAGCAAATAAAATGTCCTGAATGCGGAAAGCATAATTTCACAGATATAAGAAAATTCAATCTCATGTTCAAGACTTTCCAGGGAGTTACCGAAGACAGCAAAAACGAGATTTTCTTAAGACCTGAAACAGCTCAGGGTATTTTTGTAAACTTCAAAAATGTTCAAAGAACATCAAGAAAGAAAGTTCCCTTTGGTATAGGTCAGGTGGGCAAGTCCTTCCGAAACGAAATTACGCCGGGAAACTTCACTTTCAGAACCCGCGAGTTTGAGCAGATGGAGCTTGAATTCTTCTGCAAACCCGGCACAGACCTTGAATGGTTCAGCTATTGGAAGGATTTTTGCAAAAACTGGCTTCTTTCACTGGATATCAAAGAAGAAAACATCAAAATGCGTGACCATGAGCAGGAAGAACTTTCTCATTACAGCAATGCAACAACAGATATTGAATTTATGTTCCCGTTTGGTTGGGGAGAGCTTTGGGGCATAGCTGACAGAACAGACTTTGACCTCACACAGCACAGCAATCACAGCGGTGAAAAGCTTGAATATAACGACCCTGAAACAAATGAAAAATATGTGCCTTACTGCGTTGAACCGTCACTTGGTGCTGATCGTGTTACCCTGGCATTTTTGGTTGAAGCTTATGATGAAGAAATTATTGATGCTGAAAAAAATGACGTCCGCACAGTTATGAGATTTCATCCGGCACTGGCACCGATTAAAGCCGCAGTTTTGCCACTTTCAAAGAAATTGGCAGAGGGTGCAGGTGAGGTTTACAGAAAGCTTGCAGCGGAATTTATGTGTGAATATGACGAAGCAGGTAGCATAGGTAAACGTTACCGCAGACAGGACGAAATCGGAACACCTTTCTGTATCACTTATGACTTTGAGTCAGAGGAGGATGCGTCTGTTACCGTACGTCACCGCGACACTATGGAACAGGAACGTGTGAAGATTGACGAGCTTTCCAACTATATTAGCGAAAGAATTAAATTTTAAGGGATGGTGCACATCAAATGCTGTCAGGCGTTGTGGGTCATGAAAAAGTAAAAAAAGTCCTGCTGAGTTCCTATCTTGACGGGCGTGTGGGACATGCATATATTTTTGAAGGCCCAAAAGGGGTGGGCAGACTCACTGCGGCAAAGGCTTTTTCAAAGCTTTTGCTCTGTGAAAACCCAAACAGCGGCGAGCCGTGCGGCATTTGCAAAAGCTGCAGTATGTGTGAATCAGGAAACCACCCTGACCTTGCGGTTGTGACAAACCAGCTTTATGACCAGAGCAAAAAAAGCACTGATGTTTTGGTGGACACAATCCGTAATATGAAAAAAGATGTGTTTATAAAACCATATGTTTCGGAGCGAAAGATTTATATTGTCCCAAAAGCTGATACTATGAATGTGTATGCGCAAAACAGCTTGCTTAAAGTCCTTGAAGAACCGCCGGCATACTGCACTATTATACTGATAGCAGAAAACCCAAATATGTTTTTGCCTACGGTTTTATCCAGAACAGTTTCGATTAAGTTTTTTCCGCTTTCAGATGAGAATGTGGAGGAGTATTTAAGAAACAATTATCCCCAAATGTCTGACAGTGCGGTTGCTGTTGCGGCTATGAGTGCAGGCTCTATCGGCAAGGCAAAGATGCTGTGTGAGTCCTCTGAGACACTTAAACTGAGAGACGAACTGTTAGCTGTTTTTGAGGCATTACTAAACAATAAAAAGCGTGTGATATATGATTTTGCACTGTTTTTGAAGCGAAATAAAGATGATTTTGAGATTTTGAGAGATATATTGCAAGGGCTTTTTTGTGACCTCTTGTATATAAAGAAATCAGGAGATTTTGAACAAATTATAAATCCAGACAAGATATCAAAGCTTGGAGAAATTGGCGGACAGATATATGAGTCTGTTCCCCAGAAGATGCTGGAAATTTTGCTTAAATACAATGAGTATTTTTCTAAAAATATAAGCTATGCCCAGATTGCACAGTGCATGAGCTTGGAACTTTGGGAGGCAATCCATGACAGAAGTTATAGGAGTGAAATTTAACAAGGTCGGAAAGGTATATTATTTCGACCCAAAAGAATATAAATTGAATATTGGCGACGGGGTAGTGGTTAAAACCTCCAGAGGACTGGAGTTTGGTTTTGTTGCCATCAAAAATACTGAGGTGGATGACAAAGAAATTGTGACACCGCTTAAACCAATTGTCCGCCCTGCAACAAAAGCGGATTTTGAAAGACTTGAAAAAAATAAGGAAAAAGAAAAAGAAGCTTTTGAAATCGCTTTGACAAAAATTCAGGAGCACGGCCTCAATATGAAGCTTGTCAATACTGAATATACGTTTGACGGCAGCAAGATTTTGTTTTACTTTACTGCTGACGGAAGAATTGACTTTCGTGAGCTTGTTAAAAGTCTTGCGAGTGTTTTCAAAACAAGAATTGAACTTCGTCAGATGGGCGTGCGTGATGAAGCGAAGACTTTGGGTGCAATAGGAATTTGCGGAAGACCTCTTTGTTGCTCGACATTTCTCAATGATTTTCATTCGGTATCAATCAGGATGGCGAAGGACCAGAGCCTTTCCCTCAATCCCACAAAAATTTCAGGAATTTGCAGCAGACTTATGTGTTGCCTTCAGTATGAGCAGGCAGCGTATGAGGATTTGCTCAAGAAAGTCCCAGGAAAGGGTGCCTTGGTTGAATATGACGGGGAGCGTGGCGTGGTAGCAGAAACATTCGTCCTCAAGGGTCTTATCAAGGTGCGTTTTGGCACTCAGGAAGAGCCTGTTTTCAAATTCCTTGACGCAAAAGACGTTAAAGTTCTCAAAAAAGGAAAAGCAGAGCCGGTTGAAGAAATTCCAGAGGAATTTAAAGAAAACTAAAATTGATATCTCGTTAGATTGTGCAGCATTTCTGCACAATCTTTTTTTGTCCGTACAAGACAATTTCGCTATGGACAAACCCGCAAAAATATGATATAATGACTAAGAATATATTCTGGTGGATTTTGTCCTTTTTTCCAGGGCGGAATTTGCCTTAAAATTTGTGATTTAGAGGTTAAAAGGGCCTATGGCTCTTAGTTTGAGGGGGTAATCTTTTTGCATCTTAAAAGTGTTGAGCTCCAGGGCTTTAAATCCTTTGCGGATAAAATATATCTTGATTTCAACCACGGAATAACGGCTATTGTCGGACCAAACGGTTCGGGCAAGAGCAATATCTCTGATGCTATACGTTGGGTTATGGGTGAGCAGAGCGTTCGTTCGCTCCGCGGAAGCCGCATGGAGGACGTTATCTTTGCCGGAACTGAGGTGAGAAAGCCTCAGGGGTTTGCAGAGGTTTCACTCACTCTTGATAATTCTGATGGTGAGCTTCCGGTTGACTTTGAAGAAGTTATCATCACAAGACGTGTATACCGCAGCGGCGAGGGCGAATATTTTATCAACCACGCATCCTGCCGTCTTCGTGACATTCATGAGCTTTTTATGGATACAGGTATCGGACGTGAGGGTTATTCCATTGTGGGTCAGGGAAAAATCGACGAAATTTTGAGCAACAAATCTGAGGACAGACGCCGGATTTTTGAAGAAGCAGCGGGTATAACCAAGTATAAATATAGAAAGAACGAGGCAGAAAAAAAGCTCGAAAAGACCAATGACAACCTAACCCGTGTAAATGATATTATGTCGGAGCTTTCAGGACAGATTGAGCCCCTTCGCATTCAGTCCGAGAAAGCAAAAAAATATCTCAACTTGCGGGATGAACTCAAAGTTATTGACGTGAGCGTTTCTGTGGCGGAGATTGTGAAACACAGACGTGATTTAGTTGAAATTGACGGAAGGCTTGACGGAGTTTCAAACAGCATCGACCTTATGCAGAAGGAAGTTGACCAAAAAGAACAGCTTACACGTGAGCTTTATGAAAAAATTGAAAAATATGAAGAACAAATGGAAAGCTGTCGCCAGGCTCAAAGAGAGGCAGCAGACGAAACGGCAGAAGAAAACAACAGAATTTCTCTGAATTTTGCAAACATCGAGCATTGCAATGAAAACATAAACCGTATCAAGGATGAAATCGGCAAAAGCCATCGGGGAATAGCGCAGCTCGATGAGATTATTGAGGGTTATAAAAAAGTATATGATGAGCTTTCAGAAAAGCGTGAAGAACTGCTCAAAAAAGTAGCCGAAAAGGAAGAAGAGTTTGAAAAAATAAACTTTATCTTTGAAGAAAGCGGAGAAAATATTGAAAGCCTTAAGTCGGAAATTATTGATAAAACCTCCCAGATAAGCACACTCAGAAGCAAGGTGACAAACTACAATATCCTCATTGAAAATTTTGAAAGAGAGCTGAAAAATACCGGTGAGGAATTGGAAAGGCACAGCCTTGAACACCAAAAGATTGAGGAAAATAACAAGACAATTGAGGCGGCACTGTCAAAGCTTTCTCTGGAGTTTGAAAGCATCAAAAAAGCTGCTGAGGAGGATGAACGCAGCCTGAAAGACGGCAATGAAAAGACAGCACAGCTCGCCGAAAAGAAAAACAGCATTATCGAAGAATTAAACCGCAAAAAATCAAGAAAAACAGTTCTTGAAGATATGGAAAGTGATTTTGAGGGCTACAACCGCAGTGTTAAGGCTGTTATGACCGAGCACAAAAGCGGAAAGCTGAGAAATGCAAAAATTTATGGTCCAGTTTCAAAGTTGATTTCTACTGACAAAAAGTTTGTGACCGCCATTGAAGTTGCGTTGCATTCCGTGAATCAGAATATCGTTACCGAAACCGAGCAGGACGCAAAAATGGCAATCAATTTCCTCAAGGCGGAAAAGCTTGGTCGTGCAACATTTATGCCGGTTTCCACAGTGAAAGAACGCACTACCGACTTTTGCGGTGCTGAAAAAATGGATGGTTACATTGCGATTGCCCGCGACGTGGTTAGCTTTGACAAAAAATATGAGGGAATTGCCGGAAGTATACTTGGAGGAACGGTGGTTGTTGACAACATCGACAATGCCATCCGTATGGCGTCAAAGTGCGGTCACAAGTTCAAAATTGTCACCCTTGAGGGCGAGATTATGCAGCCCGGCGGGGCAATGAGCGGCGGAAGCAACGGCAAGCATTCAGGGTTCTTGTCAAGAGCCTCTGAGATAGAAACTTTGAATCTGGAAATTTCCGAACTGGAAAAGCAACTTGCAAGTGTTGAAAATGAAAGACAGGAACTTTTCAAAGCACTTCAGGAAATTCAGTTGCGCGTCGAAGAAAGCAGAACAATTATCAGTGAAAAGAATGAAGAATATATACGCGCAAAGGCAGATTTTGACCACAGTAGCGCATATTTTGCAGCGGCAGAGGAAAGAAAGGCGCAGCTTCTTCGCGAGAAGGACACCATCAGCGAGCGCATCCATGAAATAAGCGAGGATATTCTTTTTTGCAACAAAACCGCTGACGAGCTTGAAGAAAGCGTTTTGAAACTGCGCAATGAAACCAGCGCAAAGCAGCTTGAAACGGAAGAAATTTCCCATAAGGTAAAAGCAGTTCAGGATATGCTTATTGCTCTTCGCATTGAAGAAAGTTCAAATCAAAAGGATATTGACCTTCAAAAAGAGCGCCTTGAATCTGTTGAGACAGAGAAAAAGACAATCACAGAAGAAAATACTGAAAAACAAGCCGAAATTGATGCTCTGAATGAAAAAATTGCGGCAATAACCAAGGAAATTGAGGCTGACAAAGAAAGACTCAAGGAAATCGGTGACAAGAGCCAAACCTTGGAAAAAGAGCTTTTGGATTTGACGGAAAAACGAAAAGATACCGACCAAAAAACAAGAGAACTGCAAGAGGAAGTCAAAGCAGTCCGCGAAAAGCTTTTTGCTCTTGGTCAGCAAAAGGCAAAGATTGAAGCCGGAAAGACAAAGTGTGAGGAAAGTCTTGATGGACTTTTTGAATATCTCTGGGAAGAATATGAGCTTACATACAGCGATGCTGAAAAGCTGAAAAGCGATGAAATAACGGATATCAAAGCGGCAACGGCAAAAATTTCTGAACTTAAGAGTAAAATCAAAGCACTTGGAAATATTAACATTGACGCAATCGAGGAATACAAAAACGTCAAAGAACGTTTCGACTTTTTGACTCAGCAGACACTTGACCTTGAAAAAGCAAAGTGTGAGCTTGAAAAGATTATCGAAGATATGATGTCCATAATGAAAAAGCAGTTCTCCGAGAAGTTTGAAATTATAAGCCAGAACTTCAACTGTGTATTCAGGGAACTCTTTGGCGGCGGTCAGGCAAAGCTCACGCTTTCTGATCCTGATGATATTATGGAAACAGGCGTAGAGATTGAGGCGCAGCCACCAGGCAAAAAGCTTCAGAGCCTTACTTTGCTTTCGGGTGGAGAAAGAGCTTTTACGGCTATTGCACTCCTTTTTGCTATACTCAAAGTTCGTCCTACACCGTTTTGTATTCTTGACGAAATCGAAGCGGCACTTGACGATGCAAATGTTTATCGTTATGCCGATTATCTAAAAAAATACAGCAAAAAATCACAGTTTATTGTGGTTACCCACAGACGTGGAACTATGGAAGCTGCAAACATCCTTTATGGTGTTACTATGCAGGAAAAAGGCGTATCAAAATTGTTATCACTAAATATTGACGAGGTGGCAGAATAATGGGACTTTTTTCAAAACTTAAGGACAGTCTTAACAAAACCAAAGAGGTTCTCAGCGAAAGGATAGAGGATGCACTCAGTATGTTTAAGACCATTGATGAGGACCTGTTTGAAGAGCTTGAGGAAATTATGATTATGGCAGATATCGGGGTGGATACCTCGGTGCAGATTATTGAAAAGTTGAGAGCGGCTGCAAAGGAAAAGCGCATCACAGAAAGCTGCGGGCTGAAAGCCGAGCTTCGGGATATTCTCCAGAATATTTTGAGAGAGGGCGAAAATCAGCTTGTATTAAGGGGCAAGCCTGCGGTGATTATGGTAATCGGCGTTAACGGTGTGGGAAAAACCACATCAATCGGCAAAATGGCACATATGTATAAAGAGATGGGCAAAAAAGTCATTATTGCAGCGGCAGACACATTCAGAGCGGCTGCCATCGAACAGCTTGAGGTTTGGGCTAAAAGGGCGGATGCTGAAATAATAAAACAGCACGAAGGCTCAGACCCTGCGGCAGTTATTTATGATGCAATCGGTGCGGCAAAAAATCGCGGTGCAGACGTTTTGCTATGTGATACGGCGGGCAGACTTCACAACAAGAAAAATCTTATGGAGGAACTCAAAAAGATATACCGGATTTTAGACAAAGAACTTCCGGATTCTTCAAAAGAGGTTTTGTTGGTGCTTGATGCCACCACAGGACAAAATGCTGTGTCCCAGGCAAAACAGTTCAAGGAAGCGGCAGACATCACCGGAATTGTCCTCACCAAACTTGACGGAACAGCAAAAGGCGGTATTGTTTTTGCCATAAAGAACGAATATGACATACCGGTTAAGTTTATTGGGCTTGGCGAAAAGATTGATGATATTGGAGAATTTGATCCGGTTGAATTTGTCAATGCAATAATCGAGCCGGAAGGGGAGAAGGCAAATGATTGATGTAAAAAACATAAAAAGGGATATGACATCATCGTCGTCAGGGTTTGGAAAGAAGACGGCTGTGTTTTTGATTGTCGCAGCTGTACTTTTTGTGCTTTGGTATACGGCAAGGATTGCTTTTGAGTATATAAAAGTGGGCGAGGTTGGTCAGCAATATACCCCGGTGTTTGTTAAGACTTATGTTACCCGTATGACCATTTGGGCAATAAGCTTTGTTTTGATTTTTGTGTCAACAGCTTTAAGTGTGTTATTTTTGAGACGAAACCTTATGCTACTTAGCATTGACCGTGGAATTTTTGAGTCTTTAAAGATTTCACTTTTGATAAGTTTTGTGGCAACGCTGTTTCTTGACGGACTTGTAAGTCACGGTATTGGCGAAGAATTTTTGAAAGCTTGCAATTCTCAAAATTTCAATATGCAAGACCCTGTGTTTGGAAAAGACATAGGTTATTTTGTATTTGTACGGCCGTTTTTTGTTTCGCTTTGTGACTCGCTGCTTAGTATATGGGTTTTGATAACGGCAGCTGTTTTTGTGTCTTACTGGCTGTTTGGCGCAACACACAGCAATTACAGCGGGAAAGAGTTTTTGACCCTAAAGGCTGTTGCTGTTCACAATTTTGTAAATATAGGAATTTTGCTTATAATAATCTGCTTCAATTATATGCTGAAAGCAGAGAATATTCTTTACAGCAGCTTTGGCGAGCTTGATGGGGCGGGCTTTACTGACAAGACGGTGTGGCTTTCGTATTACAGGATAGCACCTTTCCTGCTTGTTTTCATTGTGATAATAGCAGGAGTTTTCATTTTGAAACAAAAGAGCCGTCTGGCAATAAAAACTATTCTTATATACCCATTGTCGTGGGTTCTGGCAGCGGTTGTTGCCTTTGGAACTCAAACAATTGTGGTAGCACCAAACGAGGTAATCCGCGAAAGTGAAAATATAGCTTCAAACATAAAATATACCCAAAAAGCCTATGGACTTGATGACATTTCCGAAGTGGAATTTGATGTGAAAAACGACCTTTCTGTGGCTGATTTAAATGCCAATCAGGGAGCAGTAGACAATATACGCATACTTGACCTTTCGGCAAACCTCACGGTGCTCAATCAAATTCAGGGAATAAGAAACTATTATCAGTTCAGCGAAACAGATATAGTTCCTTATGAAATTGACGGCAAAGAGACAGCCGTTGCAATAACGCCCAGAGAGATAACAAAAGAAAACTTAAGCGACAGTGCGGATACTTATATAAACCGTACTCTCAGGTATACTCACGGCTTTGGTCTTACCATGAATGTTATCAGCGAGGTTACATCTCAGGGACAGCCCTTGTTTTTGGTGAAAGACATCCCACCAAAATCGGAGAGCGGAGTTGAAAAGATAACCCAGCCCCGAATTTATTATGGAGAACTGACAAACGATTATGTAGTGGTTGGAAACGAAAAATACAAAGAGCTTGACTATTCCGAAGGACAGGAGGATATTGAGTTTTCTTATGACGGCAGCGGCGGACTAAAACTGAATTTCTTCAACCGTGCATTGTTTGCCGCAAAGTATGGTGACATCCGTCTTCTCATTTCGGATTTGGTGTCAAGTGACAGCCGCATTTTGATAAACCGCAACATTGTGGAAAGACTCAAAACCGTGGCGCCGTTCTTCCGGTATGATGCCGACCCGTATATGGTTATTGACAACGATGGAACGCTCAAGTGGGTGGTTGACGCATACACTACCACAGAGTATTTTCCCTATTCCCAAAGCTATGGCGAGTTCAATTATATCAGGAATTCTGTGAAGGCAGTGGTTGATGCATACAACGGCAGCGTGACGTTTTATATTTCGGACAAAAGTGACCCCATTGCACTGGCTTACAGCAAGATATATCCAAGTCTTTTCAGCAGTGAGGAAATCCCTGAAGGAATAAAAGAACACATAAAGTATCCTGAATATATCTTCAATGTTCAGGCAAATGTCTATGGAAAATATCACATTTCCAATCCCACGACTTTTTACAACAAAAATGATATGTGGGTTATCGCAAAAGAAAGATACGGCACAGCAACCGAGGAAAAAGAAATCGCACCATATTACAATATGATGAAGCTTCAGGGAAAAGAGAGTTCAGAACTTCTTTTGACCATTCCGTATACCCTTACAAACAAGGATAATATGGTTGCGTGGCTTGCGGCACAGAATGACTGGGAGAGCTATGGGAAGCTTAAGGTCTACAAATTCCCCAAGGATATAAATGTCTATGGTCCGATGCAGATTGAGAATCGCATAAATTCGGATATGGATATTTCAAAAGAGTTGAATCTCTGGAGTCAGGGCGGCTCAAAGGTAATCCGCGGGAATATGATTGTTGTTCCTATCGGGAATTCTGTTCTTTATGTAGAGCCTATCTATATTGCATCAAGCAATCAGTCCACTCTTCCGGAACTCAAACAGGTGGTGGTTGCATACGGCGAAAAGATTGTTATGAAGAACAACCTGAGTGATGCACTTTATGCTCTGTTTAACGAAAAAGCGCCGCCCAAAGAAACACTTGAAGAAAGTGTGCCGGGCGACGTAGAAACGGAAGAAAATCAGGGTGATTCACTTGATTTCAAATATGTGGCACAAAAGGTAATCGAAGAATTCAACCGCGCAAAACAGGCAAACAAGGACGGCGACTGGAGCGGCTTTGGTGAATCTATGCAGGCTCTCGAAAAATCAATCGGTGAGCTTTCGGAAAGCATTAAATGAGAATATAAAAAACAAGGGCATCTTCCCAGTATAGGAAAGATGCCTTTTTGCTATCTCAAAAGATATTGAACAAGCGCCACCAGTATAACTCCGGGAATTCCCAAAAAACCGGATAGCAGTGATGTCAAAGGGTTTATAATCACAAAAATTCCGGCAAAACCTCCGACAAAATTTACAATCCACAGAAAAATGCTTCCCACAATGCCGTTTGCAAGGCACCGCAAAAACCACTTTATGGGCCTGATAAAAATTCTGCAGAATATATACAAAAATATAAGCCCCACAGCATATGCAAAAATGGACATAGTATCAAAAACCATAAAAAATCCGCTCCCGATATTTTCTTTCATTAAAGAATATACAAAAAGCGGAAAATTATTACAATTATTTGTGGACAGCCATATATTTTTCTACCATAAAAACGGGATAATACGATTTCTTCGCCTTTCTTAGTCCCTCAAGGCCCATATCTTCTTCACGGTTTATGAACTGCAGATGAGACCATTGATTTTCGGCAAATTGCTGGTTCATTATTGCAAAGCTGCCTTGAAAATCAGTGTTTGCGTGTTCAAGATGGATTACTGCTATGGATTTGTTTTGATTTAAGACTTCTCCAAAGCTGAAAGCGACCATCTTGCCGTCAACAAAAATTCCGCCGCCTTTGATATCAAGGCTTTCCCAGTTGTCAAGTAGTTCCCCAACGGCTTCAAGCTGTTCAGCGATGTTCTCGATTTTTCCTTGTTTTGTGCTGCACCAGTACGAAAACATTTCCTTGCATTCATCTTTGTCGGCTGGTGTGAGGCTGCGGTATTCAAAATCATAGAGGGATTTGAATTTGTTTATGTGGTTTCGCTTGGCGTGGTATCTTGCTCCCGGAAGCTCAACAAGGTCAGAGGTCTTATATACATAATCAGAGTTTCCCATATCCTTTTCAAAATTAAAGGTATCCGGGAAAAAATGCTTTACAAGACTTTTTTGTTCG
This sequence comes from Clostridia bacterium, assembly GCA_017456605.1. Lineage (GTDB taxonomy): Bacteria > Bacillota > Clostridia > Monoglobales > Monoglobaceae > SIG440. The sequence continues at coordinate 74,096 of JAFTJA010000005.1, read as the reverse complement.
CGGCTGAAAATACGGATGAGAAAGGGCGTGTTTTGTGACTTCAAAAAGTCTATGAGTTGTCCAAGAGCAATTTCGGGGTCCTTTCCCAAAGGAAAAGTAACGCTTTCGGGGGCGTTCTTATACCGTGAAAAAATACACAAGCAACCGTTTATTTCTGCATAGCGTATATTGTAAGCCTTTTTCCACATAAAAAGATTTGTAAATGTGAAATCAGAATTCATAAAAGTTGCATTTTTGAAATATGAATCAAAAAGCGGTTTGTCAGAAAGCGTTATGGGTTTAATTTCGAATGAGCAAGAACTCATTTTATCAGCAACCTTTCGGTGAGTTTAGTATATTTTTTGTGGTATTTATTCAATGTATTCGCGAATTCTGAAATCGACACCGCAGTTTTTTGCAATATCGCGGCAAGCTTCGATTTCTTCCTTTGAAATATCGTGGTCAACGATTGAAAAAACAACTTTTGGTACAAAGCGTTTTGCAAGCCGTGCAAATTCCTGAATTCCCTCAAAAGCCGCCTCACCGAATACACTTTGGCAGATTTCGTCATAGCGCTTGGCGTTTGATGCGTTGAGGCTGATTGAGACAGTATCAATAACCCCTGAAAGGAGAGGTGTAACATCGCGCCCTTCAATCATATTTGCCTGACCGTTTGTGTTGATACGAACAGGAAGAAAAGGACATTTTTCTTTTATCCATTTTGCGATTTCAATGCAGTCGTCAAACCGCATAAGAGGCTCGCCATAACCGCAAAAAACAACGCAACTGTATTTTGAAAGGTCACGTTTTTCAAAATCTTCTTTGATTTCTTCAATTGTGGGCTCGCGGTCAAGCCAGAGGTTGTCCTCGCCGTTTACATCGTCGTGGTTGTTCCTTACACAAAAGGTGCAATCATTGCTGCAACGATTTGTCATATTGACATAAAGTGCATCACCGAACTCATATGTTATTGTCATAAAAAAATCCTTCTTTCTCAGAGAATAATTTGGTTTGCATCATCAAAAACTTTAAGGGCCATGTCACGGATGTGGCTGTGACAGGTGAAAAAGAAAACTTGTGAAACCGAGCCTGATTCTTTAAAATAGTCTTTGAGAAATTTCAAAGTATCAAGACAGCATTTGTCGTCATATTGAGCCAGAATATCGTCCATAAAAAGCGGGAGAGGGTTGTGCTTTTGCGCAACGATATCGGTGGCAGCAAGACGGAGTGCCAGATATGTTCTGTCAATAGCCCCTGAACTTAAAAATTTCCATTCGTGATAGCCGTCAGATACATTGCTTCGGGTTTCGATATTCAAATCACGGCCCACCAGAACATCGCTGTATTTCCCGCCGGACATTTTGCTTAAATATTCACCTGTTTTTTTGCTCAGGTGAGAGCCAAGACCCTTGTTCATCTCGGAAATTGCCATTTCCATAGCCCGGTCCACAAGAGTGAGGGCGTTAAAGCGCTCGGTATACCGGTCAATTTCGTCTTGGGTTTCTTCAATCATAGAGAGCAGGTGATGCTCATTCTGACTTGGTGGAACAATTTTGCTTTGAAGTTCGCCAAGCAGGCTTCGCTTATCAAGAAGAAGCTTTTTAAGCATATCAGGGTTTTGTATGGCAGGCTCACACTGTTTTGAACTGTCCAAAAACTCTTTGAGAGAGTCAAAACGATGCTTGATGGCGTCAAATTCCATATCAGAAGTGCCTGCCGAAAGAGCAAGAGTTTTTATTTCACCGGAAAGATTTTCAAGTGTTTCGGAAAGCTTGCATATCTCATCAAAGAATGTCGATGCCTGGGTGAAATCTGTTACTTCCTTAAATTTTGAAATGTTCAGGGTGAAAATTTGTTTCAATCTGTTGGTTTCGCCAAGAGCGGATGCCAGCTGTGAATTTTGGTGGGATGCGGTTTTTGATTGAAGTTCCTTTATGGTGCTACATTTGTTTTCTTCAAGTATCTGCGAAATCTCGGATTGACAAATTGATTTTTCAGCTTGAATACGGGCTTCAATATCGGTAATTGACAGCTTGCTCAGGCCTTCTTCGTAAAAAGAAAGAAGCCGCAGATTGTTTTCGAATTCTTGTTTTGCAAGCCGAACAGAAACGTTTTTTGAAAGCTTTTTGGTGCTTTGAGGGAAGAGACAGGCAAAACCCAAGATGCCCAAAAGCAAAACAGCAACTCCCACATAAAACTTGAAAAAAGAAAGGCTCCCTATTCCCAATACTACCGACAAAGCAAGAAGAAGGACAGAAAAAGTTTGCCTTTTTTTCTTGCAGGAGCTAAGTGTATTTTCAAAGTTTTCTTTCGCGGGTTTTATATTGCCGTTTAAAAAGGCAGTGTCCCGGTTACAATTTTCAATATTGCGCTCAAGGTCAAGCAGGTGCATATATGTGCTGTCAGGAACGGCAGCAGATGTGCTTTCAGAAGAAGCAGAATAGCTTTTGTCAATTTGAATTTTAATATTCTTACCCTCGGAGATAAATGCCGACAAGGTGCCTTGGTCGGGGAAAAATTCTGCAAGGGATTTTGAAAGCTGTTGCTTTTTCTCAATCTTTTCAAGCAGAGCTAAAAGGATAGAAAGTTCTTTTTGTGCATACTCTCTTTTTTCCGCAAGAGTGATATTTTCAAGATTATTTTCAAGTTCGGAGATTTCATTTTTGAGAGTGCTTATTTCGGACATAAGAGAAAACTGTGCTTTGCTTTCCAAAAAAAACTTCTCGAGATCAGCTTCAAGGCTTTCAAGCCGCGCGCGGGCATCAACCAAAAGACCTTTTTTGCCGTTTTTTGAAACCAGTTCTTCTTTTGCGGCGGCAATTCTCGAAAGAACAGTGCTTTGAGAAAAACCTTCGTCGCCGGAGACAGAAAGGTTTGAGATGCGCATTGCAAGGCTGTCACCTGAGGCATCAGAAGAAAAGCCGCCGAAGTTTTCAACAAAGACACTGCGTTCAAACTCTCCAAGTTCCATATCAAAAAAGACTTCGCCTGCCTCTTGTGTGGTGGTCTGGATTTGTTTTTCGCCCGTATCCATATTCAAAACAGTGGTCTTGTCACTGCTTGAGGTCTTTTTGAATTCTTTATGGAGCCTGATTGTTTCTTCTGCTGTTTCAAATTCAATAGCACCGGACATTGGAGCGCCATTCCATGGGGAATATTTTTTGCGCAGATTTTTTGATATGTCAGCGCCGCTTTTGCCGCTGTTTCCATAAAACATCATTTTGATGAATGACATAAGGGTTGACTTTCCGTCCTCGTTGTTGCCGAAAATAAGATTGAAGCCGGGCTTAAACTCAATGGCGCGGCCACTGAATTTTCCAAAGTTTTCAATATCAGCTTTTTTAATTATCACTGAGCGACACCTCACTTTCAAAGGCACGAAGCCCAAGTTTCAATGCTTTGCGGCAAAGTGCGGCATCGTCGGAATCTGCATTTTTGGAAAGCTCCAGCATTTTTTGCACGAAAATCCCACGCAAAGTGCTTTCATTTGCAATTTTTTCAAGATTTTCAAGACGAAGCTCGGTCAAGTCTTGCACTTTGACGTATTCGAGATTTTCTGAAAGAGTGGTTTCAATTTGCGAGATATTAGGGGAAAAGCCGCCTCCAATTTCGCCCGTCAGAGATATGCGATAGAGGTTTTTTTCGAAAGTGTCCGGATATTCATTTTTGAGCTGAGCCAGAATTTTTGAAGAAACCGCGGCAGATGTGTCACAATCAGAAATATCGGTTTTTACAAAGAGATATTGACGTGATGAAAGCTCGACATAAGAGAGATCGCAGTGGCCTTTCTTGATTGTGCCAAGGTATATACCGCGACTTCCGTCTTCGTCAAAACCCTTGCCGTCAGGACAGCCGCAGTATGAGAAGAAGGTGTCACCGCTCCTTTTGATTTCGCTGCGTTTGTGAATATGACCAAGGGCCAGATAGTCAAAACCGCTTTCTTTGATGGAATTTTGTGTTATTGGATTGTATTCACTTTCTGCCAAACCGGAAACAATGTCACCATGAAGGACACAGAGGTTTGTGAACTCGTGGTGGATTTCAAGCTTTTGGGACAGCAAAGGGATTCGTTCAAACCGGTCTGTGAAAGCTGCGCCGAAAAGGCGCGTTTTTTTGTCAGGAAAATCAAAATATTCCGCAAAAGAAGTGAACACAACTACATTCTCTGGGAAAGAATTTTTGAGATAAAAACTACCCGGACAGGCACAGTCATGATTTCCGGGTGAAATAGCAATAACCGTATCGGAAAGCTGCGACATAGCGTGAATTATCTCGGTTGCAGTTTCGTTATCGGGAAACGGGGTATCAAACAAGTCCCCGGCGATGAGCAAAAAGTCAACGGATTCTGCTTTGCAAAGGTCAAGAACCTTGAAAAAAGTATTTTTTATTTCCGCACTTCCGGATTTAAGGCTGTTTTTAAGGCCTGAACGGGATGCACCTATGTGGAAATCTGCGCAGTGCAGTATTTTTATGCTATCCATACTTTGTGCTCCTTTCAAAAATATACAACTTAAGTATATCACAAGGGAATAAAAATTACAAGATAATGGCAGAATATTATTTGTTAAAATATGCCGTTTTGGGTGTGGAATACAGTTGACACAAAATGCAAAATATGGTAAAATAATTTTGTGTTTGCAAAAGTTAGTTTTGTATATTTTTATAGCAGAAAAGGATGTGAAAAAATGAGCACAAATGCTGTTGAAAAAATACGCGAAGCAGAGCAAATGGCAGAAAAAACCGAGCGTGAAGCAATAGAGCGTGCCCAAAGTATTATAGAAAAAGCAAAAGTTGAGTGCGAGGAGTGTCTGAGAGCGGCAAAAACCGATGGAGAAGACAGCTTCATAAAGTCGGTGGATGCTTGCCAAAAAGCTGCAGACGATGAAAGCAAAAAGGCAAAGCTGGGCTTTGAAAATGAACTTGAAGCACTGAAAGCACTTGCCGAAAGCAAGTTTGAAAAAGCAGTTGGTTTGGTAAAGGAAAAATTGATTTCCTGAGAGATGAGGGGGTGGCGCAAATGGCAGTTTTGCCTATGTCCAGGGTTAATATCTTCGGACTTCTTAAAGACCGTAAAAAGATTCTTGAAACTTTGCAACGGCTGGGCGTTATTGATGTGAAGCCTTTTGACGGAGGCGACGGGTTTGAAAAGATTGAAACTGCTGTCTTTCAGGCGAGATTTCAAAAAGCAAAGGCGGAATGTGAACAGGCTCTTGAAATTCTTGACCGCTATTCTCCTGAAGAAAAATCGATGTTTTCTTCGCTTATGGGGCTTGAGAGGATGTCGTCTGCAGAATATGAAAGCCGTATCAAGAGGCGTGACGAAATTTTAGGCAAGGCATCAGAGCTTGTCAGGCTTGAAAAGGAGATTTCTGATTTAAAGGCAGAGGCGATAAATCTTTCATCAAATATTGAAGCGCTTGGTCCGTGGAAAGCCCTTGATATTTCTATGCGTTTTTCAGGCACAAAAAAAACTTCGGCATTTTTGGGGACTTTTTCTGAAAGTTATGATGAAAGTGCGTTAAATCTTTATTTTGCTGAAAGCTGTGAAAAGAAAAATGCATTGGAGCTTAAAGAGAATGTGCATTTTGAAATAGTGAGCAAAAGCGAAAACCAGACCTGTGTGATGGTTGTATGCTTGAAAGAGCTTGCAAATCGGTGTGAGGAAATTCTCAGGTATATGGGTCTGGTTGCTCCGGTGGTAAACGTTGATGGAAAACCGGCTGAAAAAATAACCGAATTTGAAAAACGCATCAAAAAGGCAAATGAACAGGCGGAAGAGGACAAAGGAAAAATTCTGAAGCTGTCAGCTTTTCGTGGTGAACTGAAATTTATTGTTGACTACTTTGATATGAGGATTGATAAATATCAGGTGATAGAGAGGCTGGGCCACAGCAAGAGAGTTTTTGGACTTACCGGATATTTGCCGAAAAGTGACACTGAAAATTTGGCAGAGTCCTTAACGGGCGAAGTTGATGTGGCTGTTGAATTCACTGATGCAGACGGTGACGACGTTCCGGTAGCGCTCAAAAACAACGGTTTTGCCGCACCTCTTGAAGGCGTGCTTGAAACGTTCAGTCTTCCAGGACGCGGTGAGGTTGACCCAACGTCCGCTATGGCAGTTTTCTACTATTTCCTTTTCGGACTTATGCTTTCGGATGCGGCGTACGGATTTCTGATGGTTCTCCTTTGCGGATTTGCACTGTGGAAATTCCCAAGGATGAAACAAGGAATGAAAAAATCGTTGAAAATGTTTCTCTATTGCGGAATTTCAACCACGTTTTGGGGAGTTATGTTTGGTGGATACTTTGGTGATGCAATTCAGGTTATTGCAAAAACCTTTTTTGACAAAGAAATCGTTATAAGACCTCTTTGGTTTTCACCCATGGACGAGCCGATGCGAATGCTTGTGTTCTCCCTGCTTGTAGGTATTATCCATTTGTTCGCAGGGCTTGGAATGAAATTTTATTCTCTCGCTCGCACAAAGCAGTGGAAGGATGCAATATACGATGTAATATTCTGGTATATGTTAGTTGGCGGAGCGATAGTATACTTGCTTTCCATGCAGATGTTTGTGGATATGGCAAGTCTGAACTTTATTTTGTCGCCAAGTGCTGGAAAGATTGCGGCTTTGGTTGCGGTGCTTGGTGCTATCGGCATTGCACTTACTGCAGGCCGGTCGTCAAAAAATCCGGCAAAGCGGCTTGCCAAAGGCCTTTATGAGCTTTATGGTGTGACAAGCTACTTAAGTGATATTTTGTCATATTCAAGGCTTTTGGCACTTGGTCTTGCCACCGGTGTTATCGCCAATGTGTTCAACAAAATGGGCAGTATGTTCGGTGGCGGAATTTTGGGTGCCATAGCATTCACTATTGTGTTTGTCGTAGGGCACACGCTGAACATAGGTATAAATCTGCTTGGTGCTTACGTTCACACAAACCGTCTTCAGTTTGTAGAATTCTTTGGAAAGTTCTATGACGGTGGCGGCGAAAAATATGCGCCGTTCAGGGCGGATACAGCATATTTCGAGATGGAAAACAAATAAACTTTAGAAAATTATTAAGCATACTTGCCTGCGGTTGCGACAAAAAATTTTGCAGGCGGAAAGGTTTTATGAGATATGGAAATTATGAATGGATTAGGTATGGCATTTGCCCTTTTGGGAGCGGCAATTTCAGCACTTCTGGCCGGAATTGGCTCTGCAGTGGGCGTAGGTATGGCTGGTGAAGCGGCAGCAGGGGTTGTGACAGAAGACCCGCAGAAGTTCGGTAAAGTTCTTATTCTTCAGCTTCTTCCCGGTACACAGGGTATTTATGGTCTTTTGATTGCGTTTATCACACTTTCACAGATTGGTGTGCTTGGCGGTGGCGGAGATGCAATTTCTCTTGCTGAAGGTATACTTTATTTTGTAGCTTGTCTTCCTATGGGCTTTGTTGGTCTTTGGTCTGCAAAGCGTCAGGCACGAGCTGCAGTTTCGGGTATTGCTCTTGTTGCAAAAAGACCTGACCAGATGGGTAAAGCGATAATCTTTGCTGCAATGGTTGAAACTTATGCAATTCTTGCACTCCTTATTTCAATTCTTTCAATCGTAGGTATTCCTGCACTCGGTCTTTAATCTTGGACTAAGTTTTATAAAAAACTCAAGGCAATGGTCTTTGAGTATAGGAGGAATATTGTATGACAGGACTTTTGAACATACTTGCTCAAATTGAAACAGAGGCAACGAAAAAAGCGGATGAAATCATTTTGAAGGCAAACAATGATGCAAATGAAATGATTTCCGCTGCGAAGAAAGAAGCTCAGGAAATTCTTGAAAGTTATACCCAAAAAGCAGAAAAGAAAATACAGGAAATATTGAGCCGCACTAAAGCTTCTAATGAAATTGAAAAAAAGAGAACTGAGCTTTTTAAAAAACAGGAAATTATCAAAAACGTTTTGAAAACATCAAAAAGTGAAATCAAAAGCCAGGGCAATGACGATTACTTTGCTTTTCTTGAAAGTGTACTGAATAAATATGCACAGGATAAAAACGGAACGGTTGTTCTTTCACCAAAAGACTTTGAAAATATGACCGAAAGCTTCAAAAGCTTGCTTTCAAAAAAAGGACTTGAGGCAAAGGCAGGAGATGTGACCGAAAGAAACGGTTTCATTATTGTATATGGAAACATTGAGATAAACTGCACCGTGGATGCGATTTTTGACGCAGAGTCAGAAATGCTCTCGGATATGCTCAATAAGTTTTTGTTTGACAGTGAAGGAGGGAATTAAATGCCCGAAATGTATACTTACGCCGTGGCACGACTTCACGCAAGCGAAAACAATATGCTTTCAAATCAGGATTTAGAACGGCTTTTGAGCAGCAACAACGTGCATGAGGCTCTGGCAATTCTTGCTGAAAAGGGTTATGATACCATGTCGACGGAAAACGCAGATGCTGTTCTTGAAATTGAACGCAAAAAGCTGTGGAATCTTATTTCGGAACTGGTTGATGATATATCGGTGTTTGATATTTTTTTGTATGAAAATGATTTTCACAACCTCAAGGCAGCGGTGAAATCAGTTGTTACCAAGGATTATTGCGGAAGCATTTTTGTGTCATCCGGCACTGTTTCGGCAGAAACTGTCCTGAAAGCAGTGAAAGAACGCGAATTCGGGGAGCTTCCTGAATTTTTGCGCGAGACTGCCGAAAAGGCTGTAAAAGCGTTGCTTGAAACTGGTGACGGCGGACTTTGTGATGTTATTATTGACAAGGCATATCTTGAAATGCTTCTTGAGTGTGGTAAAAAATCTGACATTGATTTGATAAAAAACTATGCAGAGACAACGGTTGCTCTTGCAAATATCAAAATTGCGGCGCGAGGCTCAAGAACAGGCAAGTCTGCAGAGTTTTTCAGGCGCAGCCTTGCCGGTTGCAAAACTCTTGACGTTGAGAGTTTGGGGGGCTGTGCGGCAAAAGGCTTTGAAGAGTTGCTTGAATATCTGAAAGGCACTGATTATTTGGAGGCGGCAAGCGTTTTGGCTAAATCATATACCGCATTTGAAAAATGGTGTGACGACCGGATTATGCGGGAGGCAAAAAAAGAAAAAAATAATCAGTTTACCATTGCGCCGATTTTCGCGCACATCCTTGCGAAAGAAAGTGAGTTCAAAATGGTGGGGCTTGTTCTTACCGCAAAGCAGAATAAGCTCAGCGAAGATGCTATAAGAGAAAGGTTGAGGGAGCTTTATGTATAAAGGTATTGCAGTTATTGGCGACCGGGATAGTATATACGGGTTTGCCTCAATCGGGTTTAATATATTTCCGGTAAGCAACACTGAAGAAGGCATAAAAACCTTCAAAAATCTTTGCAAGGGTGAATATGCTGTCGTTTATGTTACTGAGGCGTTTGCTGCGGAAATAGAAGAAGAAATAGAAAAAGTTTCTGAAAATTTATATCCGGCAATAATTCTTATTCCGGGGGTGCACGGCAACACAGGAAAAGGCGTGCTGTCAGTGCGAAAATCCGTTGAAAAAGCGGTTGGCTCGGATATACTTTTCAGTGGAGGAACACAGGACTAAAACAAAGCATGTGGCTTTGTGCGATTCAGCTTAAAAAAAGAAAGTGGTGTGTATATGAGTATCGGAAAAATCAAAAAGGTCGCAGGGCCTCTTGTCATAGCCGAAAATATGCGTGATGCCAATATGTTTGACGTGGTTCGTGTAAGCAATCAGCGTCTTATTGGTGAAATTATTGAAATTCACGGCGACCTTGCGTCTGTTCAGGTTTATGAAGAGACTTCAGGACTTGGCCCGGGTGAACCTGTTGAATCAACGGGAAGCCCTTTGAGTGTTGAACTGGGTCCCGGTCTTATCGGAGGTATTTTTGACGGAATTCAAAGACCTCTTGAAACAATTATGGAGGTGTCGGGAAACAATCTTCAGCGTGGTGTTGAGGTTGCATCCCTTGACCGTGATAAAAAATGGAATTTTGTTCCCGTTAAAGCTGTCGGTGACAGTGTAAAGGGCGGCGATATCATAGGAACAGTTCAGGAAACAGATGTTGTTACCCAAAAGATTATGGTGCCAAACGGCATTGATGGGAAAATTGTCAGCATAAATGAGGGCAGCTTTACTGTTACAGAAACAGTGGCGGAAATCGAAAAGGCTGATGGCACAAGAGAAAACGTTTCTCTTATGCAAAAATGGCCGGTAAGAAAAGAAAGACCATATAAGAAAAAGCTTCCACCGGAAATGCCTCTTGTTACTGGACAAAGAGTTATTGACACGCTTTTCCCCATTGCAAAGGGCGGTGTTGCATCCGTTCCTGGTCCTTTCGGCAGTGGAAAGACGGTTGTTCAGCATCAACTTGCAAAGTGGGCAGAGGCTGACATTGTGGTTTATATCGGTTGCGGTGAACGCGGAAACGAAATGACAGACGTTCTCAATGAGTTCCCTGAACTTATTGACCCAAAGACCGGCAAGTCTTTGATGGAACGAACAGTTCTTATTGCAAACACATCGGATATGCCCGTTGCAGCCCGTGAGGCGTCTATCTATACGGGTATCACCATTGCGGAATATTTCAGAGATATGGGATATTCGGTGGCGCTTATGGCGGATTCAACATCACGTTGGGCAGAGGCTCTTCGTGAAATGTCAGGCCGTCTTGAAGAAATGCCCGGTGAAGAAGGTTATCCTGCGTATCTAGGCAGCCGTCTTGCTCAGTTCTATGAACGTGCAGGCAGAATCATTGCAACAGGAACAGAAGACCGCGAAGGCTCGCTTTCGGTTATTGGTGCGGTTTCACCTCCAGGTGGTGACATTTCAGAGCCTGTTGCTCAGGCGACACTCCGAATTGTTAAAGTGTTCTGGGGACTTGATTCGTCCCTTGCTTACAAGAGACACTTCCCAGCAATAAACTGGCTCACAAGCTATTCTCTTTATGTTGACACTATGGCGAAATGGTTCAACGATGCATCCGGCGGTGACTGGACAGAGCTTCGTACAAGAATTATGAAAATTCTTCAAAACGAGGCAGAGCTTGAAGAAATAGTAAAGCTTGTTGGTATGGATGCACTTTCTGCTCCTGACCGTCTTGTTCTTGAAACTGCACGCTCGGTGCGTGAAGACTATCTCCATCAGGATGCTTTCCATGAGGTTGATACCTATACCTCGGTTGAGAAGCAGTATCTTATGATGAAGCTTATCTTAAAATATTATGACCAGTCAGCAGAAGCACTTTCAAAGGGTGCGGACATTGAAAAATTGGTTGATATGGAAGTAAGAGAGCGAATAGGCAGATACAAATATACACCGGTTGATAAAATAAATGATGAATATAACAATATCTCGGCGGAGCTTAAAAACGAGATAAATAAAGTTATGGCAGGGAGGGAAAGCTGATGCCAAAGGAATACAGAACTATTGAAGAAGTTGCAGGACCTTTGATGCTGGTTCGTGATGTTACGGATGTAAATTACAACGAGCTTGGTGAAATTGAGCTTGCAAACGGTGAAAAACGTCGTTGCAAGGTGCTTGAAATTGACGGCGGAAATGCCTTGGTTCAGCTTTTTGAGTCATCAACGGGTATCAACCTTTCAAACAGTAAGGTTAGATTTCTTGGACGTTCAATGGAACTTGGTGTCTCGGAGGATATGCTGAGCCGCGTCTTTGATGGTCTTGGAAGACCAATAGATGGCGGCCCTGAGATTTTGCCGGAAAAGAGACTTGATATAAATGGTCTCCCTATGAATCCGGCGGCAAGAAACTATCCTCAGGAGTTTATCCAGACAGGTGTTTCGGCTATTGACGGTCTTAATACTTTGGTAAGAGGTCAGAAACTCCCGATATTTTCAGCCAGCGGTCTTCCACATGCAAATCTTGCGGCACAGATTGCAAGACAGGCACAGGTTAGGGGTACAACCGACCCGTTCGTTGTTGTTTTTGCGGCTATTGGTATAACCTTTGAAGAATCAGAATTTTTCATCAACAGCTTTAAGGAAACAGGTGCAATCGACAGAACAGTTATGTTTGTAAACCTTGCAAACGACCCGGCTGTTGAACGTATTGCAACACCTCGTATGGCGCTTACTGCAGCTGAATATCTGGCATTTGAAAAGGGTATGCACGTTTTGGTTATCCTCACGGATATTACCAACTATGCAGACGCACTTCGTGAGGTTTCGGCAGCACGAAAGGAAGTTCCCGGTCGTCGCGGATACCCCGGATATATGTATACCGACCTTGCTACTCTTTATGAAAGAGCAGGCAGACAAAAGGGGAAAAACGGAAGCATCACAATGATACCTATTCTCACAATGCCTGAAGATGACAAAACTCATCCAATCCCTGACCTTACGGGATATATTACAGAGGGGCAGATAATCCTCAGCCGTGACTTATACCGCAAGAATGTTATGCCGCCTATTGACGTTTTGCCGTCACTTTCGCGTCTTAAAGATAAGGGTATCGGTGAGGGTAAAACCCGTGCCGACCATGCGAACACAATGAATCAGTTGTTCGCAGCTTATGCAAGAGGCAAGGACGCCCGCGAGCTTATGATAATTTTGGGTGAAGCGGCTCTTACTGAGATGGATAAGATTTATGCAAAGTTTGCAGACAAGTTTGAAGAAGAATATGTTTCACAAGGCTATGATAAAAACAGAAGCATTGAAGAAACCCTTGAGCTTGGCTGGAAGCTGCTTTCGATACTTCCCAAGAGTGAACTCAAGAGAATCAAGGACGAATTCATTGAGAAATATTATGTTGGATAAAAGGGGGTGCAAGGTTTGGCATCAACAAATGTAAATCCCACCCGAATGGAGCTTACCAGACTCAAAAAAAAGCTTGTTACGGCAAAACGCGGACACAAGCTCCTGAAAGACAAGCGCGATGAACTTATGCGGAGATTCTTAGAACTTGTAAAAGAAAATATGGCACTTCGCAAAGTAGTGGAAAAAGGACTTGAAGATGCAAACCAAAACTTTGTTCTTGCAAAGGCGATAATGCGTGAAGAAACGCTGAACACTGCACTCCTTGCGCCGCTTCAGTCCATTTCTGTTGAAGTGAAAAGCAACAATGTTATGAGCGTTGAAATTCCGTCATTTGACTACAAAACAAGAACACCTGACGAAAACGGTATGTATTCTTATGGCTTTGCCTTTACGTCAAGTGACCTTGACTATGCGGTGAAATCGCTGTCTGATATTTTTCCGCAAATGCTGAAATTGGCAGAAATTGAGAAATCTTGTCAGCTTATGGCGGCGGAAATTGAAAAGACCCGTCGCCGTGTAAACGCTCTTGAACACGTTATGATTCCTGAAACGGAAGAAAGCATCAAATACATCACCATGAAGCTTGATGAAAATGAGCGAAGCACCCAGGTGCGCCTTATGAAGGTCAAGGATATGATGATAAAAGAAAATATTGAGGCAAAACGCAGCGTAAATCAATAAGGTAAAAATACACGCTTTTGATGGATAGTGGTTTTGTTTGGCAGTTTGTTGGCGGTTGGTTGTTTGTTACTGACCGCCAGAAAACTTTTTTAAAAAAGTTTCTAAAAAACTATTGACAAACCCCGCGAAAAAGTGTATACTGTTAAACGTTGTGAGACACAATATGCACCTTTAGCTCAGTTGGTAGAGCACCTGACTCTTAATCAGGGTGTCCACGGTTCGAGCCCGTGAAGGTGTACCATAAAAAAGCACTTGCGAAAAGCAAGTGCTTTTTTTAACAAATAAAGTCTTTGTGAAAGAGGAACGGTGCTTTATGTCAAAAAAGAATGAAAAGAACACCAAGGGAAAGATTATTAACGCTGCCTGGGACTTGTTTTATGAACAGGGCTATGAGAATACTACGGTGGAAGAAATAATAAAAAAATCTCAAACCTCAAAAGGCTCGTTTTATCACTATTTTGAGGGGAAAGATGCGCTTTTGGGTTCGCTTTCGTACATATTTGATGAAGAATATGAAAAACTGCAAGACTCTTTGCCTGATGATATGTCAAGCTATGACAAGCTTCTTTACCTCAACAGCGAGCTTTTTGCAGTGATTGAGGATAGAATAGATATTGATTTGCTTACAAGACTTTATTCAACGCAGCTTGTCACCAGGGGCGAAAAGCATCTGCTTGACAGCAAGCGACTTTATTATAAGCTTCTAAGGAAAATCGTGTCAGATGGGCAAAAGAGTGGAGAGTTCACTACGGATATGACAGTGAACGAAATTGTCAAAATATACGCGATGTGTGAACGTGCACTTATTTATGACTGGTGTTTGTGCAATGGTGAATATTCCCTTTGCTCGTATGCAAAAAAGACAATGCCTATGTTTTTGTCAAAAATTTGTCTTTGAAACAGTTTATTTCATTATTACTGATTTTAAGAGAAAGAATGTAGTCAATAGAGAATATAGTACAGAATACAGTCTATACTTAGTTCTCTATTGATTTTTCTTTTAATGTGTGGTAGAATAATAATCAAATATAAAAATATGACAAAAAAGGAGAATTTTTTAATGGACATTTTTGCATTTGTATTGTATTTTGTAGCAATGATCTCTATAGGTCTTTTCTTTTTCATCAGGTCAAAGGTAGCTACAGAAAAAGATTATTTCCTTGGTGGTCGTGCGATGGGACCGTGGGTTACGGCAATGAGCGCCCAGGCGTCGGATATGAGCGCATGGCTTCTTATGGGGCTTCCCGGAAGCATCCTTGCATTTGGTTTCGGTCAGGCTTGGATTGGCATCGGTCTTGCCATAGGAACTGCTGCAAACTGGATTCTTGTAGCGAAGAGGCTTCGCAAGTTTTCCAAGGCTGCAGGGGATTCAATCACACTTCCCCAATATCTGTCAAACCGCTTTGCAACAAAGAGCCACGTATTGAGCATCATTTGCGCGGTGGTTTTCCTTGTATGCTTCACTATTTATGTTGCTTCAGCTTTTGTGGCAGGTGCCGATGTGTTTACCACACTTATTCCTGAACTTTCAAGAGGCACTGCGATGTTTATTTTTGCGGCTATCGTTGTGGTTTATACTTTCCTTGGCGGTTTCAATGCTGTTTGTTGGACAGACTTTTTTCAGGGCCTTTTGATGCTTGCCGCACTCCTTATAGTTCCTATTGTGGTAGGCTTTACAAGAACTCTTGAACCTGCAGCACTTACAACAATATATGAAGGACCAAATGGCGAACAATTTGAGTTTGTTGCAAACTTTTTCAATGCCAGCTGGAAAGATATCGTTTCAGGCCTTGGCTGGGGGCTTGGATATTTCGGTATGCCGCATATCATTGTAAGGTTTATGGCTATTGAAAAGCCGTCTATGGTGAAAAAATCTGCGACTGTTGCAATCGTCTGGGTTATTCTTTCGCTTGCGGCAGCGATTGTGATTGCTTATCTTGGCAGAATGTTCGTGTACTCTAATGGTACAGACCTTTCGGCGGTTCTCTTAGCAGAAGGAAAGCAGTCATTGATCTTTGTGGAACTTGCCCGAGATGTATTTCCAGCGTTCATTGCTGGGCTTTTGCTTGCGGCAATTATTGCGGCATCAATGTCAACGGCAGACTCTCAGCTTCTTGTTGCGGCATCTTCGTTTGCAAGTGACTTATACAAGCCGATTATAAGAAAAACTGCTTCAAACAAGGAAATGCTCTGGATAAGCCGTATAATCGTTATGGTTATTGCCATAATCGCATTTTTCATTGCCAGCAGCAAGGGAAAAGCAGCTCAGGCAATTATGGATCTTGTGTCAAATGCGTGGGGTATTTTCGGTGCGGCGTTTGGACCTGCGGTACTTTTGTCACTTTTCTGGAAGAGATTTACATATAAAGGTGCGGTTGCGGGTATCGTGTGTGGTGCTTTGGTGGATATGCTGTGGCTGTGGCTTCCTGTTTCAGGTGGTCTTGCCCTCACTGCAATAACCGGAATTTATGAGATTATCCCCGGTTTTGTTATAGGTGCTATTGCGGCTGTGGTTGTTACTCTCCTTGATAAAGCTCCCTCGCAGGAAGTGGTTGCGATATTTGAAAAGGCAACTGACAACAGTATTGATGACTAATTTGAACAAAAAAAGGCTGCCTGATTTTTCAGACAGCCTTGTGCTTTTTATATAGCAGGGAGGAAGATGATGAGAAAAAAATTACAGGACAAAATGTTTGAAACCAGCTATTTGTTTGAGCTTTTTATTTCGGTGATTGTTGGGATTGCTC
This sequence comes from Clostridia bacterium, assembly GCA_017456605.1. Taxonomy (GTDB): domain Bacteria; phylum Bacillota; class Clostridia; order Monoglobales; family Monoglobaceae; genus SIG440. The sequence goes on along the minus strand of JAFTJA010000005.1, from coordinate 57,939 downwards.
TTTTGATTTTTGGAGTACGGTTGGTTGTTGAAACAGTGCAGGTTGGAATTTTTTCCGACGGAATCAGCGCTTTGGTGGAAATACTGGATGATGCGATTATTCTTGCAATAAGTGCAGAGCTTATAAAAATGCTTTGCAAGCATACACCGGAAACCGTTATTGAGGTTTTGGCGTTTGCCCTTGCCAGACAGCTGATTATAGGACATGCAAGGCCTTGGGAAAATCTTATCACTGTGGCGGCAATAGCAATTCTTTTTGGAATAAGAAGATTTTTACTGAAACGCCATGATATGGTTGAAACCCCGGATGGATTGGTTGAAATCGAAGATGGAAAAAACTGATTGACAACAAATATAAAGCCACGCAAGGCTTAGAGTGGCTTTCATTACACGATAAAAAGCTCTCAGCATTTTGCTGAGAGCTTTTTGGTGCTTAAACACTTTATTTTGTGCCGAAAATTCTGTCACCGGCGTCGCCAAGGCCCGGAACGATGTAGCATCTCTCGTTGAGGCATTCGTCTACGTTTGCGCAGAAAATTTCGATATCAGGATGCGCCGTTGACAATGCTTCAATACCCTCAGGCGCTGCAATCAAACAAAGAAACTTGATATTTGTTCCGCCGTAAGACTTTATCTGGCTGATAGCGTCAATGGCTGAACCGCCTGTTGCAAGCATCGGGTCAACAACAACGATCAATCGTTTGTCAATATCGGCGGGAAGCTTGCAGTAATACTCATGAGGTTGCATGGTTTCTTCGTCACGATACATACCTATGTGACCAACCTTTGCGTTTGGCACAAGGTTCAAAAGACCGTTTACCATTCCAAGCCCTGCCCGAAGGATGGGAACAACAGCGATGTCCTTTCCCTTGAGCATTTTTTGTGTGGTCTTTGTGATGGGTGTTTCAATTTCTACATCTTCAAGGGGTAAATCCCTAAGTGATTCATAACACATCAGCATTGTGATTTCTTCCACCAGTTCACGAAATTCCTTGTTGGTGGTAGATTTTTGACGCAAAATAGTGGTTTTGTGCTGAATGAGAGGGTGGTCAAAAATTTTAACGTTACTCATAGCGGTCTCCTTTGTTATTCTTGTTCTTTAGCCTTTGATACAACGATATTTGTTATTATACCCAAAATAAGCGCACATGCAATTGATGTGATAGTAATTTTTCCGAAATTAAGAGTAAGTCCGCCAATGCCAGCGATAAGAATAACAGAAACAACAAAGAGATTTTTGTTGAGATTGAGGTTTACTGTCTGCACCATCTTGAGACCTGATACTGCTATAAATCCGTAGAGCGCCATACAAACACCGCCCATTACACAAGAGGGGATAGAGTTTACAAAAGCAATAAACGGAGAAATGAAGGAGATAAGTATAGCAAGTATTGCAGCTGTAATTATAGTAACAACAGATGCGTTTCTTGTGATAGCAACACAGCCAACAGATTCACCGTATGTTGTGTTGGGACAACCGCCGAAAATCGCACCTACAACAGAACCAATACCATCGCCGAGAAGTGTTCTGTGGAGACCGGGTTCTTCGAGAAGGTCTTTTTCGATGATTGAAGAAATGTTTTTGTGGTCCGCGATATGCTCAGCAAAAACAACAAATGCAACAGGAATATAAGCAACAGCAATGGTGCTGATATATGCTGCATTCAATTCGCCAAAGCCCTTGAATGCCGTGAGAAATGTGAAGTCGGGTACAGAGACAAAAGTATTGAGGTTGACACCGTTTTCAACCAGTGCAAGGAAAGGAGCAACATTGAGAACCTTTATTGCATCAATGTCAGCTGCATATCCGATAGCTGTGAATATTGCAGCAACAAGATAACCGCCAAGTATACCCATTATGAAAGGAATAAGACGAAGTGTCTTTTTGCCATATGTTGAACAGATAACAGTGATAAGCAGAGTTACAACGCCGCAAAGAACTGTGATTAAAGGTGATGTTGCAATGCCCTCGATGCTGCCTTTTGACATATCGCCGATTGCGTTTCCTGCAAGGCTGAGGCCAATTATTGCAACAGTAGGACCTATAACAACAGCAGGCATAATTTTGTTAATCCAGTTTACACCTGCGCATTTAACAATAATAGCAATCACCACATAAACAAGGGCTGCAAAAGCGGCACCGATTATCAGACCCAAAAAGCCAAGTGACATGGAAACACCGCCGGCAAAAGCCGCGATCATTGAGCCGATAAACGCAAAAGAAGAACCAAGAAAAACAGGCGACTTCCTTTTGGTGAAAGCGATGTAAACAAGTGTTCCAACGCCGGCACCGAAAAGTGCTGCAGCACTGCTCATCGTGGTTCCGCAAGAGCCGTTTATAATAACCGGAACAACAAGTGTTGCGGTCATAATAGCCAAAAGCTGTTGAATCGCAAAAACGATAAGTGCACCAAAGCGGGGTTTGTCTTTAACTCCATAAATTAGTTTCATTTTTAAAATCCTCCATTTCTTTGAAATTGCCACAAAATTTGATAAAAAGTGACAATCAATCTATAAAAATAATACAATATATTATGCATTTTGTCAATCTTTTCTATAGAATTTTGATACATAAATAATGAATTTTTGGATGCTCAAGCAAGGCGAATACTTCTTGTAAGTTTTCAAGAAATGTAGTATAATTATAAAAAAATTTTAAATATGCAACTTTTTACCAGTCGAAAAAGTATTTATATAAAAAACGAAAGGGTGTTTTGTGTGAAAAAATGTTTATGTTTTTTGATAGTTTTGGCAATGCTTTTGCCTTGTTTGATGGTATCGGCAGATACTGTTGCTTCAAAAAAGATGGAAGAAGTGCTTGTTGAAGTAAAAGGGAAGATTGATATTCCCAAAGAGCTTACTGAATTTTCTTCGTATACATCTTTGCGAAACGAAAAAGAAAGCTTTACGTTTTTGTGGCAGGATAAAGACGGAAAAGCGCATATGGAAATCACTGCGGATGATAAAGGCAGAATAATTGACTATTATTTCTTTGATAGTTCACTAAAGACCGATAAGAAAATTACTTCATTGTCAAAGACGGACATTCTTGCTTTTGTGGAAAGATTTCTCGAAACTATCGTACCGGAGGCTTTTGCTGACGAAAATGACAGGCTGGTTTTTGATGAGGAATCATGGAATGTAGATAATTTAAATTACACACTTACATACAAACGTATGAAAAACGGCATCGAAGTGAAAGACAACAATGCGTCGGTGAGAATTGCGGTTTATGACGATGTGGCTTATGTTAGAAATATGAATTTAAGTTTCAAATTCGACGCGGAATTTGATGATAATTTGATGGTTGTTGAGGATTATATCGAAAAATATAAAGAAGCTTTTCCTGCTGAGAAAATTTATACCAATGAGTATAAGTCGGGGTTGAGCGATGGAGAAAAAAACAATACCGTTTTGCTTTACAGATATAAAGATGGTGTGGCAGGATATATTTTGGCATCAACGGGTGAGATAGTTACGGAAGATTCCTTTGATGAAATCGTTTTCGGCAGCGGAAACACAGTAAATATGGGAACAACAGAAGATCAGGCTTTAAGAAAAGAAATGCTCACCGAAGCAGAAATCAAAGAACTTGAAGAAATAGAAGGACTTATTTCAAAATCGGATGCAGAAAAAATTCTCAAAACGCTGCCTTATATCGGCTTTGACAATTCTTTAAAGATAAGTCATTTTGATATAATAAAAAACAGCGGAAAGTATGAATTGACCTTAACTTATGAGGATGCGGACAAAAATCGTTACATTCTTGCAACCTTTGAAGGAAAGACCGGAGAGGTCCTCAATGTTTATCAGCGGTTTGCCGCAGCGGATACAAACGCAGTGGAGCTGAGTGAAGAACAGAAAAATCAGGCAAAAACAAAAATTGATAAATTCTTAAAGGCGGCAACAACGAAACATAGCGAGTTTTCGGAAGAAAGTTGTGAGGCATATAACAACGTTTTGAATTGCAGACTGGATAGATATGTAAACGGAATACGATACATAGACAACAGTATCACGGTGCGATTTGACACAAAAAGTAACAGAATAATAAACTATCGACTGAAATTTGATGATGATAAAAACTTCACGGCACCGGAGAATGTTATTGAAAACAGCGTAGCCCACGACAAGCTTCTGGAAATCTCAGAGCTTACAAAAATCTATGTTCATACCGGCGGTAAGTACAAAGTGTGCTTTGGGGTAAAGACGCCGGGCGCAGAAATAGATGCGTTCTCTGGGGGAAAATATGATCCTTATTCGAATCAAAGCAGCATAGAACTTCGATATTCGGATATAAAAGGTCATTGGGCAGAAGAAATGATAAACAAGCTGGCAGAGGTGCAAATTGGCTTTAAAGACGAAAAATTTATGCCTGATGAGGATATAACACAATCAGATTTGCTGCGATTGTTTGCAGCGGGAACAAGACACAAAACTTATCTTGATTTTAGCGAAGAAGAACTTTACAGAATACTCATGGATGAAGAAATAATTCCGGAGGGCGAAAAAAGACCGGACAGTGCAGTAAAACGCGAAGATGCTTTTGTGTATATGATAAGGCTTGAAGGTCTTGAAAAAGTTGCAAAGCTCAGCGAAATATTTAAGGTCTCATATGCTGACCAAGACGTTTTGACAAAAGAAAAAACAGGGTATGCCGCAATACTTACCGGAATGAATATAATTTGCGGGAACGGCGGAAAATTAAGACCTTTGGACAATATAACCCGGGCAGAAGCCGCGGTGATGCTTTATAACTATATGACAAGATAACAAAAAACCGGAGAGGAAAATTTCCTCTCCGGTTTGACTTTTTGAAATATTACTGTTTTGCTTTTGCTTTAACAGCTGAATCTCTCCACAGAGCCCATACATTACCTGCGATACAGATTGAAGAATAGGTACCGATAACAATACCGATGATGATGGGAAGAGCAAACTCTTTGATTGAAGTAACACCAAGGATATAAACCATGCCGATTGTGAGAAGTGTAGTAATCGTTGTATTGATTGAACGGCTGATTGTCTGGTTTATACTTGTGTTTGCAATCTCTGAATAAGTTTGCTTTTTAGCGTGACGTGTGTTTTCACGGATTCTATCAAAGATAACGATTGTTGCATTGATAGAATAACCGAGAACGGTGAGTATTGCCGCAATGAACGTTGTATCAATAGCAATTCTTGCAATTGAATAGATACCGCAAAGAATGAGAATGTCATGAACAAGAGCAATAACAGCACAAACACCTGAAACAAATTCAAATCTAAATGTGATGTAGATGAGGATTGCAAGAGCAGCAAAAATTGACATCCATACTGCACTTCTTGCAAGCTCTTTACCTGTTGACGGAGAAACAACGTCTTTGTTTCTGATTTCAATTTCGCCGTATTTTTCGGTAAGTGCTGTTTTGATTGCAGCAACCTTTTCTTCGCCAAATGCAGCTCTTTCGTCGTCAGTTTTGAGAGCATTGTCATAACCGAACTTTATGATAGCTTCGCTGTTTTCGGATTTCTGAACAGAAGATGCTTTCTGGTCTTTGCCAAGTGCATCAGAAACGATAGCTTCAACATCTTTAACTTCAAAATCTGTTCCAACACCAACTGTCACAGCCATACCGCCGGCAAAGTCGGTGTCGAGATTGAATCCCTGAATAAGAAGAGATGCAGCACTTGCAACCATAAGAACAAGGGAAATAATAAAGAATATCTTTTTGTTTCCTGTGAAATTAAGCATTCTTAGCACCCTCCTTTTTTGTATTGATACCATAGAGCCAGAGATTTTTTACGTTCATTCCTATCATCTGCTTGAGAAGGAACTTAGTAACGAAAATAGCAGAAAGCATGCTGACTACAACACCGATGAAGAGAGTAATACCAAACCCTTTGATAGTACCTGTACCAAGGAAAATAAGGATTACTGCTGCGATGATTGTGGTGATGTTTGAGTCGATAACTGCAGACAAAGCTCTGTTGAAGCCTGCGTCAACGGCACTGCGAACAGTTTTGCCGATTTTGAGCTCTTCTTTGATTCTTTCAAAAATGATTACGTTGGCGTCAACGGCCATACCTATTGAAAGAATGATACCTGCAATACCCGGAAGTGTAAGGTTTACATGCAGGTTTGCAAGAATAATACCAATGATTGCCATATATGCTGCAAGAGCGATGCTTGCAAGGAAGCCGGGCAAACGATAGAAGAGGAGCATAAAGAGCATAACAAGAATGATACCGATAAGACCTGCAATCAAAGAAGTCTTGAGCGCTGTATCACCAAGTGTGGCACTTACTGCACGAAGTTCAACCTGAGAAAGTGAGAAAGGAAGCTGACCTGACCGAATGTTTCCTGCTAGTGCCTTTGCACTTTCTGCGGTAAAATCACCTGAAATCACACAGTTTTCGCTGTCAATTTTTTCATTAACCATAGGAACAGAAACTGCAAGCTCGTCCATCATAATAGCGATGTAGTTCTGGTTCTGTGAAGAAAGTGCTGCAACGCGGCCTGTCGCTTCTGCAAACTTTGTTCTGCCCTCTTCGGTGAGTGTGAGCTCAACAAAGTGTTCGCTTGAACCAAGCTCGCTGAGTGGACCATACTGAGCATTGGCGGTCTTTACGTCGGCACCGGTAAGTACAACTGTGCCCTCATGGTCAACAAACTGAAGCTGAGCTGTTGCACCCAGGGTTTTTGCTGCCTCGTCGGGGTCAGACATTGACGGGATTTCAATTCTTACCTTTTTTGAACCCTGTCTTGTAACGGTAGCTTCTGTATAGCCAAGCCCTTCAAGACGGGTCATCATCATGTTGGCAACTGTATCCATTTGTTCGTCTGTCGGGTCGTCTTCCTGTGCTTCAAACACGATTACTGAACCGCCCTTGAGGTCAAGACCCTGAATAACGCCGTCCGGGTCGAGTATGCCGGGAAATCTTACGTCTTCAGTGAAGTCAAGTCCGTACAGTGCAACAAACAGAAGTGCCGCAATAACAAGAATTATTGCTGTGAATTTAATAATACTTCTTGACACTGTTTTTTCCTCCTTGTGTCCTGCCTGGAAAATCAGGCAAATTTATATTGAGTTTTAATTATTTTCAAAATAACATACTGTATCATTATAACTTTTTTTTGTGTAATAGTCAATAGTTTAAAAAAAGTTTTCGGCCTGAAAAACAACTTTTCAGACCGAAATTTACAAAATATTAAAATTTAACAGCTTTCTCAGGTGGTCAAAGGCTTCTCCGTCGCTGCCGCTTTGTGTTTATACCGACAATACCACCCACGGCTCCGCAAATTATTCCGATTGCAAGTGCGGTGAGTGCATCGGTGCCAAATGACATTGTGCCTGAAGCGAGGTTTCCGATAATGAGCAAAAGCACTGCATAAATAACGCCGCAAATTGCCCCGAAAACAAGACCGCGACTTGAAAAATGCCTGCCTGACATAAATCCGCACAGAAAAACTCCCAGTGCCGTGACGGAATTTGCCACGATGCTTATTGCCTGGTCAGAAAACGCTTGAAATGTTGCGAGAATTGAGGCAAGAAAGAGCAAAACAACAGATACTAAATAACTGAAAAGAACTGTTTTGAGCATAAAAATTATCCCTGATGCAATACCGGAATCATTTACCTCAAAGGATGTCCGTGTCTGAATCAATTTTGACAAGAAAAATCCCCCTTTTTGTTTTTAATATTTACAATAAATATATGAACAAAAAAGGGGGTGTATTACCAAAAGAATTATTCTTCGGTTGTGTCAGTTTCAGCACCGGGAATAGGTGTTGCTGTCTTTTCTTCTTCGCCGCGTTTCATAAAACGGCTCACTGCACTGCGGTCAACGGTGATGTAAGATTTGTTCTGACCAATACCTGATTCAAGAACGAAAAGGTCGTCTTTGATTCTTACGATTTTGCCGTGGATGCCGCCAATTGTTGCAACCTCGTCGTTAACCTTGAGGGCTGCAAGCATATTTTTGAGTTCCTTTTCTTTTTTCTTCTGCGGTCTTATAAGAATGAAGTAAAAAACTGCAAACATAACAACCAACATAAGAAGAGAGGGAACCATTGATGCGGGACCTGCCTGCTGAGCAGCGGCTGCCGCGGGTTCTGCATAAGCTGTGATAAACATTTTTTTGCCTCCTTAGATAATAATGAAATTTTTCAGGACTTTTGTCCTTTTTAAACATTAGTACAATTATACCTCTTTTTTCTGAATAATGCAAGATGAAATTGGTATTTATTTCTTAAAATATTGTTAACACAAATTGGATTTTATATTCTTTGGGAAAGTTTTGTAATATTTGCTTTTCTGAAATCTTCAAAACATCCGTTATCAAGGGCATCACGAATATCTTTCATCAAATTGTTATAGAAAGAAAGATTGTGAATAACAGCAATGCGAAGAGCGAGGATTTCATTTGCTTTGAATAGGTGACGAAGATATCCCTTTGAAAAATTACGGCAAGTATGGCAACTGCAATTCGGGTCAAGGGGGGTATCGTCTGTTTCGTATTTTGCGTTGTTGATATTTACAATTCCCAACGACGTGAAGAGTGTACCGTGTCTCGCGTTTCGGCTGGGCATTACACAGTCAAAAAAGTCAACACCGCGATATACAGCCTCGATTATATTTTCGGGTGTGCCGACACCCATAAGGTATCTGGGTTTTTCTTTCGGTGCAAAGGGCTCAACGGCTTCAATAATGTTATACATAACCTCAGCAGGTTCACCCACGGCAAGTCCGCCGATGGCGTAGCCGTCAAGGTCAAGGTCTGCTATTTGTTTCATATTTTCGATTCTGAGGTCAGAATAGGTGCTGCCCTGATTGATGCCAAAAAGCATCTGGTTTTTGTTTATGGTATCATCAAGGGCGTTGAGCCGTGTAAGCTCATCCTTGCAACGTTTCAGCCAACGAACGGTCATTTCAGAAGATGCCTTTGCGTAATCTTTTTCGCAGGGGTTTTCTACACATTCGTCAAATGCCATAGCAATTGTTGATGCAAGGTTTGACTGAATTTGCATACTTTCCTCAGGTCCCATAAATATGCGTCTGCCGTCGATATGCGATGAAAAATAAACTCCCTCCTCACGGATTTTGCGAAGTCCAGCTAGTGAAAACACCTGAAAACCCCCGCTGTCAGTGAGAATAGGTTTGTCCCAGTTCATAAACTTGTGAAGACCGCCCAATTTTTTAACCACCTTATCGCCGGGACGCAGGTGGAGGTGATAGGTGTTTGAAAGCTCGACCTGACAGCCTATTTCTTTCAAATCAAAGGCGTCAAGACCGCCCTTTATGGCAGCGGCAGTGCCCACATTCATAAAAACGGGGGTCTGGATAGTGCCGTGAACTGTCTCAAATTCGCCGCGGCGTGCTTTACCTTCTGTTTTTAATATTTTGAACATAGCTTAAAACCTTTCTTTTTATTCAATAAACATCGCATCACCAAAGCTGAAAAATCTGTAATTTTCCTTTATGGCAACGGAGTAGGCGTTCATGATTGATTCACGGTCATAAAGAGCCGAGATAAGCATAAGAAGTGTTGATTCCGGCAAATGAAAATTTGTGATAAGTGCATCAACAATTTTAAATTTGTAGCCCGGGTAAATGAATATTTGCGTATCACCGGATTTTGCTGCAATGGTACCATTTTCATCTGCTACGCTTTCAAGTGTTCTGACCGATGTGGTGCCAACAGCAACAATTCTGCCGCCGGATTTTTTTGTTTCATTTATTATATCAGCAGTTTCCTTTGAGATTTCATAATATTCGGAATGCATATGGTGGTCTTCAATGTTTTCCGCTGAAACGGGGCGAAAAGTACCAAGACCTACATGAAGGGTTACAAATGCAATTTTAACACCTTTTTTCTTGATTTTTTCAAGAAGCTCGGTGGTAAAGTGAAGCCCCGCCGTAGGTGCTGCAGCTGACCCCTCAATCTTTGAATATACCGTCTGGTAACGGTTTTTGTCCACCAGCTTTTCTTTGATGTAAGGCGGAAGAGGCATCTCGCCTAAAGTGTCAAGAATTTCTTCCCAAACGCCATCATATTCAAAACGGACAATTCGGTTTCCCTCTTCTAAAATATCGATGACTTCGGCCTTCAAAATTCCGTCACCAAAGACAAAGCGGCTGCCGATGCGTGCCTTTTTGCCTGGTCGGAGTATGATTTCCCAGGTGTTTATGTCAATGCGTTTGAGGAGCAAAAATTCGATTTTGCCACCACTGCCCTCTTTTGTACCGAAAAGACGGGCGGGTATAACTCGGGTGTTGTTCATAACAAGGCAGTCGCCCTCGTTTAAGTATTCGATTATGTCATAAAAATGCTTGTGTATGATTTCGCTTGTCTTGCGGTTTAAAACCATAAGCTTTGATGCTGTTCTGTCCTCAAGAGGTGTTTGTGCAATCATCTCCTGAGGAAGGTCATAATAAAAATCTTTTACGTTCAATGCACTTTGTCCTTTCGTTAATAGGCTTTTTCAAGGTGTGTTCCACTATAATAATGGGTAAGAATTTCCTGATAGCTAAAACCGGCTTCCGCCATGCCTTTTGCACCGTATTGGCTCATGCCAACGCCGTGGCCCCAGCCCTCACCGGAGAACACGAAGGTGTCTTTGTCGCCTTCAATCTTTTGGGTCTGGTATGTTTTTGTTGATTTGCCGTTTGATACAATATATTTTTCGCTGAGTGAAGATGTTTTTTTAGAAGAGGAAAGAACAACCGCAGAATTAAGTGTTTTGGTCTGGGTTTTGTCACCGGTTTCAACATAAACCACCGGATGTGTTGTCATACCGCCTGTTCCAACGGTATATTTCTGGCTGTAAGTTGCCTCGCTGAATATTGTACGGCAGCTTTCACGCTCAAAAATCTTTTCGCCGTTTGTGCCTTTTACCAAAAGCTTTAGGACACGACCTGCGTCAGTATATTCAAGGGCTTTGATTTCGGTCACGTCCCCTATTTCATAGCCACGGCTTTTCATAATTTCGGTCGCACGGGCTTTGGTCAAGGTTTTGGTCCATTTTCCGTTATATATATTTTCGGTGTCTTCATAAGGATTTTCAACACTCACAAGATAAGGAAAAGATGAACCCCACACGTTTTTTACATTTTCGGTTGAAGAACCCATAGACGATGAATAAACCGCCTGAACAAGGTCATTTTCATAAAAAAGCAATTCGCCGCGGGTTTCGTCGACGGCGGTGTGAACGCTTTCGCTTTGGTCAGCAGTTGTGGAATATGCCTGACAGCACACTGTGCGGCATACGTCAAAGCCGTATTGTTTGTGATAGTTTATTCTGCCAAGGGCAAAGTTTCTGGCGCAAACTGCCTGAGTTTTGAGAGCTTCAACTGGCCAGGAGGAGGACATCTCGCGACACACAACGCTGTAAAGATAAGATTCAACAGATACTATATTTACCACAGTGAGTCCGTCAGCTGAAAGCTTTTTACATTCAAAGCCACCCCGATATGTGCCTTTGTTGGCCCCTGAAATTTTCATAAGGCTGTCCTCGGTTTCATAATCTGCACAAAAAACCGCAAGACCTGCCTCAGCACTGTCGATGGCAAAAACAACTTTTCCTGATACATCAGTGAGGGCAAGGACTTTTGATGAAAATTCAGCAACAGTGCCTTTTACCGCTAGGTTTTCTGCAGCCCACAGGGCGTCGTTGTTATTCTGATATTTGCCACCAAATACACAATATAAATCGTTGTAGTATCCCGGAAAAACATCCATACCTTGTAATTTCAGTTCTTCAAGATGGATGAGCAGCTCGTCATAGGTTTCATGTGTTGAATAAAGAACAGAAAACGGCAAAGAAAAAGTGCTTGAAATGGAAACAGAGGATGCCAAAATGCTCGTCACGGGGAAAAATTCTCTGCCCAAAGAAAAACCCGCAGAAAAGCCGCTTTGGTTTTCAAAAGTGATGTCGCTTACCGCTCCTGAGCCATAATAGATGCCGACACGGAGAGTGTCTTCATATTCTGCTGCATCCACAGCAAGACAAGAAAACCCGGTCAATGACAGAGCTAATATAAAGGAAAGAATTGTTCTAAATAATATTTTCATAACAAACAAGTCCTATTCTGCAAAATATTTATCACTATTACTAAAAATTCGACAAATATCTCCCAAATTCCTTTTGTTTTATGTTAAAATTGTGTTACAAAAAATAATTGACAATGATGAATGTATGACATATAATATTTATTATGAATAAACTATTTTACACAGGGGGACTGTTAAATGAAAAACTATAAAGTTGGTATAATCGGCGCTACCGGCATGGTGGGCCAGAGATTTATCTCTTTGCTCGACAAACATCCGTGGTTTGATATAACTTTGCTCGCAGCATCACCCAGAAGTGCGGGCAAAAAATATTCTGAAGCAGTGGGAAACCGTTGGGCAATGAAAACCCAGATGCCCGAAAAGGTTAAGGATATGGTTGTTTTTGATGCAACAGCAGATATTGAAAAAATTGCATCAATGGTTGATTTTGTATTCTGCGCGGTTGATATGAAGAAAGACGAAATCAGAGCATTGGAAGAAGCTTATGCAAAGGCAGAGTGTCCTGTCGTTTCGAACAACTCGGCACACAGACACACCGGTGATGTTCCTATGATTATTCCCGAAATCAATCCTGACCATGCAGAGATTATTGAGGCACAAAAGAAGCGTCTTGGCACAAAACGTGGCTTTGTTGCTGTAAAGTCAAACTGCTCGCTGCAGAGCTATGTTCCGGCAATTCATCCTCTTATGCAGTTTGGTGTGAAAAATGTTCTTGCTTGTACATATCAGGCTATTTCCGGTGCGGGCAAAACCTTTGAAACATGGCCTGAAATGGTTGACAACCTCATTCCGTATATTGGCGGTGAGGAAGAAAAGAGCGAAATCGAGCCCCTCAAAATCTGGGGTAAAATCGAGGGAGACAAAATCGTTGATGCGACAGCTCCTGCTATTACTACCCAGTGTCTTAGAGTTCCGGTTTCTGATGGTCACACAGCAGCGGTTTTTGTAAGCTTTGAAAAGAAGCCTACCGTTGATGAAATAAAGGCTGCTTGGAAGAATTTCAGCGGTGTTCCGCAAGAACTTGACCTTCCGTCTGCCCCCAAACAGTTCCTCAACTATTTTGAAGAAGATAATCGTCCTCAGGCAAAGCTTGACCGTGATATGGAAGGCGGTATGGCAGTGTCAATCGGCCGTCTTCGCGAGGACAGCCAGTATGATTACAAATTTGTTTGCCTTTCACACAACACTCTTCGTGGCGCAGCAGGCGGAGCTGTTCTCATGGCAGAGCTTCTGGCAGCAAAGGGATATCTTGATTAAATGACAAATTGATGCAGCAAATTTTTGCTGCATCAATTTAAAATACCAAGAAAAAATGTGCTTTTATCCCACAAAGGCGCATAGGGTTTTTGATTTTTCGTGGGCAGAAAGGCTGTATGAATTATGAAAAGACCTATTTTCACCGGCTCGGGGGTTGCACTTGTTACACCCTTTGACGATGGTGGCGTGAATTATAAAAAGCTTGAAGAGCTCCTTTTGTTTCAGCTAGCAAACAAGACAAAAGCGCTTGTTATATGCGGAACAACAGGCGAGGCATCTGCTATGGATGAAAAAGAACAAATGGAGGTCCTTAAGTTTTGCATTGAAAAAATGAAGGGCAAGATAACAATGCTTGCCGGTACCGGAAGCAACAACGCGGACAAAGCAATCAGGCTGAGTAGTTTTGCTGAAAAAATTGGTTATGATGGGGTTTTGGTGGTTACACCTTATTATAACAAGGCGACGCCAAAAGGCTTATGTGAATATTACGGAGCGATTGCCAAAAGTGTGAAAATCCCTGTTATTTTGTATAATGTTCCGGGCAGAACGGGTGTTTCAATTTCACTTGAAACTCTCAAAATTCTTGACGAAAAATATGAAAACATAATCGGGATAAAAGAAGCCAGCGGCGATGTTGCTTTTGCAGGAAAAATCTTGGCAGAAACCAATCTGGTAGTTTATTCGGGAAACGACGATGTTGCCCTTCCTATAATGGCTGTTGGCGGTAGTGGCGTTATTTCTGTAATTGCGAATATTTTTCCTTTTGAGGTGTATGATTTTTGCAACGATTTTGAAAACGGAAATTTGAAACTTGCACAAGAGAAGTTTCTTGCAATGCTTGATTGCATGAGCGCAATGTTTTTCGAGGTCAATCCAATACCGGTAAAGACAGCTATGAACATTCTTGGCTTTGATGTGGGAAAACTTCGGCTTCCCCTTTGTGAAATGGAAGAAAAAAATGTCGAAAGACTGAAAAAATCATTACTTAGCTACAAGGAAAGCCTTAGATAAAAAGAGAAAGAGGAGAGACACAAATGATAAATATTCTTTTATGTGGTGCAAACGGAAGAATGGGGAATGCTGTGCGTCGCATTGCAAAAGACAATGCTGCGTTGTGTATTGCAGCGGGTTTTGATATCAATACCGAAGGTACTGATTTTCCGGTGTATGACAATCTAAACGCTGTGACAGAAAGCATTGATTGTATAATCGATTTTTCCCATCCGTCACTTACGGATGAAGTTCTTGATTATGCAAGGAAGAATAAAATCCCTGCGGTTATTTGCACAACCGGTCTTTCGAAGGAACAAATTTCAAAGATTGAGTTTTATTCAAAGGAAACACCTATCTTTTTTTCAGCAAATATGTCCCTTGGTGTAAATCTCCTTATTGACCTTGTGTCAAAGGCGTCAAAGGTTCTTGAAAGTAGCTTTGATATTGAGATTGTCGAAAAACACCACAACCAAAAGCTTGATGCACCCAGCGGAACTGCTCTTGCTATTGCAGATGCTATTTCTGATACGGTTGCGTTTAACCCTAAATATGTTTTTGACAGACATTCTGTGAGAAAAAAGAGGGATAAAGAAGAAATCGGTATTCACGCAGTCCGCGGCGGAAATATTGTGGGAGAGCATACGGTTATTTTTGCCGGTAATGATGAAGTTATTGAGGTGAAGCACTCTGCGACCTCAAGAGAAGTTTTTGCTGTTGGAGCGGTTCGTGCAGCAATTTTTATGTATGAAAAAGGCCCCGGACTTTACAGTATGTCTGATTTAGTCAAGGAATATTAATCAGAAAGAGGAAAATGATTATGAAAACGAAAAAGCTGGTTACTGCAGCACTTTTTGCGGCAATAGTATGCGTTGCAACCCTTGCAATAAGAATTCCTTCAGGGTTAAGCGGTGGATATGTGAATATGGGAGATGCGGGTGTGCTCCTTTCAGCGTATTTGTTAGGTCCTTTGCACGGAGGCCTCGCAGGTGGACTTGGTTCTTGTCTTGCGGATATTGCTGCGGGATATGCATCTTTTGCAATTCCTACTCTGGTGATAAAGTTTTGGGTGGCATTTGTCGGCGGTTTGCTTTTTGCCAAAGGTATCAAAGCTAAAAGCTGGATAGCTATTGCTATATACGGAATTATTGCAGAGTGCATTATGATAGGCGGTTATTTTCTGGTTGAAATATGGCTTTCAGGAAGTGTATTTGCGGCTGCAGCTGGGATTGTGGGAAACATAACCCAGGCAGTTTTTGGCGTAGTTGTGTCAACAGCTATTTACAAATTTTTGTGTGGTAAAAAAGCGGTAATGAACTTTTTTAAATAAAACATAATTATCCGGAGCCTATGCTCCGGATTTTCTGTTTGATAATGGTGTGCCATTTTTTAAAAAAATATGCCAAAATATTGACATTTTTATATAAATATGCAATAATTAAACGGTATTTACCAATTCTTGAGTAAATAAAATTATGCTGGAAAATTTTTTCGGCAACATATAAAACATCAGGAGGATTTATAATGAAAAAATCAACCATCATCAAAATTGCAGTTGTTTTGCTTGCTTTGATTGCTGTTGTTGTATGTGCGGTTTCTGTACACTCTACCGAAACAATCACTTGTGCAACCTGCGAAGGAGCGGGCGCTGACTGTGCAGATTGCGGAGGTACCGGCGAGCTTCCTGCACCAAGCAACTATTATGCTACATTCGTATCGTTGCTCCCACCAATTCTTGCCATTGTTCTGGCACTTGTTACAAAAGAGGTTTATTCCTCACTGTTTATTGGTATTGTTATTGCTGCGCTTTTCTCAGCAAACTTCAATCCGGTAGCGGGAATGGACAACCTTTTGTCTGTGGGTCTTATTGATGCTGTTTCGGGCACAGCGGGCATTTTTGTTTTCCTTGTTGTTCTGGGAATTTTGGTTGCCCTTATCAACAAAGCCGGCGGAAGCGCTGCTTTTGGTGCATGGGCTGAAAAACACATAAAGAGCCGCACCGGTGCAATGCTTGCTACCTTTGTTCTTGGTGTTCTTATCTTTATTGATGACTATTTCAACTGTCTCACTGTTGGCTCTGTTATGAAACCGGTATGTGACCGTCACAAGATTTCAAGAGCAAAGCTTGCTTACATAATTGATGCAACCGCTGCACCAATTTGTATGATTGCACCGATTTCATCATGGGCGGCAGCTGTTGCAAGTTATGCGCCGGAGGGCGAAGGTATTTCTTTGTTTGTCCGTGCGATACCTTATAACTTCTACTCGCTCCTTACTTTTGTGTTCATCATTGTTCTTTGCGTCAAGAAAATGGATTTTGGTCCTATGAAGCTGCATGAACTTAATGCAATCCAAAACGGTGACCTTTTCACAAGTGGTGAAAGAGTAGAGGAAGGACAAGCAGCAACTACTTCGACAAGAAGCAGAGTTTCTGATCTTGTTTTGCCTGTTGTTGTGCTGATAATTTTCTGTGTTCTGGCACTCATCTATGTAGGTGGTTTCTTTGGCGTTGACATCTGGGGCGGAACAGAAAATGCAGGAAGCTTCATTGGTTCATTCGGTAACACCGATGCAACAGTTGGTCTCCCATGGGGTTCGATAATCGCTTTGGTTATTACTATTGTTTACCTTATGGCAAGAAGACTGGTTACATTTAAAGACGCTATGGAATGTGTTCCCAAGGGCTTTGTTGCAATGGTTCCCGCGATTTTGATTCTTACATTTGCAACAGCACTCAAAAACGTAAACGGTCTTTTGGGATATGCAACATATGTTGAAAATCTGCTTGCAAACGCTGAAAGCCTTGCAAACTTCCTGCCGGCTGTTATCTTTGTTGTTGCTTGTGTTCTTGCTTTCTCAACAGGCACTTCATGGGGAACGTTTGGTATTCTTATTCCGATTGTTACAGTTATCTTTGATGCAAACGACCCGCTTCTTATCATCGGAATGTCTGCATGTCTTGCAGGTGCTGTATGCGGCGACCATTGTTCACCTATTTCTGATACAACAATTATGTCATCAGCAGGTGCACAGTGTAACCACCTAAATCACGTTTCAACACAGCTTCCTTATGCAATAACAGTTGCAGTGGTATCATTTGTTTCATACATACTTGCAGGTCTTATCCAGAACTGGTACATTGTTTTCCCGATTTCTGTTATAATTCTTGTTGGAACAATGTTTGTTATTGATGCTGTATCTAAAAAGAAAGAGGCATAAAGCTTAAATAATACTGAAAGCCCGGGGCATAATCGCTCCGGGCTTTTTCTACTTAAAACATGTAATCCATTCCCAAAATACTTTTTTCAGTGAAACTGAAAAGGGCTGAGAAGCGGATTTGAAAATTATTTTTTCAAGCTCAACGTTTTCTTCGGCAATCAGCGGGAATTCACCACATTTTTCGTCGCCTATTTTCACAGCAAGTGTTCCTAAAATGTCACCTTTTTTTATGGGTGCCTGCAAATCCTCGAAAGGAACAGCTTCTGTGGTTATTTTTTGTATTTCATCGCTTTTTAAAGGTGCGACAATATCCTGACCTGCTACAAGGCTAACGGTGTCAGATACGCCTTTTTTTACCTTCGCTGAAACAACAAATTCATCTTTGCTTTTTATCTTATGAGGCATATATTCTGAAAAAGCGTTGTCATATAAAGCCTTGTGGTCATTCCAGTCATCGGGTGCATTGAGAGTTACACATACAAACTGCATTCCGTTTTTTTCGACCGCTGTGACAAGACACCTGCCCGTGGCTTTTGTAAAACCTGTTTTGACGCCAATGCATCCCTCATACATAGTGAGAAACTTATTATGATTTACCATATAACGATTATAGTCATGGTCTTTCCAGGGGATACTCTTTGTGCGGGTTGAAACGATTTCACGAAACTTTGGGTTTTTAAGTGCGTAAGCGGTGATTTTTGCTAAATCTGTTGCTGTTGTATAATGATTGTCATCAGACAGCCCGTGAGGATTTGTAAAGTTTGAATTTTTTGCACCTATTTTTTCTGCAGTCTTGTTCATAAGAACAGAAAAGGCATCAACCGAGCCGGAAATATGCTCAGCTACCGCTGTTGCAGCATCATTGCCGGAAACAAGCATAAGCCCCCACAGCAGATTTTCAAGAGATAATTCTTCGCCAAGAACAAGATACATTGAAGATCCCTCAACTCCGTAAGCATTCCCCGAAACCTTTGCCACTGACGAAATATCGCCGTTTTCAAGGGCTGTTATTGCTGTTACAATTTTTGTGGTGCTCGCCATACCCATTTTTTTGTCGGCATTGTGAGAATAAAGAACCCTTCCGGTGTTTGCATCAATCAGCACAGCACTGTGCGCAGAAAGTGCGTGACAGCTTTTTGGAATTGCCACTGAAAAAAGTGTTACACATAAAAGAAGAAAGAATATTCGTTTCAACATAAGTCACCCCATTAAATTATATTAGCAGGGCTTGACCTATATACAAAAAAAGATTGCAGAATTTTTTTCTGCAATCTTTTATATTCCATAAATATCGTTGTTGCGATTGAAAATCATTTTTATCCGTGAATAGATGACCGAAACAGAAATCGAAATCACATACGCAGAAGCGCAAAGAATAAGAAAGCGCAAGGGTATAGACGATATTTTCCATATTTCAAGGTATCTTTCGGTTTCAAAAATCACAAGGCAGTGTATGAGATAAATATAAAATGTTGCCGGCGACAGTATATCTGAAACCTCGTGAGAATATTTGGGCATAATAAGAAGCCACATAATTGACGCAAAGGATGCAAAAATAATTTTTATGATTTCTGTGCCAAACCACTCAAACCAACCAAGGAACTCAAAATAGGCAATAGCTGAGTAAAGAAAGGTAAATACAAGTCCACAAACTACCCACACAGATTTTGAACGCTTCAGCTTGTCGATATTCATATCAAAGTTGATACCGATATAACAGCCGATTATCCAATAAACGAAATAGCCAAGGAAAATCCGGTCTGAATATTGAAAGCCAAGAAGAAGATATTTTGAGGCAATGGTGACACCAGCGGCAAGGAAAATGCCCACAAGTGGCGAAATATTGCGACAAAAATGATATGTCAGGGGAGCAATGAGATAAAGTTGCATAATGACTATTATAAAGTAAAAAGGTGCTGCGATAGTTCCCAATGAAAGGTGTCTCATCATTATTCCGAAATTAAAATCAAAATAATGCCTGTGAAAAACGAAATAAAGATAATATAAAAGTGCCATAATAAGATATGGAATATATACCTTTGTAATGCGTCTTTTTAAAAATGAAAAATATCTGAAGCTGCCGTCGGCATAACCGTGTGCAAATTTAATACCCGAGGAGATGATGAAGGCGGGCACAGCGAAAGTAATCGTGCGTGAAAAAATAAAAGATATAGCAGACAAAACAGAGCCTTGCGGATATTTATTTATGCTGTCGGACAAAATATGTATCATCACAACAAACATACAAAGGATGCTTTCAAATGATGATATCTCCGATAGTTTTCTTCGCATAGCCGTTCTCCTTTCCAAAACTTTTTTTAATTTTATAATATTATTCGAAAAAAGTCAACCACAGTCGATAAATTTCGACAATCAAGATGCTTTTATATTAGAAAAAATTTCAATGTTTAATATACGTTAAACAGGTTAAAATATTAGCGAAGACAGATGAACAAATTGTTTTTCTGAAAAAAAGGGAGGTGAAAACTATGTCAAACAACAAGAGCAGCAACAATTTTGTTGTACCCGAAGCTAAAGAAGCTATGAACAAATTCAAGATGGAGGCTGCAAACGAGGTAGGCGTACAGCTCAAGAACGGTTATAACGGTGACCTCACATCAAGAGAAGCCGGTTCAATCGGTGGTCAGATGGTTAAAAAGATGATCAAAAAGTATGAACAGGACTTGGCTAACGGTCAGTAATGTATAAAAAATATTGATATATGATAGAATCCGCAAATCAGGTTTTGGTTGGTTTGCGGGTTTTATTATATGACGGAGTTTAAGATGGAAATAACCCTTAAAAAACTTAAAAAGCTTGAGGTTTATGAAAAAAATACAAATGAGCCGTTGGGAAAGGTGAAGTGTGTTTGTTTTTCCAAAGACAGAAAAAAAGTGGATGCCTTGTATGTGGAAACCCACAGTATTATTCCGCTGAATAAAAAATTTTTCATTGAGGAATTTGGCGAAATATTCGGCGAGAAGGTGTTTTTGAAAGACGGCATTTGCGCTCATGATGCAAAATTGAAAAGCGAAAAGGATATTTCTGAGGAAAGGGTCTTGGGTGTGTACGAAAAGGATGGTACAAAGAAAAAGCTGTATGATATGAGCTTTGATTTTGGAACCGGAGAAATAAGCACTATGGTTTTGAGGAACGGACTTTTCAGGAAAAATAATAGAGTTGAAATAAATAATATGCATATAAAAGACAATACTATTTATATAGAATGAAAGGAGAGAGGAAGATGGGAAACTTTTCACTGGGACTTATGATGGGAACTGTTGTTGGAATAGGCGTTATGATGACGCTTCATCCTATGAACAAACGTTCAATGAAAAGAGCATATCACAGAGCCGGCAAAATTATGAACCGGATGAACGATGCAATTCACGACTGGACCTGCTGATGTAAATTTTTGAATAGTAAAAGAGGATGATTCACTTTTGTGTTTCATCCTCTTTGAATTGCAATCTTAACCGCGACACAACGCAAATAAAAATATTCAAGCAATTAAGACTGCGATGTTAAAGATAAAATAAAATTCTTATCTTTAACACCATAATAACACAAAAATATGTTAAAGTCAAGAAAAAATCTTATTTTTTACATAAAAGAGGGATTGTTATGAAAATTTATGATTATAACGGCAGAAAAAACATCTGCGGTGAACGAATTCACGAGGCACGCTGCAAAATCAGGTTGACACAAGCAGAGTTGGCTGCAAAACTGCAGGTCGCAGGGATAACATTGGAACGTGACAGCATTTCTCGTATTGAAATTGGGACACGCTTTGTTGCAGACTATGAACTTAAAGAGATTGCAAAAATATTGAATGTAACCGTTGGATGGTTGCTTAACATATAAAACAAAACGCCCACTTTTACGTGGGCGTTTTTTACAGCATGTTCTCTATAAACACGCCATACCCTCTCGTCGGATCATTCACAAAAACGTGTGTTACAGCTCCAACTAATTTTCCGTTTTGCAAGATAGGGCTACCGCTCATGCCTGTTGTCAATGGGGGACAACACTCATGAGGGGTTATACTATCTTGAATACTATTATCATCTCCTGTAACCATATTTTTCAACAAAATCTACTATGACTGTTGGGTCATCAAGCCCATGGGGGTGATGCTCACACATAGACCTTACTATGACTTTCATATTACCATTATGCTTCTTATAATAGTTTTCTAAAACCTTTCCATTTTCTTCATAAATAACCACATCATCTGCATTACCATATAGCATAATAATTGGAATATCATTTTTTATAAGTGGCCCCATATTGTCTATTGCACTTTGTCTGAAATTCACTATGGTTGATTTACTGACGCCAAAGGTTGCAACAATTTCCCTCCAGCATAAATCTACGGTTTCTTGTTTTAGCTCCCCTAATCCTGCCATGCTTAAAACATTAAGGACGGGTGCATCAAGATATAAAGCTGCACACAAATCCGGATAGGTTTCCGCTAAACGAGCGGCCGTCAATCCTCCGCAACTTAATCCTTCTATAACGCATTTTTCATTTAACTGCAATTCTTTTGCACAGTACTTTATAAATTCAGCTACTATATCAATTTCTTCATCCGGTGCCCAACGACTGAAATGTTCTATACTGATTAAATGATATCCGCGCTCAAGCATTGCAATATCAAACTCCGGAAAAGCATCAAGATATTCTGTTTTTATAAGCATTTTTCCGTTTGCATTAACCTTTGGAAATATAATAGTTGCATTCCTTTCTGAAAATACAAATTTTTTTGTATCAAATTCATTCCACATAACATAACCTCCTTAAATTACACATATCGGCTTATAATTTCATCCTGAGAAATAGTGTCCATCTGTACAAACTGGATACTGTAACCCCCGACACGTACAGTAAGGTCGCCGTGACGCTCTGGATGACATTTTGCATCAATGAGATCTTCCTTATTTGCGGTGGTGATTTGTGCCATGCAACCGCCATTTTTAAGGAAGGAGCGAATGGCATTGGATACGCTGCGACGAAGTTCAGTCGTTGCAAGCATCTTTGTTGGTAAAATGACGTTTAGCGTCGTTCCACCAACACCCTTTTTCATAGGAAGCTTTGCAACTGAATTAAGCATTGCAGTAAGACCGTGCGTATCAGCGCCCGGGCGGGGACCCATGGTGTTACCGAGGGGTTCGTGTGCAAACCGTCCGTCTGCCATTGCGCCCATTGTTGCACCGAAACTGATACCACCGGTTAGGAGTGAACATGCCCCGGTATATACACCCCCGCGTCCTGTTTCGTATTTGCTGATCTCGGTCCAATATAAGTCGAGGATTCGAGTCGCAAGTTCATCAACTTCGGCGTTGTCGTTGCCGAACTTGGGCGCACCATTAAGAAGCATCTGACGCTCACGCTCAAAGCCCTCGAAGTTTGCTTTCAGCATCGTAATGAGTTGTTTTTTTGTCAGCGTCTTTTCATCGTATATAAATTTCTTAATTGCCATCATGGAATCTGCGGTTGCAGCAAGGCCCGCCGTTTCGATGACACCGTAACCATAGATGGGGCCGCCTGTGTCGTGGGGGATGCCCTTTTCAAGACAACCATCGGTAAAGAGACCCTTAAGCAGCTTTGAGTGGTTTGCGGCTTTGCATTCCTGACTCTTGCGGCACAGATACAGGTGAATCTCCGTGAAGTATTTCAGCTGCCTGATGTATCCGTCAAAGAGATCATCAAAGGTCTCACATTCCTCAAAGGTCTTGGTAACCGGCCCCAGTTGATACGTGGGATCTATCGGGGATTTACCCCCAAGCATTGCGATTTCTAAAACTTTGGCAAGATTAAAGGAACCGTCCTCGCAACCGGTATTGCACTTGCCGGGAATCTCAATTTCCTGACAGCCGAGAGTTGCGTAGTTTCTTGCATCTTTGAGGGTAACGCCCAGCTTTAAAAGACCGGGAATGACCGTTGTGTCACTGACAACCGTCGGATCACACATGCCCTCGGACCAAATTTTAATCATAAGATCAGTCAGTTCTACAGGTGTATCTTCTGCGATACGAACCACCATACGAGGGTGAGAATCGTGTATATTGCGAAGCACCTGCAAAAACAGGTAGGAAAGTTCATTGGATGCGTCTTTGCCGTTCTCTGGATGACATCCGCCGAGTGTAGAGTTATGAGAACCGCATTCCCAAATCTTAAACATAAAAGAGGTGATAGACTCCTCAACGGAAATTACGTCACCATGCTCCTTGGAGTACTCATAAAAGGGCAGAAAGAACTGGTCAACACGTCCGATACAGTCAACCCAATCCCAAAGAGAGAGGATCCATGCTAACTGTACTGCCTGATAGAGAGTCTTGGGTTTATTGTGTGCAACAAACCCACAATTTTCAGAGATTTCCTCATAGTAACGTTTTTGTGTAGGATCAGTCTCTATAGCAGCAAGCTCTTTTGCGTATGTCGCATACTTTTCAAGGTGTGCAATCATACCCCGTGCAATAATTCTGTTTGCCTCGTAGAAATCAGCTGTTTTCTGGTCTTTAGCGTTGATTGCGGCGTACTTGTCAATAATTTTTAGCATACCATCCAAACCATTTGTCAGAAGCGTAACGTAGTTAGGAATTGTGTGTCCCTGATAACCATCGGCCCTGAACATGCCGGTTGCATTGATTGCGTTATATTTTTCAGCACCAAGCAACGCAATTCCTGCATTGTCCATGTGTGAAAGGGGAAGAGGCGTCATGCGCTGGCGGAGAGAATCGATTCTTGCCTTTTCGGCTTCTGTTATTTCATCACGCGAAAAACTATATGGTGCATTAAGTCCACTGTCGTAGAATTCAATACCACAGCTGAAATGCTCTATGATCGGATAGGAGGGGCGGGTGATGCCGACAACCGCCTCATGGGGATAGATTACACAGGGCATATCAAGCCAGGAACGCACAATGGCATGTGCAAGAGCGATTACGTATGGTGCATCGGGCATCTCCTCAAAAACATCCGCAAAGGGATTCTTACCCTCTGTAGGGATTGGATCAATCAAGGTAAATTCACGGGGATTGCGCGGACGCAAACGTGCACGCACACCCTCCTCAACCTTTTTGAAACGGTCTGTAAATTGTAATTTCTTATCAATATTCTTGTACATAATAGCCTCCTTCGGTTCGTTTTATATTTAGTTAACCTTTACAGTGATTCTATCACCACAAAGCTTCTGCAAAGCGTCAGCAAATTCCATGACGAACTCCTTATCAGGAATTTCAGCCTCGTAGGTGGGTGTCATACCTAATTGATTCGCTTTGAAAATCCCAAGACGGTGATACGGCTCAATATGGATTTCCGAAATGGAATTTGAATTTGAAAGGGCAACCTTTGCAATCCCTTCTATATGTGTTTGTGTTCCGTTAATATCCGGAATTAGTGGGCAACGAAGAATTACCGTCTTACCAAGATTGTTCAATCGTCCAAGATTATGTAAAATCGGTGTTTCAGGTACACCACAATATTTCCTGTACGCCGTATTACCTGTAACCTTATAGTCGAACAGAAAGATATCTGTGTAGGATGCAATTTCACACAAAACATTGGAATCTCCAAAGCCGGATGTTTCAACACAGGTATGAATCCCCTGCCTCTTTGCCGCTTTCAAAAGAGCAACAGAAAATGCTCCGTGCATCAGCGGTTCACCTCCGGAAAGAGTCAAACCGCCACCACTGTCTCGATAAACGGCTTCATCCCTTATTACGACATCCATAATTTCATCTACAGTCATTTCTGTTCCTTCGGCAGTCAGCGAAAGGCTAAAGCAAACCCTCGCACATTCACCGCACGAAATACAGTTTGTTCGATTCAATATGTGAAATCCATCGCTCATCGTATGACAACCTTTTTTACAGACCTCCACACACGCACCGCACCCTATACAACGGTCTGCATTATACATAATCTGCATTTCCTGTGAAAGTCCTTCTGGATTATGGCACCATATACACCGAAGAGGACATCCTTTCATAAAAACCACCGTCCGTACACCTGGTCCGTCAAATAAAGAAAACCTTTGAATATTGAAAATTCTGCTCACGATACCACCTCCCTACATGAATTTCCCAAAGACGCATACTGCAAAAGCACAGTCATTATTTGTATTTTCAGTATATGGAAAACCCGAGAGATTGTCAATGGCGTCCTGTGTCATATTTTTCCCAAAAAGTGTGATTTTCCTTTACAATCCATAAAAATTGTGATATAATAGTGGCATCTGTAGGAAGGAGGGATAAAATTTGTTATATCATGCGCAGCTTGCCAATACGGGACTGTATGATATCCGGCTTTGGAAATGTACCAACTTTGCTCAACATTGGCACAGCAAGACTGAGATATATCTTTGTCTACAGGGGAAGATGAAAATCTGCATTGAGGAAACGATGTATTGCTTGAATCAGGACGATGCAGTGTTTGTATGCGCCAATGAAGCCCATGAAATCTTCTGCGACGTACCGAATACCCAAGTAGTACTGATTGCATTTGGTTATGATCTTTTAGGTAACGATTACAGAAAAATACTGAATCTGTCTATTGATATTCCGTTTTTTAATCTAAAGGACAGGGATATTTCTCCGGAAATTCTGCAACCGATTGTGCAGATTCGCGACGTTTTGTACCAGACAGAGGGAGATGCGATACTAAGGGACTGGAAAATCCGCAGCAATGTATATGCTATTGCGGCCTATCTATTTGAGCATAATCAGAACAAGCCTTTTTCGGCAAAACGCTTATTACGGGCAAAGCATCTTGAAAAAATGTACGGAACACTGCAGTATATCAGTGAAAATTATTGCAAAACCATCACCGTTAAACAAGCAGCGGCAGTGGCCGGGTATGACAGATCGTATTTTTGCAAACAATTTCGAAAGACCACGGGTATGACCTTTCACCGGTACCTAAATTACTACCGAATTTCGGAAGCCTGTCGCCTGATGTCCGATTCTAAGTTATCTCTGTCAGCCGTGGCAGAGCAGTCCGGCTTTGCTTCCCAGAAAAATCTGAGTCGATTGTTTCGTGATGTGCTTGGTATATGTCCTTCCCAATATCGAAAGCTTTCGCAAGAAGAAAAAGACATTTTAAAAACTCATAAAAATATACTTCATTAAAACGAGCAGAAACTGCCTCTTTCTTTATGTATGTGAATAAAATTGATTTTTAATAAATTATAGAAAACGCCCACCGTCATTACGATGAGCGTTTTCTTTTTATTTGACTTTCTCTGCCTCAGTCAGCATATTCTCAATAAATATCCCATACCCTCTCGTGGGATCATTTACAAACACGTGAGTAACCGCCCCGACAAGCTTTCCATCCTTCAAAATGGGGCTACCCGACATTCCTTGCACTATTCCGCCGGTCTTACTGAGCAAATTTTCGTCGGTTATTTTGATTATCATATTTTTTGACGAGCCGTTGTATTCAGGCAAAACCCGCAAAATTTCAACATCAAATCGTTCGGTTTGATTTCCCTCAACATTTGAAATGATGCAGGCACTTCCTGGGCAAATTTCGGATTTTGACGCTATTTCAACAGCTTCGGCAGCGATTGAAAAGTCAGAATTTATTTTTCCCGATATTCCAAAACAGCTATTTGAGGTTATTTTTCCGATGGGGTCTCCGTTTTCTGAAAAAATACCTTTCAACTCTCCGGGAGAGCCCTTTTTGCTTTTTTCTACCGATACGATGGTGGAGTTTAGAATTTCGCCTCCGTCAATAGCAATAAGTTCACCCGAATCCGCATCAGTGATTCCGTGACCGAGAGCAGAAAAAAAGCCTGTTTCAGGGTTGTAAAAGGTAATAGTTCCAATGCCGGATGCTGCGTCCTTTACCCAAGCTCCGATTTTCTGCTTTCCGTCTTCTTTTGAAGTTTGGGGGCGGATAACCGCAGAAACCTTTTTTCCATTTCGCATAAGAGACATTTTTGCCGGGGTTTCTCCGACACTTTCTATAAGAGTTGTTAATTCGTCTACACCGTCAATTTCTGTGTCGTTGAAGCTTTTTATCAAATCGCCAATCTTTATGCCGGCATCTTTTGCAGGAGATACCGCGTTCCCTTCCTTATCGGTTATTTCGGCAAGTGCTGTGACAATTACGCCGTCTGCTTTGAGCGTCACGCCTATACTTTTGCCTCCAGGAATTACCTTTTCACCGGCCGCTGAAGCTTGTGCGCTTGTGATATAAAAAGGGCGTACACCGCCTGATGGTATAATTGCTGCGGTAATAGCAAAAGACATCAATAAACAAATTATTTTTTTCTTTATACTCATCACATCACTCCCTTCTGATTTAGTTTTTCACCAAAAGGTAGAGAATATAGTATGAAAGATATATATGTACATTAAAAAAAGACCGAAACGGCCTTTTTTTAACTGCATAATGATATGCCGCGAAAATTTATCTGTTTTCGTTGTTGTTATTGTTATTATTGTTGTTGTTCTTGTTGTTGTCGTTGCGATTGTTCTGGTTGTTCTGATTGTTCTTGTTGTTCTGGTTTTCCTTGTTTGACATGATTTTCACTCCTTTTGGCATTAAAGAATTCTTGAGAAATATCTCACAAATATTATGAGCTTTTCTGAAAAAAATATTCCGATTGTTTCAAAAAAATTTTTTTTGCATAATATAAAAGAGTGATAACAGAAAAGAAAGGAGTGAAAATCTTTTGAGAAGATTTAATCAAGGCAGAAAAAATCCAAATCCGCCGTGGCCTGCAAAACAACCGGTAGTGGTGGTTCCCAAAGGCTCAAATGCGTCGGCAATAGGTTATCCCGAAAAAAAGACCTATGAAATCGCAGAAGATAGCGTCCCTGCGGTGACAATGACTGAACCCGCCAATATGGAACCATCGGGGGATACATATGCCAGGGAAAGCGAAAGGGAGATAAGGCGCGAGCCGATAATGGGTGTTCCCAGAAGCAAAAATCAAAATTCTTTGGGCATGAGTCCCCAAATCAGACCGGAAATGGAACAATGCTCGGATATGGAGGTCAGCGGATATTTGTGCGGTCAAATCGGTAAATTTGTCAAACTGGAATTTTTGTTTGGCGAAAATACTCATATGGAAAAGATAGGAAAACTTTTGGAGGTAGGAAAGGATTTTGTTGCAATAGGCGAAAATGGGAGCAATACTGTGGTAGTATGTGCAACAAATAAAATCAAATTTATAAATATCTATAACTATTAAACAACGCAAAGACAGTAGGTTTTTTGTATTACCTATTGTCTTTTTGCGTTTTGGGGAGTATAATGAGGTTGCAAAGAAAAAATATTGAGTAAATAAATTTGAATATCGACTCTAAATCGTTCAGTTTTTTTAAAGCTTGAGATGTTAGGGACAAAAAGCCTTCCCCTTGAGGGGAAGGGGGACCGCTTGCGGTGGATGAGGTGGAAAGGAATAACGATTGCTACGCAATCTACACCTCATCAGTCACTTCGTGACAGCTTCCCCTCAAGGGGAAGCCTTTCAGAATGACATTTTAATTGTTTGAGTTTATCGGCACTTTTAAAAAGTGCCGATAAACTAATAAATTTTTTTGTCCCTGACTTGACACGAACTTTGTCGAATTTTGCGAAAGGAGTATTGTCAATGAAAAAAAGAATTTTAATATCTTTGATACTCATATTTTTGATTATATTATCTTTATTTGTATATTGGTACAATTATTCAGGCAATATGGTTTCAAAAGACATAACTGATATAAAAAGTATTGTTGTTACAGTTTATCCATGTGATGAAACAAAAAAGGAAACAAGAACTATTGACGATGCAAACGAAATAGAAAAGATTTATAATGTGTTGAGCGAAACTAGCAAAATACAAAACAACAGACATCAATATCATGCAGTATCTGTTCAATGGGATCCTAAATTTGAAATTGATATTTTATATAAAAATGGAGAGAGTGAACATATTTTTTCAACAGAGGCAATAGGTTTTATCTGCAAGTATTTAAATAGCAAAGGAAGTTCGGGAGATTCTGGCTACAGAATGGGAAAAAATCAAATGATATGGGAATATGTCATGCAATGACTTTACTCGTGTCAAGTCTATACAATTTAAAAGATTAGTTTGCCGATTTTGATATTTACATATACTATCGGATGAGAGAAAATCCAGTATTCTCGCGGGTTCTAAGGAAAAGTGTTTAAGGAAAAGCCAGTGAAAAAATAAGGAAAAGTTAGTAGGTCCATATTATGCTTTAGCATAACAAGGTTCTCGGGTACCCAACAGAAATCTTTGATTTCGTGTTGGGTGATGGTTCTTATTATTCACTGTTCTCCTGTCTTGACACGAGTAAGAATTTTGTCGAATGATGTTAAATACTGTAGAAAGAAGGTATATTTTATGAAAAAAACATTAGCATTAGTTGTAGCTTTAGTATTAACTTGCTCATCATTAGTAGTTTATGCAGATACAAATAGTGAGTATAATTGTAGCGATTGGGCAAAAGAAAGCATTGATAGAGCTTTTAATACCTATCTTTTAAATAGTGAAAAAGAGTATGAATTCAAAACTAATATTTCTCGTCTGGATTTTTGCGAATTGATATTTAATCTAGTTATACAGACGCCTTATTTTCAAACATGGTGTGAAGAAAATCCTGAGGGTAATGGAACAGAGTTTCCGTCTTTTATAGAAAAACCGTTTGTTGATACGGATGATGAGAAAGTCTTGTTTTTACATCATATTGGAATCATTAACGGAAAAAGTGAAACGGAATTTGCCCCTAATGATAATCTTACCCGCGAGGAAGCTGCAACTATTATTGTACGTATGATAGATATAACAACACCAATGGTAGCTACAGAAGTTTGGTATGAGTATAATGATTTAAGTGATATATCTGATTGGGCTATGAGTTCAGTTCAAAGAATAAGCAATTTGGGATTTATGAATGGTGTTGGAGAAAATAAATTTGCTCCCAAGGATTCATACTCAACGGAACAGGCAGCAGTTACAGTTGTTAGAGTTTTTGATGCAAATTTTATAAACTGGCTTGCTGAATTTATGAAAAAAGAAGCAGGTGAGCTTGGTTATGTATACGAAAATGACACATGGAATTATGTAACATATGATATGGCAGTTGGCAGAAGAGTGACACCTATTGATGTTGATAAGGACGAATTCGAACTACTTGAGTACGAAAATTTTGCAAGAGATAACGAAAATGTGTACTTTATGGCACACAAAATAGAGGGCTCAGATCCTGATACATTTGAGGTAATCAGCACAAAAGATAGACGAAATTATGCAAAGGATAAAAATTTTGTATATATTTATTTACGAGATGGTGGGGAAGTATTTAAAGTTATTGGTGCTGATCCAACTACTTTTGAAGTATTGGAATTCCCATATGCAAAAGATAAAAACGACGCATATAATGGTTGTCTGCCTCTATATGTTGATGATGTTACAAAATTTGAAGTTATTGAAGGCGGAGGTATGTCGAGAACTAGCCCTGTGGAAACATTTTTGGGGACTATTATAAATTCTGAAGATGTTGCAAAATACAATAATGAAAAATATGGCTTTGTTGATGGTGCGGTTTTATATTCTGATGAAGGAAAAGCCAAAACTGAAAAATTGTATTACGAAGGATACAGGTTAGTTGAGGATAAGCGATGACAAGAGATTGTTATAATTTACTCGTGTCAAGTCTATACAATTTAAAAGATTAGTTTGCCGATTTATAATATTTACATATACTATCGGATGCGAGAAAATCCAGTATTCTCGCGGGTTCTAAGGAAAAGTGGTTAAGGAAAAACAGTTGAAAAAACAGTGAAAAATATTAGGCCTAATACGAGTTTGCGAGTATAAAGGTTCTCGGGTACCCAACAGAAATCTGTGATTTTGTGTTGGGTGATGGTTCTTATTATTCACTGTTCACCTGATTTGATACGAACTATATGGATGTGTCGAATATTGTCGAAAGGAAGAAATATATGAAGAAAAGAATGCTAATTGGGATTTTTTCTCCCTTACTATATTTTTGGATATACCATTTTTTGCGTTATTGTCCTTTCTTTGAATATAGTGAGGAATATGGTGCAATTCAAAATGCAATGTTATTTATACTGCCTGCTTTACCCGGTGTAGCACTTGCTTTTCTGCTAGTGGAGGATTCTGTTAAAAAATATTTCAAATCAGTTGGAATATGTTTTATAATTTCTTTGGTTGTATTTATTCTTTATATTCAATCTGGTGTTGAATTGATGATATTTAGAGCAATTACAGGATATGAAGAAGGTTCTCCAGGGGAGGGAATTTTAATTCTTGTTACATTTATGTCCTACATCATATCTTGTTTTGTGGGAGTAATTGTTTCTGGTATTATTACGGGGTGTAGACAAAACAAATCAAAAAATGAGTAGTTTTTTAGTTCTAACCTGACACGAACTTGACATGAAAAAGGTTTGCATCTAAACCTTATGTGTCGCAATTAAGAAATGTCGAATGTTGTTGAAAGGAAGTGCAATATATGAAGTTAATTTCATTTTTTAAGAAACTTGGTGTTTTTCTAACCATTCTTATTTGGATTGGTACTTTGATAATTACATTTTTTGTTGGTATGGCATATCATTGGGCATCCACAACAGAAATTAAAACTTCTAAAGATTACAGTCGAATAGTGGTTGAAGAAAATGATGTTGCTGATTATAAAATATTTTTAGAAGTTCCTAAAGAATATAGCACATTGGAACAAATCGAAGAACCTATTAGAAAAACAATTTCTTTATATATGCAGGCAAATAATTTGAAATTGTCAGAAGGAACTCACGAATTTACTAGAATTAACGGAAGCCTTGATGAATATATAAACGAAGAATTTCAGTTCGAGGAAATCGAATAATTTTTACTCCTGACTTGTCACGAACTTGTTACTAAAGCAAGTTGCATCTAAACCTTATGTATCGCAATATGGAGATGTCGAATGTTGTCGAAAGGGTGGAGTTGTATGTTTAATTTTAAAAAGGGATGCAAAGTCCCATTTCCTGAAAAGATTTTTGAAGAATATGAAAAAACCGAATATGGATATATTGCTAATGTTAGTGTTGAAAAAACAATTGATGTTTTGAAAGACTTTGTACGTATGCAAGATGACTTAGTGTTCTTCTTTTTGGAATTACCAACTAATTTGAATGATGAACCTAAAAAAAATAAGGTGACAAATTTTCATAAAGATATATACTATATGGATGGCTTGACAAAAGAAGAATCCTTTTCGTTTTTGGATAGTGTAGGGGAATTACTTGCAAATGATGGACTTTGTAAATTTGGATTTGGTTCTCAAGGAAATAATGATGAAATAATGGTTGGGAAATATAATGTTATCACCATTTCGTGTCAGAAAAACAATACATATGAGAATCTATTCTATAAGAACAATATAAAACAAACGGAAAATCTTGTGATAGCATGGGACACTTTTTCTGAGGAATCTCCTGGTGTCAGTGAAAAAATAGAACTCAACGGAAAAGATGTATATTCAATCATAGATGATTTTAAAGATTGGGGAATATATTTTGCAGAGCGAAGAATAGATGAATAGTTTTTAGTCATAACATAAAATGAACTTCGACCTAAAAAGGTTTGCATCTAAACCTTATGCCTCGCAATATGGATATGTCGAATGTTGTCGAAAGGAGTTGCTATAATGAAAAAGAAAATTTTAATTGTTTTGGCAGTTGTTTTACTTTTGTTTTTCCTAATTGGAATTACAATAAATTATTTATTTACAAAGCTTTTTGAAAATCCTGTTATTGCAAGTTTGCCGAGATATGAAAATTCGGATTGTTATTATGGCGAGGGCTTTCAGGATTATACAAATTACTGTAAATATTATTTTTCGAAAAATGATACTATTATCGAACATTTAAAAGAAAATAAATATTTTAAACCAGTAACAGCAGAAGATGTAGAAGAAGTAAAAGGTTATTTTGAAAATTTTAAGGGTTGGGTTGAATACGAAGAATATAAGGACAAATATGATTTCAGATATGAGAGTGTTGACGCATCAGATTACTTTTATATAGAAAATAAAGATACTTGCGAGAAATATAAAAATTATCCAGATAAGTATGCGGCTTACAATGTTTATTTCTTTGATGTTCAAATAAAAACATTGTATTACATTCACTCAAATATTTAATTTTTTAAGTTCTAACTTGATATGAACTACTACTTGAAAAGGGTTGCATCTAAACCTTATGTGTCGCAATTGTCGAAAACGATTGGCATCCAGATTATACAGTCTTTATATAATTAATTTATGCAGAAATACGGAGGAAGCGTGATGAAAATAATTAGGCTTGAAAGTAGCAACAACTTTATATTTGAAAAGGTTGTTGAATGGAATTATAATTGGTGGGGAAAGAAAGGCGAAAAAAGCAAAGATGAAATAAGTTATCTTTTCGAGCACTCAATTTGCAAAGACCGGCTTCCCCAGACCTTTGTCGCGCTGATAAACGGAGAAGCAGCGGGGATGTATCAGTTATCGATGACCGATGACTTGTTTGGCAGACCGGATTTGTATCCATGGCTTATCAATGTATATGTTGATGAAAAATTCAGAGGAAAGCAAGTTTGCAGAGCGTTGATGGATACGGTTTCCCGAAATGCCAAAGCTGCAGGATGTGACGAGCTTTATCTTTATACAAAGCATATTGGCTTGTATGAAAAATTTGGATGGGAGTTTGTTGAGGAAATCAGAACATTCAATGAAGAGTCTCCTTTGGAGAGACTTTATAAACTGAAAATAAATGATGACTCAATGACATAGAAAACATATGAAAACCTTTGACTTTTCAACTGATATGTTATATTATGGTTTTGTGGTTTGATATTGTGAGTGATTGCAAGAAAAAATAATATGGCTGATGTTTAAAAAATAATGGGGTGTGACTATTTTGACAGAAGAACTTATAAAAAGAATAAATGAGCTTGCCAGAAAATCGCGGAATGAGGGCCTTAGTGATGAAGAAAAAGAGGAGCAGAAAGGGCTCAGAGCGCAGTATATAAAAATGTTTCGCCAGGGCGTTGAAAACACTATGGAGAGTGTTTATATTGTGGATGATGACGGAAGCAAAAAAAAGATAGAAAAGAAAAAATAATTTATGAGGTGAGCGGTTATGTTTAACGGAAAAATGAAAGCGCTGACATTCAGCTATGATGATGGAGTTCTTCAGGACAAACGACTCGTTGAAATTTTGAATAAGTATAATCTCAAAGGAACATTCAATATAAATTCCGAGCGTTTTGGTGAGCCGGGAGAGCTTTGGGCTAACCACAAAACGGTGCTTGTTGACCATTCTAGGTTAAAGGCCGAGGATATAAAATATGTATACGATGGTCACGAGGTTGCGGCGCATACGTTGAAGCATACAAATCTCACCACTCTTACAAACGATGACGAAATTGCTTACAACGTGGAACAGGATCGGTTGAATCTCTCAGAGCTTGTGGACTATGAGGTTGTGGGACTTGCGTATCCGGGAGGATATCCCAACAGTAACGAGCATGTTGCAAAAGTTGTAAAAGAAAAAACTAACATAAAATATGCAAGGTCGGTTGATATAACAAAAGGCTTTGACCCGTGGCCGGATCTTTATCAGTACAGGACGACCTTTGAAGACTGTACAAGTTGGGATATTCTTTTTGAAACAGGTCAAAAGTTTTTAGATCTTGAAACAGACGAACCACAAATCTTCTTTATCTGGGGGCATAGCTATCCTTTTGATGCGTACCCCAATCGTTGGGAAGAATTTGAAGAGTTCTGCAAAATGATGAGCGGAAAATCCGATATTTTTTACGGAACAAATAAAGAAGTATTGCTTAGTTTATAGAATTTTACATATCAGGGGGTATAAAAAATGAAACTTGAAGGAATGAAAATAAACTTTTTGGGTGACAGCATCACAGAGGGTGTCGGGGCAAGCGCTCCGGACAAAGTATATCATGCTGTTCTTAAACAAGAGGTAGGACTGAAAGAGGCAAGAAATTATGGTATAGGAGGCACAAGATTTGCTCTTCAAAAAGGTACGCCTGAAAGGCCGATGGATGACTATGTTGACCTCAACTCTTTCTGTGAACGCTTTGACCAAATGGATGACGATGCAGATGTTGTGGTTGTTTTTGGCGGAACAAATGACTATGGCCACGGTGATGCGCCCATCGGCGGATTTTCTGACAGAACTCCGGATACATTTTATGGTGCGTGCCATTATCTTTTCAGGGGTCTTATTAAAAAGTATCTTGGAAAAACCATTGTTATAATGACACCACTCCACAGACTGAATGAGACAAAGAATAATGGCGATGCAAAAACATCTGGTTTTGGCACACTGAAAGAGTATGTAAACATAATTCGTGAGGTAGCGGAATATTATTCACTACCAGTTCTTGATTTGTTTGCGTCAAGCGGAATTCAGCCTGAAATAAAAGAAATTCAGGAAAAATATATGCCTGACGGGCTCCATCCAAGCGATGAGGGATATAAGGTGATTGCAGAAAAATTAAAGAGCTTTTTGGAGGCACTTTAAAAACTTTGATAAACGTCAAAATATCCAAAAAAATATTAAAAAAGCTATTGACAATGCCGAAAAAGGATGTTATAATCATTCTATTGTTTTAAAAGCTATGACGAAGAAGGTACGAAGCGTGTCGGCTCTTGAGAGAGTCGGTGGTTGGTGTGAACCGATAGCGGCAGTTTCAATGTACCCCTCACTTCCGAGCTGAAGGTCAGAAAACCGACTTTGGTGAGTAGATACCTTCCGTGATTGCTACGTTAATGGCAAAGGGCTTGTTTGAGCCTGATGAGTGGCGGATGCATTGTTTCCGCAATTTGAGTGGTACCGCGAGTGCTTTGCACCCGTCTCAAAGCATTTCTTTGAGTCGGGTGTTTTCTTTTGTAAACCCAAAATTTTACATTGATGCGGGGGTGTGCATATGAGTTATGATTACAAACGAATAACCTTGCTTTCAGGACACTATGGTAGCGGCAAAACAAATATCGCTGTAAATATGGCATTTGATATGAAGAAAAAATCCCAGAATGTGACCATTGCTGACCTTGATATTGTAAATCCGTATTTCAGGACAAAGGACAGTCAAAAGGAACTGCAGGATGCCGGCATAAAGCTTATATGCTCTGAATACGCAAACACCAATGTCGACATACCGGCGCTTCCTCAGGATATGTATTCGGTGATTGATGATAAGTCTCAGATGGCTGTGATTGACATAGGCGGTGATGACCGTGGTGCTCTTGCTCTTGGCAGGTACTCTAAGGGAATTGTTGAAGAAAATGACTATGATATGTTGCTTGTTATAAATTGCTTTCGTCCCCTGACCCGTGACGCGAAAGATACTCTTGCGGTTATGCATGAAATCGAAAATGCAGGAAAGATAAAGTTCACAGGAATTGTGAACAACTCAAACCTTGGTGAAGAAACAACAGCAGAAGATGTTTTAGGCTCTCTTAAATACGCATCAGAAATTTCTGAAATTACCGGGCTGCCCGTCGTGGCGACTTGTGTAAAGGAAGAGCTTTTTGATGAACTTTTTGAGAAAATAGAAAATCTATTTGCTTTGAAATTACAAAAAAAGATTATTTAATGTGAAGGAGAGACAAATATGGCAAAGCTTACATTTAAGACAGACAATTGTAAGGGCTGCGGACTTTGTATTGATGCTTGTCCAAAGCAGGTTCTGGCTCTTGCAAAAGACAAAATAAACAAAAAGGGACATCACCCCGTTGAGGCTGTGAACCCTGAGAACTGCATCGGTTGTGCGTTCTGCGCTACAATGTGTCCCGATTGCATTATCACAGTAGAAAGGTAGGTACATATTATGTCAGATAAAGTTTTGATGAAGGGCAACGAAGCAATCGCTGAAGCTGCCATAATTGCAGGATGCCGTCATTATTTTGGTTATCCTATTACACCGCAAACAGAGGTTGCGGCGTATATGGCAAAAAGAATGCCAAAGATTGGAGGAACATTCCTTCAGGCTGAGAGTGAAATCGCAGCGATAAATATGGTTTATGGAGTTGCGTCAACCGGTAAAAGGGTTATGACATCATCCTCAAGCCCCGGTATTTCCCTGAAAGGTGAGGGTCTTTCGTATTTAGCAGGTGCGGACCTTCCGTCGCTTGTAATCAACGTTCAGCGTGGCGGCCCCGGTCTTGGCGGTATTCAGCCCTCACAGTCGGACTATTTTCAGGCTACAAAGGGCGCGGCTCATGGTGACTTTCATATGTTAGTCCTTGCACCAAGCTCTGTCCAGGAAATGGCGGACCTTACAGTTAAAGGTTTTGACCTTGCAGATAAGTACAGAATGACTGCTATGGTGCTGGCGGACGGAACAATGGGTCAGATGATGGAGCCTGTATCGTTAGATTATGAAATTGGCGAACCTATTGAAAAGCCTTGGGCAACAACAGGTACAAAGATGGAAAGACCACACAATATTGTGAACTCACTTTTCCTTGAACCGGACGTTCTTGAAAAGTCAAACTTTGAACGCTATGAAAGATACAGCTACATTGAAGAAAACGAATGTATGTATGAAGAATATATGATGGACGATGCAGAAATTTGTGTTACAGCATTCGGTATCGCTGCTCGTGTTTCAAAGAACGCAATCAATGAAGCAAGAAAGAAGGGTATAAAGGTAGGGTTAATCAGACCAATTACACTCTGGCCGTTCCCCAAAGCTCCTTATAAGAAAGCAGCAGACAAGGTGAAAGAAATCATTTCTGTTGAACTTTCAATGGGTCAGATGATTGAGGATGTACGCCTTGCATCAGAGTGCAAGGTGCCTGTAACACTTTGCAATCGTGTAGGCGGTATGATTCCTACACCTGAGCAGGTGCTTGAGGCAATTGAAAAAGCAGCAAAGGGAGGTAACAAATAATGGTAGTTTTTGAAAAACCAAAGGCGCTGGCTGATGTCCAGATGCATTACTGCCCCGGTTGTACTCACGGTATTGTTCACCGTCTGGTAGCTGAGGTTATAGATGAACTCGGAATTGAGGGCAAGACAATAGGTATTGCTCCTGTTGGATGCTCTGTTATGGCTTACAATTATTTCAACTGTGATATGATTGAGGCGGCACACGGTCGTGCTCCGGCTGTTGCAACAGGTGTTAAGCGTTCTGACCCTGAAAACCACATTGTTTTCACTTATCAGGGCGACGGTGACCTTGCATCAATTGGTATGGCAGAAACTGTTCACAGTGCTGCAAGAAACGAAAATATCACTGTTATCTTTATCAACAACGCAATTTACGGTATGACAGGCGGACAGATGGCGCCCACATCACTTCCCGGTCAGGTGACACAGACATCACCTTACGGAAGAGATACGGATGCTTGTGGTTTTCCCATCAGAGTTTGCGAAATGCTTTCAACTCTTGATGGCCCTGAATATCTTGAACGTGTTACCGTAAACAATGTTAAGAATGTTAAAAATGCTAAAAAGGCAATCAAGAAAGCATTCCAGAATCAGATTGACGGCAAGGGCTTTTCACTTGTTGAGGTTGTTTCAAGCTGTCCCACAAACTGGGGTATGACTCCTCAGGATGCTCTCAAATGGATTGACGAAAAAATGCTGCCTTATTATCCACTTGGTGTATATAAGGACCGCAGCGCAGAAAAGGAGGAAAAGTAATGAGTGCAACAAATATGCTTATTGCGGGCTTTGGCGGTCAGGGAATTCTCTTTGCTGGAAAGTTCCTTGCATACAAAGGTCTTGTTGAAGAAAAAGAAGTAAGCTGGCTTCCCTCTTACGGTCCCGAAATGCGCGGCGGTACAGCAAGCTGTAGCGTTATCATAAGTGACGAGGCGGTGGGCTCACCTATCGTTTCAAAGCCCGATGTTTTGGTTGCTATGAATCTTCCGTCACTTGACAAGTACGAGGACACAGTTGTTCCTGGCGGAAAGATTTTTGTGGATTCAACTCTTATCGAAAGAAAAGTAAAGCGCACGGATGTTGAGGTTTATTATATCCCTGCAACAAAGCTTGCATCAGACAACGATATGCCGACCCTTGCAAATATGATTATTGCGGGCAAGCTTTTGAGCGTGACAGACAGCTTTGCTGAAGATGGCGTTAATGCTGCGCTTAAAAAGGTTATTTCAGCAAAGCGTGCAGATATGCTTGAGACAAACCTCAAAGCTATGCAGATTGGTGCTGAAAACTAGTTTTTAAAGGAGAAGAGAAAAATGGATATAAAGATTGTTAAAACAACAACACCAAAAGAACATCCTGAAAGCTCTGCTTTGGGTTTTGGAAAGTTCTTTACTGACCATATGTTTGTTATGGATTATTCAAGAGAAAAAGGCTGGTATGATGCAAGAATAGTGCCATTTGGCAACGTTGAGCTTCACCCGGCATCAACAGTTCTTCACTATGGTTCAGAAATTTTTGAGGGACTTAAGGCTTATCGTCGTGCTGACGGAACAGTTCAGATGTTCAGACCCATTGAAAATATCCGCAGAATGAACCGCAGTGCTGAAAGACTTTGCCTGCCGCAGATTGATGAAGATGTGGCTATGGAAATTTTAAAAACTTTCGTGGCATTTGAGCAGGACTGGACTCCGTCAGCTCCCGGAACATCACTTTACCTCAGACCATTCATGTTTGGTAATGATGAAACACTTGGCGTTCACGCAGTTCACAATGCAAGATTTATGATTATTGCATCACCTGTTGGAAGCTATTACAAAGAGGGCATCAACCCTGTTAAGATTATGATTGAAGCAGACGACGTTCGTGCAGTACGCGGCGGTACTGGTTATGCAAAGTGCGGCGGAAACTATGCTGCAAGCAACCGTGCCGGCGAAAGAGCTGAGCAGCAGGGCTATTCTCAGGTTCTCTGGCTTGACGGCGTTGAAAGAAAGTATATTGAAGAGGTTGGCGCAATGAACGTTATGTTCAAAATAAACGGCGAAATAATTACACCTGCTCTCACTGGCTCGATTCTTCCAGGTATCACCCGTATGTCATGTATCGAAGTTCTCAAAAAGGAAGGCTACAACGTTTCTGAAAGACTCCTCAGCATTGATGAACTCGAAAAGGCAATGGAAGACGGAACACTTGAAGAAGCATGGGGTTGCGGTACAGCGGCTGTTGTTTCGCCTATTGGTGAGCTTCGTTATAAGGACAAGATTTTCACAGTCAATAACGGTGAAATCGGTGAGGTTACACAACATCTTTATGATACACTCACCGGTATTCAGTGGGGCAAAATTGAGGACAGCTTTGGCTGGACTTGTCCTTTGAAATAATATAAAAATTCTGACAGGAGGAAACGTAAAAATGAAAAATATAAATGTAGCGGATATGACTTTGTGCCGCAATGCCTCAGCACTCAGTTTCAAAGAGAAAATAGAAATCGTAAGACAGCTTGAAAAACTAAATGTAAATGCTATTGAACTACCTGCAATTGAGAATAAGAAAAGCGATATCCTACTAGTCCGCACAATTTCTTCATTTGTACAGAAAAGCATCATCTCTGTTGCGGCAGGAATGTCGGAAGAAAGTCTTGAAGATGCCATTGAAGCACTTTCAGGAACAAAGAATCCCCGCATAAGAATTGAACTGCCAATCTCTCCTGTCGGTATGGAGTATACCTGTCACAAGAAAGCGCCCAAAATGCTTGAATTTGTTGAAAAATTAGTCTCAAAGGCAAAGAACGCTGTAAGTGATGTCGAATTCTGTGCGGTAGATGCAACCCGTGCGGAGGAAACTTTTTTGGTTTACGTTATCAAAACAGCAATCAAGGCGGGTGCTACACTTGTTACTGTTTGCGATTCTGCTGGAGAAATGCTTCCTGATGAATTTGCAGGGTTTGTTGATGACCTCAAAGCGAGCATCCCTGAGCTTAGCAGCATGGCGCTGGGTGTTTCTTGCGAGGACAAAAACGGCATGGCAAATGCAGCGGCAATTATGACTGCAAGAGATAGCGTAAATACAGTGAAAACGGCTGTTTCAGCCGGTGCTGTTTCTCTTGAGGTTTTTGCGTCAACAATCAAGAATTGCGGCAACAGCTGTGGCCTTTCAAGTGATATGAAAAATACCGAACTCAAGCGTATTGTACGTCAGATTTCCCGTATAATTGGAGCAAATGAAAATGTGGATACCATTGATGTATCCGGACACATTGACAATTCAGCGATTTATCTTGACAAAAGTGACGACAGTGCTGCTGTCGGTGCTATTACCCAAAAGCTTGGCTATGATTTGAGCGAAGAAGATGGTGAAAAGGTATACAAAGAATTCAAAAAATTGGCTGAGAAAAAGGAAAAGGTAAGTGCAAAGGAACTTGATGCCATTGTTGCAGCGGTTGCACTTCAGGTTCCCGCAACTTATGAGCTTCTCAGTTATGTTATAAACACAGGAAACATTATTACTGCGTCTGCACAGATTAAGCTTTTTAAGAGCGGTGTGGGTGAGGTTGAGGGTGTTTCTATGGGCGATGGTCCCATTGATGCGGCTTTCCGTGCCATTGAGCAGATTACAGGAAATCATTATGAGCTTGACGATTTTCAAATTCAGTCTGTGACCGAGGGCCGCGAGGCTATGGGCAGTGCTTTGGTTCGTCTGCGGAATGGCGGAAGGCTGTATTCAGGCAGCGGAATTTCAACAGATATTGTTGGTGCCAGCCTGAGAGCTTATCTTGGTGCTGTCAATAAGATTGTATATGAGGAGGCGTAAATTATGAAACTGTCTTTTTCAACAAAGGGATGGCATGGCCGTTCTTTTGAAGACTTTTGCGACATTGCAAAAGATATGAAGTTTGAGGGAATTGAACTTCACAACATAAAAAACCCCCTTTTCACCGAAAAGGGCGGGGCGTTTCATAACTATGCAGCTGCTGCAACGGTGAGACGCCTTTATGAACTCAAGCTTACACTTCCTTGTATTGACACACTCTGCGACTGCGGGGATATTTCAAAGAAAGCGGAGGCACTGGATGAAATAAATGACTGTATCAAAATTGCGACAAATCTTCACATTCCAAATGTGCGAATTCGTGCTATTGGTAAAGGTGATGATGCTCAGGCTGCAATTGATGCGATAAAGGAAATCCTTGCGGAAACTGTTCCAACAGCAGAAAAAAACAATGTTTCTTTGCTTATTGAAACATCGGGCATTTTCTGTGATACAGCACAGCTCCGTGAGGTTCTGGTGGACTTTGCAAGTGACTCTTTGGGCGCAATATGGGATATGTATTCGCCTTATTTCAACTTCGGTGAACAGCCTGAAACGACTATAACAAATCTTGGAGCATATGTGCGCCATGTACATATCAAGGATGCAAAGCATACCGAAGACGGAACAGAATTCTGTCTTATGGGCGAGGGTGAAATGCCCATTGGTGAAATGATGGCAGCTCTCCGCTCAGTGAACTATGATGGCTTTATTTCACTTGAATGGCATCCTGACTGGTGCGAGGAACTTGATGATATGGAAATTATATTTGCCCAGTTTGTAAACTATATGAAGCAATATAGTGACCCGTCAAAAAATGTGTCAGCTCTTTATTCAAACAATGCTCATACAGGAAAATATGTATGGAAAAAGGATATGCTGATTGACTGCACATTTCCTCAGGTGCTTGACCGTATGGTTGAGGAATTTCCTGACCAGTATGCATTCAAATATACAACCCTTGATTATACCAGGACATACAGCGAGTTTCGTGACGACGTTGATGAATTTGCACGGGCACTTGTTGCTATGGGTGTGAAAGCAGGAACTCACGTTGCCGTATGGGCGACAAACGTTCCTCAGTGGTATATAGCTTTCTGGGCTACCACAAAAATCGGTGCTGTGTTGGTTACAGTAAACACCGCCTACAAAATTCACGAAGCAGAGTATCTTTTTAAACAGTCAGATACTCATACACTCATTATGGTTGAGGGCTATCGCGACTCAAATTATTCCCAGATTATGGCGGAGCTTTGCCCTGAACTTGAAAACTTAAAACCGGGCGAACAGCTTCATGCAAAAAGGTTGCCTTTCCTTCGTAATATTGTTACGGTTGGTTTCAAACAAAAAGGCTGTCTTGAGTGGGAGGATGCGGTTAGCCTTTCTTCAAAGGTTCCTGTTGAAACTGTATACCGCATGGCAGCGGCAGTTGACAAGGATGATGTGTGCAATATGCAGTATACATCAGGTACAACCGGCTTCCCAAAAGGCGTTATGCTGACACATTACAATGTAGTAAACAACGGAAAGTGCATCGGTGACCGCATGGACCTTTCAACTGCTGACAGAATGATGATTCAGGTGCCTATGTTCCACTGCTTTGGCATGGTGCTTGCTATGACTGCATCAATGACTCATGGTGCGACGCTTTTGCCGCTTCCGTATTTTTCACCAAAGCCGGCGCTTGCATGCATAAATCGTGAGCATATTACCGCATTTCACGGCGTTCCTACCATGTTTATTGCACTTTTAGAACACCCTGATTTTGAAAAGACAGACTTTTCATATATGCGTACGGGAATTATGGCAGGGAGTCCCTGCCCGATTTCTGCTATGCAGGATGTGGTAAACAAAATGAATATGAGAGAAATCACCATTGTTTATGGACAGACCGAGGCATCACCCGGCTGTACCATGAGCTCTGCTGATGACCCCCTTGAAGTAAGGGTGGGAACGGTTGGCCGTGCACTTCCTGAAATTGAGTGCAAAATTGTTGATCCCGAAACCGGCGAAGATTGTCCTGATGGTGTTAATGGCGAATTTGTGGCACGTGGATATAACATTATGAAAGGCTATTATAAGATGCCCAAGGCGACAGCTGCCGCAATAGACAAGGACGGCTGGCTCCATACCGGTGACCTTGCTTGCCGCACTGAAGACGGAAACTATAAGATTACCGGGCGTCTTAAAGATATGATTATCCGTGGCGGTGAAAATATATACCCAAAAGAGATTGAGGAATTTATTTACACTCACCCAAGCGTAAGTGACGTTCAGGTTATTGGTGTTCCTGATGAACAGTATGGTGAAGAAATTATGGCTTGTATTATCCTAAAAGACGGCGTGACAATGACCGAGCAGGAAATGAAAGAATATATCCTCGCCCATATGGCAAAGCACAAAGTGCCAAAGTATATTGATTTTGTGGATTCCTTCCCCATGAATGCTGCAGGAAAAATCCTGAAATACAAAATGCGTGAGGATGCAGTCAAAAAACTGGGACTTCAAAAAGCAGACAGCGTGGTGACAGCATAATGTATAAGGGTTATCAGGTGATTGATGCTCATTGCCATATCTATCCTGAAAAAATTGCAGCAAAAGCTG
The DNA here is from genome assembly GCA_017456605.1 of Clostridia bacterium. Lineage (GTDB taxonomy): Bacteria > Bacillota > Clostridia > Monoglobales > Monoglobaceae > SIG440. Next base: position 13,078 of record JAFTJA010000005.1, on the reverse strand, counting down.
CGGGTGCGACAGATGACTTTTATGGTGTAAAGGGTTATGGAAAGGGCACGGTCAAAGACCTCAAAAAAGTCTGCAAAAGAGACGGCGTTGACCACGCTATTGTCCAGTCTGTGGCGACAACTCCTCATCAGGTGAAAAGCATAAATGAATTTATTGCCGGTGAGGTAGAGGAAAGTGACGGTTTTTTGACTGGACTTGGTACGCTTCATCCTGACAGTGAGGATATTTTGGGGGATATAGAGCACATAGTTGAACTTGGACTCAAAGGTGTCAAGCTCCATCCGGATATTCAGCGGTTTCAGCTTGACGGCAAAAAGATTTTCAAGATGTATGAAATTTGCGAGGAGAAGGATCTTACGATGCTTGTGCATACAGGGGATTATCGCTATGATTTTTCAAATCCTGACCGAGTGGTGAATGTTCTTAAAAATTTCCCACGGCTTACCTTTATCGGTGCGCACTTTGGCGGTTGGTCGGTATGGGAAGAAGCGGTAGAAAAGCTGGCAGGGTTTCCAAACTTCTATGTTGACTGTTCATCAAGCTTTGAATTTTCTGACCATTCAGACTTCAGGGAAATCACTATGAAATATGGAACAGACAGGGTTTTGTTTGGCACAGATTATCCTATGTGGCGGGCAAAGGATGAGCTTAAAAAGTTTTTAAAGCTTGGGTTTTCAAAGGAAGACAACGAAAAAATCCTCAGTGAAAATGCAAAAAAGTTATTCGGTATCTAAATTGAAACAGCCTTTTTTAAAAAGGCTGTTTTTCTTTTTGTGTTTTTGTTAATACTTGGGATAAGGAGTTGATTTTTGTGAAGATAACAAGGTATGTAAACGGAAAACGCGTTGACGGAGATTTCGGACAGAAACTTTTGGTGGAAAACCAAGCAATAACCAATGCAATAACTGATGTAAATCGCAGACTAAGCCAAAAATCTGAAAAAAATTCTGCACCTAACAATGGAAATATTGTATGAAGAAAATTGCTGCAATTTATATCCGCGTTTCAACCGATGCCCAGCGGGAAGAGGGGTATTCTATCGACGCACAAAAAGAGATGCTCACGGCTTACTGTGTGTCAAAGGGCATAAAGGATTATGACTATTATATTGACGGTGGCTTCAGCGGGAGCAACATTGAAAGACCGGAGCTTCGTCGGCTTATTGAAGATGTAAAATCGGGAAAGGTTGGTTGTGTTCTTGTCTACAAGCTTGACCGACTGTCAAGAAGCCAGAAGGACACACTGTATCTGATTGAAGACGTTTTCAATCCAAACGGTGTTGACTTTGTTTCATTGAACGAAAGTATGGACACATCGACACCACTTGGACGGCTTATGCTTGGCATACTTTCGGCCTTTGCTCAATTGGAAAGAGAGAATATAAGAGAACGTACCAGTATGGGAATGAAAGAACGTATCAAAGAGGGGTTCTGGATGGGGGGCGGAAGAATTCCTTTTGGGTATGATTATGATCAAACCCTTGGGATTCTTGTGCCAAATCGTGATGCCGAAACGGTCAAAAAGGTGTTTGACTTGTATCTTTCGGGGTATTCTGCAAACACCATTTCACGGATGCTTGGTCTCAGTTATGAAAAGCTTGCAAGGCAAATACTTACGCGAAAAACCTATGCGGGGTATATTGTGTATAAGGGTGAAGAGTTTTTGGGAAAACACCAGCCCCTCATCAGCCTTGAAACCTATGAACGTACTATGCAGAGGATGGCGGAGCGGTCGGGAAAATTTAAAGGAAGTGCACACAATCTCTTAACGGGGCTTGTGAGGTGCGGAGTTTGCGGTGCGAAGATGCGTTATCAAAGATGGGGGAAGCAAGGCACTCGATTGGTGTGTTATTCAAGGGATAAAACCAAACCCCATCTTGTGAAAGACCCTGATTGCAAAAATCCGGGTATGTGGGCGGAAGAGCTTGAAAATATTGTAAAGGAAGATTTGTTTTCCCTGGCAGTCAAGAGTCTCGAGAAAAGGTCTGATAATGAAAAAAGCGTGCTTGAAATTCTTGAGGACAACAGAAAAAAGATTACAGAAAAGCTGAAAAGACTCTACTTGCTTTATGCCGAATCCGATGATGAGGCCCTGAGAGAAACAATCAATGATGAAAGAAAAAGGCTTGATGAAATCGACAAAGAAATAAGGCGTGAAGAAAAACAAAACATTATCTCAAAGAGAAACAAAGAAATAAAAAAACGTCTTACGACCTTGAGAGAAACGTGGGAATATATGACACCAAAAGAAAAGCGGAGCATTGTGGAGAGCTGTATATCGGAAATAATAGTTTCAGGGGACAAAACGGAGATTTATTATAAGTTTAAATAAAATTTCTACAAAGGACAACTATCGGCACAGCGTACGTAGAAAATTTAACGCCGTGGGATGTGTCAAAATTGTCAAGAGCTTTTATGAGGCCGATACAACCTACCTGAAAAAGGTCGTCAATGTTTTCGCCCCGTCCACCAAAACGTTGAAGCACACTTAAAACAAGTCTAAGATTTCCGTAAATGAACTCACGGCGGGCGTCCAAGTCGCCGCTTTTTATTTTTTCAAAAAGCTCCTGTTTTTGTTTTTCGCTTAAGCAAGGAAGCTTTGAAGTGTTTACCCCGCAGATTTCGACTTTGTTAACTAAAATTTTAATCAGCCCCTTTTTTATATTTTTCTTTACAAGTATTTCACACATAAGGAAAAGGTATACAAAAAAATTGAGCGACGAGATTGAATATGCGAAAGCATTTGTGTATATAAATTTAATAAAAAAAGGGGTGAGTTCTTGAATTGCAGTATAAATGAGCTGAAAACAAAAGAAGTGATAAACGTGACCGACGGAGCACGGCTTGGCTTTGTATCAGATGTTGAAATCGACCTGGCGGACGGACGGCTTACCGCAATAATTGTGCCGGGGGCTTATCGGATGATGGGCTTTTTGGGCAGAGAAGAGGATATTGTCATCAGGTGGGAAAACATCAAAAAAATCGGTGACGATATAATTATAATTGATTCGATAAAATAAAGGCGGTGGAAAATGAAATAGTCAATACTTGTAGACACCAAAAAGAATATTTTAAGCTGCATGTCCAAGTCTATTGTGCTTCCAAGTATTCCATAGAGTATTTGAAGAATATAAACACTGGGGAAAAACCAAAAGACAAGCGAAATGCTTGCCTTTTGGTGGCGGAGAAGTTAAGTTTTATGTAAATACACTTTTATATTCAGGGAATAGTGAAGAGTGAATAGGTAAAAAGTAAAAACTGACAAGTCGAAACTTGTCAGTTTTTGGCGGAGAAGGAGGGATTTGAACCCTCGCGCCGCGTTAACGACCTACACCCTTAGCAGGGGCGCCTCTTCGGCCTCTTGAGTACTTCTCCGAATTTAAAAAACTATATTTAAATAAAAAAATGGCGGAGAGGCAGAGATTCGAACTCTGGGTGCTTTCGCATCACTAGTTTTCAAGACTAGCTCCTTAAACCACTCGGACACCTCTCCGTACAGCACTTTATCTGTGCGACTTTGATATTATAACACAAAGAACATATATTGTCAAGAGAAAAAACAAAATATTTTCAAAAAAGTTGCAACAAAAAACAGAGTTTAAACGCTCAAATATTCTCTCAGCTTGTTCATTTCTTTTTTTGTCAGGCTGTATCCCTGGTCAAACATATCCTGAAGCTTTTGGGGGTCACGCTCGGTGCGGTTGAAACCTACAGTTGATGTGGGAGCTATCACAAAAAGCTTACCCGTTTTTGCCAGCTCAAAAATCTCAGAGCGGGTTTGATTGTAGTTTTCCGACCGGTTCGCAAGTACATTCACAAGCTCCGGATACTTTTTGAAAGAACGTTTGATAAACGGCAAAGAATGATCTGCTGTTTTTTGATAATCTTTTTCGCGCGTAAGAACACAGATGAGTTTATCACAGCCGTCTTCAAGAGCTTTTTTGTAAGGAATCGGGTCGCTGCAACCGCCGTCAAGATAAAGGTTCCCGTCAATTTCTTCGGGCTGGAACAAAAAGGGAAGAGCACAGCTTGCCCATATAATGGAAATATGTTTTTCCCAGTCGTCACAGGGGAGTGTCATATATTCTGCTTTACCGGTTTTTATGTTGGTAAGAGTTGCCACAGCTTCGGTACCGGAATTCGCAAAAGTGTCAAAGTCAAAAAGAACAAGCTCCTTTGGGATACGGTTAAAAGCAAAAGCACGATTGTAATAGCTACGGTTTTTGGGGTTTAGAAGATGTCTTAAACCCATATAACGTTTGTCGTGCATATACTTGAGCGAAAGTTCCAGATTTCGGCCTATTTGTTTTGAAACATAAGAAGTGCCATAGGCAATTCCGGCTGAAACGCCAATGACATAATCAGCAAGGATATTTTCGGTTAAAAGTGCGTCCATAACACCGCATGAAAAAAGACTGCGGCTGGCACCGCCTTCAAATACTATGCCCAATTTCAAAATTGTTCACTCCTTGGAAATTAAAATTTTGGTGGGAAGGGAAGTGCATAAAAGAGAAAGGCAAAATATTGCAGCACACTTCCGGCAAGAACAAAAATATGCCAGATGGAGTGCATATATTTCGGTTTTTTCATTGCGAAAAATGCAATTCCGCCGGTATAACAAAGCCCGCCAAGAACCAAAAGCCAGATAGCAGCAGGGGGCAATGTCATAAGAGTGGGAATGCCCAAAAATACAATGGACCAGCCCATAAGAAGATATAAAACCATAGCAAGCGCATGGAATTTTTTCATATTTATAGCGGTAAGGGTAACGCCGAGTGAGGTGCAGCCTGCGTTGATGCCAAAAAGAACCCAGCCGGCAGTGCCGCGCATGAGGGACAGAGAAATCGGGATATATGAGCTTAAAATAAGTATATATATCGAACAATGGTCAAGCACGCGGAACACGCGCTTTGCAGCAAGATTTGTTATAGAATGATAGAGGGTTGAGGAAAGATAAAGAATGATAAGACCTGCACCATAAAGTGATGCCGAAACAATGCTCCGTGCGTCACCGTTGAGACAAGCATAAACTATCGCGACTACAGTTCCTGCTATTGCAAGGAGTGCGCCGATACCGTGAGAGATTGAATTTGCGATTTCTTCACCCATACTTTGATTATTCATTTTTTTGATTTCTTCTGCGTTGAACATATATAATGCCTCCCTTTCGTACAGAGTAAATTATAAATCCTGGAAAAAAATTTGTCAAGTGAAGAAAATAATTATTTGCAATCTGTTAACATTTGGTATATAATAAAAAAGCATTTGAATTTTGAGAAAAAGGAGAACAAAGATGGGTAAAATAAAAGACCTCACAAAACTTTTTTTTGCTTTTTTCAGGATAGGCATTCTGACCTTTGGCGGCGGATATGCAATGCTCCCGATGTTGGAAAGAGAGATTGCAGTCAAGCATAAATGGGCGACCGTTGAAGAAATTATGGATTATTTTGCCATAAGCCAGTGTACGCCGGGGGTTATTGCGGTGAATCTGGCTACCTTTATCGGCAGAAAAACAAACGGAATAATCGGCGGTATTGTGGCAACCCTTGGGGTTGTTGCACCCTCTGTGATTATCATTTCTCTTGTTGCAACTATCCTCCAGAAAATTTACTATAATCCCATTGTCAAGTCGGCATTTGCAGGGGTTGGAGTTGCGGTTTGTGCGATACTGGTTCAGGCTTTTTTGAAAATTTCAAAAACGGGGATTGTTGACAAGGTAAGCTTTGTCGTTGCCGCGGTTTCCTTTGTGCTTTCGGCATTTTTCGGTGTTTCCACCATTTTGATTATTGTTGCGGCAGGAGTGTTTGGCATAATTTATATGACATTAAAGGAGAAAAAAGACAGAAAGACAGGTGATGCAAAATGATGCTTTATATCACAATGTTTCTGGAATTTTTCAAGGTCGGTCTTTTTTCCATTGGTGGCGGACTTGCGACCTTGCCGTTTTTGTTTGACCTCACCCGGAAATATGATTGGTTTACGGCGGAAGAGCTCACCAATATGATTGCAGTGTCCGAATCCTCCCCGGGACCGATTGGTGTAAATATGGCAACTTATGCCGGTGTGACCACGGGCGGAGTTATTGGCGGAGTAATATCGACTTTGGGACTTATTATTCCAAGTATAATTGTTATTTTGGTTATATCGTATTTTTTGGAAAAGTTCAAAGAAAACAAAACCGTCAAAAGTCTTTTCTATGGACTCAGGGCGGCGGTAACCGGGCTTTTGACACTTTCGGTGCTGACAATTTTCAAGCAGAATTTTTTAACAGAAAACGCAGGCAGCTTATTTGAAATGATTGATTTTAAAAAGCTCATACTTTTTGCCCTTTTGGTTTTTGCCAGTCTTAAATTTAAAAAGCACCCCATTGTTTATATAATTGCTGGCGCTGTATGCGGGATTTTGCTGGGATTTTAACACAAAAATAAATATAATTTAAATTATTTAAAAAAATAATTGTAAAAACAAATATAATATGATATAATCATAATGAACTAACAACTTGACCGGAGTTTCTTCCGGACGGAAAGGTATGGTAGATATTATGGCAGTTGAAGAAACCAATATAAATACAAATATAGACAGGGACGGAAACGTTTGCATCTCAAACGATGTTGTTGCAACAATCGCATCTATTGCGGCGAAAAGCATTGACGGTGTGGCAGGCATGTTCGGCTCACTCACCGGTGGCTTTGCAGAGCTTCTGGGAAAGAAAAATCCTTCAAAGGGTGTCAAGGTTACAATCACAGACCGTGAAGTGAAAATTGATATGTTCGTGATTGTTGAATATGGTGTGAAGATACCTGATGTTGCATGGGAAATTCAGGAGAAGACCAAGAATGAGGTTGAGGCTATGACTGGGCTTAACGTTGTGGCGGTGAATGTAAACATTGAGGGCGTGAATACCGCGAAAAAAGAAGAGGCAGAGCCTGTCGCTGAAGATGCAACAGAAGAAACGGAAATAACCAAAGAATAAGAAAACATTACAAAAGAACTTAAAGTTGAGGTAGACTATGAACAGAACAAAAGCAAGAGAGTATGCCTTTGTGCTGATTTTTGAATATAAATTTCAGCCGGACGAAATTGAAAGAATAGTTGAAGATTTTGTGAACGAATATAATCCCGGTGGGCAGCAGGATTATATCAAAAACGTTGTGCTGGGAACAGCAAAGAACATCGCAGAAATTGACCAAAAGATTGACGAAGCATCAAAAGACTGGAAGGTTGAAAGACTTTCGTGTGTGAGTCTTGCGGTGCTGAGACTTGCGGTTTACGAACTTTTGTTTTGCCCGGATATTCCAAATGCTGTTTCGGTGAACGAGGCGGTTGGAATTGCAAAAAAATATGAAGGCGAAGAAGCGGCACCATTTGTGAACGGAATTCTTGGCAAAATCGGCAAGGTGCAGGTGTCATAATGAAGGACGAACGATTGGTCATTGGCGTTGACACAAGTTGTTATACCACCTCTGTTGCGGCAAAGTGCGGTGGCAGAATGTTTCATTTTAAGAAAATGCTTGATGTGGAGGAGGGCGAATGCGGACTCAGACAGTCCGACGCTCTCTTTCAGCATGTTAAAAACCTTCCTTTGCTCTTTGATGAGCTTAAAAATTCGGTGAAAATACGGGATTTTGATGATGTAACCGTGGCTGTCAGCTCAAAGCCCAGAAATGTCGAGGGGTCTTATATGCCGGTGTTCTTAGCTGGACAGTCTTTTGCAAAAACTGTTGCTGCGGTTCTTGGTGCAAAGTATATTGAAACCTCGCATCAGGACGGACATATTATGGCGGCGATATATTCCTGTAAAAAATATGATATTTTGAGTGAGCCTTTTTTGGTGTATCATCTGTCAGGCGGCACAACCGAGCTTTTGCTTGCCCAAAAGACAGAAAACGGATTTGCCTGCGAGATAGTAGGGGGAACACGTGACTTGCCTGCCGGTCAGTTCATTGACCGCATAGGTGTGAGGCTTGGATTTGATTTTCCCTGTGGGAGGTATCTTGACTATTCAGCAGAGAATTACAGTGGCAAGCAGACACCGGTGAAAACTTGTGTAAATGACAGCTACATAAATTTTTCAGGGGAAGAAACAAGATACAGACGTCATCTGGAAAATGGCGAGGATAAAGAAAAAATTGCGTATTGCGTTATGAAATGCATTGCAGAGTCTGTACGCAAATCGGTTGAGTTTGCAAAGAAAAAATACGGAATTAAAAATGTTTTGATGGTAGGCGGCGTTTCGTCTTCAAAGGTATTGAGATGCGAATTTTTGGATATGCCGAATGTATATTTTGCGGAAGCAGAATTCAGTACCGACAATGCCGTAGGTGTATGTGAAATCGGGGCAGCCGCAAGCGGAACTTTAAGGTGATTAAAATGCAGGAAAAAATGATTATGACAGTGGGTCAGCTGAATTTGTTTATAAAAGATATACTCGGTCAGATTCCGCTGCTTTCAAGCATAAAAATAAGAGGTGAGATTTCAAATTTCAAAAGCCATTCGTCGGGGCATCTTTATATGTCGCTAAAGGACGAAACGGGTACGCTTCGTGCGGTTATGTTCAGGAATGCTGCATTTGGTCTTGATTTTAAGCCCGAAAACGGGATGCAGGTCGTGGCGGAGGGCAGAGTGGGCGTTTATGAACGGGACGGACAATATCAGCTTTATATAAACTCTATGATGCCTGACGGCAAGGGAAATCTTCACGAACAGTTTGAAAAGCTCAAGGCAAAGCTTCGGGCGGAGGGCCTTTTTGATGCTTCTACAAAAAAAGAAATCCCACGGTATCCAAAATGCGTGGGCGTTGTTACAGCTCCCACGGGTGCGGCTGTACGTGATATAATAAATATTTTATCAAGACGCTATAAGGCAGCGGATATTTGTCTTTATCCGGCACTTGTTCAGGGTGATGGCGCGGCAAAAAGCATAAGTGACGGCATAAAATATTTTAATAATGCAAAGAATTGTGATGTCATTATTGTTGGCAGAGGCGGAGGCTCCATTGAAGACCTTTGGGCATTCAATGAAGAGGTTGTAGCAAGGGCAATCTTTGAGAGTGAAATTCCCGTTATCTCTGCAGTAGGACACGAAACGGATTTTACTATTGCCGATTTTGTGGCTGATTTAAGAGCACCAACCCCATCGGCTGCGGCAGAGCTTGCGGTACCGTCAGCAGAGGAGTTGTTTGACAAGTTCCAAAGTGCAAAAACCAGAATAAAAGTAGCGACAAACAAAATACTTGAAAACAGACGGCTTCTTCTTAAAATGTATGCAGATAAACAAGTAATCCGCGACCCAATATCAAAAATAAACGAAAAAGGTATATATCTTGACCATCTGACCAAGCTGTTTGAAAACTCGTTAAAGAGTGTTCTTGGCGAAAAACAACAGCTTCTGGGCATAAGCATGTCAAAGCTTGACACATTGAGTCCTCTTGGAACCTTGAGCCGCGGCTATGCGGTGGCAAAGAGCTTTGATGGGGCTATTGTGAAAAGCACAAATCAGGTGAAGGCAGGGGACAGTATGACAGTGAGGGTCAGCGACGGTGAAATAAATACTATTGTAAAATAAGGGGGCAGAAAAATGTCAACCAAGAAAACAGAAATCAGTTTTGAAGAAAACATAAAAGAGCTTGAAAAGATAATCGCAAAGCTTGAAGGCGGAGAGGTTTCTCTTGACCAGATGTTGGAGCTTTTCTCTGAGGGCATCGGCAGGGCAAAGGAATGTTCCAATCAGCTCAAAAATGCAGAACAGAAGATATCTGTTCTTATGAAAAATGCTGACGGGGATATGGAAGAAAGACCTTTTTCTGCGGAATAATTGAGGTGAAAAATGATTTTTGAAGAAAAACTCAACGAATATATTATGCGCATAAACGCTGAAATTGAAGCAAACTTTACAGACGAAGACTGTTTGCAAAGGGTTGTTTATGACGCAATGCGATACAGCATTACAGCAGGAGGGAAAAGACTGAGACCTGTGCTTAGCTTTGCTGTTTGTGATATGCTTGGTGGTTCGCTTCCTGATGCACTGAGATTTGGCGTTGCCATTGAGTGCATACATACATATTCCCTCATTCACGACGACCTGCCTTGTATGGACAATGATGATTTGCGCAGAGGTATGCCGACTTGCCACAAAAAGTTTGGCGAGGCAAATGCGCTTTTGGCAGGCGACGGACTTCTCACACGGGCTTTTGAATATCTTGCAGATTTCGGGGCTTATAAAGATGTGACTCCGCAGACAGTTTTGAAAGTTGTTTTTGAAATTGCAAAATCCGCGGGCTGCGCCGGTATGATTGGAGGACAAATTGTTGACCTTGAATGTGAGGGTAAAGAAAATGTGGATGAAAAAACACTGAACTATCTGCACAATCGCAAGACTGGAGAACTGATAAGAGTTTCGGCTCTGGTTGGGGCTTTGGCGGCTGATGCCGGTGAAAATGAGATAAAGGCGGTTACAGAGTTTGCAAAGAAGCTTGGTCTTGCGTTTCAAATTCAGGATGACATTCTTGACTGTATCGGTGATGAAAAAGCTTTGGGCAAACCCATAGGGAGCGATGCAGAGAATAAAAAGACTACATATGTGACACTTTTGGGGATTGATGCTGCACGTGAGAAAGCAAGTGCTTTGACAAGCGATGCGATTCGTGCTCTTGAAATTTTTGGAGACAGAGCAAAATTTTTGAAAGAGCTTGCTCTGAATCTTATGGGAAGACAAAATTAGGAAAATAAAAAACAGAAAAATTGCCTGATTTACTTGCAATTTTCAAAAAAATGCGATAAAATATAGTTTAAATTACAAAAAAAGCAACCCGATGCTGCGAAATGCGGCAAGTTGGAAAAAATAAAGAAAGGAGCGGATTGCTATGATAAACATAACACTTCGTGGCGATGTAAAAGCTTTTGAAGACGGCGCAAGCCTTCTTGATGTGGCAAAGTCTATAAGTGAAGGACTTGCAAGAGCTGCTCTCGCTGCAACTGTGGACGGAGAGGTCTATGGACTTGATTTTGTACCGAAGAAAGATTGCACTGTAAATTTTCTCACATTTGATGATGAGGACGGCAGACGAACTTATCGCCATACAACATCTCATATCTTAGCTCAGGCGGTGAAAAGACTTTTCCCAAATACAAAACTGGCAATCGGCCCGGCTATAGATGACGGTTTCTATTACGATTTTGATTTCGAGAATCCTATTACAAACAATGACCTCGAAAAAATCGAAGCCGAGATGAAAAAAATTATAAAGGAAGACCTGCCTCTTGAAAGATTTGAACTTCCAAGGGCTGAGGCTCTCAAACTTATGGAAGAAAAAGGCGAAACCTATAAGGTTGAGCTTATCAATGACCTTCCTGAAGATGCGGTAATTTCTTTCTATAAGCAAGGCGATTTCACTGACCTTTGTGCAGGTCCTCACCTTTTGTCTACGGGCAAAATCAAGGCAATAAAGCTTCAATACACCGCAGGTGCTTATTGGAGAGGAAATGAAAACAACAAGATGCTCACCAGAATTTATGGTACAGCATTCCCCAAAAAGGCAGAGCTTGACGAGTATCTTGAAAGACTCGAAGAAGCAAAAAAACGCGACCACAACAAACTCGGCCGTGAGCTTGAAATTTTTACAACTGTTGATTCGATCGGTCAGGGACTTCCCATTTTGCTTCCCAAGGGTGCAAAGATTATACAGATTCTTCAAAGATTTGTTGAAGACCATGAGGATAAAAACGGCTGGGTAAGAACAAAAACCCCGTATATGGCAAAGAGCGACCTTTACAAGATTTCAGGACACTGGGATCATTACAAAGACGGTATGTTCGTGATGGGTGATGAGGAAACCGACAAAGAAGTTTTCGCTCTTCGTCCTATGACTTGTCCTTTCCAATATCAGGCATATCTCAACAGAATGCGAAGCTATCGTGATTTGCCGCTTAGATATGGTGAAACATCAACTCTGTTCCGCAACGAGGCGTCAGGAGAAATGCATGGTCTTATTCGTGTAAGACAGTTCACTATTTCAGAGGGACATTTGATGTGCAGACCCGACCAGCTTGAAGAAGAATTCAAGAACTGTCTTGAAATGGCAATCTATATGCTCAAGACCCTCGGTCTTTATGAGGATGTTTCATACAGATTTTCACAGTGGGATCCAGAAGATAAAGAAAAATATATCGGAACAGAAGAACAGTGGAACGAAGCTCAGGACACAATGGCAAAAATCCTTGACCACCTTGAAATTCCTTACAAGGTTGGCGTTGGTGAAGCGGCATTCTATGGTCCAAAGCTTGATATTCAAATTAAGAACGTATTCGGCAAGGAAGATACACTCATCACAATCCAGATTGACCAGATGCTTGCCGAAAAGTTTGGCATGGAATATATAGATAAGGATGGAACAAAAAAGAATCCTTACATTATTCACAGAACTTCAATCGGCTGTTACGAAAGAACTCTTGCGCTGCTTATCGAAAAGTATGCAGGTGCTTTCCCGGCTTGGCTTGCACCTACACAGGTCAAGATTTTGCCTATTTCGGACAATTATCTTGATTACGCAGACAAGCTTTATGCAGCACTTAGGGAAAAAGGCTTCCGCATAGAACTTGATGACAGAAGTGAGAAGATTGGATACAAGATTCGTGAGGCTCAGCTTGAAAAAGTTCCTTATATGATTATCGCTGGCGAAAAAGAGATGAATGAGGGCACTGTGTCAGTTCGTTCAAGAAAGAATGGTGACCTTGGAACAATGACTCTTGATGAATTTGTGACTATGCTCGGCGAAGAGGTAGAGAATAAAACTATATAATTAACAGCATAAAAAAGAAATGGAATAAGGGCTGCTGATGCAGCCCTTTTCTTTTGAATAAAATTTTAATAAAAAGTTGAAAAAAATCAAAAAAAGTACTTGACAATGGGAAAAGGTTGTGGTAATATAAATGAGTTGTGCCAAGAAGAGGGTGCCAGCTCAAAAGAATTTAAAAAAAGTTCAAAAAAAGGGTTGACAAAAGCTTCTGGTTGTGATAATATAGATAAGCTACTCGCGTGGAGCGAGAGCACCTCAAAACTAAAGTTTTGAGGATTGATGT
>JAFTJA010000004.1 GCA_017456605.1 Clostridia bacterium | reverse complement strand
CTCATCTGTTTGCACAGCATAAAAGACATCGTCAAAAATATTTGTTTTTTCAGCATTAAATATGCCCCATTGCTTTTCTTTGTTAGTGCTACTTCCACATGACGTAAAAACAAAGACACATAGTAACATCAATAGAAATGTAATTATTCTTTTCATATGCCTTTCTCCATTCTTCCGACAATATTCGACATATCCATATTGCGAGGCATAAGGTTTAGATGCAACTTGTTTTAATTAAATTCTTCATATCTTAAATCAAATAATTCATCAGCATCACACTGAGCAGTAATTGCTTTATAAAAATCATTTTCTGATAGTGAAGATTTATTGTTAAATGTTGTTGAATAAACTTCCTGCACTCCATCTTCTTCATCAAAAGCAAGAAAGCAATCTATGAAATCTATCTTTTCTGTTTTGACTTTTTGTCCTTTGGGGTTTATATGTTCCAAATCAAAATTTTTTGTATATTCTTCCGCTTTTTTGTAAGCATCATCAAAAGATTCTGCATCAACAAGATAAATTGATTCTTCATAAAACTTTTGATTATCAGGCTCAACAGAATATGTAAATGTAACTTTTACTCCATATTTCATTTCACTTTTTCCTTTCGCCAAAATTCGACATTCTTTATATTGCGACGCATAAGGTTTAGATGCAGACAAGCATCATTCAAATATAATTATGTTTTGTCAGATTTTCACCATTTTTGAAATATTAAATTCAGTTTTTGCATGTATATATCTTTGCATATTCAATTTAACAGTCCGCCCTCTATGTATTTGATAAATCAACCTATTAATGAAGAAATTAAAACTTGATTCCTCCTCCGATAATTCACATATTGCATCTGCAGTTATTGCACTATCTGCTAGACTGTTTTTTTGAGTATCAATGTAAGTGATTGCATTTCCCTCAATCGGTAAAAAGAAATTAAAATATTTGTGCTTTTCCACAAAAATTTCTTTTGCTTTTTCGCAAATTGACTTTAGAGGTGTTTTTAAGCTTTTTGATAAAATGAAGGTGAATATTTGATCTGTACTTTTTTGTATTGGATTAAATTTTTCAGATTCTGCACCATAAATCTCCATTTTTGATAAATAGGATCGAAAAGTATTTTCATCTTGATTATATCTAATTAGTTCCTTAATTTTTTTTAGTTTTTTAAAAGAGTCCTCAATATCATTAATTGTAGCATCAGATTTGATTTCGCCAACTGCAATAACGCTTTCACAATTGTAGTATGCATAGTTATCATCATCATTGATAATAAATTTCAAAGCAAACTCTTCTTCATATATAATCAAGTCGCACTGTGAGGAAGTGTTACCATACGAGTCAATAACAAATCCACTACCGACACCAACACCGTGAGGTAATATACTTTTCAATTTATTTATCAATGCACGTTCCCTTCCAGAACCTACAGAACAAGGATGTGTTGTTTTTCCAGCTTTAAGAAAATCATTTACTAATTCTTCTCCTAGTGTTTTTATATATTCTTCACTATCAAACGTTGTTTTCATCTATTATACCTCTGTTCACTTATTTTCACCTAATTGTTTTTTTCGACAACTTTCGACACTCTTTATATAGTTCGTGTCAAGTCGGGGATAAAAAATTTGTCGATATGCAATCTTCGTTTGCTCGATATTTTTACTTCGTAAACTCGATATGTTTTCGCCTTGCTCAAACTCGATATGATATAAATCTCGTTGCCGCAAGGCAACATATCGAGTTTCAACGAAACATATCGAAAATCTCGCATGAGATTTATATCGCTGTGGTGCCATGCACCACATATAAGGGATATAAGGTTTAGATGCAGGTGTCAGCCTATCGAAATAATATCAAAAAGTATAAACCCTACTGTGTTAATAGCAAAATTAGCAAACATATGCACAAACCACGATGGATAAATTGTATTACTTTTTTCATTAAGATAATTAAAAATCAAGCCGCCGACAAACAATCCTATCAAAACTATAAGGAAAACTTCAACCGAAAACCACCCTATCATCATCGCTATATGATATATAGAAAAAGCTATTGCACTGAATAAATACGCAAATTTCCTGGTTGATACCCTTTTTAATGTAAGAAATGCAAAGCCACGAAAGAAAAACTCTTCTAAGAGAGAATTTACAAAAGATATATACAGTGAGACAAATATAAAATTGTCGCGGTTCACTCCAATATTATCTGTCAGGGATGTGGTAATAGCCGAAAAGTCGAAAACATTCTTAAGAAGCAGATACCCGCCTAAAATTATAAAATATATCAGAATGCCCAAACAAAGTGCAAGACCTATACCTCGCCTATTCATCACAAATAAAGTCTTTATTTGTAGCTTTTTATCTGAAAGTGTATATAATGCCGGAAGACCCAAAAATATTACCAGCTTGATTGCAGATTTGATAGCATAGTCTGCTTGCAAAATACCATCTATAATTGCCATGAAAACACAAAAAAATATTACCATCGCAGAAATCATAAAAGTTTTGTTTAATTTTCTCACTTTTTCACCTCGGGCAGATTTATTATCTTATTGTATGATTCGTGTCCAATTTGACTGCAGTTGCTCAACAATGAGCTTTCAAATTCATCATACCACTACACATTGCATTTCAATGTTATAAAAACACCAATACTGTTATATTTCACTTCAGTTATATTCAACCGAAAGAAGTGTGAGTCCCTTGCCAGGCAAGGTGTCCCCTGCAAGGCTCCGGTCTTTGGTTTCAAAAACCTCAAAGACGCTGTTTGGCTCCCGCTTTGAAAGTCCCGCCTCAAGGATTGTTCCTGCCATAATCCGCACCATATTGTAAAGAAATCCGTCAGCTGTCACAATAAACTTTATTTCATCGCCGTGTTTTTCAATCTGGGACCGCAACACGCACCTCACAGTGGACTTCTTCGTTTTTTTCACCGACGAAAATCCCAGAAAATCGTGCTCGCCCAAAAAGTTCATGGCAGTTTTCTGCATCTTTTCTATATCAAGAGCATCCTCCACCGTATACAAAAATCTGTGTTCAAAAGCGTTGTGCACTTTGGAGTTCCAAATTCGATAGACATAGGTCTTCCGTTTTGCCGAAAGCCTTGCGTGAAAACGTTCTTCCACCTGACATATATCCAAAACGCTTATGTCCTCAGGCAGATATCTGTTGAGGTATTCAAGAATTTCTTTATCATGAAAATCAGTATCTATCTTGAAGCTTGCCATTTGGCCCTTTGCGTGAACACCCTTGTCCGTTCTGCCTGAGCCGTGTATTTCAACCCTATGACCTGTCATTCTTTCCAATATATTTTCGATTTTTTCCTGAATTGTGTTTTTTGTGTTGCCCTGCTTTTGCCAGCCGTTGTATTTTGTTCCGTCATAGGCAACTGTAATTTTGTAATTCTTCATTTATTCTCTCCGAATTTATTTTTCCAGATATTTTCTCATAATGTTTCCGGCGATGGGGGCTGCCGAATCCCCGCCACTGGTGCCGGAATTTTCAAGAACAACCGCAACCGCTATTTCCGGCTCGTCTGCCGGAGCAAAGCCCACAAACCACGCATGGTCCTTTTCGCTTTCGTTTTCAGCTGTACCTGTTTTTCCCGCAACATCAATGCCGTAAATCGCCGCACGGCTTCCCGTGCCATTTTTCACAACGTTCACCATAAGCTCTTTTAGATAATCGGCACATTCCGCCGAAATCGGCTGTGCGAAAATTTTCGGCCGTGCTTTTTGGATAACGGTTTCGTTTTTCGTCACACTGTCCACCACATAAGGGGTCATCATATTTCCGTTATTAGCAACAGATGCACAAATCATCGCCATATGAATGGGCGTCACCAGAAGCTGTCCCTGACCGATTGCCACAAGGGCACTGTCTTCATCGGTCATTTTTTTGTATTCGATGCGGCTGTTTGATGCATCAATATCAAAATTGATGTCCTTGTTCACCCCAAATCTTTCGGATATTTCAAGGAGCTTTTCACTTCCCAACTCATAACCAACTGTGCAGAAAACCTGATTGCTTGACACTTCAAACCCACGCTCAAGAGAAATTTCGCCATATTTTTTGTTGCCGAAATTCTCTACCTTTAATTCTCCTTTCAGAAAGCCTCCGGTATCCTCAAAAACTTGTCCCGAAAGACCGTTTTCAAAGGCCACAGCCGCAGTCACTATTTTGTAGGTCGACCCCGGTGGATAAAGCCCCGAAAAGGCTCTTGCCACAAGGGGTGCCGACTCATCTTCCACAATGCTGTTCCAGTTTTTTTCAAGGGACTCAGCCTGTGGCTCAAAGTCCGGAAGGCTCACCATGGCAAGAATTTTCCCAGTCTTTGGCTCCAGTGCTACTATCGCACCGCGCTTTCCGCGCAGCTGCTCATAAGCATATTTCTGGAGAGAATTTTTGATGGTCAGGTTCAGGTCAAAGCCTTTTTTCTTGTCGCCCTGAAAGATACCAATGTCGCCCTTTCCCAAAAGCTCACTGTCAAATTCTCTTTCAAGCAGGCTCTTTCCATAAACCCTTGAACAATATCCAATCACATGGCTGTAAAGCCTGCCGTAAGGATATTCACGCTTTATGCTGACCCCGTCTTCAACGGTTTCGGCAAGAACTATCCCGTCTTGGTCATAAATAGTGCCACGGGTCACATATTTTTCATCGTCCCACTGACGGCGATTGTACGGATTCGTAGCAACACTTTCTGCCTCAAACATATTGAAATACAAAAGATAGGTGAGAAGCGCCAGAAAAAGTGCCGAAACCACAATCAGAACGCGTATAATTTTTCTGTTACTGTTCAAGTGCTTCTGCCCCCTTTCTGTCCTCGATGGCAGAAATTGCCTGGATTATACCAAGTGACGCAAAGCTTACAACAATGGACGTTCCGCCATAGCTGACAAATGGCAGCGTTATGCCGGTGAGGGGTATGAATTTCGTCACACCGCCGATAATTATGAACGTCTGCAAAGCAAACATAAGGGTAAGTCCCGCGCCAACCGCTTTGTTGTACTGGTTTTCGGTGTTTAGGGTAACCTTGAAGCATCTGTAAAAGAGCAAAAAGAACAAAATGATAACTGCCGCTCCGCCAAAAACCCCCATTTCCTCACAGATTGCAGAAAAAATGAAGTCTGTATGCACCTCCGGAATATAATCAGGCGAGCCGTTGCCCAGGCCTTTTCCAAAATATCCCCCCGACGCAATGGCAAAAAGCGACTGCGCAATCTGATAGCCTTTGTTTGAAACATCCGCCCATGGGTCAAGCCACACACCAACGCGCACCTGGATATGATACAAAAACTTGTAGCCGATAAGCGCCACAATCACTGCTGCCGCGATATTTGCCCAGAGAAACCACTTTGTTTCTTCATAAATGTATATCATAAAAATGAAGATTGAAAAAACAACCAAAATGGTGCCCCAGTCCCTTTGAAGCATAAGAAAAAGGATATAAACATAAGTCACAATCCCCGTCATATACATAGGGTTTACCCGAAGGAAAGGCTTTTCCCAACTCTTTGAATAATGACACGAAAGAAACATGACATAAAGGATTTTTATTATTTCGGAAGGCTGAAAAGCAATGGGTCCAATATCAATCCAGTTTCTTGAGCCGTTTACCGTCTTCCCGAAAACAAGGGTTATCACAAAAAGAGCAATGCCCAAAGCCACATACAAAAACCACATCCTGTGCCAGAAACGGATGTTGTAATAAATCGTATATGTAGCAAAAAACACAATGCCGCCGATACCAATCCACACAATTTGCCTTGCGCCCGTCACAATGTTCAGCCTACACAGCATAAGAACCCCGATTGTCATAAGCATCGAGGCAATAAGCACAAGATATTTGTCGCCCATACGGCACAGCACCAAAATCGAATATATAAGCAAAAAAAGGCACATCATACCAAGCCCGACGTAAAGCACGTTCAGCTGATAATCATTTGCCATAAACACAAGCAAAAACCCGAGCACATTCATAAGAACAAGAAGATACGCGGGCAGTCTGTAATTTGCCCTTTTCATCATTCTTCCTCCCTGAATATAAACTCAAGTCCTCCAAAAGCTATTCTGTCATCATTTTGCAAGGTTTTCACCTTTTTGATTCTTGCTCCATTTAGGTATGTTCCGTTTTTGCTGCCCATATCACCTATGTACCAAAAGCCCTCATCGTACCACACCTGAAAATGCTCCACCGACACAAACTTGTGGCTTATCGAGATGTCACAGTCCTTGCTTCGACCGATTATTACACCTTTGCCGTTTATGCGGTATGCAGCTTTTATTTTCACGTCACTGAGTTTTTTGTTTTTAACTGTTTTCAGCACTGCATAATGGTCAATGCTCTTATCTTTAAGGGCAAAAGAATCTGCCTGCTCACGTTTTTCTTTCTTGCCCATTTTCTTTATGTCCATATAAATAAGCGCGATTACGCTGAAAATGAAAAGATAAATTATTGTCGTAAAGACATAGCTGAGCAGGGACGAAATTATTGAATAAGCCGACATATCCTCACCACCCGTCTTTTGTATTGGTTCCCTGAAATTAAGTCAAAGGCAACTGCCAAGTGTGCGGTTGCCTTTTGTTTTGTTACTCTATCGGTGTTCCAAAATAATCTTCAAGATTTATTGTAACATTAACATCATCATATTTGCTTTTTTTGATTTTTACCTTTGAGGTCCTGAAAAGATATTTTAAATAGTCTTCCACGCTCACCGCTCTGTCAATTCTTTTGATTATATGATAACCATAAGATGTTTCAACAATGTCGCTGACCTCTCCTACCTTGAGAGCGAAAGACGCATCAGCAAAGGATTGAACCATTGTGCCGTCATTGGCGAAGGTATATCCCTCATCTGTAGCACCGGGGTCCTGGTTGTATTCCTCTATGAGTTTGTCGAAATCTTCTCCGTTTTTGATTTTTTCGGCAACTTCATCAATCTTTTTCTTTGCATCACTGCGCATTTCGTCAGTGATTTCACCGGTCATTTCGTTGTCAAATGCAATAAGAATATGCTTTACTGTAACCTTTTCTTCGGTTTCATTTTTGATGATTTCATCAGTCGTTGCATACTTTGAAACATCGGCCTGCACGTCATTTGATGTTTTTTCTGCGAGGACATCAAGCACCTGAACATCAAAGAGAGTCTCTTCATCAGGAAATCCGTTCTGTTTGAGAGCAAGTTCAAAATTTTCACCGTATTGAGTCTTTAATCCTTCGATGTTGTCTTTTATTTTTTGTTCATCTTCCTCAGAAAGCACAATTCCGTGTTTTTCGCCCTCTGCCGCCAAGGAATAAACTTGTACAAGGCTGTTAAGCCCCAGACCTTTGGCATATTCAAGATAAGAAAGTCCCGTTGAAAATTCCGGTGCGTCCCACCCAAAGTCTTCAACAGAAGTTATCATACCTGTCTGCATAAGTTCAGCAACACAGTTGAGACCTGCCTGATTTGTTATATAGGAAAGGATGTCCTCGTCCACCGCTTTGCCATTGATAGTCATAACAGCGTCTTTTTCCTTGCCAAAGATTGTCTTAAACAATGAAACAACCGGAGATTGAAACTTTATATTGTCGTCCCGTCCAGTGAGGTAAAGTTCATTTACCTGCATAGGCGTATCAACCGCAGTTTTGCTGCCAACACCCTCGGTATAACAATAAAAAGCCGCAAAAATTGCAACAACCAATGCAACAACTCCTGATGCCACAAGAATTTTGACTGTTCTTTTTTTCTTGGCTGCACGAATTGCTTCAAGCTCTTCTTCGCTGAGCTGTACTTCTTCAAAAGCCTCAGCTTCCTCCTGCCATTCGTCGCCGATGAGGTCCTCTGGGTTTTCTGTTTCTTCACCGCTTTCTTCTGCAACGTCAGAAAGCTCTTCTTTGGTCACGTCGCCGTTTTCCTCTGTAATTTCAGCAGAAACTTCCTCGGCAGCGGAAGAATTTTCGTTTTCCATTTCTTCAGGAGTTAAATTTTCATTTTCTCTTATATTTTCGTTTTCCATAAAACTTCGCCTCATTTCTTTTTCATAACTTGATTATACAACAAAAATACTTTCCCGTCTATACTTTTTCAATAAATTCTTTCATCAGCTCAAGATATTTTTCGCCCTTTACATTTTGCTCAAAATTCCATATGAGCTTTGGCTTTTTGCCGGTCTTTATGGCAGCCTTACCATTCTTCATATATTCACTTTCAACAAAGTTTGAAAAGTCGGGGGCATTGTCCCCTTCAAACAGCATAATCAAGCTGTTTTTCTGTCCTTTAAGCTCGGTAAATTTTTTCTTTGACGCTATTTTTTGTATAAGCGAAATCATCATAAGATTGCGTACCACCTCCGGCACGTCCCCATATCTGTCCAGAAGCTCATCAAAAACGTCTTCCACGTCCTCGCTCGTTTCAATGGCAGCAATTTTTTTATATGCCGCAATCCTTTGGTTGTGTGCTCTTATATAATTTTCAGGGATAAAGGCACTGACAGGAAAGTCAACCAGTGTTTCAATGGTTTCTTCAAAGACTTCGCCCTTTATTTCACGGACTGCATCACCCAAAAGCTTGCAATACATATCATACCCGACACTGTCCATATGCCCGCTCTGCTGAACACCTATGACGTTTCCTGCGCCACGGATTTCAAGGTCACGCATAGCAATCTTAAACCCTGAGCCAAATTCGGTAAATTCACGGATGGCTTTAAGCCTCTTTTGTGCATCTTCATTGAGCACCTTGTCCCGGTGATAAGTGAGATATGCATATGCCAGGCGGTTTGAACGTCCCACCCTGCCCCTGAGCTGATAAAGCTGGGCAAGGCCAAGTCGGTCGGCATCCTCGATTATTATGGTATTCACATTGGCTATGTCAAGACCTGTTTCGATTATGGTAGTGCAAACAAGGACATCAATTTCTCCGTTTGACATATCAAGCATAACCTTTTCGAGCTGGCTTTCTGCCATTTTTCCGTGGGCAACCGCAATGTTTGCGTCAGGTATCATATCCGAAATCAGCTTTGCGGTTTTTTCAATTCCCTGAACACGGTTGTGAAGATAATACACCTGACCGCCCCTTGAAAGCTCCTTGATTATCGCTTCACGCACCACATCCGCATCAAATTCCATAACGTATGTGGCAACCGGGTATCGGTCTTCGGGTGGCTCGGAAAGTAAGCTCATATCCCGTATTCCCGACATTGACATATGAAGAGTTCTTGGGATTGGCGTTGCAGAAAGAGAAAGAACGTCTATTTCCTTTTTTATTTCCTTTATTTTTTCCTTATGGGCAACCCCGAACCGCTGCTCCTCATCAATAATCAAAAGCCCAAGTTTTTTGAAGCTCACCGAGTCCTGAAGAAGCTTGTGTGTGCCGATAACTATGTCAATTTCACCATCTTTAAGTCCCTTAACCGTCTTTTTCTGCTGGGCAGGGGTTGAAAATCTTGAAAGAATTGCTACGTTTATGGGATAATCCTTCATCCTCTGCCTGAAATTCACAAAATGCTGATTTGCAAGGATTGTTGTGGGAACAAGGTATGCCACCTGATATCCGTCCATAATAGCTTTGAATGCGGCACGCATAGCCACCTCGGTCTTTCCGTAGCCCACGTCACCGCAAAGAAGACGTTCCATAGGACGAGGCTTTTCCATATCCCTTTTCACTTCTTCGATGCATCGAAGCTGGTCGTCAGTTTCTTCATAAGGAAACGCCGCTTCAAAATCATGCTGCCACGGCGAATCCTTTGAAAATTCAATTCCCCGCAGGGTTTCTCTTTGAGCATAAAGTTCCACGAGTTCTCTCGCCATATCCTGACAGGACTCTTTCACTCTTTGCTTTGCACGGTTCCACTCCTGACCACCAAGGCTGTTGAGTTTTACCTGACCCTCGCCCCGTGCGGTGTGCTTGTAAATCAAATTGAGCTGGTCAGACGGCACATAAAGGCTATCACCGCCCTTATACACAATCTTCAGATAATCCTTTTGGGCACCCTCAACCGTAAGACGCTCTATCCCCGTATACTGACCTATTCCGTGGTTTTGGTGCACCACAAAATCGCCCACACTTATATCGGTGAAATTTTCTATTCTGTTTTCACGGCTTATTGCTTTTTTCTTTCGTTTTTTCTTTCTGTCACCAAAAATTTCCTTGTCACTTATGACAACAGTGCGCACAAGGGGATATTCAAATCCGGAGGAAATGGCTCCGTGGGTAATAATTATTTTTCCGTCCTCAGGCAGTTCATCAAAGCTCTCACTTAAAGTAGCTGTTATACCCTCATCACTCAGCTGTCTGTAAAGATTTTCCATGCGGTGATGGGAGCCTGCCAGAATAATTGTCTTGTATTTGTTTTTCTGGTAAAAGCTGAGGGCATCATAGAAAAACTCCATCTTCCCGTCATAACCCGTAAGGCTTTTCGCCGTAAAGCCCACCAACCTTTTGGGCTTTATATCAGGATTTTGATGGGACAGCACGTTCATACATACAAGCCCCATAACGGAGAGCTTTTTCACTATTTCTCCATAATCCCTGATATATTTCATTGAGCTTCTGGGGATAATTCCCCTTTCAAGCATATCCTTGAGGTCTTCCAAAAGTCTTGAGTCCTCTGCTTTCACCGCAGCGGATACACTTGATGCATCATCAATAAACGCCACATAATCATCAGAAAAATAATCAAGCAGACAAGGAATATTTTCAGGATAAAACATGGGGATATACCTGTCTCTTGAGGGAAAAACAATCCCTTCTTCAATCCGCTCTGCATCACGTTTGAGCCTCACTATAAGTTTCAGAGTTTCTTCTGTCTGTTCTTTTTTTCTGCAAATATTTCCGGCCTCTTTTCTCAGTCTTTCAGAACACTCAATCCTCTTGCTTTCATCCATTGAAAGCTCGTCAGCGGGTGTTATCGTTACAACTTCGGGCGAATTCTTGCCGCTCAAGGCACGCTGAGTTTCAACCTGAAATTCCCTGATTGAGTCCACCTCGGTATCAAAAAACTCAACGCGGAAAGCCACATCACTCCAAAACGGGAAAAAGTCAAAAATCCCGCCGCGGATGCTGAACTGCCCGGCACCCTCCACCAAATCACATCTGGTATATCCGAAATCGGTCATTATTCTTTGGAGTTCGTCAAGCCCGATTTCGTCACCGACTTTCAGCGAAATTGACCTTTCCTCATAAAAATTCTTTGAAACCGTCACGCCTCTCAGCGCCGACGCCGTTGTCACCACCGAAAATTCACCGGGGAACTCTATCAGCTTTTCAATCACTGAAAGCCGCTGCTTTTTTATGTCGTTTGCTGCCGCCTCTATGTCATAAAACATAAGGTCACGTTCAGGGAAAAACAGAACTTTTTCGCCGAAAAAGAACTTCATATCTTCAAAAATCTGTTTTGCCCTCATCTGGTTTGGTGCAATCACCAAAGAGCTTTTCTTAAGCTTTTTTGAGACGCAAAAAACAAGGTGTGCCCTCACCGAATCGGAAACACCCGTAACACTTACAGGGGACTCATTTTTTTTGAGCCCCCCTATTATTTCTTCAAAGTCAGCCAAGCTGTTCAAAATTTTGAAAAATCCGTTCATAACTCAGCCTTTCATATTGTAATAAACGTTAGCCGTTATATTTTGACATAGCGCTTTCTGTACCACTTTTTATTATTTCGCCTACGGCTTCAGCGGTTTTTACTGCTGTGGGTACCAAGGCTTCAATTTCTTTTGGGCTGAACTTTCCCAACACATAATCCGCCAAATCATAGTCAGGGTTTTGAGGTGCTCCTACGCCAATCTTTATACGCGGAAAAACCTCCGAGCCCAGCTGATAAATGATGCTTTTTACGCCATTATGTCCCCCTGCGCTCCCTTTTGGTCTTATGCGCATTTTACCGAGTGGCAAAGAAATATCGTCATAAATAATTATTATTTGCGTATCTTCGGTCTTATACCAGTTCTTGAAATCACGGATACACTCACCACTCAGGTTCATAAAGGTCTGGGGCTTCACCAAAACCACCTTTTCGCCCTCTATGATACCTTCACCGTAAATCCCGTTGAATTTCACCTTTTTGATGTCAATATTATATTTTGCCGCAACAGCATCAAGTGCCTCAAAGCCCACATTATGTCTGCTGTTTATATAGCGCCTGCCGGGGTTTCCCAGCCCTGCAATTATATACATCGCTCTTCACTCCCGACGGTCAATTACTGTGCCTTTACCTTTGTCCAAAGCTCTGCGCAGTATTTTTTCGTTTCTGTATCCTGATATCTGAAAAATTCATCATTTTCGCCATTTTGACGGGGATTGTAGGCACTGTTTCCGCTGTATACAGTCTCTTTCAGCTCTTCAAAAACGCTCATTACAGACGAAGTGTAGCCCACAGTCTCAGAGTTTTTCATTGCATTTTGTGGGGATATCATAAAATCAATGAATTTGTGTGCCAATTCTGTATTCTGACAATCCTTTGTCAGCACCATGGCATCAATCCAGGCGTTTGTTCCCTCATCGGGCTCAAAATAACGCAGATTTTCGTTCTCGGACATAATATATGCCGCATCGCCTGAATAAACAATGGCAATAGATTTATTTCCTGAAACCATACTGTCGATAACTTCATCGCCTACATATATGGGATTTACCGCATCTCTCTGCTTAACAAGCCAATCGTATGCCGCATCAAGCTCATCTCTGTCTGCGGTGTTAAGTGAATATCCCAGTGCTTTCAATGCAATCATAAACGAGTCACGCTCGGAATCATACATATATATGTCGTCCTTATACTTGGGGCTTCTGAGAAGCTCCCAACCAGCCTCAAGGTCTTCTTCATCAACCACTGTCTTGTCATATAAAATCCCCACACTACCCCAGAAGTAGGGCACTGTGTACTTATTCTCTTCATCAAAGGGCTGTGACAAAAGAGTAGGGATTATGCCGTCATAATTTGTGAGTTTCGCTTTGTCTATCTCCTGAAGGTAACCCTCTTTCAAAAGACGTTCTATCATATAATCCGACGGAATTATTATGTCATACTGTTCTCCGCTCATGACCTTTGTATACATGGACTCATTTGAATCAAAGGTTTCATAAACAACCTTGCAGCCATTTTCTTTTTCAAATGCAGAAAGGAGCGATGTGTCTATGTATTCACCCGCATTGTAAACCTTGAGAACAGGCTTTGCCTCGCCACATCCCGAAATGGCGCACACAAGCACCAGGCAAAGAATAAGACTAATTATTTTTTTCATTGACAGTTACCTTCTTTCTTTTGAGTATTGGAATTATATTAACAACCGCTACTGCTATAAAAATAACCAGAATAACAATGGTCGATAGCGCGTTTATGGTAGGGTTTGTTCTTTTTGTCATATTATATACAATCATCGAGATATTCATAACCCCATTGCCGCTTACAAAATATGAAATGACAAAATCATCAAAGGACATGGTGAAAGCGAGGAGCACACCGGCATAAATACCAGGCTTTATCATCGGAATTATGACCTTTCGAAGGGCCTGCCACGGTGTTGCGCCAAGGTCCATAGCTGCATTGGCAATGTTGTTGTCAAGACTTCGAACCTTTGGATAAACGCTTGTTATCACATAAGGTGTACAGAACGAAATATGAGCAAGCAGCATCGTTACATACCCCTTGTCAATCTTCATAGCTGTGAAAAGCAGCATAAGACCAATCGCCGTAACTATTTCAGGGTTCATAATGGGAATGTTGTTTACATTCAGTATCCATTCCTTGACCAGCTTGCGGTGCCTTGTAAGCCCGATAGCTGTTATTGTCCCAAGGACTGTGGAAATTGCTGTTGCAAGAATTGCAATGCTCACCGAAACCCACACCGCCGACATAATTTCCTGATTCTCTATAAGCTCTTGATACCACTTGAATGAAAACCCTGTGAACTTAGTCAGCGACTTTGATGAGTTGAATGAAAATATCATCGTGATAAATATGGGAAGATAAAAGAACGCAAAACAAAGAGCCACATAAACACCCATCGAAATTTTTGCCAATCTTTTCATCACAAAACCCCCTTTACACCATTAAGTTTTAGTTGTCTGCAGCGTCCACCTTTTTCATCCATCTGATGGCAAAAAGAATGATTACCGCAAGAATAATCGAAATCGCACTGCCGAAATTCCAGTCACCCACCGAAACAAACTGACTTTCAATCAAATTGCCCATAAGCACATACTGACCTCCGCCCAAAAGCTTTGGAATGACAAATGTCGATATGGACAAAAGGAAAACCATAATAACTCCGTTAAGCACACCGGGAATTGACAGCTTGAATACTACCTTGAAAAAGGTCTGCACCGGATTTGCTCCAAGGTCATATGACGCCTCAATAAAGGATTTATCCATCTTGCTGAGTGAAGTATGGATGGGAATTATCATAAACGGCAAAAAGTCACATACCTGACCAATCATAACCGCAAAGTCAGTATACATCATTGAAACCGGCTCAAGCCCCAGCTTTGAAAGAAGCGCATTTAAAAGACCGTTATCCGACAAAATGCTTATCCACGCATATGTACGAAGAAGCATATTTATCCACATGGGAACTGTCACCAAAAGGATAAGCACATTCTGGGTGCTTTCTTTGAACTGAGCGATTATATACGCAAGGGCATATCCAAGAACAAGACATATTGCTACCGTCAAAAGTCCCAGCTTTAACGATTTCAAAAATACATTTAAGTAGACCGGCTCTGCAAACCTTTTGAAATTTTCAAACGTAAACTGAATATTAAGAAGTGAATTTCCGCTGTTGGTGAATGCATAAAGAAGCATCATAATAAGCGGTATTATGATAACAACGGCAGACCAGGCAATATAAGGTCTTACCAGTTTTTTGAAATATTTCACTTTTATCCTCCTTTATGATTATACCATCTTCCACATTACATGAATATCCTCAGGGCCAAAGCTGAGCCCTACACGTCTGCCCTCTTCACAAAAATCGGTGGTATGAATCATATAGCTTCTGTATTTGGACTTTACCATAATTTCATAATGAACGCCCTTGAATACCACACTTTCAACTGTGCCGGTGAGCTTTGCTCCCTCAGGGCTTACTATATCTATGTCTTCGGGTCTTAAAACCACTTCTACGTCCTCATTGTCCTTGAAGCCCTTGTCAACACATTCAAATTCAAAATCGTCAAAGCTCACAAGACAATCACGTATCATAATTCCCTCGATTATGTTTGACTCACCAATGAAGCTCGCAACAAATCTGTTTTCTGGCTCGTTATATACATCGGTGGGCGTTCCTATCTGCTGAATATATCCGTCATTCATAACAACCACGGTGTCGGACATAGAAAGAGCTTCTTCCTGGTCGTGGGTTACATAAATAAAGGTGATGCCCACTTCTTTCTGGATTTTTTTAAGCTCGAACTGCATTTCCTTGCGGAGCTTTGCATCCAGTGCCCCAAGGGGTTCGTCAAGGAGCAAGACTTTCGGCTCGTTTATGAGAGCTCTTGCGATTGCAACACGCTGTTGCTGTCCGCCTGAAAGGGACGTAACATCACGTTTTTCAAAGCCCGAAAGTCCCACAAGTTCCAGCATACGTTCAACCTTTTGCTTCACAACCGATTTTTCGGTCTTTTTTATGTTAAGTCCAAAGGCAATGTTTTCAAAAACATCAAGGTGCGGAAAAAGAGCGTACTTCTGGAACACGGTGTTTACTTCCCTCTTATAGGGCGGGAGCTTTGATATTTCAATTCCTCCAAACAAAAGCTCACCGCAGTCAGGCTCATCAAAGTCCGCAATAATCCTGAGGGTTGTGGTCTTTCCGCAGCCCGATGGGCCAAGAAGCGTCAAAAACTCATTCTCGTAAATTTTTAAATTTATTCCTTTCAAAACCTGCTGGTCATCAAAGGTTTTTGTTATATTGTTGAGTTCTATCAGAGTGTTCATATTTTTCCTCCAATCAGATTTTATCCTTCCAATTTAAAAAAACGGCGGTGTTGATATCCATATTATCTCACAGTCTTTTTTGCCGTTGTTTTCAAGATGATAGCTTTCGTTGCAATAAACATAAAAGGTGTCGCCGATTTTCAAGTGATGTTTCTCATTTCCGTAAATCAAATCCGCATTTCCCGAAATGACATAGCCAAAGTCCTCGCCGTCGTGGGGAATCACCGTCTGTGACTTTCCACCCGGATGAATGGTAATCTTTATTGGCTCTACCGAGTTTTTCTGGGCATTTGGAACAAGATAGTCTATCTTATATTCCTCCTGCACATTCTCAAAATAATCTTTCTTTGTGAACACAATCGAATCTTCTTTGTTGTCAGCAAAAAATTCCTGCAAAGACGAGCCCAGAACCTCTAAAATATCCTCAAGTGTCGAAATTGATGGCGAACAGTTGTTGTTTTCAAGCTGGGACAAAAACCCCTTTGAAAGCTCGCTTCGGTTTGCCACGTCCGAAAGGGTAAGCTGGTTCTTTATTCTGAGCCTTTTCAGTTTCTTTCCTATGTCCATTTTGTTTCACCCCGAAATTTAGTAATACAAAACTTTTCTTTTAACACTATAAAACAAGTGTTATTATACATAATAATACAGAAATAATCAAGTACTTTTTGAAAAAACATTGACAAATTTTATGTTTTTTCGCATTTTTCGGAAAATGCAAAGCAGTTTTTCCGTGTTTTATCTGATTTTCCAAATTTGTATTGCAAAACAAAGTCAAAAGTGTTAAAATATAATGAATTGTAATTATTTAAGCAAAAGGAAGTGACTTACTTATGATTTCAAGAGAAAATCTTGAGCTTTTGTGTGAGCTTTCAAAGCTCCACTTATCCGAGGAAGAGTTCGCTGAATACAGCAAAGAGATGTCTGATATCATTTCACTTATGGACACCATCGGCGAATCAAATTTTGAATATAACCCCATAGATATGACAAATGCTGTTCCGTTTTCCAGTCTTCGTGCTGACGAAATTGAAACCTTTGAAAACATGGAAGGCATCGTGAATAACGGTCCGCAAACTGTGGAAAATCAGTTTGTTGTTCCAAAGATTGTTGACTGATATAAGGAGAAATTCAAATGATTACTGTTTCAACTCTTAGAAAAAAGCTTGACCAAAAAGAATTTTCTTCGGTCGAGCTGACAAAAGAATACCTGAAAAAAATCCGTGAAAACGAAAACCTTGGTGCATTCAACACAGTTTGTGAAGAAGAAGCTCTGTCCGCTGCATCCTTGGCAGATGAAAAAATCGTTTCGGGCAATATATCTCCTCTCACAGGTATCCCTATGGCGATAAAGGATAACATCTGCACCAAGGGGATAAAGACCACCTGCTCGTCGAAGATGCTTGAAAGCTATGCTCCCCCCTATAACGCAACCGTTATGGAAAAGCTTAATGCCCAAAACATTGTTATCTTGGGAAAGACCTCTATGGACGAATTTGCTATGGGCGGCTCGTCACAGACCTCGGCGCTTTCAAAACCGAAAAATCCATTCAATACCGAATGTGTTCCCGGCGGTTCGTCAGGCGGAAGTGCCACAGCGGTTTCGGCAGGTCTTTGCAGTGCAGCACTCGGTAGTGACACCGGCGGTTCAATCCGTCAGCCGGCATCGTTTTGCGGCATAACCGGCATAAAGCCCACTTATGGAACTGTTTCACGTTTCGGGCTTGTTGCTTTCGGCAGTTCTCTTGACCAGATTGGTCCAATGGCAAATTCAGCCGAGGACTGCGGAATTATCCTGAATGCAATCGCAGGTCAGGACAAGCACGACCGCACCACAAGAAAGCACGATATTGACTTTCTTTCATGCATGGGAAACAGCATAAAAGGTATGAAAATCGGTCTTCCGAAAGAATTTTTTGGTGACGGTATTGATGAAGAAGTGAAAGCCGCTGTTTTGAGCGTTGCAAAATTCTATGAAAATATGGGTGCGGAGCTTGTTGAAGTTTCAATGCCCACCCTCAAATACGCGGTCTCTGCTTATTACCTTTTGGCTTGTGCTGAAGCAAGCTCAAACCTTTCACGGTATGACGGTGTGAAATACGGTTATCGCACCGCATCTCCCGAAAGCTATGACAAACTCATAAAGAAAACCCGCAGCGAGGGCTTTGGCACAGAAGTTAAGCGCAGAATTCTCCTTGGAACTTATGCACTTTCAAGCGGATATTATGATGCATATTACAAAAAGGCACTTGCTGTACGTCAGCAGTGCCGTGCGGAACACGACGAAATCTTCTCAAAGTGCGACCTTATGCTGACGCCTACTGCACCGACAGTTGCATATAAGGCAGGAGCAAACATTGACGACCCTGTAAAAATGTATCTCGCGGATATCTGCACAGTTACCGCAAACATCGCCGGCATCCCTGCGATTTCTGTTCCCTGCGGTTGCGACAAAGCAGGTATGCCTATCGGCTTCTCCCTTTCTGCAAAACGCTTTGATGATGCAAAGCTCATCGGTGCGGCTGATATTTTTGAAAAAGAAAATCCACATCCTGTGGCAAGTATATAAGAGGAGGTTATCAACATGTGCAAAAAATACGATACAGTCATCGGCCTTGAAATACACGCCGAGCTTTCAACAAAAACAAAGGCATTCTGCACCTGCGATGCTTCCTTTGGCGGTGACCCCAACACTCATATCTGTCCTGTCTGCACAGGTCAGCCGGGGGCTCTTCCCGTTATCAACCATGCCGCAGTAGAATATGCGATGCGTGCGGGACTTGCACTTAACTGTGACATAAACCGCTACACACGGTTTGACAGAAAGAATTATTTCTATCCTGACCTTCCAAAAGCATACCAGATTTCTCAGCTTGATTTGCCCCTTTGTATAAACGGTTCTTTGGAGCTTTCTACTGGCACTGTTGTTCGAATTCACCAAATTCACCTTGAGGAAGATGCAGGGAAAATGGTTCACGATGACTATCACGGCGAAAGCTGGGCGGATTACAACCGATGCAGCGTTCCTCTCATCGAAATTGTCACCGAGCCTGACATCAAATCATCCGAAGAAGCGGCAGAATTTGTCTCAAAAATTGCCCTTTATCTCAAATACCTGAATGTCTGCGATGCCAAGATGCAGGAAGGCTCAATCCGTGCAGACGTAAACGTTTCACTGAAACCTGCGGGCTCCAGCGTTTTGGGCGACAGAGCAGAGATTAAAAACCTCAACTCCTTCCGCTCAATTCAGCGTGCAATCGAAAGCGAAATTGCCCGCCAGACCGAAATATTAGAAGGTGGCGGAAAGGTAGTTCAGGAAACAAGACGTTTTGATGATGCCACCGGAACAACCTCCTCTCTTCGCAGCAAGGAAAACGCAAATGACTATCGCTACTTCCCTGAGCCTGATATTCTGGCAATTACTTTTACCGAAGAAGACATTGAAAAGGCAAAGAGTGAAATTCCGCTTCTGCCCCATCAGCGCGTGGAAAGGTATACGAAAGAATATGGTCTCACCGACGAAGATGCGAGAGTTATTACCCTTGAAAAATATCTTTCGGACTTTTATGACCGCACTGTTGAAATTTATCCTCAATATAAGAATGTTGCGAACCTCTTTCTCACCGAAATTATGCGTCGTGTGAAAGATACTGACAGCGAGGAAGTTCCCATTTCACCAAAGGATTTTGCAAAGGTTGTCCAGATGGCTGACAAAAATACGGTCAACCGAAACGACGCCAAGTCAATAATCCGCATTATGTTTGAAGAAGGCGGCGACCCGGAAGAAATTGCGAAAGCAAACGGCTTTATTGTCGTTGAGGATACCGCAGCAATAGCTGAAGTAATCGACAAGCTTTTTGCAGAGCGTCCTGACCTCATTGAAGACTATAAAAACGGCAAGACCAATGTATTTGGCTTCTTTATGGGACAAGCAAATCGCGCCCTTACCGGAAAAGCGACGCCTATGTCAATCAAGGCGTATCTTGAAAAGAAATTCAGCGAACTTTAAAAAGCATAAAAAGAGAACGGCACATACCGTTCTCTTTTCTTTTTATTTCCATTCAATAAAGCCGTAGCTGTCAAGCACTTTAAAAAACTTTGCCAGCCGCGGATAAAGTGGATGGGCACCTTCACCAAATTTTTCGTCTACCAATTCTCCGATTTCAATTATGTTATGCTTTCCATCCATAACTTGCCATACAAAGCTGCCGTTTTCATCAAGGTGAACATAGCTGATTTTGGGCTTTTTGAAAAGCCTTTGGGCTATCTTGTTAAATAGTCCTTTGTTTTCAATACACAATGTCACTTTTCCGTCCTCGGCTGTTTCCCATTTCAGGCCGTCACGCGCATTTGGAATTCTTTCAAGATAATTTTCTGATATTTTTTCTTTTTTCATTTTATTTATCTAGCGGCTTACGCTTTTTCCATAGTGAAAATTTCAGCACACTGAGGATAACCAGCGCAAACACTACAACGCTCAAAATGTTTGATACCATGGGAGTAAGATTTAAAAGTCCAGAAATGTTTATAACCTTGTCCACACCGAAAACTGCCAGAAGTGCCAAAGCTATGCCCACAATGCCTTCTCCGGCAATCATACCCGAACAGAAGAGAATTCCGTCATTTATCATTGCATCTTTTTGTGCCTTTTCGCGCTTTAATTTATCCATAACAAGTCTTACAAGACCGCCCACCATAATGCACGCATTGAGATGCACAGGCAGATAAATGCCTATTGCAAAGGGCAACACGGGTATTCCTACTATTTCAACGATAATCGCAATGAACACACCGATAAGAACCAATCCCCAAGGAAGATTTGCATCCATAACGCCCTCAATAATCATCTTCATAAGTGTTGCTTGGGGAGCCGCAAGCTCATCAGTTCCAAAGCCCCACGCACTGTCAAGAAGATAAAGTGTTCCGCCAATAGCAAGAGCCGCCGCAACAACACCGATTATTTCACCAATCTGCTGTTTCTTTGGTGTTGCACCAAGAAGGTATCCCGTCTTGAGGTCTTGGGAGGTATCACCCGAAATCGCCGCTACGATACAGATAATTGAGCCGATAGCAATAGCACCCTGCATACCGTGAGCACCGCCGTCACCCGTGAGCTTCAATATAAGTGTTGATATAAGAAGTGTTGCAATTGCCATACCTGAAACTGGGTTGTTGCTGCTTCCTACAAGCCCAACCATACGGGATGAAACTGTGGCAAAGAAGAAGCCAAACACAACCACGATAACAGCACCAAGAAGTGACACCGGAATCGCAGGAACAAGCCATACAAGAATTGTGAGCACAGCTATTGCGATAAGAACTGTTTTCATACTCAAGTCTTTTTCTGTGCGTGATGCGCCGCCATTACCCGCTCCGCCTATGCCTTTGAGCGCATCTTTAAATGTGCGGACAATAAGAGGAAGCGACTTGATAAGACTGATTATTCCACCTGCAGCCAAAGCGCCCGCACCGATATAACGGATATAAGAACCCCAGATTGCACTTGCACCGCCCGATGCAAACATCTCGCCAATAGACTCCGTTCCCGGATAGAGAACGATTTCTTTTCCGAAAAGGACAATCATCGGGATAAGTACCATCCAGCTAAGCACGCCGCCGGCAAACATATATGACGAAATCCTTGGACCGCAAATGTATCCTACACTCATTACTGCAGGATAAATCTGAGTTCCTATTTCGCCGGCATAGCCTTTAAACTTAAGCGCGATTTCACCCGGAACAGCTTTGAGCCCGTCGATTATAAACTTGAAAAGTGCCGCAAAGCCCATACCCGCAAAAACAGTTGATGCATTTGCACCGCCCTCTTCACCGGCAAGCAGAACCTCTGCACAAGCAGTACCCTCAGGATAAGGAAGAACCCCGTGCTCTTTCACAATGAGTGCGTTGCGAAGCGGCACCATAAAGAATACACCAAGGAGTCCTCCAAGAAGTGCAATCAATGTAATTTCCAAAATTCCAGGTTTTTCCATTGTTCCCTCTGCTGCCCACAGAAAAAGTGCAGGAAGTGTAAAAATCGCACCCGCTGCAACAGATTCGCCCGCTGAGCCCACTGTCTGGACAATGTTGCTTTCAAGAATTGAATTTTTCTTCATAATAACGCGAATAACGCCCATAGCAATAACAGCCGCAGGGATAGACGCCGAAACCGTCATACCAACCCTGAGGCCAAGATAAGCGTTTGCCGCACCAAATATCACAGCAAGCAAAATCCCCATAACAATAGATGTAATAGTAATTTCAGGAGTTACCCTATCTGCCGGAATATATGGTTTGAAATTTTTGTTTTCCATAAAAATCCCCCTAATCTTTCTTGCCAGCACCTTTTGTTTGCAGGCAAATAAATCTTTTGTGAAATTTTGTCAAAATCTCACGCACATACTTTAAAAGTATACCATAGCAAGACACAAAAAGCAACCATTCTGCTTCGAAAAATGTTGCTTTTGTTTGTGTTAAATTTTTCCTATTGTTTTTTTATATTCTTCATATCCCACCGCGGCATTCAGCACTTCAATCAATGCATTCGACGAAATCCGTACAGGGAGGCCAAGCATCCTCGCAAGTTTTTTTCGTTTTTCTGCACTTTCGATGCCGCCGCTGAGGCCGTCTTCAAAAAGCATAGCTTTCGTTATCTGTGGCTCGTTTTTTTCTGTTTTGTCACATACCTCAGTAACGCTCTCAAGAATTTTTGAAAGTTGTTCTTCGCTTATTCCCTCTACTCCCAAAAGACCTTCCTTTCCGGGTCTTTCTTTGCGTTTTTCTTTTCCCTCAACAGATGGGATATATGCGTGCTTCACCGTGCCGTTTTCCCCAACACACTGTTTGATGTAATTTCGTATGCGAAATCCGGCGCTATCGGAGTCGGTCAGAACAATTATTCCCGTTTTTTTCGCCATGGTGCGTATTGAATTTATTATACTTTTGTCGGTATAAAGTGTGAAACCTCCGGTGCAGATAATCGGTGCATCGGTGACTTTTTTCAGTTGTTCCTTGTCAAACTTTCCCTCGACGACTATTGTTTCTTTTATGTGAAGCATCTTCTTCTCCTATGCAAAAGGGCGGATTTCTCCGCCCGTATTTTATTCTTCAAAAGCTGCATCCGACGGCATCTTCCAGTCACCTCTGGGCGACAATGAAATGCTCCCCGCCTTTGGTCCGTCAGGAACCGCAGAACGCTTGAACTGATTTGCAAAAAATCTTTTGTAGAAAGTATCAATACATTTTTCGATAAGTTTTTCATCATACATTCCGCAAAATGCACACTTTGCCATCCGGAAAATCTTATTTCTTTCAAACCCCGATTTCACAAAATGATAAAGTATGAAATCGTGAACTTCATAAGGCCCGATAATATCCTCGGTTTTCTGACTTGTTTCGCTGGCATTTTCAGGAGGAAGAAGTTCAGGGCTCACCGGTGTGTCCACCACATCAACAAGCACCTTTTCAAGCTCGCCTCCAAAATCCCCCGCCAGATATTTTACAATCTCACGCATCAGCGTTTTTGGCACACTTGCGTTCACTCCGTACATTGACATATGGTCACCGTTGTAGGTGGCAAAACCAAGGGCAAGCTCCGACAAATCGCCTGTTCCAATCACAATTCCACCGGTTTTGTTTGCAATATCCATAAGCACCTGAGTGCGTTCTCTTGCCTGGGCATTTTCGTACGTCACATCGTGCTCAGCAGTGGATGCACCAATATCCGAAAGATGCAGTTCCACCGCTTTTGCGATAGACACCTCACGGAATGTAACACCCAAGGCTTCTGCCATTTTCTTTGAATTGTCATAAGTTCTGCCGGTAGTCCCAAAACACGGCATAGAAACCGCTATTATGCCCTTTCGGTCAAGTCCAAGGTCGTCAAATGTGCGAACAGCCACAAGCAGCGCAAGTGTGCTGTCAAGCCCGCCTGAAACGCCAATAGTAACGGTTTTGAGACCTATATGCTTTATTCTTTTCTTAAGACCTGCGCACTGCATCCTGAAAACTCTGTCACAATGCTGTGCAAGTCGCAGTTTCCCCTGAGGCACAAAAGGAGTTGGAGAAATTTCCTCAAGGGTTGTCTCTGAAATCTCCATATCAAAGTGAATCTTTGTATATTCTTCATCAAATTCCGGGATAAAGGTTGTCCGCATTTTTCTTGATTGGGTTATCTTGTCAAGGTCAAGAATACCATAAATTATCCCATTTTCAAAAAGCGGCGCTTCTTTGATGCAACGTCCTAACTGATAAATCATATTGTTGCCCGCATAGACTAAATCGGTTGTAGACTCGCCGTCACCTGCGTCCGCATAAACATAAGCACAAAGACCTCTTGCACTGTTTGATGCAACAGTCATCTTCCGCGCTTTCTGCTTGTTTGGAGTTTCGTTGCAGGCAGAGAGATTGAGTATAACGGTCGCTCCGTTTTGTGCGTGGCGCATTGACGGGGGATTTGCAACCCACATATCTTCGCAAATTTCACAGGAAATCCGCAGATTTTCCATGCTTTCGCAGCAGAAAATCAACTTTGTCCCCATAGGCACAAGATATCCGTCAAAGGGCACTTGGACCGTCTTTTTAAGCACACTGAAATATCGGCTCTCATTATATTCGCCAAAGCCGGGAAGATGGCTTTTTGTGACAAAG
This sequence comes from Clostridia bacterium, assembly GCA_017456605.1. Taxonomy (GTDB): domain Bacteria; phylum Bacillota; class Clostridia; order Monoglobales; family Monoglobaceae; genus SIG440. The sequence goes on along the minus strand of JAFTJA010000004.1, from coordinate 291,882 downwards.
CCCAAAACTTTTCCGTTCTTGCAGACAGCCGCCGCATTATAAAGCTTGTCGCAGTATAAAACGGCAATACCCACCGCAAAAAGAATATCCAGTTTTTTTGTTTGTTTGAGGATTTCAAGGAGTGCAGTCTTTGAACGTTTCCAAAGAGAGCTTTGGAACAACAAATCCCCCACGGTGTATCCCGAAATCGAAAGTTCAGGGAAAACAATGACCTTTGCGCCATTTTTTGCCGCAGTGGAAATCTGGTCTATTATTTTTTCACAGTTTTTGGCTGTGGCATTTACCACAATTTCAGGTGTAGCCACCGCAACCTTTATAAATCCGTCCTTCACAAGTCAGTCCTCCCTTTTCTTTTTAGTTTTTTCCTTCAAGGAAATATGTAGCTTCCATATCAGCAGTTGAAAGCGCAAACGCAAGGGGGAACATCTCAAATGCACTGCCCACATTGCGTGGCTCTTCACTGCCAGAAAAGCCCATATGGTATCTTATGGCAAAAGCCTCCTCACGAGTGAGTCGCATAAAGCCTGAAATTATATAAACCGATTTTTCACCGTGTCCATACGGAAGCTTGTCATCAATCTCGTATGTGGGAACTTTTTGCCAAACGCCGTTTTCGTCTTTCACATTTCTTAATGAAGGTTTGTAAAAATTCATTTTGCAAATGTCGTGAAGAAGTGCAACTATTGCAATGCTTTCTTCACTTGCCTCGATGCCATAAAGCTCTGCCACTCTTTCTCTTGCCAGATAATCCTTAAGGCATTCATAAACATTCAAACTATGCTCAACCAAGCCGCCCTCGTACGCTCCGTGATATCTTGTGCTGGCAGGTGCCGTGAAGAAATCACTTGCCGGGGACATAAGATGAGCAAGGAGCTTTTCAGCTCCCTCTCTTTTTATTAAGTTTTGATATAGTTCAATAAATTCCTGTTTTGCGCTCATAATTATTTCACCACTATGTTTATAAGCTTTTTGGGAACAGCAATAACTTTAACCACCTGTTTGCCGTCAATAAGTGCCTTAACCTTGTCATTTTCAAGTGCTACATTTTGCATACCCTGGGGGTCAAGGTCAGCAGAAATCATCATTTTGTCACGGATTTTGCCGTTAATCTGAACAACAACCTCTACCTCGCTGACAACCAATGCACTTTCGTCATACTTCGGCCATGGTGTATCAAAAAGGTTTTCGCAATTTCCCAGCATCTCCCAAAGCTCCTGAGTGATGTGCGGAACGATAGGTGAAAGCATAAGAACAATGGCACGAAGTGCTTCGCCTAGGAGTTCTTTGTTATAGTTTTCAGCATTTACCGCATCTTTATACTGATAAAGTGCATTAACTGTTTCCATGATGCTGCTGATTGCAGTATTGAAGCTGAATCTATCAAAATCTTCGGTAACTTTTTTGATACCTGCATTAACCGCAAAGTGAAGTTTTTTCTCTGTCTCATTAAGTTTTGCACCATCAACCGCATCGTATGATGCATACTGGCGAAGCTCGTCAACCGCACGCCATACACGGTTTAGGAATCGATATGCACCCTCAACCGCTGTATCATTCCAGTCGAGGTCACGTTCGGGGGGTGCCGCAAAGAGGATAAAGAGTCTTGCTGTATCTGCGCCGTATTTTTCGATAATCTCTTCAGGACTTACTACATTTCCCACAGACTTTGACATCTTGCTGCCGTCTTTCAGCACCATACCCTGAGTGAGCAGGTTTTCAAAAGGTTCTTCGCAGGAAACATAGCCTTGGTCATAGAGAACTTTTGTGAAAAATCTCGCATAAAGAAGATGGAGAATTGCGTGTTCAACACCGCCGATATACTGGTCAACATTCATCCAGTAATCTGTCTTTTCTTTGCTGAATGGCATTTTGTCATTCTTGGGGTCACAATATCTTAAAAAATACCACGATGAACAAACAAAAGTATCCATTGTGTCGCTCTCGCGGACAGCCTTTCCGCCGCACTTGGGACAAGTTGTATTCATAAAGTCCGCACATTCCGAAAGAGGTGATTTTCCCTGACCTGTAAATTCAACATTTTCAGGAAGACGCACAGGAAGCTGTTCCTCAGGGATTGCCACAGTTCCGCACTTTTCACAGTACACAACAGGGATTGGAGCACCCCAGTATCTCTGACGTGAAATCAACCAGTCACGAAGACGGAAGTTGACTTTCTTTTCGCCTATGCCCTTTTCTTCCATATAAGAAATTATCTTTTTAAGCGCATCACGATTGTTCATTCCGTTGAATTCGCCGGAATTTTCCATTATACCCTCAGCAGCAAAAGCCTCGGTCATATCTTCCTCTTTCATATTCTGTCCCTCAGGCTGAATAACAATGCGAATGGGAAGATTGTATTTCTTTGCAAATTCAAAGTCACGCTGGTCGTGAGCCGCAACACCCATAACAATACCTGTTCCATAATCAAGGAATACATAATTTGCAAGGTACAGCGGGATTTTTTCATCGTTTATGGGGTTTATCATATATACCCCGGTGAATACGCCCTCTTTTTCGGTGTCGGTAGCGCTGCGGGTAATTTCACTCATACCGTGTACTTTTTCGATAAATGCACGGCATTCTGCCTCCTGGGGCTTTCCTGTGATGAGTTCATCCACAATAGGATGCTCAGGAGCAATCACCATATATGACACACCATAAATTGTATCAGGACGTGTAGTGAACACAGTAAGCTCCTTGTCAGTGCCGTCAATCTTGAATTTAACCTCAGCACCCTCAGATCTTCCAATCCAGTTGGTCTGCATTGATTTTACCTTATCGGGCCAGCCTTTGAGCTTTTCAATATCAGCAAGAAGACGTTCTGCATAATCAGTAATTTTGAAGAACCACTGCTCCAAATCTTTCTTTCCTACCTCGCTCTTGCAGCGTTCGCACTTGCCATTTACCACCTGCTCATTTGCAAGAACAGTCTGGCACGAGGGACACCAGTTTACAAAAGATTTTTTCTTGTATGCAAGACCGTTTTCAAACAGCTTCAAAAACATCCACTGGGTGAATTTGTAATAATCTTCTTTTGCTGTTGCAACCTCACGGTCCCAGTCATAGCTGAAGCCAAGACGTTTGAGCTGGTCGCGCATATTGTCAATATTCTTCCATGTCCAGTCAGCGGGAGGTGTTCCGTTTTTAATAGCCGCATTTTCTGCAGGCAAGCCAAAAGAGTCCCAGCCCATGGGATGGAGAACATTGAAGCCCTGCATTGTCTTATAGCGTGCCACAACATCGCCGATTGAATAGTTGCGCACGTGTCCCATATGTAAGTTTCCTGACGGATACGGGAACATTTCAAGGGCATAATACTTGGGCTTTGCAGGGTTTTCTTTGATTGCAAAGACCTTTTTGTCCTCCCAGTTTTTTTGCCATTTTTCTTCAATTCCTTTGAAATCGTATTTCATTTATTATCAATCCTTTCGGTTTTTAGTCTTCGTCAATAAGGTCTGAAACATCTATGCCAGGTGCGTCTTTCCATATATGCTCCAGCTTGTAAAATTCACGGGGTTCTTCCTGAAAAATATGCACCATAACGTCATCATAATTGAGTAAAATCCATTCGCCGCCGTCATAACCTTCTTTGTTCCACATCTTTGCGCCAATCTTTTGCATTTCTTCTTCAATAAAGTCACAAATCGCCTGAACATTTTTGTTTGAACCGCCTGTGGCGATAACAAAATAGTTTGTCAAAGTGGTAAGTCCGCTAAGATCAAGAACCTGTATATCCCGTCCTTTTTTCTTGTCGATAGCCTTGACAACCGTGTTAACATAGTTATTTTCACAACTCATAAAAATTCTTCCTTTCAAGTGTCTTATCTAAAACGAAAAGTCGCTGCCGATTTTCAGTGTAACATCTGCCATTTTTTCGCCACTTTCAACCACATATTCTTCTATTGTTTCAGAAATTTCAACCGCTCCATAGACCTTTTTGACCTCTGTCGCAGCGTGCTTTTCGTTGTGATTTATGAAGACTGATTTGTCCGAAATTCTGTCTGATTTTTCGGTTGAAACCACCTTGAAACCATAATCAGAAAGGGTTTCTGAAACAATTTTCAGCATATCCGCCTGGGATTCATCAAGGCCTGTTGCATCAACAATTCTCACCTTGATAAACCGGTTTTTAAAGGAACCTGTATACCCAGCTTCGCTGGGATCAGTCTTTCTTTTTGAAGAAAAGTTTTCTTTTATCAGCTTTTCAGTTTCTTCTTTATCGGGGAAGAAATACGAAACGCCGTTTGAATCATATGCACCTTCACCGGGAAGTGTGAATATATTAACCTTTTCCATACTGAATTTTGGAATACGTGTCATATATCCTACAATCTCATCAACAGAAAAGTCCGTCTTTACATTGTCTGAAATTATACCCAAAATCTTTGGAGCTTTAAGCACCGTGCTCCCGCTGAGCAGTTTTTCCATTGCCGCATTATAAAGATTTTTTTGTGCCGCAATTCTGTCAATATCGCCGTTTGGATAGCCCGTGCCGTCGTTGTTGTAACGAAACCGCATAAACATTTCGGCCCGCCTTCCGTCAAGCACCTGCTTGCCCGGATAAAGGTCAATGGTGAGGTCCTGATAGGGGTCTGTATAATACATCCGCATCGGGACATTCACCTCTACTCCGCCAATGGCATCAATAAGCTCACGAAATGCCTTAAAGCTCACTATAACAGATTTTTCAGGTCTTATTCCTATTACGCTCTCAATCTCATCAAAAAGAGCTTTTTCTTTTTCCTTGCTGCCATACGCTGAATTTATCTTTTTGTCGTATCTGTCCGTTTCAACCTTGGTGTCACGGGGAATTTGCAAGACGTCTATTGAATTGTCCGCCAGATTATACCTGCAAAAAAGTATCAAGTCTGTGCGGTAACCCTCTTCGTCAATTCCGGCAACAACAAAGTCCTGAACACGGTCAGAGCCAAACATACGGTTGCTGCTGAAACCAAACTTTATGGGCTCACCTGAAATTATTGACATTGCCCCTTTGAACCCCACATAAATAAGGACAATTAAAATAACTATTGCAACTATAAGTCTAAGTGGTGACTTTACTCTCATTTATCTTTTCCTCTTTTTTGCTGCTTGATCAAACTGTTTCTCAAATCTACTGTCAATGTATTCACAATTTTGCCCGTATCTATCAGGAACTTTATGCATCTGTCGCATTGAAGGAGCATAGCGGCGTCAAGGTCTTTTCTTGATAGCTCCCTGACCTCTTTTGAATCAGTATAAAGGCGGTTTGGCTCGGTGAAATCAGCTACAAAAATTATCTTTTCTAAAACTGACATTCCTGTGCGCCCGGTACTGTGATACCTTATGGCATTGAGGATATCCTCATCGCATATGCCAAATTTCTCGCGCGCCATATACGCCGCCACCGGTCCGTGAATAAGGGGCCTGATAAAATCCGTCGGGAGTCCTGCCTTTTTCAAAATCTCTTTTGATTCTTCAAAAGGTATCTCTTTTGCTATATCGTGCAGAAGTGCCGCAAAATAAGCCTTCTCACAATCTGCACCCCAAAGAAGCGCAAGCTCCTTTGCTTCATCCGCAACGCTGAGAGTATGCAAAAACCGCTTTTGACTCAAAACATTTTTTGCATAATCCCTTATTTCGTCAAAACTTTGCATATTAAAAACTATCCTTCATAAATCTGTGTTTTTTCAATATAATCAATGACTTCTTCGCATACCATATCAGCTATGTTTTCTCCGTTTTGGATACGGCGTCTTATTTCCGATGACGAAATTTCCATTTCGGCCATAGAAATCTTCGTAATCCTTGCCTTGTATTTCTGTCGCAAAAGGGAAATTGCAGCATCCAGAAAGCTTTCATTCATACCGCCGCGCATAGCTACAACAATTTCTGCACGTCTAAAAATTTCCCCGGGGCAAAACCAGCCTTCCATCTCACAAAGAGAATCAGCACCCACAATAAAACAAAGTCTGTCATGAGGATAGATTTTTTCAAGCCTTTCAAGGGTCTTTGCCGTATAGCTTTTTCCCCCTGCCTCTATTTCAATATCAGACACCGAAAACCTCGCATCCCCCATGGTGGCGAGCTTGACCATACTGAGTCTGTGCTCACCGTCAGGAATTTTGAGGTTTGGTTTGTGAGGGGGAATAGCGCACGGAATAAAAATCATTTTATCAAGGGCAGCCTTTTCCATAGCCTCGCGTGCCAGATGCAGATGTCCAAAGTGCGGAGGATTGAATGTTCCGCCGAAAACTCCTATTCGCAAGATCTTCGCCCCTTTAATATGTCAGGATTTCGTTTACCGAAGTGTTGATTTGGGTCCACGAAGACTTTCCGTTTTTTGCAAGGAACACATCAAAAAGTCCTGTTTCGCTGTTTAAATTCTTGTAGAAAAGTACATCCGAGAAAGAGGTCAAATCAAAATCCACAACCTCAGACGCAAGTTCTTCGGAATTGCCTTTGAGGTCCATCTTTTCAAGGGTTCCATAAACACCCTCAACGTTATAATTTGAGATATAGAATATATTATCTCCCGATTTTGAAACTCCAAACATTTCGGGCGAAACTTCTTCACGGAGGAGAGTCATTTCTGTTCCATCAAGGAGATATACATCAAACACTTTTCGTGACGGGCTGTAATCCTTTGTAAAAATGAACTTGTCATCCTCTGCCAGATAGCACGAATATACATCTTCCGCAATCTGGGTTTCTGACACAACGCGTCCGTTCTTGTATTCGCAAAGAGTGAGCGTTCCGCCACCCTTGAAGCTTTCAAATTCTGAAATATAGACAACCTTGCGGCAATCATAGCTTGCAGCCATCTGGGGCTTTCCTGCTACAACCTCATAGTCAACAACTACGTTGCCTGCGATTTTGAGAGGCTGTTTGCCTTTGGTATATGCATAATAATCCGCAAGCTTGCCTGTGTAAACCTTGTCATAAATAACAGTCTTTTCGTCTTTTGACATCATAAGGATGCTGTTTACTCCGCTGGCAATCTTTTCTTTCTTGCCGGAGTCTATCTCCACTGTATAGAGATTGTTTGTTTTGTCGTCAGCAATTCCATAAACAAACAAGCTGTTCTTTTTCTTCTGAATAAGCGGTGCTTTGGTCGTTCTTTCACCAAGTCTTATAGAACGGCCCTTTTCGTTCATTGCATAAATATCAAACGAGCCGTCTGTCTCGTCATAATCTTTTCCATAGATACGTGTGTCGCCATTTTTGTTTGAGCCAAAAATCTTGCACACATCAGTATCCATCTTTATTTTCTCATCCTTGAGCCTTTCAAGACTTTTTGCGTACATATCGCCGTGCATAGTAATGCGGTTCAAATTCTGCAAAAAGATTGCCCAATTCTCATCTGCTGAAAAAGCGAATGTTCCGTGGTCAATATCTGTTGCTATTTTGAAAGGTTCTTCGATGCCGTCCTCCCAATAATAGAGAACGCCCATATCTCCGTTTTTGTCAGCGGTCTGGAGATATAAGAGCTTCTTTCCGTCGCTTGTCATAACCAGTGAATTATGTACTGCGTCGGAAATTTCTTTTACCCTCTTTGCCTTTCCGTTCTTTATCATACAAAGCTTTCCACTGCCTGTTTCAGGGTCAAAGTTTTCAAAGAAGAATACTGTCTTGCCATCCTTTGACGCATGGATGATGCCTGCATTTTTAGCAGCGCGTTCAGCAGAAACAAGGTTGTTGTTTTCGTCAAGCATCCTGATGTATGAATCTGTGATAACACTTTCTGACAAGAGAATGTTTTTGCCCTTGTATACCATATAAAGCGAGTTGTCCTTTGCGTAAGTGTATGACGGAGTAGTATCGTCACCCGAAAGCATATTGGCAAAAGCCACAACACCCCACACCAAAAGCACAAGACAAACCGCAACAGTCAGAAGCCCAACCGCTCTTTGGGTGAACTTTTTCATATCCTTTGGCATAAAGGACTTTTTCTCTTTGTTGACCGCTTTTTCCTTTTTGATGATAGTCTTGTCCGCTTTTGGCTTTTTCTCAAAAAGCGGTTTTTTTGCAGGAGCTTCACCCCGTCTTGCAGCACGTCTTGCAGCACGCTTTTTAGCACGTCTTGCGGCAAGGAACTTTTCAAGTGTGTTCTTTTTTGTTTCCTTTCTTACTTCGTTTACCGAGTCATGGATCTTTCTCACCTGCTCGGTCGAAGTAATCGTATACTTAAAGTCAAAATTTTTGAATTTTTCGTCTTCATTCACATCCGGGGTCAATGTTTTGCAGTATGGACATTTTTTAATTCCATCATAAATATCTGCTCCACAGTTTAAACATTTCATCAGGATCCCTCCGATTTTTAAAAATTTATATCTTCTCTGATTTGCCAAATTATAAGTAGAATAATTGTATCATAAATTACGTCAAAAAACAACAGTATATTAAAATTTTAAACAATTTACCAGCTTATTTCCCCCGAAGCTTTTCTACCGTCGTCAAATCTTTTTTTGAAAGCTTGGCACGACTCAGCATTCCTCTTCGCTTTTCAAAGGTGTTTTTGATAGCTGAAAAACGCTTCCATTCCTCAATGAGCTTGTGATTTCCGCTCATCAAAACTTCGGGAACTTCCATGTCGTGCCACACGGCAGGCCTTGTGTACTGGGGATATTCCAAAAGTCCGCTGTAGTGCGACTCATCCGAAAAAGCAGCCTCGGATGCAAGCACCCCGGGAATCATTCTGGCGGTGGCATCCACCACAGCCATTGCCCCAATTTCGCCACCGGTAAGTACAAAATCTCCCAAGGAGATTTCTTCGTCCACAATTTCATCAAGCACTCTCTGGTCAACACCCTCATAGTGTCCACAGATAAGCACCAGATGTTTTTCTTTTGCCAATCTTTTTGCCGTTGATTGCCTGAAGGTCTTCCCCTGAGGAGACAGATATATGGTTTTGGGCTTATATGAAAGCCCCTCGCAAACACTCATATACGCAAGGTATATGGGCTCTGCCTGCATAACCATGCCCTGACCGCCGCCATAAGGATAGTCATCAACCTGTCTGTGCTTATTGAATGCGAAGTCCCTTATCTGCACACAGTTTATTTCAAGAATTCCATTTTCCACAGCACGTCCGATAATGCTGCTGTTTAGCACAGCATCAAACATTTCAGGAAATAGGGTCAAAATATCAACTCTTAAATCTGCCATCAGTCAATCAATCCTTTTAAGGGTTCTATCAAAATCCGCTTTGCTTCAATGTCAACGGATTTTATAACATCACTAATCACCGGAATAAGCACCTGCTTTTTGTCGTCATTTTCAACCACATACACATCGTTGCTGCCGGTCTTTATTATATCGCAGATTTTCCCCAAAAGCCTGCCCTCAACAGTTTCAACACTGCAGCCCAGAAGGTCGCAAATATAATATGTTCCGTCAGGCAAATCGCCCAGTTCTTCCCTTGGAACTGTGAGAATTTTGTTCCGGTATTTTTCGGCAATATTTATGTCATCAATGCCTTTAAGTTTAAGAATTACCATATTCTTGTGAATCCTTGATTTTTCGATGTCAAATTCTTCACCATCTATGTTAACATACGCAAGCTCATGAAAAAGTTCAGGAGTATCGCACCAGTACATAACCTTTACGTCGCCCCGAAGCCCATGCGTATTCACTATTTGTCCAATTTCAAGTTCTTTTTTCATAAAAATTCCTATCTTTCAAACACTGTTTCTTAAAAAGCAAGCAAAGACTGTACCAAATCAAACGCCCAAAATCCGCCTTTGATGATACAGTCTCCTGCGCAAGTTATACAATATCAACCGTCACTTTTTTGTTTTCGTGGCTTGCTGCAGCCTTGACAACAGTGCGTATAGCTTTTGCTATTCTGCCCTGTTTGCCGATTACCTTGCCCATATCGCCTTCGGCAACGTGCAAGGAAAGCACAATTGAATCACCCGATACTGTTTCTTTTACCTCAACCGCATCAGGTTCTGAAACCATTGTTTTTGCAATAAATTCCAAAAGTTCTTTCATTTTTTCCTCCAAAACCCAAAGGTACCGGACAGCTTGTCCCAAAAAGGACAAGCCGCCGATGTCTTTTCAGATTAGATAATGCCCTTTTCTTTCAAAAGACGTTTTACTGTGTCTGTGGGCTGTGCACCGTTTGAAATCCACTTAGCAACCTTTTCTGCATCAAATTCAACTGCAGCGGGTTCTGTCATGGGGTTGTATGTGCCAACCTGTTCAATGAATCTGCCATCGCGGGGATATCTTGAATCAGCCACAACTACACGATAGAAAGGTGCCTTCTTTGCTCCCATTCTTCTCAAACGAATTTTTACTGCCATAATAAATTACCTCCAAAAAAATATATAATTTAATAATTTTTAAAATTTAAATCCCAGGTGCTCAGAAGGGAAATTTCATTTTCCCCATCTTGCCCATACGGCCCATTTGCTTTGCAAACTTGCCCCCGGTCATCATTTTCATCATTTTTTGCATCTGTTCAAACTGTTTGACAAGAGCGTTCACCTCAGCAACGGTTGTTCCGCTGCCCTTTGCAATGCGTTCACGACGCTTTGGTGTAAGCTTGTCTCGGTTTTCACGTTCGCCCTTTGTCATTGATTTGATTATCGCCTCAGTATGGAGCATTTTTTTCTCGTCAATGTTTGCATCTTTAAGCGCCCGTGTGTCAACCCCGGGAATCATCCCAATAAGCTGATCAAGGGGACCCATCTTTTTCATTTGGTCCATCTGGTCAAGAAAGTCGCTGTATGTGAATGTGGAGTTCCGCATTTTTTGCATCTGCTCCATAGCTTTCTTTTCATCCAGCGCCTGCTCTGCCTTTTCAATCAGGCTGAGCATATCACCCATACCCAAAATTCTTGACGCCATACGTTCAGGATGGAATACCTCAAGGTCAGTGAGCTTTTCGCCCATACCGCAAAACTTTATGGGTTTTTGGGTAACAGCACGTACCGAAATCGCCGCACCGCCACGGGTATCACCGTCAAGCTTGGTAAGAACAACACCATCAATTTCAAGCTGGCTGTTGAATACCTCTGCCACATTGACCGCGTCCTGACCTGTCATAGCATCAATAACCAAAAGAATTTCAGTCGGGTCAATTTTTTCTTTGATGCTTTTGAGTTCGTCCATCAGCTCTTCATCGACGTGAAGTCTTCCGGCGGTATCCACAATCAAAATATCATTTGAATGAAGTCTTGCGTGCTCAAGTGCCTTTTCCGCAATTTCCACGGGGTTTTGGTTTCCCTCAATGGTGAAAACCGGAAGTTCAAGCTGCGTACCCACCACCTGAAGCTGTTTTATAGCCGCCGGGCGGTAAACGTCGCAGGCGCAAAGCAGAGGTCTTTTCCCTTGCTTTTTGAGAAGTCCTCCAAGCTTTGCCGCAGTAGTGGTCTTTCCGGCACCCTGAAGCCCCGCCATCATAATAACTGTCGGCGGTTTTGAAGAAATCTTGATTTTTTCTTCAGTGCCCATAAGAGCAACAAGCTCTTCGTTTACTATTTTAATAACCTGCTGTGCGGGGGTGAGTGATTCCATCACTTCAGCACCCGAAGCACGTTCTGAAACGCTTGAAATAAAGCTTTTCACAACCTTGAAGTTGACGTCTGCCTCAAGGAGTGCAAGTTTAACTTCACGCATTGCTTCTTTCAGGTCAGCGGGCGAAACCTTGCCCTTGCCCCGAAGCTTTTTGAAGGTGCTTTGCAGTTTGTCTGCCAGACTTTCAAAAGCCATATGCACACCCCTTTCAGGATTTTTTCAAAATCAAATCTCCATTTCGTTTATTCCAGCCACAATGGCAAGAATATCGTTTATCTGATGCTTTATGCTGTTTGGCAAAAGCCTTGAATCTGGAGATTTTTCAATTTTTGAAATGATGCTGTCAATCTCGCCAAGCCTTGATTTGATTTCAAGAAATCTTTTCGCAAGACCAAGCTTTTCTTCAACATCATAAAGTGTGTTTTCCGCACGCTTTAAATTGTCCCTGACACCCTGACGGCTTATGCCAAGCTCAGTACCGATTTCCGACAGGGACAAATCTTCATTGTAATAAAGCTCTGCCGTGTCTGCCTGACGCTCGGTAAGCATATTTTTGTAAAAACTGAGAAGAAGAGAAATTTCAACGTTTTTTTCCATTTTATCTCCCCCTTCAGGCAAACTGTAAAGCTGTTTTGCTTTACACCTCACCAATTTTAACCCAAAATCATTCGTTTGTCAAGTGTTTTTTTATATTTTTTCTGTTTTTTAAGATAATAATTATTCCCGCCACTATCAACACCAGAGAAAGCAGCTGCGAAACCCTTATGGACCCCAAGTAAAGGGAATCCGTCCTTAACCCTTCAATAAACAGTCTGCCAATGCCGTACCATATCATATATCCGCAAAAAACTTCGCCTTCAAAGGCTTTTTTTCTCTTATAAAGAATAAGCACCAAAATACCAAGGGCATTCCAAAGAGATTCATAAAGAAACGTGGGGTGAGCAAGCTCTGCCACAGTTCTTCCGCCACGGACAACAGTCATCGCCCAGGGAAGTGAACAACTCTCGCCAAAGGCTTCGCCATTTACAAAATTGCCCCAGCGACCCACTGCCTGACCAATTAAAAGCGATACCGCCAGCACGTCAAGGACTTTCCCTATACTGATTTTCTTTGCCCGGCAATAAATAAGTACAACCAGTGCCGCTCCAATCACAGCACCGTAAATCGCTATTCCGCCACCACGGATGTTGAATATTTCAGAGAGATTATACTTGTAATAATCCCAGCTGAAAACCACATAATAAATCCTTGCACACACAACCGCTACCGGCAGACCTATTATGAACATATTGAAAAAGTCGTTGTCCGAAATTCCTGTCCTTTTTGCTTCTCTTGATGCATACACAAAAGCAAGGACAAGACCCAATGCAATAATCAATCCATAAGCATAAACAGGAACCCCGAAAAGGGAAAACGCCACTCTGTTTATTTCAAAATCAAGACCAAGCCCCGGAAATGAGATATTATTTATCATTTTCACTTTCCTCCAACGGCTCGATAATCGAAAGCGTACAGCACTCCTCATCAAAGTGTTCCCTGAGCCTTTCGCCAAGTTCTTGGTGGCTCACGTTTTCAACAATCTCACTGTACTCTAACGGGTTTATGTTGTTCATAAAAGAACGGATAAAGTCATTACCAAGTCTTTCTACGCTGTTGAAACGTCTTAAGTTTCTTCCTATAAGCACTCTTTTTGCAACATCCACTGCCGACTTGTCGAGAGGCTTTTCCTTTACCTCTGTCAAATATTCAAGAGCTCTTTTGTATACCTCTTCCGGCTTTGAGCTTTCACCGCTTATGCTTGAAAAGCCATAGCTCCTTTCAAGCTCGCTGTCCTTCCCAAAGCTTCCGTCAATCAGCCCCTCGCCGTAAAGCTCGGTGAAAAACGAACTGCTCTTTCCAAAAAGCACTTCCATAAGAATATCCGTCTTTATTTGCTTGAGGAGCAGCTTTTCGCCGTCGATACCCTCTTCTTTTTCCTTAAATCCCATAAGAAACAGCGGCTTTGACACACTGAGCTTTTGTCTGACAATCTTTTGGGCTACAGTACGCGGCTCAGCACAAACCGTTTTTTCAATTCTGCCTCTGTCCTTATCAGTCTTCACGTGCCTATTGATATATTCAACCGCCTTTTTGGCATCAATATCGCCCACCATAACAAGCATCATATTTGACGGGTTGTAATACGCCTCACAGCACTTGTAAAGGAGCTCGGGCGTTATATGGCTTATACTCTCAACTGTACCTGCAATGTCGGTCTTAACGGGATTTTTGTGATACATTCCCTGAAGCATATTGAAAAACAGCCTCCAGTCAGGGTCATCGTCGTACATCTTTATTTCCTGACCGATGATACCCTGTTCTTTTGCAACATTTTCGTCTGTAAAATACGGATTGTTCACAAATTCAAGGAGTATATCAAGATTTTCATAAAAGCTGTCGGTGCAGGAAAACAGATATGCTGTCATATCAAAGCTGGTGAATGCATTACTGCTTGCTCCGGTAAGGGCAAATTTATCAAAAGCGTTCTTTCCGTCTTCCTCCTCAAAAAGCTTGTGCTCAAGAAAGTGTGCAATCCCGTCAGGGAGCATCACCTCTTCGCCGTCAAGGTTTAAAACTCTGTCAACTGAACCATATTCGGTGCCATAAATCGCATAATACTTTGAAAAGCCTTTCTTTGGGACGATATACACCCGAAGTCCGCTTTCGTGAACGCCGAAAAGCACACTTTCATTCAAAAATTTGTTTTCTGTTTTCTCAAATCTCATCGCCGCTCACCCCTTTCAGAAAATAAACCGTATCAAGCTGCATCTTGTTTGCCGCGGCAATAATTTCTTCGCGGCTGACCTTGTTGATTTTTTCCAGGAACTCGTCGGGGGACTCATCCACCAACATCATAGCCCGTGTCATATAAAAATCTTCCGTTGCAACAAGGCTGTCCTTGATGCTGCCAACTTGAGTTTTAAGATACTTTTTAGCAGACGCTATTTCATCATCCGAAAAATCGCCGTTTTTCATCATATCAAGCTGAAGTAGAATTTCGTCATATGCCGCACTGAACTTGCCAGCCTCTACCCCTGCGCTTATCCGCATAAAGCTTTTTTGTCTGTTGAAAGCTGAAAAAACATAATAAGCAAGGCTCAGCTTTTCACGGACATTATTGAAAAGCTTCGAAAATGGGCTTCCGCCGTATATGCACGAAAAAACTGCCACAGCATAACACTCATCCGATGCGGGCTCAATTCCGCAGTTAAATCCCATACAGAGCTTGCTTTGGGATGCCGTTATTTCTTCGGTAACTTCTTTCACCTTTATGCTTTCTTCAAACGCCGCAAGGTTTGTCCTTGTCCGCTTTGAGTCGCGCGGCGAAAGCGCCTTGCCAAAAGTCTTTTCGATTTCAGCCTTTACTGCATCTTTATCAAAGCATCCGCTGGCAAAAATGTTCACCTCTGCGGTTTCTATAACATCTTTATAAAAATCATAAAGATTTTTCTCGTCAATACACTCAAGGTCTTCGACATAGCCGTATGAGAAATTCCCGTAGGGGTCGCCCTCAAACATTATCTCATTGCATCTTACCTGGGCATACTCCTTTTTGTCATTGATAAGGCCTTTAATGAAGTTTTTGGCGTTTTCTTTTTCCTGCTCCACATAGGTTTTGTCAAAAGCTCCGTCCTTTGTGATGGGGCAGAGCACAAACTCATAAAGCAGCTCCGCAATGTCCTTTATTATGGTTTCTGTTATGAAGCTGTCACTTACAAACTGTGCCGATGCACGGATAAGCAGCTCATCGCCCTCTTTCAAGATATCTGCACCGATTGATGCTCCATAAAGTTCTTCTGCGCGTCGTGAAAGCTGAGCCATGGTGGGATACTTAACGCTCCCGCGTTTTAGGACCCTCGGTATAAGTGCCGCACAGGTTACATTTTCCCGGCAAAGCGGCAAACAAAAATAAACACTCAAAACATTTGTTTTGAATTTGTCGGTTTCAATAAACCGCAGCTTTACGCCCTTTGAAATTTCATACACATCTGTTTTCAACTGTGTCACTCCTTTAAATTTTCAATATTATTATACCCGATTTATCGATTGAAAGCCTTTCCAAGAACAAAAAACAAAAGAAAAGCAATAATATTAACAGCCACCACAGCAGGACCAACGGGCACCGACAAAATTATTGAGCCCAAAATCCCGATTGCGGCACACAAAGTACCCAAAACTGCTGAGCCCAAAGTCACACCCCTGAAGCTTCTAAATAACCGCATCGCAGAAAGTGCCGGAAAAACCACAAGAGCCGAAACCAGAAGCGAGCCCACAAGATTCATTGCAAGAACAATAATCACCGCAGTTACTATTGCAACAATGGTATTGTATGCTCCGGTATGTATTCCCATACTGCGGGCAAAGTTTTCGTCAAAAGTGATAGAAAAAATCCGGTTGTAAAGAACAACAAAAAGCACCGTTACCGTCAAAGCCAGAGCCATGCAAAGGAGCACATCGGCCTTTGACAAAGTGAGTATTGATGTGGCACCAAAAAGTGTTCCGCACACGTCACCCGATACATTGGTTGACGCCGGTAATATATTAAGCAAAAGATAACCAACAGCCAGTGCCCCGACCGAAACCATAGCAAGTGAGGCATCTCCCTTTATCTTGCGATTTTGTCCGGCTTTGAGCAGCAGCACTGCAAGAACAGCCGTCACCGGCAGCACCACATAAAGGGGATTTGATACTCTGAGGACCGTCGCCACCGCCAATGCGCCAAAGGCTGTGTGGGAAAGCCCGTCCCCAATGAACGAAAACCGCTTGAGCACCAGAATAACCCCGAAAAGTGCCGAGCACAGTGCTATCAGCGTTCCTACCAAAAAGGCATACCTGACAAAATCAAAGGTGAAATAATACTGGATTACGCTAAACAAGTCACTCATTCTTCACACCTCCCGCATTTGTCCGAATTCAAAAATCTGGTACCGACCTTGCTCTTTGAATATTCCTCAGCAGTGCCGAAAAACATCTCTCCGTCTCCAAGATGCAGAATATGCTTTGAATGTCTTACCGCCGCTTTTATATCGTGGGAAACCATAACAACCGTTATGTCTTCCTGCCTGTTTAAGTCCATAACAAGGTGATACATATCGTTTGTAGCCACCGGGTCAAGCCCCGCTGCCGGCTCGTCAAGGAGCAAAAGCTTTTTGGCGGCACAAAGTGTCCTTGCAAGAAGAACTCTTTGCTGTTGTCCGCCGGATAGCTCCCGATAGCATTTATTTTTCAGATTTTCAATCCCTAACTTTTTCATATTTTCTTCGGCAAGGTTCCTTTGTCTTTTGCCGAAAAACGGCTGCTTTCCATATCGTGCAATGCACCCCGAAAGGACTATTTCCCGCACGGTCGCAGGGAAGTCCCGCTGAAAGTCTGTTTGCTGTGGAAGATAGCCTATGCTGTTTTTTGAAATATAGCTATCCACAACAACTTCGCCCTTTATGGGGTTTTCAAGTCCCAGCAAAGTTTTCACAAGCGTGCTTTTCCCAGCACCGTTTTCACCCACAATGCAAAGATAGTCGCCTTCTTCAACCGCAAAGGATATATCCTCGGCAATCACCTTTCCCCCATAACCCAGGGAAATATCCCGACATTCAATATACGGCATCTTTTTCACCTCCGTTTTATCTCAGTGCTTCTTTGAGTGAAGCTAAGTTTTCTGTCATTATTTCGATATAATCATTATCTTTGGCGTCTTTTCCCGCTATTGACTGGCAGGAATTCATAACCGCAGTTTTTGTATTTTCACATTCAGCCGCCTTTATAACAGCCTGTGCAATGCTTTGTGCGGGGTTTTCAAGAACAAGCAAGGCTTCCTTTTTCAGTTCTTTTGTCTTTTCAGCAAGCTCTATCACCACATCAAAGCTCGCATCGGTGTCCGACGAGCAAGAGGGGAACGCTGCATAATGCTTTATGCCATAATCTTTCACAAGGTAAAGGAACGGAAATCTGTCCGCAAAGATAACCGTCTTATCCCTTGAGTCATCCACCGCTTTTTGATATTCTTTGTCAAGATCATCAAGCTTTTGGATATAATTCTCCGCATTTTTTTGATAAACCTCTCTATTTTGTGCGTCAAGCACCAAAATCTCTTCAAGAAGTCCTCCAACCATTTTCTTGGCAAGTCTAAGCGAAAGCCACAGATGTTCATCATACACCGCATGGGAATGGCTTTCGTGATTGTGCACTTTGGGGTGCTTATCCGGCTCTGTCACAAGCCAGTCATTTTCACCCACCAAGCTAAACATATCTACGGAATTTATATTGCTGTTTTCAAGGAGCTTCTTTGCCC
This sequence comes from Clostridia bacterium, assembly GCA_017456605.1. Taxonomy (GTDB): domain Bacteria; phylum Bacillota; class Clostridia; order Monoglobales; family Monoglobaceae; genus SIG440. Next base: position 274,049 of record JAFTJA010000004.1, on the reverse strand, counting down.
ATTCATCCGTATTTCCGCCCACATACACAAACAAATCACAGCTGTGAATTTTCGCAATGTCCGAAGCCTTCGGCTGATAGCTGTGCATATCTCCGCCATTCGAGAGCAAGGTCACGTTGAAGCTGTCATTATCCTCACCCACGATTTCAGATATCCAGTCATATGCCGCAAAAGAGGTGCTTACTATGCTTATTTTGTCGCCTTCTATGTCTTTTGTGGCACAGCCCGAAAGACCTGATATAGCCATCACGAGCATCAAAAGTATTGTCGTCAGTCTTTTTGTCATTTCACCACACCTCTCAAACATTTTTGCAATCACCGCATCTGCCCACCAGAACGGTTTGTCTTTCGTCCACCCGAAATCGGTTTTGGTCAAAAACCTCTTTGAGCAGTCTCAGAGACTGGTCATCATCCATATGAAGGAGCCGTCCGCACTTTATGCACTTCATATGAAGATGTGAAGCACAGCTCTCGCCCGCCGCAATCTGATAAACAAACCTTCTGCTGTTTTCTTCAGGCAAACGTTTGACCGTGCCGTCAAGGGTCATCTTTTGAATAAGGCGATAAACCGTGCTTTTGCCAGGCAGCTGCGACGCAGGACATTCCCTTTGCATTTTTTCGCAAAGCTCTTCCACCGAAAAGGCTTCTTCGCTGTGTTTGCTCAAAAAATCTATCAAGTTTTTCTTCTGTGCAGTTTTGTAACAAGCCAATTCCTTTCGCCCCTTTCAAATTTGAGAGTAATTCTCAAATTATTATATATTCATATACCCTCTCTGTCAAGAATTTTTTGACGGAAAAAAGGTGTTGTAATTTTCTTTTGTTTGTGATATCATAATAGTGCGAATCAAATTTAATACATTTGGTACTACTATAATTGGTGAGTTTTGCTTTGGCAAAAACGCACGCTTTTTTAGTACTCACTTTTTGTAGTAGTATTTTATTTGATTCGCAATCAACCAAGCTGCGTTTTTCGTGCGTCAGCTTCGGTTGGCGCATTTTTTGATTTAATGCGCAAATTTGCCACATAAAAAGTATTGTAATTTCCTTTTGCTTGTGGTATACTAAAATCGGCACATAACTTAATAATTTTTTCAATACTGGTGTAATTTTACCTTTGGTAAAAATGTACGCTCTGTTTCTTTACGCTGGTATTGAAATTAAAAAGTTGTGTGCCAACAACAGGAGTTGTGCATTTTTCGTGCGTCAGCTTCGGTTGGCGCATTTTTTAATTACAAGGGGGGGGAATCAAAGTGGTTGATTACAAAAAGCTCTATCACAAACTGTTCAATGATATCACCGATGTTATCGATTTTTTGCAGAAATCCCAGATTGATGTTGAAGAAATGTATCTTTCAATGGGTGACGAAGATGAAGAAAACAAAAAATCCGAGAAAGTCGTGAGGCTCGCTGACGAAAAAGACAACCGATAAATTTCAAAAGCCTGATGCATTTGCATCAGGCTTTTATTTCTTTAAATTCTTGCAACGCCGCTATCCCGTGCAGCCTTTGCAACAGCTGCGGCCACGGTTTTGCCAACTCTTTCGTCAAAGGCTTTGGGCAATATGTAGTCCTTTGTCAGTTCTTCTTCTGAAACGAGGCTTGCTATTGCATAAGACGCCGCCATTTTCATATCGTCGTTTATGTCCGATGCCCTGACGTCAAGTGCGCCCCTGAAAATTCCGGGGAAAGCCAAAACGTTGTTTATCTGGTTTGGGAAGTCCGAGCGGCCTGTTCCCACAACCTCGGCTCCCGCTGAAAGCGCTTTGTCCGGCATAATTTCAGGAACAGGATTTGCCATCGGGAATACTATCGGCTTTTCTGCCATCGAAGAAACCATTTCTTCACTAACAATCCCCGGTGCCGAAACCCCGATGAATACGTCTGCACCGCACATTGCGTCAGAAAGTGTCCCTGTAATTTTTTCACGGTTTGTTATAAGGCTCATTTCCCTGTGAGCATCATTGAGACCATCTAGCCCCTCACAGATTATTCCAAAGCGGTCGCACATAACAATATTTTCTGCACCAAGCTTCAAAAGGTGCTTGGCAATGGCAATCCCCGCCGAGCCTGCACCGTTTATCACTATACGAACATTTTTTATATCCTTTTTCACAACCTTGAGAGCATTGAGAAGTGCCGCCGCCAGAACAATTGCCGTTCCGTGCTGGTCATCGTGGAAAACCGGAATATCACAGATTTCCTTGAGCCGTCTTTCGATTTCAAAACACCTTGGTGCCGCTATATCCTCAAGATTTATTCCGCCAAAAGAGCCTGAAATGTTATAAACAGTTTTTACTATTTCGTCAATATCCTGAGTCTTTATGCAAAGGGGAAAGGCATCAACATCGGCAAATTCTTTAAAAAGTACACACTTGCCCTCCATAACCGGCATCCCGGCTTCTGGACCTATGTCGCCAAGTCCCAGAACCGCCGAGCCGTCTGTCACAACAGCTACAAGATTGTTGCGTCGTGTGAGCTCGTATGATTTGTCAATATCGTCACGTATAGCAAGGCACGGCTCTGCAACCCCCGGGGTATATGCCACCGACAAATCCTCGCTGCTTTTCACCGATGTGCGTGATACCACCTCAATCTTGCCGTTCCATTCATGATGTTTTTTGAGTGCCAGTTCTTTGATATCCATAATCCTTTTTCTTCCTTTCAAATTTAAATAAGCCCTGCAAGAAATGCCGCCACAGATGCACAAATTGCCACCACTATGAGGGAACACCTGAAAAATGCAAGCACAAACGCTACTGCTGTCCCCACCGCTGCGGTAAAAACGTTCCCCGTTGAATAAAAAATATACGGAAACGTCATCGCACCAAGCACCGAATAGGGTACATAGTACAAAAAGCTCCTTATGTAATGAGATTTTATCTTGCTGCGCATAAGGGTAAAGGGTATCATCCTTACCCCGTATGTAACCAGTGCCATAACCAAAAGATAGGCAAAAAACTGTTTTGTCATAGCTTCCTCCCCCCGATTTAATCTTAAAGATCCTTTGGTGAAACAAATGCCATAATTCCGGATGCCAGCACTGCACATATTATCACGGAAAAGCCCTGTGAAACCCTGCCAAACAATGGTATAAAATAAAGAACGCAACTGAGACCGGCTGAAATCAAAACAGCCACCATTGTACCTTTGTCATCCCTTGACGGGGGGACGATTATGGCAACAAACATACTGTAAATAGCAATCCCAAGAGCCGCACAAAGACTTGCGGGCAAAATCTGTCCGGCATAGACACCAAGAATAGTCCCCAACGCCCAGCCAATATAAGGCAGGGTAATAAGCCCATACATAAAGCGTCTGCCTATCATCCACCTTTCTGCCGCCGCTACGGCAAAAATCTCATCCGTTATACCAAATGACGCAATCATTCGATGAATTGTGGTAAAGCTCTTGTCCAGCTTCTGTGTGAGGGCAAGCCCCATAAGGCAATATCTTACATTTATAACAAATTGGGTAATAATCATTTCAAAAAGAGTTCCTCCGGCGGCAATAATCGCAACCCCGGCAACCTGTCCGGCAGAGGTCAGATTTGTGAGAGAAATAAGAATAGCACCAAAGCCCCATATCCCTTGTCCAAGGGCTGAAATTCCAAACCCAAAGGCAACAGACAAATAACCAAGGGCAATGGGCAGCCCCTTTCCCAGGCCATATATGTATGAATTTTGACTTTTTATGCTTGTCATATTAAACACCGTTCTTTAACCCTGAAAATACCATATTATTCTATCACACCCACCTTTCAAAGTCAAGCAAAGGGCAAATTTTATTAAATTTTTTCAAAACCCCTTGACACCCGAAAAATTTGTGCTATAATAAAATCAAAGGTCAAAGAAAGTCAAAGTCAAACTTTATGAGGTGATTTCAAATGAAACTCAGTAATATAATAGAAGAATTTATCAAGGAGATGCTCTCTGGAAACCGTGAAATTGAGCTTCAGCGAAACGAGCTGGCAAACCGGTTTAACTGTGTTCCGTCACAGATTAACTATGTCATTTCAACGCGGTTTTCGCCTGAGCGTGGTTACAGCGTTGAAAGCCGGCGTGGTGGCGGCGGTTACATCAAAATAACTCGCACCGCTCCGGAAAATGAAAGCTACATCCTCCATGCAGTGAAATCAATCGGCGACAGCATTTCAGCAGCAAGCAGCACAGCGGTGCTTGGCGATCTTTACAGCTTGGGTCTCATAACGCACAAAGAGGCAAAGCTTATTATGGCGGCACTCAGTGACAATTCCATTATTCTTCCACGCCCCGAACGGGATATTGTAAGGGCAAAGATTTTCAAAAATATTCTGATAAATCTTATTTAGAAAGGAGCAACCTTTTATGAAATGTCAAAAATGCAACAACAATCCGGCAACCACTCACATCAAACAAGTTATAAACGGCGTCAAAACCGAAATATATTTGTGCAGCGAATGTGCAGGCGAAACTCCTGACTTCTTCAGTTTTGCTCCAAATATTGACCAGGAGTTTGACAGTCTTTTTGGAAGCTTCTGGAATGTTCCCGCAGTGTCAAAGACTCTTTATGAAGAAGGTAACTGCAAGATGTGCGGCACCACAAGAAGCCGTTTTCTAAAAACTGGGAAGCCCGGATGCAGCAAATGTTATACTGTATTTGAAGAACTTCTGATGAGGCCCCTAAAACAAATCCACGGCAGTACCAAACACACGGGAAAAACTCCGTCACAGCTCAGCCGGACATTTGAAACCGAGGACCAGATTGCAGCACTCCAGGCAAAGCTTGATGACGCAGTTTCTAAGCAGAATTTTGAAGAAGCGGCACAAATCCGTGACGAAATAAGAATGCTGAGGGGGGATGTCAAATGAAAAAGGATTTTTCTATGTGGTACACAAAATTCGGACCATCAGGTGACACCGTTCTTTCATCAAGAGTTCGCCTTGCGCGAAATTTTTCGGATATTCCTTTTGGCAACTGTATGACGGATGAGCACCAAAAAACCGTTATATCCCGTTGTCGGGAAGCTCTTCCCGATATGAAGTTTATAGACTTTTCACAGATGCCGCCCATTGAAAAGCAATCCCTTTCAGAGTGTCATCTGGTAAGTCCCGCTATGGCAGAAAGCCAAAAGCACTGTGGAATTTTGGTGAACAACGACTGTTCAAGCTGCATAATGCTTGGCGAAGAGGACCACATAAGAATTCAATCAATGGCTCCGGGGCTCAACCTTGACCTTTGTCTTAAAGTTGCAAACGACCTTGACGACAGATTGGAACAAAAGGCAGATTATGCATTCCACAAGGACTTTGGATACCTCACCCAGTGTCCCACCAATCTGGGCACAGGGCTTCGGGCATCGGTTATGATGCATCTTCCATCACTCACACAAAGCGGCAGAATTGAAAGCATAATCCGCTCCCTTTCAAAGCTTGGACTTGCAGTAAGAGGTCTTTATGGCGAGGGAAGCCAGGCTCTTGGAAATATTTATCAGATTTCAAATCAGGTAACCCTTGGCGTCACCGAAGAAGAAACCCTTGAAAAGCTCAATCATCTGATTGCCGACATTATCCAAAAGGAACGTGACCAGAGCCGACTGCTTTATGAACAAAACAGGATTTCGCTGGAAGACAAGCTTATGCGGTCATTTGGAATTCTGACAAACGCAAGGCTTCTCACATCCCTTGAAACCATAAATCTTATATCCGATGTAAGATGGGCAATAAATCTGGGAATAATAACCAACATAAGCCTTGAAACGTTGAGCTCCGTATTTTATAGTGTTCTACCTGCCACCATTACCAAAAATCACAATATCTCATCGGCAACAGAGCGTGACTTAAAACGTGCGGAAATAGTAAAAGACAGCCTTTGGGCTGAATAACTTTATAAAGAAAGGATGTTTTCATATGTTTGAACAAAAACTTACCCAAAGCGCAAAAACCGCCATAAATTTAGCCGGAAACTGTGCCGCAGAACTGGGTCACAACTATATAGGCACAGAACATCTTCTTCTTGGTCTTTCAAAAGAAGGAACCGGTGTTGCAGCAAAGGTTCTGGCAGAAAACAACATAACACCAAGCAAGATAATTGACAAAATCGACTTCTTTGTGGGCTCTGACCTGCCCATAAACAACCCCGAAATCGGTTTTACTCCAAGGACAAAAAGTGTACTTCAACACAGCTACACCGAAGCGAGGCGGCTTGGTCACAACTATATAGGTACCGAGCATATCCTGATTTCCCTGCTTCGGGAAAACGAAAGTCTTGCTGTGCGTATCTTGTCTGACCTTGACATAAACCCCCAAAAGCTTTATGGGGACATTTTGAGACTTATGAACGAAAACAACTTCGGTGAAATCCAAAATGACGGGTCCTCTCCCGAGAATCCTATAAATCACGTGAAAAAGCCAAAATCTGAAAAAACTCCCACCCTTGATAAGTTCGGCCGTGACCTGACGCAAATGGCAAGAGAGCTAAAGCTTGACCCCATCATCGGGCGTGATACCATTATCGAAAGAGTTATCCAGACCCTCAGCCGCCGGACAAAAAACAATCCGTGCTTAATCGGTGAGCCGGGTGTGGGAAAAACCGCTATTGCCGAAGGCTTGGCACAAAAAATCATTCAGGGAACTGTTCCTGAAATTTTAAAAGACAAAAAGGTGATAAATCTTGACCTTTCCTCGATGGTTGCCGGAGCGAAATACCGCGGCGAATTTGAGGAGCGACTCAAAAATGTTATGGAAGAAATTCACAAGGCGGGGAATATCATTCTTTTCATTGACGAAATCCACACCATTGTGGGTGCAGGTGCAGCCGAAGGGGCTATTGATGCCGCAAACATCTTGAAGCCCGCACTGTCGCGAGGTGAAATACAGATTATCGGGGCAACCACTTTGGAAGAATACCGAAAGTACATCGAAAAAGACTCAGCGCTTGAACGAAGATTTCAGTCCATTCTTCTTGAAGAACCAACCCCCGAAGAAAGCATCGAAATCCTTAAAGGTATTCGTGACAAATATGAAGCACATCACCGGGTAACTATCACCGACAGCGCCATTGAAGCGGCGGTTAAAATGTCAATCCGTTATATTCCTGACAGATTTTTGCCGGATAAGGCCATTGACCTCATTGATGAAGCCGCATCAAGCATAAGAATAAAGGTGCTCACCGCTCCACCTGATGTCAAGGATATTGAAACAAAAATCGACGAACTCCGCAAAGAAAAAGAAGCAGCCATCGCATCTCAGGAATACGAAAAAGCAGCTAAGCTCCGTGACGAAGAAAAAAATCTTTGCGATAGTCTCAAATCCCAGAAAGAAAGCTGGGAAAACAAAAGCCGTACCGAAAGCACAGAAGTAACACCAAACGAAATCGCAGAAATCGTTTCAAACTGGACCGGTGTTCCCGTGAAAGCCATTGAAGATGGCGAAAGTCAAAGACTTCTTCGGCTTGAAGATGAGCTTCACAAGAGAGTTATCGGTCAAAGCGAGGCAGTGTCCGCTGTTTCAAAGGCAATCCGTCGCGGAAGAGTTGGGCTCAAGGACCCGAAACGTCCCATTGGCTCCTTCATCTTCCTTGGTCCCACCGGTGTGGGAAAAACCGAGCTTTCAAAAGCACTTTCTGAGGCGATGTTCGGGGATGAAGATTCCCTCATACGTGTTGATATGTCAGAGTATATGGAAAAGCACGCGGTATCACGCTTAGTGGGATCGCCTCCCGGATATGTGGGCTATGACGAAGGCGGTCAACTCACCGAAAAGGTCCGCAGAAAGCCGTATTCCGTCATCCTTTTTGACGAAATCGAAAAAGCACATCCGGATGTGTTCAACATCCTGCTCCAAATTCTTGACGACGGAATTTTAACCGATTCACAAGGCAGACGTGTGGACTTTCGCAATACCGTCATCATTATGACATCAAACCTCGGTGCGCGACTGATAACAGAAAACAAATCCTTGGGCTTTGCCACTGAGAGCGAAAATCTTGAGAAGGATTATTCAAAGATAAAGTCCGACGTTATGGGCGAGCTTAAGAGAGCATTTCGACCTGAGTTTTTGAACAGAATTGACGATATAATTGTCTTCCGCCAGCTCAGTCGCGATGACATCAAACAGATTTCTGCAAAAATGCTTTCTGTTCTCGCCGAAAGACTTTTATCAAATGATGTAACCGCAAAATTCACCGACAAAGCAATTGAACACATTGCAGAAATCGGCTTTGACCCCACCTTTGGTGCAAGGCCACTAAGACGCGCGATTCAATCCGACATCGAAGATATGATTGCCGAAAAAATGCTTGCCGGTGAAATAACACCCGGCGACAGCATCAAAATTGACTTTTCAAAGGACAAATTTGTTGTTAAAAAATAGCATCAAAAAACCGCCTCGTACGAGGCGGTTTTTCTTTTAAAGCTTTATATTTATTGCCCTGAATACCTGCCGGGCTGTTGCCGTCATATTTTCGGCGGCATATTCCGCGTTCATAGCGGTATCAAGGTCAACGACCTCACGCAAGATAGGGAAGAACGCATCAATTCCTGATTTGTTACATTCCACCGCCTCTTTTGTGACACATCCGGCAAAAGCAACAACTGGCTTGTTATATTTTTTTGCAAGTCTTGCGACACCTATCGGGGCTTTTCCCATAGCGGTCTGAAAGTCAAGTCTACCCTCACCGGTCACCACAATATCCGCATCCTTTATGTAGCTTTCAAGGTCGGTTTTTGAAAGTACCAAATCAATCCCACCAAGCAACTCTCCCGAAAGAAATGTCCTGAACGCAAACCCAAGTCCTCCTGCAGCTCCCGAGCCTGGGAAGTCAGGGTCAGTGTTTGGAAAGACTTTCGCCGCGGTCTTTGCATATTCAAAAAGCCAGCTGTCCATTTCTTTCACAATCTCAGGTGTAGCACCCTTTTGAGGTCCGTAAACGCTGCTGCAACCCATCTCACCGCACAAGGGGTTTGTCACGTCACAGGCTATGCTGAATTTACACTCAGCGAGCATCGGATTCACACTTTCTTTTGAAATTCTCGCAATTTTTTCAAGGTCTCTTCCGTATACTCCTATTCTTTGTCCATCTTTATCGAAAAATTTAAAGTCCAAAGCCGAAAGCATACCAAGCCCACCGTCATTTGTGGCACTTCCGCCTATTCCTATTATAAAATCCCGACAGCCCTTTTCCATTGCGTCGCAAATCATTTCGCCAACGCCAAAGGTGGTTGTATTGAGAGGATTCAGCTCCGCACCATGGACCTTAGTAATTCCTGCCGCAGCAGACATTTCGATTATTGCGGTTTTTGTGTCATTTATTATTCCATATTCAGCCGTAATCGTTTTCCCCACAGGACCCGTAACGCTTATTTTTTCGAGGCTTCCGCCAAGCCCCAACGCAAGTGCTTCAACAGTCCCCTCGCCGCCGTCAGCCAAGGGCCTTACCAAAACCTCGGCATCAGGGATCTCTTCTTTTATTCCTCGCTTTATCGCCTCACCCGCCTGGAGGGATGTGAGGCTTCCTTTCAGCGAATCTATTGCAATAACAACTTTCATAGTATCTCCTTCTCATATTTTCAAAAGCTTTTGTGCATTTTTGTAATATATTTTTTCTTTGTCCTGTTTTGATATATCAAGGCTTTCAACAAGCCGCATTTCCCAAGACGGTCTGTGCCACGGCATATCCGAGCCAAACAAAAGCCGGTCAGGGGTATGCATATCCACAATTCTTTGTGCAAAGCTTTTGGGCATTGTTCCATAGCCAAAGGACAAATCAAACCAAACATCCTTTCCACAAAGATGTTTTTGCACAAGCTTTGCACAACCTGCACCGCCCCAGTGTGCTGCAACGACCGGGGATGAAAACCAGCTCAGTGCCCTTTCCAAATTTTCCGGCATACAGTGAAACGGCTCACGATATCCAAGGTCATGGCCTGCATGAAAAACTGTGATAAGCCCAAGCTGTGAAATCTTTTTGTATATTGGCTTCATCTTTTCATCATCCACAAAAAAACTCTGATATTCAGGATGAAACTTCACACCCCGAAGCCCCAAATCCTTTATCCGTTCAAGCTCACAAAGTGCATCCGGCGCATCGGGATGAACCGAGCCAAATGCCACAAATTTCGAGTCCGAATTTATCTCCGCCGCAAAATCGTTTACGTTTTGCTGTTGTTTTGGGTTTGTGGCGATGCCAAGAACCACCGAGAGATTGACACTGTCTTTGTCCATTTCTTCCCCCAAGCTTTCAAGCGTTCCCTTGTGCTGAGGAATAAGCCCGCCAGAAACATATGCCAGTTTTTCAATAGCCGTTTCCGCAATTTTTTGCGGGAACGCGTGTGTATGAAAATCTATAATCATAGGAACTCTCCACTCTGCCGCATTATTTTCTACATTTTAGGATATCACAAATCCGAAGTTTTGTAAATGCTTTATTTCATCTTATTTTGTGCAAACACATTAAAAAATATAATAGGGCTGATAGTGTGCATCCTATCAGCCCTTGAGTTCTTATATTTCCTTGATTTTAAGCGGTTTTTAAATTAACCGAAATATCTCTTTAAAAGTCCTTCAAGACCACGTCCGTGACGAGCTTCGCCATAGGTATAATCAAATTGAATTTATCAGGTTTTATTGAAATTTCAATCTAGACAGTAATTTTTATGACTGGGTATGTACCTTTTATTCATCTTTCATAGCCTCATCAAAAAAACCGCTTTTGTTTCCGTAATAATCTAAAGCAAAGAATACAGATGTATTCAAGACGGCAATTTGTTTAAGCAGACGAACAACTTCCTCTTCATAATGCAAAATATTAGTTTGAGAAGATTCGCGTAAATATAAAGCATAATCCGAAAGTATTTTTTGCCCAGAACACATTATTTCAAGTTTTTTTACATTTTGTTTAGTGAGTTTGGTAAAATCGCTTTTTGTGTATGTATCTACTCTTTTATTTGCCATTTTTCTGCTTCCAACAATAGATTTATATTGTTTTACACTGTCCAACCCTATCATGCGATTGAGATAATCTTCATCATCAAACGAATCACAATCCTTAAATGATTCCATCATAGGATAATTGATATACAATTTTCCTATCGTTGGATCTGTTTCATCAATAAAATATTTTGCCATTTCTCTCACTTTGGTAATGTTGTTATCAACAATAGTTTCCAATGGAATATCTTTCTCATATTCTTCTGTATGATGGGGATCAAAATCAAATATCAAGTACGTATATGCAAAATTCTGCGATAATATCTCTTTGTTTTCTTCGGTATTTTGGATTTCTAGCAATACATCTTTAATATTAACATTAAAACCCGTTTCATTCATTTTTTTGTACAAAAGATAAATGTTGGATTTTAAGCAATATATGTCTAAATTTAGACCAAATACCTTTTTAATTTGTTCGAAGAAAACGGGTTCTAAATGTCCGCCTTCTACCACAATAAGAGTTTTTGATTCTTTACTCATTGAATACTCCATTAATATACATCTTTTCAAGATTATGTGCTTCTCTAATTTCCTTATCTGTCGAATTGAAAAGATTAGTAATTCTTTCATTTGTCATTATATAACAACAATCAGGTCTAGTTAAACGATTTTGCATCAAATATGTGTTGTGTGAAGTTAAAATTGTTTGGAATTTTTTCGCTTTGTTAAGTTGCAGTACAATAGTTTCTGCAGATTCATAATGGAAAAATGCATCAAATTCATCTATAAAAAGAAAAGAAATTTCTTCAAATGCAGATATGCTCCAAATATAAAACAGAAATAATGCCATCGTACCAGTCGACGCCAAAGAAGTAAAAGGAGCCATCTTATTACTTTCTTCATAATATGCCATCAGCTCGTGTGTACCATTTGTATTAACAAATTTTAATGTATAATTAAGATCATTGTCTTGGAGAAAACGTTCAAACTCCTTTATTTTGCCGGTTTCATAGAGTTTATCAATCAGTGTTGATCCGCCATTAGAAAAACCACAATAAGAATTTCCTTCCGACAAGCTCCTATACCACAACATATTATCTACAAATTTCATCATCTTTGTAATTGGTTCAGAAGAGTTGGTGGGGGTATTTCTATATATATACTTCACCACAGATAACTTGTTATCAACTAACTCAATATTTAAGTCACCAATAATTGAATCATCTAAAAGTCTTATATTCTCATCAAAGAAGTTGTAATCTATAACAACATTTTGATTAATTATAAGTTTTTCATAAATCAAATTATTGGGGTCACGTTTTGCATACTCATAAATAACAAGATCTTCATCAAACTGGAATGTATATTTAAATGTTGCATACTGTTTTTTGGATTTTAAATTAAGATAGTTCATCAAATATCTTGTCGGCATTCTTTCTTTATCAGTTAAATGACCCACAATATCAAATATAGCAATGCCTAAAGAACTTTTACCAACGCCATTTTTACCATAAATGATCGCTTTGTTAACAACATCATTGACAACTATATTTTTGTTAAATTCATATTCGCGAGCAGAAAGATCTAGGACAATATTTTTTTCAAACCCCTTGAAATTTTCAACTTCAAACTTTTTTAACATGATAAAACCCCTATTATTTTTTAGTATCATGCATTATACCATACTTTCTTCATATTGTCAAGTTCTACCGTAATAAAATTACGGAACCGAAAAAATATTACGAATGTATTATTTTCGTTGTGATATAATTATATGCATTAATTTTTCAATTTCTTACATTTTTTACTTGTTAACAATTAAACTAAATAAAAATATTTAACCGGCAACGAAAACAAACTTTTTCAACACGAACAAACTCTTATGGGACAAGGTTTTCCAGAGAAGAACTGGCAATTTTATTGCCAGTTCATTTTTATTTTTGAATATTTTTTCACAATTGCCAATTTCGTTGTCAGTTTGGCATCAATTTTGAGTAAAAACAGTTAATAAAGCCCGCTTTTACTGCATTATATCATTTACTCTATACCGATACAGTCCACGAGACTTTAGTGCTACAAAACCGCATAAATAAGGGTTCGGAATGTCCGAACCCTTGTAATTTTAATGTTTTATTTGAAGTATCTCTTCAAAAGCCCTTCAAGACCACGACCATGGCGAGCTTCGTCGCGTGCCATTTCGTGAACAGTGTCATGGATTGCATCAAGGCCGTTTTTCTTTGCGCAAGATGCCAAATCAAACTTGCCCTGGGTTGCGCCGTATTCACAATCAACTCTCCACTTGAGGTTGTCCTTTGTTGTAGCTTTCATATTGGGTTCAAGATCTTCGCCCAAAAGCTCTGCAAACTTTGCTGCGTGCTCTGCTTCCTCAAAAGCAGCCTTTTCCCAATAAAGTCCAACTTCGGGATAACCCTCGCGGTGAGCAATTCTTGCCATACAGAGATACATCCCCACCTCCGCACATTCACCGTTGAAGTTTGCCATAAGCTGTTCAAAGATATACTTTTTGTCTTCTTCGCTGATGTCAGGGTTGTTCTTCACAGTTTTGCCATAAACACCATATTCGTGCTCTGCAGCAAGCGCTGCGCCTTCTTGCATTTCCTTGAACTTTTCAGCCGGAACCTTGCATACCGGACAAGCCGCAGGGGGAGCATCTCCCTCGTGAACGTAACCACATACTGAACATACAAATTTTTTCATAATAATTTTCCTCCTAAAATTTTATACTTTTGCACTGCGAACACTTTCCTGTAAACAGCGTATAGTGTTCAAAAATTTCTCCATCATACATATCTGCCGCCCAGGCATTGAACTTTTCAAAGGGTTCCGCATCTATATCATCAATCTTTCCGCACTGTGTGCAACAAACATGATAATGGGGATTTGGATTTCCGTCAAAATGCTCACTGGCTGTGCCCATATGCAATTTTTGGATTGTTCCTTTTTCCGAAAGTTGCGAAAGATTTCTGTACACCGTGCCAAGGCTGATGTTTGGGATAATCTTTCTCACCTCGGAATAGACCCAGTCGGCTGTTGGGTGACACTTAGTGCCTTGTACCACCTCAAGGATTGCCTCCCTTTGTCTGCTTCTTTTTGTAGTTGTCATAACAGCACCTCATTTTTAATATTGATAACTGTTACTATTATTATAACAGATTATTTTTATTTGTCAATACTTTTTTTAAAATTTTTTAGAAAATTTTTCCTAAAGAACAAAAGACTCTGAAGCAGAAGCTTTTCTGAGATTTTTGTGGCATAAAAAAAGACCGGATTTTTAAAAATCCGGTCCGTTTTTCAAAAAATACTATTCACAGTCGCAATCTTCGCAGTCACATTCGTCGCAGTCGCAGTCACAATCAAAGTCAAACTCGATTGTTGCACCGCAGGTGGGACAAAGAATTTCGCCATCCATAAGGTCTTCAGAAGAAACAATTATTTCCTCGCCACAGCCCTGACAGCAGATTTCAAATTCATCGTCGTCTTCTGCGTCATAATACTCGTCAAATACTTCGTTTCCAATCACTTCAACTTCTTCGTCCAGATCTTCAATCTGGTCAGCAAGGAAGCCCTGCTCTGCATCAAGAGATTCTATCTCTACCGCAATGTCGCTTAAAAAATCAATGATTTCAGAAAGAAGTTTTCCTTCATTTTTTTCTGTATCAAGTTTCATTCCGTCAGCAAGGCCCTTGAGGTATGCTGCACGGTTTGTAAGTTCAGCCATTTTAAAATCCTCCGTAAAAATTTATTTTGCATAATCGCAATTTTAAAAAATAAGGCTCAAACCCTATTTTGAGTTTGAGCCGCAGAACACAATTTTATACTCTTGAAAGATATTCAGATGTTCTTGTGTCGATTTTAATCATATCGCCCTCGTTAATAAACGCAGGAACAGTAACAATCGCACCGGTCTCAACTGTCGCAGGCTTTGTAACGTTTGTTGCAGTGTTGCCCTTTACGCCGGGTTCAGTCGCTGTAACCACGAGCTCAACAAATGTCGGGGGTTCAACAGCAAACACGTTGCCTTTGTGTGAAAGAATGGTAACGGTCATATTTTCTTTAACAAACTTGAGCGCATCCCCAAGCTGGTCAGCACTTAACGGAATCTGTTCATAGTCCTGATCCATGAAATAATAAAGACCGCCGTCTTCGTAGAGATATTCCATTTCCTTTCTTTCAATATGTGCCTTTGCAACCTTTTCTGTGGGGTTGAAAGATCTTTCAACAACGCCGCCTGTAATAACATTCTTCATCTTTGTTCTTACAAAAGCTGCACCTTTACCGGGCTTTACATGCTGAAATTCAACAACCTGGTAAACGTTGCCTTCAAATTCAAAAGTAATGCCGTTTCTGAAATCACCAGCAGATATCATTGGTATTTCCTCCTAACAATTTTATTCTACTATATATTGTATACTACTATCGGGAAAAAATCAAGACAAATTTTATAATATTCCAAAATTTAGTCACAAATAGCCTTAAAGCTCAATAATCTCCTTTGTCGCAGGGGTAAGATTTTCGCAGCCGTCTTTCCTGACAACAACCAAATCTTCAATTCTTACACCGCCAAAATCGGGGATATAAATGCCCGGTTCACAGCTTGTCACCATATTTTCAGAGAGTACAATTTCGGATTTTGGCGAAAGATTTGGTAGTTCATGCACCAGAAGTCCCACACCGTGGCCCAGAGAATGTCTGAAATACTGCCCATAGCCGGCTCGTTCTATATAATCCCGCGCTACTTTATCTGCATCACAGCCGCGTATTCCCTCACAAATCACATCAAGAGCCGCCTGCTGTGCATTTCTTACCGCATTATATATCTTTTTCTGTTCATCGCTTGCCTTGCCCACAACCACTGTTCTTGTCATATCTGAACAGTAGCCGTCAACAGTGCAACCAAAATCCATGGTTACAAAATCGCCTTTTTCAATTTTTTTGTCGCCTGGCACGCCGTGGGGAAGGCTTGTTCGCTTTCCTGAAATGGCTATTGTTTCAAAAGCTATGGCGTCAGCACCATTTTTCTTCATAAAATATTCAAGTTCGGTGGCAATTTCTTTTTCACAGATGCCGGGCTTTATAAAATCAAGGATATGTTCAAAAGCTTTGCATCCAATCTCCTCTGCCTTTTTGATTTTTTCAAGCTCGGTTTCTGTTTTTACCATTCTTTGAGCATTGATTTTTTCTGCACCGAATGTGAATTCACAGTTCTTCACCATGCTGCAAATTCGTGTGTAATCCTTGGCGCTGATTTCATTCTCCTCAATCAAAGCCCTGCAACCGTTGTCGCTTTCCAGAACTTCACAAGCAGATTTCAGATAGTCATTGGTTTCAACCACCAAAAAACCAACTGCCTCGCCTTTTGCCTGCTCGGTATATCTTGAATCAGTGAAGAGAAATTTTTTGTCACCGGCAAAAAGGACAACTCCCTCTCCCCCTGAAAAGTTGCTGAAATATCGCATATTGTGGGGTGATGTAAGGAGTACTGATGTGTTATCTTTTAAAAGTTCGTCAATTTTTTTGTTCATCCAGCGCCCTCCTGTAAATCTCCTGCATTTTCACCGCATCCCGAGTTTGTGTACCACGGGATTCACAAATGATTATGGGCGAAAGATTTCGCCTTGCAACAATTTCTGCAATGGGGTCAAACTCCGGCTCGAATTCTATTTCATCAAAGGTGTGATGCTTTTTTTCACCGCTGTTTGTGTATTCAATGCGGCTGTAATGGGAATGAAAATTTTTGAGCCGATATTCTCCCAGCCTTTTGTGGATGGTATCAAATATACGCTCATAATCTTCCATTGTTTTTAGTCCTCCAAGAGTCTGGGCATTTACATGACCAAAATCAATGGTCGGGATAAGCCGCTCATCAATGCTACAAAGCTCGCATACCTCATCAACCGTTCCCAGTTGCTTCACCTTTCCCATAGTTTCAGGGCAGATATGAATGTCACCAAATCCCGCCTCATCAGCCGTCTTTATCGCTCTCAAGAGGGTATCTTTCGCAAAGCCAAGTGCCTCTTTTCTGGTTATATCACCACAAGAGCCGGAATGTACCACAATCCTTTTCGCGCCCATTTCTTTCGCCGCTTTGAGGGTTTTCAAAATGTATCCAATGCTGTTGTCGCGTTTTTCGGCATCGGCAGATGACAGACTTATATAATATGGTGCGTGAACCGACAAAGCTATTCCGTATTCAGCGGCTTTTTCGCCCAGTTTTTTCGCGGCTTCGTCCGAAATTTTCACACCTTTGCCGCACTGATATTCATAAGCACCAAGGCCCCTTTCCTGCACCCACAAAGGTGCTTCCAAAGATGACCGCTTTCCTGATGCATAAAAATCTTCACAATTCCCCGCGGGACCAAAAAGTGCATTCATAACAAACAACCTCGATTTTCTATCTGCTATTTTTAAGTATCATTTTTTCAAATCTGCGCTTAAACTTCACAAAGCTGTCTTCCACCTCAGAAATGGGATTAACTAAAATCGTACACATCCCAAGCCATTTTCCGCCCCATATGTCGGTGAAAAGCTGGTCGCCCACAAGAGCTGTCTCGTGCGGCGTAACTCCCATAAGCTTGCAGGCTCTCCTCAGGTATTTTCCAAGAGGTTTCAGCGCCTTTGCCTTGTAGGGAACGCCCACGCTGTCAGCAAAGGTCTTTACTCTTTCTTCGTCATTGTTTGACGCAAAAAACACGCCAAAGTCCTTGTCACGCAGCATCTTTATCCACTGTGCCGTTTTCTCATCAGGAAGCGGCATGGCATATGTCGCCAAAGTGTTGTCTATATCAAAAATAAACGCCTTTACCCCGTTCTGTGACAGTTTTTCAAGGTCAATATCAAAAACTGTATCAACAAAAATTTCGGGCAAAAATATGTTCTTCATATATCTTTCCTCTGGGTTTATGAAAGTTTTTCTTTTGCTATTTCGTTTATCATTTTGCCATCGGCTCTGCCCTTAACTTTAGGCATAACCGCTGCCATAATCTTTCCTATATCACGCATTGATGCCGCGCCTGTTTCGGAGATTGCATCTGCTACAATTTCCTCAAGTTCTTCACGGGTAAGCTGTTTGGGAAGATAAGTGAGAAGAATTTCTATCTCGCGTTTGATGTCTCCAATCAAATCTTCTCTGCCGCTTTTTTCGTATTCAGGCAAAACATCACGGCGCTTTTTCAGTTCCTTTGCAATCACCTCAAGAACTCCTTCTTCATCAAGCTCAGTAAGATTATCCTTTTCAAACTGCAAAATTGCAGAACGTATCATTTGCACAGTATTTTTCCTGATGGTATCCTTTTCTTTCATTGCATCTTTTAAGTCCTGCATCAAAGTTTCTTTCAAAGCCATTTTTTATACCTCCAAACTTTTAAATAAAAGGTCGCCATCAGAAATTTGACGGCGACCTAAAATAAACTGTAAAAAATTATCTGAATTTGCGCTTTCTTGCAGCTTCTGATTTTTTCTTACGTTTTACGCTGGGTTTTTCATAATGTTCCCTTTTTCTAACTTCTGATAAAACACCCGCTTTTGCACAAGAACGTTTAAAACGGCGAAGTGCACTGTCCAATGATTCGTTATCTTTAACTCTGATTTCAGCCATTACTGATTTCCCTCCCTCCAATATTGAGAATTGGAAATGTGGTTTTCTTGTGTCAAATAAGTTTAAAAATTCTACCTTATCAATTATAGCCGTTTTTCTTTCGTATGTCAAGCATATTTTTCAAAGAATTTTCTGCCTTTCCCTTTGATTTTTTCAAACCCTTGTCACCGCGGGATTTCACCTCTTTGTTTTTTCTTCTTTCATCTTATACAATATCTCAATGGCATCCTGCATACCTCCGACGCCGTCAATCAAGCCGCAGCTTACTGCCTCTTCACCAAAAAGTATTGTTCCCACATCGTTTGCAATTTTTCCGGTTTCGAGCATTATTTTTTTGAAGGCTTCACCTTTGATTTTTGAATTTCTCTCCACAAAATCTATTATTCTGTCCTGAACTTTTGTGAGATAATCAAACATCTGGTGAACACCAATAACAATTCCACCGGTCCTGATGGGATGCACTGTCATTGTGGCAGAAGGCACAATGAGGGAATGCTTTGCCGACACCGCAAGAGGCACACCTATGCTGTGCCCACCGCCCAGCACAATAGAAACGGTAGGTTTTTTCATGCTGGCAATCATTTCGGCAATGGCAAGCCCCGCCTCCACATCGCCACCAACAGTGTTGAGCATAATGAGAAGTCCGTCAACTTCGTCACTTTGCTCTATCTCCACAAGTTTTGGAATAACATGCTCATATTTGGTGGTCTTTGTATCAGACGGAAGATTGGTATGCCCCTCAATCTGACCCACGATGCTGAGGCAGTATATGTTCATCTTATTATTCTTTGTATATACACCGCCCATATCCTTTATTTGTTCTTTTTGATTTTCATTTTTGTTTTCATCAGACATTTTGCTCGCAATTCTCCTTTAAAATTTTTGTTGATATATCTTTTCAGGTATGATATACTTATTTTGATTATTATTTTAATTTTAACCGCAAGGAGATGATATTATGCCTATCAAAGTTTCTGACTCACTTCCTGCTATTGAAGTTTTAAACAACGAAAACATATTTGTAATAACCGAAACACGTGCTCTCACTCAGGACATCAGACCTCTTGAAATCGCCGTGCTCAATCTTATGCCTACAAAAATCACAACCGAAACACAGCTTCTGCGTGTTTTGGGAAACACACCACTTCAGATAAATGTTCAATTCATAAATACCAGTACCCACGTTTCAAAAAATACATCAACAAGCCACATCGAAACTTTTTATAAGACCTTTGATGATATAAAAGACAGTAAATTTGACGGACTGATAATAACCGGTGCACCGGTTGAGACCATGGAATTTGAAGATGTTGATTATTGGGAAGAACTTTGCGAGATTATGGAATGGTCAAAAACCAACGTGACCTCTACCTTCCACATATGCTGGGGGGCTCAGGCGGCACTTTATTATCATTATGGTATTCCAAAGCACCCCATGGGCAAAAAGGTTTTTGGAATTTTTGAACACACCGTCTCCCCCGGGAAGAAGCACAAAATTCTGCTTCGTGGCTTTGATGACATCTTCTTTGTTCCCCACTCACGTCACACCGAGGTGCGAAAAGAGGACATAGAGAAAGTTCCTGCCCTTGAAATTCTTGCAGAGTCGAAAGACGCCGGTGTATACATCATCACCGACAAAAACGAACGCAGATTTTTCATAACGGGCCATTCGGAATATGACGCCGACACCCTCAAAACAGAATATGAACGTGACGTTGCCAAAGGGCTTGATATTGACGTTCCAAAAAACTATTTTCCCAATGACGACCCTGAAGCTGAGCCTATGGTGAAGTGGCGTTCCCACGCAAATCTGCTTTATTCAAACTGGCTCAACTATTTTGTTTACCAGACCACACCTTATGACATCAAAACTATAAAATAAGAGGTGATTTTTTATGACAAAAGACAAATCAATGCCTGTTTGCTGTCCCGCCTGCCTTGAAGAAGGCACTTTCAGGATTTGTGACTTTTGGGACACCGCAGACACGCCTGATATAAAGGAACGGATTTTCAGCCGTGACATTTTTCGCTATCGTTGCTCTGAATGTGGCGAGGAAATTCTTGTTGCATATGACTGCACCTATCTTGACCGCGACTCTGGCTCTATGATAATGCTTGTCACAGACAAAAGTGATGATACTATCATTGAAACAACCGAATATAACCTGCGTGTTGTCCGCTCAATAAACGATTTTGTTGAAAAAATTGCGCTTATTGAGGACAACGTGGACGACCGCATTGTTGAGCTTTACAAAATTATGCTCGAAGACCAGTTTGAAGACGAGCGGCCTGGTGCAAAAATCCTTGGTATATATTATGGTGGCAAGGACGAAGACGGAAAAAATCTTGTTTTCTTTATAATCACAGAAAACGCCCAAAACTGCCGTGCAATGCTGTCCTTTGATGTTTATGACAGCATAAGCCGTCAATTTGGGGAGTCTGCCGAAAAGTTTGATGCGACATCAGAAATAAACCGCGACTGGGCAATCGGGGTTTTGCAAAACACTTTTTCGGACAATCAGAAATAATTTATCATATTTGAGCCCCCCTTTCCATAAGCTGTATGGAAGGGGGGCTTTTATGTTTATATCATTCAGATTGAGCCGTGGTATCGCGGTTTTATGCATAGCTTTTCTCTTGGTTTCCTCCCTTACCTTTTTTATTTTTCATTCCATAAGTCGCGATGCTGCCACCAAAACCACCCCACAGACCAATGTCAACCTTGATGCAAAAAAGGATTTCATAAAATGGGTTGATTTTGGCATAACGGAAGCCGCCATGAATGCCGCAATGAAAGCAGATATTGAGAGTCACGACTCGAAAACTCCCATTGACTGGATTGACCTTCTGGCATATTTAGGCGCAAAATACGGCGGGAATTTCACTTCTTTCAAGACAGCAGACCTTTCTTCACTGGTAGACCGCCTTAAACGTGGCGAGAAAATCGAGGATATAACAAAAGATATGAAATATTATTCATACTATCATCAGGCATATACTGCCGTTCTTGGCGGATTTTTGGGCGAATATGAAATTCAGGAAAAATCAGAAACAGACGAGCTTGTGTGGACAAAAAAATACGGGCTAAAAGGGTTTTCGCCCATTGCAAAAAACTATGGCTATTCACACTATGACGATTTTGGTGCAAGCCGTTCCTATGGATACCAGCGAAAGCATTTGGGGCACGATATGATGGGCGGTGTGGGCACTCCCATTATCGCCACTGAAAGCGGAACTGTCGAAGCTATCGGCTGGAACCAATACGGAGGGTGGCGGATTGGCATACGCAGTTTTGACAAAAAGCGTTATTATTACTACGCACACCTTCGCAAAAACCACCCCTATCCCAAGGATTTGTCCATAGGGCATACAGTGAAAGCCGGCGATGTAATCGGCTATCTTGGCATGACAGGATACAGCGCAAAGGAAAACACAAACAACATTGACACCCCACATCTTCATTTTGGAATTCAGCTTATTTTCGACGAGTCCCAAAAAGACGGGAACGGCGAAATATGGATTGACTGTTTCGAAATAATAAAGTTTCTGTCCAAAAACCGAAGCGAGGTCGTGAAAGATGAGCTTATGGGGGAATACCGCCGAAAATACGATTTTTTTGAAGAATCCGTAAACAATATGGAATAAGAAAGGCAGGCTTTTTTATGTATGTTATAAAAATGAAAACATTGATTTATTACTTTGCGATTTTTGCCATAACCCTCGCCGGAATGGGAATTATAAAGCTCTCTGGATATCCGGCGTCTACTGCCGCTGACACAATAGAAGCCACTTCTCCCAACCCCCAAAGCTCCGCCATGCTTTTTGACAAAAAAAGTGAGGATGAGGCCGAGGTCCCCATCCTTATGTATCACAGCATTTTAAGAAGCAGTCATTCAAACAGTGATTATATTATTTCTGAAGCAGATTTTGAGCGTGACCTCAAATTTCTTAAGAAAAACGGTTATACAACCATCGTTATGCAAGACCTTATTGACTATGTTGAAAAGAAGCGTGCACTTCCTGAAAAGCCCGTTATGCTCACCTTTGATGACGGATATTTCAACAACTGTTCATACGCTTTTCCCTTGCTGCAAAAATATAATTCAAAGGCTGTTATTTCAATCATTGGCTATTACACCGACCTTTACACCGAGACCCCCGACGAAAATCCTGCATATTCACACCTGACCTGGACTGATATAAAAAATATGATTGACTCAGGATTTGTTGAGTTCCAAAATCACTCCTACAATCTTCACACCATTGACAAAGGCAGAAACGGCACAAAAAAGAAGCGTGGGGAATCTCTTGCCGAATACAAGTCCGCCCTCACCTCTGATTTGGGAAAGCTTCAGGATGCGTTCAAGAGCAATGTGGGCACAACCCCCACCACGTTTACTTACCCATTTGGAAGTGTCAGCAACGATTCCTTCGACATAATCCGCGAAATGGGCTTTCGGGCATCCCTCTCCTGCGAAAGCGGGATGAATCACATAAAGCAAAATCCTGATGACCTTTATATGCTGAAAAGGTATCTTCGTACACCGAAAAAATCAGCCCAGGCAATTCTTGAATAAATATCAAAAGGCAGAGCAAAACCGCTCTGCCTTTTTTAAGTTAGTCTAAGATATTTACGTTTTCAATTATAACTGCCTTTTCTTCTTCCGTCAGTGTCATAGTGTCAATATCCAAATATAAGCTGCGGGCACTTACCGGCGAAATCAAGATTTCATCATTTTGAATTTTTGTAATCTTCCATAGGTTTCCGTCAAAGCTGCTCTTTTGCCACGGTCTCACGCTCTGCCCCACAAAAGCTTCGGAACGTTTCACTTCAAGGGGTGCTGCCATATCACTTAAATTATATATTTCGAATATGCTTTTTTCTTTGTCGACGGCACTAAAGAGCCATACTCCCTGCTCTGTCTTCGCATCCGAAAGAGCCAAATCCTTATTTGCCGTCAGGTATTGTCCGCCGGAACTTTTCACATAGAACATATTTCTATCAAACGCAGCATCCTCATTTTTATATGCATAAACTCTGCGTCCAACATCCCACACGATTTCACAATCCAATATTTCCGCCACTGACCTAAGCGGCAAAAACATGCTTGATGATATAAGCCGTGTCTTTGCGGGCAAATACTGTGTTTTGCCGTTTATGATACATTTGTTTGAGTCTTCATAAAGTCTTGCGATTTTTCCGTTCAGAATTATTTCAGCACAACGGCTTTCATCAATCCATCTAACACTTGCCCCCATGCTCTCACAGAAATGCCGGAGCGCAATAAAAGTATATCCGTCAATCAATCTCGGCGGCATATCAAAAAACACTTCTTCACCGTCAATAAAAAGTCGAATGGGTGTGTCATCACCCATTTCAGGTGATTGCACCACAAAATTTGTAGTGTTGCTTTTGTAGCTGATACCATACTTTTCGGCTTCAATCCATGCCTTATACTGTCCCGGAGCCAACCCTTCGGCAAGAAGCCGTCTTCTATAAACCGTTTCCTCGCCGGTTATAAGGTTTTTAACTGTAAGGCTGAAATTGTCAAAATCCGCCAAATTCCCCGCTGAAAAAAGCACCTGTCCACCCTCATTGCTCCACACCAAAATTTCAGGTGTACTAAGGCTTCCTTTGTGCCATATTGGAGTGAGTGTTGTGTCCTTTTTCACAGCAATTTTTTCACCGGGTTTTACAGTTTTCTCTTTGCTTATCTGCCAACCGCCAAAGACATACCCGTCTTTTTGCGGAATGGTTTCCGAAACAACCGCCTCTTCTGTCAGCACAACCTGAGTAGGCAAGAGGCTATCGTCTCCATCTTTGTATGAAAGCTTTTTTGCGTCTGTTCTTTTCCATACGGCATAAAGCACCACCGTCGGCTCGCTTATTTCTATTTTTTGCTTCGCCTGATACTCAGGTCCCGCATCATAGCCATAGTCGCGGCTCCAACCCAAAAACTCATAGCCGTCCTTTTGCGGCACTGTTTTGGTGATTTCTATTTTTGCAGACTTTGAAGATGTTTTCACCGACGACGGATTGATTTCTGTTTCGCTGTCGGTCACATATACTATTTCATATTCTGTCACTTCATTCTTTGCTGCAAAAGTCACGTTTTGAAAAAGCAGCAAAACCGCAAGTGTTATCAAAATTATCCTTTTCATAAACTTCCCTCATTGAGCCATTTTAAAAGATGTTCTTCGCTGATCTGGTCGCCTACATTATAGCGATTAAGCTTGTAAAGACTTTCTTTGTCGCCTTTTTTTATATAATTGGGCCCCTCCGATGTCGCCATTGTCACCCTGACACCATTTTGCTTAAGAATAAACTCCGACAGGGCGTTGTATCTGCCCGTTGGGTATGCAAAGGCAACCACCTCATTTCCTACGTTTTCCTCTATGTCCGCTTTGCTCTTTTTGAAGTCATTTTGGAAAGCATTTACATAATCAAAAATATTTTCACCGTCAAAGGGAAGAACATTCTTCCTGACAGACAGTGAATTTTCGCCGCCCTCCCACTGATGCATATCAAAGCTGTGACTCTGGATTGAAACAAGGCCTGATTCATACATTTCCTTTGCTTGACCAAAGTCAAAGTGGGCATTTATACCAAAGCCGGTATCTTTGTAGGTATCCTTTCCCACCGAGCTGCCAATGATAAATATTGTTGCCTTAAAGCCAAATTCCTCAAGGAGTGGAAACGCATTTGAAAAATTATCGCTGTAACCGTCGTCAAATGTTATGCACACCGGTTTCCCGGGAAGCTCTTTGCCGTTATCCACAAATTCAATCATATCCGAAACCGAAATCGGCGTAAAGCCGTTGTCCTGCATCACTTCCAGATGTTTTCTGAAATTTTCAGGCGAGATGGTTACGTCATTTTGCCCATTGGACACCGAATGATACATAAGAACGGGAACTCTTTTTGCATCACCGCTCTCAGCATATACGCCCATCATCAGGCAGCAAACCGTTAAAAATACTGCGATTATCTTTTTCATTCTGCTTTTCCTTTCTTTGATTTTATTCAAAATAGCTGTGGTATTTTATATGAGCGAGGGCATCGTCATCAATGTGAAGCTCGTTGCATATATCAACAAAATAATCATCGGTCATCGCAGCAATAAAGTCGGTGACAATCTCGTCTGTATCACCCACAATTTTTCGTGTGGCTTTGTTTCGATAGCTTTCGCCAAGAACAAAGTCGTTTAAGTAATGCACAAATATCGGTGATTTGAAATTCCGCTCCTCAACATCACTGTATAGCCTCATATAAAGCTTTTTCATAAGGGGCTGAATACTTTCGTGATATGGCTCTTTCACATCTTCAGCAAGATATATGAGCCTTGTATTTTCTGCAATCAAATCCCTCAAATCCTCAAAAACCTCTGTGTCCATATTGAGAGAGGGCGAATCGATACTGTTCTTTATGATATTTATTATCACGTTTGAAATTATGTCGCTGTTTCGTGTGCCGATAAGTCTTTTCGTCTTGAAGCTTTCATCGGTAATCAGCTTCACCCGATAAAGGTCCTGTCTGTCCTTTCCGGCATAAGCAATCATATCGCTTATGCGAACAACACAGCCCTCTAAAGTGTTTGGCCTTAGACTTTTGTGGAAATTATTTTCAAGATAACAGCTTTCCATTATGCTGTCAAATTCTTTAAAAGTATCTATTTTTGACGGGGTATATTCACGGCAGATTCGCTCGCCGTTGTGAGCGATAATTCCGCTGAGTGTTTGAAGTGTCAGGTCAGTATCTAAGATATGCCTGAAAATTCTTGCACTGTGGACATTGTGGTTGAAATACCTCGCCACGCCACTGTGTTTAGCCGTATTTTCACTGTAACATTCGCTCAAAAACTCCTCACCCTTGTGTCCAAAAGGGGTATGCCCCATATCGTGACCAAGGGCAATGGCCTCAATCAAATCAAGGTTCAGCCGAAGTGCCCTGCCGATAGTTTTGGCAATCTTTGAAACCAACTGTACGTGAAGAGCACGTCTTGTCACATCGTCATTCTTATAAAATGAAAAAACCTGCGTTTTGTCGGTGTATCTGTTGTAAAATGGATTGTAAATTATACAGTCAACGTCATAGGAATATGGTGGCCTGATTATATCGTGCCGGGGTTTCTTTGCAAAACGCTTTGCATCACTGTTTTTTGTAGCGTATTTTGAAAGTTGGCTGTCAAACGACTCGTTTATTTCTTCAAGATATTTTTTCTCACCGGGAGTAAATTCAAAGTAGTTCATTTTTTCACCTCTTTTAAAAAAAGGAGTTTTATTATTCAAGGTTGCTCCATTCATCATAATATTCTTCGAGCTTTTTGCGGAGTTCCTCTGCCTCGGAGCATTTTTCCGCCATAAGCTTGTAATCCGAAAAGACTTTTTCCTTTGTCATTTCACATTCAAGCTCCAAAAGCCGTTCCTCTGCGTCTTCTATCAGGGTTTCAAGCTCTCTTATGCGGTTTTTCCTCTGTGCTTCAAGACGACGTTGCTCTTTTGAGCGGTAACTTTGCTCTTTTTTGTCTTTAAGGGCGGCCGCAGCCTTTTCTGCCGCCTCAAGTCTTTCTTCCTCCGCCGCTTGCTGAGCCTCACGCTGAGTCACTTCAAGGTAATAGTCATATTTTCCGCCATATACCCGAAGTCCGTCTTCTGTAAGCTCTGCAATTTTGTCAGGAACTTTGTTGAGAAGATACCGGTCATGCGATACGAATATAAGGGTTCCGCCGTATTCTGAAAGTGCCGCCTCAAGCACTTCCTTTGATGAAAGGTCAAGATGGTTTGTGGGCTCGTCAAGGATGATGACGTTTGATTTTTCAAGCATAATTATACAAAAAGCAAGTTTTGCCCGTTCTCCGCCGCTGATGATTTTCACCGGTTTGAAAACATCCTCTTTTGTGAGCAGCACATTCCCAAGAACTCTGCGGATTTCTGCCTCAGGAACTTGGGGAAACCTGTCCCACAGCTCGTCAAGTGCAATTTTTTCCTGATTGAGATTCAAATTTTCCTGTTCGTAATAACTGATTGACACATTTTTGCCCCACTCAACCGTGCCGGTTGTGTAAGGAATAAGCCCCTGAATTATTTTGAGGAAGGAAGATTTGCCCACGCCGTTTGAACCGATAATTGCAATTTTTTCGTGTTTTTTCACCTGAAGGTCCACGCCGCGGCAAAGAAGTTTTTCTTCATCCCCCACCACTATATCAAGACCATCAACTGTCAAAACGTCCTTGTACGGCTCTTTTGTGTGCTCGAATTTCAGCCGCATGGGCTTTAAATCTCCGTCAGGCTTTTCAAGGACCTTCATATTTTCCAACGTTTTAAGTCGGGACTTTGCACTTTGCGACGTGGATGCTCTGGCGATATTCTTATCTACATAGGTCTGAAGTGATGCAATCTGCATCTGCTGAATTTCATATTCCTTTTCTTCGCGGATTCTTCTCTGTTCTTTCTCCACAAGATACTTTGAATAATTCCCCGCATAAGAATAGACCCTGCCCCGCTCCACCTCATAGATGTGCGAAACGGTTTTATCTAAGAAATATCGGTCATGAGAAACCGTAAGAATTGCGCCATTATACGAAATCAAATATTCTTCAAGCCACTTAAGAGTTTTAAAATCAAGGTGGTTGGTCGGCTCGTCAAGGATAAGAAGTTCAGGCTCTTCAAGAAGAAGTCTTGCAATGGCAAGGCGTGTTTTCTCGCCGCCTGAAAGGGTTGAAATAACTGTCTCAAGGTCCTTATCGCCAAAGCCCATGCCCGAAAGGACTGTTTTTATTTTTACATCAATGTTATAGCCGTCACGGCTGTCAAAATAGCTTTGCGCACGGGTATATTCAGAAGAAATCCTTCTGTATTCAGCACTGTCCCCATCCTGAATTTCTGTCATCTTTTTTTCAAGTCGGCGCATATTTTCTTCTGCCAAAAAGACATCCTCAAAAACCTTCCGCATTTCAGATATTATTGAGCTATCACGCTCCAGACCATTGTTTTGCTTTAGATAACCCACACGGAGTCCCGGTTTTTTCACCAAATCACCGCTGTCAAATTCAAGCTCGCCCATAATAATCTTGAGAAGTGTGGACTTGCCTGCCCCATTAACGCCAATAAGACCATAACGCCCTTTTTCGTTTATGGTCATTTTCACATCTTTTAATATTTCATCCTGGCCAAAGCTTTTGCTTAAGGCCTCAATGGTTATCAGCATTGTCTACCTCTCAACTTTTTCTGTCTTAATTTCAATTTTCTCGGCAAAAAAACACCTGATAAGAACAACTCCCAAAAGAACCCCTATTAGCGCACCAAGAAATGCCGTCCAGTCGCCGCCCAACTTTCCGCCTATTGCGCCGCCCGCAATCAAAAGTGCCGTAAGTGAAAGGTACCCAAGGGCCGAAGATTTCAAAAAAGTCTTGTCGTCGGTGGTAAGGCACACCTTGTCTCCAACATTAAAGCCCTCGTTTGGTATAATTATGGTCATTTCCTTGCTGTTTTTGCAGATACCGCATGCCGCACAATTTTCGCCGCATGCCGAATCGCGTATAATCGTGACAACCGCTTTGTCACCCTCTGTTTTTGTTACTGTACCGAATTTTTTCATATATTCTGATTTTCCTTTTTCTTTTTTGCCATATCAAGCATTTCAAGAGCGCTTCTGCGTGTAAGGTCGGTAACAGATACGCCGCCGATTATGCGGGCAAGCTCGTCCGTTCTTCCCTCTTCGTCAAGACATATAACCTCTGTTTGAGTACTGCTGTCGGTGGAATTTTTCTGTATAAGAAAATGGCTATCCGCCATACTTGCAATCTGTGCCAGATGCGTAATGGAAAATACCTGCTTCTTTTCTGCCAAAGCGGATAACTTTTCAGCAATCTTCTGTGCCGCTCTTCCGCTGACGCCGGTGTCAATTTCGTCAAAAATCATAGTGTCCTGAGTCCCAGTGTCCGAAAGCACCGATTTGACCGCAAGCATAATTCTTGAAAGCTCACCGCCCGATGCAATCTTTGACATTGGCTTTAAATCCTCGCCTGGATTGGTGGAGAACAAAAACCGAACCTTGTCTTTGCCGCTTTCTGAATAAGAAATGTCCTCTCCATCTTTCCTGTCCACAATTTCAATAGCAAACCTGACCTTTGGCATATCAAGCTCAAAAAGCTCGTTCATTATCTGCCTTTCAAGCTCTACGGCAGAGCTAAGCCGCAAAGTTGTAAGGTTTTCTGCCGCTATTTTCAGTTCTCCCTCTACTTCAGAGAGTTCAGTTTCAATTTCTAACAGTCGCTCGTCACTTTTTTCAAGAGACTCAGCCTCTATTCGTGCCTTTTCGCCATATTCCAAAATAGCCTCAATAGAACTTCCGTACTTGCGTTTTAAATTGTTTATGGTATCAAGGCGTTCTTCAATAAAGTCAAGCTCCGCCATACTAAATTCTGTACCCACGACATATGCATTTATTTCAGACGCAATGTCCTCGGCATCTGCGATAATGCCGTCAAGCCGAGCGCTGCATTCTTCCAGTTTTGGCAAAAAGCGGCTTATGTCCAAAATGCTCTTTTGCGCCTGTTTCAAAAGGTCATAGGCAGAAGCCTCTTCACCGCCGTAAAGGGCGCCGTATGCCATCCCTGCACCTTTTGTTATGCTTTCCATATTGTAAAGATATTCGCGGCGTTCTTCAAGGCTTTGGTCCTCCCCTGGTTTCAGCTTTGCCGCATCTATCTCATCAATCTGAAAACTGAGTAGCTCCATTCTGTGGGTTTTTTCATCCCTTGACGCAGAAAGGCTGTCTCTTTCCTTTGAGAGCTCTTTCATTTTTCTGTAAATTTTCTTATAATCTTCTAAGGCGTCTCTTATGTTCCCGAATTCATCCAAGAGCCCAAGATGCTTTTTTTCGTCAAGCAACGAATGGTTGTCACTTTGTCCGTGTATGTCAACCAGCATAGCTGAAATTTCACGGACAACGCCCTGAGGCATAGTGACGCCGTTTATGCGGCAAACAGACTTTCCGTCATCGGTGAGTCTGCGGTTTATCAGCACCATACCATCGTCACAATCAATGCCCATATTAGATATTTTTTCAAGAACTTCATTATCGGACACAAAAAAGCAGGCACTTACCACAGCCGCATCGCATCCTGTGCGCAACAAATCGTGGCTTGTCCGTCTGCCAAGTGCCATACCGATTGAATCTATAAGGATTGACTTGCCTGCTCCTGTTTCACCCGTAAGAACGTTAAAGCCGGGAGAAAATTCAATATGCACTTCATCAATAACAGCAATATTCTTTATATGTAATTCTTTAAGCATTTTCTCACAGCCTTTCTCTTAAATTTTCTAATCCGAAAGCTTTTGACTTATTACGTCAAAATAGCCTCTTGAATTTACATTCACCAGCGGAACACGCTTTTCGCTGCGCACCACCTCTATGTATTCATCTTTTCCAAGATGCTTTGCAGAAATCCCGTCAACCTTGAGGTCAACCTCGCTGCAATAAGATGCATCAAAGCGAACCGCAACGCTGAACTCTGGCGGGATTACTATACATCTGGATTTCATAGTGTGGGGACAAATGGGCGTCATAATCATACAGTCAAGACCCTTGTGCACAATAGGGCCTCCGCAAGACAGCGAATATGCCGTCGAGCCTGTTGATGTGGCAATAATGATTCCATCAGCGAGATAACGGCTTGCCTCTGTTTTGTTGACTTCTGCCGTGAGGGAAATCATCTTTGCCTGGTCGCCACGGATAATTATATCATTGAGAGCGCTGAAAGTTTCCAAAACCTCCTTGCCCTTTTTCACTCTTGCATCAAGCATCATTCTGTGTTCAACAGAAAATTCGCCCTCAAGAATTTTCACTAAGTTTGAAAGGTCATCTTTTTCCGCTTGGGTCAAAAAGCCCAGATGTCCGAGGTTTATTCCGGCAATGGGGACATTATATTCCGCCGCCTGATTGACAATCTTCAGTATCGTGCCGTCACCGCCAAGGGCAATCACCAAATCACATTTCTCAAACATTTCATCGCCACAAACAAATGTCACACCATCTTCTGCACACACATGAGCTTTGAGTGATTCATCAAGAACAATATTCTTATTATATTTTTTCAGGAGTGAAATTACCTCTTTTGTTGTCACAAGGTGAGTATCTCTGTCCCTGTTGACAAAAAGTGCAATATTCTTCATTCAGCATCCCTCCATTTTTTAAAGATTGTGTGACCTTTCAACAAGTGCCTCTATATCAAAGCTTTCGCTCTCATCCACTGTTTTTTTAATATACATAAGGTATTCAATATTTCCCTCAGGACCTTTTATGGGTGAAAAATCAAGACCTTTCACCGAAAAGCCGATTTCTTTCGTGAAGCCAAGAACCTTTTCAATCACCTCGATGTGAGTTGACTTTTCCCTGACTACACCTTTTTTGCCCACCTTTTCGCGGCCCGCTTCAAACTGAGGTTTTATAAGACAAACGCCGCATCCGCCGTCTTTCAAAAGGTCAAACGCCACCGGCAAAACCGGTTTTAATGATATAAACGAAACGTCCACCGAAAAGAAGTCCAACGGTTCTTCAATAAGTTCTTTGTCAATATACCGGATATTGGTCCGTTCCATATTGACAACTCGCGCGTCCTGTCTGAGCTTCCACGCCAGCTGACCATAACCTACATCCACCGAATACACTTTTTTTGCCCCGCTTTGAAGCATACAGTCAGTAAAACCTCCGGTTGATGCACCAATGTCCATACACACGCTATCCGAGAGAGTGATAGGGAAAACCTTCATCGCCTTGTCAAGCTTGAGCCCGCCGCGGCTTACAAAGTTTGGACCCTTGCTGCGGATTTCAATTTTTTCGGTGCCTTTTATGGTTTCGCCCGCCTTCATAGCCTTTTGGTTGTCAATATACACATCGCCCGCCATAATCATGGCCTGCGCTGCGCTCCGGCTGGGCGCCATACCCTGTTCCACCATATATACGTCAAGCCGTTCCTTACTCAATTTTATCACCTTCGCTAAGACCCATCATTATCTTTTCTGCAATACCCTCACCATCAAGGGCTGCATCTCTCTTTTGCTCATCAATTCCCGCACACTTGAGCGGTTCATCAGGAAAGGCAATTTCAAGAATTTCTCTTCCCAAAATTTTTCTCACAACATCCGAAAGCCCACCATTTGCGACATTATCCTCGCAGGTAGCAATCAGTTTTTTGCCCCTTGCCAAATTTTTCAAAAGAGTTTCGTCAAAGGGCTTCAAAAATCTCGCATTCATAACAGCGGCAGAAATACCGTTTTTCTCCAAAATTTCGGCAGCAATCACCGCTTCGCCCACCTCACTGCCTATCGCCACAATCAGCACATCGCTTCCGTCTCTTTCCAATATACCCGCACCGTCCTTTATTTCGGATAACATCTTTCTGTCAATTCCGGCACTTCCTCTTGGGTAACGGATAGCAACCGGACCGCTGCATTCACAGACAGCGAATTTGAGCATTGCTCCAAGCTCTTCGCCCGATGACGGAGCGAGAATTCTCATATTTGGTATATGTGAAAGATATGAAAAATCATATATCCCCTGATGGGTTTCACCGTCATTTCCTGTCGCTCCGGCTCTGTCAATGGCAAAAACCGTATGAAGATTTTGAAACGCAACATCATGAATAATCTGGTCATAGCCCCTTTGAAGAAATGTTGAATACACCGCAAAAATTGGCACAAGTCCTGACTTTGCCAACGCCGCTGAAAAAGTAACAGCATGTCCCTCTGCAATGCCTACATCAAAAAATCTGTCGGGGAATTCCTCTGAAAAATCGGTAAGCCCCGTGCCGTCAGGCATTGCCGCAGTAATACATACAATCTTCTCGTTATCTCTTGCAAGCCTTGTTATTTCCCTGCCGAACACCTTGGAATAAGTGTCTTTTTGGCACAACGGAGCTTCGCCGGTTTCGGGGTCGAACTTTCCGATGCCGTGAAATCGCGCAGGGTCATTTTCAGACGGAGCATAGCCCTTTCCTTTTTGAGTAACCGTATGTATGATTACCGGTTTCTGGAGGCTTTTTGCATAATTCATAATGGTGATAAGCTCTTTGAGGTCGTGTCCGTCAACAGGGCCAAGATATTCAAGCCCCATATTTTCAAAAAGCTTCTTTTGCAAAAGCACTTTTTTGACAAATCTCTTGCTTTTATGCACAAATTTTCTGAAAGGCTCGCCCACCACGGGAAGACCTTTAAGAAAGCTGTTCGCTGAAACCTTAGCGTTTATATATCTTGATTTACTTGTAACGCGTCTTAAATACTGAGAAAGTCCGCCTACATTCTGAGAAATAGACATGCCATTGTCATTCAAAATCACAATGAGCGGCAAGCAGCTGCTCCCGGCATGATTGAGGGCTTCATATGCCATGCCACCGGTGAGTGCTCCATCGCCGATTACTGCAATGGCACGGGCATCGCTTTTTGCCATTGCAAAGGCTGTTGCAAAGCCAAGAGCCGCCGAGACCGAAGTCGAAGAATGTCCCGTATTAAACGCATCAGTCTCGCTTTCTTCTGTTTTGGGGAAGCCGCTTATACCGCCTTTTTGACGCAGACTCTCAAACCTTTCTTTTCTGCCGGTTATTATTTTGTGGGTATAAGACTGATGCCCCACGTCCCAGACAATTTTATCCAAAGAAAAGTCAAAAACCTTGTGCATAGCAAGCGTAAGCTCTACCGTGCCAAGGTTTGAGGACAGATGTCCCCCATTCTTTGAAACAACATCAACCAAAAATTCACGGATTTCATCCGCAAGAATTTCAAGTTCAAGAATATTCAGTTTTTTTAAATCAGCCGATGAATTGATTTCATCCAATATTTTTTTCATAAGCACACCGTTTTTTTACTTGCTCCAGAATTTCAAAACAGATATTATCCTCGCTGAGTTGTAAACAATAAAACTGCTGTATTTGATTGCAATAGTCTTTCCCACAGCCTTTCCGCCCACAGTAAGTGACGCAACCGACGCAGTAATCACAAGGCTAAGTAGCACACTGCTGAGATTTTGAGAAATATTTATAATGTATGCAACAACCGCAGCAGCCGCAGAGCCGCTGATAATGCCGCAAATATCACCGATAACATCATTGCAGAAGTTTGAAACCTTGTCCTTTGATTTGATAAGTGCGATGGCACGGTCAGCATATTTCACGCGTTTCGCCGCCATAGAGTGAAACGGCGCTTCATCTGCGGTGGTGACCGCCATACCGATTATATCAAACAATATTCCGATAAACACAATAACAAGCAATATAAAAACTGCCAGCCATATATTTACCATTTGCATAACGCCGCTGGACAAAATGTTGAAAAAGCCCGACAAAACAAAGGTGATTACAATGGTTTTTATAACCCAGCTTTTGTCCGACTTTTTGAACTTTGTGGGTTTGAACTTTACTTTTCGCTTTCGAGGCACATCATCTTTCAAAGAATCTTCATCTCCATAATTATTTTAAAAAATTAAAAGGGTAGCATATACAGTAAATTTTGTGTCATAGGTCAGGTTGGCTTTCCCGACGGGTTTCCCAATCGTCGCCGAAAGGGAAGTTCCCTTTTAAAACCCGTCACGCATCGTTACCGAAAAGGCGTTACCTGATTGCCACTGAGTACACACTACAATCCTGTATATGCACCGGACCAAACGTCCAAGACCGGTCTAGGAGTTTTCCTCGACAATCACAATCGTTTCTTAGCCTCTTTTGCAAACATGGTTTCAAAAAGCAATAACACATCATCCCATGGCCGTGAGATAATGGTCTGAACAATTATCCACCATGCCCACTCAAGGCAGGCTACACTGCCCACAGCACCTGAATCGGTACCGCAACGCAGGTTTTAACCTGATACGTATAGCGGCGGGATGTCCCATCCGTTACACGGTCACAGGCCTCCACGGAAAAGGGGTCAACGCCCACATGCCGTTGCGGATCGCCCCTAAACCTTAACTCCCAGCACACACCCACGACTGGGCGTCGCGAGCACGCACAAGGAACTTCATCGATATGCCCTTCGGCGAATTTTTAGGCCCGCCCTGGGAAACGAAGTGATCGACTAGAATACCGTTACCCTAATTTCTCATTATAATTATATATTATTTAAATTATAATGTCAACATTGAATGTTTAACATTTTTTGTTTTAAAAATACTTGGCAGGATGCCTTTTTTCACGTCTTATAAGAAGAAATGCACCAAGCACCAAAATCAACGGAAAAACCGTGGCAGCCAAAAGTCCTGTTCTGAGCTCACCGCCAAACATTGATGCTATAAACCCTACAATTGATGGCCCTGTTGTACATCCAAAATCTCCCGCAAGTGCCAATACTCCAAACATTGTTGCACCGCCCGCAGGATACACCTTTGCCGCAAGGGAAAGGGTTCCCGGCCACATTATGCCGACAGTAAATCCACAAAATCCGCACGCCAGCAGCGCCGCAAACCGGAAGGGCAAAAGTGCCGCAAAAAGGAAGCACACCACGGTAAGGCTTCCGCAAATCATTATGTATCTGACCAAATTTATCCGGTCAGCGATTTTTGCATAAAAAAGCCTCGAAAGCGCCATCATCAGCGCAAAAATACAGGGACCCAAAATATCGCCTACAGCCTTTGATACACCAAGCGACGTTTCCGCAAAAGCAGACGCCCATTGGCTCATTCCTATTTCAGACGCGCCGCTGCAGGCCATTATCAAGAGAAAAATCAAAAAGCTTTTCCCTTTAAACAATCTTAAAATCGGCACTTTTTCATCATCCGACACTATTTTGTTTATTGGGACAAGGGAAAACAGCATAGCATTTAAAGCCGGTACAAAAGCCCACACAATGGCTATCAGATACCACTTTTCTCTGCCCAGAGCGAAAAGCAGCACATTTGTCAAAATCACCACAGCCACCGAGCCAAACCCAAACATAGAATGAAGAAGGCTCATTGCTGCTGCTTTATTTTTCGACGGACACCCCTCCATAATAGGGCTTGTCATAACCTCAAGGAGTCCGCCCCCTGCGGAAAACAACAAGGTAGCAAGGAAAATTGCCAGATAAGTATTTTTCGCAACATGAACCAGCGTTCCAAGCAATAAAAGGCCAATACTTATGAGGATATGCGCTGCAACAACCACCCCTCGATAGCTCACCTTGTCCACAAAAAAAAGTGCCGCAAAGTCCATTCCGAACTGGACAATGAAATTCACCGCCACCAATAAGGTTATGAGAGTGAGCGGAATTTGGTACATCTGATTGAATGTTACAAACAAAAGCGGCAAAAACCCACAAACAACAGCCTGCGTAAAGCCTGCTATATAGCAGGCCATTTTGGTATGTTCAAAGTTTAGTTTTTTACTCATTTTCATTCACCATACATATTTTCAGGGCGGTAAATACCGCCCCGATAAAATGATTTTTTATACAATTTTTTTGGCTTCAAGGTAGAAACGCTTTTCGTTTGCCTCACCCATTGAAAAAGTCTTTCTTGGAAGCGCTCCATCAAGAATTACAGTCTCAAACAGGTCGCTTTTCTCTGGACACGGAAGAATGAAACCCACAGCATCAGGTCTGTCTGAAAGCTCTCTTACCACGTCATCCCCGTGGATATAGTCAAGGTTGTAACGCATATCATCCAAAAACTTCTGGAGCGTTCCAACGGTCAGATTTGAAGCCGGGTTTTTCACAAAAATGTTTTCGGTCTTATCCCCTGACACCATAACTATCTCCTGAGCGCCGCTCACCGGCTCATCGCTTGTCTGATAATAATTCTTGAGGTCATTTTTTACCACCTCAAAAGTTTTTCCAAACACCACTCGGTGTATCGGCTCAAATTCAAGAGCCGCATCGTGAATATTTTCAATTTCCACAAGACAAAATCTTGCGGGATGTGTGCTTCTTTCTTCCAGAGAAAGCTTTCCTTTGAGGTTCTCCCAACAGGTCTTTGCAGTAGCAAGTGAGTGATTTCCGTCACCTACGGCAAAAACCAAATTATCTTTTGCTGTCTTTGCAAACTTGTCAATCTTTGCAATCACACCATCTGCCGCATCACCAAAGATGTGCCATGCTGCAATATGTCCGCCACCCGCCATCAAATCGAAGTCATAAAGAGGTTTTTCTTTTTCTATGCTGCCCAAAATATGGTCGTTTTCATCATTGAGAAGAAGTATCGCGTGGGGAAGTTCAAGGGGTGCATTTTCACGGATTTTCACTCTGGGTGGGATTCGTTCTAAAATTGTCCCCTCGGTTGCACGAATTGCACTTTTTGACCCTTTCGAAAAATCATATTCTTCCAAATCAATGGTTCCCACCACTCCGCGTCTTATTTTGCTGCTGTTCATTGTTCTTTCCACATAAATAAGGCTATCCTTAAGGGTTGCAAAAATGCCTTTTTCAAGATATTCATGCATTTTGCTGTTTATTTTTTCAATTCTGCTCTCTCCCTCCGACAAAAAAGCTTCGGGGTAAACAATATTAAGGGTAGACGGACTGTCACCCACAAACTCTGCCGCATCCTCCCAATACTTTGGCTGGGCGGTATACTGGTCACAGGCTACCACGCTCCACTTTTCCATATCGACGCATTCCGGCAGCAAGATATCTGCCTTGTTGAAAATACTCATAAGTCCTCCTATACTATCTGTGCACCACTCTGGATATCATCGAGTGTGGTGGTAACCACCAGTTTTCCATCGTGCTCTGCACTCAAAATCATTCCCTGAGATTCAAGTCCCATCATCTTTCTGGGCGGGAAGTTTGCGATAAAGAGAACATTCTTCCCAATCAAATCTTCAGGCTTATAATATTTAGCAATTCCCGACAAAATCTGTCTTGTCTCGCTGCCCGTTTCAATGGTGAAACGAAGGAGCTTTGAAGATTTGGGAACAGCCTCGCATTCAAGCACCTTGCCCACACGGATGTCAAGTTCAAGGAACTTTTCAAAATCAATATCTTTTTTGAAAGGCTCAATCTCGATTTTGGGGGCTTGGTTTTGCTTGGTTTCTTCTTCAATTTCAGCAAGCTTCTTTTCTGCATCAAGTCTTGCAAAGAGCATTGCCGCTTCACCAACTTTTTGTCCGCCCACTGTCTTTCCAAAACTTTCAAGCTCGTCAAAAGCATACGCCTTTGCACCAAGCGCCTCTATGAGCTTTTCGGCAGTTTCGGGCATAAAGGGCGAAAGAAGTGATGCAATCCAGCGAAGTGCCTCAACCAGATTATACATAACAGTTTTCAGCGTTCCAATCTGTGCCTCATCTTTGGCAAGTGCCCAAGGCATGGTTTCGTCAATATATTTGTTGGCACGGTTTGCAATGGTCCAAAGTGCATCAAGAGCATCTGCCGTGCGGAATTCTTCCATAAATTTCACAACATCCGCCTTTGCCTTTTCGGCTGTCAAGCCAAGGTCAGCATCAAAATCTGTCGCTGTTTCTTTTTCAGGTACAACGCCGTCAAAATATTTGTTCACCATAGCAACAGTTCTGTTGGCAAGGTTGCCCAAAACATTTGCAAGGTCGGTGTTGTAGGAATTTACAATCTTTTCATAGGTGATTGTTCCGTCCTGAGCGTATGGCATTTCGCGAAGCAGATAATATCTTATTGCATCGCAACCAAAGTGACGAACTAAATCATCAGCATAAATAACGTTGCCCAAGGACTTGCTCATTTTGTCCTCGCCGCTTAAGAGCCACGGATGTCCAAAGACCTTCTTTGGAAGGGGCTCACCAAGTGCCATAAGGAAGATTGGCCAATAAATGGTGTGGAATCTCAAAATATCCTTGCCGATAATATGAACATCAGCAGGCCAGTATTTTGCGTAAAGCTCACCTTTTTCATCCGGCGTATAACCAAGAGCATTGATGTAGTTTGTGAGGGCATCAAGCCACACATAAACAGTGTGCTTTTCATCAAAGCTTACCGGGATTCCCCAGCTGATGCTTGTTCTTGACACACAAAGGTCCTGAATTCCGGGTTTTATGAAGTTGTTTATCATTTCTCTTTTTCGGGATTCCGGCTGAATGAAATCAGGATTTTCTTCGATGTGCTTTTCAAGGGCTTTCTGATACTTGCTCATTTTGAAGAAATATGCTTCTTCATTGCCCTTGTGAACTTCTCTGCCGCAGTCAGGGCATTTCCCATCCACAAGCTGGGTGTCGGTCCAGAATGATTCACAAGGCGTACAATACCAACCGGTATACGAATCCTTGTAAATATCTCCCTGGTCATAAAGCTTTTTGAAAATCTTCTGTACGCTTGCTACATGATAATCATCTGTTGTCCTTATAAACTTGTCATACGATGCGTTCATAAGGTCCCAGATGGTGCGGATTTCTCCCGCAACCCCGTCAACGTAAGATTGTGGCGAAATTCCGTTTTCCTCTGCAAGCTGCTGAATTTTTTGGCCATGTTCGTCTGTTCCAGTAAGGAAGAACACGTCATAGCCCTGATATCTTTTGAACCTGGCAATAGCGTCCGAAAGTACTACCTCATAGGTATTTCCTATATGAGGTTTTCTTGACGTATATGCAATGGCTGTTGTCAGATAAAACTTTTTCTTTTCCATTATATTTATCCTTTCAAAATTTAGTCACAGATTTTTATATCAAATTCGCTGTCTCCGCCCCCAAAGGGCATACCGAAATGCTCATAAGCAAGACGTGTTACCACTCTGCCTCGTGGAGTGCGGTTTATGAAACCAATCTGCATAAGGTATGGTTCATAAACATCCTCTATGGTTTCACTTTCTTCGCCCACCGTTGCGGCTATTGTGTCAAGGCCAACCGGTCCGCCGTCATAAAACTTTATGATAGCTTCAATCATCTTTTTATCCGTTGCATCAAGCCCAAGGTCATCAACCTCAAGCTTTTTAAGTGCATAATCCGCTATATGGTCGGTTACGCATCCGTCAGATTCGACCTGAGCAAAGTCACGAACGCGCTTTAAAAGCCTGTTTGCAATTCTTGGGGTACCCCTCGACCTTGATGCAATCTCTGCTGCACCCCCATTGGTGATTTCGATGCCCAAAATACCGGCTGAACGCTTTATAATCATTTCAAGCTCATCATTTGTATACATCTCAAGGCGGCTGATAACACCAAATCTGTCACGAAGGGGTGCTGTGAGTGCACCCGCCTTGGTTGTCGCCCCGATAAGGGTAAACCGCGGAAGTTCAAGGCGTATCGACCGGGCTGACGGGCCTTTGCCTATAATGATATCAAGTGCCCCGTCTTCCATAGCGGGATAGAGAATTTCTTCAACGCTGCGGTTGAGACGGTGAATTTCGTCAATGAACAAAATATCGTTGTCAGAAAGGTTTGTAAGCAGCGCCGCAAGGTCGCCCTGCTTTTCAATAGCCGGACCTGATGTAATGCGGATATTTACTCCCATCTCGTTGGCAATTATCCCCGCCAGAGTGGTCTTTCCAAGTCCTGGAGGTCCGTAAAGAAGAACGTGGTCAAGGGACTCATTTCTCTTTTTCGCCGCTTCCATAAAAATCTTGAGATTTTCTTTCGCTTTTTTCTGACCCACATAATCGTCCAGAAGCTTTGGCCTTAAGCTATATTCAATTTCATTATCCCCGTTTATTGCGCCGGTGGAAATAATCCTGTTTTCGTTTTCAAATTCCATAAGGCTTTAACCTTTCATCAAATTTTTAAGGCCGATTTTTACAAGCTCTTCAACTGTGCCGTGAGCACCCGAAAGAGCTGTCTTTGCCTGACTTTGTGAATAGCCGAGGGCAATGAGCGCCGAAACAGCTTCGCTCTGCTCTGTCCCGCCACCGTGGTATACCTCGATTGCATCGTCATTTGTCACATCGCCTATATCAAAGTTTTTGAACTTATCCTTGAGTTCAAGCACAATCCTCTCAGCACCTTTAGCGCCAAGTCCCGGAGTGTTGTTGGCTATATATTTATAATCATTTGTGGCAACGCACAAGGCAAACTTTGACGGGGAAATGTTTGAAAGCAACGCAATCGCCGTCTTTGCACCCACACGGGATACACCGATTATCATACAGAAAAGGTCAAGCTCTTCTTTTTTGGCAAAGCCATAAATATCAAAAACATCCGCTGACGCTTTGAAATTTGCATAGGTATAAAGCTTTGCAAAATCACCCTCGCTGCCCAGCAGTTCAAGGGTTTTTGAGCTTGCATAAAGTCTGTAGCCAATGCCAGATGCATCAATCACAACAAAGCTGTCACTTTTGTGTGCTATTTTGCCTGAAATATAATAAAACATAGCCTTTCTGCCTTTCCCAAAATTTCCTATTCTATTAGTATACTACTTTTTTATTCAAAAAACAAGTCCAAAATGTGAGTTTTTATGTATCTTAATCACCACATAAGCCTTCCGCCGGTGTGGGCGTGGCACACCGCAAGAGCAAGGGCATCAGCTGTATCGTCAGGCTTTGGAATTTCGCTTAAATTGAGTATCGCCTTGGTCATCTGCTGGACCTGTTTTTTCTCCGCTCTGCCATAGCCAACTACCGCCTGTTTCACCTGAAGAGGTGTGTATTCAAAAACCGGAACGCCAAGGTTCTTTGCCGCCAGAACGAGGACACCCCTTGCCTGAGCCACATTTATTGCAGTTTTTTGGTTATTCTGGAAGAAAAGTTCTTCAATTGCCACGGCATCGGGCTTTGTTCTGGTGATAAGGTCTACCGCCTCGTCATAAATTTTCTTCAGCCGGTCAAACATATCCTCCCCTGCCTCGGTGGTGATTGCGCCGTATTCCACAACCTTGAATTTGTTGCCTTCGTAATCAACGCATCCAACCCCCACAATGGCATAGCCCGGGTCTATTCCTATGATTCTCATAACGTTTCCTTTCGCATTTTATACATATTCGGTTTATAAAATGCATAAAAATTCATTTTTTTGCATAAAAATGCATAACTTCAAAAAAAACTGTTGCATTTTTCTATATTTAGGATTATAATACATATTGTAATATAAAAAACGAAATAAGGCAAGCATTTTTTTTGCTGTGCTTTTAATTTTCAGGAGGTTTTTAAAATGGCAAAAGATAAGGTTGTACTCGCCTATTCAGGCGGTCTTGACACATCAATCATCATCACATGGCTCAAGGAAAATTATGACTATGACGTTGTGTGCGTGTGCGGAGATGTAGGTCAGGGCAAGGAAACAGACGGACTCGAAGAACGTGCTATCAAATCAGGCGCAATCAAATGTTACATAGAAGATTTGAGGGACGAATATGTAAAAGACTACATTTTCCCCACGCTCAAATCAGGAGCAGCATACGAGGGCAAGTATCTCCTCGGCACATCTCACGCAAGACCGATTATTGCGAAAAGATTGGTTGAAATCGCGCAGAAAGAAGGCGCTGTTGCTATCTGCCACGGTGCTACCGGAAAGGGCAACGACCAGGTGCGTTTTGAGCTTGGAATAAAGGCTCTTGACCCATCACTCAAAATCATCGCTCCTTGGAGAATCTGGGACATCAAATCACGTGAAGACGCTGTTGACTATGCAAACGCTCACGGCATTGAAATTCCCGTTACCAAAAAAGACCTTTATTCACGTGACCGCAACATCTGGCACATAAGCCACGAGGGTATGGACCTTGAAGACCCATGGAACGAGCCACAGTACGACAGCCTTTTGAAGCTTGGCGTATCTCCCGAACAGGCCCCTGATACACCTACTTATGTAGAAATCGGTTTCGAAGCAGGTGTTCCTGTTTCTGTTGACGGCGAGAAGCTTTCACCCGTTGCTTTGGTTGAAAAGCTCAACGCCCTTGGCGGCGCAAACGGCGTAGGTATCACCGATATCGTTGAAGACCGTCTTGTTGGTATGAAATCACGTGGCGTTTATGAAACTCCCGGCGGCACAATTCTTTACACCGCAATTCAGGAACTTGAATTCCTCTGTCTTGACCGTGACACTCAGGCATTCAAGAGAACAACACAGACACAGTTCTCACAGCTTGTTTATGACGGAAAGTGGTTCACACCTCTCCGCGAGGCTATGTCTGCTATGTATGACGAAATGGATAAATACGTTACCGGTACAGTAAGACTCAAGCTCTACAAGGGCAACTGCACACCTGCCGGTGCGAAATCAAAATATTCACTTTACAACGAAGATATCGCATCATTCGGTGATAGCAAAGAGCTTTACAGCCACAAGGACAGCGAGGGCTTTATCAATCTCTTTGGTCTTCCTCTCAAGGTCCGTGCAATGATGAAGAAAAAGAACGGCGAACAGTAAAAATCAAACAGGGGTATCTCTCTGATACCCCTGAATTTTTGTATAGGAGACTTAATATTATGAAATTATGGGGCGGAAGATTTTCAAAATCAACAGACAAATCGGTTGACGATTTCAACTCCTCAATCCGCTTTGACTCACGTATGTACGCACAAGATATCCGTGGCAGTCAGGCACACGCAAAGATGCTTGGAAAACAAGGTATCATTCCTCAGGCAGACGCTGATTTGATTGTAAAAACTCTGGGCGAAATTCTTGCAGACATTGAAGACGGCAAGGTTGAATTCACCATTGACGCTGAAGATATTCATATGAATATTGAAACAATACTGATTTCGC
Organism: Clostridia bacterium; assembly: GCA_017456605.1. GTDB lineage: Bacteria > Bacillota > Clostridia > Monoglobales > Monoglobaceae > SIG440. The sequence goes on along the minus strand of JAFTJA010000004.1, from coordinate 229,968 downwards.
GCATCGGCGATGTGGGCAAAAGATTGCACACCGGCAGAAGCAGAAACGACCAGGTGGCTCTTGACGGAAAGCTTTACCTCCGTGACGAGGCAGAAGAACTTTTTGCTATGCTCACCGATTTGCAAAAGACAATTCTCTCTTTGGCAGAAAACAATCTCGACACCATTATGCCCGGTTACACACATCTTCAAAAGGCGCAACCCATCACCTTCAGCCATCACATTATGGCATACTATGAAATGTTTTCACGGGATTTATCAAGGCTCTCCGACTGGAAAAAGCGTATGAACGTTATGCCACTTGGAAGCGGTGCTCTGGCGGGCACAACCTATCCCCTTGACCGTGACTTTGTGGCAAAAGAGCTAGAGTTTTGCGACATAACAAAAAACAGCATTGACGGGGTTTCTGACCGCGACTTTGTTTGCGAAATGGCATTTGTGCTTTCAATGATAATGGTTCACCTCAGCCGTTTTTCTGAAGAGATTATCCTTTGGAGTTCAAATGAATTCGGCTTTATCACCCTTGACGATGCGTACAGCACCGGCTCAAGCATAATGCCACAAAAGAAAAACCCCGACATTGCAGAGCTTGCAAGGGGCAAATCCGGCAGGGTTTTCGGAAGCCTTATGGGGCTTCTCACTATGCTGAAAGGTCTTCCACTGGCTTATAACAAAGATATGCAGGAAGACAAGGAGCAGATTTTTGACGCCCTTGACACCGTAAAAATGTGCCTCCCGGTATTCTCAGGAATGCTCAAGACCATGACCATAAACAAATCCGCTATGGAAAAAGGCGCAAAGGGTGGTTTCACCAATGCAACAGACGTAGCGGACTATCTGGTGAAGAAAGGTCTTCCTTTCCGTGATGCTCATGCTGTTGTTGGAAAAATGGTTGCCTTTTGTCTTGATGCCGGCAAATTTATTGAAGAACTTTCCATGGCAGAATTCAAGGATTTCTCCCCTCTTTTTGATGAGGATATTTATGAAGCCATTTCCCTTGAAACCTGTGTAAATCAAAGAAAGATAATTGGCGGACCTGCCGCTGAAACAATGAAAAAAATAATAGACGATTATAAAAAAACTTTGTAACCTGAAATAGCAAAAAGCCCTTGGCGTTCGCCAAGGGCTTTTGTTATGTATGATTTAGATATTATACATTGTGAGGTATTCTTTGGTGTTTTCAATCATTTCATCAAAGAGCGCCTTTGCTTCAGTAAGGTTAAGACGTTTAACCTGCGGATCTTTGCAAAATGCCTGGAAAGCAAGGTCAAGGTCACGAGTAACAGCAGCTTCAACAACCATTTCCTGAACAGCAACATGGTCGATTGTGAGAGCGAATACTGCGGGAGGAAGCTCACCAACAGTAACAGGAGCAACTGTATTTGATGTGAATGATGCATTTGTTTCAACAACAGCACCCATAGGAAGGTTTGTAATCTGACCGCGGTTTGGCATATTTACGTTTGTTACAAAGCTGCCAAGACCAAGGATAGCCTTCATCTGCTTTACGCCCTCTTCGCCAGAGGGTGTAATCTTAAAGGTTTCTTCCCCTGAAATGTACTTTCTTCGTCTTTCAAGAGCATCGTCAAGGAGCTTATATCTGTGGTCAACACTGGTAAGACCAAATCCCCAGCTTTCAACACATTCGGGACTTTCAAGATACCATTTTCCTGGACAAGCTTCAGCCAAATGACGGTCACCTGCTGCTGCGATATAACCATAGCGGAGGAAAAGGTCCATCTTTACCATCTGCTTTGACTGGAATACACGATTGAGCCAGTTGTCATCAGCGCCCTCAGTAAATCCAACCTTTGCATATTCTTCACAGAATTCCTTGTAAATCGGGAATATATCAATATCCTGATAGTAAGCCTTTTTAAGCCATGTAAAGTGGTTAACACCCATAACTTCACAACGGATATCTTCGCGCTTGATGTCTTTGATACCAAGCTTCTTTTCAAGAACTTTTGCAAGGAATTTCTGTGTTCCAAAAACTTCGTGGCAGCAGCCAAAAGCCTTGATTTCGGGGAACACCTTGTAAAGTGCTCTTGTACACATTGTCATTGGGTTTGTATAGTTGATAACCCATGCATCGGGGCAGTTTTCACGGATGCCGTTTGCAATAACCTCGTACATAGGAATTGTACGGAGAGCACGAATGATACCACCAGGACCCATTGTGTCGCCAACTGATTGATAAATGCCATACTTTTCAGGTGTATGAACGTCGCTTCTCATTTCTTCAAATGTACCGGGAAGAATTGAGATAATAACGAAGTTTGCATCCTTGAGAGCATCCTCAAGTGTATCTGATACAAAATATTTCCAGTTGTCAAGCTTGTCATCAAGCTTTCCGATGCCGTTACCGATTTGTGCGTTCTGGATTGCTGGTTCTTTGTCTATATCATAAAGATATACATCACCGCTGAGTGCACTTTCCTGAGCAAGGTCACTCATAAGATTCCAAGCCCAGTTCTTTGATCCGCCGCCGACATAAGCTATTTTTATGCCTGTAGCTTTTCCGTTTTCAATTTTCATTTTTCTTCACTCCTATATAAAAATTTTAATATGTTTCATTATTAAAGAACAATGCCGTCCTTAAAAATAGAAATTTCACTGTAACCGTTCTTTTCGTTTGCTGTTTCTTCACCTGATGCAACAGAGATTATGTAGTCAAAGAACTTTTCTGTCAGTTCATCCATTGTTGTGCCGCTGAGGACAGGTGACGCATCAAAATCAATCCAGCCCTTTTTCTTTTCAGCGAGAGCATTATTTGTTGCAACCTTTATTGTGGGAACAGGTCCGCCCACAGGTGTGCCTCTGCCGGTTGTGAAAAGAATCATATGGACTCCGGCAGCCGAGAGGTTTGTGATTGCAACAATGTCATTGCCCGGACCGTTAAGAAGCGAAAGACCATTTTTAGTAAGTACATCACCATAGTCCAAGACGTCAACAACCTCACTCATTCCGCCCTTTTGAACACAGCCAAGAGATTTTTCTTCCAAAGTGGTAATTCCGCCTGCCTTATTTCCCGGCGACGGGTTTTCGTATATAACCTGATTATGCTTTGTGAAATAGTCTTTGAAATCGTTAATCAGTGCAACAGTCTTGTCAAACAATTCTTTGGTAGGGCAACGCTTCATAAGAAGATGCTCCGCGCCAAACATTTCGGGGACTTCAGAAAGCACACAGCTGCCTCCGTAAGAAATCACTTTGTCAGAGAGGCTTCCAACAAGCGGGTTTGCACTTATTCCGCTGTAGCCGTCACTGCCACCGCACTTAAGACCAATTTTGAGTTTTGACACAGGAATCGGCTGACGCTTGAATGTATCCGCATATTTCTTAAGTTCTCCAATTATGCGAACACCTTCTTCAATTTCGTCTTCCACATCCTGAACGTTCAGAAACTTAACTCTTTCTTCATCATATTCCCCAAGAACCTCTTTGAAAACAGGAATATTGTTATTTTCACAACCAAGGCCCAAAACCAACACTGCCGCAGCGTTTGGGTGATTGATAAGTCCTTTCAAAATGAGCTGGGTAATCTTCTGGTCATCACCAAGCTGAGAACAGCCAAAGGGATGCTCAAAATGTTTCACGCCTGTGATTTCTGCAAGTCGCTTTGAAATCTTATTCACACAGCCAACGGTGTTTATAATCCACACTTCGTTTCTGATTCCCACATCGCCGTTTTTGCGAACATAACCCATAAATGTTTTGTCTGTATCAATCTTTTTAACCGGCACAAAATCAGGCTCATAAACATACTCAAGATTCCCCGAAAGATTGGTCTTCATATTGTGTGAATGAATATGCTCACCTTTTTTTATATCACAAGTTGCGTGACCTATGGGGTTTCCGTATTTTATGATATTTTCGCCGTTTTCTATATCCTTCAGCGCATATTTATGACCATTTTCAAGGTTTATTTCAACATTGTCAAGCTTGTTGATAATCATTGGCCCATTCTCTCCTTCACTGCATCGGCAAGGAATGACAAATCCTCATCCCAAAGACTTGTGTTTGCCAGAATTTCCTCAACAGATGCATTTTTCATAAATTCCATAACTGCCTTGTCATCATTGGGCATATCCGTTTTGTAAAATTCAATAAGCTTTGCAAAAGATGTAAGAAGCTTGTCAGGCATTTCATTCTTGCGCTTTATATATTCAAGAATTGACGGCAGAACTCTCACCTTGAACTTGCTCACCGAATTGAGCGAAATGGATGCACAAAGATGCTTGATATAAGGATTGCAGAATCTTTCAAATACATTGTCAGCATAATCCACAAGCTCTTCCTTTGAAAGGTCAAGGGTAGGAATTATTTCGTCATAAACACATTCCTTCACAAACTTGCTCAAAGTTTCGTGTTCCATACAATCGCCCACAGTTTCAACCCCCAAAAGCATAGCATAAGGAATCATTGATGTGTGTGCGCCGTTAAGTATGCGAACCTTTCTTGTTCTGTATCTTTCCAAGTTGTCGGTAACGATTATATTGAGGCCTGCTTTGTCAAAGGGGAATTCCTTTGTGATGCTGCTTGGTCCTTCAATAACCCAAAGATGGAAGATTTCGCTGGTGTTGACCATATTGTCTTCATAGCCAAGCTCCATATCCTCGCCCTTGGGATAACCGGTAACAATTCTGTCAACCAAAGTATTGCAGAAAATATTCTCTTTTTCAACCCAAAGCTTGAAATCTTCACCGAGGCTCCACTTGTCAGCATACTGAAGAATATACTTCTTGAGTGTTTCACCATTTTTGTCAATGAGTTCACAAGGCAGGAAAATAAATCCGCCAAGACCCAAATCAAAACGTTTCTTGAGGAGAAGTGTAACTTTTGCGGGGAATGTAACATTTGGTGCGTTATCCGGAGCATCACTCTCTGAAAAAGCAATTCCCGACTCGGTTGTGTTTGAAACAATAAACCGAAAATCAGGGTTTTCAGCGAGTGCAAGGTATGCATCAAAATCTTTGTAAGGCTCAACCGTTCTTGAAATAACATCCACAATTTTTTTATCAACTGTGGGAACGCCGTCCTTTATTCCGCGCATAACGTGGGTATAAACACAGTTCTGTGCTTCAAGCATATGGCACATTCCGTTTTCGATGGGCTGTACCACAACAACGCCGGCATCAAAATCAGAGTTTTCATTTGTAAGCTGGATTATCCAGTCAACAAAGCCTCTCAAAAAGCCGCCCTCACCAAACTGTATAAACTTTTCGCATCTTTGGGGTTTAGTAAACATAAAACACTATTCCTTTCAAGTATAATTTACAAGTTCATTATAAATCAAAAATATCTTGTTTTCCTTTAAAATTTTGCTATTTTTCATTCAAAACACAAAAAAAATGATTGATTTGGGGGCAAAAGTGTGTTAAAATGAATTCGGCGGTGATGAAATGGAAGTTGAAAGATATAAAAACCGGGAATTTTCACATACAATAATCTCAAACAAAAGGATAGTTTCAAAGGTTCATTACCACGATGAATATGAGCTTTATTACCTTGTTCGCGGTGAAACAAATTATTTCATCCGCGATGAAATTTTCAAGGTCAAAGAAGGGGATTTTGTTTTTGTTCCAAAGGGTGTAATACACAAAACCGACAGTGAAGAATGTCTTGACAATGAACGAATCCTCCTGAGCTTTGGCGACAGCATCCTGACAGCCGAAGCCTCGGAGCATATAAAAGAGCTGTCAAAGGAAAAGCTTATTTATGTGCCGAAAAAGCATCGGCATATTATCGAAGAATTGCTTAAAAAGATCAAAAAGGAATATTCGGATAATTTGAATTTTTCAAGGGAGTTAGTGAGCCTTTATACCATGGAAATTCTGCTCCTTTTGTGCAGACTGAAAGAAACAAGCACAAGAGACCTGGATGAAACAGAGCGGATAATTCAGTCAATCTCAGAATACATAAACCAGAATTTTGATCAGGACTTGACGCTCAAATCCTTAAGCCGCAAATTTGCCATGAGTGAAGGGCATCTATCCCGAAAATTCAAGGCAATCTCCGGCATGGGGCTTTGTGAATATATCACCTTTGTGCGAATTCACAATGCAGCCAAGCTCCTTTCAAGGACCGATTTTTCCCTCACCAAAATTTCATCAATGTGCGGGTTTAATGACAGCAATTATTTCTCTTCGGTCTTCAAAAAAATCAAGGGAACGACCCCTTACAAATATTCCAAATACAAGAAAAGTCTTTGATGAAAACTGTTGACGGGCAGTTTTTGATATGTTAAAATGATTTCCATACAGGAAGAATATTAAAAATATGACACTGTGACTACCTACAAATTTATATAACGAAAAACAAGGCAAAAAGGGCGGTTCAGCTTGTGGATGAACCGCCTAAATTCTGCCTTTTTTAACTATCTGTTGTTTTTCGAGCACATATAAAATTTGTTGCGGCTTGCGGGTTTGTTCTGGATTGAGTCAAGCGCCTCGCCAAAACGCTGAAAGTGTACAACCTCGCGTTCACGCAGGAATTTTATTACATCATTGACATCCGGATCATCCGAAACCCTCAAGATATTATCATAAACCGCCCTTGCCTTTTGTTCTGCTGCCAAATCCTCAACAAGGTCAGCTATCGGGTCGCCAGTGACCGCAAACTCCTCTGCCTTCTGGGGATTTCCGCCTGCTGAGATTGCATAAACTCCTCTGCCATGATCAATAAAATATGGTGCCATAGGGCTGTTTTCTATTTCGGTTGTTGTAGCATTTTTTGCAAGCTGGTGTATAATAGTCCCTACCATTTCGAGATGCGCAAGCTCCTCGGTGCCCACGTCCGTCAGCGTTGCTTTTGTGATGCCGTTGGGCATTGAAAAGCGCTGAGACAAATATCTGAGCGCCGCATTAGCTTCGCCATTGGGTCCGCCATATTGGCTCACGATAAAGCTAGCAAGCTTTGGGTTTGGGTTTTTTATATTTATGGGGTACTGCAAACGTTTTTGATAAGTCCACATAAAGTGAGCACCTCCTTAATTATTCCATGGCCATGGGTCATTTACCCAGGTCCATGCTTGTGTGTCAGTTACATCACCGGCAACTATCGGTCCAAATTTTTTGGCATATTCTTTTTTCAGTTCTGTCGCCTTTTCAGTCATTTTGCGGAACTGCATAAGCGCCATACGGTCATTGGGATGTGTGTTGAGATAAAGATTCCAGTCATATGCCGCAAAGGAATATGCCATGATTTCTTTCATAAGCTTGTTACTTTCTGTCACAGCTATCATCCTCCCTATCTAAAGACTGGTTTCCGTAAACGCCCAGAGGAAGGTCAAGTGTCGGGAATATTGTTCCCCTCGAAAGACCCATTTCGGGGCTATACAGATTTCTGTCATTTGCAACCTGAATGGGTACATAAGCATAACCCTCAGGATACATCCATTGCATATCAAACATAAGCTTCATTCCTTTCTTTTACTTTACTGCCGGAAAACCGACAAAAAATGAGCTTAATTTATACTATGAAAAATCCCGACAAAATGTTACAAAACGCCAGACAAATCCCGAAATGGCTATTGACAAAAATTTTTATAGTGATAAAATTACTTTGATAAGAAAATCAACAAAAGGAAGTGTCAACTATGAAATTCGGCAGTGACCTGACCGAAGGACCTATAACTAAAAAATTTGTGTTTTTTATTGTGCCGATAATTCTCTCCGGTTTTCTTCAACAGCTTTACAACACAGCTGACACTATGGTCGTGGGCAGATTTGCCGGTGATACGGCTTTGGCCGCTGTTGGTTCGACAGTTGCTCTCACAAACCTTATACTCAATCTTTTCATTGGCCTCTCGGTGGGTGCGAATGTCGTTTGCGCAAGGCACTTTGGTGCCGGTGACAAGGAAAGTCTTCAAAAGGCTATACACACATCTGTTGCCCTGGCAATAATTTCAGGCTTTTTTTTTGGCTTTCATCGGCTTTTTCTTCTCCGGAAAGTTTTTGCGCCTTATGTCAACTCCGGATGACGTAATAGACCAGGCAACAATCTATATGCAGCTCTTTTTTCTTGGCTCTCCTGCTTCTCTTCTTTACAATTTCGGTGCGGCCATTCTCCGTGCAGCAGGTGACACAAAGAGGCCTCTTTACATACTGGCTTTTTCAGGAATTGCAAATGTTGCGCTGAACTTGTTTTGTGTCATCGTCCTAAAGCTTGGCGTTGTCGGTGTTGCTCTGGGAACTGTTGCGTCTCAAGTGATTTCTGCGGCTTGTGTCATCACAATTCTTGCAAAAACAAAGAATGAATTCAAATTGAAATTTTCTGATGTCCGCATCCACAAAAATCAGCTCCTTAAAGTTGCAGCGACGGGTATCCCATCGGGAGTGAACGGCTGTATGTTCAGTCTTTCAAATGTTATTATCCAGACCGCCATCAATTCCTTTGGAAAAATCGCAATTGCAGGCAATGTTGTTGCCGGAAATGTAGAAATATTCGGCTTTTTGATTTTGTCATCGGTGGAGCAAGGTGTTATAACCTTCGTGGGTCAGAATATGGGGGCAGGAAAGCCAAAACGTATTGACTCTGTCACAAAAGTGGCTATGTGTGCAGCCTTTGTAGGAGTCGGCACCTTTGCACTTTTAATGATTCTTTTCGGGCGCAATATTCTTGGTCTTTTTGCTGATGACGCATCCCGTGAGGCAGTTGTAAGTGCTGCAACTCTGAAAATGACCGTGGTTATTTACAGTTTCATTTTCCACGTTCCCAATCAGGTGCTAGGTGGTGTCCTCAAAGGTACCGGCAGAGCTGTTATTTCAATGTGTATAAACATAATATGCATCTGTCTCCTCAGGGTATTGTGGATTTTCTGTGCATATCCTCTCAATCCCACGCTTCAAATGGTCTATTATTCATACCCGCTGACCTGGGGCTCGTCAAGCATTGTCGCAATGATTGTTTATTTCTTTGTTCGACGGAAAATTTTCAAAAAAAACTTGCTACAATAACGAAACGGATGCCTTCAGGCATCCGTTTTATTTAGTTTATGCAACCATCAATGTTTATTATATAATGTATAATAATTCTCAGGGCATCGAAAAATCCTTCGACGTCAATTTTTTCGTCCTTTTGATGAGCACCTCCGTGACCCGTGGGCATTTCCATCAAAGGTGTTGTTCGGTCAGCACGCATAGTTACTGTTCCCACAGAAAATGCATTTTTAAGGTGTCGTGCATAGGTTCCGCCGCCAAGACGGACAGGTTTTTTGTTAAATCCGGTAACCTTATTATATACATCGGTCAGAATTTCAGGAAGCGGGCTGTCATCCGCAATGGAAAATCCGGGCATATTGCTCTTTACAGACACTTTCCAACCTAAGTTTTCAAAACTTTCTGTTACATTCTTTTCAAGCACGTCAGAACATAACGTTGAGCCGTACCTTGTATCAAACGAAAGCTCAACGCAGCCATTTTTAAGCGATGCCATTCCATTCACGAAAGTGAGTCTGCCAAACCTTATGTCATCATGGTCAATCCCCATGGTCGTGCCAAAGGGAGAGCCTAAGATTGTTTCTACCTCTGCCATAATTTTTCTGTCATTTTCACAAAGAGAAAGACAAGCAGCAAGGAGCTTTGCCGCACTGTGCATAGCGTTTATTGATCCCTCAGGTTCAGCCGCATGCTTTGCAATGCCTTTTGCCCACAGAATTATATTTTCATCTTTTTTCTCAAGCTCAAAGGCCTCCGTACCGTCGGTTTTCTGTGCAAGTTCCTTTTCAAGACTTTCTGAATATTTGATAACAATTTTCACTTTGTCAAGAACTGTGTTAAATGCCTCGCCACCGCTGACATCAATAATTTCCTGACATTTTGCACCGCTTGACGCCATAAAATGACAAATTCCCTTTTCTCCAACGCTACACGGGAAGTCTGCATCAGGAATCAGCGATATGTCGGGCATCCTTTGTTCTTTGACAAAGGCTTTGATGTCAGACATTCCACTCTCTTCCTCCGAGCCAATGAATGCCCTGATTTTGCTTTTCAGCGGAACGTTATTTTCTCTCAAAAATTGCATAGCGCAAAAAGCAGCCATTATCCCTGACTTATTGTCCTCTACACCTCTGCCAATAAGGGTTCCGTCAATTATCACAGGTTCAAAAGGCTTGGTATAAAGCCAACCATCCCCTGCCGGAACAACGTCGCTGTGTCCAAAAAGCCCTATGGTCTTTTCGCCATCACCAAAGTCCGCCACCGCATACCCCGATTCTTCAAAAAGCTTTGTTTCAAAGCCGCTGTCCTCAAAAAGTTTACTACAAGCTTTGAGAGCTCTTGCACATTCCTCACCAAAAGGCGCATTTGGGTTTGCTTCGCCCTTTATGGCAGGAATTTTGGAAATTTCAATCCATTTTTCCAAAATTTCCTCTTTGTTTTCTTCTATCCAGTCCTTTATTTTTTCATCATATCTCAAATCAATCATAAGTGTTCCTCTTTTCATCAATTAGGCTCAAACAATTTTTGTATCTGTTTTGCATCTGGACTTGCATTGTTATAAACCATATCAAAATATGTGTCTATTGTGTCTTTATATTCATTTTCATCTTCATAATTAAATATTTCGCCCTTATCTGTTTTATAAAGTGAAAATGCTGTTATAACCGGCACTCTCCTTTGCATATCAGCCATATAATCATAAAATGGCGTTGTGGGACAATCCGCCGCATTCAGCACCATAGGTGCCATATACGGAATAGACGTAAACTCCGGAAATTCCTTTCGGAGTTCAAAATTCGCCCACACAACATAAGGCGTGGTACGGAGGTTGAATGTCGTTTCCAAATCAATATTTTCAACCAGCTCGGTAGCAAAGGACGGGGCATGGTCGCCAACCATACATATTATTACCTCACGGTCGGAATTTTCAAAGTATTTGGTTAAATCCCGAAACGCCTTGTCGCTGAGCTTCACGCAGGATAAAAACTCCGAAACAATATCCGTATTATCTCCAAAATCCTCTGATACGCTTATTATGTCCTCTTCTTTTGGGTTTATGTCCCAGCCGCCGTGATTCTGGATGGTGAGAAGATACATAAACCGAGGTCCGTCCCCCATATTTTCATAGTCCGCAAGCATTTTATCATAGCAGAATTCGTCTGTTGCATATGGTCTTTTTCCATACTTTTCTGCCTCACCGAATTCCTGCCTGAACAAAATGTTATCAAACCCAAGCTTTGGATATACAATTCCTCTTGAATAATTGAGTGCCTCTGCACAATGTCCCGCCCAGCTTGAATAACCCAAAGAGTTAAGATGACTGACTATGCTGTTCGCCTCATCAAATTCAAGATAGTTGAAAGGCGTTATCCCCGACATAAGCTGAACGGAATTGCTGGTCAAAAATTCGTATTCGCTTTTGTTGGTACCTCCGCCTGTTCCGGCGACAACCGCTTTTCCCTTCTGTCCCTCCGGCAGACTGTCAATGAACGGCATAGCAGACTCGGTCCCTGAGAGATCCACCAAATCCCTCAGGTCATAAAAGGTTTCGTTCAATATAAATGTTATATCCGGTGTCCTCTCATCAACCTTGCTTTCCGGTTTTTTATCTGCCATTCTTTGAAGCTCTGCTTCGTCATATCCGTCGGGCTTTGTCACCATATTTATGGAGTTTTGGAATACCTCCACCGAGCTTGCTACAAAGCCGTATTTATAGTATGAGTCCTCCCAGGACCATACAAAGGTGTTTCGGGGTTTTATGGGGTTTTCGGCGAGATATACCTGATGCACAAAAACCACGCCGAAAGCCAGTAGCAAAGCATTTTGGACAAGTCTTTTTTTTAGCGACTGTTTCCTTTTCTTTTCGTGGCGATAAAGCTCCCTCGTCACCAGAAGAGAAAGAACAAAAAACACTATTACAGCAATGACATATAAGCTTACAGAAAATTTGTAGCTTCCCATCACCGAAAGGGCAGTTTTTGCATTATGTAAATCCTGAGTCGATATGGGCGAATTTCTGAAAGCCAGTGTATAATAATTTGCAATGCTCAGCACCAGAGCCGGAATTGACACCGCAAGTGATGAAACCCACCATTTCCCCACAAAAAAATATATTGCCGACATAAGCACAAACACCGAAAGGATGTTTATGCCTGTATAAAGCACTCCATTGAAAAACGGATTTTTGTTCCCCAGCTCTATGCAATAATATATGAGCGCAGCATTTAAAAGAGCATAAAGTAGCGCGCCTATGCCTTGCTTATGTTTTTCATGAAGGTCTTTTAGCATACCAAATGCTTTTTTCACAAAAACCCCTCCTTTCAAAATTTACATAAAATGGTCATAATCAATCATTGTCAGGTGCATACATTCAAATATATACACATCTTCTTTACTATAAAGACTGTATAATATAGATGACAAGATTTTTTAAAGATAGCGACACATAAGGTTTAGATGCAGTCTGTTTTCAAAGAGAGTTCGTGTTAAGTCAGGATAAGAATCAACCTTCTGCAAAAACCTGATTTGGCTCATCTCTTAATTCCCACAACTCTTCTCCGTCATACTTAAGCTTATATGTATCGTGATGATTAGCAGTGACAACATTTACATACATTCCGTCTGCCTCTTGAAAATAGATTAACAGTCCTGACTTTTTAAATTCATCAAAGTCAGATCCAACAACAATGCTTTTATCAAACAAATAATTTTCTCCATAATAAACATCGCAAGAAAGTATTATTTCAAAATCGTCAACATTTACTTTTGGTATTTTGTATTTGAATACATCAAATTCTGACACTTGTTCGGCAGAACAAAGCACACTATTCTCTTCAGTTTGTTTATTATGCAATGTTAGTTTTAAATCATAAGTCATCGAGCAACACGCATTTGAAGTTATCAGTATTTTATTTGGTTCGCTTACGGTTGGACGTATAGGGCGTTTGTTTGGATCATCAAATAACCAAACTACACCATATACAATTACACTGATAACTAAAACTATAGATGCAATTTTAATAGTTCGTTTCATAATGTGCTCCTTTCGATAAATTTCTCCATATAGTTCACATCAAATTTGAAACAAATTTTTATGCCCATCCGTGCAGATTGATTTCTATAGGAGATATAAATTTCAGTTCTTCAATTAAAAGATTAATCTCTTCATAGTCTGGTTCCCAACAATTTTGAGTCAGGACTGAACCTTTATAATATATTTGAATTTCCCAAGAATCAAATACCACTGGTGGTTCAATATTTATATCATTAGTATAAAGTTTATCAAGAATAGCTATAATACCGTCTGTATCAGAATCAGATAACTGTTTTGTTTCTACAGATTTAACTTTCTTCATAAACGAAGTATTTGCTATGCTTTCACGATCCGTCATCCCAACTGAGCTTTCATGTTCTTTTGTTCCAAGTTTAACATTTAATTCATTGTCACTTAATGTGAAATAATATGTTTCTTCGTTTGTTCCACAAGGATATATTGCTATTATGATATTATTTTCTGGCACTGGTTTATTTGTGTCAGTGCAACTTGTTATTGCGAAACACAATATAATCATTAAAAACAGTTTAATAATGCGCATTTTTCCCTCCTTTTTGACATCCTTTATATAAAGACTGTATAATTTAGATGCCGATATTTTTAACAATAGGCCCATGTCGAGTCGAGAGTAAAAAACTTTCATTCTACAGCAAACAGACCTATCACTATCTTTCCTCGACTTATAATTTAAATCAGCCTTCTATTTTCTTATCTCCTTTTTATGAATTGTTGCACTAAAACTATACATATACCCCTTTTTATCCATATTTTTGAATCTGCTTGCGATTTAATATTTTATTTTAAGAAATCTTCTCTTATGGGCGAAAACGTATCAAGAAGAACTCCCTTTTTTATGCAACGACACCCGTGCAAAACATTTGGGGCATCGTACATGGTATCCCCTTTTTTAACAAATTCTTTCTCTCCGCCAATTGTAAATTCAAATTCGCCCTCCAATACGTATGTGGTTTGTGCGTGAGGATGAGAATGCATTGCACCTTCTGCGCCCTCTTCAAAATGAACCTCCACATGCATAAGCCCGTCACCATAGGCTAATATTTTCCTTTTAACTCCATTGCCAAGGTCTTCGAAACAACATTCTTTCTCAAAGACAAAGGGATTGTTTTTTCTTGAATTCATATTTTATATTCCTTTCGCTATTATTAAAGTGAGATTAGACGTTTTTTGTCAAATCATCCTAAGTCGCATAAAAGTTGCTATGTTCAAATCCGTCGAAAGTTATTATGCAAATACCTGGCATCCTTTCAGCCAATTTTTTCACGTGTTTGAACAAGCACTTTATCGTCTAAAACGCAAACTTATTATAACATATTTAAAAGTTAAAATCTACAAATTTCCAAAAATTTTAGCGGAGAAATAAATTCTCCGCTAAAAGCCTTTATTCATCTGAATTTAGTCCGGTCTCTCCTCGGTGAGTTTCACAGATATGGTTTTAGTAAGTCCTGTTTCGTACTTCCACACTTCAAGCTGTAAAACCTCGCCCGGTTTGTGAGAATCCTTTATCTTGTTGAGTTCGTCAGTGGTCTTGACTGCTTTTCCGTCAGCTTTTGTGATAATATCACCCTGTTCAAGCCCTGCAATTTCCGCTCCGCTGCCAACCTGTGCCGCCATTACTTGAACGCCTACCGGCCAGCCCTGACGGTTTGACATATATTCGGTAACATCGCGGCTGGAAATTCCAATAACCGGTCTGCCCTTGACATATCCAAATTCTATCAAATCTTCAAGTATCGGTTTTGCCTCTGAAATCGGAATAGCAAAGCCCATACCCTCAACAGTCGAAGACAAAATCTTTACTGCATTTATACCAATAACCTGACCATATGCATTAACCAATGCACCGCCCGAATTACCCTCGTTTATTGCGGCATCTGTCTGAATAACGCTCATAGTACGGTTGTCCACAGTTATTGTTCTGTTGATAGCACTGATGATACCCTGAGTTGTGCTGCCGAAAAATTCCATACCAAGAGGGTTTCCTATGGCAACAGCCCGCTCTCCCACTTCAATAGCCGAAGAGTCCCCAAGCTCTGCAACAGTGAGCTTTTCATCAGGTGTTATCTTGAGCACCGCAAGGTCTGTTTTGCTGTCTGTTCCTATAATCTTCGCTTCATATTCTGTTCCGGTATTCAATGTAACTCTCACCGAGGAAGCACCGTCAATAACATGATTGTTTGTGACAATATATCCGTCACTGCTGATTATGATGCCCGAGCCCGTGCCTTCTGAGACAGTTGCTGTATTGAAAATGCTCATCATTCCCTGAATTGTGCTTGTAATTCCTACAACAGCAGGTCCAACCTTTTTTGAGATTTCAACGGTTGTGAGTTCAGCACCTGTGCTCACTGCATTGGTTGCATTTGCTGTATTTGTCTTTACCGGTTCTTCTCTTAGCTGCGTCAAAACATCAGACTTTCCTGAAAAGCTGAATTTGCCCGAACCGAAGCTATAACCTACCGCAAAAAAACCGCCAAGCGCCGCAACATTCACTATTGCAGCAGCAACCAAAATCGCCACATATTTTTTAATTCCCCTTTTGGGGGCAGCTTTGAATGCCGGCTTTTCTTTGACCGCCAAAGCTTTGGCATCATCGATCGGCTGAAAATCATCTGCGTGCCAGATATTTTTGTGTTCCTGTGGCTCTTGATTTGAAAGCAATTCGCCCTCGTGAACTTTATAATCATCAAATTTTTCTTCTGTGTTATATTTTTTTTCTTCAAACTCGTTCATAGAAAAATACCCCCTCACAGTCTATATTTTCACTATATCACAGAAATATTAAAATTTTGTGAATAATATTTAAAGAATAAATCAAATTTAGCCCTTGCCCTTGTCCAGGGTAAAAACAAATTCCGCATATTCATTCTCAACGCTTCGCACCTCGATATGCTTTCCATGACGATTTATTATTTCCTTTACTATATAAAGGCCAATCCCCGTACCCTCGCGGTTCAGCGAACGGGATTTGTCCACCTTGTAAAAACGTTCAAAAATCAGCTTTTTATCGTCCTCTGATATGCCGCATCCGGTATTATATACCGAAATTTCAGCATTCTGCTGTTTGGTTTTTACCGAAATCCTAATCATTCCTTTTTGGTTGGTGAACTTTATGGCATTTTCTATAAGATTTGTAAGAACTCTCTTTATTGCATCAAGGTCCGCCTTTACAAGACATTGCTCTGCATCAAAGTCAATGTCCACAAAAATTTCTTTTTCTGAAATCTTGCTTTCAAAATTTACCATCATCCGGCGGATTATTTCATTTACATCAAAATTGCTCAGTTCAAGTGACGCTCCTCCCGATTCATTGCGGGTGACATCCAGGAACGAGTTGACCAAAGCCGAAAGCCTTGATACCTCATCCTTGACTATCGCAAGATAATCATTCTGCCGCTCAGGGGGGATTGTTCCGTCAAGAATTCCATCCACAAACCCACCTATTGTGGTCATAGGGGTCCTGAGTTCGTGGGAAACATCGGATATAAAGTTGTTTCTTATGTCCTCTGCCTTTTCAAGACTGAACGCCATATCGTTGAAAGATTTTGTGAGTTCTTCTATCTCAGTAATATTATATCCCTTTTTGCCGGGTTCAACACGGCTTGAAAAATCGCCTTTCGCAAACTTTTTCGCGGCTTTTCCCATATCCTTTATAGGTTTTGAAATCTTTTTTGACAGCGCATAAGAAATCAAAAGTGACAAAAGCAAAACGCACACGATGGCTATACCCAGCGTTCTATAAAGATAAAGCTGCATCCTGAGCATTTTGGGTGCCGGGGAGCTTATAAAAATTGCCCCAACCACCTTGTTAGGTCTTGTCGACACAACCGGCATCTGCAAGGTAAACATCTCTGTCTTATACACACCGCCCAAAGTCCCCCGGTTTATGTGATCTTTTCCGCTTAGCACGTCTTTGCAATATTCCATGTTGATTTGCGCTACATTGTCTGAATAAAAATCCCCCACAGTTGATACCATCAGGATTTTTCCTTTATTATCTATAATTATTATGCTGTTTCCTGTGCTGTGAGAAAATCCGTATATAAAACTCTCCAGCCGTTCAGGTGCTACGTCGCTATTTATAAATCCCGAAATAGCCGTAGCGCTTCCTTTGAGTGTTTCAACTCTTTCTCGGTAAACGGTATGTGAAATAAGAACATATCCCGACATAGCAAGAATCAACGTGCTTATTATAATAATTATTATATTGTTAAAAAAGAGTTTAAAAAATACTGTCTTTTTCATAAATTCCACCAAGCTTTACTGTTTAACCTCAAACTTATAACCCACGCCCCAGATGGTTTTGAGCTGCCAGGAAGTATCCTTTGTTTCATCCGTCTCAATTTTTTCGCGTATACGCTTTATGTGAACATCAATGGTTCTTGAATCCCCAAAAAACTCATAGCCCCAGATTTCATTGAGCAGCTGGTCACGGGTAAACACCTTGTTTTTGTTGCTTGCCAGAAAATGTAAAAGCTCAAATTCCTTGGGAGGCATTTCAATGATTTTTCCGTTTAGATGCACTTCATAGGTTTCTCGGTTAATACTGAGCCCGTCAAAAATAATTTCCGATGCATCGCCCTGGGCATCGCTTTGACCACTTCTTCTCAGAACCGCCTTTATTCTTGCCACAAGTTCTTTTGGGTCAAAGGGCTTTACCACATAATCATCTGCACCAAGTTCAAGCCCCAGAACCTTGTCAAACACCTCGCCTTTGGCGGTAAGCATAATAATTGGCACATTTGACTCTGTGCGAATTTCGCGGCAAACTTGCCAGCCGTCTTTTTGGGGCAGCATAATATCAAGGAGCACTATGTCAGGCTCACCTTTACGAAATTTTTCAAGGGCCTCCTGTCCGTCATATGCAACAGAGGTTTCAAAGCCCTCTTTTTCCACATAAAGTCTTATAAGTTCACAGATGTTTTTTTCATCGTCAACAATGAGAACATGCGTTTTCACAGTGTTTCCTCCTTCTTCTTTTCTTCTTTCAGTTTTAGATGCAAGTCATAAACCTCGCGTTTGGGAAGTTCCAGTTCCTCCGCTACGCGATTTACAAGCTCCTTGCCACGAAGCCCCTCGTTCATATAATATTCCAACAATTCAAGGGGCATGGGAAGTTCCTTTTTGAGTTCTTCGCAAAGCTCTTCTTTGTTCTTTCCATTTATAATAAGTACAAACTCGCCCTTGGGCGGGTTTTCTCTGTAATGTTCGAGGGCTTCGCTGATTGTGGTACGGAAAAACTCTTCAAACTTTTTTGTCAGCTCCCTTGCAAGAACAATATCACGGTCACCAAACACCTCAAGCATATCCGAAAGTGTGGAAATTAGCTTGTGAGGCGCTTCATAAAATATAAGGGTCCGTGTGTCGTTTTTCACTTCTTCAAGATGAATTTTTCTGTTTCGCTTGTTCATCGTCAAAAAGCCCTCAAAGGAAAATCTGCCGGCAGGCAGCCCTGACCCAACCAAGGCACAAGTGAAAGCCGACGCTCCGGGAAGAGGTACAACCGTTATCCCTTCTTCAATGCATTTCTTCACCAAATCCTCACCGGGGTCTGAAATACCGGGCATACCTGCATCAGACACAACCGCAATATTTTGTCCGGCTTTCAATTTGTCAATAAGTACACCGCCTTTTTTTGCCTTGTTGTGCTCATAATAGCTGGTAAGCGGCACCTCAATTTCAAAATGATTAAGCAGCTTGAGTGTATTTCTCGTATCCTCCGCAGCAATAAGGTCAACACCCTTCAGCACTTCAAGAGTGCGGATTGTTATATCACCTAAGTTTCCTATGGGAGTGGGGCAAAGATAAAGTGTTCCCGTCATTTTTCGGTTCCCTCCTTGCAGCTTGTTTCCATTCTGCCGTAAATTTCATCAATTTCTTTTGAATATTCCCCGTTTTCATCATATACATAAAGGGGCGGTTCCAAAAAAAGCTTTGGCTTTCCATATTTTGCACCCTCTATCAATATTATGTTCGCCGTTTTTGATTTTTTTGGATGTATAAACCGAAGCCGCTTTGGTTCAATGCGGTTTTCACGCATAAGACAGATAATATCCGCAAGCCTTTCGGGTCTGTGCACAAGACACAGCTTTCCGTAAGGCTTGAGGCACTTTGCGGAAACTTCGATTATGTCACGAAGGTTACACATAATCTCATGCCGGGCAATGGTCACTGCATCACTGGAATTTTTGAGCCCTCCCATCACCTCTTTGTACGGCGGATTGCAGGTTATATTGTCAAACGCTTCTTTGCCAAAAAGCTCTTCTGCATTTTTAAGGTCATCACAGGATATGAATACTTTTTCCTCCAGCCCGTTCAGCGCCACGCTTCGCTGCGCCATCTCTGCAACGCTTTCCTGAATTTCAACACCGAAAATCCGGTCGGCCCCGGTTTTTTCAGACAGCAGCAGCGGAACAATCCCGTTCCCCGTGCATAAATCAAGCACCGTAGCGTGAGACTTGACTGTTTTTGAGGCAAAGTGTGAAAGCAGCACCGCATCCACGCCAAAACAAAACCATTTTGGGTTTTGTATAAGCATAAGATTGTTTTTGGTCTGAAGATCATCAAGCCTTTCATAATCGTGAATTTTTATATTTTTCATATTTTATTTCCTTTTTATGGAATATTTTTGTCCTATATTGATTAAACTGTATTTGAAGAAAGTCCAAAGTTTACCTTGTCGCAAATTGTAATATTTTGGAAATTCCGCCTTTGGAGTCAGAGGAAACGAGAGAAAACGAGAGAAAACAGGAGAATTTTGAAATGTTTTACTTTTTGAGGTCCTCTTTTCCAAAATTAAAAAGGTTAATTTGGGTTATTTCAAGATAATCAAATTTGACTTATTGCTAAAAATTTGTGTATAATGGTAACCGTCTCGTCTCACCGGAGGGGGACAAAATCTAATACAAGCAGAGGTGATTTGATGCTGAATGGTCTGAAGGATAGAATGCTTAACATGTCCTCATCAGCCAAACGGAACATCCTTTTGTCATCAGTTTTTGCAGTTGTTGCAGTCGCTATTATTTGTACTGTATCTGTGATGTGCAAGCAAATAACAATCATTGACGGAGGTAATTCCGCAAAACAAGTTATTACATTTAATCGATATGTTGAAGATGTCTTGAAAGCTCAAAACATTACACTTGGCACCAAAGACGAAATGAACGTACAGCCAAATGACAAGCTCAAAGACAGCATGAAAATTGAAATATACAGAGCGTTTAACGTTAGCGTTACCGAAAAGGGAAAAACCACTCTTCACGTGGCAACACGCCGTACTGTCGGTGAGATTTTGAACGAGCTTGGCTACAACGCAAAAGAAACCGACAAAACAATCCCGCAGTACACCGCAAAGGTTTCAGAATTTGACGAAATCACACTTATTCGCACAAAAGAAGAAACCATAGATGTTGTTGAAGAAATCCCTTACGAAAGCACTCAGCGCGAAAACAAAGCTTTAGCAACAGGCGCACGCAAGGTTATATCAAAGGGTAAACCCGGCGAGAAAAACGTTTCTTACAAAATCTACTATGAGGACGGCGTTGAAGTAAAACGCGAAGTCATCAAAGAAGAGGTTATACGCGATGCCGTTGCCCAGATTACTGAAGTCGGTCCCAAAAAGACCATAGACAGTTATACAATAGCATCCGCTGGAACTGTCACAACCTCACGTAGCGGCAACCTTTCATACAGCCGAGTTCTCACAGTGAACGCAACCGCCTATGACGCATCAAGTTGCGGAAAGGCACCATCCCACCCCGCCTATGGCATAACAGCAACAGGCAGACGTGCAGGATACGGAATTGTGGCTGTTGACCCAAGCATTATTCCCCTTGGCACAAAGCTTTATATTGAAAGTGCCGACGGCTCTTATGTCTATGGCACAGCAATCGCTGCAGACACCGGCGGCGCCATAAAGGGAAACCGCATTGACCTTTGTTACAACACAAGGGGCGAAGCCATAAGTTTTGGCAGACGACAGATGAAAGTCTATATTCTCAACTAAAAGCTTATCTTGACCACCAAGTTCACCTTGGTGGTCTTTTTTTACAAAAAACCGCCACAAACCGTGGCGGACTTTTTATTTGTGATAGGTTTTTCCGTTCATAATGGTAAACCCGCGATAGAGCTGTTCTGCAAGAATAACACGCATCAGCATATGCGGAAAGGTCATTTCCGAAAAGCTGAGCCTCAGGTCTGAAATTTCTTTCACCTTTTCCGAAAGCCCCATCGAACCGCCTATTACAAAAACAATTTTGCTGCATCCGTTAACCGCCATACCTGAAATCACATCCGCAAAGCGGTGGGATGACATCTGTTTTCCTTCGACGCACAACGAAACCACCTTTGCCCCTTTTGGGATTTTCTGCAAAATCTGCTGACCTTCACGGTCAAGTATGGCATTTTTTTCTGTCTCTGTCGGATTGTCAGGAGTTTTTTCGTCCCTTACCTCCACCACATCAAGCTTGCAATATGCCGACAGCCTTTTTGAATATTCGTCCATAGCATCGGTAAGAAATTTTTCTTTCATTTTCCCCACAGCAAGGATTGTAATTCCAATCATCAGGGCTGGAAATAATAACCCACACCGCGTTTTGTCATTATGTAACGCGGCTCTGATGGGTCATCCTCCACCTTTTCACGGAGACGCCTTACCGTAACATCAACAGTTCTGTCGTCGCCATAATATTCATATCCCCAGACACTTTCCAGAAGGCTCTGCCGTGAAAAAACCTTGTTTGGCTGGCTTGCCAGGAATTTTATCAATTCAAACTCTCTGATAGTAATTTCAATATGTTCACCGTTTTTGTAAAGCTCATATCTGTTGTAATCAAACACAAATGAGCCAATCTCCAGCTTGTCCGCTGCTTTCTCCTGCTTGTCCGCAAAGGCAGTTTCGGTTCTTCTCATATGCGCCTTTACCCTTGCCATAAGCTCACGGATGCTGAAAGGCTTTGTGATATAATCATCAGCACCAAGCTCAAGCCCCAGTACCTTGTCAAATTCTTCTTCTCTTGCAGTAAGCATCAAAATTGGCACAGAGGATTTCTCACGGATTTTTTTCAGCACCGAAAAGCCGTCAAGCTTTGGAAGCATAACGTCAAGCAGCATAAGGTCAGGCTCTTCCTGCATAGCAATATTCACAGCAGCCTCGCCGTCAAATGCTTCAAGGGTTTCATACCCCTCTTTCTGAAGATTTATCTTCAGTATTTCAACGATTGGTTTTTCGTCATCAACTATAAGTATTTTTTTGCTCATTTTTTCGCCCTCCTTTGGGTAAAAAATCAATAACCTACATAGTTCAGGGGGTTTACATATTCCCCGTTCTTTTTCACTTCAAAATGAAGATGCGTACCTGTGCTTCGACCGGTGTTTCCCATCTTTGCAATGATGTCACCCTTTGCCACTCTGTCGCCCTCGCCTACGCAAAGAGATGCACAATGACCATAACCAGTTTGATAGCCGTTTTCGTGGTCAATAATGATGTAATTTCCGTATCCGGACATCCAGCCGGCGTAGGTCACAATTCCTCCGTCTGCCGCCTTTATATCAGAGTTATAACTGCCTGCAATGTCAATACCGGTGTGCTGTCTTCCCCATCTTCCGCCATAACGCGACGAAAGCGTTCCAAAAGTCGGTGACATAAACGTCCCCGAACCGGTAGTGGGCGGGCGTTTTTTGGTTCCAATTTTTTCAATCTGGGATATTGGTTCAGAGGTGATTTCGCTTTCAAGCACGTCTCTTTTCACTTCAACACCGTTGATTTTGGTAACTCTGGCAAGAACCTTTGCACTTCCGTCAACACCTTTTTGTTTCACCGTTGTTCTGCCCTCATAAATGCTGTCATCCTTTATTTTTTCAACAGTATAAGGAACGGGCTCCACCTGTGACACCGTCTGCATTGTGCGCACAGAAAGCAGCGGGACTGCTTCCTCAACTTTGATGACCATACCTTCTTTGATGTTTTCGGTTATTTCCTCGTTCATCGCCAGTATATGTTCAACCGATGTGTCATATTTCTTTGCTATATTCCACAAGCTGTCATTTTCTTTTACTGTATACGACGTAAGCTCTTTTGTGTCACCCGAAAGGGTTTCAAGAGCTTCCTCAGGCGTGTTGAGCACAGCGATGTGCAAAAATTCCTTTTTGATGTCAATACTCTCGCAAAAGTCAACAGACATATCCTCGGCAATGTCCTCTCCGACAAATTTCTTTTTGTAGCTTGCAAGAACCCATTCTGCGGCATCCATGCTTGAAACACCAATGGTAAGCTTGCCGTCAATATATACGCCATATCCCTCAACCATCATGTCCACGTTTGAAAGGAGCGCACGTTTTAAGTCATCCTTGGAGCTGAGAGAATCTTTATCCACTATTCTGCGGACAAAAGCCGCCTCTTTTTCATAAGCCTCATCCCCAAGATAAAGCTTTATCTCGTCACGAGTCTCGCTTATTGCATCGCAGACAACGCTTTTGTCAGTAACCATACCAATGTTTTCACCATCAATGATAACTTCATAGCCAAGACTCCAGCCAAGAAGATTTGTGACTGTGCAGATTGCAATAACAAGAACTGCTGAAAATGCAGTGCTCAAAATGCTTCGTCCAAACTCACGCCACAGCGCCCTCACACTTTTACCGTAAGCACTTATCTCTTTTGCCGGTTGTTTTGTGTGCTTTTTTATTTTGAAGAGATTCAAAACCTTTTCACCTATATTTTCACAAAAATCAAAAAACCTTGACTGTGCCGATTTCACTTTGTCTGAAATAAAATTTATATGTTCCTCGGTCTCGTTTTTTAAACTCAAAAAATCACCTCTTTAACACTGTTTCCTATTCATAATATCAATAAAAAATTAACCCATCTTAAATATATTGTTAAATTTTTGTTACAATCCATTTTATTTTACACTATTTCTTTGTAAAAATCAAGGGATTTTTGTTGCAAGCTGCATACTGTATTTTTTTCTCTTTAAGTTGACTAATTCCGAAAAAAATGGTATACTGTGGTGTAATTATCAAAATAATGCATAAAATTTTATGTAGAACTCCGGGAGGCAAAAAGCTATGAGCGAAATCAAAAACGCAGAAAAATTAGTTAAAATTCTTCACAGCAACTGTAGACTTTCTTTGGAACAAATCGCAACTATGGCAGATATGAGCATTGCCGAGGCCGGAGCCGCCATTGACCAGCTTGAAAAAGACGGCGTAATCGTTGGATATGGAGCTATTGTCAACTGGAACAAAGTCCCCGAACGCAAAACTGTTTCAGCATACATAGAGCTTAAAGTTACGCCCCAACGTCACAACGGCTTCAACCGTCTGGCTGAACGTATTTATCAATATCCGCAGGTTAAATGCCTGAACCTTATGAGCGGAAGCTATGACTTTGGCATCACTGTAGAGGGTGACAACATCAAAGATATTTCACTCTTTGTTTCAGAACACCTTGCTCCTATGGAAGCTGTCCTCAGCACCTCCACACACTTTGTTCTTAAAACCTACAAAGAGGGCGGCGTTGTCTTCGAGACAGAAAATGAGGACGACAGGGAGGTTATGTCTTTATGAGTTTCAACCCTGAACTTCTTCTCGGCCGCGCTGTGACAAATATCCCACCATCAGGAATACGAAAGTTTTTTGACATCGCAGCTGAAATGGATGACGTCATTTCCCTTGGTGTGGGTGAGCCCGATTTTGTTACCCCCTGGCACATCCGGGATGAGGGTGTATATTCTCTGGAAAAAGGACATACTCATTATACCTCAAACAAAGGTCTTATGGAGCTTCGAGAGGAAATATCAAAATATCTCAAAAGGCGCTTCAACTTAAGCTATGATGCAGCAACTCAGTCAATAGTGACTGTCGGCGGCAGCGAAGCCATCGACATCTTTCTCCGTACGGTAATCGAACCGGGCGATGAGGTGCTTATTCCTGAGCCAAGCTTTGTGTGCTACAAGCCAATCACCCAACTCACCGGGGGCAAAGCCGTTCCGCTGCTCACAAGAGCCGAGGACAACTTCAAGCTTACAGCAGACGTTTTGAAAGCTGCTATAACGCCAAAGACAAAGGTATTGGTACTGCCTTATCCCAACAACCCGACAGGTGCAATAATGACCCGCAGCGACCTTGAAAAAATCGCAGAAGTTCTCCGGGACACAAACATCCTTGTTTTGAGTGATGAAATTTATTCCGAGCTCACTTATGGAATGAAACACGTCTCCATAGCAGAGCTTGACGGTATGTATGAACGGACTGTTCTGGTAAGCGGCTTTTCAAAAGCATATGCTATGACCGGCTGGCGTCTTGGTTATGCTTGCGGGCATCCGTCCCTCATCACCCAGATGACCAAAATTCATCAATATGCCATTATGTCAGCGCCAACCACCGCACAGTATGCGGCTATTGAAGCGCTGAGAAACGGTGACAATGATATCGAGGTTATGCGCGAGGAATATGACAACCGCCGAAAAATCATTGTTAAAGGCTTTAACGATATGGGACTTGATTGTTTTGAACCGCAGGGTGCTTTTTATGCATTTCCGTCAATCAAGAGCACAGGGCTTTCGTCAAATGACTTTTGCGAAAAGCTGCTTTATGATATGAAGGTCGCAGTCATCCCCGGCAATGCTTTCGGTGATTGTGGCGAGGGACACATCAGGTGTTCTTATGCATATTCTCTTAACAGCATCAACGAAGCACTAAACCGCATTGAAAGTTTCATCAAAAAAATCCAATAACAAACCGGGCGGAAAAACCGCCCTTTTGTTTGTGACAAGAAAGGTAATAAATATGAATTTTTTATATGACACCCACGCACACCTTGACGACAATATGTTCGACAGCGACCGTAATGCGGTGATTGAAAAAATCAAAAATTCAAACGTGGGGCTTCTCAACAACATTGCATCGGACATGGAGTCCTCAAAAGCCTCCATCGCCCTTGCTGAAAAATACGACTTTGTTTATGCATCCGTGGGTGTGCACCCAAGCTGTACAGGAGCTATGACAAACGAGGACATACTCGCCTTGAAAGAGCTTTCAAAGCATCCCAAAGTCGTTGCAATCGGCGAAATCGGGCTTGATTATCACTATGATGACACCGAGCCAGAAACTCAAAAACAATGGTTTCGGGCTCAGCTTGACCTTGCCAAAGAGCTTGATATGCCAGTGATAATCCACGACCGGGAATCAAAGGGCGAATGTATCGAAATTCTCCGTGAGAAAGGCATAAAAAAATGCGTGTTTCACTGTTTTTCAGGAAGTGCCGAAACTGCAAAAGAGCTTCTCAAAATGGGATATTTTATTTCCTTCACGGGAGTGGTAACATTCAAAAACGCCCGTCGTGCCATTGAGGCTGTGAAAGAAATTCCCCTTGACCGACTCTTCATTGAAACCGATTGCCCCTATATGGCACCTGAGCCGTTCAGGGGAACGCGAAACGACAGCAGCATGGTCTTTCGCGTAGCCGAAAAAATAGCAGAAATCAAGGGTGTTTCGACGGACGAAGTTATCCGCACCACAAGAGAAAATGCCATTCGTTTTTTCGGCATTGAACTATAACAACAAAAATCCGCAGGAAAACTCCACCTGCGGATTTTTTATATCGTTTTTCTGAGTTTTTTCGCTAAAACTTGAGCAAGAATTATTTTTGCAATATCAGGAAGAACAAAGGGCAACACAAATCGGCTGAGCATAATAAGCAACCCGGCAGCACCTACGCCTTTTAGGTAAACCGCGTATGCCCACAACGTGCCAAGTGCATAACAAACACCAAGCCCCAAAAGCATACCAAAAAACTGTTTTGTGTTGCTTTTGGGATTTTTTTCACAAACCTTGCCGCAAAGATAGGCTGCCGGCAAAAAAGCCATTATGTATCCGCCGCTCTCGCTCATAATCGTGCCAAGTCCCCCTCTGCCGCCAGCGAACACCGGAAGTCCGACAACTCCAAGCAGAATATATATCAAAACCGAGAGCACGCTTTTCTTAGCTCCAAAAAGTCCTGCCACAAAAAACACCCCAAAGGTCTGGAGCGTATACGGCACAGCCCCCGGCAGGCAAATCCACGAGCAAACCACAATAATGGCGGCAGATATTGCCACATAGTTAATTTCTTTCGTTTTCAGTTTCATCGTTCTTTTCTTTTTGTTCCTCTTCTTCCGCCGCAACCACTGTGGGAATAAAATGCCTTGCAATTTTGCTTGTGCCACGGCTTTTCACATACACAAACCCTATGATACTGAACACCACCGCTCCCACAAAATTCACAAGCAAATCTTTCATGGTATCAAAAAGGCCAATATCCAGATACCCGCCAATCCCCATATCCGTGCCGTTTATTGCAATGGATTTTATATCTTCTATCACTTTCGGCTCTTTTGTGCTTTCTCCGAGGTATGTGGATACTATCGAGCCAACAACCGCATCTTTTTGCATATCTGTTTTCATAAAGAAGTCCCAGAAAAATTCAAAAAACTCCCAAAGAACGCCGATTGTCATAGAAAAGCAAAAAGCAACCACCGCAAGAAAAACCGGCGACATTTTGAACTTTATCTTGTCGTTTCTGTTCAGTATATCACTGAGTCCAAAGCCTATCGCCGCACACAAAAAGCCGTTCACCGTATGAAGAAGTGTATCCCAAAAAGGCACCTTTGTATAATAGCTGCCCATCTCACCAAGGATGACAGATGCAAAAATGAACAGCAAAATTACAATTTCAAGGGTATTGGGAAGGTCAATCCCAAAATTCTTTTCAAAAGCCGCCGGAAGCAAAAATAAAATCAGCGCGAGCGCACAAAAGAAAAGGTTTTCATAATTCCCCCTGAGGCAGGATATAACCATAGATAAAATCACAAATCCACGAAGAAGTATATAAACCAAAAACGGAATTTTGTTTTGTTTTATGTGTTCTTTATACTGTTTTGCATTCGCCCATTTTGGAACTGACATAGCTTTCCCTCCCACTTATTTAAAACATATGGTATCACACTTTCAAGCATTTTTCAAGTGTACTTCTATTTTGTCCCAAAATGCCGGTATAAATTTCTTTGTTTTTCTCTCAGCTTACCTCCTTGAGCCTTACCGAAAGCACCGTCATATCATCGGTTATTTCGCCTTTTTGATTTTCGATTGCCTTGGACAGAATTTTTTCGGCAAGATTTTTTTCTTCGCCCATACTTCTTGCCTCCTCCAAAAATTCGCTTACCCACATACTTCCATTATCTCTTGTTTCAACGCCGTCGGTAACCATCACAATCACATCCCCGTCGGTTATGGTTTTGAAAGTCCGCTCCGCCTCCATTTCTGCAATAACCCCCACCGGAAGCGACGCCGCTTTCACCGTATTCACTCCAGTCTTTTGAAGTATAAAGCTTGGCTCTGCCCCGGTCTTTATAAATTCCGCCTCGCCGGTATACAGGTCAATTATGCAAATGTCAATGGTGACAAAGGCTTCTTCGTCAGACTTTAATAGCATAACAGAATTTATGAACTTGACCGCCGTGCGGCTGTCAAAACCGGCTCTTAAGAAACTGTCCAAAAGTTCAAGCATCGCCTGACTTTCACGGGCGGCACGGCTGCCTGTTCCCATTCCGTCGCTCAATGCAATGACATACTTCCCGCCACTTATATGCGAAAATCTGTAATTGTCGCCGTTTTCTTCCGACGCCGCTTTTTCTGCAAAATCCGTTTCAACCCGGTATCTCTCAGCCTCGGTTATCTGGAGCTTTAAATATCTTTCGTCTTCAGGATATTTTTCTTCCACATGAATCTCTCCCCGGAAAATATTTTTCATTACCTTTTTTGTCTCATCAATCTCGTCCCTTTGCAGTCGGTCACGTTTTATGGTAAGCTCCACTCTGTGCCTGCCCTGTTGTTCTCTGAAAGTTTCTATATGCTTCACCTTTATCCCGTTTTCAGAAAGCTTCAGCTTTATTTCCTTTCCCGAAATATCGTCAAATCGAATATCACTTTCAATTTCTTCGGATAAATTTCCTATTATATTTGATACCCCAAAAAGTTGTTCCCCCACAAGAGACCTGCTTTCTTTCAGCTTGCTTTGCCATACACGCCTTACCTGATGGAGGCTGAGCTGATGATTGAGCTCCTCCACAAGCCGCGGGAGGTCTATGCATCTGGTCTTGAAAAGTGGCTCTGCATCCGAAGGGTTCAGAATTCCCTTTTCGTCCATGGTCTCCATAAGCCGAAACAGAGACTTATAGGTAAAATCAAAGTCCTTTCCCCAGCAAACCCCGCTTTTTCTGCATTTTTTGCACACCTTATCCGCCGCCATATCAAAGAAAGTGGCTATGTCTCCGCTGTTTTCTTGGTTTGATTTGTCCGAAAGTCTTTCAAGAGTTTTTGCCATAGCCTCAAAAGATACGGCTATTGACCGAAGCCGTGCCCTGAGATTTTCCTTTATCTTTTTTATCCCTGCCCTTTCTGCCGCATCAAGACACACAACCTCTTCAACCGCCAGAAGCACTTTTGGTTTCACAAAGGAAAAAGCTACCGCCGCCGCCATAATTTCATAAAGGGTGAGCATCGACTCCATCGCTCCGTCGGTATACACAACCAAAACCGCATTGGCAAGAATTACCCCCGCAATGGTACCGCCCTTGCCAAACCTTGAAAAAAGTCCCGCCAAAAATCCGCAAAAGCAAAACGCACCCAAAACCGGCAGAAAAAAGTCACTTCCAATTCCGCATATAATGCCAAGCACCACCCCTGCACCGGTGGAATAACCCATGCCGCAGCTTGCCGAAATAACCAGCAAAATTCCCGCCGCAACAGAGTTCATAACCGAAAAGTTTGTTCCGATATAAATTTCCCTGAGGCTCAAAACGGCAATTCCAAGCACAGCACCTATGCTCAATTTTTCTTCCGTTCCCAGCTTTTCGGGTACAAGCTTTCCGCTTTTTAAAAGCTTTGCACTTTTTTCAAAAACCAATGCGCCAAAAACCGTCACCACGGCTTCAATCAGCAAGAGGAAAAGCCCGCCAAAGGTAAACCCCTCCCAGAATACTGTCACAAGCCCCGAAAGGACTACTGACGCCCCGGCTGCAATCCCCGCCGTCAGGGGTTTCAGCGCCACTCCGTTTTCAAGCACAAACAAAACCGCAATATAAATAATCGCTGCCCCTATATATTTGGTGCTCCCCATCCGGTCACACACCGCCATGCTCCCAAGGCTCACTGCCACCAGTGACAAAACTGTTTTGCCCGACAGCTTACGCTCCTGAGCAAGGAACGAAAGCCCGAAAGGCGCCATTTCTCCATAGGGCATCGCCATAGCAAGAAAAAATCCCAAAGCCCGTATGATCCAATCCTGCTTTGAAAAATTTTTTGAAACTTTCGTCCTCTTTGATTTATCATTTTTCGGGGCATTATACCTTGAAATTTCCAATTCCGCCATTATTCTTCCTCCTTTGTAAAGCCCAAACACCACTGTTTTTCCTCATTATACAAAGTCCGTACTGAGATAATTGTCGAAATGCCATATAAATGGAAATTTTTGTAAATCGGCAGTTTCAGCAAAAGAAAAGCCAGGGTATTTGCCCTGACTTTCATTTTTTATTTCAAATTGAACCACGCATCCTTGCCCGGATAAATCGCATTTTCTCCCAGTTCTTCCTCAATCCTTAAAAGTCGGTTGTACTTCGCCGTTCTGTCTGTGCGTGAGGGCGCGCCCGTCTTTATCTGTCCCGAATTCATCGCAACGGCAATGTCCGCAATGGTTGTGTCCTCTGTCTCCCCGCTCCGGTGGGAGGTGACCGCCGTATATCCCGCCCGGTTTGCAAGCTCGATTGCCTCAATGGTTTCGGTGAGCGTTCCTATCTGGTTTACCTTTATGAGAATTGAGTTTGCAACAGAAAGACTTATTCCCTTCTTGAGACGCTCGGTGTTGGTAACAAAAAGGTCATCACCCACAAGCTGGACCTTTTCGCCAAGGCGTCGTGTGAGCATATCCCAGCCCTCCCAATCTTCCTCCGCCATACCGTCTTCGATTGAAATTATGGGGTATTTAACCGCCCAATCTGCCCAGAACTCCACCATTTCTTCGCGGGTAAGAAGCCTGTCCGTCTTCCAGAAATAATACTTTCCGTCTTCGCCCCGTTTTTTTGCCTCTTCATACATTTCGGTGGATGCCGGGTCAAGAGCAATTTTGAAATCGTCATAGGTTTTAAACCCTGCCCTTTCAATGGCCTCCACAATAATTTTCACTGCATCCTCGTCGCTTTCAAGGTTTGGAGCAAAACCTCCCTCATCGCCCACCGCCGTGGAATAACCTTTTTCTTTCAGAATTTTTTTGAGAGTGTGAAAAACCTCTGTGCACCACCGAAGAGCCTCACGAAAGGTTTTTGCACCGATTGGCATAATCATAAATTCCTGACAACTGATTGAATTGTCGGCGTGCTTTCCGCCGTTTATAATATTCATCATAGGAACGGGCAAAACCTTTGAATTCACACCGCCTATATAGCTGTAAAGGCTCTGCCCAAGAGCTGATGCCGCCGCCTTTGCACAGGCGAGGGACACAGCAAGACAGGCATTTGCGCCAAGTCTTGACTTGTTCTTTGTTCCGTCAAGGGCTATCAAGGTTTTGTCAATATGCACCTGATCAAGCACGTTGCAGCCCAAAAGTGCATCAGCGATTTCTTCGTTTACATTTTTCACGGCTTTCAAGACACCCTGACCCATAAACCTTTCGCTGTCACCGTCACGAAGCTCATATGCTTCAAACGCCCCTGTTGACGCCCCCGACGGCACTGCGGCACGGCCCACAAAGCCGCCCTCTGTGTAAACCTCTGCCTCAACCGTGGGATTTCCTCTTGAGTCAAGTATTTCTCTGGCGCAAATTCCCTCAATAGAAATATAGTCCTTCATTGCAAATTCCTCCTGAAAAAAGTTGTATTTTTCACAGTATTTCCCCAAATTCAAAAAAATATATATTTTTTGTGTTAGTGGGCAAAATACTGTTAACAATCAACAGAAAGGAAGAAAAATATGATAAATCACGACACAATAGAACTTTTGAAACAATGTAATGCAGGTCTGAAAATGGGAGTATGCTCAATCGACGAGGTTCTGGACAAGGTTTCGGACGAAAAATTCAAGCAAATCCTTATTGAATCAAAGGAAGAGCATCAGGCTCTCGGCAGTGAAACCCACAAATATCTTGACAAATGCGGCGAAGAGGGCAAAGAGCCAAATATCGTGGCAAAGGGTATGTCCTGGATGAAAATAAATATGGTTATTGCCATGGAAGACTCGGACAAAAAGATTGCAAGCGTTATAACCGACGGCTGTGATATGGGCATAAAGTCCCTGAGCCGATACCTAAACCAATATGAATCAGCATCGGAAGAAGCACAGGACTTGGCAAAAAGAATTATAAATCTTGAAGAAAGACTAAGACAACACGTTCAGGACTATCTGTAAAAAGTTACAATTTTTTACATCTTTCATATTGACATTTTTTTGAAAGTGTGATATATTGAGTAGGCTAACAAATTTTCATTTTAATAAAATAAGATGCAGCATTTTTCCTTCAGGAAAAAATGCAGGCTCATTCTACGCATCTTATTTGCATGGAAATTTGTTAGCACAAAGAGTCCTGCATTTTTCGTGCACGGCTCAGGTCGTGCACTTTTTTTGTGTAAACAAATCCTTGTTTTTTGTAAATTTCCAATTACTTTGCGCGGCCCTTTTACAAAAACACGCCAACCTTTCGGTTGGCGTGTCTTTGTTTTTTATCTTATTATAAGCTTTTCACGAAGACCTGAATAGCGCATCTGCACGTTGTCATTGTTCACAAACTGCGAAAGGGTTTCTTCCTTGCCCACAAGAACAACCAGCTTTTTTGCTCTGGTCACCGCGGTATACAAAAGATTTCTTGTGGTAAGCAAGCGGTGTGTGTCAAAGATTGGCATTATCACCACATCAAACTCGCTTCCCTGACTTTTGTGGACCGTGAGTGCATAGGCAAGCTCGATTTCGGTCAAATCCAAAAAGTCATAGACCACCTTTTTGTCATCAAAAACCACCGACATTGTCTGCTTTGGAACATTTATATCTGACACAAAGCCCACATCGCCGTTAAATATTCCCTCGCCTTTTTCGCCGTCCGAAAGCCTTGTCCACTGGAGGTTGTAATTGTTCTTGTTCTGCATAACCTTGTCGCCGATACGAAAGGTGCAGCCCCCCACTGTTTTTTCACTTATTCTGCCATTTTTGGGGTTGAGCCGCCTTTGCAGAATTTCATTGAGGCTTTGAACGCCGATTGCGGTCTTCCGCGTGGGCGTCAGCACCTGAATATCCAATACCTTGTCCACACCATAGGTGTTTGGAATTCTCCGTTCACAAAGGTCTGCTATTATCTCACCAACGCTTTCTGCATCACTGCATTTCACCAAAAAGAAATCGTCCTCGGGATTGTTTGTATAGGGCATCTGTCCGCTGTTTATGCGGTGGGCATTGACAATTATCATACTCTTTTTTGCCTGCCTGAAAATCTCAGTAAGCTTCACACATGCTAAGCACTCGCTGTCAATAATGTCCCGAAGTACATTCCCCGCACCAACTGCCGGAAGCTGGTCACAGTCACCCACCATAATAAGCCTTGCTCCCACAGGCAACGCAAGAAGCAGACTGTGCATAAGAAGAATATCAACCATTGACATTTCATCAACAATCACAGCATCACAGTCGAGCTTGTTTTTTTCATTTCTCGCAAAGCACACTCTGCCGCCCTCAGAAGGCAGATTTTCAAGGAGACGGTGAATGGTCTTTGCCTCCATTCCCGACACCTCGGACATCCGCTTTGCGGCTCTCCCGGTGGGGGCGGCAAGCACCACTTTTTTCCCTTGACTTTTCATTATGTTTATTATTGCATTGATTATGGTTGTTTTTCCCGTGCCCGGTCCGCCGGTGATTACCATAGCGGAATTCTCAAACGCCGCAAAAACCGCGTCCTTTTGTTCCGGGGCAAGCACCATTTGAAGCTCACTTTCTGCCTTTTCAACAGCCTCTTCCATTTCGCGGCTGTCAATATCAAAGATAAGAGAACTCATATCCCTGAGCCTTTTTGCAACGCCCTTTTCCGCATCATAAAACATATCAAGATACACCGCATCAAATTCTTCATAGCTTATTGTTTTAAGCGTACCATCAAGAGAGAGCTTTGAAATTGCATCCTCCACGCCCATTGCGTCGATCTCAAGCACCGCCTTGGTCTGTGCCACAAGCTGACCCTTTGGCAGGTATGTGTGCCCGCTCAGGTATGCTGCATTGAGGAGTGTGCTTACTATCCCTGCACAAATCCTCGGCTCAAAGGTCGGGGGCAGCTTCATTTCTTCACGGATGCGGTCGCATACCTTGAAAGTAAACCCGTCGATACCGCTAAGTGCAAAGGGGTTTTCTTCCGCTACTCTCACAACGCCCTGACCAAAGGTGCGATATGCTTTCACCGCAAGGCTTGGGGATACGCCGAATTTTTGGAAGAAAACCACTATGTTTTTGATGCCGATTTGCTCCACATAACGTTTGTGAATTTCGTCAGCCTTGGCTTTTGAAATTCCTTTTATTTCAGTGAGCCTTTGGGGCTCTTCTTCAATCACCTGAAGGGCATCACTGCCAAAAAGCTCCACGATTTTTCGGGCTGTGCTTCTGCCTACGTGGGGAAGTATCCCCGAGCCCAAGTAAAGCTCGATTTCGTTCTCGGTTTTCGGCATAATTCTCTCAAAGCTGCTGACGCTGAACTGCTGACCGTATTCGGGGTGGTTCTTCCATTCGCCCATGGCGATTATTTTTTCGCCCTCGGAAAGCCCGGGCATATATCCGGTCAGGGTATACAGATGTCCCCCTGATGACGCGTCACAAACAGTATAACCGTTTGATTGGTTTTCGTATATAATACCCTCGACCATGCCTTCAAACCGCTCCATCTGTGTTCACCCCTTTATGTGCAAAAAATTTCTTTCATATATTATACAATACCAGAAATTTTCTGTCAATGAACACAGATAAAATGGTCAAAATTTATGCCATGGCTTCTGCAAGCTTCAAAAGCAGCTCTTCGCCGTATTTGTAGCAAAGCAAAAATTCAACTGTTCCGTCTTCAATCCCTGCCTTCGCCTGAATGATTTCCACCGCTTCTTCAACTGTCATATCACATTCTCCTTTCTTTATTTCATCAAAGGGAAAGTTTTTGCCGGGACAAGCTGTGCTTGAAAAATCCTTGTGCCGTTTGACAATGGCCTTGGGATAAAGCCTCAAAAGATGAGAAATCAGCTGTTTTCCTGCATTTTTCTGTTTCAGTGGCATCATCTCATCATTTTCAAAATTTCCCTCAAAGCACACGCCGATGCTTTCTTTGTTATATCCAGTACAATGGGCTCCCTCGGTCGCAATAGGCCGCCCGCGGTATATACTGCCATCTTTTCTCACATAAAAATGATAACCAATGCCGCACCAGCCATTGTTCAGGTGTCCCCTGTGTATACTCTCGGCATCCCCCGTGCCTGCTCTGTGATGAAGAATTATATATTTTGTGCTGTTTCTTTTTTGCGGCGCACCTGCCCACTTATAAGCCACATCAATTATTTTCACGGTTTTCTTTCTCCTTTTTTGATTTCAGCATATCAATAGCCTTGGTGATAACCTCGGGAAAAGGCACACCCATCAGCCCGGCGTTTTCAACTATTGAAATTGATTCATTGATGATGAAGCCGATTATTGCAGTTGTTCTTATGTAGTCTGTACCCAAAAGCCTGTCTAGGCGATGTGCGACAAGTACAAAAAGCAATGCAACGCCTTTTTTGCAAAGCCCCTTCCACCCTGCACGGCTGTTGAGTGCTCCTGTTTCTGACTTCCGGCTTTTGTGAAATACCCCCGCAACAATCAGTCCCATAACAAAATCAACAGTCATAAAAATCATAAGAGTTATCATATCCTCTGTCCAGCCCCCAAAAAGCTGCGATATGAGGCTTCCCGCTACTCCCAAAGCAGTACAGATATATACCTTTACTGTCTGAATGTTCATTCTGCTTCTTCCTTTTCTCTTTGCTCCTCTAAAATTTCCTCATATTCCGCATCTGTTATCTCTCTCCAGTTGTCAGCACTGTCATTTACGCCAAGATATATTTCCTTGCTGTATGCCTCACCGTTGGTGAGAGTCATACCTTCAGATGCGGTGATTTTGATAAGTTCAATTTTTGTTTTTTCCATTATGCAACTGTCCATCCTTTCTGTGTTGCTATTGCTATGTCGCTATCACTTAATCTTGCTTTTGCCTCTGCGTGAAGTGTCAATGTTCTTGTTGTGGTTGTGCCTGAATAATCTTTTAGTGCGTTTATTACACTTTGTGCACTTTCTAAAACAAGCGGTGCTTTTGCTAATGTCCCAATGGCGGTTGAAATAACACTGCCCTCCATAAAGAACAAGTGGTTAAGCCCTGTCATATTTAGAAAACAGTTTCCGTAATCGGTACACTTTTCGCTCACTTTAAGAGTTATATGCGTTGGTAAATAACCCGTAATACTATCATTCCTAAACGTCCCATTTAATGATGTGCAATTCGATAGGTCAACCTCGATATAGTTCATACGTGCATTTGCAAATATGTCTTGTGCTTGTGTTATTTTCGACAAATCAACCATATCAGCAATCGTTCTGTAATCCAGTACTTCTGTTCCACCTTGTCCAAACAAGTAAAACATCCCTTTTGCTCTGTTAGCAGTGGTAGGAACAACTTTATACTTTGGTTTAAACGTATCTTTTGACCAACCACCGCCCGCAAAGGCATACATATATATGCCTCTTTCCCCATTATCTTGGTAATTGTCCCAAAACTCGTCATATTGTGCCTTTTTACCGTTGGCATATCCTGCTTGTTGACCAGAGTGATAACCATTATTTACGCCCTTGGAGTAAACATTTTCAACATCAGCTACCATATCATCAAGGGTGAGGGGTTCTTTTTCGCCAGTCCATTTACGGATAGCGTCTGCAATAGCGGTCATTTTCTCATTTACTGTTGCCATTACCACGCACCCCCCAAGATTGCCTTGTCAACGTAAGCCTTGATTTCGGCTTTGTCCTCTTCGGTCCAATAATCTGTGCCGCGGACGGGAGTGTAACCGTCTGTGCCTTTTTCGCCCCGGATGCCCTGCTCCCCCTGTGGTCCAACTTCACCTTGTGGTCCTGGAGGTCCTTGGTGCCCGATTGCCTTAACTCCGCTATCTTCAAAGGCTTTGCTTTCAACATCCCATACATACCAGTTTCCGTTTTCGCCGATGAATGGTGGCTTTGCTGAATTTAAAATCTGCTCATATACATCAGGGGTTGGTTCCTTTGGTGTTTCACCTTCCACATAACCGCTCTTTTGAACATTTACACTTACCGCATTGGTGGTTATTCTGTCACCGCAGACCACTGATACAGAAAAGTGCGGAGCCTTTATGACTTCCCACGGCACAGTGCAACCGTCATCCTCAAGCAAAACGCTAAAAAACTCACCACCGTGCCCAAAAATGGCTGTTTTTTCACCAATCCATTCTTCTGAAAATGAAAAAACAGCCTTCAAATAGTTTCTGCTGTCTGAAACAACCTTAAAATTATCAATTCTTTCAATTGTTTGATTAGTTATCTTAAATTTAAGCATTTCACCACCCCCTACACAAGTTTAAAATATGGAATAGCTGATTTAAAAGCACTTAAATAACAACCATATACCCCGTATTGGGTTGTGTCAACACATACAACAACAAACTTGCTTCCCTCGAATATAATATCACACAGGGCACTGTGATAATACAAAGAGCCTTTTATATAAAAGCTTTCCCTCTCGCTGTTTATAAAATTAAAGTATTTTTCTTGATAGGTTGGCGCTGTAGAGCCTGTACCGCCATAGGGGTATCGATAAATCAAGTAGTTAAACTTTGTTATATCAATACCGCTTAAGTCTATTTCCCCTACAATTTTTTCTGTAGCACTGTAGCTCGGTGCGACGTCATAGCTATTATAAACAGTTACCCTGTCCTCAGAAATTGAATGCACAGCATTGCTTCCAAAAGTTGCAATCCTTGACCTTGCAAATGCCCTTTTATCTTTTAAACTGCCGTCTTCCTCAAGCCTTGCCAAAACTACATACTCTCCGTCAGTAGGTAGTTCTGTACCAAATACAATATCAGCCTTTTGCAGCGACGGGCTGTAATGCGCATAAACATACCCCGCGGTATTTGGCGTCACCGGTATGGTATATCCGTCTTCGTCTACGGTCAATCGCACTCCGCTTTCAAAAAACACAATCCCTTGAGAAACAGCAACTGTCATTTCTGCAGTTCCTGCATTTTCTACGCAGCATTCACACCCATCAAGGGAAGCTCCGGCCTCAACGAGAGCAGAAGTCAATCCGTTCAAATCAGACGCATCATAGCTGTCCTTTGAAGCAAATGGTGCAATTCCTGCACCCGTCAGACTTTTTGTTATATCATTTATATCCTCAGGGCCATAAACCATGTTGTCAATAAAGCTGTATTTTATCCCCATATTTTTATTCCTCCAATCTGCTAAGTATCGGGGTAACGCCGGATTTGTCAATATCAAAATAAATACCCACCGATGTCACCCTCTTTTTCTCTGCCTTTTTAAAATCACCAAACTCAGTCTGCACTCTTACAATATCACCCAAATCATAATCTGTTCCAAATTCAATTCCCTTTGTTTCGCTTTCTGTTCTTTGCTCTCTTTTAAGCTTTGACAGTTCTAAAAG
This sequence comes from Clostridia bacterium, assembly GCA_017456605.1. Classification (GTDB taxonomy): domain Bacteria; phylum Bacillota; class Clostridia; order Monoglobales; family Monoglobaceae; genus SIG440. The sequence continues at coordinate 191,187 of JAFTJA010000004.1, read as the reverse complement.
AGCCTCAGCTCTTGTCTTTGTACCAACAAGTACGGCATCCCAGCGTTTTGCACCTGATTGTGATGAAGTGCCAAGATATACCCATACAGTATCAGGCTTTACATTGGTAACCTTCCACTTTCCGTCAGGCGTATCAGAATACAGGTATGAACCCTTAGGACAGGCATAATCAAACCTCTCTACAGGATAATATTTACTTCCACTTTGATAGTACGTATCCGAGGTTATTTCATAAAAGGTATACGCGTTTGCTGCTTGATTGTCTGACAAAGACGGTGAATTGTTGTATGCATCCCATCCACCCATATTGGTAAATCTTTGTTCATACCAACCGGAATTTGTAACCATATCCTGCTTTTCTACGGTGTAGGTCATATCATAAGCCGTTCTGTTTGACGGCGAAATAATGCACAAGGATTCATTCCCCGAATACACCGAAAACAAAAACTGTTTTTTCTCTATATCCGGCATCAGTCTGAAACCAAGATTTTGAGAATCCAAAACCTCGCAAACAACATCATAAAGAATTTTCACCTTGTCGATGGAATAACTCTGCGATGTCCCAACCCCCGCAAGATTGTCCAAGACCACAAAGTCCCCTGCTGCCATACTCACCGCATGTCTTGCAATTTCTTCTGCTGTCGCTCCGGTCTGTGAAAATGCCTGCACACCTCTTTTGGTAAGCAGCCATTCAGGAGTTCTGCCGAACACCGCAATATCCTCACCTATCTTCCAGCCGGTAACTATGGCTGAATTTTCACCCATGGTAAAGAACATATACGGGTTTTCCTCAAGCAGGGTTATTATCTCTGTCTCTGTCAGCGAAAAATGTAGTTCAGAAGTGCCGTAGCCACAGTAGTTTCTGGTAAAATTGACAGATATAACCCGCGGAAAATCGGCAAGTAGATTAAAGTCAAAGCCGTAAAATAAAACATCTGTCACACTATCACCGCCTCGCTGTAGAGATTATTGTGTTTACATTCAATGGTAAAGCCCGCTGTCACATCGCCCACGTTGACCGAAATTACGTTGACGCCTCTAACAAGGACAAAATCTCCCAAAAAAGTGTCTGTTGAAAGATTGTTTATTATATTTCCACTGACACTGCTGATAATCTTTCGGTTTTTGATGTCAATGGTTACCATATCATCATTTTTCGGTGCATAGTCAAGCTGTACCGACTTTCCCGTGGTTTCATTGGTAAGGATAATGCTTTCCGCACCCTCAAGTGCCACGGGATAATATATTGTGATTATCGGCTCAACCGAAACCATACCTTTTATCTCTATCTCCCCACCAAGAACAATTTCGCCAAGTTTTGCGGGAAGGGAAAAAGGCACCGCCAACAATTTTGTCCTTTTATATAGCGGCAAAACGGTATCAATGCTATCTTCAAAAAACGGACTGTCGCACACAAACTGCACGGCAAATGTTGCAATTTGTCCGCGAAGCACGCGAGTTACATCAGGGATTTGCACCTGATTGCAATATATGCGCCTGTCTAAGTTATCACTTTTTATATACAGCATTCCGCTTTGGCTGAATACACCAAGGGCATCACGCACACTTTCGGCAGCATTTTTGCCCAGCGCCTCAAGTGCAATAGTTATACTTCGTGCCGTCGCCCTTGAGCTTAAAGTTTCCTGTCCGTCATAGCCTGAATATACTGCAGCATTATATTCTCTCGAAACAAGCCCCAAGCCCTCTATCGCAGTTATTTTAAAGAACGAATCTTGTCCGCTACCTTTCATTTTAACCTCGCCAAGCTCGTTTTTATATGTAAGTGTAATCGCCATCAATCAATCCCCCCTCTCAATCGCTCAAGTGCTGCGGCATTTCTGGCAGCCGTCAGCTGCTGTGTGGTGGTATCCCTTGATGCATTAAAATTATACGTGGTTTTGTAGGTTGTGCTATTCGTAGAGATACCTGATATTTCTCCCATCATTTTTTGCATATCCAGCACGATTTCTTCCATTTGCAAAAGCATTGAAGACCTTATTTCAACCATTACGCTAGAAATCTCGGTTTTAAGACCGTTGCCAAACGCCTCGCCCGAATCCAGCCCCAGCTGATAATAGCTTTCAGGTACAACATCAAAATTTTCCTCCAGGGTTTTTATAAATACATTTTCACCCTGACCGTCAACTTTTAGGTAACCGCCGTCAAAACCTTCAACGCTGAAAATCCCCGCTTCACTCAGTGCTTCTTTGTTCAATATCCCATTGAGCTCTGCAGCAATACTTTCCGCCAGAGAATTCCGTTTTGTATATCCCTCAACAAACTTTTTTCTTGTTTCTTCGGATGCTGAAAGTATTACACCTGCTGCCGAAATAGCCTCAGAGACATCCATATTTGCAATATCCGAAAACACCCCGTCGGGAATATCCCCCAGATTTTTCAGAGCTAAAATTGCATTTCTATAACGCTGCAAAAGGTCAATTTCCTTTTCAAAGTCTTTGAGATTGTTCCACACAAAGCCCTGACTGCTTCCGTCAGAATTCACATTTTTCAGGAGAACTTTGAGAGATGAGAACCACGGTCCATCATCTGCTTTGAGATTTTCTTCAAGCTCTTTTTGAAGGCTATGAATCTCTTCCACCATCTCAAGCTGTTGCTTCGTTGCCTCATCCATAAGCCGTTTGTTATAGCTTATTATTTCCTCTGTGTACTTGTACCAGCTGTCAGTGCCCTCTCTCAGGTTTTCATCCCGGTACTTTTTCAGCTTTTCATAATACTCCTGCTCGCTGATAAGTTCAAGCTTAAGTGAATTTTTGAGGTTACTGAGTTCTCTTTCCTGACGCTTTTTTTCAAGCTTTTCTGCATTTTTCGCAGCATTTTTGGTAACGGTTTCAAGCTCAACATACACATTTTCCAAGGCTGTCACAGCAAGATAAGAATTTTGACTGAGCCCGACCCCTATACCGGATGCTATCATTTTTCCAATATCATTTTTACCGGCCTTTTCTTCCAGGCTGTCTATATATTTTTGAAAATCAAATGACATATAAATCCTTCCTTATCAGTTGTTTTTCTGTCAAAACAGTGTCAAGAAGTTCAAAATGCTCCCGAAAGATGAAAAGCCAGCTCTTCTTCTCTTTCCTGATCGGTTCTCACGTCAAGGAGCTTATATTTCTTTTTCATTTTTTCATAAAAACCCTTCAGCTCTTTATCCTTGATTTTTGAAGTGTCAACCGACCTGTATGCCACAATTTTTGAAAACCTGCAATTTTCATCCAAGGACGAAAGCAACAACCGAAATTGCCACCAATGCATTTTTGTCTTAATGAGGTCTATCCCAAACTTCCCGTAAAAATCCGCCCAAATATATTTGAAATCTTTTTTCAGGTTATAAAGAGGCGCGCCCAAATTTCGGCAAGGTGCTTTCTCTAAACCCTCACCCCCTGAATAAAACCAAAATACCTTTTCAAAAGCAGCCTTTGGCTCGTGCGGAAGATGCGGATATGCAAGAGTCAGAATTCTGGCCGCATCCCTTTCGCTGTCTTCTTTCAAAAGAAAAATCTGCTCAATCTCAATCCAGACCGAAAAATCCGTGTTTATGGGATATTCAACTCCGTCTATTTCAACCTTTTCAGCACAGTTTAAAAGCTCAGTTTTCATCATCCGCGTCACTCTCCGCTCTTCCAAGGCGCAGACCAATTTCAGAAATAATGTAACAAAGCGCTCCCGAAAGCTTGGGGATTGTCCTTTCTGTGTTTTTGAAAATTCTTTTTGCCTGTCTCTTGCCCACAAGCTTTTCAAGGCTGTCCTCCAAAAACTTCATTACTCCGTCACACGTGTGCCTTTCGTCTCCCTCTGATGTAGCAATCTGCTTAAGCTGCACCTCTGCCAAATCTTTTATTTCACCGCACAGGGAAAGAATCTTTTTATTTTCCTTTATTTCCGCCTGCGTACCATATATCTCAAGAACCATTTTTACCTCCAAGTCACTGTTTTTGAATTTTCTGCCCGCATAAGCGAACCTTTGTGCGGGCAGTTTTCAGCAAATATTAATTTTTTTCAAAGGTACAAGTCTGCCAGTCATCAGTGCTGGTTGCTTTTCCAAATGCCTTTTCGCCTTTGACTCTGAAAGTTCCGCTGTACTTATAGGCATCCATACCACTGCCCTCATTTTCGGCAATAACCGAAAAATCACGCATCACAGCGCCTTTTTCGTCGTCAGCCATATCCACCATAATTATGGGTCGCACCGCATCAGCACCCACCTTTTCGTGATTGAATATGGAGATGATATCATCATGAACCGCGTCATCCAAAAATCTGTCAAATCCAAAAGAAATCGACGGTGTGTATCCCACCACATCGGTCTGTTCAAACTCTTCGTCGATATACTGTCTTGAATATTCCTTGGGATTTTTGGCTGTTGAAATCTCGTCAAAGCCTTTCATTCTGAAAAAAGTATAACCTTCGCCATTCTCTGCCGGAACGCCGTAAAACGCCAGCTGCTTAAATCTCTTAATTATTTCTGACATAAAAATCCTCCTTAAAAAAAGCAGAGGCCAGAGACCATACAATCCTTCTGCACCTCTGCATAAAATTATTTTTCCATAAAATAAACCACTTTTATTTCTGCCTCAAACCTTGCATCAACACTTCCGGTATGGATTATTTCAAACCCCTTTTCAACTGACACAGACATCACCCGCCTTTTATCTTCTGTCTCGGGCAAAATTCCATTGTCGTTTTGCACATTTACCCACTCTTCTATTTCCTCGCACCTTTTTGCTGCCAGGTTGTTGTGGGTATTTGCTCCACTGTATTCCTGTCTGAGTGCCAGAATAAAATTCATACTTCTTATCTGTCCGCCATCTGTATACCGGGTGAGAGGTATGTCTTCGCCACACATAATAAGCGCCGCTGAAAAAGGTTCTGCCTCAAGATAATTCACCTTGACCCCGCTTTCTGCAAGATACGGACAGGTCGAAAGAAATTCCGCCATTTTTTCAATCATAAAAACCTCTCCTTTTGCTCATTATCTGTATTCATACTCCGCCTGCAAATGCCAGTGCGGGAAGCTCCCTGCTTCATTTTTGGCAACCGTTGCAATTCTCCTGCATTTATGAGCAGAAAAATCGTTCTGTTCCATTTCACCAAAGAAAATCAAATCCCCCGCCGAAACATTTTTCACATGCTTAAGGTCAATCCTCACATCAAAGCTATCGCGTCGATAAACGCCGTCTGCCTTGCTGCGGAGTCTTTCCTTTTTGTGTACCCATGCAGGGCAGCACACTACTTTCAAAAAGTCTCCACCTTTTGCCTCTTGTGCAAATATGGTAACAACTCCATTTTCAAGCATTACTCCACCCCCGAATAAAGAATGCCCGTCTTTCCAAGGCGGCCAAGCACAATGTCCCTTATTTTTTTCTTGCCACAGCCTTCCCTTTCAAAGGTAACCGAATAACCGTCAATGTTCTCGCTTTTTATCGCACTTATATTTTCCTCGCGATATAAAGCCTCGGCAATTTCGCAGACGCAGAGCATAACAGCAAGACTTTCTTCGCTTTTTAAGCTGTCACAACATATGAAGCTGTCAAGCACCCGTTTTGCCCGGTTTATATACCGGTCAAAATTTTCCGCATTAAGTACTCCCTCACTCTGGCAGTTGTATGTATTGTAATAAAATTCAAAGCTTATTTTATTTTTTAACATCCTTGTTCTTCACCGCCTTTTTCTTTTTTGGATTTCTTGCGGCTGTGTTATTTTTATCAACAAGTCCTACAAATCGCACAATTGTCCTCCCCAATGCTATTTTGTTGCCTTGTGAAGATAAATGCCGTTTGTCTTGTTTTCATAAATATCCGCAATGCCATAAGAACGATAGAAGAACTTCCACGCATCAGATACCTGGTTTTCTTCAGGTGTAACAACCTTGCTCACCACGTGCTTCTGATACTGGATTGTTGCTGACTTTTCAACCACCATAAAGTTGATGTTTCTGCCGTTTTCTGCATCTTTCACAAAGTGACCTGCGGTTTCGCCCTCAGATGAACCGTCATAAAGATTTACTGCGGTATAAAATCTGCTCTGGGGTACCTTTACAATCTGTGAGAATGAATCAAGTACCGCCTTTGATTTTGTGGTGTCAATGTTCATAACGCCGTTATAAAGCACAGGGGTAATAAACAAAACTCTGCTCTCTGTGGGAACTTCTGCTTCATCCATTGCGTTCTGTGCCTCAATAAGTGCCGCAAGTGTATCCTGAGGGTCATCAAGGTCACCCTCAGCAAGACCGATACCCTGAGTGCCTGCATACTGTGCAAAGCGGAATGCATCGATTTCAGGAGCCGCCTTTGTTCTGATGAATTCGCCCGAAAGCTGACCGAAAGCCACACCTGCTGTTTCTTCGTTGTCCATTGCATCGATTGTGAAAGAACGGCCTCTTTCATAATTGAACGTAACTGTTTCGTTGGTGAGGGTTACATCACCGCCGATATAACCGTTTTCACGGCTGTAATCCGCAAGACCGTCCATGCTCATCTTGGGAATAATAATCTCGTTTGCATTTGCTCCCATTCTCACAAGTCGGCTGTTGCCGTCGAGAACGGATGTCACTGATGATACCTTGTAAACTTCGTCAAGGGTATCAATGTACTTTTTGAATTTTGCAATAGCATTTGCCATAAATTTTTTCCTCCAAATCAATTTTTTCTATTCAGCAGGAAGCCCCATAATTTCACGGATTTCACCGTCCTCCAGTTCCCCGCCAAACCCTGTTGTCGAGGAAACAATACGGGGCACTTCTGCTCTTTGGTCAAACAAATTTTCCTTCCCGGATGTAAGGGCAGTAAAAATTTCATTGTCGGTTCTTTCTTGATTTTCAGGATTCTCCAAAGACTTCAAAAATTCTTCAAAGACTCCTTTTTCTGTGAACTCATTCAAAAATTTTGCCTCACCCACAACCGCAGCAAACCGCTCTTTGAGTGCTTTTTCTCTCTGCTGTTTTTCAGACTGAAGGTTTCTCTCATCAATGACTTTTTGCAGCTCATCAATCTTTATTTTCATTTCTTCTGCCTCACACTGACTGTTTTTCAGTTTTTCCATCAGTCCTTCAAGCTCTGCCACCCTTTGGTTTGCAACATCAAGTGCCTCCTTTGTTTCCTGACCGTCATTTTTTGCCTTTCCAATGTCCTGAGAATTTATATCCAGAATTTTTTTCAGCTGCTCGTCTGTTATCCCTTCAATAATTCCTCTCAAATCGTCTCTCGTCATAGCTACAACTCCTCCTTTTTTGAAAAATCCATTGATTTTTCATTCTATGCTTTTCGGTTTTTTATCGCAGTGCCCCTCTGCAAGCATTGTTAGTTTATCGTCATCCCGGACAAATTTTATTATTTTAAAACACTTTCTTTTGCAGTCTCCTCATCTTCGCCGAAATACCACATACGGAACTCCCAAGGCGCCATAATTCCCGCATCAACTAAAGCCTGTTTTTCTTCAAACTGGGTTTTGCGGTCTGCCTCAATGCTGTCATCAAAATCAAAGGACACCGAATATCCACCCTTTGGAGCCAAATCATAAAGAGTGCACCAAACATCCATAGCATACACAAGCTCAAGAAGTGCTTTTTTCAGTGCTTTCTGGTTGTCCGAAACGGTGGCATAGCTTCTTTGCTTTGATGCCCTGATTTCTTCCGCAGTCTTTTGGGTATCATTTATTTCAGAAATTGTTCCATAGGCAAAACCGCAATTAAATTCAATCTGCCTGAAAATCCGGTTTAAGCCCTTTGCAATTTCATCAACCCTGATTTCGGGTGACCATTCACGGAAGAAATCCATATCATCAACATCCAGAGTGCGATAAAGCCTTTTGTCCGGAAGACTGGGCTTTCCGTTTTTATCCCGTTTGAACGCCATAGCATTTGCAATAAGCGCCCGCTCTCCGCTTTCAAACTCCCACAAAAGCCTTTCATACTGACGATTTGCATCTTCAATAAGATTTACCGCATTGGCAAAAACCGACACACCAAGGGGTGATGATGGATCTATGCAATTTGCAATGGCCGGCTTAAAATATCCGAAAAGGGGATTTTTTACATTGCCGATAGAAATCTTTTCCGCCAAATCACGCCATTCCGGAACATCTCCAAAATCAATGGGGTTTCCAAGGCTGTCCCGGGTTCTTGAAAAGAATGCCTTGTTGGAAATTTCATATGTATCCCCCACAAAGCTATGCTTCTCAAGCCTTGTATAAAATCCCCCGTCACGGGTAATGGTCTGCACAAAAACCGCACCACGGATGTTTCCCGACTCATCAAATGCCGTGGGCAAAAATTTATCCGCCTGGATAAAGTCCACAAAAATCTCCCCATCCGACACATAAGGCTTCATCACAAGCCCGCCCTTGGCACAGCCATATTCCACCGGAATCCTTATGTTTTCAATAATGTCCTTATAAGTCTCATTCAAAAACTCAGCCCTTTTGCTGCCTGAAACAACCGAGTTCATTTCCACCGTCACAAGTCTCGCCATTTCAAAAGCGATCGCCGCCGGCAGATGCAATCCATCTGTTTCCTCATACATATCTCTCCATACTGAAAGAGCTGTGCTCATTTCATCCGATACTGCAATTTCCGAAGAAATAGCCCTCCGTATTGAATTTTTATCAAACATACTTCCTATCACCTTTCCAAAAAAATTTTTAATTTCTTCAAACACCCTTTTTCCTCCTCACCTGTTAAAGAAGTCTTTTTTTTGCAACTGTTGAACAAAAATACCTTATGTCATCCATAGCATGGTCAAACTCTTTGACAACCTTGTCCTCCTGAGACTCCCCATCCCAGGAATAACTGCCGAATTCCTTTATTGTATCTGCACAGCTTTCGTGAATGAAAAGCTTTCCGCTTTGGAGCAGTGTTCCGGTAATTCTTATCCCGTTTAATACGCTGTTGTCTGCTTTTCTGACGCTGAACTCTCCATAACGTCTTATGGTAGCAATAAAGCTCGCCGCCGACGGGTCTATGATAATAGACTTTATGTCAAAGCCCTCCGCCAAAGCCTTGAGCCTTTCATAATATTCCTCATCAGTAAGCAGTATTTTTTGTGTCTTCCCTGAATAATAGCTCTCCTTTATCCTCACCGCACATTTGTCATCAAGTCGCCAAAGTCCCATACTGCACGGATTCAACGTTCCATAGTCGATGGATATATAATATTCCGCCGTGCCTTGGGCCTTTGGAATTTCCCTGACAATATGAGCTTCCTTGTCAAACATAGGATAAACAAGCCCCTCGGCGCTGCACCATTCTCCCAGGATAAACCTCTTGTAAAAAACTCCCGTATATTCCTTTTTCAGCTGCTTTACATAAGCCGAATCCAGAAAAGTGTTGTCATCAATCAGAAACTCCATCAAAAAGAAATCCAACTCATCACGCCGGTCAATATATTTCACCTTGAACCAGTGGTTTGGGTTGTCCGGATTTGTAGTTCCAAAAAGCTTTGCGCCCTTCTCCGAAAGCCTTGAAAGCAGCATGCTGAAAAATTCCTCGGTGAACAGCGTAATCTCGTCGCAATATGCCCCCTGAAGGGTCATTCCGCGGATTTTACTTTCTGCACCTGCGTCATTTACCCCCTCAAGATATATCCTTCTTCCATAAAGAGTACCCTCTTTTTTTGAAATTGAATAACTGAAATTGTTTTTCCCCGCCAGCGTTTCAAGAAGGTCAAGACAATTCCTTTTCAGCGTGGTGAGTGTCTTTGCTGTCATAAGATACGCCGCATCCTTTGGCATATTCTGAATCCACACACACCAGAGAACAAGGCTTATCCAGGTTTTCCCCGACCGGACACTTCCATGCAGAATGTTTATTCGCTTGAGTCCCCCTTTTGCAATGTCCATAAGTTCATTTTGCTTGTCAGTAAGATTTTTGTATCTTCTCATCTTCTAATTTTCTATCTCACATCCTCAAAATCATCAAATAATGTGGCAAGGGTGCCATCAAGCGATTTGTCCTTTTCGTCAGCTCCGAATTTGTCAATCAGTGTCCCCATCACCGACGAAAGCTGATTCAGCGGCGCGCTTGATATTCTTTCGGGATTTCCTATTTCATTAAGTATGTCATCAATCAGCCTGCAGGCATCTTTTTTCTTTCGGGTTATATACTCACTTATCACATTGGTATCCCCAAAACCGTCTTCACCGCACTTTGGTTTTTCCACCCTTGTCACCTCGCATTCCTTTCATAAATTGTTTTCAAGTGTATTATAGCGCGGACATTTCATACAAAACGGACTTTTCCATATTTTTACATTTTTAAATGTCGGCACAATGCTTTTTCAGATACCTCTCCGCAATCTTCCTCACGCCCTCTTCACTGTTATAGCCACCCGTCATATATGCAACTTTTTTCCAGGTCATGCATTTCACATAACGATAATAAAAAACTTGCCTGGTAAGACTGTCGTCAATGGAAGATAAAAACTTATCAATCCGCTCTTTAAGTTCACTGCATCTTCTTATTTTCTCCACAATTATCCGTTCACGCTCCTTTATGTTTTCGCGAGCGTAGCGGTTTCCCTTTTCGCTTTGCCTTGCCTCAATTTTGAGATTAACCAGTTCTTCTGTATCATGCATAATCTCACGGTTAAGATAATAAATCTGCATAAGTTCTTTCTTTGTCATAAAAACCATCTCCTTAATATCTGCTGTAAAATCTTTTTTTGCACTTTTCGTTGCAGAAAGTTCTGCCAAATCTGTCGACTACCTTGTCTTGACCAAATTTTTCAACGTCCTTTCCACACGCCCCGCAAATTGCCGGGCCACTGTTTCCACATTCACCAAGCCTCATAATTTCCAAAACACGGGGATGCTCAACCCTCATTTTTTCACCGCCCATCGTTTTTGTTTCCTTTAGGAAACTTTTTTATCAAAAAAAATAAGCGTTATTTGCTTTTTGCTAAGTCCCAGAAGTTTCGAAATTTGCTGAATTTCCCAAAAAGTAAATTCCGATATGCCCCACAGCCGGCTTACGAGACACCACTTTCTCATAGGGACACTTTCTGCAAGCCTTTTCACAGAAAAGCCTTTTTGGCGCATAACCCGCCTAAGCAGCTTGACGTTCATTTTTTCACCTCCAAAATTAAACTTTAAAGTGAATTTTACCATTATTTTCCATTTATGTCAAGATATTATTAACATTTTTTTACTTTTATGTCAAATGTAGTTGCGTATTTATGAAGTTTGTGATATAATAATTGCAACAAAAAATTCCTTTATGTCTTTAAATTTTAAAATATACACCAAAAAGAAAGGATGACAAATATGCTTGATATTGTGCAAAAAAGAAAAGAAAAGAACTTGACCCTTGAGGCTTTGGGAAAAAAAGTGGGCGTCAGCAAAAGTACCATTAAAAAATGGGAAAGTGGCTACATAAAAAATATGCGAAGGGACAAAATTGCAGCCTTAGCCGCCGCCCTTGATGTATCTCCTCTTGAGATTTTGGATATACCTGTTTCTTCTGTTTCCGCCGAAAAGATTTCACGTCCCTGCAATGATGAATTAAAAGGGTTTTTAGAAAAATTTTTTGATGTTTCTGTTTCAAAAACCACCGTTTTATACTGTGTGGATAATAGCGTCGTGTGCCGTGAGCTGTCCGATACCGATTATAAGCTTTTTCTTGAAATCTGCGAGCCTGACATTTCAGAATAAATTATTGATTTTGAGCAAAAAAATAAGCCCCGCTTCCAGATGGAAACGGGGCCCGCTACTTGGTTTAGTCTTCGATTACAGTAACCTTCTTCATTGTAACAGGAGTTGTGGGGCTTGCGATTTCTCCCATAGAGTTGGCTGTTCTCTCAACATCCAAAAATCCATCAACAACCTCCATACCCTCGATTACCTTTCCAAAGGCGGCATATTCGCCATCAAGAAAGCTTGCATCATCATAACAAATAAAGAACTGGCTTGATGCACTGTCAGGGTCCATAGAGCGCGCCATAGAAATCACGCCTCTTTGGTGCGAAAGTGTGTTCTGTGCAAAACCGTTTGATGCAAACTCACCCGGTATCTGAACTCCGCTTCCGCCCATACCTGTGCCCTCAGGGTCTCCGCCCTGTGCCATAAAGCCGTCTACTATTCTGTGAAAGCCTACACCGTCATAAAAACCATCCGAAACCAAATCCACAAAGTTCTGAACAGTCTGGGGTGCATAGCTTGGGTAAAGTTCAAGAACGAACTCTCCGCCGTCTTCCATTTCAACCAAAACCTTTACGTTGTCCTCTGTCATTTTTTTGTCCTCCTCGTTTTCTCCCTGAGTCATTGCAAGGCTGCCGTTTTCACCTTGGCTAGTTTCGGTGCTACTATACTCGCCCTGAGTCGAAGTTGTAAACGCCAGATTTTTGAAGCCGCCCGTTGCCCCTATGACAAAGAGCCCGACCACAACCACTGCAGCAAGGATTGCCACAACAGTCGTTGCAATTTTGGCAGGGGAATTCTTTTTCTGCTTTTTATTTGAATTTTTATTGTTTTTCATAAAAAATCTCCTTTTTGTGTCTTTTTATCCTTAGAATTTAATTGTAATTGTATTAACCCCTTTTGTCAATACTAAGAATGTTACATTTTTTTGAATTTTTTAGTTTCCCTATTGTTTTTAAAAGAAATTTATGGTAATATATATACATTAAACTGGTATATTTTGTCCGCTTCTTTGGCGGAATATATGTTCAAAATTCAAACTGGAGGCGATCCCTTGAAAAAACCTTTACGCGGTTTAAGCTTTTATTTAATTCTATTTTTGATAATTCTTACCATATTTGTGGTTACATCAACACCCGAACAAACCACAAAATACGTTTATTCTGACCTTCTCACTATGATAAAAACTGGTCAGGTAACCGAGCTGCAGGTTGTTGAAACCACCGCATACGCGACACTTAGTGATAACACAAAAATCGAAGTTGCAACTCCCGGATATACTGTCCTCTACTTGAGCGTAGGTGACGATATCGACCGTCAGGTTGCCGCAGGCACACTGAAGGTCGACACTCCCGAACCGGTTTCTCCGCCATGGTGGCTGAGCTTTTTGCCGTCACTTGGTCTTATTGTCATTATGATTGTGTTCTGGGTAGTTTTTATGCGCCAATCCCAGGGAGGCGGCAAAGGTGGCGTTATGTCCTTTGGCAAAAGCCGTGCCAAAGTCACTGTTGATGACAAAAACAAAAAAACCTTTGATGATGTAGCAGGCGAAGACGAAGAGAAAGAAGAGCTCAAAGAAATCGTGGACTTTCTCAAAGACCCCAAGAAATTCTGCGCTCTTGGCGCAAGAATTCCAAAAGGCGTTCTTCTCGTCGGCCCTCCGGGAACGGGTAAAACCCTCCTTGCAAAAGCCGTTGCCGGCGAAGCAGGCGTTCCTTTCTTCTCGATTTCAGGTTCAGACTTTGTTGAAATGTTTGTTGGCGTGGGTGCATCCCGTGTCCGTGACCTTTTTGAACACGCGAAGAAATCCGCTCCGTGCATAGTTTTCATTGATGAAATTGACGCAGTGGGCAGGCAAAGAGGCGCAGGTCTCGGCGGCGGCCACGACGAAAGAGAGCAAACCCTCAACCAGCTTCTTGTTGAAATGGATGGTTTCGGCATAAATGAAGGAGTTATCGTGATTGCAGCTACCAACCGCCCCGACATTTTAGACAGTGCTCTTCTACGCCCGGGCCGTTTTGACCGTCAGGTTTTAGTTGATGCACCCGACGTAAAGGGCAGAGAAGAAATTCTGAGGGTCCACGCAAAAGGCAAGCCCCTTGCAGACGATGTACACCTTGACGTGCTGGCAAAAACCACCGTTGGCTTTACAGGTGCAGACCTTGAAAATCTTATGAATGAGGCAGCCCTCCGTGCCGCAAAGAACGGAGCAACCTCCATCACAATGTTTGACCTTGAAGAATCCATTATGAAAGTTATTGCCGGTCCCGAAAAGAAGACCCGCATTGTCACCGAAAAAGAGCGTAAGCTCACCGCATATCACGAGGCAGGTCACGCTGTTGTTTCAAAGCTTCTGCCCACACAAGACCGCGTTCACCAGATTTCGATTATCCCACGTGGCAGAGCAGGCGGATATACACTGTCTCTCCCAAAGGAAGACATTTCATACACCTCAAAAACCGAAATGCTTGAAGAAATAGTTTCACTTCTGGGCGGCAGAGTCGCAGAGAATCTGTTCCTTGGTGACATAAGCACAGGTGCATCAAACGATATCGAAAGAGCCACCACAATCGCAAAGAATATGGTTATAAAATACGGTATGAGCGAAGCCCTTGGCACGCGCAGTTTCGGAAGCAGCAACGACGAAGTGTTTATCGGCCGTGATTTTGGACATACAAAGGATTACAGCGAAGACGTGGCAGCAAAAATCGACAGCGAAATCAAACGCATCATTGACGAGTGTTATGCCCGCTGCGAAGACCTTCTCAAAGAAAACGCAGACAAGGTGAGAACAACCGCCGAGCTTCTTCTTAAAAAAGAAAAGGTTGATGCTGAAGAATTTGATTCACTTTTCGCAGAAAGCCCAACGGCTTACAATGTTGCTGACGAACCTGAAGTTCAGGAAACTGACGTTAATCCGGCAGAAGACAGCGCTCCGGTTGAAAGCACAGATATTGAATAACAAAAAAACGAGAAATTTGTTCACGCAAATTTCTCGTTTAATTTACGAGGATAGCGATTATGAAAAAAGAAATTGAAATCAAGTGCCCTGCAAAAATCAATCTTTCACTTGACGTAATAGGCCGCCGTAGCGACGGCTATCACAATCTCTCAATGATTATGCAGGAAATAAACCTTTTTGACATCATAAAGATATCAGTCTACGAAACCGAAGCCGCACCTCTCATTGAACTGTTCTGCAAGGACAAACATATCCCCACAGACGGTCAAAACCTTATCGTGAAAGCCGCAAATCTTTTTTTCAAAAAAACCGGCATAACCGCATCCACAAGGATTCATTTATGCAAAAATATACCTGTTGGCGCAGGTCTCGGCGGCGGTTCATCGGATGCCGCGGGCACTCTTATGGCACTGAATACCCTTTTTGAAAGTCCTCTCAGTGGTGATGCGCTGGCAGTTTTGGCAAAATCCCTGGGCGCAGATGTACCCTTTTTCCTGTATGGCGGATGTATGCTCGCCGAGGGAATAGGCGAAATTCTCTCCCCGCTTCCACCTTTAAAGAACGCTTTTATTGTTCTGGCAAAGCCAAAAATCAGCATTTCGACAGCTTATGTTTACAAAAATCTTGTTCTTGACAGCACCACAAAACACCCTGATATAAAAGCCGCAATCACCGCATTGCATAATCAGGACATTGACACTCTGGCAAAGGTGGCAGGAAACATTCTTGAAACTGTCGTCCAAAAAGAACATCCCGAAATCAGCGAATACAAAGAAATAATGCTAAAAAATGGTGCATCATACTCGCTTATGAGTGGCAGTGGCTCATCTGTTTTCGGGGTCTTTAAAGATAGGCCTTCGGCAGAAAAAGCCTTGTCAGAATTTAAGCATATTACAACCGATGCATACCTTGTATAAAAAATACAGGCGACCTGCCACTTGGCAAGCCGCCTTTTTCAATTCTTTGGTTAAATATTATTTCTTCGTAAATCCACCTTTAATCATCACGATTATATCGCTGTTTGCTCTTATTCCTCTGCCATCAGCAACCGGCACAATCAAAAGGTGATTCGACGGCATATCAGTTCCGTCAGCAAGGTCAAAGCCCGCTGTGGTATCAGCAAGGCCGCCCTTTTCTGTGGCGATGATTGTTGCTTTTCCCATTCTCAAAATAAGCTCTGTTCCTGCCGAACAGATAATCTCCTGACCCTCGCTGGCTTCAACAACCTCAAAGACAGCAGCAGCTCCTGTTCCACTGCCTCCTGTTTTCAGCCCTGCGATTGCACTTTCAACATACTTTTCAATCTTTGGCATAAGAACATCGTCAATATACGATTTTGTGATAAGCGGGTCATCCTCTGTTCCCGGCTCCGCAAGAACCACCGTAAACATAAGGCTCAGCACCACAAGTGCCAAAGCAAGTTTAAATCTCGTTTTGTTCTTTTTCATTTTTATCCCCCTCAAAAGTTTATTTTTCAGCTTAAATAAGTCCAAAACTTATTTCAAGTGCTTCATTTACTCTGGTCATAAGTTCATCATCAAGATGCCCTATCTTTTCTTTGAGCCGCCTTTTATCAATGGTCCTGATTTGTTCCGCCAGAACCACCGAGTCCTTTGAAAGCCCATATTCATTGGCATCAATTTCAATATGCGTGGGCATCTTTGCCTTGTTTATCTGCGAGGTAATGGCTGTGGCAATCACAGTCGGGCTATATTTGTTGCCTATATCATTCTGAATAATAAGCACAGGCCTCACCCCGCCTTGTTCAGAACCCACCACTGGGCTCAAATCTGCGTAATAAATATCGCCTCTTTTAATTATCACAATTATTCACACTCCGCAAGTTTTTGTTCGGCAATTTCCAGTGCCTCGTTGTCCGAAAGCAAACTGTCCTCTGCCAAACTCAGATTGATGCGGGACATTTCTTCGTAACCTTTTTTCAGCATATCAGCATCCTCTGCACTGATTGGCCCAGCAAGAGCATTGCTTTTTTCACACTTATCTGTCACAAAAGGCACCCCCATATCAATCCCTTTTTACATTATACGCAGTATGACTTGTCCGGGCTAATTGCAAATACAATTACACGCTTATGTATTTACATGCCATATTCACGCAAAATGTAGCTGAGTGTTTTTACAATCTTTTGGTCTTTGATATAAATGCGGGGAACCCGTCTTGCCACATTGCACACTATCTCATAATTTATTGTGTCAATAGTATCAGCAAGGCAATCTGCAGAAACACCATTTTCCGATGCTTTGCCAAACAAGGTAACTTCGTCACCGACATTTATATTATTAACCTTTGAAACGTCAATCATACATTGATCCATACAAATTCTTCCTATTTGTTTTGCACGCTGACCATTTACCAGAACTTCCGTCACGTTTGAAAGGGCTCTTGGATATCCGTCCGCATAGCCCACAGACACCGTGGCAATCTTCGCGCGGTTTTCAAGAACATATGTCCTTCCATAGCTCAGCGCCGTACCAGCTTCAAGCTCTTTGACAGCAATCACACGGGCTTTGAAGCTCATGGCCGGAACAAGGTCAATAAGACCTTTGTCAAACCCCTTTGAGGGATAAAGACCATAAATCATCACACCTACCCTCACCATATCAAGCTGCATTTCGGGGAACTTCACAAGCGCCGCACTGTTGCACATATGCTTTATGGGAATATCAATCCCCTTTTCCAAAACACAATCAACAATCTGCATAAACCGTTGATACTGCATATGTGTATATGCCGGATTTTCTTCGTCAGCTGCTGCAAAATGCGAAAAAATCCCTTCTATTTCAAGCCCCGAAAGCTTTGAAATTTCAAAAATTTTGTCACAGGTCTCACGTCTGGACTCCTCAGCATCGGCAAGAAAACCTATACGCGACATCCCAGTATCTATCTTTATATGAATTTTCGCCGTTTTTTTCAAACGCACAGCTGTCTCCGAAAGCTTCTCAGCAAAAGATACGTCCGAAACAGCCGCAGTGATGTTGTATTCAATAATTTCTTCAAGAACACTGTCGGTGGAATTTCCCAATACCAATATGGGCACATCAAACCCCATCTTGCGAAGTTCAATGGCTTCATAAACCCACGCAACGCCAAGATAATCAGCGCCATTTTCAAGGGCAGTCTTTGCAACCTCAAAAACCCCGTGTCCATAAGCATCAGCCTTGACAATAGCCATCATACGGGTGTTTGGCTTAAGACACTCCTGTATTTGTCTGAGATTGTGTCCCAGGGCATCAATATCAATCTCTGCCCAGGCCCTGTTTGTGTCTTCCATAATACCCCTCACTCCTGCTCAATAAAATTTTCTAAAACTCAATTTCGGATTTAATCGCAAGTGGCAATGCCTCCAAAACATCGGATGCAATAAGCCCGTGAACACCTTTTTCCATCAAACAGATGTCCCCCGCCTTGCCATGAATATACGTCCCCAAAACAGCTGCATCAAAGGGCCCAAGCCCTTGCCCCATAAAAGATGCAATAACACCCGAAAGCACATCTCCCATACCGGCTGTTGCCATCCCGGGATTTCCCGTTTGGTTGATTTTTACATCACCGTCTTTGCTTACTATCACGGTGTCTTTTCCCTTGAGAACCACACATGCTCCATATTTTTCTGCAAATCGTGACGCAATACCGCTTCGGTCTTTTGCTATCTCCTCCGTTGTAACATTCAAAAGTCTTGCCATTTCACCGGGATGTGGAGTCAAAACCACCTGGCATCGGCAATCCTTCAGCATTTCACAATCACCTTTCATGGCATTGAGACCATCGGCATCAATCACAAGCTTACCTTCATATTCCGCCAAAAGACCTGAAAGCACCATTTTTATATCCCTGCTGTTTCCAAGCCCGGGACCAAATACAACAGCATCCGCCTTTTTTGTCTCTTCCAAAATCCTTTTCATCGCCGTCTGGCAAATCATACCGCCTTCAGCATCAAGTCCAACTGTAATAACCTCAGCCACCGGGCACGCAACAATCGGTCTTTCACTATGAGGAACTGCAACAGTCACAAGCCCGCTGCCGCACCGAAGTGCACTCTTTGCCGAAAGCACTGCCGCTCCGGTCATTCCCTCTGACCCGGCAATCACCAGAACGCGACCACAATTTCCCTTGTGGGCATCCTCCCGTCTTGTGGGAATCAGGGCTTTCATTTGTGGGTCAGGTTCAAGTGAAAATCCGCCATCCCCACATACCACCGCCACAGCAGAGGTTTTGTGGTGGGAAATACTGAGAGATACCCTCTGGCGCACGCCGCAGTACACCACAAACGGGACATTCCTTTCGTCATGCTCCACCGAAACCTTTGAAAGCTCCAGACTTTTGATGCCGCACCCTTTATATTTCAAAAAAGCTTCTTTTGCAGCATAAAAGCCCGCCAGAGTATCCATACGGCTTCCTTTTTTCCTGAAATATTCAATCTCGCTTTCTGAAAACACCCTGCCCAGAAAATTCTTGTTTTTCCCTACAGCCCTTTCAATCCGCGAAATTTCTATAATATCAACACCGCAATTTATCATATTTATACCCTTTTAGGATTATATTTTTCAATTACATCAACAATTTTCCCGGAGGGCGAAAAAACAGTCATCACTTTTATGCTGTTTTCAAAATAAACCACAAAATAGTTGTCCGCATCGTCTTTTTTTGCACAGGCATAAATCTTCTTTACTCCTGCGTTGCCGACATATTTTTTATATTCCGGATTCTCACCGCAACGACCAAAGGCTTCAAGACCTTTTATGTTGACAGTTGTCATTCTTTTTCTCTTTTTCCGGTTCACAATTTTGTCTATATCAATTTCGTTTTTAACCAGTGAATACTCATATTCAACGTTAAAAGACATCGAAAAGCGATAAGCCAAATAAATTTCTCCCGCCGCCAAAACAAACAAAATCGAGCCAAACTGCGGAATTAACGGAAAAACAATCGTCAAAAGAACATAAACAAATATAACGCTAAGTATCATCAGTCCAAAAACAGCCACTACATCTTTGCCTGTTCTTTTTCTTTCAACCATTTCTTCAATAAAAATATCCATTTTATCCTCCCCTGAAACTGTCATTCAGCCTTTCCGCCTGAATGAGGTGTATGAAACCATTCTTTTTCATCTTTCTTGATAATTCCCCAGATGCCTATAGGAATCCAGGTAATAAGATAAATCAAAAAGCCGAAAAAGTTTTTTATTACTTTTCTGTCAAGCTTTTTGTCGTTATAAAGCCCCGCCAGAATAACAAATATATTCCCGAAAATAATCACCGAAAGAAGCAGAAATTTCCAGTTGTCAAGCCACATCCCACAAAACAGCTCATAAAGTGCAGACTTTTCATCCAAAAAGAAAATCATTCCATAAACAACCAGAAAAAAACCAAGTGTTGCAGGATAAAGGGTATCGCCCCAAAAATTCATGAGCATATGAAAAGCGCCCAGAGACCTTTCTTCTATCCCCTTTTTCATAAGTGGCTTTACATACCTTGACGAAACATCCGCAAGCCCCTGCATCCAACGGCTTCGCTGACGCATGGAGGTGGACATTTTTGTGGGCTTTTCATCATAGACAACCGCATCATGTGCCCATCCAACCTTTATGTCATTCAGCGCAAGCTTAAGGGTGAACTCGGTATCTTCAGCAAGACACGTAGCCCCCCAGCCATATTCCTTTATCAGCTCGCTTGCAACCGCAAAGCCGGTGCCACCTAAGCGGCATCCCAAATCAAGATTGCCCCTTGAAAGCTGAGAAAGTCTGTTGTTTATCCAATACCAAAGGGAATAGGAAAACGTCAGCCACGAATCGGCAGGGTTTTTGCTGTCCAGATACCCCTGAACCGCACGGTAACCCTGATTTATCTTGTTGTTCATATGAATGAGAAAATCCTCATTCACGACATTATCCGCATCAAATACACAGATATATTCATAATTTTCCTGCAGGGCAAAAATCTTTTCAAAGGCAAATTCCATAGCATAGCCTTTGCCGCGCTCACTTTCGTCAAATCTTTCAAACACCACCGCACCACAGTCTTCGGCGACTTTTTTTGTGTTGTCGGTGCAGTTGTCCGCAACCACAAAAATTTCATAGAAATCCTTGGGGTAATCAAGAGATTTGAGACTTTTCACCAAATCCCCCACAACCGCTTCTTCATTGTGAGCCGCAATAAGCAAGGCAAATTTGTTTTTCTTGTTCACCACCGGCTCTTTTCGTGAAACCGTAAGGGAAAAGAGAGCCAAAATAAAATAATATCCCGCAATAAAAAACAGCAAAAGCTGACAAACTTCGATAAATATTTTAAGCGCCAAGTCGAGCTCCGTCCTCCCTTCATTCAATCTGAAAAACTTTCATATTCAGTATATAATTATTCTGTATCCTTTACAATATGTTCATAAGCCCCCGCTACAAACGCTCCGGGCTGCCAAACACAAAGTATCAGTATTATTATACATTAACCGACAAATAATTTCAATAGATTTTGAAAAACTTTTATGCTCACCCCTTTCCAATCATACAAATCCCGCCACTCGTTTGGGAACTTTGTTAATCTTTACAGCATACAATAAATTTTGAGGTATAGATTTAGGAGATTTTCTAATAATTTTTATAAGAAATCACTTTACTATATCCAAACTTTAGTGTATAATATTTATGTATGTAAATTTATCCACAGAAAACTGTGAGGTTTTATTATATGAGCTTTTTCAAAACTTTAAAGGATGAGGTAAATCTGGCATTTGAACGCGACCCTGCAGCAAGAAGCAGGCTTCAGGTGTTGTTTTTATACCCCGGTGTGAAAGCACTTCTTTCATATCGCCTTGCTCACAAGCTGTATGAATACAGCTTTTATTTCCTTGCCGACTGGGTTTCAAAACGGGCAAGACGCAAGACCGGCATAGAAATTCACCCCGCAGCAAAAATAGGCACCGGACTTTTTATTGACCACGGCATGGGCGTGGTAATCGGCGAAACTGCCATAATCGGTGACAACTGCACCATATACCAAGGCGTTACCTTGGGCGGTACAGGGAAGGACAAGGGCAAACGTCACCCAACCATCGGAAACAACGTTACCATCGGCAGCGGAGCCAAGGTTCTCGGTCCGTTCACCGTAGGCGACAACAGCAAAATCGCCGCCAATGCAGTTGTTCTCAACGAAATTCCGCCCAATAGCACTTGTGTGGGCGTCCCTGCACACATAGTAAAACGCGACAACGTGAAAATCGCTCCTGCAAAAATCGATTTGGACCAGATTCACATTCCCGACCCTGTTTCTATGGAGCTTTGCAAGCTGCGTGTGGAACTTGACAATCTCAAATCAACTCTTAAAAACGACAATCCTGAGGAATAAAAATCCCCGTTACAGAAAGGACTAATAAAATGAAAGTTTTTAATACCCTAAGCCGAAAAAAAGAAGAACTTATCCCTGTGGAAAAAGGCGTAATCCGTATGTACTCCTGCGGTCCCACAGTGTATAACTATTTTCATATAGGAAACGCGCGTCCCTTTATCATCTTTGACACCCTCCGCCGCTATCTTGAATACAGCGGTTTCAAGGTGTATTTTGCCCAGAACTTTACTGACATTGACGACAAAATGATAAACAAGGCAAACGAGCTTGGCATCACAGTAAAAGAGCTTGCCGACCAGTATATCGCTGAATATTTCAAGGACGCAGACGGGCTTGGCATCAAGCGTGCCACCTTCCACCCAAGAGCAACCGACAACATCGACGCAATCATCGAAATCGTGAAAGAGCTTGAAGACAACGGCTATGCATACAACGTGGACGGCGATGTTTATTTTGCTGCAAAAAAATTCGAGGAATACGGAAAGCTTTCTCACCAGCCCCTGGAAGATTTGGAAAGTGGCGCAAGAATAAACATAAACGAAGACAAGCGTGACCCCATGGACTTCGCCCTCTGGAAAAGGCAAAAGCCCGGCGAGCCCGCATGGGAAAGCCCCTGGGGCATGGGAAGACCAGGCTGGCACATTGAGTGCAGCGCTATGGCAAACAAATTCCTGGCAAAAACCATTGACATCCACAGCGGCGGTCAAGACCTTATCTTCCCCCATCACGAAAACGAAATAGCACAAAGCGAATGTGCTCACGGCGTTACTTTTGCAAATTACTGGATGCACAACGGCTATATAAACATCGACAACAAAAAAATGTCAAAATCTCTGGGCAACTTTTTCACTGTACGTGAAATCGCTGAAGAGTTTGACTATGAAGTTATCCGTTTCTTTATGCTTTCAGCTCATTACAGAAGTCCCATCAATTTCAGCAAAGACCTTATGCAGTCATCAAAATCTGCTCTTGACAGAATTTATAACTGCCTTGGTGATATGACCTTTGCTATGCAGAACGCAAAAAGCCTTGCAGAGCTTTCCGAAAAAGAGTCAGCATACAAAGAAACCATTGCCTCGCTCAAAGAGAAATATATTGCAGCAATGGACGATGACCTCAACACAGCCGATGCGATTTCCGTTATCTTTGAGCTTGTTTCAGAAGCAAACAAAAACATCATTGGAAATGCTGATTTTTCAAAGGAAACGATTTCTTTCACCATCGACACAATCCGCGAACTTGGAAACGTCCTCGGCTTGCTCACAAAGGGTGACAGTGATGACACCGATGACGAAATAAACGCTATCCTGAAAGAGCGTGAGGAAGCCCGCAAGGAAAAGAACTGGGCAAAATCAGATGAACTCCGTGATAAACTGCGGGAAATGGGTATAATAGTGAAAGACACCCCCCAAGGTCAGCAAATCACAAAGGCCTGAGTCAGCTTGTGAGGTAATCTTATGCTTGATACATTTACAAAAGAATTTGACGTGGGCAAAAAAGTCCCCCCAAGCCAATACTCCCCCCTTGCCCTTGCATATCTAGGCGATGCGGTATATGAGCTTTTTGTCCGGACCTACCTTTTGAAAGACCTCAATATGCCCGTTCAAAAGCTGCACAAAGCGGCAATCACTATGGTCAACGCAAAAGCACAGTCGGACCTTTATCAAAAAATAAAGGACTGCCTCACCGAAGAAGAAACAGCGGTCTACAAGCGGGGCAGAAACACAAACTCTCACCCGCCGAAGAATGCTGATTTGATTGACTACAAATCAGCCACCGGCGTCGAAGCACTTATTGGCTACCTTTACTTAAAAGGCGACAGTGAAAGAATTCTTGGGCTTCTCAAAAATCTGCTTGACTGACCGTCTTTGCATTTTTACATATTAACTTTTTGGGGGATGTGTGAAAATGCTTGCTTTTTTAAAAAAATATTTCTTCGTTTTGCTGGGCTCTTTGGTTGTGGCTCTGGCTCTTGATTTATTTTTGATTCCCGCAGATATTGCCCCCGGAGGCCTTAGCGGGGTTTCAATACTGATTCATCACCTGACAAAAATCCCTGTGGGAATTTCCATTCTCTTTTTGAATATTCCCATATTTTTGTTCAGCCTTAAATACTTTGACAAAAGCTTTCTCATATCGTCGCTTTTCGGGATGGTATCACTGTCAGTCTTTACCGATGTTTTTTCTTTTATAACTCCGGTGACAAGCGATGTCCTTTTGTCAGCGGTATATGGCGGCAGTCTTATGGGGCTTGGGCTTGGGATAGTCTTTTACTCAGGTTCAACCACTGGAGGAACAGATATTGCCGCTCAGATTTTAAAAAAGCATTTTCCGTCTTTTTCAATCGGACGTTTTATCCTGATAATAGACATCTCCATAGTTCTCCTAGCAGGTCTCACTTTTGGGCGATGGGAGGTTATTCTCTATTCAGCAATAGCTCTCTTTTTCTGTTCGCATATTGTGGATTTGATGCTCGAGGGCATCGACTTTGCAAAAATTGCCTATATCATTTCGGACAAGCCGGCAGAAATTTCTCATAAAATTTATGAACAGTTAAACCGCGGCACTACCGCACTTCACGGATCGTCTCACTATACAAAAAACAAAAAAACGGTCCTTTTGTGCGTGGTCAAAAAATATGAAATAAACAAACTGAAAAAAATTATAAAGCTCACCGACAGCAATGCTTTTGTTATTCTCTCCAATGCCCACGAGGTGTTGGGAAACGGTTTCAAAAACGCTTGAGCTTTATGCTTTAATATAAACATTTTCAATCAAACGGAGGCAAGCTAAATGAATACCAACTCAAAAGAACTCAAGTGTTTTGCCGCAAACATCCGCAAAATGGTACTTGAAGCAACATGCAATGCCAAATCCGGTCACCCCGGCGGCTCACTTTCTGCAGCAGATATTTTGGCATACCTTTATCACACAGAAATGAATATCGACCCAAAAAATCCCGCTGATCCCGACCGCGACAGATTTGTCCTTTCAAAAGGTCACGCATCGCCCGCTCTCTATGGTGCCCTTGCAGAACGCGGATTTATCCCCAAAGAAGACATCAAAACTTTCAGAAATGCCGAAAGCTATCTCCAGGGGCATCCCGATATGAAAGGTGTCAATGGTGTGGATATGTCCACCGGTTCTCTTGGTCAGGGCATAAGCGCTGCTTGCGGAATGGCTCTTGCAGGAAAGCTCAACAAAAAAGATTATCGCGTTTATTCAATTATCGGTGACGGCGAATGTGAAGAAGGTCAGGTTTGGGAAGCTGCAATGTTCGCAGCACATTACAAGCTTGACAATCTCACCGTCTTTCTTGATTTCAACAACCTCCAGATTGACGGAAACATCCGTGACGTTATGAACCCCACTCCTTTTGATAAGAAGTTTGAGGCATTCAACTGGAATGTTATCGTGATAGACGGCCACAATTTTGAAGAAATAGCGGCAGCCGTTGAAAAGGCAAAAGCTACCAAAGGAATGCCCACAATTATCATTGCAAACACCATAAAGGGCAAAGGCGTTTCTTTTATGGAAAACCAGTGTGGCTGGCACGGCACAGCCCCCTCGGTTGAACAGTGCGAAATGG
Source organism: Clostridia bacterium (assembly GCA_017456605.1). GTDB lineage: Bacteria > Bacillota > Clostridia > Monoglobales > Monoglobaceae > SIG440. The sequence continues at coordinate 165,632 of JAFTJA010000004.1, read as the reverse complement.
GCACAGCTGAGCTTGATGAATACATAAATTCTTTGGGAGGTGCACTATAATGTATAAAATCGGTGAAAAAATAGCAACCCGTGAGGCATACGGTGCAGCTCTTGCGGAGTTCGGCTGCGACGAAAGAATAATTGTTCTTGACGCAGACCTTTCAAAATCAACAAAAACAGACTGTTTCAAAAAGGTATACCCCGAAAGATTTATCAATGCAGGCATTGCAGAAGGCAATATGCTGTCGGTTGCAGCAGGTATGTCAGCTTGCGGTAATATAGTTTTTGCCAGCTCCTTTGCAATGTTCGCATCGGGCCGTGCTTTTGAACAAATTCGAAATTCAGTGGGTTACCCCTGCCTGAACGTTAAAATCGGTGCAACCCACGCCGGCATCTCTGTGGGCGAAGACGGTGCAACCCACCAGTGTCTTGAAGATATGGGTATAATGCGCACAATCCCCAATATGACAATTATCAACCCGGCCGATGCCACCGAAGCCCGTCTTGCGGTCAAAGCCGCAATCGACCATCAGGGACCTGTTTACCTGAGATTTGGAAGACTTGCTGTTCCCACCATTTTCGGTGATGACTATAAATTTGAAATCGGCAAAGGCGTTGAGCTTGAGGACGGCACAGACCTCACCATTATTGCCACTGGTCTTATGGTTCCATATGCTCAGGAAGCAAGAAATGCCCTTCTGGAACTTGGCATTTCAGCAAGAGTTGTGAACATTCACACAATAAAGCCTATCGACAAAGAAATCATCATAAAAGCAGCAAAAGAAACCGGTGCAATCGTTACTGCTGAGGAACACAACATTATCGGCGGTCTTGGAAGTGCCGTTGCTGAAGTTCTGGCAGAAAACGCACCTGTTCCCATGGCACGAATCGGTACACAAGATGTGTTTGGACGTTCCGGCACTCCTCAGAAACTTTTTGAAATCTACGGTCTTGATACAAAGACAATAGTGGAAAAATCAAAAGAAGTCCTGGCAAAAAAATAAATACATATTGATTTTTCAAGCGGTTTCATCTGCGGAAAGGGGCTTTTAAATATGAAAATCTTTGAATCAGTAAGCGACCTCATCGGAAGCACTCCACTTCTTCGGTTGTCCAAATACACGGAAAAAGTCGGTGCAAAGGCATCTATTCTTGCAAAGCTTGAATATTTCAATCCGGCGGGCAGTGCAAAAGACCGTATTGCAAAAAAAATGATTGAGGATGCTGAAACCAAAGGCCTTTTAAAGCCCGGTTCTGTGATAATCGAGCCCACAAGCGGCAACACCGGGATCGGCCTTGCAGCAGTTTCGGCATCAAAGGGCTACAAGACAATTTTCACTATGCCCGAAACAATGAGCGTTGAACGCCAGAGCCTCTTGAAGGCATACGGAGCAGAAATAGTTCTCACCGACGGAAAGCTTGGCATGAACGGAGCAATCCAAAAAGCCACCGAGCTTTCAAAAGAAATCAAAGACAGTTTCATCCCGTCGCAGTTTGAAAATCCGTCAAATCCAGAGGCACACTATCTTTCCACCGGTCCTGAAATCTGGAACGACACCGACGGCAAAATTGATATTTTTGTTGCGGGGGTAGGCACCGGCGGCACAATAACGGGTACGGGCAAATACCTGAAAGCTCAAAACCCCGATGTGAAAATCGTTGCTGTTGAGCCTGAAGGGTCCCCCGTTCTCTCAAAGGGAACATCAGGTCCCCACGGTCTTCAGGGGATTGGAGCAGGCTTTGTACCCAAAGCACTTGACATCTCGGTTATAGACGAAATAATCACGGTGACAGAAGACGCAGCATATCAGGCAAGCCGCCTCCTCGCAAAAAGCGAAGGCATTTTGGTGGGTATCTCATCAGGTGCTGCACTTTATGCCGCGACAGAAATCGCAAAACGCCCGGAAAATATAGGCAAAACAATCGTTGTTTTGCTCCCCGACACGGGTGAACGTTATATGTCAACGCCCTTGTTTTTTGAATAATTAAATTTATAGCAAAATGCCGCTTTGGATACCCAAAGCGGCATTTTTAATTCTCTTTTTTATTTTGACGTGCTCCCAAAGCCGCCATTTCTTACGTCTGTCACATCGTCGTCAATGGTGATGCCGTATTCCAAGAATATGCCCTGCGCAAAAGCATCGCCACGTTTGATTGAGACAGTTTTTCCATCTTTTGAATCGTTGGTTATTTTTATAAAAATATGTCCTTCATTGTTCGAATAATAATAATCACTGTCAATAATTCCAACCGTGTTATTGAGCTGAAGTCTATACTTAAAACCAAGTCCGCTGCGGGGATAAATTTTCAGCACCCACCCCTCATCAATCTTCACCCTGATGCCGGTGGGCATTTTTATACTTTCACCCGGGGCAAGCTCCACATCCTTGACCGCAAAAAAGTCATATCCCGCCGAGCCCTTTGTGGCACGTCTGGGAATTTTTACATAATCAAACGCATCATAAATCCCTCTTCCCATGCCGAAACAGTCTGCCCAGCCAAAAACAAACTGTTCACTACTTACTTTTTCAAATTGAGCAATTCTTTTCATTTTCTTACCTCCATCAAAACAATTCCAAAATCCAATAAATTGCAATGGGTATAAAAATCCCCGGTACATAATTCATTACTTTCATATTTGTAATTTTCAGCATATTGAGGGCTAAAGCCACAATAATCAGCGAGCCTACACAAGTCATTTCTGCAATAATCACATCAGTAAGCACCGGCTCCAAAAACGAAGCACAAAGTGTAATCGTTCCCTGATAAACAAGCACAAACCCGGCAGAGAACAAAACTCCCACACCAAGGGTCGACGAAAGCACCGCCGCTGCAATTCCGTCCATAAGGGACTTGGCAAAAAGTGTCTCGTGGTTTCCTGATATTCCGCTTTGGAGGGAACCCACAATGGCCATTGCTCCAACACAAAACAAAAGACTTGCGGCAACAAACCCCCTTGAAATCGAGCCCTCCTCGCCTTTTTTGCTGACGCGGCTTTCCAGCCCGTCACCAAGCCGCCTGATTTTTTCATCGAGGTCAAGCCCCTCACCAATGAGCGCCCCCAACGCCATCGACAAAATAACAACCAAAACATTCTGACATTCAAGCGCTCCGCTTATTCCTATATAAAGAACGCAAAGCGCCAGCGCATTCATAACGCTTTTGTTGAGCTTTTCGGATATTCCCCGTTTTGCAATCAGTCCTATACCTCCGCCCAAAACAACCGCAATACAATTCACCCATGTTCCAAGCATCAAAATCTTCCTCTCTTTTGTAAATCAAAATCACTTAAGCGATAAAACAAATTCGACAAAATCTCGCGTAGCATTGGGTTTTCCCAAAAACGAAATAACTTCACGCATAGCAGAAATCCGTTTTTTGTTCCCAAGCAACTGAAAAAGCGCCTCATCAATAGGGAATGTGGAACTCATTTTCAGTGCCGCCCCGTTGTTCAAGAGGAATTCCACATTTCTGTCCTCCTGCCCAGGTATGGGATTTGCCATAATCATTGGAAGACCTTTGGCAAGCGCCTCGCTGGTTGTGAGCCCGCCGGGCTTGGTAACAAGACAATCCGCCGCATCCATCATCAAGTCAATTTTGTCCGAAAACCCAAAATTATGTATGGTATGCCGAAATTCCATGCGGTCAATTTTTGTCTTGAGGCGTTCATTATATCCACACACCGACACAATCTGAAAATCAAGGTTTGTCTCATCAAGCTCCTTAATCATTTTGCCTATCTTTCCATAGCCCATACTTCCGCTCATAACCAAAACCGTTGTCTTGTCAGCAAGGCCAAGGCACGTCCTGGCATCCTTTTGGTCTTCCTTTTCGGCAAACTTCGGGTCGATTGGAATACCTATTGGCACTATCTTTTCAAGTGGAATACCCTTTTTATCCGCCTGATTGCTAAGAAGTTCACTTGCCGTCACATAATAATCAAGCACCGCATCCTCCCAATAAGGATGCATAGTAAAGTCCGTCACAATCCCCACCGTTTTTATATTCGCGTCAAGGCCGCTTGCCACGGCACTCACCATAATGGACGCAAAAACGTGGGTGCAGATAATAACATCAGGTGCATAGTTTTTCACAAAGCTCACCAGCTTTTTTGATAAAATTCCGCTGAGCATTTTCACCACAATGCTGTCCATACTGTCTTCGTCCCGCTTTTCCAATAGCCTATATCCCTTGCCATAAATTTTGGGCAATCGTTTGGTTGACACAAGATATCCCTGGGAAATCGTTTCCTTGAGAACAGGTGTTATATATTCAAAAGCATCCACCGATATGGTTTCAACGCCTTTTTCATTGAAGCAATCACACAAGACCTTGGCAACCTGATTGTGGCCCTGACCCGCCGTTACCGTAAAAATCAATGCTTTCATAAATTTCGCCTCCTAATCCATAGCCACAAGCTCACCGCACTCAAAAAAGTACAAATATGTCTCGTCAACAGTCACCTCAAGTATTTCCTCCAAAGCCCTTTTGTAATATTTAATCTGAACACTATACTTTTCTTTTGCTTTTTCAAGAGCCTCAGCACCTTGCACTCTGTCGGTTTTGAAATCCAAAAGCACAACCCGTCCGTCCACATCAATAAAAAAGCAATCAATTATTCCCTGCAAGAGAATGGTGTCACTCATACCGTTTCCATAAATCTCGTCAGCTGTGACCTTTGTGTAAAAGCCAAATTCTGTTTCAATGCGCTGTGCCTTTTTCAGCCGTTGTCCCATATCGCCAAGAAAGAATTCTGCAATTTTTTCGCAATCAACAGCCCTTGCTTGCATTTCATTTAAAACTTTTTCGTCTTTCAGTTTTTTGACCAAATCCTCTATATCTTTGACACTGTTCACCACTCTGGGGTCAATCATCTGCAGAACAAAATGAACAATTGTCCCCCGCTCTGCACCACTTATCCTTTCAAACCCTTTTCTTCCAGTGATTTTTAAAGAATCAATCAGCGGCACATATTCGCCGTCATCTGACTGCATCCTTTTCACCTCGCTGACGGACAGTTTTACCGGAAGCATACATTTTTCTTTGTTTTTATATTCAAACGTGAGCATCTCTCTGACAGCGCCAAGTTCCACAGTTTCCTCTTTCTTGTCCGTTTCTTTATCAATACAAATATCATCAGCACTTAGCACCCGGTTAAAATCTTCATAGATGTATGTATTCAAATCAAATCTGGCGCTGTTATCCCTTTCGGTCTCAGGAATTTCACAATAATCCCTAAGCGGCTTTGCCCCAGGATGCCTCATAAGAGCAGCTGTTAACCAATCTCTGTAACAAGAAAGACCTCTCACATGGGCACAGGGCACCGTTCCGTCACTTTTCCAGACGTGATTTTTCCATTTCTTTTCAGAGGGTTTGAATGTCCCTGTAATAATAAGCTTTTCCCGGGCACGGGTAAGCGCCACATACAAAAGCCGCATTTCCTCTGAAATCATATCCTTTTTGAGCTTAAGTCCCACCAAATTCTTGCTTGCCGACAAATATCTGATACGCATGCGGTTGTCCGCAAAATCCATACCTATGCCGCCCTGCTCGTCCCATATAATGGTATTTGACGCATCTCTCAGGTTGAATCCATTGGCAGTATTTGAAAGTATAACCACCGGAAATTCAAGCCCCTTTGATTTGTGGATGCTCATTATCCTGACTACGTCTTCGCCCTCGCCGAATGCTTTGGCAGGAGTCATATCCTTGTTTTCTGCCCGCATAGTTTCAATATAATTCACAAAGCTGAACAGACCGCTCATTTTTGTGTGCTCAAATTCGGTGGCACGCTCCATCAGAATTCTAAGATTTGCCTGACGCTCACTGCCGTGGTCAAGCGATCCCACCAATGCATAATATCCGCTGTCATAACAAATGCGGTAAAGCAAATTCTCCACGCCCTCGCTTTGGGAATTATCCCTCAGCTCATCAAGGGTTTTCAAAAATTCATCCGCACGCAAATTGCCATTTTCAGCTGCAGCCTTGAGGGCATCAAAAAAGTATCCGTCTTTTGAAAATTCACGGATTTTTGCCAGTTCCTCTGCTGAAAAGCCCCAAATGGGCGACCGCAATATGACAATAAGCGGTATATCCTGACGGGGATTGTCCACTATCTCAAGATACGACAAAACAGTGTTTATTTCAAGTGAATCAAGATAGCTGTGTCCCACATCGCTGTATGCCGGTATGGAGTTTTCGCCAAATACACTCTCAAAAATCGGTGCCTCATCCTTGGTTTTTCGCATCAGTACCACTATATCTTTATATCTTATTGGCCGCATTGTGCGAAGTTCTTTATCAAAAACCTCCATTTTGCTGTCAATCATTTCACGGATGCGCGAAGCCGCAATCTGTGCTTCAATCCCTATACGCTCTGATTTTTCAACGGTCTCACCGCTTTCATCTTCAGCCTTTGCCAGATGCAATTCTGTGGCATAATCACCCTTGTTTTTGGCATCGGGATAGTCCTCAGCACCGCGTACAAGGAATTCTTTGGGAGTATAATCCACATTCCCCACATCCGGTGACATAATGTTTTGAAACACAAAATTCACCGTGTCAACAACCTCACTGCGGCTCCTGAAATTTTTGAAAAGCCTGATGAGGTGTCCGGCATCCTTTTCTTTTCCATAAAGGTCATATTTATCCGAAAACAGTTTTGGAACGGCATTTCTGAATTTATAAATACTCTGTTTCAGGTCGCCTACCATAAAAATGTTGCTGTTATTTTGAGATATTGTCTCAAAAATCATATCCTGAATATTGTTGGTGTCCTGATACTCATCCACCAGAATCATCTTATATTTGTTCCTGAGCGACAGCGCAACAGAAGTTTCTTCCCCCTTTTTGTTTACAAGGAGGTGCAGTGTCTCATGCTCAAGGTCATTGAAATCAAGAAGACTTTTGTCTCTTTTTTTGCGACTGTACCGTCTGTCCAGCATCAGCACCATATTTTTAAGAGTTCTGACAACGGGATAAGACAGACTTATGCGCTCAATCAAAGTTTTTTCATCAAGGACAAACGCATTGCAAAGGTCAGCATAAACACCCTTCGCCAAATCGCGCAAGGTTTTGATTCGCACCTGCTCCGAAAGCTCTGCTGCCTCTGCCTTTCTTCTGCCAGATACCATTCTGCTGTGTCTGAATCCATCAAGAGCTGATTTTGCAGAGGAATAGCACCTATCATCAACATGCTGAAAAACCCTTTGAATATCCGCAAATTCATCATTCAAGAAAGTGAAATACGGATGTCCCTCGCCAAGCTTTGTTTCGGTATCTTCTATAATCTGCTGATATATCTCAAAAATTTCTTCTCTTGACTGCTTTACGAGAGTTGAAAATGTTTCTTTCCACCAATCACCACAAAGATCACCCGTGAGATAGGTATCTTTGTATGCACGAACTGCCGCATTGAGCCATTTTTTGGGATACGCCATGCTGCGGCTGAAATTGTGAAGTGCCAAAAGCCGTTCTCTAAGTGTACCATCATTTTTTGTTCCGCCATAACCCGAAACCAAATCCGCAAAGGATTTGTCTTTGTCAATGTTTGCATAAAACCTCTCAAGCACCTCATCAAGTGCCTCTTTAAGCAAAATTGCATTTTCGGTTTCATCAGCCAGTGAAAAATCCACCGGCAAATCTGTCATCTGTATATTATTTTTTAATGTGTTGAGACAAAAGGAATGAACCGTTGATATGCTTGCAGAATGCATAAGCAGTCTCTGCCTCATGAGATGCTCATCCTCAGGGCTATTCTTAAGTTCAGCAAGAATCGCCTTTTTGATTTTTTCACGCATCTCGCTTGCCGCCGCCTCAGTAAAGGTAAGTACAAGCAGCTCATCAAGTGAGATTTTGTCATTTTTCACAAGCTCAATTATCCTCTGCACCAAAACCGCAGTCTTTCCCGAGCCTGCTGCTGCCGCAAGAAGAATGTTTTGACCTTTATATTCAATCGCTTCACGCTGTTCATCTGTCCATTTCATATGACCAAATCTCACCATCCTTTCCCTTTATCGTTTTCAATCCGCCGTAATCACTTTTCCGCTCAGATAATCCATATCCCCTGCCGGTGTGCGAAAATCAAATTCTATTTTATACGCCCGAAGCTGCTGAAAGTCTTTTCTTCCGTTTCTCTTCGCCCCATATTTCACATCACCAACCAAAGGACAGCCACGTGCCGCAAAGCTGGCTCTTATCTGGTGTGTGCGCCCCGTAAGAAGCTGAACCTCAAACAACCCGTTATCATCTAACTTTTCAAAAAGAGTCTCGCAATATTTTGAGCCGCTCTTTTCCTCCTCATAAAAATAAACCTTTCTCTCTTTCTCATTTTTCACTGTATATCCTGCTATTTTGCCGTTCTTTTCCAACCGCTCCGGGTTTTCCGCCCTCAAAAGATAGTATTTGTTTATTTCACGGTCTCTTATCTTTTCGTTTATCGACCTGAGCGCTTTGGCATTTTTCGCCGCAATAACAAGGCCTGACGTATTTTTGTCAATTCTGTTGCAAAGGGCTGGAGCAAAGGTGTTCTCACTCTGTGGAACATATTCTCCCTTTCTCACAAGATATGCCGTGATACTGTCCAAAAGACAGCCCACTTCTCCGTGAACAGACACCCCCGACGGCTTGTCTGCCACAAGGATGTTTTCGTCTTCATAAACTACACAAAGAGCCTCGTCGTTAAGTTCAAAAACCGGCTCTTTTTTTTCATTCTCAAAAAACTCGTCGTTGATATAAAGTTCAAGAACGTCACCGACATTCAAAATATATGAAATATCCTGCTTTTTGCCGTTGACCTTGACTCTTTTTTTTCTCATCCATTTGTAAATCATCCCCATTGACGCAGTTTTCAAAAGCTTTGCCAAGAACTTATCCAGCCTTTGCCCTGCATCATTGGGTCCTGCCACTATTTTTTTCATAGGCAACTCCAATGTGCCGCACTCTCGCGGCAAAATCAAACTATTTTGTTTTGCTTGAGATAAACCACCAAGACCGCAATATCCGCTGGTGAAACACCTGAAATTCTTGATGCCTGACCGATTGACGCAGGTCTTATTTTTTCAAGCTTCTGCCTTGCCTCAAGACGCAGCCCGCCAATTTTCTCATAGTCAATGCTTTCAGGAATTTTTTTGTTCTCCATTTTCTTAAACTGATTTGCCTGAGCAATCTGGCGGTTTATATATCCCTCATACTTTATGCTGATTTCCACCTGTTCTGCGACCTCTTTCGGAAGCGGCTTTCTGTCTTTATCCAAAACCGACATCACCTCATACGAAACCTCAGGACGTTTCAGCATATCAATCGCCCTTATTCCGCTTGAAACCGCAGTGCTTCCCACACTTTCCAAAAAGTCATTAACTTCCTTTGACGGAGGGAAAACTATGGCAGAAAGTCTTTCGGTTTCTTCCTCAATCAACCGTTTTTTCTCGCAGAACGCATCATACCGCTCGCGGCTTATAAGTCCAAGTTCAAAGCCCTTTTCAGTAAGCCTCAAATCCGCATTGTCCTGACGGAGTATAAGCCGATATTCCGAGCGGGACGTCATCATTCTGTATGGCTCATTTGTGCCTTTTGTCACCAAATCATCAATAAGCGTCCCGATATATGCATCACTTCTGTCCAAAGTAAATGGCTCTTTTCCCTGAAGCTTTCTTGCCGCATTTATTCCGGCAATAAGCCCCTGGGCAGCCGCCTCCTCATACCCTGATGTTCCGTTGAACTGTCCCGCACCGAAAAGCCCCGGAATGTTTTTGAATTCCAAAGTATTTTTAAGCTGCAAAGGATTGCAACAGTCATATTCAATAGCATAGGCATTTCTCGTGACGTGTGCATTTTCAAGGCCGGGAAGGGTCTTCAGCATCTCTATCTGCACATCTTCAGGAAGACTGCTTGAAAAGCCCTGAATATACATTTCTTCGGTATCTTCGCCCATAGGCTCGATGAACAGCTGATGTCGTTCCTTATCACGGAATCTCACAATTTTGTCCTCAATGGACGGACAATACCTGGGTCCAATGCCCTTTATATCCCCGCCGTAAAGGGGTGAACGGTGAATGTTGTCAAGAATAACCTTGTGGGTTTTTTCGTTGGTATATGTTACGAAACAGCTCACCTTGTTTTCAAGTTCTTTCTTTGTCTCAAACGAAAAGGGGGTAATCGGGTCATCCCCAAGCTGTTCCTCCAGCTGCGAAAAATCAATGCTTCTTCTGTTCACTCTGGGCGGCGTACCTGTTTTAAACCTAACAAGCTCAACACCGATATCCGCGAGGTTTTTTGAAAGCTCGGTGGCGGGGAAAACTCCGTCAGGGCCACTTTCCTGACTGAATTCACCGATTATTATTCGTGACTTTAAATATGTACCAGTTGACACAATAACCGCCCGACAAAGATACTCCGCTCCCATACGGGTTTCAACCGACCTGACAGCGCCATTTTCATCAAGATTTACTTTCACAATTTCGCCCTGACGCACATCAAGCCCCTCGCACAGCTCAAGCCGATGCTTCATTTCGTTTTGGTATGCTCTGCGGTCAATCTGGGCACGCAAAGAATACACCGCAGGGCCTTTGCCGCGATTGAGTATTCTTGACTGCAAAAGGGTTGCATCTGCCGCCTTTCCCATCTCACCGCCCAGGGCATCAATTTCTCTCACCAGATGCCCCTTGGCTGTTCCTCCGATACTTGGATTGCAGGGAAGATTTGCAATACTGTCAAGGCTTATTGAAAAAAGGCAGGTTCTCGCCCCAAGCCTTGCCGCTGCAAAGGATGCTTCAACACCTGCATGTCCCCCGCCTATAACTATTACATCATAACTGTCTGCTACAAACAAAATATTCCCTCCAAAAAACCTCAGGCCTTTTCTTCTGTGCAAGCCCTAAGAATTTCCTCATAGATTTTCTTCGAATTTTCTTTGAAATAACGTGCCGTGCGCTCGGCATCCTGGCGTTTGCCCATATTCAGATTAAGCTCAAGAATCGGGACTTTATCCTCCAAAATGCTGCATCTTGCCATATACTGGTCACCCGTCACAGGGATAACCTCCGCCTTAACGGCATTTGGGTCAACAAGCTCGTCATATTTGACCCGCCCGATTGCCTCATCTATTCTTTGTCTGACGCTATACGGAACACGGGTCTTAAAAAATCGATATGCCTCTTCACCGCTTTCGGTAAGGCAAAAGGCTTCCTCGTTACGATAAAACTTTTTTACTATATATCCGTCTTCCAAAAGCTCCGCCAATACCTCCGCCAAATCGAAATATTGCATAATCTCCTTGTCCCAAGTAAAAATCCGATAGGTAAGGTCCATATTTATCGGTGCTTTATATTGTTTTATGGCATAAACCACCGAGAATTTCATTTCCTCTTTTTCAAGATACATACAAAATCATCCTTTGTATCAAAAATATTTGAAAACACATTATTTGTGCCTGAAATACAGTCCAAACACACCAAGCCCCGCATGGCAGGTGATAATGGGACCAACTTCTGCAACTCTTATTGATTTCGGCGAGATTCTTTCTTCAATCATACTTTTTAGAATTTCTGCCTTTTCAGGAGCATCCGCATGCAAAATGTGAACTTCTGCATTTTCAGGGTCAAATATGTTTTCCTCAACGTGGTCAACAATCTTTGCAATCGCTCTCTTTAATCCCTTCACCTTGGCAAAAGCCTCAACCATACCGTCGTTTGACCAAAGAATGGGCTTTATATCAAGGACAGAAGACACCACCATTGTGGTGGCCTTGATTCTTCCGCCTTTTTTCAGGGTTGACAAATCATCAACAATGAAATAAACCTTGTCTTTTTCAAAGCGTTCTTTGAGAAATGCAGCTATTTCATCCTTTGAAGCACCGTCTTCCGCCATTTGTGCCGCCTCAATGACATTCGCTCCGATTCCATAGCTGTACATACTTGAATCAATGATTGTAATATCAAAGCCCTCTTCCTGAAGGTCAGCTGCTATCATACGGGCTGTATTCACAATGCCGCTGCTGTTTGCCGGAATAGTGATGTGAATAATCTCATTTTCCTTTCCCAGCTCGCGATACATATTCTCCAAAATATCAGGTGTAGCCTGGCTTGTGGACGGCAGCTCCTGAAGTGATTTGAATTTCTCATAAAACATCTGTGGCGTATAATCAATATCTGCTAGTATACTTTCGTCACCGCAGTTGATATAAAAAGGGAGAACCCTTATACCATATCTTTCCGCCTGTTCCTTTGTAATGTCCGCCGACATATCTGTCATTATTTTAACCATTTTGAAAACATCCTTCCTCTTCCAAATTTTCAAAGTCTCCTTGCCTCAAAACCTCGTATGCGATTATCGCCACCGAGTTTGAAAGGTTGAGGGACCGTTTATTTTTTTTCATTGGTATCCGTATGCAAGAATCAAGGTTTTCTTTCAGCAGCTCTTCCGGAAGCCCCTTTGTTTCTTTGCCGAACACCAAAAATATTTCTTTATCCTCTTTCACCGGAAAATTCATCTTGCTATAACTTTTCGGTGCCTTTGTGGTGCAAAAATAAAACACACCCTTTGGATATTTTGCCCTGATTTCATCAAAGCTATTATATTCAAAAATCTCCAGCTCATCCCAATAATCAAGCCCGGCTCTCTTCACCGCCTTTTCGCTTATGTCAAAGCCCAGGGGATGCACAAGATGAAGAGATGCATCAATAACCGAGCAGGTCCTTGAAATATTCCCCGTATTTGACGGGATTTCAGGTTCTACCAAAACTATGTTAAGTTTCATTTTATCTGTCCTTTAATTAAAAAATTTCTTATCAAGAGCACGGTACTGTATTGTTTCAGCAATATGCTCCGCCTCAATATTTTCGCTTTCAGCAAGGTCAGCTATGGTCCTTGCCACTTTAAGAATTCGGTTGTGGGCTCTCGCACTCATACCAAGCGCCTCAAAAGCCTGTTTGAGGAGTTCATTTGCTTCTTCACCCAAAACACAATACTTGCTCATAAGCTCAGGCGTCAGCTGACTGTTGGCAAAAATTCCAAGGCCTTTGTATCTTTCGGTCTGAATTTTTCTTGCCCTGTCAACCCTTTTCTTTATTTCCTCCGAACTCTCGCCTTTTTCTTTAGTTTCCAGTTCGTCATATTTCACCGACGGAACCTCTATATGCAGATCAATTCTATCAAGAAGCGGTCCGCTGATTTTTCCCATATATTTCATTATCTGCGACTGTGAGCAGTTACATTCCCTTACCTTGTCGCCATAATATCCGCAAGGGCAAGGATTCATAGATGCCACCAACATAACATTTGACGGATATGTGGCAGTCCCGCCCGCACGGGTTATGGTAATTTCCCCGTCCTCAAGAGGCTGACGCATAGCCTCAAGGGCATCACGCCGGAATTCAGGAAGCTCGTCCATAAAAAGCACGCCGTTGTGGGAAAGACTTATTTCCCCAGGTCTCGGATTTGCTCCGCCACCCGAAAGCCCCACAGAAGAAATGGTATGATGCGGATGCCTGAAAGGACGCTCTGAAATAAGCGGACTGTTTGACGAAAGATTTCCCGCAATGCTGTGAATTTTTGTTACCTCCAGTGACTCCTCAAAAGTAAGATCCGGAAGAATAGACGGTATCCGCCTTGCAATCATTGTCTTTCCTGAACCCGGAGGCCCAATCATCAAAATATTGTGACCGCCTGCCGCAGCCACCTCAAGTGCCCTTTTAACATAAAGCTGTCCCTTTACCTCGGCAAAATCATACTTTTCTTTGTCTGCATTTCTAAAAAGTCCGTCTATGTCAACAACAGTAGGTGATATAAGAGTTCTCGTCAGCAAATGCTCAAGGATTTCGCCAAGATTTTTGACGCCAAAAACCTCAATGCCCTTGACAACCGCCGCCTCGTTGGCATTTTCAAGAGGAAGAAACACTGTCTTTATTCCCTTTTGATAAGCAGAAATCACCATTGGAAGAACACCGTTCACACGTCTTAAATCCCCGTTCAGAGAAAGCTCCCCCAAGAAAATTGCATCCTGACCGAATTTGACATCAAGCTGGTTGGATGCCGCAAGTATTCCAAGTGCTATGGGCAAATCAAAGTGCGCACCCTCTTTTTTTATGTCCGCAGGTGCCAAGTTCACAGTAATCCTTTTCGCCGGAAATACAAGCCCCGAATTCTTTATGGCTGCACGGATTCTTTCCTTCGATTCCTTTACGGAAGCATCAGGAAGACCCACTATATCAAAGCCCGGAAGACCGTTTGAAATATCCGTTTCAACATCCACAATATATCCGTCAATACCGCAAAGCGCGGTGCTTTTGTGCATCGATATCATTGTTTTTCTCCTCTATTTTTTTGATTCTCTCTGTCTTACCGCCTCATACATTATGACTCCCGCCGCAACAGATGCATTAAGCGACTCAGCCTTTCCCAGCATAGGAATTTTAACAAGAAAATCGCATTTCTCACGAGTCAAGCGGCTCATTCCCTCGCCCTCACTGCCTATAACAATTCCTGTCGCACCGGTCATATCGCAGTCATAAATCGGCATACTGCCCTCTAGGGCAGTGCCAACAATCCAAAGCCCTGCATCCTTCAGTTCTTCAATGCATGCCGAAACATTTGTGCATCTTGCAACAAGTGTATGTTCAAGCGCTCCCGCCGCAACCTTTGCAACCGTTGAGGTAAGCCCCACACTGCGATTTTTGGGGATAATCACCCCATGTGCCCCCGCTGCATTTGCAGTTCGTATGATGCTTCCAAGGTTATGGGGGTCAGAAAGATTTTCCGCAATTATAACAAAGGGTTTCTCGCCTCTTTCCTTGGCAAGTGCCAAAATTTCTTCAACCGAAGAATAGCTGTGCATAGCCGCAAGAGCCAGAACCCCCTGATGATTTCCGCCCTCCGACAATTCGTCAAGCTTGGCTTTTCCCACCAAGGTATACCTGATGCCGCGTTTTTTTGCTGCAGCTGTAACTTGAGCAAGCCTTGAATGTCTTGCTCCGTCCTGAATGAAAATCTTGTCTATTTCCCTCCCTGCGTGAAGCGCCTCAAGCACAGGATTTGTTCCAAAAATTTTATCTTCCATATCAAATTCTCCAGTTTCATTTAAACATACCTATACAGTTTCTATTTTACCATATTTACTGCTAAAAGGCAATAAAAATTTAGTCTCCCTTTCCAAAAAAACCGTTTTCTTCTTTTATCGACAGATTATTTATGCCGAAACCCTCTTGACCTCGCAGCAAAAATGATGTATTATATATGATGTAAAGTTGTGTAAAGCAACTTAAGAATTGATTTAAAACCCAAGAGACTACAGGAGGTTTAAAAATGAGTGCTGAAATCAAAAACGACAAAGGCGTTATAAATATCTCAAACACAGTTATCGCGAACTTAGCAGGCTACGTTGCCACCCAGTGCTATGGCGTTGTGGGTATGTGCTCACAAAGCAGCAAGGACGGTATTGCAAAGCTTCTTAAAAAAGAAAATCTTGACAAAGGTGTCAAGGTCAAAGCCAGCGGCAGCGTCATCGAAATCTCTCTGCACGTTATTGTGGAATACGGTCTCAACATCGGCACAATCGGCGAAACAATCCGCAGCAATGTCAAATACAACGTAGAAAAAATGACTGGCATGGAGGTTTCCTCCGTCCGTGTAAACGTAGAAAGTGTCCGTGTTTAATCTTTCATAATCTTACGAGGTGGATTAAATGAACAATTTAGATATATCAACGCTCAGGCTGATGATTGAGTCAGCCGCAGCAAATTTAAGAAATAACCGAAAGCTCATTGATGACCTGAATATCTTCCCCGTTCCTGACGGTGATACAGGCACAAATATGAGTCTTACTTTCAGTGGCGCAACAAGCCAGACTCTTGCAGATGACGCAGCAAGCTGTGGCAAGCTTCTTTCAAAGCTGGCATCGGCTTCTCTTCGGAACGCAAGAGGAAACTCCGGTGTTATCCTTTCACAGATTATCCGCGGTTTTTCAAAAGCTGTTGAAAACAAAGAAACCCTTGAAATCTCTGACCTCAAAAACGCATTGGTTTCAGCAAAGACCACTGCATACCGAGCTGTTATGAAGCCTACAGAGGGTACAATCCTCACGGTAATCCGCGAAATGTCAGAATTCGCCGAAGAAAAATGGACAGAATTTGACGATTTGGGCAAGTTTTTGCGTGCAGTTTTGGAAGCAGGCGAAATAAGCCTCAAAGGCACCACCGAGCTTCTCCCTGCCCTGAAAAAAGCAGGGGTTGTGGACGCCGGCGGAAAAGGTCTTGTCACCATTTTTGAAGGTGCGGTTCTCGCCTTTGAAAACGGCACTGCAGTGGAGAGCCTTGACAAGACAGAAACTGTCTCGTCAGCTCCCAAAACAACAGAAGCCGCAGACATAAAATATCTTTATTGCACCGAATTTATCATCAACAAAACATCAGACCGCCAGATCACACAGTTCCGCACTGCCATATCCGACAAGGGCGACTGTATGCTGGTCATTGACGACGAAGAAATCGTAAAAGTCCATATCCACACAAACCATCCTGGTTTTGTGCTTGAACAGGCAATAAAGCTTGGGGAACTGACAAACCTCAAAATTGATAATATGAAGTATCAGCACAGCGAAAAGCTTTCTGACGCTGAACCGGCACAAAAAGAAGTTGCCGAAGATGTCAAACCGGCAAAAGCCGAGCCCAAAAAACGTTACGGCTTTGCGGCAGTTTCAGCAGGCAGCGGACTTTCCGAAATCTTTAGCTCCCTTGGTGTTGACCAGATTATCGAGGGCGGCCAAACTATGAACCCCAGCACTCAGGATATTTTGAGTGCCGTTGAAAAAATTCCGGCGGAAGTGGTTTTCATTCTGCCAAACAACAAGAACATCATCCTTGCCGCAGAGCAGGTTGACCCTCTCACCGACAAGCAGGTTATTGTTATCCCGACAGTCAATATCCCTCAGGGCATCAACGCTATGATGGCCTTTGATGAGGGATTAGAGCCACAGGACAACGCCGCCGCTATGATTGAAATGACCGAATTTGTTTCTTGCGGTCAGGTTACTTTTGCGGCTCGCGACACCGTCCTTGACGGCAAGGAAATAAAGCTTGGTGACTGCCTTGGCGTAAACGGCAAAGAAATCACCGCCGTTACAAAAACTCCTGAGGACGCAGCTCTTGAGCTGTGCACCCAGATGACAAACGAAGAAAGCGGCGTTATCACCGTTTATTATGGCGAAGAGACGAAAAAAGAGGACGCCGACCGCCTGATAGCAAAGCTCGAAAGCGAGTTTTCTGATATGGATATTTCCCTTTGCTTTGGAGGTCAGCCGGTTTATTATTATATAATTTCGGTTGAATAAAATCGGAGAGCACTTATGAAACCACAAACAAGCATACAGTATATCAAGGGCATAGGCGAAGCCCGCGCCAAGCTTTTCGGAAAGCTGGGCATAAACACCGTGGGCGACTTGCTCTTTCACTTTCCGCGTCAGCTTGAAGACCGCAGAGAGATCAAAGCAATTTCTGACCTTATGGACGGGGAAACTGTGTGCGTGTCAGGTAGTCTTGCAAGCGAAATAAAGTCTTACCGCAAAGGCAGACGTATGTCCATAACCCGCGTTATGGTAAGCGACGGCAGCGACCTTTTGCAGCTCAGTTGGTTTAATGCACCCTATATTTCCGCAACCCTACAAAGGGGGGCGGAATTTACTTTTTATGGAAAAGTCATATTCCGCGGCAGGTACTTTGAAATGGTAAACCCTGTGGTTGAAGAGGCTTCAAGCATAATGACCAAAACCGGCAAAATTCTTCCGGTATACCCCTCCACCGCAGGTCTTTCCCAGACTCATATCCGCAATGCCGTCCTTTCAGCCCTTTCCTCTTTGGAGGGCACTTTGCCGGACATTATTCCGGAACAGATACGAAAACGTTACGGCTTTAAAAATGTTATGGAAGCCCTCTCGGATATCCATAACCCCAAAACCTTTGAAGATTTTGAGTCCGCCCGTCAGCGTTTTGCTTTTGAAGAATTTCTTGTTTTGCAATGCGGCATACGCCTTTTGGGAAACGAACGCAGAAACTATTATGCAACGCCAATAAAAAATGTAAAACGCATCAAAGACTTTGCCGAAAAGCTTCCTTTTGACCTGACAAAAGCGCAAAAACGTGTAATAAACGAAATCTCTGCTGACATTCAAAAGTCCACACCTATGAACAGGCTTATCCAAGGTGACGTCGGCTCAGGAAAGACCATTGTGGCAGCGGCAGCTATGTATGCAGTAGCAGAAAACGGCTATCAGGCGGTGCTTATGGCTCCCACTGAAATTCTGGCAAGCCAGCACTTTAAAAACCTCAAAGCCCTTTTCTCACAGTTTGGTTTTGAAACAGTTTTGCTTCACAGCGGTATGCCCGCTCCTGAAAAACGGGAGGCAAAGAAAAAAATTGCCGATGGCACAGCACAAATAATCATTGGCACTCACGCCCTTATTTCAAAGGGTGTTACTTTCAAAAATGCCGCTTTGGTAATCACCGACGAACAGCACCGGTTTGGTGTCCGTCAGCGTCTTTCTCTCACCGAAAAAGGTCTTGGAGCACATACTCTGGTTATGACTGCAACACCAATTCCAAGAACGCTTTCGCTGATTCTCTACGGCGACCTTGACATCTCAGTTATTGACGAGCTACCTCCGGGCAGAAAGCCCATTGAAACCTATTCTGTAGGTGAAAAAATGCGAAACCGCATCTTTGCCTTTCTTCGGGACAACATTGCTCAAGGCAGACAAGCTTACATAGTCTGTCCCCTTATTGAAGAATCCGAAGCCCTGAGCGCAAAATCAGCGATTGAATATGCTGAAAAGCTCCAATCCGATGTTTTCCCTAACCTCAAAATCGAAGTGATGCACGGCAAGCTCAAAAGCACAGACCGTCAGGACATAATGAATCGTTTTTCAAAGGGCGAAATCGATATTTTGGTTTCCACCACAGTGATTGAGGTGGGCGTAGACGTACCCAACGCCTCCATTATGATTATCGAAAACGCCGAGCGGTTTGGTCTTTCACAGCTCCATCAGCTCCGCGGAAGAATTGGTCGCGGCGAACATTCGTCTTATTGCATAATGTTCTCTGGTGGCGGCGATATTGCAAAAGAGCGTATGGCAATTATGTGCAAAACCTCTGACGGCTTCAAAATTTCAGAAAAGGATTTGGAACTTCGCGGTCCGGGTGAATTTTTTGGAATTCGTCAACACGGCCTTCCAGAGCTGAAAGTTTCAAACCTTTCTACCGATATGAACTTTCTATCCATTGCAAAAACAGTGGCTGATGAGCTGCTCGCCGAAGACAAAATCTTGAGCCATCCGCAAAACGAAGCTCTTTCAAAGCAAATTTTAAAACGCTTCGCAGAAGTCTCCGAAAACGGAATTTTGAACTAATATTCCACACATTATGTTGAATGATAGGTTTTTGGGGCTGAAATATTTATTAAAAAACCAAAACCGGTCAGGCAAATACCTGACCGGTTTTTCATATACTGCAAAAACTTACACTTCTTTTATTTTAGCAAGAATCTTCTCGACCTCGTCTTTTTGCAAGACACTGAGGAAGGTGAATTTTTTCTCAAGGGATTTTTCAATCAACTCAAGGCCTCTTTCTTTTTCGCCTTTTTTAACAAGAAGCTGCCCATAGCCATAATATGGCTCTGGAAAATGCGGCTCTTTTAGGAGAAGCTTTTCATAAAGCTCTGACGCCTTTTCAGTATCTCCATAAAGAGCATATGACTCCGCCAGATTATCCATAATAATCATATCGTCTGAATTATATTCAAAAGCTTCCTTGTTGAAATCAAGGGCACGTCTTGCATCACCTTTCAAAACATACATAAGACCAAGGTTCTGATAAAGATTTGTGGTTTTAAAATCAACCATTGCCTCTTCTGTCATCTCAATAGCAGTATCAAGGTCGCCGCTTTTCCATTCTGCAATAGCAAGCATAGCCTTTATTCTTTTTTTCATAGGCGGTTTCTTTGCACACAGTGATGCCCGTGTAAGAATATCCCTTGCAAGCTCAAGCTGACCGTCGCGGAGCAACAAATAGCCATAATACATAAGGCTTGCATCGCGAAGCTTTCCTATGCGGTTGGCAATGCTGTGAAGTCTGAGTGCTCCTTCAAGGTCACCCCTTTGGAACTTCATTCTTGCAAAAAACGCAACAAGCTCTGCTCGCCTGATTATCACCAGCGCTATAAGGATAACAAACGTTATTATTGCAAAAAGCATCAAAATCACCCTTTAACCCAAATTGTTCACTGTTCTCGGATAAGGCAAAACATCACGGATATTGCCCATACCGGTCAGGTACATAACGGCTCTTTCAAAGCCAAGACCAAAGCCCGCATGCTTTGTTCCGCCATAACGGCGAAGGTCAAGATAGTGGCCATAATCTTCGGTGTCAAGTCCAACTTCTTCCATACGTTTGAGAAGAACATCCATACGCTCTTCTCTCTGGCTGCCGCCGATGATTTCACCAATACCCGGAACAAGACAGTCCATAGCAGCAACGGTCTTGCCGTCATCATTGAGTCGCATATAAAAAGCCTTGATTTCCTTGGGATAGTCAGTAACAAACACCGGCTTTTTGAACACCTCTTCTGTGAGATAACGCTCATGCTCGGTCTGGAGGTCAATTCCCCACTGGACAGGATATTCAAAGTCCTTGCCGCTGTTTTTGAGAATTTCAACAGCCTCGGTATAGGTGACGTGGCCAAACTCATTTTCAAGAATATTATTGAGTCTTTCAATCAGGCCCTTGTCAACGAAGTTGTTGAAGAATACCATTTCCTCGGGAGCATTTTCAAGGACATAACGAATTACAAATTTCAGCATATCCTCAGCCAGAGCCATATCGTCCTTGAGGTCTGCAAAGGCAATTTCAGGCTCAATCATCCAGAACTCTGCCGCATGACGTGTAGTATTTGAGTTTTCAGCTCTGAAAGTAGGACCAAAGGTATAAATATCCCCAAACGCCATTGAGAAAGTTTCGCCCTCAAGCTGACCGCTTACAGTAAGGGATGTTTCACGGTTGAAAAAGTCCTGAGCATAATCAATCTTTCCGTCTTCGGTCCTTGGTAAATTCTCCATGTCAAGGGTTGTAACGCGGAACATTTCACCTGCGCCCTCACAGTCGCTTCCTGTAATCAGCGGTGTGTGAACATAAACAAAGCCACGGTCATTGAAGAACTTGTGAATAGCATACGCAATCACCGAACGAACACGGAACACCGCTGAAAAAGTGTTTGTTCTCGCTCTCAGATGTGGAATTGTCCTTAAGTATTCAAAAGAATGTCTCTTTTTCTGAAGTGGATAATCAGGTGTGCTTTCACCTTCAATCAAAACACTTTCTGCCTTGATCTCAAAAGGCTGTTTTGCATCAGGAGTAAGCACCAACGTTCCCTCAACCCTGAGCGCCGCTCCCACATTGAGCTTGCAAAGTTCTTGGAAATTCGAAAGCTTTTCTTCTTCGATTACCACCTGGATATTTTTAAAGAAGGACCCGTCATTGAGTTCAATAAAGCCAAAGCTTTTTGAAGCACGCAAGGTTCTCACCCAGCCGTTCACACTGACCTTTTGTCCTCCCAAATCATTTGATTTCAAAAATACTTCTTTAATTTTCATTTAAAAAACCATCCTTAACTGTATAAACGAAATTCTAACTTATATTATACAGAATATTTTTCTAAAAATCAACCATAATATGTATATATATCAAATCTTTTTGAGAAATTCCGAATTAAAAACTATCACAAAGGGGCAATTTTTATGAAATTCATAACAAACAGTACAAAACACAGCCAATACGAGCAAAGAGAAGAATTTCAAACCGAGCCTGATGCCAAAACCACACAAGAACAAAAACTCCCCTTTCCCTCATATATCGAAACAATTCAAAAAAAGCAACAAAAGCGAAAATAGAGGACGCTAGGCCTAGCATCCTCTATTCATTTATTTTCTGCCCGTTTCTTGCATCATAATGAAGAATATGCCCACGGTCTGTGGCAATTTGCCAAACCGGAATCGCCAGAATATTCCGATAGCTTTCTTCGGTCTTTCCTATATAATATCCCGGCCTTATGCTTACAATGGTATGTGCAACATTTTTTTCAAGTTCCTGACTCTTCACCAAATCCGCAAGAATACTTATCACGCTGTAATACGGCGTATTGCTGTCTGATGCTTTAATCCCCGAAATGATATTTTTCCCTGAAATCCCAAGGATGCCATCTTTTGAAACATCAAAGGAGATGTATGCATCAAAAAACTCCATTTCATCCTGACGTACAGTGAAAATCGCTTTTATTACTTCATCAACATAATTTATACCGCCAAACGCATAAACATCAGCCATTATACCAAGGCTCTCCATTTCCCTGCGACACAACTTTTCAATATTTTCAGGCGTAAGCTCCGAAATCTTGCCTTCAGCTTTTTCCCTTGAAAATGAAAATTCATCACCTGTTATGCGAAGTGAATTTCCGCCGTTTTTATACAAAGTCCCCTCCGCCAAATAATCCTCTCCCAAAAACTTAACCAACATTTCCTGGTCGCTTCCAAACATTTTTTCAAGATAAAAATTGCATATATCGGGCGAATCAGGAATTTCAGTGGTCTCGGGGAGATATATCATATTTTTCGACAAAAGGTAAGTCAGGTTTTCGGTCATTACCTTTTTTTCTTCGCCTTTATAGTTTCTTGCACTGTACAAAACAAAGATGAGCATAATGTTTATCCAAATCAGCACAAAAATAAAAACTGTTTTGAGTCTGCGCAAATCCATTACATTCCCCCCTGAATTTCCCAAGCACCAAAGGTATCTTTTTTATCTTCGGTATAGTTGTAAACAGCACAACCGTAAAATATTTTGTTAACTTTGGCGTTGGCTTTTAAAAAGCTGTCTATCGCATCAAACATATCGCCACAGTCTTTTTTGTCACCAATCTTTTCTATGGTCTTAATTTGAATTTTAAATTCAATGAGAACTCCGTTTTTAACCACCGCATACATTGCCGGACCATCTCCAAAATTCACTCTGTTTTCATCAACAAAATAATCAAAGTTAAATTTTGTCGAGCCACCGACAACTTTTTCAAGTCTCGTCATTTTGAGCTTCGCTTCATGTTTTTCGTCACTCATTCCGCATATATCAAAGGTTTTTTCTGCAAGAGCAAAAACCCCAGACAAAACCATACTGTTTGCAGCGCCTTGCCCATTGTGAAGGAGCGGAATCCCCTCATTTTCGCTCAAAGACTTATATTCAATTCTGCCACCCGGGTGAACGCTCAAACTGCCCGTTTCCCCAACAAACATAAGCGCTCCGTCGCTGTTTGCATATTGCCTTATGGTGTTTGGATTAAACCCGAAAAGCCCGGTAAGACCTCCGGTTACCTCGGTTGTTCCCGTGAAGCTCGTTCCTCCACGATACCGTCTTGGAACATCAAAAACAATTCCTTCAATCTCCACATTACCTGACGGAATCATGAGCATACTGTCAAAAGAAACCCCCTGCGAGCTATTCTTTGTGTTTTCTTCGTTGAGATTGAGTTCAAAGGCAAACATATATCCGGCATCGTTCTTGCCACCGCTTTTCTTTATGATATCTCTAAGCCCAAAGGAATCCTCCCCGAGAGATATTTTAACAATTTTGTCAGTTTCCTCTTCTCTAGCAAAAACAGTAACTCCGGTATCAACAACCACGCCGGTGGTCAATATCAAATCGCGATATGCCCGTATATTCTTTTGGAATGCACTGTTTTTAGCACCCAAAAGCTCGCCCTCAAAATCAGACTGGTGCGAAACCGGATATTTTACATACACACCATATTCGCCCAAGGCCCCGATCCAGTCCTCCCACTTTGCAACAGAAATATCCTCAGCTTTAGCAAAGTAAACCTTATGAAGATTTTGTCCCAGCACCCTTACCATCTGTGCATATTCAGGATATTCAGGCAATATTTTCTGATGGGCATTTCCTCCGTTTATGAAAATATCCTCGGGTGCGAGAATGTCATCCAAAATCTCATCTGTGCTCTTTCTGTCAGCTTCTGACAATGTCAAGCTTTCAGAGTTCCACAAAATATTTTCCACCGAAATCTGCTCACTGTAAAGGTCAAACAAAAGATACAAAAAATAAACGCAACAAAAAACAAGAAAAACTATAACCGCTGTTTTTCCTCTTTCAATCCATTTTTTCTTTTCGGTTCTTTGCATCTTCCTTTTCAATTTTCAAAGCCCTTTCATCAAAAATTAAAAGGACAGCCCCGGGCCGTCCTTTGAGTTTCTTTTAAGACCCAACCAAAAGATTTTTTCTTTTTAGTCTGTCAATGATTTGATTAAGTCAATTATGTTATAGTTATATTTTGTAACCGACAAGAGCATCATCTGAACCTCGTCGCCGTTTTCCGCTCTGACAAGAATGAGGTTTTCACCCTGATTGAGAGAAATTGAATTCATAAAAAGTCCCGATGTACCGATTTTAACCTCTGATGGGGTCTTAAGAATTTGTGAACCACCGTTTCCATCAATATATTTGAGCTCGCTGTAAACCTTTTTGAAGTCTGCAGCCTCAAAATCATACTGATAAAGAGTCACAACCGTTCCCTCTTTGCCATAACCCGAAATGATATATGCACCATTGAAGGTTGAATCTTTCTGGTTCTGGGGTTTGGTAATAACAATCAGCCCGGAAGAATTTCCCGAAGCATCCGCCGCCATGGTTTCAGGTGCCGCAAAAGCCGCAATCTGCCCTACCAACAGCAGCGCTACTATTAAAAATAATGCATAAATTTTTTTCATAATGATTCTCCTTGTGAGTCCAAAACAAAATACACCTTTTCAGTTTCGTATACACAGTATAACATACAAATGTTACAAAGCTATTACATTGGCATTACATTTTTCTAAAACTTAAATTTTTTTAAAAATACCCCTCGAACTGTTTTTCACTTGGCATCATATACTGTACTGGGAGCGTGATTTCCTTATGAAAATTTTTATTGACCCCGGTCACGGCGGACCTGACCCCGGAGCTGTGGGTAATGGCGTAACGGAAGAATTTGTAAATTTAAACGTTTCGCTGGAATTAGCAAGGCTTTTGAGGAATGCCGGATATGACGTAAGGCTTTATCGAACGACCTCCGACGAAAATGTTCTCGAAAACAAAAATGCAGACCTCCGGAGCCGTGCACAAACAGCAAACAACTGGGGAGCTGATTACTTTATAAGCATACACACAAACAGCTCCACAAACCCAAACGCCCAAGGCGTCGAGGCGTATGTCTACCGTCTTGGCGGCACATCAGAGCGGCTGGCAGAGTCCATTGTGGATTCGGTTTCTGACGTACTTGGTTCTGTCAATCGCGGTGTTATGCAGGCAAATTTCGCGGTTCTGCGCCGCACAGATATGCCGGCAGTTCTGGTTGAGCTTGGCTATCTGACCAACACAACCGAGGCCCTGAACCTCAACAGCCCCGCATGGCAACGGGCGGTCGCAGGTGCAATCTTTGAAGGCATAGTAGAGGCTGTTGGTCCACCTCCAGCCTGAATTTTGGTAAGCCATAAAATATCAAAGGGCAACCGAAAAAATTTCGGTCGCCCTTTTTTTATTTAGATTATACTTTTAGATTGACATTAAAACCACACTAATTCATATTATCACTGTGAGCCTCTTCGACATTTATTTCAGTGCTATCAACGTTATCTGTTTCGCCAGCTTGGGGAACTTCACCATTTTCATCACTTTTTGTGGTTTCGTCTTCGTTTTCCGCTTTTTTCAGCTCTTCCTGCTCTTTTTTGTAAGCTTCTTCGTCATATTCTCTAAGGCTGTTTGGATCCGTTTCCATATCCTTTGGATTGACTTCTATCTCAAAGTTGGCAGCATGATAAACGCTGTTGGTAAGCTTTTCGCGCTTTATTTCCTCGCCGTTTTTCCGGACAATTCTTGTTGAAGCAACGCTGTATCCGCCGCTTCCCTTTTCAATAGTTTTTTTGTAACCCTCAGGGATTTCGGGGTTGGCTGTTTTTTCGGTCTCAGGCTCAAAGGTGTTTATTCTCTGATGATAAAGCTCAACCTCAACGCCCTCTTCTTTCACGCCCAGCACCCTGCAAACAAGAGTTCTGCCATTGGTTTTTGCCTCAAACTTCACTGGATATTCGGTGTTGTTTTTTATTTTCAGGTCAATATATCCTTCAGCAATAGTCGCATCCTGACCGGCAGGAACATAAGCCACCGGAAGCGAATGTGACGTGCGGCTCACAATTCCAAGATTTGCATAAAGTGCCGCAGAATAAAGGGTGGATGACGTCTGGCAAATTCCTCCGCCGATTCCTGTTTCCACTTTGTTTCCAATATATACACCTGCCTCACGGTATCCGTTGGCAGCAGTCCTTTTCCCAACCGTGCTGTCATACGAAAAAACATCACCGGGCATAAGGATATACCCATCAACACGCTCTGCGGTAAGCCTTACGTTGTGCGCCCTCGCCTCGGTGCTTGTTGCAAAGCTGGAGGAAAAAGAGCCCATAACATCGCGGAAAAGCATCTCTTCAAGGGTTTTGGCTGTTTTTTCAGGCAGCTTGACTTCAGCCGTCACGGTATATTCGTCATCCTTGCTGCCAAACGCTTTCTCAAGCTCACTTTTTGATACCTTTACATACGGTTTTTCAGGAATGATTTTTACCGTTCCGTCTTCAAAGCTGTACTTGGCATCCTGCGCCGGTTCAGCAAGTTTTTTAAAAAATTCGTCTATGTCAACCGGCTTTGGTTCCATATCCTCAACGAAAAACTCAATCTCAGAAATCTTAGGGCTAATAAGTGCATCCCTCAAAAGCTCCTTCGCTTTCTTTCTGTCAACCATCTTTCCCGGATGACCTTTCACAATGGTAAGTGCATTTTCTTCCGCCCGATAAGAGACTTCAGTCAAAGGAATCTCATATTCATCCGAAAGAGTATGTATCAAATCTTCAAAAGCCGCTTCATCAACAGCTATCAAGACGGGGATTTCTTTTCCTGAGAAAAGTGCTTTAAAAAAAGAATACGCCTTGAAAAACTTTCCCTTTTGCCGTCCCTCGTCAAAAGCCTCTTTGGCGGTGGATGCAGCGTCAATTTTCGCATCAAGGTCGGAAAGCTTCATTTCTTTGTGGTTTTCACCACAGCTGAAAACGACCGTGCGGTCACCGTCACTTCCTGCAATGCCCCTCAAAAGCTCTGCCTCAGCCTCTGCCTGCGAAAACCCCGAAAGCGACACACCCGACACCGAAATACGGGGTAAAACTCCGTCATATGATGCCGCATATACAAAAAAAACGCCGCAAAACAAAAGCACAAAACAAAGGCCGATGACCAATGCAAATAAACCTTTTTTTGTGTTCTTTTTCGTGTCGCGACTGTTGTCCTTGGTCTGATTTTTTTCTTTTACGTCATTCATGCGATACACGCTCCGAACAAAACAAATTTTTTTACTTACCTTGTTTATCTGTATGTATTTACAAACCCAAATATTTATATTTTGATTTTATCATATTGTCTCAAAAAGTCAACTGTTTTTTTCAAATAACCCAAAAGTCCCGGATATTTTTTCAAGTCTTGGGAATACTTGTATTGCGAGGTGAACTTTATTGAATCTGAGAAACTTTTTTTTATACTCTGAAAAACCTTCTATGCACCCCACAAACACAGAAGACAGTAGCCCTTCATCACAAAACAATCCACCAAACTCCTACATCAAAAATAACATACAAAACAAAAATTCATACACATACCAAACAGGAAAGGTCAGCCGCAGCCTTGCCGAAAACCTTGACTTTATAAACGACGCCTTTGAAACGTCAAAAAACTTTGATTTGGTGATGCGGAAATTTGAAATAACCCTAAAGGCCGCCACCATAGACGCCTTTCTCATATTTTATGACGGACTTTCAAACAAAGAATATATAAACCGAGACATCCTGGCACCGCTTATGGCAAAAGGCAAAGAACTTCTCTTGGGCAAAGCACAGCTTGAAGATACAATCTATGAGCAATTGCTATCCCAAGCGCCAAACACAAAGCTCAGCGATATGAAGACCATCATTGACGCCGTAAGTTTTGGAAACTGTGCCGTGTTTGTTGATGGCTGCAGCTGCGCCTTTGTGGCTGACATAAAGGGCTGGAGCAGCCGCAGTGTGGGCAGACCCGTGGCAGAAGCGGTTTTGAGCGGCCCTCAGGAAGCTTTTTGCGAGTCCGTAATGCCCAACATTGCCCTGGTGCGAAAAATCCTCAAAGACCCAAACCTTATTGCCGAAAACATACCTGTGGGGAACAAAAGTCACACTCCCTGCGCTCTTATGTATATAAACGGCATAACAAACAAAACATTGGTAAAAACCGCAAGAAAACGTCTCAAGTCAATTCATCTTGACTATGTGTTTTCCTCTGCGGATATTGAGCTGCTCATTGAAGAAAGCACAGTCTTCCCGCTCCCCCTGCTTCTCAAAACCGAACGTCCCGACCGGGCGGCTGCACACCTTGCCAACGGAAAGGTAGTGATTATTGTTCAGGGCAGTCCCTTTGCTCTTATCCTGCCCGCCACAGCGTCAGACCTCCCGGAAGCCGCCGAGGATAATTATGTCCGCACCTTTGAAGCAAATTTTATGCGCTTCATCCGCATAACCGGAAGTCTTCTGGCTTTGTTCCTGCCCGGATTTTTTATCAGCACCGTTCTTTATCACCACGAAAGCATTCCCACCGATTTGATAATCGCAATCGAAGCAACTCGTGAACAAATGCCCTTTCCCATAGTGCTTGAGCTCATAATTATGACCCTTGCCTTTGAACTGATAAAAGAAGCTGCCATCCGTGTTCCCGATCCCATAGGCTCAACCCTCGGCATCGTGGGAGGTCTCATTTTGGGGCAGTCTGCAGTAAGTGCCAACATAGCAAGCCCCCTCCTCATAATAATCGTATCAATTTCCGCTCTGGGTGCTTTCGCTGCTCCCTCCACCGCGATTTCCCGCGCCCTTTCTTTTTTGCAGTTTGTTTTTATAGCGTTGGGGGCGGTAGCAGGCTTTCTTGGTATAGCTTTTGGCATTTTTCTGGGACTCATATACCTTGCTGCTTCAAAATCCTTTGGCGTACCCTATCTTTCGCCATATACAAAAAATAAAGAAAAACTTTTCGTACCCCCACTGTGGCGCCGCGAAACAAGGCCCGCCACACTTCACCCGCAAAACATACGAAAGCAGCCGCACATAAGCCGAAAATGGAAAGGAGAAGATTCACAAGAATGAGTACTGACAATATTTCAACATCACAACTGCTTTCTCTTGGCGTCTCTTTGTCTGCTTACCGGATTTTCACCAATCTCCCCTTGTCCTTTACCCATTTTTTCGGTACAGGAGCGCCACTTTTTTCTGTAATTGCCGGACTGATTTTTTTTGCTGTTCTTTTCTTTTTAACAAAAAAACTTTGCCACTCAAACAGCGAAAATATTTTTTCCACCGCAGAAAAAACCTTCGGCAAATTTGGAAAATACACCCTTTTCATATTGTTTTGGGTTTACATTTTTCTCTCTTCGGCTTTTCTCCTGAGCGAATTTACCGAATTTGCAAAGCTCGTAGCTTTTCCTTTGTCGCCTCGTTGGTTTGTCGCAATATTTTTTGTCATTGCCGCAGCTCTTGCCGCACTTTCGTCCTTTGATGCACTCGGGAAAATTTCCACCTTGTTTGTGCCGCTTTTCACCGGGATAATAATTTTTTTCCTTGCGACAGTTCTCTTTCAAAGCAAGCCCGAAAATCTCTTTCCCGTTCTTGGAACTGCCAAAGCGGAGACTTTACCCGGAATTTTTTCCTGCCTGCTTATATTCTCGGATATGCTTCTTATCTTTCTTGTAATGCCCTCAAAAAATATTAAAAAGCCCGTACAGAAAACCATTCTCCGCGCTTTCATATCAGGCTTTTTTGTTGTTTTTCTCTTGGTGCTTACCTATACAGCAAAAATCCCCTACCCCTTGTCAAAAGAGGAAAGCTTTCCCCTTTATCTCC
This sequence comes from Clostridia bacterium, assembly GCA_017456605.1. Lineage (GTDB taxonomy): Bacteria > Bacillota > Clostridia > Monoglobales > Monoglobaceae > SIG440. Next base: position 135,617 of record JAFTJA010000004.1, on the reverse strand, counting down.
TGGTCAAAGAAGTATACTACGGCAGATTTTTCCAGCGCATTGACGCCATCATTCTTCTGATTTCTGCCCTTTGGGGGATGATGGCATTAAGCCTCAACATTGGTCTTCTTGCAGGGCTTTCAAAAGCGCTGTTTGGCATAAAAAGTCACTTTATCTCCATCTTCCCCATATCTACATCGATGTTTTTTGCCGCGCTGTTCCTTTCCTCATCCTTAGCCCACCTTTCCCAGTTTCTTCTGGGCTTGGCTGCCGCCGCACTTTTCGCAGGAATTTTAGTCCTTGCAATCTTCACAAAAAGGAGACGTCAAACGCCAAATGAAAACTAAGATTTTTTCCTTATTTCTGTTCTTTTCAACCGTTTTTCTCACAGGCTGTTATGACCTCAAGGAAATTGACGAAACCGCCTATATAGTAGCGCTCGGTATCGATGGCGGAGATGAAAACAACTTTTCTTATACCTTCCAGTTTTCCTCGCCCCTTGCGATTATAGAGACCCCAAATGGTGAAAAAAAAGAGGGCTCCGGTGAAGGAAATCCTTCTGTAACAACCCTGACAATCACAGCCCCCGATTTTTATATTGCCAAAAATATGACCAACAATTTCCTGTCAAAAAATGTGGATATGTCACATCTGAAGCTCATTGTTTTTTCAGCCAAGGTTGACGAATCCGTCATAACAAAGCATTCCCAGCTTTTGCTTCGCGAGCGTGAAGTCCGCCCCCACATATCCATTGCCATATCACCGGACTCTGCCTCTGATTACCTGAAAAAAGTAAACCCCGAGCTTGAATCAAACACCTCAAAATACTATGAGCTTATGTCCCTCCGCTCAAACAACGTATATGCCAAAAGCCAGAAACTTCACGATTTTGTTGACAGCGTAACAATAAAAAACCACGACACCGCATTGCCCATTGCAACAAGCGGCAAAAAGCTGAAAGATTTCCCCGAAGACAGCCGTGTTTCACAATGGATAACCCCAGCCTCATCAGAAATCGCCACCGACCATTCCATTCTTTGCGGAATGGTAGTTTTTAGGGGCGGCAAGCTTACCTCTGCTATGGATGCTGACAGTTCAATGCTTTTCAACTTTCTCAGTCACGACGTAGAAAATCTAGTTGTATCAGTAAAAGACAAATATAACCCCAACGAAACACTGAGCTTTCGCATCCTGACCAGCCGTCCCGCCCGTTTCAGTATAAACCTTGACAAAAACCAGATTTCAGTGACTCAAAAATGTGAAATTTCTTTTCTGGGAAGCCACCTCCCTGACGGGTATCCGTCAAAGCAAGCCCTTTGTGATTATGCACTCAATATTTTGAATGCTCGGGTATCTGATTTCCTGCTGTCAGCTTCCCGTACGCAAAATGCCGATATCTTCAACTTGCGTGACTGCATCCGCAAGGATTTTCTCTTTTGGGAAGACTGGAATAATTTCGATTTTGACACATTCTACAAAACCGCCAACTTCACAGTTGATATAAAAAACACTTAAGGAGTGAGTTGCTTTTGCCGCTGCTTTTAAAAATCTTTTTTTCTCTCGCCGCTGTATGGAATTCGGTTTACAACATCAGCTTTATGGCATATGAACTAAAAAACAACCGCCAAAAAAGTGCCTTTTTCACTTTCTTTTTAACGCTTTTGATGTTGCTTTCGGTGTCTTTGGGGATAATATGGCTTTAAAAAAAGACCGTCCGCCAAAAAACGAACAGCCTTTGCATTTTACACAGTGTATTTAACTATTTTGCCGGTTATATCCTCATCGCTTTTCACAAAAACCTCCATATAATTGGCGGCAGTTGCGTGATATGTCCCGTCAGCGGTTTTTTGTTCTGCCAGCACCTCAATTTCCCGGCCCTCAAAGGAGCTGTAAAATTCCCGTTTCATCTCCTCAGCCAAAGCCAGCATCTTTTTGCTGCGTTCCTCTTTAACGGCTTCCGGCACCTGCTCCATTTTTGCTGCCAGCGTACCCTCTCTCACCGAATACTTGAAAATATGCATCTGCATAAATCCAATCCGCTTGCAAAACTCATAAGACTCCATAAATTCCTCATCGGTTTCACCGGGGAACCCCACCATAAGGTCGGTGGTAATGGACACATCTTTGATATTTCCCCTGAGCCTCTTTACCCCTGCCTCATACTCTTTGGCCGTATAGCGACGCCGCATCCTTTCAAGGGTTTTAGTGCACCCACTTTGGAGTGACAAATGAAACTGTGGGCAAAGATTCGGGAGCTTTGATATTCTACGAACAAAATCATCGGTAATCACCACCGGCTCAACAGAGCCAAGTCTCACTCTTTTTATTCCCTCCACGCTGCACACTGTCTCAATCACGTCAATAAGCGACTTTCCATCTTTCAAATCCTTGCCATAAGAGCCAATATGAATTCCGGTAAGAACAACCTCCAAAAATCCGTTTTGTGAGAGCAGCTCCACCTCTTTTTGGATATCCGAAAGCGCCCTTGACCGCACAAGCCCACGAGCATACGGAATTATGCAGTAAGCACAAAAGTTATCACACCCGTCTTCGATTTTGACATTGGCACGAATTCTGCTCTGGTGAGCGGTGAGTGGCAGTTCTTCAAAAGTCCGCTCCTTCATTATGTCCCCCACCAGAACTGTCTTTTTGCCTTTTAACGCTTCGGTAACAAGGTCTGCCACACGATTTTTCCCGGCACTGCCCACCAAAACATCTGCGCCGAGCTTTTCCAGCGACTCGCTGTCGGTCTGCACCAAGCACCCCACCACCACAACAACGGCAGATGGGTATTTTCTCTTTATACGGCTTATCTGCTGTCTTGACTTCTGGGCACCGGTTTTGGTGACCGCACAGGTGTTGACAACATACACATCCGCCCGCTCGCCCTCAGTTATTTCATAACCCTTTTGGCGAAAAGCTTCGCCCATTGCCTGGCTTTCATAAAAGTTCGTTTTACACCCCAAAGTTATAAATCTTACAGTCATATTTCAAAACATCCAATTCTATAATGTATTTTTACAAAATTTTTGTGATAAAATTATACACTTTTTTATTGACTATTGCAAGAAAAAAATATATAATGTTAAGGTAAAAAAATGAAATTTATTTATGGAGGCGTTAAAATGAAAACTTTTGACATTTTGTTAAGGTCCCCCGAGGATGTTAAAAACTTTGTCAACATCGCTACAAAATACGATTTTGATATCGACCTCACTTCAGGACGATACGTTGTTGACGCAAAGTCAATCATGGGCATCTACAGCCTTGATCTCAGCAAAGCAGTTAAGGTTGAAATCCACAACGACGACTGCAGTGCACTTGAAGCTGAACTCGAGCCCTATATCCAGTAAATTTTAACAAAATCTATACGGACAAAATGCTGACGATACTGTTTTTGAAAAAATGACGGCTATCGTGGGTTTTTGTGTCCTTTTGTCCTTTTAATGGTTATATTATGAAAGATAAAGAATTTTTTATGAAAGCGGCGCTTAAAGAAGCCGAAAAAGCTTATTCCCTTGGCGAAACGCCAATCGGCGCCATTATCGTTAAAGACGGCGAAATCATTGCATCTGCCCACAATTTGCGTGAAACCGGCAAAAACGTCCTTTATCACGCAGAGCTTCTGGCGATAGATGCTGCCTGCAAACTTCTGGGTGGCTGGCGGCTGCACCAGTGTGATATGTATGTGACACTTGAGCCGTGCATTATGTGTAGCGGCGCAATTCATCAGTCGCGAATAAAAAATCTTTATTTCGGAGCCCCCGACAAAAACGGCGGTGCTGTTCTTTCAGGGATAGCTGCCCCCACTGCAGACGGGCTCTTCTGTCACACAAATTGCGAGGGCGGAATTTTGCTTGACGAATGTCAAGAAATTCTAAAACGTTTTTTCCGTGAACTTCGCAAAGGCACAATCAATGATAAATAATTAAATTTTATATACTTTAAGGAGGAATTTTTTAAATGAGCAAAAAATTCGTATACCTCTTCAGCGAAGGCGACGCATCTCAAAGAGAGCTTCTCGGCGGTAAAGGTGCAAACCTTGCTGAAATGACAAAAATCGGCCTCCCTGTTCCCCAGGGCTTCACGGTTTCAACCGAGGCTTGTACTCAGTACTATGAAGACGGCAGAAAAATCAATGATGCAATCCAGGCAGAAATCATGGAAAACATCACCAAGATGGAAGCTATCTGCGGCAAGAAATTCGGCGACAAAGAGAATCCTCTTCTCGTGTCAGTTCGTAGTGGTGCAAGAGCATCAATGCCCGGTATGATGGATACAATCCTCAACCTCGGTCTCAATGAAGACGTTGTTGAAGCTATGTCCGCTAAATCAGGCAACCCCCGTTGGGCTTGGGACTGCTACAGAAGATTTATCCAGATGTATTCTGACGTAGTTATGGAAGTTGGTAAGAAATATTTCGAACAGCTTATCGACGAAATGAAAGAGGCTAAAGGCGTAACTCAGGATATCGAGCTCACTGCTGAAGACCTCAAGACTCTTGCAGGTCAGTTCAAAGCTGAATACAAGAACAAGATTGGTAAGGACTTCCCATCAGACCCCAAGGAACAGCTTATGGGTGCTGTTGAAGCCGTATTCCGTTCATGGGATAACCCCAGAGCAAACGTTTACCGTCGTGACAACGATATCCCTTATTCATGGGGTACAGCTGTTAACGTACAGATGATGGCTTTCGGTAACATGGGCGACGACTGTGGTACAGGTGTTGCGTTCACTCGTGACCCAGCTACAGGTGAACGTGGTCTTATGGGTGAATTCCTTGTTAACGCACAGGGTGAAGACGTTGTTGCAGGTGTTCGTACACCTATGCCTATCGCTCAGATGGCTGAGAAGTTCCCCGAAGCATTTGATGAATTCAACAAAGTTTGTGCTATTCTCGAAGACCATTACAGAGATATGCAGGATATGGAATTCACAATCGAAAACAAAAAGCTCTTTATGCTCCAGACACGAAACGGTAAGAGAACAGCAAAAGCTGCCCTCAAGATTGCTTGTGACCTGGTTGACGAGGGTATGATTGATAAGAAGCAGGCTGTTGCTATGATCGACCCAAGAAACCTCGACACACTTCTCCACCCACAGTTTGATGCAAAAGCTCTCAAGGCTGCTACACCTATGGGCAGAGGTCTTGGTGCATCTCCCGGTGCTGCTTGCGGTAAGGTTGTATTCACAGCTGAAGATGCGGAGGCTTGGAATGCACGTGGCGAAAAGGTTATCCTCGTTCGTCTTGAAACATCACCTGAAGACATCACAGGTATGAAGGCATCACAGGGTATCCTCACAGTTCGTGGCGGTATGACATCACACGCAGCCGTTGTTGCTCGTGGTATGGGTACTTGCTGCGTATCAGGTTGTGGCGATATCAATATGGATGAAGAAAACAAGAAGTTCACATTGGCTGGCAAAACCTTCACAGAAGGCAGCGAAATTTCAATCGACGGTTCAACAGGTAATATCTATGACGGTATTATCCCAACAGTTGACGCTGAAATCGCTGGCGAATTCGGTAGAATTATGGACTGGGCTGACGAGTTCAGAACTCTTAAGGTTAGAACAAACGCAGATACACCTGCAGATGCTAAGAAAGCAAGAGAACTTGGTGCTGAAGGTATCGGTCTTTGCCGTACAGAGCATATGTTCTTTGAAGCTGAAAGAATTGCTGCATTCCGCGAAATGATCTGTGCTGACACAGCAGAAGAAAGAGAAGCTGCACTTGATAAGATTCTTCCTTATCAGCAGGGCGACTTTGAAAAGCTTTACGAAGCACTTGAAGGTAACCCTGTAACAATCAGATTCCTTGATCCTCCTCTCCACGAATTCGTTCCCACAGAGGAAGCTGACATCAAGGCTCTCGCTGATGCTCAGGGCAAGAGTGTTGCTGACATCAAAGCAATCATCGCATCACTCCACGAATTCAACCCAATGATGGGTCACCGTGGCTGCCGTCTTGCTGTAACATACCCTGAAATTGCAAAGATGCAGACAAAGGCTGTAATCCGTGCCGCTATCAATGTTAAGAAGGCTCATCCTGATTGGAACGTAGTTCCCGAAATTATGATTCCTCTCCCTGGTGACCTCAAAGAATTCAACTTCGTTAAGAAAGATGTTGTTTCAACAGCAGATGCAGAAATCGCAGCAGCAGGCGTTGAGCTCAAGTACGAAGTTGGTACAATGATGGAAATCCCCAGAGCATGCTTGACAGCTGACGCAATCGCAACAGAAGCTGAATTCTTCTGCTTTGGTACAAACGACCTTACACAGATGACATACGGCTTCTCACGTGACGATGCTGGTAAGTTCCTCGATGCATACTATGATGCAAAAATCTTCGAGAACGACCCATTTGCAAAGCTTGACCAGACAGGTGTTGGTAAGCTTATGGAAATGGCTGTTGAAATGGGTACAAAGGTTAGACCTGAGATTCACTGCGGTATCTGCGGCGAGCACGGCGGCGACCCCGTATCAGTTGAATTCTGTCACAGAATTGGACTTGACTACGTTTCATGTTCACCTTTCCGTGTTCCGATTGCAAGACTTGCAGCGGCTCAGGCAGCTATAAAAGACATGAAATAATAACCATTTAGATGAAACTAAAAGGGAGGCGACTTTGTCTCCCTTTTTTGTATCTAAAAGCTGTCTTTTATTGTGCCTTTCGCATGATGGTTAAAACCCAAGGGTTTTGTCCCAATCCCAAAATGCTCTCGCATTTTGCAATCCTACGCTAAAAATGTGTCACAGGCACATTTTTTACGCTCCGGCAGGCAGCTATCAAGGATATGAAGTAATATCCACTTACGATAATTTAAGAGGGTTACCATTCGGTAGCCCTCTTTTATCGTGCAGATAGCTGCTCTTCGCATAAATACTACTATCCCAAAGGGTGAAATCCCCTTTGAAACCCCTTTCTGCTATCAAAGTCTCGACAGATGTAATTGTTTTTCTCAAGGGGACTCTGCCCCCTTGAAACAAAAACTTTTATTTAAAAAGGAGTATCAAGCGATACTCCTCTATTTTCTTTTATATCTGCTCTTCGCATAAAAATACATTAGAAATTTCTGTTGTATCTTTTCAAAAACATCTATGCTATACTTATATCGATGCAGGACTCATTGTTGCTACACAAACACAAAAGAGGCGGGGTGAAATAAACATTATCCGCCTCTTTTGTGCTTTCCTGCATTGACAAAAACTACACTTTGTTATAAAATAAAACAAATTAAAGGCGGTGAATTTATGGCAACAAATTGTGAAACCTGTGCGAATTATGAATATGATGAATATTTTGAATGCTACGTCTGTGCCATAAACCTTGACGAAGACGATATGCAAAAATTTTTGAGTGGCAGCGACTTTGAATGTTCTTTCTGGCAAAACGGCGATGAATATGCCGTTGTAAGAAAACAAAACTAACTACCCAAAAGCAAAACCCCCATACATTGTATGGGGGTTTATTTTATTTCTTATTTATGCCTCAACAGGTTCTTCAGTCTTTAACTCGGCCACTACGTCAATTTGCAGCGCGCCACGCGGACATTTCTCCATGCACTTGCCACAGCCGATACATTTCTCTGCATCAATCACCGGCAAATTATTTTCCATAGTGATAGCACCGCTTTCACATACTTTTGCGCAAAGTCCGCAAGCAATACATCCAACCTTGCACACCGACATAACAGCCTTGCCCTTGTCCTTTGACGCACAGGCAACTCTTCCCTTTGCGTCATATGGAATTGATTCAATAATTCCTCTTGGGCACTCTTTTATGCAAGCGCCACAATTTGTACACTTGTCAGGGTCTACAATAGCAACTCCATCTTTGATAGCGATTGCATCAAACTGACATTTTGCCACACAGGAGCCAAAACCAAGACAGCCAAAGGCGCAGCCTTTCATTCCGCCGCCAAGTCGATGAGCAGTGTGACAATCAAGGTTGCCCTCATTTATGTAGCGGTTTGAGGCAACCGATGTCTTGCCGACACATTTCACAAAAGCAACCTTTTTCTTGCTTTCGCCTGCCGCAACGCCCATAATTTCAGCAATTTTTGTAGCCACATCACTTCCGCCCACCGGACAACAATTCACAGCCGCCTCGCCTTTGCACACAGACTCGGCATAAGCCGAGCAACCTGCAAAACCGCAACCGCCACAGTTTGCACCTGGAAGGACATCCACAATTTTTGGAATGCGTTCATCCTTTTCCACCGCAAATATCTTTGCCGCAATCGCCAGCAACGCACCAAATATAAGACCCATACCGCCAATTGCCACAATTGGTAATAAAATATCCATCACTTTGTCCTCCTAATCTTAAAAGCTAAGTCCTGAAAATCCCATAAACGCAATGGACAAAAGTCCTGCAGTAATCAGCGTTATAGGCATACCTTTGAGGAACTGCGGGATATCTGAGCTTTCAAGACGTTCTCTGACACCTGCAAAAAGCACAATCGCAAGAGTAAACCCAATTCCCGCACTTGTACCATAAACCAAAGATTTCAAAAAGCTGAGCTCTGCACCGCCGAATTTTGTTATATTCACAATGGCAACGCCAAGCACTGCACAGTTTGTGGTAATGAGCGGCAGATAAATTCCCAGTGAATTATAAAGCGCCGGTATCGACTTTTGCAGGAACATCTCAACAAACTGAACAAGAACAGCAATAACCAGAATGAATGCAATGGTCTGCAAATATTCAATATGGAAAAGCACCAAAAGCTGTTGCACCGCCCAGGTGATAGCCGACGCACACGCCATAACAAACACAACCGCAAAACCCATACCGAGGGCAGTTTCAACCTTTTTTGAAACACCAAGGAAAGGACAAATTCCAAGGAACTGAACAAGGACAAAATTCTGTATAAGAATTGCACCTATACTGATAATAATAAATTCTCTAAGCAACTTTATCCGCCCCTTTCTTCTTTGCTGAAATGATGTTTATGACCATAACGATAATTCCCAGAGTCAAAAACGCACCTGGAGGCAAAATCATAATGGTTACCGGCTGAAAGCTTTCGCCAAACAACGAAATTCCAAAGAAAGTTCCGGCACCCAAAATTTCACGGACACTGCCGATAAGGGTCAGCGCCAAAGTAAAACCAATACCCATTCCAAGGCCGTCAACAGCTGATGCAAGCGCCCCATTTTTTGAAGCAAAAGCCTCCGCACGGCCAAGAATAATGCAGTTTACAACAATCAGCGGTATATAAAGTCCCAAGGACTCTGAAACCGCGGGAGCATAAGCCTTGAGCACCATTTCAACCACAGTAACAAAGCTGGCAATGACCACAACGTACGCTGCAATTCTAACCTTTTCAGGAATGAACTTTCTCAAAAGAGAAATGAAAACATTGGAGCAAATAAGCACCGCCATGGTGGAAAGTCCCATTCCAACGCCATTAAACGCAGCTGTTGTGACAGCAAGGGTTGGACACATACCAAGGAAAAGTGAAAACGTGGGGTTCTCCTTAAAAATACCATTCAAAAATGTCTTTTTCATTATTCGCCCTCCCCTTCTGTCATATTTCCAATTTGTTTTTCGGTTTCCTGCTTGATTTCTTCAAGCTTTTTTTCTGTCTGAGCAACGTTTTCAGCAGCATCAGAATTTTCAAGCTCACCGGCTGCCACAAGCGCCGCATTTACGCAGGAGGTCACCGCCTTTGAGGTAATGGTGGCACTTGCGATAGCGGAAATTTCGCCGTTTGTCGCTGCGCCTTTCACAACAGAAAGAGTGCCCTTCGCACCTTCGAACTGATTCTTGAACTTCGGCTTTGAAGCATTGGCACCAAGCCCTGCGGTCTCAGAGGATTCAAGAATTTCAATTTTTGTCACTGCCAAATCCTTATCAATTCCAACCATAACCTTCACATCGCCGCCGTATCCGGCATTTGATGTAACAGTCACAGCATAGCCCACAACTTCAGAATTCGCAAACCCGATATTGACACTATCAACCGTCACACTGCTATCTTCACCTTCAAATGACGCAGCACTTTTCTTAAATTCTTCAGCCTCAGCCAGCACAGCCCTGAGAGCTTCTGTCTGTGCTTTTTCAGCGTTTTCGAGGATAACAGGTGCCGTCATCTTATTGACAAAAGCAAGGCAAAGTGCCGCAACGGCAGTTATTACAAAAAGTTTAATTGCTACAACTATCGTTTCTTTTCTAAACATCAGTTGGCACCTCCCTTTCCTGTCTTCACTGCCCCGAACTTTTTAGGAACAGTATAACGCTCAATAAGAGGCGAAAGAACATTCATAAGCAAAATTGAATAAGAAACACCCTCTGGGTATCCACCATAAAGCCTTATAACGCTGGTTAAAACACCGCAACCTACGCCAAAGATAATCTGACCTTTTTTTGTATAAGGAGTTGTTACATAATCTGTCGCCATAAAGAATGCACCAATCAAAAGTCCGCCGGACAAAACGTGATAAAGTGCATCACCCGTAAAGAATCCGTCTTTTCCGCCAAACACAAATGTAAGAACAGCCACCGTCAAAATATATGTTCCGGGAATTCTTATACTGATAACACGCCTTGCCAGAAGGTATGCCGCGCCAATCAAAATTGCAAGGGCGGAAACCTCACCAATGCAACCGCCTATATTTCCCAAAAATAAATCAAGATATGACGGAAGATTTGCCGTGCTTTCTGCAACAGCAGTAGCAGACGATGTGGCATCTACGCTTTGAGCAAGCTGTACCAAAGGAGTCGCCGAAGTCACCGCATCAGCACTTGAAAAAATCGAAGTTTTTGAGAAGGGCACCGCCCATGTGGTCATAGCCTGAGCCCATGAGGTAAGCAAAAATGCACGAGCCGCAAGGGCCGGATTCATAAAGTTGTGACCAATTCCGCCAAAAAACTGTTTAACCACAATTATAGCAAAAAGCGAACCGCAAATCGCCATCCAATATGGCATAGTCACCGGCAGATTGAGTGCCAGCAAAAGGCCCGTGAGCGCTGCACTGAAATCGCCTATGCTTGACGGCTTTTTGAGAATTTTGCACCAAGCCCATTCAAAGGCCACCGCCGACACCATACAAACCGCTGTGAGGGCAAGGGACCTGAAACCAAACACTATAATACCTGCAATAAGAGTCGGAATAAGTGCAACAATCACATCGAGCATAATGCTTGACGTAGTGCTTTTTCCGCGCGCATGGGGTGCTTCTGTCACAATAAGCATATCGTTTACATTTTCCATCGCCATTACTTCTTCGCCTCCTGTCTTGCCTTGATAAGTTTCGCCTTTCCTGTTCTTATATATTGAAGAGGCGTCTGTTCAGCCGGGCAAACATATGTGCATGAGCCGCACTGAATACAATCCATAACCCCAAGTTTGTTAAGTTTTTCCATGTCCTCCAAAAGAACTGCATCCTTAAGAGCATTGGGCAAAAGATTCATGGGACAGCCCTCAGCGCATCTTCCGCATCTTAGGCAGTTTTGAACCTTTTTCTTCGCTACTGCATCTGCACTAAAGCCAAGAATACCGGCGCTTCCCTTTATTATCGGAATATCAACATCCGAAATTGCCACACCCATCATAGGTCCGCCGATTATAACCTTTGCCGCAGGCTTTATAAATCCGCCGCATTTTTCTATTACGTCCTGAACATTTGTGCCTATTCGCACCCTGAAGTTTGAGGGGTTTTGAACACAATCACCGCTAACCGTCACAATTCGTTTGAGAAGCGGCGTGCCATACATAAACACTCTGGCAATAGCCGCACAGGTATCAATGTTGTCAACCACAGTACCTACATCCACCGGCAGCTTTCCAGACGGAACTTCCCGTCCCGTAACAGCCTTTATGAGGTGCTTTTCAGAGCCTTGGGGATATTTAGTCTTAAGCGCCACAACTCTTATTTCTACATCTTTTTCTTTTTCGGCATATTCCGCCATTTTTTCTATTGCGTCCGGTTTGTTAACCTCAATACCGATATACCCTGTCTTAAGTCCGAAAACCTTGAGCATTATCTTGAGGCCTTCAATAATTTCTTCAGGTGTCTCAAGCATTGCTCTGTGGTCAGAGGTCAGATACGGCTCGCACTCTGCACCGTTTATAATAACATACTCCACCTTTTTCCCCTCAGGAGGGCTGAGCTTTATATGCGTAGGGAATGTAGCACCACCAAGGCCCACAACACCTGCCTCACGCACAACCTCAACAATCTCCTTAGGCGACATATCGCGCCAATCCTTTGGCTTTATGATGTCACAAAGCTCATCAAGTCCATCATTTTCGATGATTATGGAATTCATTTTTATTCCCGAAACAGTCATTCTCGGCTCTATTGCGGTAACAATCCCCGAAACAGCCGAATGAATATGTGCAGAAACAAATCCGCCCGCTTCAGCAATCTTTTGTCCCATCAAAACCCGGTCTCCCACCTGAACACAAGGCACAGCAGGTACGCCAAGGCTCTGCTGAAGGGGATAAACCATTTCCCTTGATGCAGGAAGGTCAACAATCGGTTTTTTGCAGGTAGCGGCTTTCATATCATCAGGATGTATTCCACCCTTAAAAGTCGCAAGTCCAAAAATGTTCTTTCCTTTAAGTCTCACTCAAAAATCCTCCTAATCCCATTTTCTTATTTCCCATTTTCCCATTTTTTTGCAGTTTGTTATTTCTTGCCTCGCTGATGTATAATATCTCTTATGTCCCTGCCAAGAGTCTGAATTATTTTGTATTCGCCTCTGAATCTTGAAGTGATTCTCTGGCTGTACATATTTGAAAGCTCCTCAAACGCAAGATTTGTTGATATAACCGTACTCTTACCTGAGGTTATTCTGGAATTTACTATATCAAAAAGTGCAGCAGATGTATATTGAGTCAAAAACTCGGTTCCAAGGTCATCAATAATCAAAAGGTCAACGTCATAAACATATCTGACAATTTCCGCCGCCTCATCTTCATCGCCCTTGCCGAACTTTGCGTCCTCAAACAGCTGGAAAAGCCTGAACGCTGTCTGATAATAAACTGCCTTCCCCCGATCGAGGGCGTGATTTGCTATGCAGCTTGAAACAAAAGTCTTTCCCGTCCCTGCATTGCCCATAATCAAAAGATTTTCGTGGTTTTTGTCAAAATTCTCTGCAAAGCTGTACGCAGTGTCACAAACAATCTGCATAATTTTGAGAACCTTGCTGCTGTCCTCGCCCTGATTTGCGAACAACGACATATCAAACTTCTCAAAGGTCTGCTCCCGCATAAATTCGGTGAGATTTGAGTTTGCACCTATATGCTTTTTGATAAGATTCTTAAGACATACACAGCGCTTGCCTTCCAAAAATCCCGTATCCCGACAAATTTCACAGCTGTAAATATCATCAGCAAAACCCAATTCAAAGCCATTGCTTGCCAACAATTCTGCTTTTTTTTGCTGGAGCTCTTTTATGCTGTTTTTAACATTTTCAAAACTTTCATCCTTATTTAAAATACAGCCAAGAAGCCTTGTTCCGTTTTTCATAAGTTCTGCTTCAACTTCAGCAAACTTTGGAATTTTGGAACAAATCTCTCTGTGCCGTCTTTCCTGCTCGGCTTGATTTTTCATACGGATACTTTCAAGCTCGCGGCTTGCAAGCACATAAGCTGATTCCATAATCTTCACCCCTCCAGCATTTCATTTAATATTTCTTCCGCAAAGTTTGAATAATCGGGTTTGTTCGTGTCCTTATAATTATTGATGCCTTTCCTTGCACCTGCTTTTCCCTTTGCCGGGACGCTCTGCGGTTTGTGTGTTTTTTCATATTCCTCAAGCTGTTTGAGGGTTTCAACCCCTTCCTCCTGCCAGCCTGAAAGAATTTTGTTCATATATGCCCACGCAAGCTTTCCGGTTGCAGCAACCGTTCTGTCATAAGCTTCTCTTATAAGTTCAAGAGGCACACCTTTTTCAGCAGTCCAAAGGTTTATATATTTCTTCTCTGTCTGGCTGAGTGCTCTGTCATAAATCCCAAGTATTCCTCGGATTTTTCCCTCGTTTGAAAGCCTCTGCTCGATTTCTTTTATATACTCTTCGGCACTTTCATAAGTGTCAATGCCCTTTTCTGCCCAGTCAATAGCAACCGTTTCAAGATACCTCTTGCCAAGCTTGCCCTGGGCTTTTGCAAACCGGAGAAGCATAATCACAACCTCAACCGGAAGCCCAAGCCAATCAACAAACGAATAGATAAGCTCAAAGTCAGACGGACTCAGGAGCTTTCCCAAAATCTCTTCTGCCTGGCGCAAAAGATAATCAACATTTTCATTCACCGATGCCGCCGCATCAATTTCAGCCGCCGTATATGACGGTCTTTTTCTCAGATGTGCCTTGAGGGGTTGTGTTTTGACAGTTTCAAAAGAGGCCTCTTTTTCATCACCAAAGGCATATCCTGCAGCATCTTCCTTCAAGACCTCTGCCGTAATCCAAAAATCAATGGCATCAAGCACTTCATCACAGCCAATATGCAGTTTTTTTGAAATTTCCTGCGGCGACATAACCACGCCACTTTTTTTGAAGTTGCTCAGCGCATATATATACACCCTCAAGTATTCCGCCTTAGCAAGCCTGCCCCACTTTTCCACAAAGGAAAACTCAATTTCAAACCCTTTTTTCATATCCGTTTTTTCCTCCGGGATAAATCCCGATTTCTTCCTTATTAAATAGCACCCTTACTTTCCTACACAAAATCTTTCAAACACCTTGTCAATAATTTCATCCTGAACAGTCTGCCCGGTAAGCTCACCAAGGGATGCAATCACTTCTTCAAGGTCGACATAAAGCATGTCCGCAGGCATACCGTTTTCCACGCTGTTCTTCATTTCTGCGGCTATTTTTTTCGCCTTAATAAGCGCATTTTTTTGTCTGTCATTTGAAATAAACACGTCATCTTTTGAAACAGCACCCGACATAAACATCTCTGTCACCCGTGCTTCAAGCTCACTTATTCCGTGCACCTCGCCCGCTTTTGGAAGAGATGTAAGAACAAACGAACCTTCATCCAGCCCCAATTTTTCTGCCAGAGCCAAAATATCTGCACTCTTTGCTATATCTGTTTTATTTAATATAACTATTACATTCTTGTCTTTTATATACTCAAAAATTTCCAAATCCCGCGGGGTAATACCCACCGACGCATCTACAACAAACAAACAAAGGTCCGCTTTTTTTATGTTTTCCTTTGCCTTTTCGATGCCTATTTGTTCAACCGAATTTTCACTTTCGCGAATTCCTGCGGTATCAACCAGCCGGAGTGCTATCCCGTTTATATTGATATATTCTTCAACAGTATCACGGGTTGTTCCGGGGATATCCGTGACAATAGCCCGTTCTGTGCGGCTGAGAGCATTAAGAAGAGAAGACTTTCCCACATTGGGTCTTCCCGCAATAACGGTCAAAATCCCGTCACGCATAATCTTTCCCCGTGAAAAGCCGCCCAGCATCTCATCAATGTCTTTGCAAATTTCGTCTATCTTGTCCACAAGCTCGTTTTGGGACATTTCGTCAATCTCATCAGGATAATCTGCCACAGCAGAAATATTTGCCGCGAACAAAATCGCCTTTTCACGAATTTTGTTTACTTTTTTGGAAAGCTTTCCCGAAAGAATTTTTGCGGCATTCGACTGACCCATCTCGGAATTTGCGTGAATAAGGTCAATCACCGCTTCCGCCCCGACCAAATCCAGCTTTCCATTCACAAAAGCACGCCTTGTGAATTCTCCTGCTTCCGCCTGCCTTGCCCCTGCAAAGAAAAGCTCTTCGATTATTGACTCTGCAGCAAGGTAACCACCGTGACAGTTTATTTCAACAACGGTCTCGCCGGTATACGAATTTGGTCCCCGCATAACAGCAACCAAAGCTTCATCCAGAATCTCGCCGCCGTCTTGGGTTTTTATCTCTGAAAGGGTAAGCTTGTGGCTTTCAAGCTCTGTAATTTTTTTGCCGCTTTTGGGAAAAGCGATTTTTTCAGCAGTCGCTTCCGCACCGCTTCCGCTCATCCTTATAATCGCAATACCTCCCACACCCACGGGTGTGGCAATCGCACAAATAGTGTCAAATTCTTTCATAGCCAAATCAACCTTTTTTGATATTGGAAATAATTTCTTTCACTGCCTTTGAAACCTCGCTATCTGTTTCAATATCCTTTGCAATCTTTCTCACGTTGTGAAGCACAGTAGTATGGTCACGTCCGCCAAAGGCCTCTCCTATTTTGGGGAATGACGGGTCATCAAGAATTTCTCTCGAAATATACATAGCAATCTGTCTGGGAAGTGCAATATCAGCCGACCTCTTCTTTGAAACCAGCGAGCCTTTTGATATGCCATAATATTTTTCAACCTCATCAATTATCACCTTAGTGGTAATTGCCCTCTCCGGCTGAGATGACAAAATATCACGAAGTGCTTCTGTGGCAAGCTCCATAGAAATTTCATTTGTACGCTTTATTCCCGCATAAACCAGAATTCTCTTCACCGCACCCTCAAGGTCACGGACATTTGACTTTATGCTGTCTGCAATAAATTCCATGATTTCATCATCTACCGACAAATACTCGCTCTGGATTTTGTTTTTGAGAATCGCCATACGCGTTTCATAATCAGGGGGCTGAACGTCAGCCAGAAGTCCGCTGTTAAATCTAGTAACAAGTCTTTCCTCAAGCTGTGGAATTTCCGACGGCAGTCTATCTGATGTAAGAACAATCTGCTTGTCCCGTTCATAAAGTGCGTTGAAAGTATGGAAAAATTCCTCCTGTGCCAATTCTCTGTTTGCCAAAAACTGAACGTCATCAATCAGCAAAAGGTCAACATTTCTGTATTTATTACGAAAAGCCTGATTGGTCTTTTCACGAATAGCAGTAACCAACTCATAAGTAAACTTCTCACTGGTGGTATAAAGAACCCTCTTCTTGGGATAGTTCTCAATAAAGTAATTTCCTATCGCCTGCATAAGATGGGTTTTTCCAAGTCCGCTTCCGCCATACAAAAACAGCGGATTGTAAGTTTTCGCAGGGCGTTCTGCAACAGCCAAAGACGCCACATACGCCAGATTGTTGTTGTTACCCACCACGAAAGATGAAAACGTATACTTGGGATTGAGTGTGCTTTCAGTGGTGATATGGTCAACTTCACGCTGCATATCCCTCTCCTCATCCACCACCACATCAATATCAAATTTGTGAGAGGTCACTGACTCAAGACAACTTTCGATAAGCGAAAAATACTTGGTCATTATCATATTTTTGTTGACAGCAAAAGGCACTTTGAGAACAATTCTGGTATCATTGATTTCGACAGCCTCGATGGGTTTTATCCACGAATCAAACGAAACCGCAGAAACTTCTTCAGCCAAGTCCTCAAGAACTTTTTGCCATATTTGCTTAAGCTCTTCCAAACCAAAGCTCCTTTCAATTTAAAACTATATATCAAGTGACAAAATCAGCATAAAGGGGGAGAAATGCCGCTACCTTGCCATTTTCAATAAACATACACACTAATAATAACAGATTTTTATTCTTTTTTCAATAGCAAAATCTTCAAAAAAACCTTTGCAAATAATGTAAAGCTCCTAAAAACACAAAATATTGATTTTTTTCTTTTTTATTTTACAATATCTATGGTTTTTGCCTCAAATAAATTTTTTTAAAATTTTTCACCGATTAAACTCTTGACAAGCAAGCCATCTTGTGCTACAATGATAAATGCTGTTTTACAGATTATTATTAAATTTCTTATATAATTTTAAGAATTGAATTGGAGGGATACAAATGCTTAGAACATTTCAGCCTAAGAAAAGACACAGAGCCAAAGAGCATGGTTTCAGAAAAAGAATGTCGACTAGCAATGGCCGCAAGGTTTTAGCCAGAAGAAGACTTAAAGGCAGAAAGAAATTGTCAGCCTAAAGACGCCTTTGTGCGTCTTTTTGACTATAAGACGCTATTTTCACTATCAAAAGGTTTTGCGGGTCTTACGGACTTCCTCTGCCAGACTGGAGAAATTTTATGAGAAAATCTGCCAACGGTATAACAAGCCTCTTTTTGAACTCTCAGTTCAAAAGGCTCTACCAGCGCGGTGTTTCATCGGTTACTCCTTCCGTTGTCCTCTATGCAAAAGGAAACGGTCTTGCCCAAAATCGCGTGGGCATCACCGTGAGCAAAAAAATTGGCAAGGCAGTTGTCAGAAACCGTTCAAAACGCAGATTGCGCGAGGTTTACAGATTAAATATTGACCGCCTGAAATGCGGCTTTGACTTTGTTATGGTAGCACGTGGTCGCACAGCGAATGTTCCTTTTTCAAAGCTTTCCGCTGACTTTTTGAATGCCGCAAAAGAGCTTGGAGTGATTAAAGATGAATAAGCCCCTGTCTTTCATCCTCATCAAAGCAGTTGTTTTTTATCGGCGCTTTATTTCGCCACTCACCCCGCCTTCATGCCGGTTTTATCCGACTTGCTCGGAATATGCAATTCTCGCAATCCAAAAATACGGTCCCTATCGAGGACTTTTAAAAACAATTTGGCGCATTTTAAGATGCAATCCTTTTTCAAAAGGCGGCATTGATATGCCCTGATGATTTCGCATTTGATATACTGCTGACAAACGGAGGTATTTTTATGACCTATATAATGACGGCACTGGGTTGGATTCTCGACCTGTTTTACCGGATTATCGGCAACTACGGTTTTGCCATTATTCTTTTTACTGTTTTTATCAAGTTGCTTCTCTTCCCGCTGGATTTAAAGCAGCGTCGTTCCATGTCAAAGACCCAGAAAATTCAGCCTCTCCTTATGGAAGTGCAGAAAAAGTATGCCAACGACAAGGACAAACTCAATCAGGAAACAATGAAGCTTTATCAAAAGTATGGCATAAGCCCTATGAGCGGTTGTCTGCCCATGCTTATACAGCTTCCTATTATATTCGCCCTTTATTGGGTAGTAAGAAAGCCTATTGTATATATGATGGGTGTTGATTTTTCTGAAACATGGCGCATCGCCGAGGCTTTCAACACCTGGGCAACAGCCAATATGGAGTTCCTTCCCGAATCTCTTGCAAAAGTTGTGCCCGTTACCTACGGTGAAAAATTTGCAAATAACACATTCGGCGCAAACGAAATCCAGATTGCTCAGGCTATCTTCAAACACCCTGAAATTTTGCAGCATCCGGCAATTCTCAATTGGGACAACTCTTTAAGAGCTATTGACTTCACATTCTTTGGCATTGACCTTTCAGAAGTTCCAAGCCTTGGTGCACTTTTGGGTGTCTTCACAGGAAACGTCGCAAACCTGACTCTGTCCACCATGCTTTTGTGGATAATTCCCATCCTGTCAGGTTTTAGTTCATGGCTTTCAAGCCGCGTTATAAACGGCAAAAAGAAAACTGACAAAAATATAGTTCTGGCTGAAAACGAAAAGCCTCAGACGCCTGCAGGCGGCGACACCATGAAGTCTATGACTTTGATTATGCCTATCTTTTCGGCATGGTTCGCATTCACTCTTCCTGCAGCAATCGGTCTTTACTGGACTGTGAGCAACCTTATCCAGATAGCGCAACAGCTTTTTGTTAAAAAATGTTTTAAAGACGACATCAGCCTTGAAGAATTAAAAGGAGATATAGATAATGTTAAAAGTAGAAAAAAACGCAAAAAATCTCGATGAAGCATTAGAGCTTGCTGCAAAAGACCTTGGGGTTTCCAAGGACGAGGTTTCATACACCGTCACAAAAGAGATAGGCAAAGGTCTTATGAAATTTTTGCTCGGCGGCAGCGAAATCGAAATCACTGCATGGCGCACAGCCGACGAGGAAAAAGAGTCTTCAGCAAAATCCGTGGCTAAGCCTGAAAAGCCTGTTAAAAAAGCAGATAAAAAAGAAATGCCCGCAGTTGAAAAAGCTGCAACACCCGAAAAGAAACCTACCCAAATGATTGACGACGACTTTGTTATTCCAAAAACAGCCGTTGATGACGCAAAATACTTTGTTTCTGAGCTTCTTACAAAAATCGGTCTCACATTCGAGCTTCATGTAAAGCTTGACAAAAATGTTATCAGCATTGATGTATCAGGTGAAAAGATGGGTCTCCTCATCGGTAAACGTGGCGACACCCTTGATGCTGTTCAGATGCTCACCGTTCTTTATGTAAACAGAACCAAGAATATGCCTTATGTAAAGGTTAGCATCGACACCGAAGGTTACCGTTCAAAAAGAGAGGCTACTCTGGTTCGCCTGGCTCATGGTCTTGAACGCAGTGTTCTCCGTGACAAAAAATCAATCACTCTTGAGCCTATGACAGCCAACGAAAGACGAATTATTCACTCCGCTCTTCAAAACAACCCCAAAATCAAAACTCACAGCATAGGCGAAGAGCCAAACCGCCGTATGGTGGTATCACTGGTAAAAGCCGACGAAGAATAATCAAAAAGCTCAGTCCGCAGCATACATTTCGCTGCGGACTTTTTACCTGTCCAAATTTATGCAAAATATATGTATTTTTATAAATATTTTTGAATATTTATGCAAAAACACTATTGACTGTTTGGCATAATTATGTTTTAATATATAAGGTAATAATGAATATTTATACAAAGGATGTATTATAATGGCAAAAACAAAGGTATTTATCGACGGAAGCAGCGGCACCACTGGTCTTAGGATATATGACCGACTCTCTGCCCGCGATGATATAGAGTTAATCACACTAACTGAAGAAAACAGAAAAGACCTGAGGGCGAGATGTGAAGCATTGATCTCCTCAGATGCCGCTTTTTTGTGTCTGCCGGATGCCGCATCAAAGGAAATCATAAGCACAGTAGGCAATGTTTCAACAAAAATTCTTGACACCTCCACTGCCCACCGAACAAATCCTGCTTGGGCATACGGTTTTCCTGAGCTGTCTGACACTTTCCGCGAAAAGCTCCTTGCATCCAATCGCATAGCAGTTCCCGGATGTCACGCCAGCGGTTTTTGTTCAATCATCGCTCCCCTTGTGTCAAATGGCATAATTCCTTGCGACTATCCGATAGTTGCTACCTCTGTTACGGGATACAGCGGTGGCGGAAAGCAAATGATTGCAGAATACGAAGCAGATGAGCGCGACTGCCTACTTGACAGTCCTCGTCAATATGGTCTTTCTCAGCACCACAAGCATCTTCCCGAAATGAAAGCTATATGCGGTCTCGACTTTGAGCCATGTTTTTCACCTATTGTATCGGACTTTTACAGCGGTATGACAGTTTCTGTCCCCCTTACTTCAAGGCTTCTTTTAAAGAAGGTCACAGCAGAAAATATTCACGAAATTCTGTCTGCTCATTATAGCGGTCAAAAGCTTATCAGCGTCAGACCTTTCGGTCAGGAAGGTTTCCTTGGCACCAATGAGCTTGCAGGAAAAGACAGTATGGAAATTATCGTAACCGGAAACGACAACCGGATTTTAATTGCCTCCACCTTTGACAACCTTGGAAAAGGCGCATCGGGTGCTGCAATTCAATGCTTTAATTTAATCACAGGAAAGGACGAAACCAAAGGACTGGTTTTATAAGGATAAATTTATGGAACAAATAAAAGGTGGCGTTTGTGCAGCAAAGGGTTTTAAAGCCTTTGGCATACACGCCGGAATACGCAAAAACAAAACAAAAAAGGATCTCGCTCTTATTGTGAGCGAAAAACGGGCTGCGGCAGCTGCCACATACACCCAAAACCTTGTTAAGGGTGCACCCCTATATGTCACAAAAGAAAACTTGAAGGACGGCTATGCCTCGGCTATTATCTGCAACAGCGGAAACGCCAACACCTGCAATGCAAACGGCATCGAAATTGCAGAGGGTATGTGTGAGCTGGTAGAAAAGCACACCGGTATATCAAAAAACGACGTGGTTGTGGCGTCAACCGGTGTTATCGGTCAGCCTCTTGATATTACACCTATGAAAAACGCTATGCCAGAGCTTACAAAAGGCCTCAATCCTGATGGCAGCAATGACGCAGCAGAAGCTATTATGACCACCGACACAGTGAAAAAGGAAATTGCTTTTTCCTTTGAAATCGGCGGAAAGCTCTGCAAAATCGGCGGAATTGCCAAAGGCTCGGGTATGATTCATCCCAATATGGCAACAATGCTGGTTTTTGTTACAACCGACGTTTCAATAACTCCGGCAATGCTCCAGAAAGCCCTCCGTACAGACATTCTTGACTCATTCAATATGATTTCCATTGACGGTGACACCTCCACAAACGATATGGTGTCCGTCCTTGCAAACGGCATGGCAGAAAATCCGCTCATCGACAGCGACGGCGAAGATTTTGATGCTTTTTGTGAGGCTCTCTCGGCTGTTACTACCTATCTCTGCCGCCAGATTGCAAAAGACGGCGAAGGTGCAACAAAGTTGCTTGAAAGTCGTGTTCACGGTGCAATAGACACAGAAAACGCAAGAATTATTGCAAAAAGCGTTATCTGTTCATCTCTCTTCAAAGCCGCTATGTTTGGCGCTGACGCAAACTGGGGAAGAATTCTCTGTGCCATCGGCTACAGCGGCGCAAAGTGCGACATAAACCGTGTAGACGTTTCATTTTCATCCATCGCAGGAACCATTGAGGTTTGTAAAGATGGTAGCGGTGTTGACTTTGATGAAGACAAGGCAAAAAAAATTCTTACCGAAAACGAGATAATAATTGACATAACCTTCAACGAAGGAAACGGCGAAGCCCGGAGTTGGGGCTGTGACCTCACCTATGACTATGTAAAAATAAACGGTGATTATCGCACCTAAATCAAGGAGAACAATTATGAACGAATTTTCAACTCTTGACCGTGCCAAAATTCTTATTGAGGCACTTCCTTACATACAAAAATACTACAACAAAATCGTGGTCATCAAATACGGCGGAAACGCTATGCTAAACGATGACCTCAAAACTGCCGTTATGGGCGACATTCTTCTTCTGTCACTTGTGGGCATAAAAGTCGTTCTTGTCCATGGCGGCGGCCCTGAAATTTCAGAGATGCTTGAAAAAACAGGCACGAAAACCGAATTTATCGACGGACTGCGTGTTACCGACAAAGACTCTATTGATATTGTGCAAATGGTTCTGGCAGGCAAAATCAACAAGAATCTGGTAAATCTCATTCACACAATGGGCGGCAAGGCTATGGGCCTTTGCGGCATTGACGGCCATATGATAGAAGCAAAACAGCTTGACAGTGTTCACGGCTTTGTTGGCGAGATTACCGAAATAAACCCCCAGCCAATTCTTGATGTTATCGAAAAAGGCTATATTCCCGTTATTTCCACTGTGGGCTGTGATTCTGACGGCAATGTTTATAACATCAACGCCGACACCGCCGCATCCAAAATCGCAGGAATTTTAAACGCCGAGTCTCTCATTTCAATGACAGATATACGCGGTCTTCTCCGCGATAAGGATGACGACTCCACCCTTATTCCGGTGGTAAAGGTCAGCGAAGCCCCCGCACTCATCAGCGAAGGGATAATTTCCGGTGGTATGATTCCCAAAATCGAATGTTGCATTGACGCAATCCGCCAGGGTGTAAACAAAGTGTTTATCCTTGATGGCCGTGTTCCTCATTCTATCCTTATTGAAATTTTAACCGATGAAGGCATCGGCACAATGTTTGTGTAAAGGAGCTGTCCAGTTATGCAGGAAAAAGATATTTCACGCGACTCAAAGAAAGCCCGCCACAACGCAATTATCCGCCTGATTTCAAATCAGGCAGTCGAAACGCAAGGTCAGCTTACCGAATGCCTGATTAAAGAAAACTTCAAGGTTACCCAGGCGACGGTTTCCCGTGACATCAGAGAGCTTCACCTCATAAAAATTTCGGACCATGGCGACAAATACCGGTATGCTCTTCCCGGCAAAGACTCTGACGCCGACATAAATGCCCGGTATGCCGCCGTTCTCACCCACGCGGTAATCACAATACAAACCGCAGGAAACCTTGTGGTTGTGAAAACCATTCCCGGCTCTGCTCAGGGCTGTGCTATGGCAATCGAAACATTGGAATTCAATCACGTTGTGGGTGTTATCGCAGGTGATGACACCGTGTTCATTGCCCTCAGCAACGAATCCGATGCACTGAAATTTTCAGAAGAACTCACACATGTAGTAAACTAACTTGACCGAGGAGAAAACAATATGACAATAACCGAAACAGATAAAAAATTTATACTTCCCACTTACGGACGTCTGAACCTTGAAATCGTTTCCGGAAAGGGCAGCACCTTAAAAGCCTCTGACGGCAAGGAATATATCGACTTTGGCAGCGGCATAGCCGTGAACACCTTTGGGGCTTGCGATGACGAATGGATAAAGGCTGTCACCCAGCAACTTGGCAAAATCCAGCACACATCAAATTATTATTACACCGAGCCTTGCTCAACTTTAGCCAAAATGCTTTGTGAAAAAACCGGTATGAGCAAGGTATTCTTTTCGAATTCCGGTGCCGAAGCAAACGAGTGTGCGATAAAGGCAGCCCGCAAGTACGGAACGGACAAAAACCCTGACAAAAACATTATTATAACTCTCAAAAACAGCTTCCACGGCAGAACAGTCACCACACTTTCCGCCACCGGTCAGGACAGCTTCCACAAGCATTTCACACCTTTTACCGGGGGCTTTGTGTATG
Source organism: Clostridia bacterium (assembly GCA_017456605.1). Lineage (GTDB taxonomy): Bacteria > Bacillota > Clostridia > Monoglobales > Monoglobaceae > SIG440. Next base: position 111,018 of record JAFTJA010000004.1, on the reverse strand, counting down.
CGGAAGCAAACAATATTGAAGAGCTGAAAACTATAGCAAACAAAAACTGTTGCGCCATTATGTTTGAGCTTATACAAGGTGAGGGTGGCGTTCTTCCCCTGACAAAAGAGTTTGTTCTTGCAGCAAAAGAGATTGCAGAGAAAAATGATATGCTCCTAATTATTGACGAGGTTCAAACAGGAAACGGACGCACAGGAAAGCTCTATGCGCATCAGCATTTTGGCATCAATCCTGATATTTTTACAACAGCCAAGGGCCTCGCTGGAGGGCTTCCCATTGGGGCTACTGTATTTTCCGAAAAGCTAAAAGACATTATGCCAGTGGGCAGCCACGGCTCCACTTTCGGCGGCAATCCCATTTCGGCAGCGGCGGCTGTAAATGTGCTTTCGCGACTTGATGACGAATTCCTCGCTCAGGTTACAGAAAACAGCAAATATTTATGGGGCGAGCTCTCCAAAATTAACGGCATAGAAGAAATCTGCGGAAAAGGTTATATGATAGGCCTCAAAACCCGTGCGGACGCCAAAGAGATTCTCAAAAAATGCCTTGACAACGGACTTTTAGTCCTTACTGCAAAGGACAACATCAGACTTCTTCCTCCCCTGAACATCACAAAAGAAGAACTTGACAAGGGCATAAAAATATTAAAAACAGTCATTGAAACAATTTAAAGGAGAAAATAAAATGAAACACTTATTGAAACTTTCTGACCTTTCTGCTCAGGAAATCACAGAAATCCTGGATTTGGCAGACCAACTCAAATACGACAAGAAAAACGGAATTCCTCACCGCTACTTAGAGGGAAAAACCTTAGGAATGATTTTTGAAAAATCTTCAACTCGTACCCGCGTATCATTTGAAGTGGGTATGGCTGACCTTGGGGGCTACCCCCTTTTCCTGAGTTCAAATGACCTCCAGATAGGCAGAGGCGAGCCGGTGGAAGACACCGCCAGAGTTCTTTCAAGATACCTTGACGGAATTATGATAAGAACATTCGAACAAAAAGAGGTTGAAGATTTGGCAAAATACGGCTCTATCCCCATTATCAATGGTCTTACTGACTATTGTCACCCCTGCCAGGTGCTTGCTGACCTTATGACTATAAGAGAATATAAAAGAAGCTTCAACGGCCTCAAAATGTGCTTTATCGGCGACGGAAACAATATGTCAAACTCACTGATGGTTGGTGCTATAAAAATGGGTATGGAATTTGCTATTGCCTGTCCAAAAGGCTATGAACCAGACGAGGGCCTTATGAAATGGGCAAGCGAAAACGGAAAGTTCACCTGCACCGATTCCTGTGCGGAAGCCGCAAAGGATGCAGATATCCTTGTTACTGACGTATGGGCATCAATGGGTCAGGAGGATGAAGCTAAGGAACGCCAGAAAGTCTTTGCAAGCTACCAGATAAACTCTGACCTTATGAACGTCGCAAAGCCCGATGCAATGGTTCTCCACTGTCTGCCGGCACACCGCGGGGAAGAAATAACTGCCGAAGTTTTAGAGGCTCATGCAAATGAAATCTTTGACGAAGCAGAAAACCGCCTCCACGCTCAAAAAGCAGTGCTGGTCATGCTTATGAAAGACTGATTTTAAAAGGTAAGTGAATTTCAAAATAATACAAACAAAAAAGTCACACGGCTGTGCCGTGTGACTTTTTCCATTTTATTTCAGATTATCTCTCAACGATAATCATTGTTTTAACTTTTCCATTATTCAAATGCATGAATATTTCAGCCGGAGCATCGCCATTGTTATTTGTAAATTTGTTGAGTCCTTCAATGTATCCCCAGTTGGTTTCATCACCATTGACGGTAGGTGCTGCTTCTTTATAAATATTCAGTTTGCCATTTTCCATCTTGAACACAAGAATCTGTGCCCCACTGAAAGCAGACGGCATAATTGCATCTTCTCTAAGATTAAGGGCATTTTCTGCTTCAACACCGGTAAGCATTGACTTTGAAACCATCAAAGCAGTATTGCTTCTTTCATAAAGTGTACCCCAGATAACCTCGTATTCAGGATAAGAAGTGTTCCCGTGGATTGTCTGGCAAGGATTGCTGAGGGTGCTGCGATATCCAGCATCCATACGGAATATAATATGCTGTTTTCCCGCTTCATGCTTAATGGTATAATAACCCTCGCTGTCTGTACCAAGTCTTACAACATCACCTTTTTGGAGTGTAGAAGCAATTCCAACAGTTGATGCATCTTCCACCGAAAGCTTCAAAGGTTCTTTCTCTCCTGGCTCCTCACCATGTTTCTCGGTTCCTAACCAACCACTAAGCAAATATCTTGTATAATCACCATCCTGCTTATGAATAACCCCATCTATAACAAATACAGGTGATTTTTCATCAACTTCACCTATGTTTGCAGTCACAGGAACATCATACACAAGAACAACCTTTGCAAAGTTTGTAGAGTCCACATCAAAGCACTCTATTTTATAACCAGATGCAGCGTTTTTAAGCTTGCTTGTTGTCAAAAGACTGTATTTTCCGGGAGTTCTTAAATCAAGAATAAATGCTTTGCTTACATTTATTTTTTTGCCACCTGATACTGCCTCAAATCTGTTTGATGAATATTTGCAATCTGTCTGATCCGTTATAAGGCTGTACAAATTAAGTGTATCATCAGCTATCTTTTCAGGTGTAGCCGAAGTAGATGTAGCAGTTATAATCTCATCAATTTCTGTACCCTTAGACACGGTAAATTTAACAAGCTGTTTGAAATCATCATTTTCTGCACCATCATTTGCATTATCAAGCGCAGTTACAAAATTATTGAGAGTTGCAGGAATGCTACCATCAATCTTTGACTTTGTTGTTATTGTATACACGGTACCTTTTACGTTGGATTTTGTGACAATCATAACCTGTGCAGTTTCATCAAAATCACTGCTGTCATACTTTGCACCCGTAATATATCCATACTGCTGAGTTGAGGCGGTCTCTGTCTTGTCATACCAGATAATCTTACCTTTTAAATCAAGATAGAACTTTGCAGTATCACCCATCTCGGGAGCAGTCAAAGGCGACCCCCCCAACGAAGTTTTCCAAGGAGCAAGACTTGAGAATTTATAATTCTTTCCATTTACTGTGATACCCTTTGATGAGCTTGTAGCAGTAATCTTTCCTGACACTGTGTCATTGCAAACAATTACCTTTGCATCACCAGTTGAGCCCTTAGCCTTTGCTACAAAAATTACACTTCCCTTTTTGATTGCACTGAATGATGTTGCAGCGCCGTCTTTGGTAACAAATTCAATATTATTTGCCTTATAATTCAATGTTTCCTGGCTTCCGCTTCTGAGTGCATTATCCGTAATCTTATAGTCAGAAGATGTAACAGCTGACACAAAGTATGGTTCATAGTCGTTTACAAAAACTACATCAAACACATTATCTCCATCACGGTCAATAAGTTCCATGTCGCCCACAAGAGGAATTCCCTCGCCTGTAAAGTAAGTAGCAAATGTACTTGTAGCAGCATCTGCGCCATAAAGCTTTCCATTGTATACAACAACGCTGTTTGAAGCAATGCTTGCATTCGTTTCTCTCTGAGCATCTTCACTCTTTAAATAGCTTATGCCACTTGTTGACCCGTTTTGGATTGAATCTGCATCAATCTTAACTGTTGTACTGTTCTTTACTGTTGCAAGAATAAGGTGCTTAAGACCGCTGCCAAAATCATTCTTGAAATAGAACTCAATCTGTGCACCAAGCATATCTTCATATTTTGCTGCATCATCCACCTTGTAAGTAGAAGCTATGCCATTTACAGTAATTTCAACCTCATCATCACGAAGATTTGCATCTCGCTTTGAGAGGCTGATTTTTGAGTTTGATGAAATATAACCCACATTCTTTGTAAGCTTCAAATCATCCTCAAGGATTGTCTTGTCAGTAATTGTATTGTTTTCTGCCAGCTTTACCTCAAGACAGTTATAAAGCATCTTTGCAATTGTAGCACGTGTTGCAGGAACTGAAATAACGCCACCTGCACCATCAGTGAAACCAAGAGATGTAGCAGTCATCAAATATTTTGAAAACCACTGTGCACCCTCTGCTCCCATTTCACCATAGCCAAGGGCACAAACAATCATTTTTACAGCTTCTTCGTATAAAACATTGTTGTTGGGCTTGAATGTGCCGTCATCATAACCGTTGATAATCCCCATCTCACGAGCAGTTCTGATGTTGCCGATAGCCCATGAAACATCCGGAGTTGTAACATCCGGGAACGGCGGGTTTTCAAGGCTTGTTGAACCAACACTGCCAAGTCCGCGTGTCCTGAGAAGCATAGCTGTGAACTCTGCACGGGTTACGTTGTTTGTGGGTCTGAAGCTTCCGTCAGCATAACCGTTGATAACACCAAGCTTACTAAGTACGTTAACTGCCTCATACGCATTGTGGCCTTCTTCCAAATCCGTAAACGCAGCTGCTGCCGGCACAACTGCAAGGCTTGTCAAAGTAACAAAAACCGCAAGCAGTGTGCACAAAATTCTTTTTGAAAATTTCATCTTTCTTACCTCCATTTTTTGGATTATATAAATTTAATCATTTTGCATAAATTAAGTTTCTCTTACCCCGCGCATCATTGTGTCTGGCGCAAGGGGGGTATCTATACGAATCTTAGCAATGGACTGAGGTCTGTTTGCAACCTCAAGCTCCTCACCGTTTTCGTCTTCCATATATTCGATTTTATGTTTTACAAATTCACCCTCAGGTCTTAAAAATTCAACCTCAGAGCCTTTGAAAAATCTGTTTTTCTGGATTACCGACAAAAGCTTTTTCTCTTTGTCATAGCTTTCGACAATTCCCAAAAGCTCATAATTTCTTATATAAGAACTGGTTTCATAATTTTGCTCATTTCCATCAGGTTTTCCAAAGAAGAACCCTGTGGTATAATCCCTGTGACTTACCTTTTTGATTTCAGTGAGCCATTTGGGGTCAGTTTCAAAAGCGTCCGGGTCTTCAAAATACTTATCTATCGCATCACGATACGCCTTTACGACTGTCGCAAGATAATATTCCGTCTTCACCCTTCCCTCAATTTTAAAGCTGTCAAGCCCTGACTTAATAAGCTTATCCATATGCTCAATCATACACAAATCCTTTGAATTGTATATGAAAGTTCCTCTCTCATTCTCAAATACCGGCATATATTCACCCGGTCTTGTCTCCTCCACCAGATTATACTTCCATCTGCACGGATGTGAGCACGCACCAAGATTGCTGTCACGGTTTGTCATATAATTGCTAAGTAAACATCTTCCCGAATACGAAATACACATCGCCCCATGGACAAACGCCTCAAGCTCCAGCTCGTCAGGAGTTTTTTCGCGGATTTCAGAAATTTCGTCAAAGGACATTTCCCGTGCTAAGATAACACGTTTCGCCCCCATCTTGTACCAGGTTTCAGCGCTTTTAAAGTTTACGTTGTTTGCCTGAGTGCTGATATGAATTTCAAGTTCAGGGGCAAGCTCCCGTGTAAGCTGAAACATCCCAAGGTCTGAAAGGATTACCGCATCAAACCCTGCTGCCATATATTTTTTCAAAAACTCTTCATACTCCGCAATGTCCGCATTATGTGGAATTATGTTTGCCGTGAGGTACACCTTTTTGCCCCGCTCGTGGGCAAATTTCACGCCTTCACAAAGCTCCTCAGGGGAAAAATTCTCAGCAGCAACGCGAAGAGAAAATTCCTCTCCACCCACATATACCGCATCTGCGCCATATGTGATTGCTATTTTAAGTTTATTAAGGCTGCCCGCCGGAGCAAGCAGTTCAGGCTTCTTCATCATTGTCCTCTTCCTCTGCCACATCAATTTGGAGCGGCTCCATCATATCATAATCCCATACAGCATCGGCGATTGCCTCTGCAATTTTCTCTTGTCCGTCTTCTGTGGCCAAAATTTTCATATCGTTGTCATTATCCATAAATCCTGTTTCAATAAGAATGGATGGCATAATTGTGTTTTTAGTGACAAAAAAGTTTGCTGTCTTCACGCCTCGGTCATAAAGCCCGGTGCTTTCTGAAATCTTGTCCTGAACCAATGCCGCAAGCCGTGCCGAATATCCGCCCAGCTGGAAACAATATGTTTCTGTGCCGGTCCCCACACCGTTTCCTATGTTGCAATGTATCGAAATAAACAAGTCGGCAAATGAAGTGTGCGCAAGATCAACCCTTGCCTGAAGGCTGTCAAGCGCCGAAGAATTTGCAATGCTGTCAGTCATTTTTTTCCTTGTCATCACTACCTGATAGCCCATAGCTTCAAGATGTTTTCTCAGCTTGTCCGCAATACGCCAGGTGATTTCTTCTTCCCTTATGTCATAATCAAGATTTTCAGCGCCTATATCCTTGCCTTGATAGTTGTGACCTGCATCAACCAATATAACCTTGACATCAGAAAAATCTTTTTCAGCAAAAACTCTTTCAATTTCCGAAAGCTCTTCATCGGAAAGTTCTTCTCTTGTTGTTTCCTCCGGAGTCTCATCAAGAACGTCATCTTTTTTATTCTCATCAAAAGAGTCCCCTTTTTCATTTTCGCCAAGGGAACCCGACAGCAGCATGTTATAAACAATCTGTGCCACATTTGACCGGGCAGCATTTTCATCAGCTTTTTGTGTAACACTTGCCAAAAAACCCATATCAGCAGCAAGAGACATATACCCCGAATACCACTTTTCGCCATTTACCCTGAGGGCTTCATCGCCTTTGCCCACCGCGCAAACCGCCATTTTGGTGGCTTGGGCAACGGTCACCTTGTCAGCAGGAGCAAAAACGCCTTCTTCCATACCGTTGATAAGCCCTTTTTCAAAGCAAAACGAAATATACGCTCTGCCCCAATAATCTTCAGCCACATCACCGAAGGGAATATCCTTCAAAACGTATGTATCCTTGTCATAACCCAAGGTCCTTGCCATAAGGGCACAAAACTCTGTTCTTGTAATTTCACGCTCCGGTCTGAAAGTAAAATCTTCATACCCGGCAATAACACCTTTTTCAGTGAGACTTGAGATAGCGTCATAGTTAAGGTGATTTTGGGGAACATCAGGAAAGTCTGCAGCAAAAACACCTGATGTCAATACAGAAAAACCAAAGATGATAAATGTCAATGTCCAAACAAGTGTTTTTTTCATCACAAACTCCTTTTCACCCAATAGTTATCCAAATACATTATACATTGATCTTTGTAAGTTTTCAATAGAAAACTGGAATTATTTTTTTGAAATATGTAGAAAAAACGTAATATTTATCCCGCAACTTTACTAAAATTTATTACAAATCTGTTAACATTTGGTTACAAAGTAAAAAAGCCCCGCCAAACCTTGGCAGGGCTTTCAAAATTTTCGTTCGCTTCTTAGTCAGCTGTATAGGGCAAAAGTGCCATATATCTTGCTCTCTTGATAGAAACAGTGAGCTCTCTCTGATGCTTTGCACAGCATCCGCTGATTCTTCTGGGAAGAATCTTTGCTCTTTCTGTGATATAACGTCTGAGTTTTGCAACGTCTTTGTAGTCAATAAATTCTACTTTATCAACGCAGAAAGCACAAGCTTTTCTCTTGGGACGTCTTGCTCTCATCTTATCGTTCTTTTCCTTTTCAGGCATTGGTCTTTCCTCCTATCTTTCAATCATTAGCTAAGCCGCATTAAAACGGCAAATCGTCATTTGTTTCCAGAGCGACAAAATCGTCCTCTGCATCACTTGGCATCTGGGGAACATCCATGCGAGCAGGTGCGCTGTATCCGCCATCATCTGCTGACTTTTTGGATTCGCCGAAAGAAACCTCGTTTGCCACAACTTCTGTAACATAGTTTTTCTTTCCGTCCTGACCTTCCCATGTTCTGGTAGAAATTCTTCCCACAACAATAATCATTCTGCCCTTTGTGAAATATTTTTCAACAAATTCAGCAGTTTTGTTCCAGGCAACACAGTTGATGAAATCTGTGCTTCTGTTCTCGCCAAAACCATTGTCAATAGCAATAGAAAAGCTGCAAACAGGTGTGCCTGATCCCGTGTGTCTGAGTTCAGGGTCACGGGTAAGTCTGCCCATCAAAATCGCTTTGTTAATCATAAGCAATCTCGCTTTCTGTGTAAATCTTTACACAATTATTTCTCTTCTTTTTTGATAACAATGTTTCGGAGTATTCCGTCAGTAATACCGAACACACGTTCGAGCTCAGCCGGGAATTCCGGTTTAGCAGAGAAGTTTACCAAAACATAGTAACCTTCAGCCAAGTCATTGATAGGATAAGCCAATCTTCTGCGTCCCCATTCGTCAACGCTTTCAATTGTACCGTTAGCCTCAATCAATGATTTGAACTTATCAACGAGAGCAGCTGTTTCTTCTTCACCTTTTGATGCGTCAACAACAAACAATGTCTCGTACTTGTTAATAATTTCAACCATTCTTTTCACCTCCTTATGGACTTTGACTTTCGGTTTCCCCGAAAGTAAGGATTTTACTAACCAATAGATTATATTACATTTTTTTCATATTGTCAAGCCCTTTTTTTCTTCAATTCCCGGAGCATTTTTCACATCGAGAGGGCATAAAAATATATCGATGAATAAACTCCAAAGGATGATAACCTATGAAAAAATTATGCATGCCAGTTTTTTATGTTTTACTGCCACTTATTATACCAATGATGGTGGGACTGACCTTTCCTCGCACCACCGGGAGCCATATTTCATTTCCCTTTTCAAACAAAGGGGAAATTTCTGATACAATAACAACATTAAACGTGAAAACCGGCACCACAGAAAAAATCCCAATGGAAACGTATCTGGTAGGAGTGCTGGCAGCAGAAATGCCCGCATCTTACGAAGAAGAAGCGTTGAAGGCTCAAGCGGTTGCCGCCAGAAGCTACATTTTCAGCAAGCTGGACACCGAAAATCCAAACCATCCAAGCGCTCAGGTCTGCACAGACCCAAATCATTGCAAGGGCTGGCTTTCAGAAGAAGACGCCAAGGCAAAATGGAATACAGCCGACAAAAACAAATACTGGAAAAAGCTCGCAAACGCCGTAAAATCCACAAGCGGCGAATATATGACCTATAAAGACCAGGTGGTTGAGGCGTTTTTCTTTGCCTCCAGCGGCGGCAAGACCGAGAATTCCGAGGATGTCTGGAGCAGCAGCCGTCCATACCTGAAATCCGTTGAAAGCTACGGAGAGAGCCTTGCCGAAGACAACATTTCAACCGTCACCTTTACCCACACACAGCTTGCGGAAAAGCTAACCCCCCATTTGAGCCAAACTCTTGACCCGTCAAAGCCCCCGTCAATAGGCGAGCCTGTCAGGACAGAAGGCGGAAGTGTGTCAACCATAAGCATCGCCGGCAAAACCTTCAAAGGCACCGAGCTTCGCAGCATCCTGGGACTAAAATCCGCCAATTTCACCGTCTCTGCCACCGATACCACTGTCACTTTCACCGTAAAGGGCTACGGTCACGGGGTGGGTATGAGCCAAACCGGCGCCAACTATATGGCAAAAGAAGGGTACACTTACAAAGAAATACTCAGTCATTACTATACCGACATAGAATTTTCAAAACTTTAACATAAAAACGAGGTGTTTTTTTGAGCAAGCAAAACGTTTTGCGAAGCGCAGCGCTCCTTACCCTTTCCGGAATAATCGCAAAAACCGTAGATTTTTTGTTCCGTGCCTATTATTCAAAACAGCTGGGCAGCGAGGGTATGGGTATACTTTCTCTGGTATTTTCTTTTCACGGCCTCATTCTCACCTTTGCCACCGGCGGTTTTGGCGTTGCCGTTTCAAAAACCCTGTCAGGGCTCTATATCAAAAAAGACTTTACCGCCATAAACAAAACTATGCGCTGCGCCATCACGACAGTAAGCATTTTAAGTCTTGCGGCAATTTTTGCCGCCTGCCTTTTTTCTCAAAACATAGCGGTTTCATTCCTCAAAGAACCCCGCGCCGCAAAAAGTATAGTATGTCTTTCTCCCAGCATACTTTTTATGAGCATCTCATACTGCATCAAGGGTTATTTTTATGCATCGCGCAAGGTCGTGATACCCGCATCCTCCGAATTTCTTGAACAAGCCATAAAGATAACATCAACCACTTTCTTCCTCAAGCGAATGTTGCCTTTAGGAATAAGCCACGGCTGCGAAGCCGTATTCTTGGGAATTTCTTTGGGCGAATTTTCTTCCTGTCTCTATCTCTCTCTTTTTTATCTGAAATTTCGCCAAAAAGCTTCAAGTTGTTCTTCGCAAGCTGCAGTTTTTTCTCCGCTGATGAAAATCGCTCTGCCCGCAATGACAACCTCGCTCATGGGCTCTTTTCTCCGTATGAACGAAAGTGTCTTCATTGTTTCAGCCCTGAAAAAATCTGGGCTTTCTCACCCTGCCGCCCTCAAGTCATACGGAACTCTTTATGGAATGGTGATGCCCTTGATTGTTTTCCCCCTCACTCTTATGTCTTCTTGTTTTACGCTGCTGGTTCCTGAGATTTCCCGGGCTGACGGAATGAAAAGCCACATACGACTCAAAACCATTGTATCCCGCATTATGCGCTTTGCCGCACTTAGCGGTTTTTTGGTGTGCATAGTTTTTGTAATGTTTTCAGAGGAGCTGTCCTCTTTGGTCTACTCCGCTCCACAGATTTCAAAGTCAGTCAAAATCATAGCCCTGCTTTCACCCGTTATGTTTATCGACTCGGTATGCTGCGGAATTCTTGGCGGACTGGGGAAGCAGACAAAGCTCCTTTTCTTCAGCCTTTCAGACAATCTTCTCAGGCTCGGCTTTGTTTTTCTGCTTGTCCCAAGGTTTGGCACAGACGCGCTGTTTTTCACAGTAATTCTCAGCAATATTTTCACCGCATCACTTACACTTTCTGCTGTAATAAAATCCGCCGGCACCGGTTTCCGGATTTCCGGCTGGTTTTTGAGACATTTTCTCGCCGCCCTTGTCACAGTCAGTATATCCTCTTTGCTGCTGCCAATTTTTCTTACCGAAACCCTTTTTGAGGTCATCTGGGCAATAACTTTCACAGTTCTCCTTTATATTCTTCTTTGCTCCATGCTTTCCAAAAACTTGCGTCAAGATTTCTTCTGGATATGGGAGCGAATGTTTTTGGGCAACTAAAAAAGCCGGAGTAAACCCCGACTTTCAAAATTTTTATCTCTTTGCCTTTTCAAGCATTTCAAGAAGTGCCGCCTTGTCATAAGTGTATCCTTTGTTGCAAAACTGACAGACAATCTCCGCTTCACCCTGCTCGTCAATAATATCCTGAATTTCTTTCTTTCCAAGGCTGATGATGGCACGACGCATCCTCTCATCACAGCAGTCACAGTGATAGAGAGCCTCTGTTTCTTCCAGAATATCAATTTCAAAATCCCCCATAACAGTACGGACAATTTCTTCCACCGAGAGCCCTTTTTCAAGCATTCCCGTTACGCTTGTTATTTTTTCGGCAGTTTTTTCAAACTTCTTAAGATTGAATTCGTCACAGTCAGGCATAATCTGGACAATAAAGCCCCCTGCCTGCTTCACGCTGTAATTTCTGTCCACCAGAACGCCCAGAGCAACAAGGCTCGGAACCTGCTCAGACTGAGCAAAATAAAAAGCTAAATCATCCCCGATTTCACCAGTCTGGATGGGCACCTGACCGATATAAGGCTCTTTCATATTCATGTCTTTGACAACGCTCAAATATCCGTTTTGACCTATGCCGCCGCCCACATCAAGCTTCCCGATATGGTTAAGTGGAAGGTCCGCCATAGGATTTTCAATATATCCTTTCACATGGCCTTTTGAATTTGAAACCGCCATAACTCTGCCAAGAGGCCCGTCACCCCGCAGCTGAAGTGTGAGGGACGTCCCCTCATCCTTAAGCATTGCCCCCATAAGAGCAGCACCGGTAAGCAGTCTGCCAAGCGCCGCCGTTCCCACGGGCATAGTACTGTGAAACTTCCGTGCATTTTCAACAAGCTCTTTTGAGTTCACCGCATAAATTCTGATGAATCCGTTTTTGGTAACCGCCTTTAAAAGTTTATCGGACATTTTTATCAAACCTTTCGTATGTTTTTCTGTATCAAAACCGGTCTTTGCGTACCTTATAACAAAAATCGGCCCGAATTCGAGCCGATTTCAAGTCTTTTTGTGTTTATCGTATATTGAAAAGGATTTACACGCGGGTAACGTTTGCCGCCTGCGGTCCCTTAGCTCCTTCGACAACCTCAAATTCAACTTCTGCGCCCTCTTCCAGGGTCTTGTAGCCGTCCATGGCAATGGCTGAAAAATGAACAAAAACGTCTGTTCCTTCCTCGGTTTCGATAAAACCAAAACCCTTTTCAGCATTGAACCACTTAACCTTGCCTTTTTGCATAAAACTGTCCTCCAATTCTTTGGGTCAACTCTTGTTGTCCACCATTGGAGTATATCATGTTTGCCATTTTTTGTCAACCTATTTTTTTTGAAAGAACGAAAAAAATTCTCTCGTCACAGTCGTCAGCCGTCGAAAAACCAAAATCCTTGTAAACTCCCGTCACATCAAGATTTTCTGCCGTTGCAATTTCGGTTATTTCCTTTATGGTATACGCCCGCTCCTGCTGAAATTCATCAAATCGGGTATAGCTTCCGTCCTTATTTTCCACAAAGAACGACAAGTCAAAATCGCAGATATTGGTTTCCTCCGAAAACTCACTCTGCCATACATAAAAAATTCCGTCTTCCTCATTGACAAAGGTGTTTCCGCCCAGGATGTTTTGAAGCTTGTGAACGCTGTTTATGTCAAAAATGAACACGCCGCCGGGGTTGAGATAGTTATGCACCAACGAAAAGAACTTTTTGAGGTCGTTTTTGTCCGTTATGTAATTCACTCCATCAAGGGCACAAAGAATAGCATCCACCGTGCCATAAAGCTCCATCTCGCACATATCCTGATTGAGAAAAAGTATATCAAGACCCGCTCGTTGCGCCTTTTCTTTGGCAATATTCAGCATTTCACAGGAGAGGTCAAGCCCTATCATATCATACCCGCGCCTTGCCATAGGGATTGTTATATTCCCCGTGCCACAAGCCGCATCAAGCACAAGCTCCGGATTTTTCCCAAGCTTTTTAAAAATTTCTTCATAATAATCACAAAAAGTCTCATAATCCGCATCCTGAAGTCTGTCATAAACCTCTGCAAAATCGTTATACATACAAATCCACACCTTTATCTATTCAACTTTTTCCAGCTGGACATAAGCCGCCATAAGGTTTTTCTCTCCAACTGCGTCAAACTTTACCCTAAGGAACATATCCGCACCTATCGCCTTTGCCTCAAGCACAGTACCCTCACCAAACTTGCGGTGATTAACTCTGTCACCAACGCCAAAATCAAGGGTGGCTTTGGGCTTTTCGGTCTTTGGTTTTTGATAAGCTGATGACTTAAACACCGAGGTGTCCATTTTCGGGCTTTCTGTCCGTACAAAGCCAAAGTCTTCATTCCGCGCAGGCTTTGATGTCTCTTCGTTTTTCAAGACCTTTGGTATTTCCTTCAAAAATCGTGACATAATGTTGAACTTTGTGGTTCCAAACAGAGTTCTTGTATCAGTGTGAGTGAGGTACAGCCTTTCTTTTGCGCGGGTTATCCCCACATAACAAAGCCTGCGTTCTTCCTCCATCTCATCATCCATACCCATGGAGCGAACACCCGGAAAAATCCCCTCTTCCATACCTACAAGAAACACATTTTTAAATTCAAGTCCCTTTGCACTGTGGAGTGTCATAAGGGTAACAGTCTCCTGAGCCTCGTCATAGTTGTCAACATCCGCCACAAGGGAAATATTTTCAAGCAAATCAAAAAGCACAGTTTCATGATTTTCTTCCACGGTCTGGTGAACCATAGACAAAAATTCTTTCAGGTTTTCAATCCTGGTCCGGCTTTCAACGGTATCTTCACTTTCAAGGGCTGACATCATGCCGCTGTCATAAACAACAGCCTTCACAAAATCTTCAAGCCCCATCCCGGAATCTATCTTTTTCTTCAATTCATCAATGAGAAAAACAAAATCCGAAAGCTTCGCAGCCGCTCTTGAAAGCTCACTATATTCCTTTGCATTCTTTGAAATTTCAAGAGCCGAAACACCATTTTCAAAAGCCAACGTCAAAACTTTTTGAACTGTCGTATCACCTATCCCACGCTTTGGCTCATTGACAATTCTCGCAAAAGCCACATTGTCACTTGCGTTCTGGATAAGCCTGAGATACGATGTCAAATCCTTGATTTCTTTTCTGTCATAGAACCTCAGCCCGCCAAACACACGGTATGGAACAGCGCTCCGAAGCAGCGTATCTTCCACCACTCGTGACTGGGCATTCATACGATAAAGGATGGCAAAATCATTAAAGCTTGCGCCCTGTTCATAACCTTCCCTTATCTTTTCAGCAATAAACTTTGCCTCGTCATATTCGTTGCTTGCATTATAAACCGTGACAAGCTCACCCTCGCCGTTTTGAGTCCAGAGTTTTTTGGGCTTTCTGCCGTGGTTGTTTGCAATCACCTCATTGGCAGCGCTCAAAATATTTTGCGTGCTGCGATAATTTTCCTCAAGCTTTATGGTCTTTGCATTTTCAAATTCGTCCTCAAAGCCCAGTATGTTTGAAATATCCGCGCCACGGAACTTATAAATACTTTGGTCATCATCACCCACGACACAAATGTTTTTGTGCTTTGCCGCCAAAAGGCTCACCAAGCGATATTGTGCATGGTTGGTATCCTGATACTCGTCCACCAAAATATATTTGAATTTATTCTGATAAAATTCCAGAACATCGGGATTTTCTTCAAAAAGCTTCACTGTGCACATAATAAGGTCATCAAAATCAAGGGCATTGTTGCTCCGCATTTTTTGCTGATAAAGCCGATAAACCCGTGCCACCACCGACTTGAAAAAGTCAGCCTTGAAAATCCGTTCATAGTCATCAGGATAAATCAGCTCATTTTTCGCCTGACTTATCGCCCCGGCTATTGCCTTTGGCGCAAACTCTTTTGAATCAAGATTGAGGTCTTTAAGACATTCCTTTATAAGAGTCTGCTGGTCAGAGGTATCAAAAATCACAAAGCTTTTGTCATATCCGATTTTGTCAATATCCCGTCGCAAAAACTTCACACACGACGAATGGAAAGTAGACGCCCACACATCGTTCCCCGCATCCCCAAGCTTTGCAGAAAGTCTCGACTTGAGCTCCGCCGCCGCTTTATTGGTAAAGGTTATGGCAAGCACGTTGTAAGGTCGCACACAATCAACCGCCAGATATTCAAAAAGTTGGGGCGGAATTTCTTCAATCTCGCCTTTCCCTAACCAGTCAAGAATTTCAATTTCTTCATCTGTAATACCCTTTGGCACACTTTGGTCAAAATACGCCCTGCCAAAGGTGAGAAGATGTGCAATCTTATGTATAATAACAGTGGTCTTTCCCGAGCCCGCCCCGGCAATAACCAGAAGTGGTCCGTCAGTATTCACAACCGCCTCAAACTGTTTGTCATTCAGGTGCTTATATTCATTTTTGATTATTTTTTTCCGTATTTCAAAAAAGTTCATTGTTTCTCTCCCGTAATAATTCCGCCGCCAACAACGCCGTCTCCGTCAATTTCATAAAAAACTACCGCCTGGCCCGGTGTTATTGCTCTTTGAGGCTCATCAAACACAACCCTCGCCCGATTATCTTCAAGGGGCACAGCCGTGGCAGATGCCGCTTTCGCACTATATCTGACCTTTGCCAATACGCGTATGGGCTCTTTTATTTCATCGAAAGGAATAAAATTAAGATTTTCGGCAATCAGTTCTGACGAAAATTCTGTCCCCTTTTCGCCCAGAACAACCTGATTTTTTTCTGCGTCAATTCTCAGCACAAACATTGGCTTGCCAAAGGTAACGCCAAGGCCTTTACGCTGGCCCACTGTGTAATGAATAATCCCCTTGTGTCTGCCCAGGACATTCCCCTTTTCGTCCACAAAATCTCCGGGCAAGGTCTCTTCTCCGGTACGCCTTTTTATAAATCCGGCATAATCATTATCCGGAACAAAACAAATTTCCATGCTGTCCGGTTTTTTAGCTGTGACAAGCCCTCTTTCTTCAGCAATTTTTCGGGTTTCCTCCTTGTCGCGAAGTGCACCAAGAGGCATCAAGATTTTTGAAAGCTGTTCTTGTGTAAGGGAATAAAGTGCATAGGTCTGATCCTTTGCCAAAGACACCGCCCGACGCAAAAGATACCGCCCCGAAGCTCTGTCAAATTCCACCTTGGCATAGTGCCCTGTCGCAACATAATCTGCTCCCAAAAGCTCCGCCTTTTTCAGCATGGCATCAAATTTCAGGAATTTGTTGCAGGCAATACAAGGATTTGGGGTTCTTCCGTTTTTGTATTCATCCACAAAATAGTCGATAACGTATTTTTCAAAATCAGCACGAAAATCCATAACATGATGCTCAATCCCAAGCTTATAGCATACATACCGTGCATCCTCCACAGCAGAAAGAGAGCAGCACGTCCCCTCAGCGAGACAACCGTCCCGCATTTCGCCGTCCCACAGACGCATGGTAAGCCCCACAACTTCATATCCAGCATCTTTAAGCAGCGCCGCAGCAACGCTTGAATCAACGCCCCCCGACATCCCTATAACTACTTTTTTCTTAGCCATAAAATTTTTTAAAAAGGCTGACATCCGCCAGCCTTTTTGTCCTTTCAGATTTTATTCTTCGCTTTCACCGTGGTCGTGATGGCAACAAGCACAATCACCGTTGCACCCAACGATATGCGTCGGGTCAATACCCTTGCGGTTATAATAATCCGCAATAGCAGAATGAATAGCCTCCTGAGCAAGGTTTGAACAGTGCATCTTCACCGGCGGAAGTCCGTCAAGAGCTTCAGCAACAGCTACATTTGTGATTTCAAGTGCTTCGTCAATGGTTTTGCCTTTCACCATTTCTGTTGCCATACTTGATGTAGCAACAGCCGCGCCACAACCAAATGTCTTGAACTTCACTTCTTCAATCTGCTTTGTTTCGTCATTGATTTTCATATAAATCTTCATGATGTCGCCGCACTTGGGGTTTCCTACCTGACCAACTGCGTTTGCATCTTCAATTTCTCCTACATTTCTCGGATTTGAGAAATGGTCCATAACTTTTTCGCTATACATTTTTATCCTTCTTTCAGTAAAATCTATTTATTTTTTACCGCCTCATAAAGTGGCGACATTTCACGAAGCCTTGAAACAATTGTTTTGAGGCTATCCACAATTCTGTCAACGTCTTCCATTGTGTTGCTCTCGCCAAAAGACACTCTAAGCGAGCCGTGAGCCACCTCATGCTTTAATCCAATAGCCAAAAGCACGTGTGATGGATCAAGTGAGCCCGACGTGCAAGCACTGCCGCTGGATGCCGAAATCCCCTGCATATCAAGCATAAGAAGAAGTGATTCCCCTTCAATAAATTCAAAGGAAATATTGGCATTCCCCGCAAGCCTCTTTGTTTTGTGTCCATTCAGCCTTGTATAAGGGATTTCCTCAAGAACTCTGTCAATAAATCTGTCACGCAATGCTTTGAGCTTCTCTGCCTTTTCTCCCATTTCTGACGTTGCAAGACTGATTGCCTTTCCAAGCCCTACAATAGATGCCACATTTTCAGTACCGGCACGTTTGTTTCTTTCCTGCGCACCGCCGGTAATAAAGGGAAGGATTTTTATGCCCTTTTTCACATACAATGCACCGCTGCCTTTCGGTCCATAAAACTTGTGGCCCGTCATGGACAAAAGGTCAACGTTCATTTTGTTTACATCAATCTCCATCATACCAATGGCCTGAACGGCATCGGTATGAAAAATGACTCCCTTTTCACGGGTTATCTTTCCGATTTCCTCGATTGGCATAACTGTTCCAATCTCATTGTTGGCTGTCATAATAGTGACAAGAATTGTCCTGTCACAAATAGCATTTTTCACATCCTCCGGTGAAACCATTCCAAATTCATCAACCGGAAGATATGTCACCTCAAAACCCTCTTTTTCAAGAGTCTGACAGGTGTGGAGCACCGCATGATGCTCAACAGCCGATGTTATGATATGATTGCCCTTTGCCCGATTTGCAAAAGCAACACCCCTGATTGCCCAGTTGTCAGCCTCTGTTCCCGAGCCGGTGAAGAATATTTCATCAGTGTTTGCGCCGATTGCTTTGGCAACCGCATCTCTTGCTTCGCTGACCGCTTTTTTCGCTTCTCTGCCTTCGGCATAAACAGTTGATGCATTGCCGAAGTTTTCCGAAAAATACGGCAGCATTGCGTCAAGAACCTCACGCCGCATAGGTGTGGTGGCTGCATGGTCAACATAAATTCGTTTTGTTTCCATATTGATTACTACCTTTCTTTTTAAACTGCGGAGTAAACTCTGCGTTCAAAACCCTGAACGCAAAAAATCTATGAAAAGTAGACCTCTCCGTATATCTTATCAATTTGCTAACCCGCGCGGTGTTTTTCAGTTTCCATAACCGCCAGATGGTCGCACCGCTCATTTTCAGGATGTCCGGCATGACCTTTCACCCACACGAATTCAACCTCATGTGTCTCTAAAAGTTCAAGCAGTTTCTCCCACAAGTCAGAGTTCTGTGCCGCATCGCGTTTTGTCCGCATCCAGCCGTTTTCACGCCACTTAAGGGCCCAACCGCAATTTATCGCATCAACAAGATACTTTGAATCGCTGTAAAGGGTAACGCTGCACCGTTCCTTGAGCGCTTTTAGCCCCTCTATCGCCGCGGTAAGCTCCATGCGGTTGTTGGTGGTCATTGCTTCCCCGCCGGAAAGCTCTTTTTCTGCTCCGTTATACCGAAGCACCACACCATACCCACCGGGACCCGGATTTCCGCTACACGCACCGTCGGTGAAAATTTCAACCTTTTTCATTTTCCGCACTGCTCCAAATTGATTTTTGATACAAAAAACTAGTCCAAAATTTGCATCTTTTTTATTGTATCACAAGTTTCAAAAAAAATCTATATTATTTTTAACAAATATCTGAATTTTATTTCTTTTCGGTCTTTCCTTCCATTTTGTTCCGCCAGTTCTTTGCAGAAACACCCACGGTCTTTTTAAACACACGTCTGAAATAGTTGCTGTCCATAAAGCCCACCATCCCCGAAATTTCCTCAATAGTTTTTTCGGTGTTTTTTATCAGATCCTTTGCCCTCTCAATTCGACGGCCCCTGATATACGCCGCAATCCCGTCTGCCATAACAGGCCTTGTTATTTCATAAAGAACAGTCCTTGACACCGACAATTTCTCACACAGCACTGATATAGACAAATCATCATCCAGATTTTTGTCAATAAATTCAATAATCCGCTTGGCTCTTCCTTCCTCTCGCAGTACCACTATGCCTTCAAGATAAATATACGAAACAAAAGTGTTCAGCATATTTGAAACCGCTTCTATCTCTTCTTCACTTTTATATTGGACCGATTTGATTTTTTCTTCAAACTCGTCGAAATCTAACGGATAATCTTTACATCTTTCAAAAGCTCTTTCCCGAAACTTCTTCTTGTCCTTTATGTCCGTAATCTGCCCAAACATAATATATCCTATTGTCTTGTCCCCCTCTTTTAAGGGTGCAACCACCTCAGTAAGTCCTGCATGACATGTAAACCGCACCAATGCATCTTTCTCTTTGCAGGCAGAACACCAGATCTCGTTACTTTGCTGGCATTTAAGACAGACCCCAGGAGTATTGTTTATCATGGTGCAAAACGCAGTATGGGTTTTGGGATAACAAAAAACCTCACGAAATTCATCGTCATAAACTGCAATTTTTATCTTCGTGAGCTTATAAAAAGACTTTATAAGCTTCGATAACTTTTCTGTATTGATTTCTAAAATCATCTTTTACCTCTCAAAATTTCCGTACGATTTTACAGTTTTAGTACAAATATCCCTTTTATTATAGCACAATATGTGATAAAATCAAGATATATTTTTATATGTGGAGGCTTTAAAATGAAAATTACAAACGTTGAAGCAATTATAGTAAAGCAAAAAGAAATAGAATTGATCGGAGACGGAAGTCAGGACACTGTCGTTATTAAAGTGTATACAGACGAAGGCATTGTGGGTGTGGGCGAGGTTGACTCTTCCCCTTACGTTGTAAAAAGCGTAATCGAAGCACCTGCATCACATATGGTTTGTATGGGACTCAAGTATGCGGTTATCGGCGAAGACCCCTTTGATGTTGAAAAAATATGGCACAAAATGTATGACCTTGCCTACTACCATGGAAGACGCAGCGTGGTAATCCACGCAATGAGCGGTATAGATATGGCTATCTGGGACATCATGGGAAAGGCTACAGGTCTTCCTGTTCACAAGCTTCTCGGCGGTTCATTCCGCGATAGCATTCAGGCTTACTGCAGTGTTCTTATGCCTGACAACGAGGACGAAATCAAGCGCATTGCTGATACATACTTGCCCCAGGGCTACAAGGGTATCAAATTCGGTTGGGGTGCTCTTGGTCAGTCTCCCGAAAAAGACCTTGAACTCGTAAAAGCCGCAAGACGTGCAATGGGCGATAAACCTGAGCTTATGATTGATATTGGCATGGTGTGGAAAGACCTGAAAGGCGCAATAAATCTTTGTAACGCATTCAAAGACTATGGCGTTTATTGGGTTGAAGAACCTTTCAAACCCGACTATCTTGATAGCTATAAGAGACTTTGCGAAAGCACAGATATGAGAATTTCAGCCGGCGAAGAAATCGGTACACTTTTCGAGTTCGACGAACTCATCAACAACTGCAATATCGATATTATTCAGCCTGACATCAGCCGTTGCGGTGGTATCACAATCGCGAAAAAGGTTATTGATATGGCATACAAAAAGGGTATCACCCTTATTCCTCACGCATTCAAGACAGGCATTCTCATGAGCGCATCACTTCACATCATTGCAAACACACCAAATGCACTCTGGCTTGAGTACGTAAATCAGGAAACAGTACTGAGCAAGACTTTGGTAAAACGCCACTTCACCATTGACGACAAAGGTGTTGTTACCATTCCCACAGCTCCGGGTCTTGGAATTGAGCTTGACGAAGAAGTTTTGAACTTCTACAAAGTTGAGGTATAATGACAGAGCAGATTAAAAAAATTCTGGATTTAAACAGGCTTGCCTACGATACAGTAAGGCAAAATTGCCGCGCAGGAATGACCGAAGCGGATATTAAAAACCTCATCGCGTCAACTTGTAAGTGTGATGAATTTACAGGTGATTTTGTTGCCGGAATCCGTTCCGGAGCCATCGAGGGTGACGCTACCGACTATGTTCTGAAAAAAGGTGACTGTCTCATTCTTGATTTGCAATTTTGCTTGGACGGAATCTGGACAGATACAACACGTACTTTTTTCATCGGCGAGCCCTCTTCAAAGCAGCTTTTGGCTTATAATGCCGTTTTGTTGGCAAAATCTGTTGCAGAAAAAACGCTGAAAGCTGGCACTTCTGCCTGTGGTATTCATCGTGCAATGTCATCAGGCTTTGGAAAATATCAGAAATATTTCCCACATCACGCAGGTCACAGATTCGGCGAGCAACCGTTTATGCAGCCACAGTTTCTTCCTGAAAATACCGGCGTTCTTGAAGCTGGCATGACAGTAACGCTGGAGCCGGGTATCTATTTTGAGAACAACTTTGGCATAAGGGTTGAAGACAACTATCTCATAACCGAAAACGGTTTTTTAAACCTGTTTGACTATACTACAAAAATCAAAGACTTTGTTCTTTAAAAAAAGGATGTGTTTATACTTTGAAAGCAGCAGTCTGGACAGACATAAACAAAATTGAAATAAAAGAAGTTCCCACACCTACTCCCAAAGCAGGCGAGGTCCTTGTGAAAGTCAAGGCAGCAGGGGTATGTGCAACCGACGTACATATAATAATCGGAGCCTTCCCCCACGCAACTCCTCCCCACATTCTGGGCCACGAAATTTCAGGAGAAGTTTTCGCACTTGGCGAAAACGTGACAGACGCAAAGGTTGGTGACAGAGTCATTATAAACACCGTCGTTTCCTGCGGAAAGTGTGTATGGTGTAAAAGCGGACGAAACGAAATGTGCCCACACGGCAGTGAAATAGGCTACAATCCCCACAACGGCGGATATGCTGAATATGTGGTTGTTCCTGAAAGCTGTCTGGTGAAAATTCCCGACTCAATTTCTTTCAAAGAAGGCGCAATAATGGAAAGCGCAGTCTGCCCTTCAGGGTCAATTCTTCGATTTGGAATTGAAATGGGCTCAACCGTGTTCATTCAGGGAGGCGGACCGGCAGGCATCGCATATATCCAGCTTGCCAAGGCTTGCGGAGCTGCCAAGGTTATTGCCTCAGTCAAAGGTCAGGAGCGCATTGACTATGCAAAGAAATTCGGTGCTGATGTTGTTATTGACGCATCGAACGAAGATGTATATGCACGGGTTATGGATGAAACAGATGGTCTTGGTGCAAGGTATTCCATCGATGCAGCAGGAACACCCTCTTCGGTTGACATTTCCGTCAAGGCATGTGCAAACGGTGGTGACATATTCTTTTACGGCATCCCCGGCAAAGATGACGAAATTCCTTTCCCTGTTACCGAGATTGTTCTTAAACATCTAAACATACACGGTGTCTGCGGAAACTACCTCACATGGGAGCCGTTCGTAAATCTTGTGGCAAGCGAAAAGTTCAATATCCGTGATATGGTGACTCACGAATTCGCACTGGAAGATTTGCCCAAGGCGGTAGAACTGATAAAGAACCGCAACAAAGATCTTATCAAAGCCGTAATCGTTATGGATTAACCAGAAAGGAGATTTTGAAATGTCGGAATACAGACCAAAAGGCGCCTTCGGGGTTTTGCTTACACCCTTTGATGAAGGCGGAAAAGTAAACTATGATGTATTTGAAAAAGAAGTGGAATTTCTGGCTTCAAGTGACATAGATGGTCTTTTCCCCAGTGCCACCACCGGAGAATTTGTTCATATGTCGCCTGAAGAAAATATAGAAATCCTGAAATTCACCGCAAAAGTTGCACGCGGAAGGAAACAAATGGCGGCAGGTGCCTGCAGTTCAAACTTTGACACCACCGTTTCATATATGAAAGCAGCAGCGGATGCTGGCTATAACTCAGCAGTTATCTGCGTTCCTTACTATATCACACTTCCTCAGGAAGATGTCTATGAATATTTCAAACGCCTAGCACGGGAAAACATAATTGATATTGTTCTTTACAATATTCCTATGTTTACCGGCGAAATCAGCATAAACGTTTTCAAACGTCTTCTTGAAGAAAAAAATATCGTAGGAATAAAAGATTCAAGTGCACATATGAAGCGAATTGCACATCTCATTGACATTGTGAAACACGAAAGACCTGACTTTTCAGTTCTCTCAGGAACTGACGACTGTCTGGTTCCGGCACTTACCTGTGGCTGTTGCGGAAGTATGACCGCTTTCTCAACCATTCTGCCCGAGGTAAACGCTGCCATATACAGAAAATTTGCAAGAGGTGACATAAAGGGAGCACAGGAGCTCAACAGCTCATACCTTTCTCTCATCCGCCTTGCTGACAGCATTGCATTTCCCGCAGGCTACAAGCTGATTATGGAAATGCGCGGCTACAAAATGGGTCAGAAGCAAATCGTTCACGAGCTTGGCACCCAAGAATATCAAAAACTTATGGAAAATGTGGGAAATGAGCTTTTGAAGGTAGTCGACTTCTATGTGAAAAACAAATAATCATTTAAGGTACAAAAGACCTGTTCGAAAAGAACAGGTCTTTTAATTTGCTAAAATTTTCTTTGGATAAAATTCTCGCAACTTCAAATAATAGATTTGTAAAATCAACCAAAAGGAGCAACTTATATATGAAAGCAACAGGAATTGTAAGAAGAATAGACGACTTAGGCCGTGTTGTTATTCCAAAGGAAATCCGCCGCACCATGCGGATAAGGGACGGTGATCCCCTTGAAATTTATACAGAAAGCGACGGCACGGTTATTTTCAAAAAATACTCTCCCATCGGCGAGCTTGGCGAATTTGCAAGTCAATATGCCGAAGCCCTCGCCCACACAGCCGGCATCCCCGCCTGCATCTCGGACAAGGATACTGTTATTGCGGTTTCAGGAGTTTCAAAAAAGGAACTTATGAACAAAAAAATCTCGGATGACATCGAAAAGGTAATGTCCCAGAAAAGCACTTTTGTTCTTAAAAACGGCGAAAAAAACATCACTGTATCAGACAGCAATGACTCACTTACAGCAGGAATAGCAGCACCCATAATCTATGATGGTGATGCCATAGGAACAGTTATGTTCTTATCCTCGCCTGAAAAAGAAAGCTTTGGCGAGCTGGAGCAAAAGCTCGCAGAATCTGCCGCCGCATTCCTCGGAAAAACCATCGAATAAAAAAACAAAGTCCCGACCGCTTAAGTCGGGGCTTTACTTTTATATCAGACTTTACTTGTTAAGCAGATAATCACAAGCAGCAAGCGCCGCAACACTTCCATCGCCCACAGCTGTGGTAAGCTGACGGACAGTTTTATTTCTGCAGTCACCTGCCACAAAAACACCCTCCACATTGGTGCGGCAATCCTCACCTGACGCCACGTAACCACTCTCATCAAGATTGATAAATCCCTTGAAAATGTCACTCTGAGGAATTTGTCCTACAGCCACAAAGGCTCCGTCAAGGTCGAGGAAACGGCTGCCCTTGGTTTTTACATTCACAACCTCCATACCTTTAAATCCGCCGTCATCAACAAACCGTTCAGGCACGCTATCAAGGACAAGCTCTACATTTTGCTTTCCCTGAAGTTCACGCACAAGACGGCTTTCCGCTCTGAACTCTGCCCGTCTGTGAACAAGATATACTTTTTCTGCAATGTTTGAAAGATAAATTGCATCCTCCACAGCAGTATTTCCACCGCCGATTACCGCGACCGTCTTGTTTTTATAAAAAGAGCCGTCACAAACTGCACAGAAGGAAATTCCTCTGCCAATGAGTTTGTCCTCACCCTCAATCCCAAGGCGACGATTTGTAACACCCGTTGCAATAATCACGCATTTACCCTGATGCTCGCCAAAATCGGTAACCACCGTTTTGGGATTTCCATCCTTAATTTCAAGAACTGTCTCATATTCAATTTCGCCACCCAAAGTCTCCACCTGTGACGCAAGATTTGAAGCGAACTCCATGCCACTCATTTTGGGCGTTCCCGGGAAATTTTCCACATGCTCAGAAAGAGCAATCTGACCTCCAAGCCCCATTTTTTCAATCACAAGCACCGTCTTTTCAGCACGAAGTGCATAAAGCGCCGCAGTAAGCCCCGCCGGGCCCCCGCCGATTATAACAATATCATAAAGCATTTTCACTTTTCCTTTCACAAAAGTAGCCGAAACAGTTTATGTTTCGGCTACCTAAAAATTCATTTTAGCCTTTAATCGACTCAATATACTTTCTTATTTCCCCGACACCGGCAAATTTCTGTGCGTCAGCACCATTCACTGCAACCAGTGTGGGCGCCTGACGAACACCAAACTTTTCGGTAAGTGCCACATCAGCTTCCGCATCAACAATATTATACCCAATATTGTTCTTTTCCAAAACAGCCTTTGCCGCATTGCAGTTGGGACACGTCTTAGTTGTGAAGAGCATCAAACCATTCTCGCATCCGCAATCAGCTTTTTCTCTGCCTTTTTTGAGAACAGAATTTTCAATGTCATAAAGCTTTCTTTCTTTATATTCCTGTGTCTTTCCGTCATTCCAGTTGCGAACCGGACGATAGTAACCGGTAATTCTGCTGTAAACTTCCGTCTGTCCTCCACAAATAGGACACTTATCCTGTTCACCAATGAGGTATCCGTGCTCACGGCAAACCGAATATGTGGGTGACAGTGTATAATAAGGCAGCTTATAATTTTCAGCAATCTTTCTAACCAAATCGGCAGCCGCTTTCCATGTGGGAAGCTTTTCGCCGAGGAATGCATGGAACACTGTTCCCGATGTATAAAGTGTCTGGAGTTCATCCTGAATATCAAGAGCATCAAATATATCCGCAGTGAACCCAACAGGAAGATGTGAGCTGTTTGTGTAGTAGGGTGTTCCGCCCTCTTCTGCTGCAGTTATAATATCAGGGTATCTCTTCACGTCATGCTTTGCCAAACGGTATGTGGTTGACTCAGCAGGTGTCGCCTCAAGGTTATAAAGGTCGCCGTATTTTTCCTGATAGTCAGAAAGTCTTTCTCTCATATGGTTGAGAACTTTCTTAGTGAATTCCTGAGTTTCGGTGTGAGTCATATCCTTACCAAGCCATTTCGCATTAAGACCAACTTCATTCATACCGATAAGACCGATGGTTGAGAAGTGGTTGTTGAATGTTCCCAGATATCTCTTTGTGTAAGGATAAAGTCCCTCGTCAAGAAGTCTTGTGATAATATCTCTCTTTACCTTGAGAGAACGAGCCGAAATATCCATAAGCTTGTCAAGACGCTTGAAGAAATCTTCTTCGTCTTTTGCAAGGTAAGCAATTCTTGGCATATTGATGGTAACAACACCCACAGAACCGGTGCTTTCACCACTACCAAAGAAACCGCCTGATTTCTTTCTGAGTTCACGAAGGTCAAGACGAAGACGGCAACACATACTGCGGACATCACTTGGCTCCATATCGCTGTTGATGTAGTTTGAAAAGTAAGGTGTACCATACTTTGATGTCATTTCAAACAAAAGCTTGTTGTTCTCTGTCTCTGACCAGTCAAAGTTACTGGTAATTGAATATGTCGGAATAGGATACTGGAATCCACGGCCATTTGCATCACCCTCTATCATTGTTTCAATGAACGCACGGTTGACCATATCCATTTCCTTTTTACAATCTTTATACTTGAAGTCCATTTCCTTGCCGCCAACAATCGCAGGAAGCTCCGCAAGGTCAGCAGGAACAGTCCAGTCAAGAGTGATATTTGAGAACGGCGCCTGAGTGCCCCAACGGGACGGAGTATTTACGCCGTAAATAAAGGACTCAATGCACTTTTTAACCTGGTCATAGCTGAGGTTGTCCACCTTTACAAAAGGCGCAAGATAGGTGTCAAATGAGCTGAACGCCTGAGCGCCTGCCCATTCGTTTTGCATAATGCCCAGGAAGTTTACCATCTGGTTACAAAGTGTTGCAAGGTGGCTTGCAGGAGATGAAGTAATCTTGCCCTCTACACCACCAAGGCCTTCCTGAATAAGCTGTTTCAGTGACCAGCCTGCACAATAACCTGTCAGCATCGAAAGGTCGTGGATGTGAATGTCCGCATTTCTGTGAGCATTTGCAATTTCCTCATCATAGATTTCGCTGAGCCAGTAATTCGCAGTTATCGCACCCGAGTTTGAAAGAATAAGCCCTCCCACCGAGTATGTAACCGTGGAATTTTCCTTAACACGCCAGTCATTGATTTTCACATAATTGTCAACAACCTCTTTATAGTCAAGGATGGTAGACTGCATATTACGCATTTTTTCATGCAGCTTTCTGTAAAGGATATATGCCTTTGCAACATCAGCATACCCCGCCTGAACAAGCACAGACTCCACGCTATCCTGAATATCTTCAACAGATATTGCCTCCTCCTTCACCTTTGGCTCAAAGTCAGCTGTAACCTTCAGTGCCAAAAAGTCTATGATGTTCTGATTATATTGTCTGTTCTGTGCCTCAAAAGCCTGAAGCATAGCGTCACTGATTTTGGACAAATCGAATTCAACAAGCTTGTTATCTCTCTTTTTTACCTTATACATAATTTCCCCTCCGTTTTTCTATCAGCTTTTCTGCTGTAATTTTTATTTATATTCCTCTCAACTCGGCGTCAGGAACATACTGCCTCACCGACTTGAGCAAATTTTCCATTTCCTCTTTCGTGAATTCCGCCAAAGTCTTATCAGGGACGCCGTCGCTCATTTTAAAACCCTGAAGAAAATATCTCTTCTCCCCCGCAATCATTCTTGCCATTTTAATGACGTCTTCTTCGGTGTGTATTCCCTTTACCAAAGTTGTCCGGAATTCATGTTCAATTTCCGTATTTTTCAATATTTCAATGGAGCTTTCAATATTTCCGGTATCAAAGTTGTCTATGCCAACCGCCGCGCCGTACTGGGGCAAAGAATTTTTTATATCCATTGCCACATAGTCCACAGAGCCGCTTGCCAAAGCCGTTTCAAGCATCTTGGGGAAGCACCCGTTGGTGTCGAGCTTCACAAGAAACCCCATATCCTTTATCTTTTTCAAGAATTCAAAGACCTCTTTGTGCATAAGGGGCTCACCGCCACTCACGCAAACCGCATCCAAAACGCCTTTGCGTCTGTCAAGAAACGTGAAAAATTCATTTTCAGAAAGCACATCCCCGTTTTCTTTAAAAGCAAGCCTTGAATTGTGGCAAAAGGGGCATCTTAAGTTGCATCCACCAAGAAAAACCGTGCAAGCCACTCTTCCTGGAAAGTCAAGCAAGGTCGTCTTCATAAGTCCGCAAATTTTCACCGAAACCCCTCCTTTTCAGCACTTTTCAAGCCTTTGAGGGGCTTGTATGTATTTTTTATTAAAACACAATATATTGGTTTTAAAAGATTTAAAACGCACTACATATGCTATTATATAGTAGCAAAATTTGTTTGTCAACACCAATTCCGGACTGTTTTTATCTTACAGTTTTTTACATATCCCTCAAAACCTTGGGGCAGTAGAATTTGCCGAATTTAGTAAAAAAATGTAAAACAAAACTTTGGTTATTTTGACGAATTTTCACGCTTTCATTTGTGCGAAATTTTCCATATAATGTTATAACAAAAACACCCCAAACACAATATCTTGTGTTTGGGTCACTAATACGTCAATTTGCAATCGATTGATACCTTTTATCAAAATCGTTTGCCACTCGTTATACTCATTTCCGCTATCAATATTCTCAATATAGTATTTGACAAATTATATTACGAAAATCTATTGTAATTAAAAATTTTTCGTGTTATAATGTATTTGCTACGTACTACGAATAAAAATCCTCTAGCAGAGATACGCTATTGCAAAAAGCGTACCTCTGATTTTATCAATCTGCTTTGAGGATTGTAGTATGTAGCAATACGTCAGAGTGATACGTTTTTTGGATGTGTCGCTCTACGGCACATCTTTTTTTTATTGGAGAAAAAATATGAACATAAAAATCGAATTGCTACGAAAAACTGTGGCAGATCTTATTTGTCAAAATATAGACAACTGGCTTGAAATAGATGCGAACAGCATAGTCGACACCAAAGCCACAGAAATTTTGAAAGAAATTCAAACTGTCATACAAAGCAATATGGATGATTTTGATATGATTGAAGAAATAGTTTGTATTTTTGAGAAAAACGAAATAGACGCTGGCCTTTGCCACGATTTCGGATAACGCCCTTTGAATTTAAAATCAACAAAAAATAGCGGAGAAAAATTTCTCCGCTATTTTTTTGCAAAAAAAATGGTCATCTCGCGATGACCATTTTTAAATCAGCTTAAAACAGCTCTGTTATTATTCAATAACTTCAGTAACAACACCTGAACCAACTGTACGGCCGCCTTCGCGGATAGCGAAACGAAGACCTTCTTCGATAGCGATTGTAGTTGTAAGTTCAACAGTCATTGTAACGTTGTCACCAGGCATACACATTTCTGTGCCTTCAGGAAGGTTTACAACACCTGTAACGTCAGTTGTTCTGAAATAGAACTGAGGTCTGTAGTTTGTGAAGAAAGGTGTATGACGTCCGCCTTCTTCCTTAGTAAGAACGTAAACTTCGCCCTTGAACTTTGTGTGAGGTGTGATTGTACCGGGTTTTGCAAGAACCTGTCCTCTTTCGATTTCGTTTCTCTGAACACCACGGAGAAGAGCACCGATGTTATCACCAGCTTCAGCCTGATCAAGGAGCTTTCTGAACATTTCGATACCTGTTACAACAACCTTACGTGTTTCGTCAGAAAGACCAACGATTTCAACTTCGTCAGAAAGGTTGAGTGTACCTCTTTCAACTCTACCAGTAGCAACTGTACCACGGCCCGTGATTGAGAATACGTCTTCAACAGGCATAAGGAAAGGAAGATCGCTCTTTCTTTCAGGTGTAGGAATGTATGCGTCTACTGCATCCATGAGTTCCTTAATGCAAGCATATTCAGGAGCTGCGGGATCTGTTGAAGCAGATTCAAGAACTGCAAGACCTGAACCCTTAACGATCGGGATTTCATCACCCGGGAATTCGTATTCAGAGAGAAGATCACGAATTTCCATTTCAACGAGTTCGAGAAGTTCAGGATCGTCAACCTGGTCAACCTTGTTCATGAAAACAACAATCTTCGGAACGCCAACCTGACGTGAAAGAAGGATGTGTTCTCTTGTCTGAGGCATAGGACCATCAGCTGAAGAAACAACGAGGATAGCGCCGTCCATCTGAGCAGCACCAGTGATCATGTTCTTAACGTAGTCAGCATGTCCGGGGCAGTCAACGTGTGCATAGTGACGAGCATCTGTTTCGTATTCAACGTGAGCTGTAGAGATTGTGATACCTCTTTCTCTTTCTTCCGGAGCTTTATCGATCATATCGTAAGCTTCGTACTGAGCCTTACCATCCATAGCAAGCACCTTTGTGATTGCAGCAGTAAGAGTTGTTTTACCATGGTCAACGTGGCCGATTGTACCAATGTTAACATGGGGTTTGGTTCTTTCATATTTAGCTTTTGCCATTATTATTTCCTCCCAACTTAAATAAGTTAATTATTTACTATTAATTATTTTACTACAATTTTGCACAGTTTTCAATAGCTTTTTTCAAAAAAGTTTTAAAAATCTGTACAATTATTCGCCACTTGTTCTGGCGCTGATAATTTTGTCCTGAACAGACTTGGGAACTTCACTGTAATGTGATGGTTCCATTGAATACTGGCCACGGCCCTGTGTTCCACTACGGAGAACGGTTGCATAACCGAACATTTCAGAAAGGGGAACATCAGCTGTTACCTGAGTAACGCCGCCGCTACGTGATTCCTGGCACTTAATCATACCACGTCTTGAGCTAAGGTCGCCGATAACGAATCCCAGATAATCATCAGGAGTGATAACGTTAACAAGCATGATAGGCTCTTTGAGAACCGGGTCTGCTTTTCTCATAGCTTCCTTGAATGCCATAGAAGCAGCAATCTTAAACGCCATTTCAGAAGAGTCAACTTCGTGGTATGAACCATCATAAAGTGTAGCCTTAAGGTCAACTACGTTGTAGCCTGCAAGCACACCATTGAGCATAGCACTCTGGATACCTGCGTCAACAGCGGGGATATATTCCTTGGGAACAGCACCGCCGACAACCTTGTTTTCGAAGATATAACCTTCGCCTTCGCCCAGGGGCTCAAACTTAACAAGAACGTGTCCGTACTGACCTTTACCACCTGACTGACGAGCATACTTGTGGTCAACGTCAACCGCTTTTCTGAATGCTTCGCGGTATGAAACCTGAGGTTCACCAACGTTTGCTTCAACTTTAAATTCGCGGAGCAAACGGTCAACAATAATTTCAAGATGGAGCTCACCCATACCTGCGATAATTGTCTGTCCTGTTTCTTCATCTGTATATGTCTTGAATGTGGGGTCTTCTTCTGCAAGCTTTGCAAGAGCAATACCCATCTTTTCCTGACCGGCTTTTGTCTTGGGCTCAATAGCCACGCGGATAACCGGTTCGGGGAAGTTCATAGATTCAAGGATAATAGGATGCTTTTCATCACAAAGAGTTTCACCTGTTGTTGTATTCTGGAGACCAACTGCAGCTGCAATGTCACCTGAGTATACAATATCAAGGTCTTCTCTGTGATTAGCATGCATCTGAAGGATTCTTCCCATACGTTCACGCTTGCCCTTGCAAGAGTTGAGAACATGTGAACCCTTCTCAAGTGTACCTGAATATACACGGAAGAAGCAAATCTTTCCAACAAACGGGTCTGTTGCAATCTTGAACGCAAGAGCTGAGAACGGAGCGTCATCAGATGACGGTCTTTCGTCCTCTTCGTCTGTGTCAGGATTTACGCCCTTGATATTAGGAACATCTGTTGGTGCGGGCATATATTCGATAACTGCATCAAGAAGCAGCTGAACGCCCTTATTTCTGTACGCTGTTCCGCAAAGAACAGGCACGATTTCGTTGTTGATAGTAGCACGACGAAGTGCTGCTTTGAGCTCATCAACAGTGATTTCTTCACCGCCGAAATACTTTTCAAGAAGTTCTTCATCTGTCTCGCAGATAGCTTCAATCATTTTGTCGTGGTATTCCTGAGCCTTGTCCATCATATCAGCAGGAATTGCATCCTTGTGATAGCTGTTACCGAGTTCATCATCATAAATCTCGGCTTCCATGTTCATAAGGTCAATGATACCAACAAATGTGTCTTCAGCACCGATAGGAAGCTGAATCGGAACACCGTTGGCATTGAGTCTTTCGTGAATCATGTTTACAACATTATAGAAGTCTGCACCCATGATATCCATCTTGTTGACAAATATCATACGGGGAACTTTGTATTCATCAGCCTGACGCCAAACTGTCTCAGACTGAGGCTCAACGCCGCCCTTAGCGCACATAACAGTAACAGAACCGTCAAGAACTCTCAGTGAACGCTGAACTTCAACAGTGAAGTCAACGTGTCCGGGAGTATCAATGATGTTGATTCTGTGCTTCTGGCCGCCGTAAGGACCTTCTTTTGGTTCCCAGAAACAGGTTGTTGCAGCAGAGGTAATTGTGATACCACGCTCCTGCTCCTGCGCCATCCAGTCCATGGTCGCGCCGCCTTCATGGGTTTCACCAAGCTTGTGGTTGATGCCTGTATAATACAAGATTCTTTCTGTTGTAGTAGTCTTACCGGCATCGATGTGAGCCATGATACCGATATTTCTTGTTCTTTCAAGCGAATACGCTCTACCCATAGTAACTCCTTTCAACACATAAGTGTTAAATTAAAATCGAAAATTGGCTTTCCGGTTGTATAAGATTTTCAAAGCGATACTTATTTTGCAAAGAAATTTGCTTTAGATTTGGTAGATGTGAGGCGCAAAAAAGCGGAGCGTATATGATATACGTGAGCATTTTTTGTCACCAAACAACGCTGCCAAAGATGAAGTAAATTTCAAAACAAAATTACCAACGGAAATGAGCGAATGCCTTATTCGCTTCTGCCATTTTGTGTGTGTCTTCTTTCTTTTTGAATGCTCCGCCTGTGCTGTTGATTGCGTCCATGAGCTCGTTTGCGAGTCTTTCAGCCATTGTTCTTTCGCTTCTCTGTCTTGCATAAAGAGTAATCCAGCGAAGACCCAAAGTCTCTCTTCTTTCAGCTCTAACTTCAATCGGAACCTGGTAGTTGGCACCACCAACACGTCTTGCTTTAACTTCAAGTACTGGCATAACGGCATTCATAGCTTCCTCAAACACTTCAACAGGGTCTTTGCCTGTCTTTTCCTTTATGATATCGAATGCATCATAAACAATAGCCTGAGCAACACCTTTCTTACCGTCCAGCATGATGTTGTTTATAAGACGTGTAACAGTTTTGCTGTTGTACATAGGATCCGGCAGCACATCACGGCGTGCAATATGTCCTTTTCTTGGCACTTATCTTCCCTCCATTCTTTGTGGTAAATGCTATCCACAGGTACTCAATACCCAAATTGGATACTGCTAGTGCTGTACTACATATTTGGGCCAAAGACGTACTGTCTTTTATATATAAAATAGTAATACGCACTATAAAGTAAATTTCATACTTAAATTTTTGTCTTACTTACCTTCTTTAGGTCTCTTAGCTCCGTACTTGGATCTTGACTGATTACGTTTCTGAACGCCCTGAGTATCAAGTGTACCACGGATAATGTGATAACGAACACCAGGGAGGTCCTTAACTCTTCCGCCACGGATAAGCACTACGCTATGTTCCTGGAGATTGTGACCAATACCGGGAATATAAGCTGAAACTTCGATACCGTTTGTAAGACGAACTCTGGCAACTTTTCTAAGTGCTGAGTTAGGCTTTTTAGGTGTCATAGTTCTAACAGAAGTACAAACACCACGCTTTTGCGGAGAATCCTGATCGGTATATCTCTTCTTGATAGTGTTGAAACCTTTGAGAAGAGCCGGTGCTGTGGATTTCTTTTCCGCAGTCTGTCTGCCTTTCTTAACAAGCTGGTTAAATGTTGGCAATTATTTTCACCTCCTGTATATAGTATAAGCGGGCAAAGCCCATATAAAAACGCAATTTATGCGTCTTTAACAATAGTAGCGACAGCAGTAGGCACTTCAACGCGACAAGCCTTTGCAAGCTCTTTCATATTGTTGACATAAACCACCGCAACGTCTTTTTCTCCGCAAAGCCTCTCAAGAGGGAAAACCACATGGCTGTCAGCATCCCTTGCAACAAACACAAGCTCTGCCCGTCCCGCCTCGATAGCCTTTTTGGTCTGTTTGAGTCCCACCACGTGAGCACTCGTTTTTATTCTTTCCATTTTATTTCACCTTTGCAGTTTTGCCTGCCGGAATAGTCAAAATACCGCACTATCCCAATATTAAAAATACATCTTATTGTACCAATTTTAATTCCATTTGTCAAGTACTACATGTATGGTTTATTTTAAAATTTTTCACAATTTATTGTGGCTTTAAGCCCCTGACTTTCGGCAATTCGTCAAAATAACATTATTTCGACTCTTTTGCCGCAGCAAGAGCTTTCGAAAGCTGGTCGGGACAGGATGTGCCACGGCCTCCGCAATCAATACCCGAAAGCCTCTCTATTGCTTCGTCCACAGTCATCCCTTCAACCAATCTTGAAACTCCTTGGGTATTTCCCATACACCCCATGACAAATCTCACATTTTTCACAACATCGCCGTCAAGGTCAAAATGAATTTCTCTTGAACAAGTCCCACGGGTCTTGTATGAATAGCTTTTCATAAAATCTCTTCCTTTCAAATATCAAAAACACGCAAAAAGAACGCCATACGGCGTTCTTTTTAAGCTTTTTGACTTTATTATTTGTTGATAAGGTCTTTAAGAGCTTTGCCTGCTTTGAAAGTAGGAACTTTAGCAGCAGCAATTTTCATCTCAGCACCTGTCTGAGGATTTCTGCCGATTCTTGCAGCTCTTTCTCTAACTTCGAAGCCGCCGAAGCCAACCAACTGAACTTTGTCGCCCTTTGCGAGAGCGCCTTCAACTGCGCAAACAAAAGCGTTAAGTGCAGCTTCTGCGTCTTTCTTTGAAAGATTTGCCTTTTCAGCCATTGCTGAAATCAATTCTGTCTTGTTCATTTTTTAAAACTCCTTTTCTTTAAATATTAAATATTTAAATGTAATAATAATGTTTTTTTTATTTTACTACATTATTTCATAAATTTCCATAGTTTTCTGTATTTTTTTCTATTTTTGTGACTTTTCACAATTTTTGTACGCCACTTTTGAACCAAATGCACAGTAAACACGGGCTTTTTATGATTATTTCCACTATCTGTCAGAATTATTCATCATCATTTCATTAAGTTCTGCGCGGCTTATCAGCACCTGTCTTGGCTTTGTTCCCTCATAAGGGCCGATTATTCTGTTCTCCTCAAGCTGGTCAATAATTCTTGCCGCCCGCTGATAACCCACCTTGTATTTCCTCTGCAGCATAGCAACCGACGCCTGACCCGACTCAAATGCAAGCTCCGCTGCTTTCCAGAACAGCTCGTCCTTTTCACCGCTCCTTGTGTGACTATCTTCATCGCCGCTGTCATCACCATTTTCCTGCTCTCTCTCAATATGCTCCAGTATGCTCTCATCATATACCGCTTCGTATTGCTTCTTTATATATGAAATAATTCCTTCGATTTCCTCATCAGACAAAAAGTTACCCTGAATTCTTATGGGTTTCACCGCACCTCTGGGTGCATAAAGCATATCTCCCTTGCCCAGAAGCTTTTCAGCGCCCATGCTGTCAAGAATTGTACGGCTGTCCACCTGAGATGACACCGCAAATGAAATTCTTGAGGGAACATTCGCCTTGATTACACCGGTAATAACATCCACCGACGGTCTTTGGGTAGCAATTACAAGGTACATTCCCGCAGCTCTCGCAAGAGCAGCCAAGCTATTTATGGCATCCTCCACCTCGTTTTTAGCAGCAAGCATAAGGTCAGCAAGCTCATCGATTATTATAACAATCTCCGGCAGCTTGTTTTCAGGTGTGCCCATTTCCGCCATAAGCTCGTTGTAGCCCATAAGGTTTCTCACCTTGTTGTCCTTCATCAGCTGATAACGGTTCTTCATTTCGGCAACAGCCCAGTTGAGCGCTCCTGCCGCATGCTTAGGGTCAGTAACAACGGGAATAAGCAAATGGGGAATTCCGTTATACACGCCAAGCTCCACCATTTTGGGGTCAACCATTATCATCTTGACCTCATTGGGCTTTGCCTTGTACAAAATACTTGTAATAAGCGAATTGATACACACACTCTTACCCGAGCCAGTAGCTCCCGCAATAAGAACGTGCGGGAAGTTTGCAATATCCGCAACAACACAATTTCCGGCTATGTCCTTTCCAAGGGCAAATGCCGTTTTTGACTTAAACTCCCGGAACTTGTCACTGTCAATAACCTCACGGATGGGCACAGGACTTGGTGTCTCGTTGGGAATTTCAATTCCAATCGCCGACTTTCCGGGGATTGGCGCCTCAATACGAACGCCGGACGCAGCGAGGCTCAGCGCAATGTCGTCCGCAAGATTTGTAATCTTTGAAACCTTTATACCAAAGCCCGGCTGAAGCTCAAACCTGGTGACAGACGGCCCCTGAGTAATATTTATAATTTTTGCATCAACCTTGAAGCTTGCCAGAGTTTCAAGAAGCCGATTTGCCTTGTCCTCAAGCTCATGCTTTATTTCAGCACGGCTTTTTGTTTTGGGCTTGGGCTTTGCAAGGAGAGAGACCGACGGTAGCTTGTAATTCATAAGCTTTGTCGCCTCAATATTTTCTTTTGCTGCTATGTCAACACTGTTTGCCGCCCGCTGAACCTCCTGCTGACTGAGGCGCTTTCCTGCTTCTACTGCACGGTCAAGGGGCACCCCGCTATCAATCGCCGCCTGGGTAAGGGGGTCCACCTTTTCTTCAATCTGTACAAGACTGGGTGGCTCAAACTCATCACTTTCTTCCTTGAATGTTCCGTCCGCCCCCGGAAGATTGGTGAGTACACCGCCGTTTTTATTCGTCGGTATAACAGTCCCTTTATCCTCTGCTGCGTGCTTTTCAAGCACCTCACGGATGGCTTCCTCTGTTTCATCAACATCGTCTTCAAACTTAAATCGCTTCTGCACAGCCGGCTTAGTCTTTGCCATCTCTTCAAGAGCTTGTCCGCTGAAATAAACATCAAAATAATCACTGTTCTGGGTTTTCACGGGCAAGGCATTGACGTGCAGTTCCTCCGGTTTTGTCGCCTTTTCAGCCTTATTCTTTCTTCTAAACAAGCATCTCTTCTCAGCAGAGTCTTTTTCTTCAAACTCCATATCAATTTCTTCGTCAAGACTTTTTGCAATATTTTCTTTGTTCTTCTTTATATACAGGGCAATCTTCTTGAACAGCTTTTCGATTGAAACCTCTGTAAGCAGCACAAACAAAATCAATAGCAATGCCACCGACAAAATTGTAGTCCCCACCGTTCCGATACATTTCACAAGGCCGATACAAAGCAGCGTTCCAACAACACCGCTATCACCGTCAATACCGCGGAAATACATCTCTTTTATGCCGGAAATAAAGCTGTCATAGGTCCACCCTGTGTTTTCGCAAAAAACCGCCCACATAACCGACGTAACAACCATAAAAGCAAGAAGCAGCCAGACCTTATACTGTGCCT
This sequence comes from Clostridia bacterium, assembly GCA_017456605.1. Taxonomy (GTDB): domain Bacteria; phylum Bacillota; class Clostridia; order Monoglobales; family Monoglobaceae; genus SIG440. The sequence goes on along the minus strand of JAFTJA010000004.1, from coordinate 73,084 downwards.
TTCCGCTCTTCTTTTCAAGAAACAGCGTAATACCGGTCCAGATAAGAAACACAAAGAAAATAACCGCAGGGCCACCAAAAAGCCCCATAAGAATTTCTTTGAAATAATGTCCCACTGCTCCGGTTGCATCAGTGAAAAACGTCGTAGCAAGGAAAAGTCCCAAAGCAATGAGGACTATACCCTTGATTTCAACACCGCGGGTCTTTTTTGCCATAGTCCTTGCTCTTGCCTCACTTGCCGCCTTTTTCCTTTGTGCCGTCGTTTTCTTTGTTGTACCAGTCTTTTTTCTTTCAGCCATAATTTACTAAACACCACCATTTTTCTTTTGAAAAGGTTAAGCCGAGGGGTATTGAACCCCACAAGGTTTAAAAACATAAATTTTGCGTAATACTGCAGAAAATTCTGCAAATATACGCCAGTATTATTTTTAAATTTTCTTTGTCTTCCATCAAAATTTAAAGGTTTTAAACTCTTCGACCTTGAACGCAGGAAAATTTTGAATAATTTAAATGCGGAGGACGAAGACAGGCTGACGCCTGTCAAGGAAGACAAATTTGAAGTATAAAAATTTAACAAGTTTAAGGCTTATGAGGTTCGATACCCCTCGGCTTAAACCAGAACAAAATACAAAATAACCAAAATGCCCAAAACAATTCTGTAGATTCCAAAAAACTTGAAATCGTGACTTCTTACATAATTTACCAAAAATTTAATGGACGCAAGCGAAACCAAATACGCCACCAGCATACCCAAAAGAAGTACCGCCGCATCGGCCGCGCTCATCAAAAGTCCATATTTCAGAATTTTCAAAAGACTCACCCCGAACATAACAGGTATCGCCAGGAAGAAAGAAAATTCTGCCGCCACACTTCGGCTGCATCCAAGAAGCATTGCCCCAAGAATTGTAGAGCCTGACCGGGACGTTCCCGGAATAATGGAAAGCACTTGAAATGCACCAATCAAAAATGCCGTTTTATATGTCATTCCTTCCATATTATGTACGACTGTCTTTTTGTCAAGCCTTTCAACAAAAATAAATGCCGTGCCGTACAAAATCAGCATAGCCGACACAACCTGCCAGTTCTCAAAATGCTCCATGACGCTATCAAGCAAAAGCCCGATAATCGCAGCAGGCAAGCACGCCACCACGACTTTAAACCACATACTCCATGTCTCAGCCTTTTCTTTTTTTGACTTGGCAGGGGAAAATGGATTGAGCCTTCCAAAATAAAGCGTCACCACCGCAAGGATTGCCCCAAGCTGAATAACATAAAGATAAAGGTCCGACGCCGTAAACCCATCATAGTTTCTCAAAAATTCGTTTACCAGAATCATATGCCCGGTAGAGCTGATGGGAAGCCATTCAGTAATTCCCTCAACAACGCCAAGAATAACAGATTTAAGCATTTCCACAACAAACATACAAAGCCTCCAAAAAAATGGTATAAATCAATATATGTATATTACAAAACTCTATACCACAATATATTTTAACATAAAAAATTTTTTGTTACAAGGGTTTTTAAAAAATTTCTTCCCCCAGCCGCAGTTTTTCGGTTTTTGAGACAAAAAGGAAGAAACCCATATTCAAAACGATATGGGTTTCTTCCTTGTATATATAAAATTTTTAGGGGGCAAATTTAATTAAAGGATATATATTCTTTGGGGTCATGGAGCTCGCCATCTGCCATTACCTCAAAATGCAAGTGCGGCTCCATATTCGCCTCAAGGCTCCCGGGGCTTCCCACCCCGCCGATAATATCGCCTTTGCTTACCTCAGTGCCGACAGCAATAAAATCCGCATTCTGCAAATTTCCATAAAGCGACACCATCTTGTTTTCGTGTTCAATTTCTACAACAACACCCAGGAAATCATCCTCGTATACCTTTGACACGACCCCACTCTCCACCGCTTTCACCGGGTCACCCACAGCCGCAGCGATGTCTATGCCGTTGTGCGTACGCCAGTCATCCATGGTGCTGCAAAAAACCAACTCTTCCAAATAACATTCCGCCAAAATCTTGCCGCTGCACGGGCTCTCCATCTCAAACACATCAGGAGCCGCCGCCATGACCTCTATTGCCACATCCTCCGTGCCTATCGGTTTTTTCTCTGTCTGTTCTTTGGATTTAGGGCTTTCTTCTGTGCCACGTTCTGACTTAACCGTTTTCTCTTCTTCAACGCCGTCAATGTCAATAACCTCTATGCCACTTTCTTTGACAGCCTCCTGCCATGCATTTTCATCAAAGGATACAATGTCTCTTTCGCTTGAAAGCTTCATCTGTCTTGCATACACATAAAACCCGACCATCATCAAAGCCGCAAACAGGGCTATGTAAACCCCTTTATTTTCTGCAAAACGTCTTATAAAACTTTTTTTACTTTTCTTTTCCTTCATCTGTCAACACCTCCATGATTAAAGTGTTGACAAATCATCCCATTTTATACAGCATTTTTCAAATTTTTTGAAATTTTTATGGTATATTCTATATATTCTTCGTTTTCGGTTTTTACAGACTGTGCATCAATACCCGATTTTTTCATCATATCCACAGCCTGCCGGATGGTGTTTGAAAAAATCCTCATATCCCTGAAGACCCTTAGTCTGGGAGTCTTGTCCTCTGCCTTGGCCACTTCGGTCTTTGAAAGCATTTCTTCCACCAGCTCATCGGTTTTTTTGACGTTTAGACCTCGCTCCACTATTATTCCAAGTGCCTTGAGCCTAATCTTTTCATCATTCAGCCTGAGTAGCGCCCTGGCGTGTCGCTCGCTTAAACCATGCTCTGCAAGAATTTCTCTCACCTCTGGCGAAAGCCTGAGAATCCTTATTTTATTCGCAATAGCGGACTGACTTTTCCCTAATCGCATAGCAAGCTCCTCCTGAGTTATGCCATGCTCCGCAACAAGGGTGCAGAAAGCCTCCGCTTCTTCTATGTACCCCAAATTTTCTCTTTGGATATTCTCAATCAAAGCCATCACAGCACTGTCAGTGCCTCCTGCCCTGACCACAACTGCAGGAATTTGCTTCATCCCCGCCATTCTGCAGGCACGAAGCCGTCTTTCTCCTGCAATAAGCTCATAGTCATACCCGTTTATTCTTCTAACCACAACAGGCTGCATAAGTCCGTATTGCCTGATTGACATACTCAGCTCCTCAAGCGCCTCACCGTTCATTTCCTTTCGGGGCTGATAGGGGCTTGTCCTTATATTATCAATGGGAAGATAAGCCGCCTTGGAGTTCTTTTCTTCTGTATACATACCCATCATAACAAATTCTCTCCTTTTCGCTTTTCCTTGATTATATCATACCTTTAAATATTTTACAAATTTTTCCATATGCAAAAAGAACCAAAAACTTTGGTTCTTCTCATCAAATATTTTTATTTTGCTGAATTTCTTTTTAATACGACAAAAGGCAACAAAAAATAATTTTATCTCTTCCCTTCACTTCTCTTCTTTTCATCATAATACTGAAGATACATCTCTTCTGCATCCCGCTGAAGCTTAATAAGGTTTTCTATTGTGTCCGTAACCTCATTGAACATTTTGTGATAAAGCTTTTTATAAAGCTCCTTTTCATTTTTCACTCTGCCCACCCCCTGACATTAAAAAAGTGCGCCAGCCGAAACTGACGCACCGAAAAACACTTCGCTCCAGCTGTGACCAAACAAGCTGTTATTCCCGCAACCGTATATGCAAAAAAGAGCGTATGTGTTTTTGCCTATTATAAAAACACAAATACGGTTAAGGAATATCTATTTACTTGTTTGGTCATAGAGCAGTATAACACATATTTTTTCAAATTGCAATAGGCTAATGTAAAAAAATGTAAATTTTTTTCGAAAAATCCAAAAATTCCTCAACAAAAGACTTCCCCTGCCGCTTAGGGCAAAGGAAGTCTTTATTCATTTTAATATTCAAATTTTAGAAAAGTCCGCTTATTACGCCGTTTTCATCAACATCTATTCTTTCGGCGGCTGGGATTTTGGGAAGTCCCGGCATTGTCATTATGTCACCGGTGAGGGCAACGATAAATCCCGCCCCTGCTGAAACCTTGATGTTGCGAACTGTTACCGTGAAATCTTCCGGTGCACCAAGCTTTGTCATATCATCCGAAAAGCTGTATTGGGTCTTTGCCATACAGATTGGAAGCTTGTCATATCCAAGCTCGCAAAGCTTTGCTATCTGCTTTTTCGCATTTGGTGTAAAAGCCGCACCTTTTCCGCGATATACTCGCTTCACAATGGTATCAATCTTGTTTTCAATGGTGTCATCAAGGTCATAGCTGAATGAAAAATCATTTTCCATTTCGCAAAGCCTTACCACCTCTTCTGCCATTTCCACTCCGCCGTTTCCGCCCTCTGCCCATACGTTTGAGAGCACCACATTTACACCCAAAGCCTTGCACTTGTCAATAACAAGCTGAACTTCGGCGTCGGTATCAGTCGGGAAACGGTTCACCGCAACCACAGACGGAAGCTTATATACATCCTTGATGTTTGAAATATGACGGAGAAGGTTGGGAATACCTGCCTCCAACGCTTCAAGATTTTCAGTGCCAAGTTCGGTTTTCGGCACACCGCCGTGCATTTTGAGGGCACGGATTGTCGCAACCATAACAACCGCTGACGGCTTAAGCCCTGCGTAGCGGCACTTGATGTCAAGGAACTTTTGTGCACCAAGGTCAGCCCCAAAGCCTGCCTCTGTGATTACATAATCACCGAGTCTCATCGCCATTTCGGTCGCAATAACCGAGTTGCAGCCATGAGCAATATTAGCAAAAGGTCCGCCATGAACAAATGCGGGAACACCCTCAAGGGTCTGTACCAGATTGGGTTTGAGTGCATCTTTAAGCAGAGCACACATTGCACCTGCCGCACCAATCTCCCCTGCTGTAACAGGCTTTTCGTCATAGGTATATCCAACCACAATTCTTGAAAGTCTTTCTTTCAGGTCAGTGATTGATGAAGCAAGACAAAGTACGGCCATAACCTCTGATGCAACAGTTATGTCATATCCGTCTTCTCGGGGAACGCCGTTTACTCTGCCACCGAGACCGTCTGTCACAAATCTAAGCTGGCGGTCGTTCATATCAACGCAGCGTTTCCATGTTATACGTCTTGGGTCAATATTGAGGCGATTTCCCTGATAGATGTGGTTGTCAAGCATTGCTGCAAGCAGATTGTTTGCAGCACCGATAGCGTGAAAGTCACCGGTGAAATGCAAATTTATGTCCTCCATAGGAACAACCTGAGCATAACCACCACCGGCTGCGCCACCCTTGACACCAAACACCGGTCCGAGTGATGGCTCACGAAGTGCAACCATCACGTTTTTGCCAATCTTCTTCATTCCGTCAGCAAGACCGATTGTGGTGGTGGTCTTTCCCTCACCCGCAGGTGTAGGAGTTATGGCAGTAGCAAGTATCAGCTTTGCCCGTCTCTCCTTGTCACGAAGAAGAGAAAGGTCAATTTTCGCCTTGTAATTTCCATAATATTCAACGTATTTGGGGTCAACGCCTGCAGCATTTGCAATTTCTGAAATATGCTGCATTTCTGCACCTTGAGCAATTTCTATATCTGTTTTCACCCTGATATACCCTCTTTCACAAAATTATAATTTGAAATATTCAACCGCTGAACGGAAGATGCCCATATCAAAGTTGCCATCAACGTTCTTGTAAAGCCCCTCTGCCCATCTCTCGGTATGTCCCATCTTGCCCAAGATTCTGCCGTCCGGTGATGTGATACCTTCAATAGCAAAGGTTGAGCCATTGGGATTATACTGAATTTCGTTGGTGGGATTGCCGGCAAGGTCAACATACTGCGTCAAAATCTGTCCGTTCTCCGCCAATTGTTTCACAAGCTCATCACTTGCCATAAAGCGACCCTCGCCATGTGAAATCGGAACAGTGTAAATATCACCGACATTTGCATATGACATCCAGGGCGACTTGTTTGATGCAACCCTTGTGCGCACCAGCTTTGACTGGTGGCGTGCGATTGTGTTATACGAAAGTGTGGGACAGTTTTCATCTGTATCAATAATCTTTCCATAAGGCACAAGACCGAGCTTGATAAGCGCCTGGAAGCCGTTACAGATACCGCACATAAGTCCGTCACGCATATCAAGAAGCTCTGTTGTTGCCTCCTTGATTTCAGGATTGCGGAAGAATGCAGTAATAAACTTCGCCGAACCATCAGGCTCATCACCGCCAGAGAAACCACCGGGAATGAAAACTATCTGTGACTCTTTGAGGAGCTTCGCAAAGCTTTCAACCGATTCTGAAATTGCCTGAGGCGTGAGATTGTTGATTACGAAAATTTCAGGCTCAGCCCCTGCGTCACGCATAACCTTTGCAGTATCAAACTCGCAGTTTGTTCCGGGGAACACAGGGATAAGAACCTTAGGCTTTGCTACGCCGATTTTGGGAGCAATTTTTGTCTGTCTTTCAAAGCTGAAAGCAGGAATCTCTTTTTTCTCGGTTTCAATGTTACAGGAATAAATTTCTTCAAGCTTTCCTTCATAATCTTTCTGGAGTTCAGCCATGCTAATAATTTCATTTTTATATGAAATTTCTGCCTTATCCACAGTATAACCAAGAATCTCGCCTACATTCTCGTCTGCCAAAAGCTCCACAACAAATGAACCATAGCTGTATCCGAAAATGTCCGCCATTGAAATTGCATCATTATATTCAAATCCAATGCCGTTACCCATCGCCATTTTCATCACAGCTTCAGCCACGCCACCAAATGTAGGTGTATATACAGCAACCGCCTTTTTGCTATGAACAAGCTCAGTAACCTTTTTGAAACAGCAAAGCAAGCTCGCTGTCACAGGAAGTCCGTTCTTGTCATATTCGGGCTTTATCCATACTACCTTATGTCCTGCTACCTTGAATTCGGGAGAAACGATATTTTCATTCTTCTCTGTTGTAACAGCAAACGAAACAAGTGTCGGGGGAACATCAATCTGTTCAAAAGTTCCGCTCATAGAGTCCTTGCCGCCGATTGCCGCAATCTCAAGATTTTTCTGTGCATCCAGTGCGCCAAGAAGCGCCGCAAGCGGCTTGCCCCAACGTTTCGGGTCTTTCTTGGGCTTTTCAAAATATTCCTGGAAAGTAAGATATACATCCTTAAATTCCGCACCGGTTGCAACCAATTTTGAAACAGATTCAACAACCGCAAGATAAGCACTGTGATAAGGGCTCTTTTCCGCAATAAAGGGATTGTATCCCCAAGCCATCACCGAGCAGGTGTCGGTGTGCGCCTTTTCAACAGAAACCTTGTTTGCCATAGCCTGAATAGGTGTAAGCTGATGCTTTCCGCCAAAGGGCATAAGAACCGTTCCCGCGCCGATGGTTGAGTCAAACCGCTCTGAAAGTCCGCGTTTTGAGCAAACATTGAGGTCGCCTGCAAGCTCCATATAACCTTTCTTAAAGTCTGCCGGGATTTCCTTGTCAATCGCCTGCGGTTTTTCGGGTGCAATATCTATATGCTTTTCAGCACCGTTTGAATTTAAGAACTCACGTGAGATATTTACGATTTCCTTGCCGTTCCAATGCATAATCAGATACGGCTTTTCTTTAACCACGGCAACAACTGTTGCCTCCAAATTCTCGCTTCGGGCAAGTTCTTTAAATCTTTCAACATCTTTTGCTTCAACAACAACAGCCATTCTCTCCTGAGATTCGCTGATTGCAAGCTCTGTGCCATCTAAGCCCTCATACTTTTTGGGCACAGCATTGAGGTCAATTTCAAGACCGTCAGCAAGCTCACCGATAGCAACCGAAACACCTCCTGCGCCAAAGTCGTTACAACGTTTGATAAGCTTTGATGCTTCGCTGTTGCGGAAAAGTCTCTGGAGCTTTCTCTCTTCGGGAGCATTACCCTTTTGAACTTCTGCACCGCAGGATTCAAGTGACTCAACAGTATGAGACTTTGACGAACCTGTCGCACCTCCGCAGCCGTCACGGCCTGTCTTTCCGCCAAGGAGAATAACTATATCCCCGTCAACGGGGCGTTCACGTCTTACATTCTCCTGAGGAGCTGCCGCAATAACCGCACCGATTTCCATACGCTTTGCCGCATAACCATCGTGATAAAGTTCATCAACCTGACCGGTAGCAAGACCAATCTGGTTGCCGTATGAGCTGTAACCTGCTGCCGCACCGGTAACAATTTTTCTCTGGGGGAGTTTGCCCTCAATAGTTTCTGATACGGGCTTAAGTGGGTCAGCCGCACCGGTAACACGCATAGCTGCATAAACATATGAACGCCCTGACAGCGGGTCACGGATAGCACCACCAATACAGGTAGCAGCACCACCAAATGGCTCGATTTCTGTGGGGTGATTGTGTGTCTCGTTTTTGAAGAGAAGTAACCACTTTTGAATCTCCCCATCAACCTCAACATCGATTTTCACAGTACAAGCATTGATTTCTTCACTTTCGTCAAGTCCATCAAGCTTGCCGTTTGCTTTCAAATATTTTGCAGCGATCGTACCAATGTCCATAAGGTTTATGGGCTTGGTTCTGCCAATTTCCTCTCTGGTTTTTATATATCTGTCATAAGACGCCTGTAAGAGTTCGTCCTCAAACTTCACACTGTCGATTGTTGTAAGAAATGTTGTGTGACGGCAGTGGTCCGACCAGTATGTGTCTATCATTCTGATTTCGGTTATTGTTGGGTCACGCTTTTCGCTGAGGAAATACTGCTGACAGAACTCGATGTCATCAATATCCATCGCAAGACCCATATCATCAATCATTTTCTTGAGGCCATCCTCTGAAAGCTGGGTGAAACCGTCAAGAGTAGCAACGGTTGTGGGTATGTCATATTTCACCTTAAGTGTTTCAAAGGTATCAAGAGTTGCTTCCCTTGATTCTACGGGGTTAATGACATACTTTTTGATTTCTGCAATGTCATTGTCTGACAAATTTCCATAAAGCAAATAAACCTTTGCCGCTTTAACAGTAGGTCTTTCGCCCTTTGAAATAAGCTGAATACATTCCTCTGCAGAATTTGCACGGAGGTCAAACTGTCCGGGCAAAAACTCAACCGCAAAAACTGCGTCAGCATCCACCTTCAAGCTTTCAGAAACCATATCAAGCTGCGGTTCTGAAAAAACTGTCCCTTTGCAATAATCAAACAGCTCTTTGTCGATATTTTCAACATCATAGCGGTTGATTATTCTAAGGTCCTTGAGCCCTTTTATCTGGAGAAGATTGACCAGTTCTCCTTTAAGAGACTTTGCTTCGGCCGCAAGCTCGCTCTTTTTTTCTACATAAACTCTGTAAACCATACTTTTGTTTTCCTTTCTTATGCATTTTCTGCCGCAAGGGCCTTTTGTCCTATGTCGCGTCTAAAATACGCATTTTCAAACCTAACTGTTTCTACCGTTTCATAAGCCGCATCAATAGCTTCTTTCAGCGAAGCCCCCACTTCAGTAACACCCAGAACTCTGCCGCCGGCGGTCAAAAGCTTGCCGTTTTCAAGCTTCGCTCCTGCAACATAAATGTTTTTGTCCCCAGGCATTGTGATTTCAAAACCGCTGTCGTATTTTTGGGGATAGCCACTTGACGCCATAACAACACAGCACGCCGCCTTGTCCGCAAATTTAACCTCTGCATCTTTCAATGTTCCCTTTGCGGTATGCTGCATAATTTCAAACAAATCGCTCTCTAAGAGCGGCAGCACAACCTGAGTTTCAGGGTCACCAAAACGACAGTTATATTCAATCACCTTTGGTCCCTTTTCGGTAAGCATAAGTCCAAAATAAAGACAACCTTTAAAAGTTCTTCCCTCTTTATTCATTGCATCAATGGTTGGGAGGAAAATCTTTTCCATACACTCTTTTGCGATTTCCTTCGTATAATAAGGATTTGGAGCGATAGTTCCCATACCGCCTGTATTCAGTCCCTCATCACCATCTTTAGCACGCTTGTGGTCCATGGAAGACACCATAGGAATAACCGTTTCGCCATCGGTGAACGAAAGCACGGACACTTCAGGTCCGGTGAGGAATTCTTCAATTACAACGTTGTTTCCGCTTTCGCCAAAGATTTTATCTTCCATCATGGAGCGAACAGCATTTTTTGCCTCATCCCTCGTCTGGGCGATAATTACACCCTTGCCAAGTGCCAGTCCGTCAGCCTTGATAACTGTTGGGATAGGTGCTGTTTCAAGATACTTAAGCGCTGCATCAAGGTCAGAAAAGACTTCATATTCCGCTGTGGGAATGTTATATTTTTTCATAAGGTTTTTAGAAAAAACCTTGCTTCCCTCGATTATCGCCGCATTTGCCCTCGGGCCAAAACAAGGGACGCCAATACCCTCAAGGGCATCAACCGCGCCAAGCACAAGGGGGTCATCAGGCGCAACTACTGCAAAGTCTATTTTTTCCTGTTTTGCAAAGTCGCGGATGCCGTCAATATCTTTTGCGCCGATAGCAACGCACTCAGCATCAGCTGCAATGCCGCCGTTGCCCGGAAGTGCATATATCTTTGAAATTCTTGAGCTTTCTTTCAGTTTTTTAATGATGGCATGCTCACGTCCGCCACCGCCAACTACCATAATTTTCATGTTTTCAAAACCTTTCGGATTTATTTTCTAATAGTTTGAAAAGAGTGCGGTAAATTTGATGCAGAACGCATAAACCGAGTCCGCCGCTGTGCTGTGCGCGAGGTTTATGAGTAACACAAAGTTTTGTGTGGTCTGCGCTAATTTAACCACTCTTTCATTTTAGTGGTGGAAAAGACGCATCTTAGTAAACGCCATAACCATATTGTGATTGTTGCAAGCTTCGATTACGTTGTCATCACGAATTGAGCCGCCGGGCTGTGCAACATATGTTACACCGCTTCTTGCTGCTCTTTCAATGTTGTCACCAAAGGGAAAGAACGCATCACTGCCAAGAGCCACACCTTGAAGCGATGCAAGATATTCTCTCTGCTCTGCTCTTGTGAAAGCCTCAGGCTTTTCGCTGAACAGCTTTTGCCAGTTGCCCTCACCAAGCACGTCCTCTGCATCCTCTGAAAGATACACGTCAATAGCATTGTCGCGGTCGGGTCTTCCCACGCTGTCAAGGAAGGGGAGGCTGAGTACCTTTTCATGCTGACGAAGATGCCAGATATCCGCCTTGTTTCCCGCAAGTCTTGTGCAGTGAATTCTTGACTGCTGACCCGCACCAACGCCAATTGCCTGCCCGTCCTTTGCAAAGCAAACGGAGTTGCTCTGTGTGTATTTAAGTGTGATAAGTGCGATTATAAGGTCACGTTTTGCTTCTTCTGGCATTTCCTTGCTTTCAGTAACGATATCAGCAAGCAACTCTTCATCAATTTTGAAATTATTTCTGCCCTGCTCAAATGTAATTCCATAAACCATCTTTGTTTCCTGTTCGGCAGGAACAAACATTGGGTCAATTTTTACTATGTTATAGTTTCCGTTTCTCTTGCTCTTTAAGATTTCAAGAGCCTCGGGCTCATAACCTGGTGCAATAACACCGTCAGACACCTCGCGCTTTATAAGCTTTGCAGTTGTCACATCACAAACATCGCTTAAAGCAATCCAGTCGCCAAAGGATGACATCCTGTCAGTACCCCTTGCACGGGCATAAGCCACAGCCAAGGGTGACTCGTCAAGACCCTCAATATCATCAACGAAGCAAGCCTTTTTAAGCTCTGCACTCATGGGCACACCAACAGCCGCAGATGTAGGGCTTACATGCTTGAAAGATGTTGCCGCGGGCATATTTAGAGCCTCTTTCAGTTCTTTCACCAATTGCCAGCTGTTGAATGCATCAAGAAAATTTATATATCCAGGCCTTCCGCTTAAAATTTCAATGGGAAGTTCCGCATTGTCATTCATAAATATCTTTGAGGGCTTTTGATTTGGGTTACATCCATATTTAAGTTCAAATTCTTTCATTTCAAAAATCATCCTTTCAACCTGTATTTAAATCAAACCTTAAGTTCTGTCGCCGCATCGCCCTGATAAAATTTATCAATCAAGGGGCTTATTACATCCGCCACAAATCTTTCGGTCTGGGACCCGCTTCGTCCTATATAAAGCTTCGGGTCAAGCTCTGCCCTGATTTCTTCTTCAGTAAGAGGGAAGTCATCATCTGCCGCAATTCTCTCAATCAGGTCGCAAACTCCACCCTCCATCTTTACCTTTGCTGCCGCAGCATGAGAATGTGTACGGAGCTTTTCGTGAAGTTCCTGACGGTTTCCGCCTTTTTTGACTGATTTCATCATTATATTTTCTGTAGCCATGAAAGGCAGTTTTTCCATAACTCGTCTTTCAATCACCTTGTCATAAACCACAAGTCCTGATGTTACATTTATATAAATATTCAGCATAGCATCAACCGCCAAAAACGCCTCCGACACCGAAATGCGTCTGTTTGCAGAGTCATCAAGAGTTCTTTCAAACCACTGGGTTGATGCGGTGAGTGCAGGGTTGAGTGAATCCACAATCACATATCGCGCAAGTGCCGAAATTCTCTCTGACCGCATTGGATTTCTCTTGTAAGGCATTGCGGATGAGCCAATCTGTTTCTTTTCAAAAGGCTCTTCTATTTCTTCAAAGGACTGGAGTATCCGAAGGTCGTTTGCAAACTTGTATGCACTTTGGGCAAATCCCGAAAGCACACCAAGGAAGTAAGCCTCCACCTTTCTGGAATAGGTCTGCCCCGAAACCGGAACACAGCCCGAAAATCCCATTTCCTTTGCAATAATCTCTTCCATTTTGTCAATTTTCGCTTCATCGCCCTCAAAAAGCTCCATAAAGCTTGCCTGAGTGCCGGTTGTACCCTTTGAGCCAAGAAGTCTCAGTTTTTCAACCTGATGCGAAAGCTCTTCAATATCCATGGAAAGCTCGTACGCCCAAAGTGTCGCACGCTTTCCCACAGTGGTGAGCTGTGCCGGCTGAAGATGTGTGTATGCAAGACAAGGCATATCTTTGTATTTAAGGGCAAATTCCGCAAGATTCTTAAGCACCTGTGCCGCTTTCTTCAGAACAATCTCCGACGCTTTTTTGAGAGCAACCACATCGGTGTTGTCACCAACATAACAAGAGGTTGCACCAAGATGTATAATCGGCTCTGCCTTGGGACATTGCTTGCCAAAGGCATAAACGTGGGACATAACATCGTGGCGAACAACCTTTTCACGTTCCTCTGCCACGTCAAAATTCACATCATCACGGAATTTTTCCATCTCAGCAATCTGCTCGTCTGTTATGTCGAGCCCCAGCTCCTTTTCAGCCTTTGCAAGGGCAATCCACAGCTTTCTCCATGTCCTGAACTTGAACTTTTCAGAAAAAACCTCCTGCATCTCAGGGCTTGCATATCTGGTAGAAAATGGAGAAATATATTTCTCTCTTCTGTCTTCCATTTTGTTTCTCCTTACGCGTTTTTGTTTATCATGCGGTTTGTTTCCACACCGGTTTCCAAATCAACATATCTCACATAAAGTGAAATCTTGTTTGCTTCATTCAGGTTATTCCATATTTTTTCTGTAAATTCATCAATATCATTGGGAATTTCCACTCTTTCAGGCTCGCCCTGGAATGTAGGAATAGGATTTCCGTCAAAAACATAGGTGTGAATAAAATGTCCAAGCCCTTTGAGCGCTTTATACGAATAAGTAAATCTGTTACAAGCCGACCCTTCGGCATCCGCACTCTTCAAAATGCTCATTTTGTATGAAAAGTCATTATCGCCAAATGTCATCATGCCGCTGATTCTGGGTGTCCAGTTGGGTCCATCAGGCTCAAACTCACGGGTTTCGAGTGCTTCTTCAAAGGTCTTGCCTTTTTCCAAAAACTCAATCACCGTATCGGTCTGGTCGCCGTTTGTAACAACCAGCTTGTTTTCGAACTTCCGAACAGGTGAATAAATAATCAGCGACGGGTCTTCAACCTTTGACGCATCAAAGGGGTGAATAACAACCTCGCTGCCATTTTCAATAAACACACGGTTTCGGCTGTTCTCAGACCGTCCCATGATAAAATACGCAAAAACCGCCGACTTTTCGTCCGCGCTCTTGCCGATTACGATTCCGCGACCTACATAGGAATTGCCTTGAATAAGCTCACCCATATCATTGATTTCATAAATATTCATAACAGCTTTCTCCTTCTATATTTATCTGGATTTTACAATCTCTGCTGACACCAATTCCGCAGCCTCGGGAAGAAGATGCCATTCCGCTTCTTCCATAACACGTCTCTGCAAAACTTCGGGGGTATCGCCGTCTTTTATTTCAACAGCTCTTTGCAGTATAATCTCACCGCCGTCAGGAATTTCGTTTACGAAATGCACAGTTGCTCCCGTAACCTTAACTCCATAATCAAGTGCTGCCTTGTGAACTCGAAGTCCATAAAAGCCCTCGCCACAAAAAGACGGGATAAGCGATGGATGGACATTTATTATCCGCTTTGGATAACGGGAAGTGAACTTCTCACTTAAAATGCACATAAATCCCGCCAAAATTATAAGTTCAATGCCGTTTTCTGTGAGCACACGAACAAGCTCTTCTTCGAACTTCTCCGCGCCCAGCTCTTTTTTTGAAACCACCGCAGTTTTTATCCCTGCGTTTTCTGCACGGGTAAGAGCAAACGCATCACTGTTGTTTGAAATAACAAGCACGATTTCTCCGCTTTGAATCTTTCCCGCCTTTTGAGCATCAATAAGTGCCTGAAGATTCGTTCCGCCCCCTGACACAAGCACCGCAATCTTTGCTTTATTTAGCATATAACCACGCTTTCATCACTCTTTATGATTTCGCCTATTACATATGCGTCCTCGCCGTTTGCTTTAAGTGTTTCAAGAGCTTTGTCGGCATCTTCTTTTGCTACAACAATGCTCATACCAACACCCATATTGAATGTGTTGAACATATCACGTTCTGGAATATTACCCTCTTTGGCAATAAGTTCAAAAATTGGAAGAACACGAACAGCCGCTCTGTCAATCTTCGCACCAAAGCCCTTGGGGATGCTTCTTGGGATATTCTCATAAAACCCGCCGCCTGTGATGTGAGAAACCGCTTTAACAGTAACCGCATCAAAAAGTGCAAGCATAGGCTTTACATAGATTCTAGTAGGTGTAAGAAGTGTTTCTCCAACACTCTTTCCGCCAAGCTCCTCACGTGGCTCCTTAATATCCGCATTCTCAACGTCAAACACCTTTCTCACAAGAGAGAAACCGTTTGAGTGAACACCGCTTGAAGGAAGGGCAATGATTACATCGCCTTCTTTTATTGTCTTGTTGTCAAGCACCTTCGCCTTATCAACAACGCCCACAGAAAAACCTGCAAGGTCATATTCATCCTCAGGATAAAAGCCGGGCATTTCAGCAGTCTCGCCGCCGATAAGTGCACAGCCCGACTGAACACAGCCCTCTGCAACACCTGAAACAATGTCAGCAACCTTTTCAGGATAGTTCTTTCCCACCGCAATATAGTCAAGGAAGAACAGCGGCTTTGCCCCACAACAGATAATGTCGTTCACGCACATTGCCACACAGTCAATACCAACGGTATCGTGCTTGTCCATAAGAAACGCCATCTTGAGTTTTGTTCCAACGCCGTCTGTTCCGCTGACCAGAACAGGCTTTTCAATTCCTGTGAGGTCCATTTCAAAAAGACCGCCAAAACCGCCGATGTCAGATGCCGCGCCCGCTGTCACAGTTCTTGCAATATGCTGTTTCATAAGCTCAACAGCCTTATATCCGGCAGTAATGTCAACCCCTGCCGCCTTGTAACTTTCACTAAAGCTTTTTTCCATTTTCTTTTTTCCTTTCCGTATATCAAAAATCTTTTTATCGTACTTTTTATTCCTTGCCGTCCCAGCAATAAGTACAGAGCTTGCATCTGTCAATGCCTATTGCTTTGATTATTCCCTCAAGTGACTGAAAATCAAGTGATGCAAACCCAAAGTTGTCACATATTATTTTTCTGAGTTTTTTGCCGCGCTCTGTAGAACCGTCACTGTATTCTTCAAGGTGTTTTAAGCCTTCCTCGCCTTCAAGCTCCATAACGGTCTTTCTTGCGATTAACTCCATTTCATTTTTACTACTTGAAAAGTTGAGGTATTTGCAGCCGTGCATAATGGGCGGACACGCCGACCTCATATGCACCGATTTCGCCCCGTTCTCATACAAGAACTCAACAGTTTCTTTAAGCTGTGTGCCCCTGACAATTGAATCATCCACAAACAAAAGGTTTTTATCTTCAATAAGCTCGTGGATTGGGATTTGCTTCATCTTTGCAATCTGTATACGTTCCGTCTGATGACTTGGCATAAAGCTTCTGGGCCAGGTAGGCGTATACTTTATGAACGGTCTTGCAAAAGGAACTCCACTCTCGTTGGCATAGCCGATTGCGTGAGGCGTGCCCGAATCAGGAACACCACTCACATAGTCAAGCTCCTCTGCGTTGCCTAACGCTTTATCATTCTGTGCCATAATCTGACCGTTTCTGTATCTCATTGTTTCAACGTTTTTCCCCTCATAATTGGAGTTGGGGTAGCCATAATAGCTCCACAAAAACGCACAGATTTTCATTTCCTTTCCCGGAGGCGAAAGCTGCGTCAATTTATCTGCCGAAATTTCAACTATTTCACCTGGGCCAAGCTCTTTTTCGTCTTCATATCCAAGCTTTTTATAAGCAAAAGACTCAAAAGACACCGCATATCCGTCTTCATTCCTGCCGATAAGAACGGGAAGTCTTCCCAACTTATCACGGGCAGCAACGAGCGTTCCGTCATTTTTCAGAATGAGAATGGATGCTGTTCCGTCGATAACATTATGGGCAAATTTTATCCCTTCGACAAAATTTTCTTTCTGGTTTATCAGGGCCGCCACAAGGTCAGTGGAATTTACTTTTCCTCCGGTCATAACGCCAAAATGTCCGCCACCCGATAAGTATTTTTCTATAAGCTCCTCCGCATTGTTTATCTTGCCTATTGTGGCTATTGCATACGTTCCCACATTTGACCTGATAAGAAGAGGCTGCGGGTCCGAATCACTGATTACACCGATGGCAGATTTGCCTTTCATTTCTTCAAACACATTGTCAAACTTTGTCCGAAACGGGGTGTTTTCAATGTTGTGTATGTCGCGCTGAAGCCCAATTTCACTGTCATAAGCTGCAATGCCGCCACGACGTGTGCCAAGATGCGAATGATAGTCTGTGCCAAAGAAAACATCTGCTATTGCATCATGTTTGCTGACTGTCCCAAAAAAACCGCCCATATATTACCTCCATAATGTGATTTTTGTCTTTTAAGCGTTAAACTTTTCCTCGATATTCTTGTTTTTCAAAAGCACACCGGCTTGCGCTGATTTTCTCTGTGCATCCAATCTTTCAGCAAGAGCAGAATCCTCCACTGCAATAATTTGTGCTGCAAGGAGTGCTGCGTTTTGTGCTCCGTCAATAGCAACTGTCGCAACAGGAATTCCACCGGGCATCTGCACCGTTGAAAGAAGTGCATCAAGTCCGTCAAGCGTAGAAGATTTAACAGGAATACCAATAACAGGAAGAGTGGTGTTTGCCGCAATAGCACCAGCAAGATGCGCTGCCTTTCCCGCTGCTGCAATAATCGCCCCAAATCCGTTTTTGCGAGCATTTATTGAAAAATCCCTCGCCTCAACAGGTGTTCTGTGCGCAGAATAAACATGCACTTCAAAGGGAATTTTTAAATCCTTGAGCGTATCAATCGCTTTTTCAACAATCGGCAAATCACTGTCGCTGCCCATAATGATTCCAACTTTTTTCATTTTGCAGTCCTCCTAAAACAAAATTTAAACCAAAAAGGGCAGTCCTGCACAGCTACAGGACTGCCCAGACGGTCGGCATAACTAATGTTTTTTGCTCCCTTGTGGTAAGCCCACACAATCCGTCAGTCACAAAAAACCATCTAACAACGCAGCCTTTTAAGAACACGCGTTATCTCTTTGTTAATTTTATCACGATACACACATTTTGTCAAGAAATTTAAGGCGTTCTTTTGCGTTTTTTGACAAAATTTCCGATTTTTTCAAAGCAGCTCTTCAAACACAAAGTTTTCTATCTCCCGAGCAATTTCTTCAGGGGGTTTGTTTCCGTCAAAAATTTTCACTTTTTCAACATCTTTCATTGCCGAAAAAGCCTCCATATACGCGCATCTCACAGCGGTAAGCCTTTCAAGGCTTTCATAAATTTCAATATTATCACGGTTTTGTGAAATTCTCTCCATCGCCACCTCAGGGGCTACATCAATAAAAATCGTGCAGTCAGGTCTGAGCATTTCCGCCGCCAGACTGTTGGCAGAAACCACCCACTCTTTTGGGACCTCCACGCTCTGATAAGCATAAGACGAAAAATAATATCTGTCACATATGACGCACGTTCCCTCATCAAGAGTTTTGCACACGCCGTTTTCGGGGTTTGTAAGGTGGTCAAGACGGTCTGCCGCAAAAAGCGCCGCAGTGACCTTGGGGTCAGCAGTTTTCTTTCCTGAAAGTATGTCGTGCAGCACTTCCCCCGCAATACCAAAGGTGGGCTCCAGCGTTTCGCAAAAAGCTATTCCCCTTTTTTGGAAAGCCTCGGCAAGCATTTTTATCTGGGTGCTTTTCCCGCTTCCGTCAATCCCCTCAAAGACTATAAATTTCCCCTTTGTCTGCATATCGCATCTCCTTTTTCATTTCTTTCTCATATTGTAACAAAATCTTCGATTTCCGTCAATAGAATTAAAATTATTTCGTGCGGACAAATCACAGTTTTTGAATTCTTTCGTATAATACAATATACTTACAAATCAAGCAAATAAAAAAACACACCGACAAAACTTTCATAAATTTAAATTTCTCATCGGGAGGTGCAAAAATATGGGATGCTTCGGTGGATGCGGAGGAAATAATTGCTGGTGGATTATTATCCTCATCCTTCTCGTTTGCTGCTGTGGATGCGGAAACGACAACGGCCGCAATTACGGCATAGCTAGTTCGCACGACAACAACTGCTGCTGCGACTAAAAGCTTCAGCAAACCAGTAATTTATGAAAGGAGGTGTCCTGTATGTGCTTCGGTGATAACAACTGTCTCTGGATTATCGTTTTAATCCTTCTCATAAGCTGCTGCTGTGGTGGCAATAACAACTCTGGCTGCGGTTGCGGCTGCTAAAACTTAACCAAAAATGCCGGTGGTCCCAATATTGGGGCTGCCGGTATTGTTTTTTTAAGGCAAAAATCCTGCCTATACGATTTGCCAAAGAGACTTTCGTACAGAGCAGGACTTTTGTCGTTTGTCGCAAAACCAGCCGTTGTGATACGCATAATTAAAAACAAAAAAATGTGCAGCACAGAGCCACACACCGAAAAATGCATAGCTCCTTTTGTTACCACACATCAAATCTAAATGCAAGAAAAACATAAAAACTTTTTTATTCAAGCCCCCTTGTATTTACATTTTGCTTGTGGTAAAATATTAACGTTGATTTCAAAACAAGGGGATTAAATCATGAACAATTTTTTCGGTCATCTTTCAACGCTGATGCGCCACCGCCGCAAGGTGAGAATTCACTGTTTCAAAGCAGGCATCCCTCTTCGGGGACTGCTTCATGACCTTTCAAAGTATTCACCCACCGAATTTTTGCCGGGTGTGAAATTTTTCAGGGGCACCCGAAGCCCCAACGAAGCAGAGCGCGAAGAATTTGGTTATTCTTCGGCATGGCTTCATCACAAGGGCAGAAACCGACACCACTTTGAATACTGGACAGACTATAACCCCGAGACAAAAACCGTGGGGCCCGTCAAAATGCCCCTCATTTTTGTGAAAGAGATGTTTTGTGACCGAGTTGCGGCAAGCAAAATCTATCAGGGCAAAAACTATACAGAAAATCACCCTCTTGAATACTTCCGCCGCGGAAAGGCAAATCGTGCCATTCACCCCGAAACATCCGAAATTCTTGAAAGCTGGCTCGTTATGCTCTCAGAAAAAGGCGAAAACGAAACCTTTCGCCACATAAAAAACTATAAATAAATTTCAAAAGAGGTGCTTTAAAAATGGCAACATCAATAGTCTTCTAGCAAGTAGCTGTTCTTTTTATCTTTTCAATCATTGGCTATATTTTGGCAAAAGCAGGGATTATCAACAAACAACATTCCAAACTTTTGTCAGTTCTGATGGTTTATGTCTTTATGCCCGCAAAATTTTTCAAAACCTTTGCGGGGAACTTCACCGCAGAGTACATATCCACAAAGTATAATCTGCTCCTTATTTCCCTTGCGATTCTCATTGTTTTGGTAATCATAACAAAACAGACCGCAAAGCTTTTCAGCCGCGACCATTATGAAAGAAACATCTTTCAATACAGCCAAACCATTCCCAACTTTGGTTATATGGGTTATGTTCTGGCAGAAGCAATCTACGGCGAAACCGCACTGCTTAACATAATGCTTTTTGGTCTTCCCATTTCAATCTACACAAACACCGAAGGTTACCGTCTTCTTACCGGAACAGGCAAATTTTCACTTAAAAAGATTTTAATCCCATGTTTGTTGCGACCCTTATCGGCTGTATCTGGGGACTTTTCGGGCTTTCCGTACCATCAATCGCAAATTCGGTTTTAACCAGTGCCAGCGGCTGCGCAGGAGCAGTTTCAATGCTGCTTATGGGAATTGTAATTTCTGAGCAAAAGCTTTTCTCTCTTCTCACCGACATCCGCATATACATAATGACCGCAATCAGGCTTTTTGTTATACCTGCTGCTGTAGGCGGAGTTCTTTATGCACTCTTTGGCCGGGAAATCACAACCATCTCGCTTATGGTCTTCGCAATGCCCTGCGGGCTCAACACCATTGTTTTCCCAAAGCTTGTGGGAAAGAACTGCAAAATCGGAGCAGGTCTTGCCCTTGTTTCTGTAATCGGGGCACTGTTCAGTATTCCGTTCTGGCTCAGTATCTGGGGATAAATAAACACAAAATTTCAAAGGGATTAAACCATCCGGTTTAATCCCTTTTTTCATTTATATTTTCTCAAGTCCCCAGATTGTATCATTATAATCCATTATTGAACGGTCACTGGAGAAGAAGCCTGCTTTTGAAACATTTATGATAGCCTTTTTGTTCCATATTTCAGGTCTTTGGAAATCCTTTGCCACCAAGTGACTCGCGTCAAGATAAGACTCAAAATCACGGAGCAGGAGATATGGGTCGGCAAAGCCGTTTCCAAACACAAGACTGTGATAAAGCTCCCTGAAGAGATTCTGGTTGTCGGGGGTGAAAGTGCCGTCAATAAAGGTGTCAACAATCCCCTTTATAACCATATTCTGTGAATAAACCTCAGGGCTTCCCGAATGTCCTGACGCATAGATATTGAGAACCTCCTGAGAAGTAAGTCCAAAGATATAAATATTGTCAAGTCCTACACGTTCAGCAATCTCAACATTCGCGCCGTCAAGGGTTCCTATGGTCAGTGCACCGTTTAGCATAAGCTTCATATTGCCTGTGCCGGATGCCTCCTTGCTGGCCGTTGAAATCTGCTGACTGAGGTTCGCCGCAGCAACAATCTTTTCTGCAGTTGAAACGCTGTAATTTTCAATAAACACAACCTTCAATATGTCCTTTGTTCTGGGGTCACGGTTCACCACGTCTGCAACGTTGTTGATAAGCTTTATAATCAGTTTTGCCGTATGATACCCAGGTGCCGCCTTCGCCCCGAAGATAAAGGTTTCAGGAAGCATACTCGCCTGGCTTGGATTTTCGGTTATCATCTTGTAGCGATAAATTATGTGCATCACTTTCATAAGCTGCCGCTTATATTCGTGAAGTCTTTTTATCTGAACATCGAAAAGCGAATTGGGGTCAACCAAAATTCCGTTATGCTCTTTGATGTACTCAGCCAATTTCAGCTTGTTATCCTGCTTGATTTTGGCAAATTTTTCGCGGAACGCCCCATCATCTGCAAATTTTTCAAGACCTTCGAGCTTTTCGGCATTTTTTATCCAACCATCGCCTATTGACTCTGTTATAAGCCCCGCAAGTTCAGGGTTTGCCTGAAGCAACCAACGTCTTGGCGTCACACCATTTGTAACGTTTTTGAACTTTTCGGGATATACGCTGTAATAATCCCTGAATGTTTCATTTTTAAGGATTTCGGTATGGAGTGCTGCAACACCGTTTATGCTGTGGCAGGAAGTCAAGCAAAGGTTTGCCATATTAACCTGACCGTTTGAAATAACAGACATATATTCAATCTTTCCTATGTCATTTCCAAACCTTGATGTCAAAAATTCACGCTGTCTGCGGTCAATTTCCTTGATAATCATAGCAACTCTGGGGAGCAAGCTTTCAACCATTGACATGGGCCACTTTTCAAGAGCCTCTGCCATAATGGTATGGTTTGTATACGCAAAAGTTTTTTGCACAATATCCCATGCCTCATCCCAACCAAAGTTTTCTTCATCCATAAGTATTCTCATCATTTCAGGAATTGCAATGGTAGGATGAGTGTCGTTTATGTGAATTTGAACATACTTGGGAAGCTCCCAGAGGTTATGCCCACGACGCTTTTGCTTTGCAAGAATCCACTGAATTGTGGCAGAAACAAAGAAATACTGCTGTTTAAGCCTGAGTAGCTTTCCCTCATAATGATTATCCTCAGGATAAAGCACCTGAGAAACCACCTCTGCAAGTTCCTTGTCCTTTACCGCCATGGTATAGTCACCACGGTTAAATTCGCTCATATTGATGATTTTGGGGGAACGTGCCCGCCAAAGTCTTAAAGTGTTCACAAGCTTTGAATTATAGCCCGAAATCGGCATATCATAAGGCTCACCGATTACTGTGTTATAATCCACGTGGCGGAATTTCATACGGTTGTCTTCAAAATATTCCTCAATCCGTCCGTTATAGTGAACTTCAACACTGTCTTCGGGTCTTTCAACCTCCCACACATTTCCGTCTTCAAGCCACGGGTCAGGCATTTCTATCTGATATCCGTCAACTATTTTCTGCTTGAAAAGACCATATTCATACCGAATTCCACAGCCAAACGCCGGAAGTTCAAGAGTTGAAAGGGAATCGAGAAAACATGCTGCAAGTCTTCCAAGTCCGCCGTTTCCAAGTCCGGCATCGTTTTCCGTTTCCTCAATCGTTGACAAATCAAGCCCAAGCTCAGAGAGTGCCTCCTGATAAATTTCGGTCTGCATAATGTTCATTATGTTGTTTCCGAGTGCTCTGCCCATCAAAAACTCAAATGAAAGATAATAGAGTTCTTTTTTATGGCTGTTTTCAAGAAGCTCTCTTGACTTTGCCCACTCTTCCATGATTTCGTCCCTGACAGTGAAGGCACAAGCCTTATAAATCTGGTCAGGGGTTGCATTTTCAATAGTTTTTCCAAAATATCTGCGCAGCTTTCCTGAAATGCTGCTCTTTATTTTTTCCTTAAGCATCTTCTTTTCTGTCTTGTTCATTTTGCTAAATTTCCTCCAAGATTACATTACAAGCTAAAATATATTTTTTCATATTCCTTTGCCGAGCCCTCCCAGGAAAACTCCTGAGCTATGGCACGCTTTGCCAGCTTTTCCCACACAGCCTTGTCAGCAAAAAAGCTGATGGCACGCCGTATGGTATACATCATATCGTGGCTGTTTGGTGCATAGAAGCTAAAACCGTTGCCCTCATCGGTGAACTCATTGTATGAAACAATGGTGTCCTTGAGTCCCCCTGTCTCACGCACAATAGGGATTGTGCCATAAGATAGGGCAATCAGCTGTCCAAGTCCGCAAGGCTCAAACAACGACGGCATCAGGAATAAATCCGATGCGGCATAAACCCGATGTGCAAGCTCGTTACTGAACATAATATTTGCAGACACCTTTTCGGGATTGCACCACGCATAATGGCGGAACATATTTTCATACTTTTCTTCACCTGTGCCCACAATTACGAATTGCATATCAAGTCCAACCAGTTCTTCCATAGCCTCGGCAATTATGTCAATGCCTTTCTGGTCAACCAGTCTTGACACAAGACCAATCATGACCTTTTCACCATCAACAGGGAGCCCAAGCTGGGATTGCAGCGCCATCTTGTTTTTCTTCTTGCCGTTTATGACACTTCTTGATGTATAATTATGCTCAATATACGGGTCTGTTTTGGGATTATATTCGTCATAATCAATTCCGTTTAAAATCCCGTAAAGAGCATTGCTTCGGGCAGAAAGTAGCCCGTCAAGAGATTCGCCGCCCGTGGGCGTCTTGATTTCCTCCGCATAAGTGGGACTCACCGTGGTAACAGCCATTGAATAGGTTATTCCCGCCTTCATAAGGTTTGCACAGCCGTGAAATTCCAGCTTGTCATTGGTAAAAAACGAATCATCAAGAGAAAGAAAATCTTTCACCGCATCTATTGAATAAATCCCCTGATATTTGAGATTGTGAATGGTGAAAACCGTTCTTATATCCCGATAAAACTCATTTTTCTTATAATACCCCTCAAGTATAACGGGAACAGCCCCCGTCTGCCAGTCGTGGCAATGAATAACGTCAGGCTTGAAATCAAGCTTTGGCAAAAGCTCAAGGGCCGCCTTGTCAAAAAACGAAAACCGTTCAAGATCATCCCATCGGTAAAGACACTTTTCGCCGAAATATTCTTCATTGTCCACAAAATAATAGGTAACACCCTGCTTTTTGATTGAAAAAACACCGCAATATTTATTCCGCCACCCCAAAGGGATATAGGTATAAAGCAGATATTCCATCTCGCTCAAAAATTTTTCGGCAATAAGCCCATACTTTGGAAGCATAACCCTTACATCATGTCCAAGGGCAGCCAGGCTCCCGGGAAGTGCCCCCAAAACATCGCCAAGTCCCCCTGACTTTGCAAAAGGCGCAACCTCAGATGACAGCATCAGTATATTCACACCAAAACTCCTTTCTCGTGGTCCAAATAAATATTTTAGACAACCTTTCTCTTTCCGATTACCAGAGGATATGTGCTTTCGCCCACAAGGCTCTTTCCGCTGCACAAAATAACCTCTTTGTCAAAAATCACATTGTCAACAGTGCAGTTGTCCATAATCTGAGACTTTTGCATTATGACAGAATTTTTCACCTTTGCGCCCTTGCCGATTTTTACGCCGCGGAACACAATACAGTTTTCAACCTCGCCATAAATCTCACAGCCATCGGCAATAAACGAATTTTTGACCTCTGCCTCACGTCCGTACTTAGTAGGAACGCTGTCCTTCACCTTTGTATAGATGCTCTTTTTATCCTCGCCAAAAAGCTCGCGTCTCACATCTTCCCGAAGAAGTTCAAGATTGAATTCAAAAAATGCATCAATGGTGTCAATTTTCTTCTTATATCCCTCAAACTTATAGGCAAAAATTCTTAGCTTGCCCAAATTTGCCAGAAGTATGTTTTTTGAGATAACATGCTCATCATGAGCAAGACAATCTTCAATAAGCTCAATCAAAAGGCTCTTTTTGATGAAAAACATATGCATATATGCAGCATCTGACTTTTGCTTCTTTGGATAAATCTGAATGTCAGAAACACTTCCGTCATCCGCAACACCAAAAAGAATGTGTTTCTCAAGCTCCCTGGGGCCGAGGTTTGGCTCCTCGGTGTATACAACAGTTATATCTGCGTCCTTTTCAAAATGGAAATCCATAACCTTTTCAAGGTCAATATTGCAGATTGTATTACAGTCGCTGAGCATAACATATTCCTGACGGCTGCGGTTTAGATAGCTCATAGCACCGCTGAGGTAGTCAATTCCACCCATAATGCGACCGTTCAAATCAATGGTTTCCGGAGGCGGCAGGATGAAAAGACCGGTCTCCTTTCGAGCCAAATCCCAGGCTCTTCCGCTTCCCACGTGGTCAGTGAGGGAACGATTTTTAAACCCTGCAGTAATGCCCACATTCGCAATTCCCGAATTCACCATATTTGAAAGCATAAAGTCAATAATTCTGTATCGTCCGCCCACAGGCACCGCAGCCAGCGAACGGAATTTCATAAGCTCGCCCAAAGATGCTTCTGAATTTTCAGAAAAAATCAAACCCAGTGTATTGTTGTTTACCATAATCATTCACCTCAGGCCGTAGCCGTTCCTTTCACAGATTTTTTACCGGCAGCTTTCTCAACAGACGGCTTTTTGATATTTCTTGTAACCATAGAGCAGCTTGCCACCTTTATCCCCTCTGCAACGCTGACATTGGGACCGATAAGGGTAATATCATCCGAGCAGATTTTCGTATTGTAAAAATCCTTGACAGAATCGTCGTCTGCACTTCCTATTTCGCTGTTTTCCGAAATATATGCATCCGTACCAATCATCGCTTTGTTTACTACAGCATTTTTCCCGATGTACGCATCAGGGAAGATAACCGAATCCCGCACCACGGCGCCCTCTTCAATGGTAACTCCCTGAAAAATAACAGAATTCTCTACATCGCCAAAAATCTCACAGCCTTCAGTAATGTAGCAATTCTTCACCTTTGACTTAGGTGCTATATAGTGCGGCGGTTTTGCCGGATTGCGGCTGAAAATCTTCCAACCCGGGTCATTAATCTCATAACCGGGGTTTTCGGAAAGGAGATTCATATTCGCCTCCCAAAGGCTCTGGATTGTGCCCACATCCTTCCAATATCCGTCAAATCTGTATGCAAGCATCTTGTTTTGGTCGCGGAGCATAGCAGGAATGATGTTTTTCCCGAAATCGTTATCCGAATTGGGGTCATTTTCATCAGCAATAAGATACTTTTTAAGAATATCCCAACTGAAAACATAAACACCCATCGATGCAAGGTTGCTCTTTGGTTTTTTGGGTTTTTCTTCAAATTCTACAATATTCATATCTTCGTCGGTATTCATAATACCAAACCTTGACGCCTCATCCCAGGGCACCTCAATCACCGCGATGGTAGCCGCAGCCTCTGCCGCCTTGTGCGCCTTTATCATCTTTGAATAATCCATTTTATAAATATGGTCACCAGAAAGAATAACCACATACTTGGGGTCAAACCCGCTGATAAAACCAATGTTCTGATAAATCGCATTGGCTGTCCCCTTGTACCACTCACCTTTTTCTGCAGAAACATACGGCGGAAGAACATAAACACCTCCATCATTTCTGTCAAGATCCCATGGCTGTCCGTTTCCGATATAAGTATTCAGTTCAAGAGGCTGGTATTGCGTAAGCACACCAACTGCCGTTATGCCTGAATGCGCGCAGTTGCTAAGCGGAAAGTCAATAATCTTGTACTTCCCTCCAAAAGGAACTGCTGGTTTTGCAATGTCCTTGGTGAGAATTCCAAGCCGGCTTCCCTGTCCGCCCGCAAGAATCATTGCAACACATTCTTTTGATTTCATAACAAAAACCTCCTTGTTGAATTTATATTATCCAATTTTTACAATCTTGGATTTTTTACCTTCTTTATATACATTCCCGAAAGCTCAGGCAAATCAACCTTTATTGAATACGGGAACTTTCCTCCCTTGCACTTTTTTGCAGTCATCTTTTGTAGTTTCTTTATTTCGCCGCCATAACGACCTTCTTCGCTGCAAAGAACAATTTCATATTCGCCTTTTGACGGAACGCCTATCTCATAGTCCGTATAGTCTTGCGCCGCAAAATTTGCCACGACAATCGTGGTATCACGACGACTTTTGCTTGTTCTTAGAAAGCTTATCACCGACCGTTCTCTGTCACCCTCGTTTATCCACGAAAACCCTTGCCAGTTCTGGTCGTTTTCATACATAGAGCGGTTTTCCTTGTAGAAAATATTCAAATCCTTCACAAATTCCTTAACGCCCCTGTGACTGTCATATTCAAGCAGGTTCCAGTCAAGCCCACTGTCAAACCGCCATTCTGAAAACTGTCCCATTTCACCGCCCATAAACAGCAGTTTCTTTCCCGGATGCGCATACATAAACAAATAAAGCAGCTTGAGACTCTTGAATTTTTGTTCATAGCTTCCATACATCTTGTCAAGAAGTGAGCGTTTTCCGTGCACCACCTCGTCGTGGGAAAGGGGCAGGATATAATTCTCGGCATAGGCATACATCATAGAAAATGTCAGCATATCGTGATTTGAACCTCTGAAATATGGGTCAAGAGCCATATACCTCAAAACATCATTCATCCATCCCATATTCCACTTGAAGTTGAACCCAAGTCCGCCCTCATAAACAGGCTTTGTAACACCACCCCAAGCGGTAGACTCTTCAGCAATCATCAGCACATTGGGAAAATGCTCAAAAACAACGCTGTTGAGCTTCTGCAAAAACTCAATGGCTTCAAGATTTTCATTTCCGCCATAGCGGTTTGCCACCCACTCGCCGTCACGTCTGTTATAATCAAGATAAAGCATACTTGACACCGCATCCACACGAAGTCCGTCAACGTGATATTCCTCAAGCCAGAACATAGCATTTGAAATAAGAAACGAATGAATTTCGGTCTTGCCCCAGTTGAAAACCAGCGTACCCCATTCCTTGTGTTCGCCAAGCCGTGAGTCCGGATGCTCAAAAAGCGGTGTTCCGTCAAAGAGCCTGAGCCCATGGGCATCCCGTGGAAAATGCGCCGGAACCCAGTCAACAATCACGCCAATTCCCGCACGGTGACATTTGTCAACAAACATTTTAAGATCTTTGGGGTCACCGTATCTGCTGTTTGCAGAAAAATATCCGGTAATCTGATACCCCCACGACCCGTCAAAAGGATACTCCGCCATAGGCATAAGTTCTATATGTGTATATCCCATTTCTTTGACATAGGGAATAAGCTCCTCTGCCATTTCTTCATAGGTCAAAAGCTCTCCGTCTTCTTTTCTTTTCCATGACCCGAAATGAAGCTCATAAATATTCATGGGCTGGTCGTAGGGTGCAGTCTTCACTCTCGTATCAAGCCATTTTTTATCGCCCCACAGATAATCCATATCCGCAATTTTTGACGCCGTCTCAGGCCGCACCTGACTTGAAAAGGCAAAGGGATCAGCCTTTAAAAAAACATCACCCGTTTCGGCTTCTATGCTGAATTTATAATTTTCGCCAACTCTCAGTCCCTCAACAAACCCGCACCACACTCCGCCGTTCAGGCGCTCCATAGGGTTTTTGCGCCTGTCCCAGCCGTTTCGGTCGCAGACCACAGACACAGATTTCGCACCCGGCGCCCACACCGCAAAGCGATAGCCCGTTACACCGCCCAAACAACACTTATGCGCGCCAAAAATATTGTAGCTTTTGAAATTTTTCCCTTCATTAAAGAGGAATATCAGCTCTTTTGCAATTTCATTTGTTTTTTCGGTATTCATTTGTGATTTCCCCCTTTGTTTTCTTCTGACTTTGTCCTGAACGGACCTTTTTTCTTCAATTATATCACGTTAACACAACTTTGTCCATAGCAAAGTTCAGTAAATTTTTTGTGCCTTAAGTTCAAAAGCATTCAAAGATTTCACAGCTCAGTCCCGGAATCAAAATTTCTGCCTCTCCCTGATTTACACTCACGTCCTCGCCGGTGAGCAGCGCCTTCAGGCAAGTTGTTCCATCAAGTGCAATTTCAATTCTTTCGGCACTTTCATTCCGGTTTACAACGCACAAATATTTTCCGTTTTCTGCCACCTTTCCAAAAACATCCATGCCGTTCTCAATTTTTCTCACAAATGTAAAAACGCCGTCTTTTGCATATACAGGATTGAACGCTCCAGTTCTCAACGCAACACACGAATTTCTTATCCGTGTGATTTTCTTATAAAATTCAAGCAGTTCAACATCCACATTACGCCATTGATACGGCATACGGTTATATGGGTCACCGAGACCCTGCATCCCGATTTCGTCGCCATAATATATGCACGGCACTCCCGCAAAAGTCATCTGCAAAAACGCACCAATTTTAAGTCTTCTTATCGCCAGTGTCTCATTCTTTGCATCAAGCCTGAACCGTTTCTTTTCCTCATTTGACCAATTGGGGTCAATATACTGCCCCGAAAGCAAGGTCTTTGCCCTCACAGTATCATGTGTTCCCAGAATATTCATAGCAGAGTAAAGTGCCTCAAAAGGATAATGATCCGCAATTTCCATTATCCTCTCTGCAAAGTCCTCTGCAGAAATCCCGCCTGTCAAAAACCCCAAAACATTGTCCTTGAAAGGATAATTCATAACGCTGTCAAGCTCTTCACCCAAAAGATATTCCCGACGTACACCATAGCTTTCCTTGTTTGATGCGTCCTCCCACACTTCGCCTATGACAACGGCATCGGGGTTTTCCTTTTTCACCTCGCGACGGAGTATTTTTATAAACTCATCCGGGAGTTCATCCGCTACATCAAGACGCCATCCAGAAGCCCCGCGCTTTATCCACTTTTTTATTATAGCATCATCATTCTTTAGAATATAGTCAATATATGTCGCATCAAGCTCATTCACATTGGGAAGATTTGAGCATCCCCACCAGCTGTTATACCCGCCATTTTCATCGCACCACTGATACCAGCGTCTAAAAGGCGAATTTATATCCCGAAACGCACCAGAATGCTCTCCGTAATTTCCATATTTGTTGAAATAAACACTATCGCTTCCCGTATGACTGAAAACTCCGTCAAGAATAATTCTTATCCCCGCATCCTCGCACATTTTGCAAAGCTCCTCAAAATCCTCCTCTGTGCCCAAAATCGGGTCAATCTTTCCGTAATCACCCGTGTCATAGCGATGGTTTGAAAAAGCCTCAAAAATCGGATTGAGATAAACAACGCCGATACCCAGCTCTTTGAGATACGGAATTTTTTCTATAATCCCTCTCAGATTACCGCCAAAAAAGTCATTAAGCGCTGGCCCGTCTTCAAAAGGGTGTTTTGTGATATGGAGCGGCTCATACCAATCCTCATACAAAGTATATTCACTTGTCCTGCCCGATATTTCGGAAGATTCATCTGCCCTCGAAAATCTGTCGGGAAAAATCTGATACATCACCGAATGTTTGAACCAGTCAGGAGTTTTGAAATTTTTGTCATATACCGTTATCTGCCATGAACTGTCGTTTGGCGAGTCCAAAACTTCGCCTTCGCCGCCTCTTTTTTTGCAATAAAAATACTTCCTTTCCTCTTTTTCAACGATAAAATAATACCACAAAAGCCCGGCACGCTCCGGCATTTTTAGATTGACGCTATATATCTCGTCCTCTGTCCGTTCCATGGGCACAAGCCTTTCTCCGCCGTCCCAAAGCCGCAGATATACGCTACTCGGTGCAACGTCTTCTTTCACAAAAAGAGAAATTCGCGCCGTGCTTTCGGTGGGCAGAGCCCCAAAAGGCTCTCTGTATTTTCTGTTCCGGGAATTATGATATATCTCCATAACTTCAATCTTCCTTTCTGTCACCTGATGAAAAAACTTATTGCAATGACAAACCACGCATGTTATACTTATAATATCACAAATAACAAAAAAAAGAAAGTACTTTATCAAAATCGAAAGGAGGGGCTACTGTGCTGAGCTTTATTTGCGGAACAGACGAAACTGAAAAGCTGAACGAAATCTACCGTCGGGCACAAACAGACGCCGAACTTGGAAAGTCTGTATATATCCTCGTTCCCGAGCAATATTCCATGAGTGCCGAGAAAGAGCTTATTTCCACTTTGGGCTTTTCTGCCCAGAGCAGAATTCAGATTCTCACCTTTTCACGACTTTGCAACCTCATCTTTTCAAAAATGGGACCTCTCCGCACCAATTATATGGACAAAGCAGGCAAGCACATTATGACGAAACGTGCCCTCCTTTTGTGTGAGAAAGAACTTTCCTACTTAAAGCGCAATGTTCGCCAGCGGGGTTTTGTAAAACTGATTTCGTCACTTATTTCCGAATTCAAGCGCTACGGCGTTACTCCCGGAGACCTTCTTGACACCTCAGACAAAACCTCTGATTCCCGCCTTTCACTAAAGCTTTGCGACCTTTCGCTTATCTACAAAACTTTTGATGGGCTCATCCTTGAAAACCACTCGAATTCCGAGGATAACCTTTCTTTGATTATACCAAAAATCAAGGATGCAAAGTTCCTGCAGGGGACTTTTTATATAAACTTTTTCCGGAGCTTTACCCCCACAGAATATGCGATCATTTCTGAGATTATGCAAATATCCGATGTTTGCGTTTCCCTTTGCACCGACAAAACAGACGGCACCTCTTTGGTCTTTTCTTCTCAGATAAACACATTCAAAAACCTTATGTTTCTGGCAGAAAAACTTGACATAAAAACAGCGGCTCCGGACTTTATAGACAACCAAGCCTCTGTCCATCCTGACCTTCTTCACCTGAGAGAAAATCTGTTTTCCTTAAAGCCCGAAAGCTTTGACCGCGAGCCTGAGCATATTCATCTTTTAAGACCCGATAACTTTCACAGCGAGGTTTCAATGTGTGCACAGCTCATCAAAAAGCTTCTGCGGGAAGAAAACTATTCGTTAGGCGACATCCTGGTCCTCACCGGAAATATGGAAAACTATGAACACCTGATACCTCAGATTTTCGGCGAATATGACATTCCATTTTTCCTTGACCAAAAAACAGTCTTGACCAAAAGCCCCTTTATGCGGATGGTGCTTTCTGTCCTTGAAATTCTTGCATACGGCTTTTCATATGAACGCATTATGCAAGTGGCAAAGTCCGGCTTTTTCCCCGTTGACCGAAAGGACTGTGACGTTTTTGAAAATTACATTCTGGCAGCAAGCATAAATCACGCCGCTTGGAACAACCGTGGCGAATGGACCTTCAATCCCGACTCCCTCTCCTTCAATATGGAAGAAATAAACCGCATAAAAGCTATTCTCATCCATCCAATCCTTGACCTTTTGGATATGTTCAGCAGCAGAAAGACCACCAAAGCCATTGTAGAAAACCTCTTTTTGTGGATGGAAAAAATGAATTTTCCGAGCATTGTGGACCAAAAAATTTCAGAGCTCAAGGCCCAGCTAAACACCGAATCCGCAGAACAGCTGCGCATGGTCTGGAACAGCTTTGTTTCTGTGGCAAACCAGATTGCGGACTTTATGCAGACAGAAAATTCTACCTTTGCCGATTTTTATGAGCTTTTTTCTTCCGCCTGCGGCGAGCTTTCTGTGGGAATTATCCCGCCCACTCAGGATACTGTCACCATAAGCCCTGTGGACTTGTTCCGCAGCACCGGCTCAAAAGCGGTTATCCTCCTTGGTGCTCTTGACGGTGTTTTCCCAAAAAGTCATACCGGTGAAGGGCTTATTTCTGATGCAGAACGTCTCTTGCTGAAAGATGCCGGCCTCACTTTAGCACCTGACAACTTAAGTGCACAGCAGGAAGAACAGTTCCTCGTATATTCGGTTATATCCACCCCCCGCGAACAGCTGTTTGTTTTTGCACCGCTCAGTGACCGGGACGGAAAAACCCTCAAGCCATCAGACCTTGTTTATTCGCTGAAGACTGACCTCTTCCCTTATATGAAGGAAGTTTCTCAAACTTCCCATTTTGATTTGCTCAAATTCCAGAGCCGGAAAATCACATTGCGTCATCTCGCTGAAAAGCTGTTCCAAAACGACTGGAGCGAAGACGCCCTTTCTCCCGTATGGAAAGAAGCTCTCAGTTGTCTTTGCAACTTCCCGGAGTACAAAAAAAATCTTGATACCCTTTACAAAATAAACTCTCACAAAGAGCCTCATGACGCATTAACCAAAGAAACCGCAAAATGTCTTTACGGCGAGAATCTCATTATGAGCGTTTCAAAATTGGAAAAATACAACGCCTGTGCATTTTCGTTTTTTATGCAATACGGGCTTTTTGCAAAAGAACGCCTCATCGGCGGGCTGAAAGCCACCGATACGGGAACACTTCTTCACAGTGTTCTTTGCGACTACTTCAAGAACAAAGCCGAAACAAATGTCGACTATTCTTCAGTAAGCCACGACCGGTGCTTTGACGAAATTTCACAGCTTGTTGAAAATGCGGGGAAAACTCTCAACGAAACCCTTTACCAAAGCTCTCATTATTACAAATATATGCTCCTTCGCATGAAAAACATTGCTACCTCCACCGCATGGAAGCTTATACAGTTTTATGCACAGAGCAAGTTCCGACCCTCAGGCTTCGAAATCTCTTTTGGCAAAAACGGAAAATATCCGCCTTATACCCTTGACACAGCCCACGGCACAGTTTCCCTCAAAGGCTTTGTGGACCGCATTGACAGTGCCGAAATTGGAGATAAGTCTTATATAATCATCACCGATTATAAATCCTCCGAGAAAAAGCTTGATACAGAACTGGCAAGACTCGGTGTCCGCTTCCAGCCGCTTGTTTATGCAAACGCGCTGACAAAAGGCTATCCCGATAATCACATTGCCGCAATGTTTTATCTTGAAATGGGCGACCCCTATCTTCAATATACTTTTGAGCCCGAAGACTTTGACCGTGAAAAGAGCATGAGCGACAAAATTTCTGTTCACGGACTTGTTCTTGACAGTCCCGAGGTTGTCCGCGGAATTGATAAATCCTTTGATGACAAAGACGCTATTCACTATATCCGCTTAAACCCAAAGTCGCTTTTGACCGAGGAGCATTTCAGCGAGGTCTTAAACGCCGCCGACCAAAAGGCAATAGAAACCGCAGAAAATATTCTTGACGGAAAAATCGACATAAACCCCATCTTTTCATCAGGCTTTGATGCTTGTGGCTATTGCCCTTACTCAGGTATATGTATGAAAAATAAATAATAACAAAGCTGTTGCAAACGAAAGATATGCAACAGCTTTTCTCATTTGTTAAAATACTGTAAATTCTCATCCTTTCGCCTTGACAAAAAAAATTCCCCAACCTATAATATTGGGTATGGCATTTTATCTGCTATCAAAAACTCTAAAATAAGGAGGCCTATTTATATGCTAAAAAAACTTCTTGCCTGTGTGGGCGAATACAAAAAAGACTCACTTTTTGCGCCTCTTTTTGTTACCTTTGAGGTTATTCTTGAAGTGATAATCCCCTTTCTTATGGCTTACATAATCGACAGCGGTATAGAAAAGGGCAATATGTCTGTTGTGGCAAAAATCGGTGTTGTGCTGGTTTTTCTTGTCCTCCTTTCCCTTTGCTGTGGCGCTCTTTCGGGAAAATATGCCGCAAGTGCATCAGCAGGCTTTGCGAAGAATTTAAGACAAAAGATGTTCCACTCGGTGCAGAATTTTTCATTCACAAACATCGACCATTTTTCAGCATCGGGGCTTGTTACCCGCCTGACCACCGACGTTTCAAATCTTCAGCACGCATATCAAATGATTATCCGCATAGCGGTAAGAAGCCCTGCAATGCTGATTTTTTCGCTTTCAATGGCGTTTTTTGTCAACTCAAAAATCGCACTTGTTTTCCTGGGCGTAACACCGTTTTTGGCTTTCGGGCTATTTTTCATTATGTCAAAAGCCCATCCGATTTTTGAAAAGGTCTTCAAAATCTATGACAATCTCAACAATGTTGTTCAGGAAAATCTCCATGGCATCCGTGTGGTGAAAAC
The DNA here is from genome assembly GCA_017456605.1 of Clostridia bacterium. Taxonomy (GTDB): domain Bacteria; phylum Bacillota; class Clostridia; order Monoglobales; family Monoglobaceae; genus SIG440. Next base: position 37,573 of record JAFTJA010000004.1, on the reverse strand, counting down.
CTTTGTGCGCGAAAAATTTGAAGAAGAAAAATTCAAAGCGGTATCAAAAGATATTTACAACAACTTCAGCCGCGCCGAAAAGCTTCTGGCATTTAACTCGCCGATTATGCAGACCTCTATGTACACCTGCACACTGCTCATCGCATGGTTTGGTGCAAAGCTCATTTTGAGCGGTGATATGTCCCGAGGCGAGCTTGTCAGCATCATTACCTACACAATGCAAATTCTTATGAGCCTGATGAACCTTTCTATGATTTTTGTTATGATAACCATTTCAAAGGCATCTGCTGTGCGAATCTGTGAGGTCCTTTCTGAAACCACTGACATACAAGACGGCGAAAAAAATCTTATGGCAGTAAAAGACGGCTCCATTGTCTTTGAAAATGTGAACTTCAGCTACTCGAAAAGCACCGCATCCCTCTGCCTGAAAAATATAAATCTCAAAATAAACTCCGGCGAAACCATCGGCATCATCGGCCCAACGGGAAGTGCAAAAAGCTCTCTTGTTCAGCTTATCCCCCGGCTTTATGACGTCACAAGCGGCAAAGTTTTGGTTGGCGGCGAGAATGTCCGCGACTACAACATCAAAGCTCTTCGTGACAGCGTTTCAATGGTTCTCCAGAAAAACGAGCTTTTCAGCGGCACAATAAAAGAAAATCTTCGTTGGGGCGACGAAAACGCCACTGACGAAGAAATCATCCATGCCTGCCGTCTTGCTCAGGCAGACGAATTTATCCAAAGCTTCCCCGACGGCTATGACACTCACATTGAACAGGGCGGAAAGAACGTATCAGGCGGACAAAAACAACGTCTTTGCATAGCAAGGGCACTTCTCAAGAAGCCCAAGATCCTTATCCTTGACGATTCCACCAGTGCGGTTGATACCCAAACCGACAAGCTTATACGCAAAGCCTTTGCAGAAGAAATCCCTGACACAACCAAACTGATAATTGCCCAAAGAATTTCTTCCATTGAGCACGCAGATAAGGTCATTGTTCTGGAAAACGGCGAAATAGTCGCCTTTGATACCCCAAAAAATCTTCTTGAAAACAACGAAATCTACCGTGAAATATACGAATCTCAACAAAAGGGGGCGACCTGCAATGAGTAGACCTCTTCCATCTCCCCGTGGCGGCCGTATGATGGGAAACGGCAAAAAAGCCAAGGACGGAAAGAAAACCTTAAAACGACTCCTTTCCTGCATTTTCAAAGACTACAAGCTCCACTTTTTTGTGGTTCTTATCTTTATCATTATCAGTGCTCTGGCAGGGGTTGCGGGCTCTCTCTTCATCGAAACTCTCATTGATGACTATATAACACCCATGCTCGGCAGTGCATCCCTTGATTTTGCTCCGCTCCTTCGTGCAATTTTGTTTATGGCGCTGATATATGCATCGGGAGTTATCTCCATTTTTCTTTACAACAGAATTATGGTTACCGTTGCCCAGGGTGTGTTGAAACAAATCCGTGACGATATGTTCACAAAGATGCAGACCCTTCCCCTTCGCTATTTTGACTCTCACTCCCACGGCGACACAATGAGCCGCTACACCAACGACACAGACACCTTAAGGCAAATGATTGCCCAAAGCATTCCTCAGGCATTTTCATCGGTAATCACCATCGTTTCGGTTTTTGCCGCAATGCTTGCAACCAGCTGGGTGCTAACGTTCCTTGTCCTTTTGTTCGTTGCCGTTATGATGACAATAAGCCGCAAAATAACCGGCAAAAGCTCAAAGTTCTTCATTGCCCAGCAAAAATCTCTGGGCGAGGTCAACGGCTTTATTGAAGAAATGATAAACGGTCAAAAGGTCATAAAGGTCTTCTGTCACGAGGAAACCACAAAAAGCTCCTTTGACAAAATGAACAACGAGCTTTGTAGCAACGCAACAAACGCCAACACCTTTGCAAATATCCTGATGCCCATTATGGGAAATATGGGACATCTTCAATATGTTCTTCTGGCGGTAGTTGGCGGATTACTCGCAATAAACGGCATCACCGGCATCACCATCGGTGCCATTGCTGCATTCCTTCAGCTCAGCAAAAGCTTTACCATGCCAATCAACCATATGTCCCAGCAGATAAATTCCATAATCATGGCACTCGCCGGTGCAGAACGTATTTTTGAGCTTATTGACGAGGAGCCTGAAAAAGATGCGGGCTATGTAACTTTGGTCAATGCAGAATACAAAGACGGCGAGCTTTGCGAAACCGAAAAACGTACCGGCCTTTGGGCATGGAAGCATCCGCACCAAGACGGAAGCCTTACCTATACCCCCCTTGCAGGAGACGTCCGCCTCACAGATGTGGATTTTGGGTATGTCCCCGAAAAAACCGTGCTCCACGATATTTCACTTTACGCAAAGCCCGGTCAGAAAATTGCATTTGTAGGTGCAACCGGAGCAGGCAAAACCACCATAACAAACCTTATCAACCGTTTTTATGACATTGCTGACGGAAAAATCCGTTATGACGGCATAAACATAAACAAAATCAAAAAAAGTGACCTGCGTAAATCCTTAGGCGTTGTCCTTCAGGACACAAACCTCTTCACCGGCACCGTTATGGAAAACATACGTTATGGAAGACTTGATGCAACCGACGAAGAAGTTTATGCTGCAGCACGCCTGGCAAACGCCGACGGCTTCATAAAAATGCTCCCTAACGGCTATAACACAATTCTCCACCATGGTGGCGAGGGGCTTTCTCAGGGCCAGCGTCAGCTTCTGGCAATAGCAAGAGCCGCCGTCTCTGACCCGCCGGTTATGATTCTTGACGAAGCAACGTCAAGCATCGACACCCGAACAGAACGCATAGTTCAAAAGGGTATGGATTCCCTTATGAAAGGCAGAACTGTTTTCGTAATTGCCCACCGCCTTTCCACCATACAAAATTCCGACGTGATTATGGTGCTTGAAAACGGACGGATTATTGAACGCGGCAACCACGACGAGCTGATAGCACAAAAGGGCAAATATTACAGCCTTTATACCGGAGCTTTTGAGCTTGAATAAGAAATTTCCATAAGACGATGACAAAGCAACTTGTCATCGTCTTATTTTTTTGAAATAAAACACAATATATCGAAAAAATGTATTGACAAAAGCACAATATATGGTATAATTATTTAGCAACCATAATTGCAAATTAACAACCGAAAGTAGGGAAAGAGATGAAAGTATTAAAAAGAAACGGCAGCGAAGTTGTTTTTGACATAACAAAAATCATTGCGGCTATCACAAAAGCCAACGATGCAGTTGATGAAGATGCCCGCATGACACCACTCCAGATAAAGAGAATTGCCGAGGCTGTTGAGCTCAGCTGTATCCGTATGAGCCGCGCCCCCGAGGTAGAAGAAATTCAGGACTTGGTGGAGAGCCAGATTATGGCCCACGGTGCCTATGAGGTGGCAAAAAAATATATTACATATCGGTATACCCGTGCCCTGGTGCGTCGTTCAAACACCACCGATGAAAGGATTTTGAGCCTCATCGAATGTTGCAACGAAGAAGCCAAGCAGGAAAATGCCAACAAAAACCCCACGGTGAACAGTGTCCAGCGTGACTATATGGCAGGCGAGGTAAGCCGCGATATCACAAACCGCATACTTTTGCCCGAAGACATTGTGAAAGCTCACGAGGAGGGCATCATCCATTTTCACGACACCGATTATTATGCACAGCATATGCACAACTGTGACCTTGTAAATCTTGAGGATATGCTCCAAAATGGAACTGTTATTTCAGGCACAATGATAGAAAGACCCCACAGCTTTTCAACCGCCTGCAACATAGCAACACAAATCATAGCTCAGGTTGCCAGCAACCAGTACGGCGGTCAGAGCATTTCTCTCACTCATCTTGCACCCTTTGTTCAAGTAAGCCGTGAAAAAATCAGGAAAAGTCTCACCGCAGAAATGGACGATGCAGGCATAAATCTCACCAAAGAACAGTTTGACGGCATTGTAGAAAAAAGACTCCGTGAAGAAATAAACCGCGGCGTCCAGACCATTCAATATCAGGTTGTAACTCTCCTCACCACCAACGGACAAGCGCCTTTTGTTACTGTATTTATGTATCTTGGCGAAGCAAAGAACGAACAGGAGAAAAAGGACCTTGCAATAATCATCGAAGAAACCCTCCTCCAAAGATACGAGGGTGTAAAAAACGAAGACGGGGTTTTTGTTACCCCCGCATTTCCCAAGCTTATTTATGTGCTTGAGGAACAAAATATCCACGAGGATTCACCTTACTACTACCTCACAAAGCTTGCAGCCAAGTGTACTGCACGCCGTATGGTTCCTGACTATATCTCCGAAAAGAAAATGCTGGAGCTGAAAGTGGACAAAAACGGCGAGGGTCATTGCTACACCTGTATGGGTTGCCGAAGCTTTTTGACACCTTACGTTGACGAAAACGGAAATCCCAAGTATTATGGCCGCTTCAATCAGGGCGTTGTCACCATAAACTTGGTTGACGTTGCACTGTCCTCCGGCGGAAATCTTGAAAAATTCTGGTCTATCTTTGACGAAAGACTTGAGCTTTGCCACCGGGCACTTCTTTGCCGTCACGAAAGGTTGAAAGGCACCACCTCGGATGCCGCTCCAATTCTCTGGCAGCACGGGGCTCTGGCAAGACTCAAGAAAGGCGAAGTCATTGACAAGCTCTTATATGGCGGATACTCCACCATTTCCCTTGGCTATGCAGGGCTTTATGAGTGTGTAAAGCAAATGACAGGCAAAAGCCACACCGACCCGTCAGCGACTCCCTTTGCACTTCAGGTAATGCAGCATATGAATGATGCCTGCAAAAAATGGAAGGAAATGCACAACATCGACTTCAGTCTCTACGGAACGCCCCTTGAATCCACTACCTACAAATTTGCAAAATGTTTGCAAAAGCGTTTTGGTGTGGTTCCGGGTATCAACGACAAGGGCTATATCACAAACAGCTATCACATCCACGTAAGCGAAGAGGTTGATGCTTTCACAAAGCTTGCCTTTGAGTCACAGTTCCAAAAGCTCTCACCCGGCGGTGCCATCAGCTATGTGGAAGTTCCTGATATGCAAAATAACCTCGAGGCAGTTCTTCAGGTTATGAAATTCATCTATGACAACATTATGTACGCAGAGCTGAACACAAAATCCGACTATTGTCAGGAATGTGGCTGGGACGGCGAAATTGAGATTGCCGAAGTTGACGGAAAGCTCATCTGGAAGTGTCCCAAATGCCAGAACACCGACCAGAGCAAAATGAACGTGGCAAGACGTACCTGCGGTTATATCGGCACTCAGTACTGGAATCAGGGAAGAACTCAGGAGATAAAAGAAAGGGTACTGCATTTATAATATGAACTATTGCGAAATAAAAAAATGCGATATTGCCAACGGAGAGGGTGTTCGTACCACCCTCTTTGTTTCAGGCTGTACCAACCACTGTGAAGACTGCTTTCAGCCCCAGACGTGGGACTTTGACTATGGAAAGCCTTTTACAGACGAGGTCGCACAAGAAATTATCGAGTCGGTAAAGCCCTATTATATAAACGGCCTTACCCTCCTTGGTGGCGAGCCCTTTGAACCAAAAAACCAAAGAACGCTCCTCCCCTTCCTGAAAAAGTTCAGGGAAGAATGTCCCGACAAAACCATATGGTGTTTCACAGGCTTTCTCCTTGACGAAGAACTTTTAAAAGACGGCTCTTACCCAAGATGCGAAGCAACCGACGAAATACTCAGCCTCATTGACGTGCTGGTTGACGGCAGATACAAAAAAGAGCTGAAAGACATTTCCCTGAAGTTCCGCGGCTCATCAAACCAAAGAATAATCGATATGAACAAAACACGAACTATGGGTGAAATTGTTTTGTGGGAAGGTTGAGGTTAGACACTATGCTAAAAAAAATTTTACTATGCTTTTGCTGTGCTGCATTGATTATCTTTGCAATTTTTGCTTTTATTACAAAAAACGAAAAGCCAACTGTTATCGAAAATAACACTCTGATACCCAATCTAACAGAGCAGGAACTGATTCTGAATTCTGATTTAATAGTTGACGGGTTAGTAAAAGATATTGGTGATTCAAAATGGAGCAATCCAACCCTCATAGAAGGCAAGCGAAATATCCTTCAAACAGATATTGTGGTTAAGATAAATGAAATTATCTCAGGTGATTATGCACCTAAAGATGTCGTCGTAAGGATAAATAAAGGATATGACAAAAATACAAATACAATCGTCGAATCAGATGGGTATCCTGATTTTTCTGTTGGTGAACACGTTATCTTGTTTTTATCAAGAGATGACGGCGATTTAGCCACAAACGAGGATTATTTTGTATTAACAGGAATGAGACAAGGAAAATGGAGCTTAGATAGCAAAACCGACCCCGCTGTTTCTTCCACCAACAAGAATAACAATAACTTAATTGCAAATCTAAAAAGCAAGGTAAAAGAAGAAAAGGCAAACAATCCCAACTGGAAAGCTCAAAAAGTCGAAAGAGATGCTAAAATTATAGAAGATAATAAAAAACTTTTTGGCGAATAAAGTTTAAAGCCCCAAAGCACAATGCTTTGGGGCTTTTCATTCAAGAACCTACTTGCAAAAATTCTCAATATAGTTGGTGATTGCATCACCAATAATCTTTCTTGCCTCTTCTTTTCCGCTTACCTCATTAACAGCGGTCTCCTTGTGCTCAAGATTTTTGTAAACCATAAAGAAGTGTCTCATTTCATCAAAAATATGAGCAGGAAGCTGGTCAATATCGGTATAGTGATTATACGTTGGGTCACTGAAAGGTATGGCAATTATTTTTTCATCGCTTCTATCGTTATCAACCATTGAAATAACGCCTATTGGATATGCACGCACAAGCGACATAGGCTCAAGGGGTTCAGAGCAAAGGAGCAGTACATCAAGTGGGTCGTTGTCATCCCCATAAGTCCTTGGGATAAAACCATAGTTCGCAGGATAATGTGTCGAGGTATAAAGTATGCGGTCAAGCATAATATATCCCGTTTCCTTGTCAAGCTCATATTTTTTCTTGCTGCCCTTTGAAATCTCAATTACGCAGATGAAATCATCAACATTTATTCGCTTTGGTGAAATATCGTGCCATATATTTGACATTTGAAATTCTCCTTATTTTTTTTCTTTGATTATATATTATACTATTTTAAAAATAAAATCAATACCTAATATTTTGAAATTAAAAACAAAAACCGACTTGCCTGTGCAAGTCGTTTTTTCTGGAGGAGAGGATGGGATTCGAACCCACGGTACGCTATAAACGTACACAGCATTTCCAATGCTGCGCCTTAAACCATCTCGACCACCTCTCCGAGACCTAAATCAGTATACTACATTTCCAAAAAAAAATCAAGCTATTAAATAAAAAAATTTTGGATATAATATCATAAGTACAAACTTAAAAGAAAAGAGGGTACCAAAATGAAAGAATTTGTATACAAAATAACTGACGAAATAGGCATCCACGCACGGCCTGCAGGTCTTTTGGTAAAAAAAGCCTCGGAATTCGTCTCCGAAATAACCATTCATTTAGGCGAAAAAGAGGCAAGTGCAAAAAAAATATTTTCCGTTATGTCCCTTGGTGCAAAATGCGGTGACGAAATAAAAGTCACAATCTACGGCGACGACGAAGACAAAGCCGCAATGGAAATGGAAGAATTTTTCAAAAAAAACCTTTGATGTCCGCAAGAAAAATCCCCTTGAAAATTTCAAGGGGATTTCTGTTTTATTTTTCTCTCGCCTTTGCTTTGAGCCTGAGTTGTGTGTCAAGAATTCTCTTTCTCAGGCGGAGGCTCTTGGGTGTAACCTCCAAAAGCTCGTCATCTGCCAAAAACTCAATACACATTTCAAGGCTGAGTTTGACGGGCGGCACAAGCTTGAGCGCCTCATCACTTCCTGATGCACGGGTGTTGGTAAGCTGCTTCTTTTTGCAGACATTCACCGCCATATCCTCAAGCTTTGGATTCATACCCACAATCATACCCTCATAAACAGGTGTGCCCGGGCCAATAAACAGCGAGCCTCTGTCCTGAATTTTAAAGAGTCCGTATCCCACAGCCTCACCTGTATCAAAGGAAACAAGGGAGCCGGTATATCTCCTTGTTATATCGCCCTTATACGGCTGATACTCATAAAAGATTGAGTTCAGTATTCCCTCACCCTTGGTATCGGTCAAAAATTCGTTTCTGTATCCAAGAAGTCCACGTGCAGGAATAAGATATTCAAGTCGCATACGGTCACTGCCCTGGGGCGCCATTTGAGTGAGTTCACCCTTGCGCGAACCCATCTTTTCCATAACAGCACCCATTGTGGCCTCTGGCACGTCAATAACCAGCTTTTCAATAGGCTCACAAAGTGTCCCGTCAATCTCTTTGAGCAAAACCTTTGGCGTGCTAACCGAAAATTCATAGCCTTCACGGCGCATGGTCTCAATAAGAATTGAAATATGCATTTCGCCACGGCCTGCAACACGGAAAGTATCTGTTGTTTCTCCGTCTTCAACCCTCAGTGACACGTCCTTCAGCATCTCTTTCATAAGTCGGTCACGAATTTGTCTTGATGTGACAAACTTGCCCTCTTTCCCTGCAAATGGGCTGTCATTTACAGCAAAGGTCATTTCAATGGTAGGCTCACCAATTTTCACGAAGGGCATCGGCTCGGGCTTTGTGACAGACGCCACAGTATCACCGATTGTTATGTCGGGGATTCCTGAAACGCAAACAATGTCCCCCACCTTTGCAGACTCAACGGCAGTTCTGCCCAGACCATCTATTTGATAGATGTTTGAAATCTTCGCCTTGTACGGCGGGTGCTTTTCGTGATAATCACAAACCATAATCTCCTGATTTTGTTTGAGCTCCCCACGTTCAATTCTTCCGATTGCCATTCTTCCTACATAATCATTATAGTCGATTGACGACACCAGCATCTGCACCTCATCATCAGCATCGCCCTCGGGTGATGGAATATGCTCAACAATAGTCTTGAACAAAAGCTCAAGGTCTTTTCCTGGCGAATATGGGTTGAGTGTCGCAGTTCCCGCCCTGCCTGAACAGAAGATAATGGGGCTGTCAATCTGCTCATCATTTGCATCAAGGTCAAGTAGCAATTCCAAAACCTCGTCAGGAATTTCGTCAAGACGGGCATCGGGTCTGTCCATTTTGTTTACTACAATAATAATTCTGTGCTGCATTTCAAGAGCCTTTTGAAGCACAAACCTTGTCTGTGGCATTGGTCCCTCCGCCGCATCAACAAGCAGAATTACGCCATTAACCATCTTGAGAATTCTCTCCACCTCTCCGCTGAAGTCAGCATGTCCCGGGGTGTCAATAATATTCATTTTTATATCTTTGTAATAAACCGAGGTGTTTTTTGCGAGAATGGTGATACCTCTCTCCCTTTCAAGGTCACCGTTGTCCATAACGCGCTCCTCAACCACCTGATTTTCACGGTAAACACCGCCCTGCTTAAGCATTTCGTCAACCAAGGTTGTCTTTCCGTGGTCAACGTGGGCGATAATTGCGACATTTCTCAAATCTTCTCTTTTCATAAATTCGCTCCTTTTTTGTACCAAACGCTATTATACAACTTTTTTCTCTGTTTGTCTACCGCTTTGAAAATATTTTTCAAAAAGGTCAAAGCCCCGCCAAATATAGCGGGGCTTTTGTCAGAAGATTGTTTCGCGACATCAGTGCGTCTAAAATAAAAAAGGTGCACGGCAGCGCCGCACACCGAAAAACGCACTGCCAGTCGCCAGACAAAATTTAAACAGACATCTAGGTATGCATAAATAAGCAGTGCATTTTTACCAAGAGGTAAAAAAATACACACCTAAACATCCTTTATTAAATTTTATCTGGCACAAATATATTACCACATCTTTTTCTGTTTGTAAAGAAAAACTTTTCCCATATATTCCCCTTTTCTTGACAAAATTCTGCTTTATTGATATACTTAATTAAAGTTTAAAAAACGAAAGGTTGTTTTTATTATGTGGGAAGAATTTAAAAAGTTTGCTTTTAAAGGCAACGTAATTGACATGGCTGTCGGCGTTGTTGTCGGCGGTGCGTTCAGCACAATCGTGAACTCTCTGGTAAAAGACATCATTATGCCAATCTTCGGTTTTCTCACCGCAGGTATGGACTTCACAGCTCTCAAGGTTGTTCTCTCCGAAGCGACAGACACAAAGCCCGAAGCCGCTATTCTTTATGGCTCATTTATTCAGAACATAATCAGCTTTTTGATTATTGCATTCTCGATTTTCATTGTTATCAAAGGCATAACAAAAGCACAGTCCTTAAGAAAAGCTCCAGAGCCTGAGGTCATTGAAGAAGCACCAAAAGCTCCCACTCAGGAAGAGCTCCTTGCTGAAATCCGCGACTTGCTCAAAGCATCTGCTCCTGCTCCAGCTTTGGAAGAAGCAAAAGACTAAAGAGAAACAGCAAACCCCGAAAGGAAATCCTTTCGGGGCTTTTTTTATCATTCTGAACGCAGTGAAGAATCTTTCCACAAAACCCATCCAAAACAACAACATTTATTTTATACTGAAAATTATATCTCCATAAGAAGGAACGGGCCAATAGCCTCTGTCAGATTCAGCCTCAACGCCGTCCACCAAATATCTTAGCTTTTCCATCTTGGGAATAACGCTGTCAGCAAAGAACCTTGCCACCTCCAGCGACGTGCCCCTTGGCACATTTTTAAGGTCGCATTCCAGAGCATCGTTTACTTCTGTGATTTCATCGGCTGCCGCCGCTATTTTCTTCAGTGCGCCCTTTTCGGTTTCAAAAGGAATGTCCGGGCATACCTCACGCTTTGCGATAATGGTCTCACAAAGTCCACGCTGAACATCCGAAATCGCCGGTGAATAATCCTTTTTCACCATATCCACCATGGTAAGCGCCTCAATATTCACAAGCTTTGAGTACTGCTCAAGCAAAATCTCATATCTTGCGCGCATTTCGGTCTCGTTATAAACCCCGTGGCGTTTGAACAAATCAAGGTTTTCCTGTTTTATATAATAAGGAAGTGCATCAACCGTAGTTCTGAGATTGAGAAGTCCTCTTTTCTCCGCTTCAGCCACCCAATCATCCGAGTATCCGTTTCCGTCAAAAATTATGGCATCATGCTCTGTTATAACTCGCTTAAGCAGTGTATGTACAGCACCTAAGAAATCAGGCTTACCCTCCAGCTCGTCCGCAAAGAGCATAAGCTCGTCCGCAACGATGGCGTTGAGCATAATATTTGAACAAGCAATAGACTCACTCGAGCCAAGCATACGGAACTCAAATTTGTTCCCCGTAAACGCAAAGGGCGATGTGCGGTTTCTGTCTGTAGAATCCTTGGGGAACACAGGAAGAGCGTTTACCCCAACCTTCATTGTCTGTCTGCCTGACTGAACATAATCATTGTCAGCCTTTATTGCCTCCAAGACCCCGGCAAGCTCTGTTCCCAAAAACATTGAAATTATGGCCGGCGGAGCCTCATGTGCACCAAGTCGGTGGTCATTTCCGGCACTTGCCGCAGAAATGCGGAGCAAATCCTGATGCTTGTGTACTGCACTGATAACAGCACAGAGAAATACCAAAAATTGAGCATTGTCGTGAGGTGATTTTCCCGGCTCAAACAGATTCTCGCCGGTGTTGGTGGTAAGGGACCAGTTGTTGTGCTTTCCGCTGCCGTTTACCCCCTCAAAAGGCTTCTCGTGGAGCAAGCACACCATTCCGTGCCGCTCTGCAACCACCTTCATCATCTCCATAGTGAGCTGATTGTGGTCTGTGGCAATATTTACTGTGGTAAAAATCGGTGCCAGCTCATGCTGAGCCGGTGCTGCCTCGTTGTGCTTTGTTTTTGCCAAAATTCCAAGCTTCCAAAGTTCTTCATCAAGTTCTTTCATATATGCAGAAACTCTGGATTTAAGTTTTCCGAAATAATGGTCTTCAAGCTCCTGCCCCTTTGGTGCAGGCGCTCCGAAAAGTGTTCTTCCGCAATATATAAGGTCCTTGCGCTGTTCAAACATTTCCTTATCAATAAGGAAATATTCCTGTTCAGGGCCAACTGTCGGAACAACCCTTACTACATCATTTTTGCCAAATAATTTGAGAATTCTCACAGCCTGACGGCTAACAGCCTCCATAGACCGTAGCAGGGGAGTCTTTTTGTCCAGTGACTCCCCGCCGTATGAACAGAATGCCGTGGGGATACAAAGAGTCCCATCTTTAATAAATGCATAAGACGTGGGGTCCCAAGCGGTATACCCTCTTGCCTCAAAAGTGGCACGAAGCCCACCTGACGGAAAGCTTGACGCATCAGGCTCACCCTTTATAAGCTCCTTGCCTGAAAATTCCATAATAATGTTTCCACCATCACTTGGGGTAATAAAGCTGTCATGCTTTTCAGCCGTCACACCTGTCATAGGCTGAAACCAATGGGTGAAATGCGTCGCACCTTTTTCTATTGCCCAGTCCTTCATAGCCGATGCAATCTCGTCTGCAACAGCACGGTCAAGCCCCTCACCGTTGTTTATAGTTTTCTTGAGCGCTCTATAAATATCTCTGGGCAGTCTTTCTTTCATAACAGTCTCGTTAAAAACCATACTGCCAAAAATTTCAGGTATATTTGTCAAAGCCTTTCCCCCCTATGTAAAAATCCATATCAATCTAAAAAAGGGCACTGTGGGCAACCCCACAGCACCCGCCTGTTCTACACTTAAATTATACACATCCATCGCACTTTTGTCAATACAATTAAAAAAAATATAAAATTTTAAAAAAAGTCTTGATTTTTCAAATAATCTGTGGTATTATATTACAAGTTGACTTAAGATTTAGATTATTAAGCGGAGGTGAAATTATGCCTAACATTAAATCAGCTAAAAAGAGAGTTAAAGTTATTGCTACAAAGACTTTGCAGAATCAGATGGTTAAATCACAGCTCAAGACAGCTATCAAGAAATTCGAAGCTGCTCTCACAGCAGGCAAAGATGATGCCTCTGTTGCATATGCAAACGTTGTTAAAAAGACTGATCAGGCTGTTGCAAAGGGTATTCTCCACAAGAATACAGCTGCTCGCAGAAAGAGCCAGTACGCGACCATGATGAACAAGCTTGCTTAAGTTTTATATGCATTTAAAGGGTGCGCTTTGGTGTGCTAAGGCGTACCCTCGATATTAGCTCTTAAAGGTTTGGCGAAAGCCATGCCTTGTTCATATAGGGGTATAGTTCAGCTGGTAGAGCGACAGTCTCCAAAACTGTAAGTCGTGGGTTCAAATCCTACTGCCCCTGCCAATGTCGGAACAAGTTTCGCTTGTTCCGATTTTTTTTGCAAAAAATCAGTCACCCGCTTCACAGTTCCTCCTTTTTCCCACAAAATCTATGATTTTGCGGGATGCCCTATGTGATTTCAGCTCAAACACTGCGTTTGAGCCACTTCTTATTTTTTAATCATTAAAAATTTTTGTGTTTCAAAATCAAATTTCAGAGCATCAATTTTGATTTTTGATAATTTTCGAGTATATTTGTGATGACGGCGCATGGTCTTGTGATTCAAATAATTATGCCTGAAATGAGCATCAATTCCGCATACGGTCGCATCTGTTTGCAAGCGTTCCGTCTGCTACATCATCATTTTAGCATCACTTGATTTCGTCAATTCTATCAATTTTGCCTTTAGAGAACAATCCTACCAGAATATTTTTTGCCCAAAATTAAAAGCCCTTTTTCTTTGTTTGGTACTATATAAGCATAGCCCTAAATTACTATTTGTAGTTTAGCAAGCTATGCTTATTTTTGTTATAATGAGAAGGTAATGGACTGACGGTTCTTTGTGTGAACTTGGCGTTCGGGGCTTAAACTGTCATCCTCCTTCTTGTTATAAAGATTCGGTTAAGCAGGTTGTTCCGGGATGAGTCCTGCGTTCGTGTAACTAGCCAAAGTGAATCGTAATAAGTGCAGGCGGAAACATTACATATCAAAAACAAAAGAAGGAATGCAAATGATTAGTGTAGGAATTGATGTTTCAAAAGGCAAAAGTATGGTTTGTATTATGAACCGGGTGGCGAGGTTTTGAAAACACTATTTGCGATGCAGCATACTATGGAGGAAGTTCTTTCCCTTGTAACTCTCATCAAATCATACGATGAAGAAGTCAGGGTAATTTGGGAAAGTGCAGGGTATTATCATCTACCAATTGCAACTGTGCTGATTGAAAAAGGTATTTTTGTTAGCACCGTTAATGCTTTACGCATGCAAAAGTTTTGCTCTCAAAACATCAGAAAAGCAAAAACAGACCGTATTGATTCGATTAATATTGCTATGTTTGGTATTTGCTATTGGGATGAGCTTAATCAGGTAATACCTCCTGAAGATACATATCGGGAATTAAAATTACTGGCAAGACAGTATTATCAATCCACATCTATGCTGATAAAAGCTAAAATCAATTTCGGTGTTCTATGTGACCAGGTTATGCCCGGTGTCCAGAATATTATCCATGAATACAGGGGTACTCAAAAGATAACCGGCATTGTTAAGCGTTATCTTCATTTTGATAACATACTCAAAATGAGTAAAAATCGTTTTAAAATCGATTATTGCAAATGGGCACAAAAACAGGGATACCACAACTGTGAACAGACTGCAGAAAAACTATACGTTGCAGCCCAAAACGGTATCCCTGTGCTTCCTAACTCTCTATCTACCACAATAGTCATTACGGAAGCAATACGAGTACTACATGAAATGGAAGCATCTCGCAACACTATTCTATCACAAATGCAAGCTCTTGCCAAGACATTACCTGAATATCAGGTTGTAAGAGAAATGTCTTGCATTGGGGATGTTTTAGCACCTAAATTAATTGCCGAGATTGGAGATATACGCAAATTCCGCAATAAGCACTCATTAATCGCCTATGCAGGAATAGATGCTCGCCATATCAATCAGCTCTTTTAACGCCACAGAACGGCATATTTCAAAGCGCGGAAACCGATATCTTCGCAAGACCGGATTTGAGGTTATGCAAAGTCTTATTCAGCATAAGCCAGCCGATGAACCTGTCTTTGCTTTTATTGAGAAAAAACGAAGCGAAGGCAAATGTGGAAAAGAAGCTATGATTGCGGGACTTAACAAGTTTCTACGAATTTACTACGGCAAAGTAACCGAACTCTACAATTCCATTGATGAACAATTAAATCAAAATAGCTTATCCCCAATCTTAAATATTTTTGTTGGGTGACAAAAAATTCTTTTTGCCGCTCTGTTTTGTAATGCCCATTTTTACCGCCTAAAAAATTTAATTTTCCTCTTGACAATTCTTAGCAGGTTTAAGCGTATCAATTTTTGATATAGTGCTTACAAAATAAAATATTTTGAATATTATATTAAATTTTGCAAATATTATTGACAACAGGTCGGTAAACCGATATACTATATAGTATAGAAAGTTAGGTGATTATATGACTCTTCAGGCATTACTTGATAATAAAAATATAACTAAATACCATCTGTCCAAAATAAGTGGTGTTCCCAAAACAACCATTATTGATATGTGTTCCGGAAAGAGTTCGATTGAAAAATGCTCTGCCAAAACTGTTTGGCAGATAGCAAAGGCTTTACAGTGTCCTATGGAGGATATAATGTTGCTTGATTCTCAAAACAGTTACGACAAAGAGAGTGGTTTGCCTTCCGACAAATCATATCTCGAATGTGGTCTTCCTCCGTATTTGCAAAAATCCCTTGATGATATGATTGAATCTTGGAAAATTATTGATAGCGGAGGTAAAGACGGATGTTGGGATTTATATTGGTGTGAGCTTAATGCCAGCATAAATTCTGCAGAAACCGATCAGGATATCTCGTTTGAACAAGCATGGTATTTGAGAGAAAAATATCTTAGAATGGATAGGAGTGAAAATGTATGATTGATTTTACTAATCTTCCAAAAAGAAATAAAACATATACTGGTGCAAACGGCAGTAAAATTTCTGTTTTATATAACACGAACAATATATGCTGAAATTTCCGGCGATTCCAAACAAAAACAAAGAAATGAGTTATACAAATGGCTGCATATCAGAATATATCGGTTGTCATATATTTGAAAGTGTTGGTATCCCTGTTCAGGAAACCTTACTTGGAACTTACAATGTCAAAGGCAAAGACAAAATTGTGGTAGCTTGCAAGGATTTTACTTCCTCCGGTATAGTGCTTCAGGATTTTGCCTCACTTAAAAATACAATTATTGATTCTGCACATAATGGGTACGGAACAGGACTTGATGATATTATGCACGCAATTGATGAGCAACAAGCTGTTCCACCTGAAGAATTAAGAATGTGGTTTTGGGATGTATTTATAGTCGATGCTTTTATTGGCAATTGGGACAGACACAACGGCAATTGGGGATTCCTTTATAATGTCGATACCGATGATATGAAACTCGCTCCCATATACGACTGCGGTAGTTGTCTATACCCACAAGCGGATGAAGAAATCATGGAAACAACCTTAAACGATAAAAAACAGAGAGATATGCGAGTGTTTTCTATTCCATTATCAGGAATCAAAATAAATGGTCAAAAAATTAACTATTTTGACTTTATTTCATCTTTGCGGAATAAAGATTGCAATGATGCATTAAAAAGAATTGTACCTAAACTTGATATGAATGAAATTGATAAAATTATAGATGAAACTCCATATACAACTGAATTACAAAAAAGATTTTACAAAACAATGCTTGCGGAACGAAAATCTTTAATTCTTGATTTTTCTTTAAAAAAGCTTTTAGAGAAATAAAAATCTCTTATTAGTATAAAAATTGATATGATTAAAGTATTATAATTTAGGCTCAATTGTATAAATTGAATGCTATAAAAAAAACAAAAGATAGTGAGAGATGAATGTGAATAAAACTTTTGCTTCTGATTTTCTTCAAATTCCAAATATAAATAAAAATTGCAGGTTTTGGATGTTACGAACTAATAATGGTATGTATTTTGACGAGTTTATTAGGGAACAGTTTGTTGCAATTGGTTGGAATTTCATTTTGGATAATGATTTTCCGCTGACGTATGACAGGCACAGCCAAATAAATGCTATACTTCGTAATCCACAGGGATATGCATCCAAAGCCACTACCGCCGTTATTAATAAATGCGAACGGTTTTGCAAAGAAATTAAAGAAGGCGATATCGTACTTATAACCGACAAAAACAGGGTTGCTTTTGCTGTTATTGGTGAGTATTATGAACATAATAGACCACTATACACTATGCAATATGAACTTTCTGTAGAAAAAGGAAATACTAAAAGTTACAATTGCCCTTATTGCAAACGAAGAAAAATAGAAATAATACATATTATTCATGACAAAGATAATGTAAACCCATATATGTATAAGGCTATTTTGCTAAATAAACATAGCCTTTGCAGTATGGATAAATATGCTGATATCATTTTAAGTTCATGCTATGATGCGTATGTGTGGAATAATAAGTTTACAATGTCTTTCAGAGTAGAAAGAAAAAAAGAAATTAACGCAGTAACGTTAGCCACATTCATTGATAAATTCAACACGCTTCTGCCGGATGTTTCTCCTAATGATATATCTGTAAAAACTTCCCTTAATTCTCCGGGTGATATCGTTTTGCAAATAGCAAACTGGTTGGGGAATTATGTATGGGTGTTTGCATTATGGATATTTATTTTTGGCGGTAAAATCACAATCTGCTAAATGCGAAATAATTGAAAATGCAGCATCAGAGATATCAGTGGCGGCGAACAAACTTGAAATCAATTCTCTCAAAAATGAAAATGTTGACTTGTCAGCTATGATAGTGGAGATAGATAAAATATAATACCTTTATGTTATTTGCTGAGTTTAAACTGTTGAACTCATCGGTACGCGGAGCGTTCCCATACCAGCGCGTTAAGCAGATATGCCGGTGGCGCTTAGGGCCCCCGAAAATTAGACTGTGTCGAAGTTTTTGGGAAAGAGGAGCAGTCGCTGAAAAGAACGATTGTTTGCAAAGCAAACAAAGTTAAAAAGCGAACTGTGACGAAGCGCAGGATTGGCATTTGCGACAGCAAATGACTGATAAAAGAAAAACGCAGAGCGTTTTACACATCGGAGTGCGTATGGAAAGCAACGAAAAAAACAGACAACCCAAAAAAAGGGTTGCCGTTTTGGTATGCCCGATGCGATTCGAACGCACGACCTTCAGAGTCGGAGTCTGACACTCTATCCAGCTGAGCTACGGGCACATATTAAACTCAAACACAAACGGAGCGGCAAAGAAGCCGCCCCCTGCCTTTGTATCTCATAATGTAGGGACCGGCGTCCTCGGCGGTCCGATTTTAATAATTTTCCAAAGCATCCTCCAGCCAGAAAAATCCAATGTCGAAAGCCTTATAAAGCCCGTCACGTTCTGCCTGCTTGATAAGCATTGAATTTTCTTCCTTGTTGGTACGCAGTTCAATAACCACCTTCTTTGAAATATCAAGGTCGCCAAGCTTCTCTGACTCAACTACACGAAAAACCACCATATACTTCTCGCCGGGGTTTCCGTAATATATTTCGTTTCCTTTGCGAAGGAGCATTTTCCCTTTATAGGTCAAAATCTCTTCTTTCTTTTTTGAAGGCATCAAAAGCCCTCCTTTCAATTACTTATATATATTTTCCTCTCTGTCAGGGCCAACGCCGATGGAAGAAATCTTCACATCGCAAAGCTCTTCTATGCGTTTTATATAATTCTGACAAGCCAGTGGCAATTTCTCGAATTCACGGATGTTTGAAATATCCTCATCCCATCCGTCCATTTCCTCATAAACCGGCTCACATTTTGCAAGTTCCTCAAGGGTTGGCGGAAAATCATATGTGATTTCCCCGTCTTTTTTGTAAGCTGTACAGATTTTAAGCTTTCCAAGACCGCCAAGGGGGTCAATCTTGTTGAGTACCAGTGACGTGAGTCCATTCACACGAACAGCATAGCGGACAATAACCGCATCAAACCAACCGCATCTTCTTGAGCGTCCGGTAACAGTGCCAAATTCGTGTCCCTTTTCGCGGATGGTTTCGCCAACCTCGTCCTCAAGCTCTGTGGGGAAAGGACCATTGCCCACACGGGTGGTATAGCCCTTGGCAATTCCTATACATTCGTCAATCATAGTAGGTCCAATGCCACTGCCCACGCAAACACCGCCGGAAATAGGGTGTGATGATGTGACATAAGGATATGTTCCCAAATCTATATCAAGGAGTGTTCCCTGAGCACCCTCAAACAATACATTCTTTCCAGCTTTTATTGCTTTATAAAGAATGGGGGTTGTGTCAACAACATATTTCCTGAGTCTGTCTGCATAACCGTTATATTCGGCAATTATTTCTTCTGCATCGAGGGGTTCTCCGCCATAAACAAGAGTCATTATTTTGTTTTTAATTTCAAGATTTTCACGGACTTTATTTTCAAACTTTTCTTTATCAATCATATCGCAGATACGGATACCGCTGCGCTCTGCCTTGTCCATATAGCAAGGGCCAATTCCGTTTTTGGTGGTGCCGATACCCGCCTTGCCACGGGCAGCTTCCGAAAGGCCGTCAAGCTCACGGTGATAGGGCATTATGATATGCGCTCTGGCATCAATTTTGAGGTTATCAGTGCTGATGCCGCGACTGTTCAAATCATCGATTTCGCCAAGCAAAACTTTTGGGTCAACAACCACGCCGTTTGCTATTATGCAAAGAGTATCAGGGTTCAAAATACCTGAAGGCATAAGTCTAAGCTTATAAACCTGACCATTTGCTTCAATGGTGTGTCCTGCGTTGTTGCCGCCCTGAGTTCTGACAACAACATTCGCCTCACTTGCAAGAATGTCAATGGTCTTGCCCTTTCCTTCATCGCCCCACTGTGTGCCTACTACTATCTTAGTTGACATTTTAAAAAACCTCCTCAAAGCACAAATCTGCTTATATCTAAATTCCAGCATTTTGATTTTCGAAAACCAAAACCGTCATATCGTCAGCCAAACAAAAAGCCATAATCCACGACTTTAAAACTAACATACATATCATATCAAATTTTCCCTGAAAAATCAATAGACAATTAACAATTTAGCTAATTTTTTAATACACACAATCCCGCTGTATCGCAATGCCCCCATTCTGCCGCAGATTTTGTCACCCTGAGCCCGCCGAAGGGTTTTGAAAGATTCTTCGCTTGACGCTCAGAATGACATACTTCCTCAAACAACAAAAAAGCAGAGCCAAAGCTCTGCTTTTCGTTTTTTAATTGATAAATTGAATTACCAGTTGTATGCTCCATATGTAGCAGTACGATCAATCTGAGCACCACTATAAGTTCCCGCATTAATAGCATTAATCAACGCTTCAACGTCTTCAGTGTCAGTGATTGTGTTAACAACACCACTAGCTGTGATAACGTCTTCAACATCAAACACGGTTAATTCAACTATCGGGCTTTCATAAAACTTTTTCATTCTAAAAATCCACCTTTCTGTTTAATTAAACCGTTTATTCAACGTAGCCGTAAGCCTTAACTGTTCTGCCAGCAGCTTCAATATCATCATAAGGCACGCCCAGAATCAATACGCCATAACTGAATGTACCGTTAATCGCGATATTAACATTCTCTTCAAAAGTCTGTTCGTCTCCGAATGCTTCGCCTTCAGCATCATAGCTGTTGAACTTAACACCAACTTTGCTAAGCACTTTATCAGCTCTGCCTGTATAGTGAGCATAAGCTACGTTTGTGTATGTAACTTCTTTTGCATCCTCACCTTCACCAACTGTGAGAGTGATTTCTTTCTGTACATCAAGTGCAGTAAGTGTCACTTCGCCTTTGTTGTTAATGAATGCATAATCGGTTTCTCCGTTTGAACCACCGAAAGCAACTGTGATGTAATCATATTCTTCAACATCAGCCGCCACAACAGGAATTGTTGTAGGATCTTCGGTAGCCTGAACAACAGCGATAATCTTGTCTGTGCCATCAAAAACTGTATCGTTTGCAGTATTTGTAGCAAAAGCCAAAACTGTAACTATATCCTGATTTGCTGCATCACCTGCATTCACATCAGCGATATTACCATCAGCATAGTTAGCACTGCCTGCTGCGAAAGAAACTGTTCCGAGCATTGCAATAGCCATAACAACTGCTACAATGCGCGCCATAAGTTTGTTCATGTTTTTTTACTCCTTTCATCTGCATAATTGCATATGGTTTGTTGTTTTAAGTTCCAAATACAAACGCGGCATCCAACATCCCCATTTGTAAATACCGATATGTATTCAGTTAACCTATAAACTCTTCTTCATTATATACTCTGTACGTCATTTTGTCAACACAAAATTTTGATTTTATTTCCATATGTTCTGCACAAAAAAACCAATATTTTTTTGTGCAATTAGCTAGCGCCCTCAAAGTCCTTATGTATCAAGGGTTTTTAGGTTTCTTTTTTTGTTATTTTGCTGCTCTTTTAGGAAATTTTTGTATTTTTTTGTGCTGTCAAATTTCAGCATTTTTATCCGAAAACCCATATGCTTTTTACACAAAAAAGAGCCGCCTTTTAGGCAGCTCTTTTTGATTTGCAGTTACAATTACTTAAGTTCAACAGTTGCGCCAACTTCTTCGAGCTGAGCCTTGAACTTTTCAGCGTCTTCCTTAGAAACAGCTTCTTTGAGTGTTGTAGGAGCGCCGTCAACAGCAGCCTTTGCTTCAGCAAGGCCAAGGCCTGTGATTTCACGAACAGCCTTGATAACCTTAATCTTTTCAGCACCAGCAGATGCGAGAACTACGTCAAATTCTGACTTCTCAGCGCCTGCAGCAGCACCGTCAGCAGCAGCACCGCCAGCAACCATAACAGGAGCAGCAGCGCTAACGCCAAACTCTTCTTCAAGAGCCTTTACCAAATCGTTAATTTCTACAAGTGTAAGTGTTTTGATATCTTCAATCATTTTTGCTATATCAGCCATTTTTTTATCCTCCATAAATTATATTTGGGAATTTAAACATCCCGGTTTTTAATATTTCTAAAATAATTACTCTGCAGATTCCATCTGTTTTGCAACAGCGTCCAGAGCTCTTACGAGGCTTCCGATAGGTGCCTGCAAGCTTCCCATCATCTTTGAAATGAGAACTTCCTTGCTCGGAATGCTTGCGTAAACCTTAACCTCGTCTGCGTCAATAACCTTGCCGTCAACAAAGCCTGCCTTGATTTCCAGCTGTTCGTTTTTCTTTGCAAACTCAACCAAAACCTTTGCAGGAGCAACAACGTCAGTGCTGCTTGTAGCAAGAGCTGTAGGTCCGTGAAGAATCGGGTCAAGACCTTCAAGACCAACTTCGTTCGCAGCAAAACGTGTGAGAGTGTTCTTCACGATTGTGTAATCAACACCTGCTTCTCTGAGTTTTGCACGAAGCTCTGTGTCCTGTGCAACAGTGAGACCACGATAGTCAGCAATAACGCCTGCCTGAGCCTCTTTCAGTCTTTCAACCAACGCCGCAACAACGGCCTTTTTGCTCTCTAAAACTTTTTCACTTGGCATTTTGTTTCCTCCTTTCGAAATGTAACTGCTTGAAAGAAATACATCGGGTAACTCCCCAACACACCTCTTTGATTTTGAAACAAAACAAAAACCCTCACAGACATGTGAGGGTTATGCAAACAACAAACCAAAATTTGTAATTTGATAAAGTCCTCGGCAGGACTTACGGCTCGGCGCCACCTGCTGTCTGCGGAATTCATTTCATTAACAGTGGTATTTTATCACAAAAAACACCTTTTGTCAACAACTTTTTTAAAAATTAAGCATCAATTTTGCTGGAATTGATTTTGATACCGGGGCCCATTGTTGATGCGACGGTAACAGACTTGAGGTACTGACCTTTTGCTGCTGCCGGTTTAGCCTTAACAATAGCTCCCATAAGAGCGTTGAAGTTTTCAACGAGCTTATCTTTTCCGAAAGATGCTTTGCCCAAGGGGCAGTGAATGATGTTTGTCTTGTCAAGTCTGTATTCAATCTTACCTGACTTGATATCAGCAACAGCACGTGTTACATCAGGTGTAACAGTACCTGCCTTGGGGCTTGGCATAAGTCCCTTAGGACCGAGAACCTTACCGATTCTGCCGACAACGCCCATCATATCAGGGGTTGCAACAACAACATCAAAGTCAAACCAGTTTTCAGACTGGATTTTCTGAACAAGGTCTTCTGCACCAACAAAGTCTGCACCTGCAGCCTTTGCTTCGTCAGCTTTGCCTTCACGGGCAAAAACAAGAACCTTAACATCTTTACCTGTTCCGTTGGGGAGAACAACCGCACCTCTAACCTGCTGGTCAGCGTGACGAGAGTCAACACCCAGTTTTACGTGTATCTCAACAGTTTCGTCAAACTTAGCCTTTGCAGTCTGGCAAACGAGTTCCAAAGCTTCAGCTGTGTCATAGAGCTTGCCTTTTTCAATAAGCTTAACGCTGTCTTGATATTTCTTACCTTTCTTCATTTTAAAATTTCCTCCTATTGTGGTTCAGCAGAATATGTCCTTGCACATTCCTCCCACGTGATTTCGATTGACTAATTTTTAAAAATTAGTCTTCTACGGTAACGCCCATAGATCTTGCTGTACCTGCAATCATTGACATAGCAGCTTCAACTGATGCTGCATTAAGGTCAGGCATTTTTTGCTCTGCGATAGCCTGAAGGTCAGCCTTTGAAAGCTGAGCAACCTTTGTCTTGTTGGGTACACCGCTTCCGCTCTGGATTTTGCAAGCCTTTTTAATAAGAACTGCAGCCGGCGGAGTTTTGGTAATGAACGAGAATGATCTGTCCTGATAAACAGTGATAACAACCGGGATAACAAGACCTGCATCCTTAGCTGTCTTCTCGTTGAACTGTTTACAGAAATCCATAATGTTCACACCATGCTGACCAAGTGCGGGACCAACCGGAGGAGCCGGTGTAGCTTTACCTGCCTCAATCTGTAATTTGATGTAACCTGTAATTTTTTGCGCCATTTCTATGACACCTCCCTTTCACAAACGTGGTAATACCGGGTGCGGAAACTTTTTTCCGTCCCTCCCACTATCCGAAGAACTTTCGGATATATAAATACGGCATATGCCGTGTGGGTAACTAGCTTAATGCTTCTACCTGATTGAACTCAAGTTCAACATCGGTATCTCTGCCAAACATTGAAATTGTGGCTTTTATCTTCTGCTTATCCATAACGATTGCGGTAATAACACCAACAAAGCCTTCCAGAGGACCGTATTTCACGCGAATATTGTCACCGACATTAAATCCAATGGTAACAGTCTTCTTTTCAAGCCCGATGTTTGCAATCTCCTCATCAGTGAGGGGAACAGGCTTCGAGCCGGGACCGACAAAGCCCGTAACGCCACGGCAGTTTCTGACAACATACCAGCTTTCATCGGTCATAATCATTTTGACAATAACATAACCGGGGAAAATTTTGCGCATAACAGTCTTCTTTTTGTCGTCCTTGATTTCGACAACCTCTTCCATAGGAACGCAGACTTCCTGAATTACGTCCTGCATATTTCGATTTTCAATAGTTTTTTCAATATCGGCCTTTACCTTGTTTTCATAACCCGAGTAGGTGTGAGCAACATACCATTTTGCCTCTTTAGACATAACTTACGGAACTCTCCCTTCTCTTTAGTTATCTATTGATCAACAAAGCCATTCCAAAGCCGAACAGCCAGTCCAAAAGCCAAATAACAACACCAACAACCAAAACAAAAAGGATAACTGTCAGCGTGTTCTTTTTCACCTTTGAAAATGACGGCCATACAACTCTTTTGAATTCAGCCTTCATGTCAATAAACCAGTCTTTTATTCTTACGAATAAATTAGGCTTCTTATCCATTTTCAATTACCTCTTACTTTCGCAAAATTACTTTGTTTCCTTGTGAAGCGTGTGCTTCTTGCAGAATCTGCAGTACTTGTTCATTTCAAGTCTGTCAGGATCATTTTTCTTGTTCTTCATAGTGTCATAGTTTCTCTGCTTACATTCTGTGCAAGCCAATGTGATTTTTACTCTCATTTTTTTCACCCTTTCCGTATTATACAAAACCTCGAAGCCAAATCAGCTTTTCGAACTTAGAATTTCGTGCTGTTTTGACTTACGTTTTTTCACAACACAAATAAAGCCCCTTTTCAGAGGTAGAAATATAATATCACAAATACGCTCCCTTGTCAATGATTTTTTTCACATTTTGTCACCTTTTTTTGCGAAAGTAATTTTTTTCGCTATCTCCCACTATATATAGTAGAAAATACTATTTGTCATACACAAACGGAGGTCTTATGAAAAAAGTTTTTGGCATTTCATTCGTCTTTATTGGGCTGGTAATCGGCGCAGGCTTTGCCTCGGGAAGAGAAATTTTTGAATATTTCAACATTCCCTCCCAGACCGATTTCACAGGCATTGTCCTCGCCACAGTCAGTTTTGGCGCAATTGCATATATAATATTGAACTTTTCCGCCCAAAACAACCTTTCCGATTTCAAGAGCTTCATAACCCTTGTTTCAGGGCGTCTTTCGGGACTGATAAACATTTTTATGCTCGCCTTTATGTTCTGCGGTTTTTTTGTGATGATGTCGGCTTGCGGAGCTTTGGCAAAAGAAACCCTTTCACTCCCGCCACTATACGGATATATTTTTCTTGCCCTGTGCTGCTTTTCGGTTTTCTGTTTTGACGTCAAAGGGCTTGTGACTTTCAACTCTGTCCTGGTTCCCATTATGCTTGTTGGAATGCT
Source organism: Clostridia bacterium (assembly GCA_017456605.1). Lineage (GTDB taxonomy): Bacteria > Bacillota > Clostridia > Monoglobales > Monoglobaceae > SIG440. The sequence continues at coordinate 11,759 of JAFTJA010000004.1, read as the reverse complement.
CTATGTCTGCATCTCCTCTATGCTTTTTGGTGCTGCTCCAACGTTTTCCGCCTTTTCCGAGCTGTATCGAAATCCCCTTATATCCTCTTTATGTTATGTAAGCTACAACACCATCACAGCGGGAGCAGTCCTGGTACCCCTTGCCAGAAATGTAAAAAAATCTCATCTCGCAACTGCTTCCTCCATAAGCGCCGCATCTTTGGGCATTGTAATCTTCATCGCCTGGTTTTCGATGAATGTATTCTTTGACGAGCTTTTGCTTTCGGAAATGCCGCTCCTCAGCCTGGCAGAAAAGAACGGTGAGAAAATAAAGCTTGCTTATTCACTGATTCTTCTTATGGCGCTTTGCACCACCGCTGTCTCCCACGGCTTTGGAATTCTTTCGCATTTTTCTTTCAAAAAAGCATCTTCCCGCATAGGGGCTGCCGCATTGCTGTGTCTTTTTGCCGTTCCCTTCGCCACACTTGGCTTTTCAAATCTGGTTTCAAAGCTTTACAGCACCTTTGGCTATCTGGGACTTATCTGGACAGTAATGGTGATTTTTTCCTATATAAAAAATAAAAATTAAAAATGTTTGAATTTTCGCCATGTTTTTTATACACCCCCAGAGACGGACAAAAAAGCGCTTTAGCCAAAGGTTTTTTTGCGGAATGTTCGCCAAGGGTCATCACGCGAGGTGAAAAAGGGCGTGCAATCCATTTCCGCTGCGGGCACGCCCTTTTAGTTGAGGCAAACAATGAGTTTGTTTTTCCGAACGACACCGAACGAAGATGCCCTTGGCTGTTACTTTCCGCTAAAACCTGCAGGCGCGCAAAAAGGGGGTCAGGGGGAAAGTTTCCCCCTGAATATAAAAATATATTGTAATTTTCTCTGGAGTATGATATAATACTTTTGCGATCCAAAACTACATAAAAACACCACAATGGAGACATGCTATGTAAAAAGCGTGTCGCCTGGTTTCATATTCCGTTGTGGGGTAGAGTGTAGTGGATCGCAAACATTACGCCGGAGTGTCACGTTTTTTGGATGTGTCGCTTTGGCGGCACATCTTTTTTATTTACAAAGGAGCAAACACTTATGCCAAACTATGAAAAACTTTACCACAAACTTTTCAACGAAATCACCGACGCAGTCGAGCGTCTTCAAAAAGCACAGCTTGACGCCGAAGCAATGTACCTTGATATGTGCGAAGAAGAATTCCCAAACGGCGAAGATTTGGAATATTTTAAAGAAGACTGATTTCCGGCACAGAAAAGGCCTAAAGCTGCCAAACTAAACCGCCCCAAAGCATTTTGGGGCGGTTTTTTTCATATTAACAACTAAAAGGTCTTTAAGCATTATTATAATCAATGTGGCAGAAAACGGCATTCCGCCCTACTTGAGAATAACTTCTTTGCAAGAAAATTTTCAACTACATAGCAAACTGAAACGCACAAAACACCGCATATATAAGAAGTAAAATAATGCCCTGAATCCTTGAAAGCTTACCACGCATCAAAGCAGGGAACACCATCAAAGACATTACCAAAAACATAACCGGAATATCCACTGCAAGTGAGGTATTTACGCCGAAAATCTGTGAGCTGTTTGGCACAGGGAACGGCGAAAGCACAGTAGACACACCACTTACCAACACAAGATTGAAAAGATTTGCGCCAATAATATTTCCAAGAGATAGTGAGCTGTGCCCCTTTATCAGTGAAGTAATTGCCGTAACAAACTCAGGCAGTGATGTTCCGAGAGCCACAAAAGTCAGGGCAATTACCGACTCCGGAACGCCCAGCATCTGAGCAATAATCGTCCCGTTGTCCACCAGCAAATCAGCACCAACAGCAATAACTGCCGCACCAACAACCAGCAAAATCAGTTCTTTCCACAAAGAACCCTCCACTGCTGTTTCTTCCTCGTCTTTCTTTTCTGCAAGGCTTTTCTTTGCCTGAATAACCGAAATCACCATATAAACCACAAAAATCGAAACCAAAACAATTCCTACTGCTCTTGAGAAAAATCCGGCAAAGTACGCAACAAACGAATAAACTATCGCAGCGATAAAGAAAAATACTATAGGCAAAACAAGAGGTTTTTTGTTCACCGCTGATGGACGGACAGCTATGGTAATAGCCGCAATTAGAGAGGTATTACAGATAATCGAGCCAATAGCATTTCCGTATGCAATTTCGCCGTGCCCGCTAAGAGCCGCCCCAGCAGAAACCATCACTTCTGGCAAGGTTGTGCCAATAGAAACAATTGTCGCACCTATAAGAATTTCAGGAATGTGGAACCTGTGTGCAATTCCCGTAGCACCATCAACAAACCAGTCGCCACCTTTAATCAGCAAAACAATTCCTACCAAAAATAACAAAACAGGGATTAACATATTTTTTCCTTCTTTCTGATAAAATTTTGTGTTATCGGCGGTTTTTTTATTCAGGCTTACGCAATAAAAAAAGACTTTTACTGTACCCAAAAGCACAATAAAAGTCTCATTACACTCTGCAAAGTTCAAGTGTTGTATATGCGATTTCATAAGAAATGTACTGACGCACACACAAACGGAAATTCCCGCCAATTACTCCCTCTTATTTGTTATATATAATATCATATTTCGCCAAAGCTGTCAACAATTTTTTCCAAACTTCCCCTGTCACCATCAGAGCTACCCCCTGACTATGCCATTCTTCACAAATTTACATTTCCAAAATATACTAAATATTGGAGGTGCTCTATGGATAATTATATCTTAATGGCACTGATTGCAACTTTAGGTACATGGTTTCTGACTGCTCTGGGTGCTGCAACAGTTGCCTTTTTCAAATCTCCCAATCCAAAAATATTGAATTTAATGCTGGGGTTTGCCTCGGGAGTTATGATAGCGGCAAGCTTCTGGTCGCTTTTACAACCTGCAATTGAGAGGGCGGAAGAAGTTTCTGCTCTTCCTGCATATTTTGTTGCAACAACCGGATTTTTGTTTGGTGCTGTCTTTATGTGGGTATCCGATAAAACCGTTTCTTTTGCAAGGCGAAACGTAAACAGTACACAAGGAAAATCCTGCGAAAGACTCAACCGGATTATTATGCTTATTCTGTCGATAACCCTTCATAATATCCCCGAGGGGCTGGCGGTTGGCGTCGCATTTGGCGCTCTGCAAAATGTAGGGTTCAGCACCGAAGGTCTGATGGGCGCCATTACAATCGCGATCGGGATAGGGCTGCAAAACTTCCCCGAAGGTGCGGCGGTTTCCCTGCCCCTGCGTCGAGAAGGTTATTCAAGAAAAAAGAGTTTTTTCTACGGTCAGGCGTCAGGAATGGTCGAACCCATAGCCGGAGTAATCGGCGCATTACTTGTTGTGTATGTTGAAAAGATTTTACCCTATGCCCTTTCATTTGCCGCCGGAGCAATGATTTTGGTCGCTGTACATGAACTGATTCCCGAATGTCAGCAAAATCAAGAAAAACAACCATACTTTTCCACTGCAGGAATTATCGTCGGCTTTGCAACAATGATGCTGCTTGATGTAATGCTCGGATAATTGAAAAAAGGAGCAACAAACAAATGCGGCTGTGACAAGTTTTGTCACAGCCTATTTCTTTACTTTTTATTTTTCCATGTTGATGCAATCTTTCGATGCCGTGCTTTGTTGCTTTTTCAGTAATACCTGTATTATTATCAGCTTTAACCACATCTGCGGCCTCATCCCCGTGCTTTACGGCACTCTTTAAAACATCCAGCCCTTCATCTGTATACTTGAGACCGCCGATTAAAGGAAGTACAGCAAAAACATCAAACAAAGTCTGAACTATATGCTCTGTTGACACCTCAAAATTTGTTATATCATAAAAGATGTCACGGATATCCGCCGGCAAATCAACGCCCAAGAATCCTAAGCCAATCTGACCCAAAACACCAAACTAGTTACTTTCACTTTTTGAAGCGTTCCTGTTCCTTGATTGTTGCCTGAATAAGCGCAACCGCAACCTTATTCGCATATTCTTTTTGTGAATCAGCATAACAATACTTTATTTCCTCAAGTTTGTTGCATGCATTGTGTTGTTCCTTTTCTAATGTTTTCTTACATTTATCTGGCAAAACAATAGTTTCAATTTTATTTTGAAATTTTTCTATATCAAATTTACCATTTATAAATTCTTCACAGATATTAATCAACTCATTAAATCTTTCCACTGATAAACTCTCCTTTTATTGATATGTTATTATAGTTACAACCGCACCTTCCGAATTAACAATTACTTTTACGGTTCCTAGTGTGTGCACAAAATTGCCTGTTTCAGGCTGAAAAACAGCCTCTGTAGAATTAATAACTTCTTCCACATATTGCGGAGCGATGCTTCGACCATAATCCTTACCATTTAACCCTTGATAAATATTAGGGCCAAATCGATTCCCGCTAGGTTGCATCCTATTTACTGCATGCTCTGAATACAATCTATTACCGATTTTAGCATATTCTTGACCATTTCTATTGACCTTTTCATACGTCTGCCAGCTATCCCAAGGTAGTTTATTTATTGATTTTTTCACCGCATCTGCGGCATCATCCCCGTGCTTTACGGCACCCTTTAAAACATCCAATCCTTCATCTGTATACTTGAGACCGCCGATTAAAGGAAGTACAGCAAAAACATCCACCAAAGTCTGAACTACGTGCCCTATCGACATCTCAAAATGTGTTATATCATAAAATATGTCACGCAAATCCGCCATCACATCAACGCCCAAAAGCCCTAACCCAATTTGCCCTAAAGTACCGCCCAAATTGACTTCTTCTGTATAATTCCCCCAAATACTCTGCTTTAAAGAAGTCTGCAAATACCCTAAAGCATCCGTGCCTTTTCCATTTTATCAAAAGCTTTCTTTGTATTGAGTCCCATATATTTAATTACTTTCTTATTTAAAATTTCTTTGTATAAAATAGCTTCTAAGACACTTAATATTATAACCTCATTGGCATAATCATCATCCAAGCTAAAAATTTTTTCTACTGCTTCAAAAATCCTTTTTAAGCTTTGATCATCATCTATTACCGTCTTCTCTATAATATACGGAACAAGAACATCGCCAAAAACAATATGAGAGCCTGTTTCATCTTGTTCCTGCCATGACACCTCATCAACATACCTTTGTCTAATTTCCGGCATATATTCTATTAGCTTCATATTTAATTCTTTACTTGTCATATTGCTTTCCCTCCAATGCTTTCTTTAAATCCTCAATTAAATTCATTGTTGTTTCTTTATCTGTTATATTCAATTCTTGTTTTTCAAGAATGTTCTCAAGGTTCTTTAAACGTTCTTTCCCCTTTTGAATATGAGATCTTCCGGATATTAATTCCCCTGTTTGGAGTTCATATCTTATTGCATCACTCAACCCACCATCTCCAATTTTAGCGTTTTCTCTATACATTTCGTTAATAGCGTTTTTAAGCTTTTGATTAGTTGTTCTTTCTAATAAAAGTTCCCTCTTAGTTATCTTGCTAGCCTCCGCTGCCTCATCCCCGTGCTTTACGGCACTCTTTAAAACATCCAGCCCTTCATCTGTATACTTGAGACCGCCGATTAAAGGAAGTACAGCAAAAACATCCATCAAAGTCTGAACTATATGCTCTGTTGACACCTCAAAATTTGTTATATCATAAAAGATGTCACGGATATCCGCCGGCAAATCAACGCCCAAGAGTCCTAAGCCAATCTGACCCAAAATGCCACCCAGGTTAACATCTTCCGCATAATTACCCAAAATAATCTGCTTTAATGAAGTCCGCAAATACCCTAAAGGATTTGCCCCTTCTCCATATTCAGTATTTGGGGACGCCACAACTGCAGTGTTTTGATTTTTATGTAGCACCTCAACAAAGCAGTCACAATTAGGATGAAACGGCATAAGGTTTTCGCCCATGTTTGCCTCACCAAGAGGAAAAACCTTGCCGTCCAATTTGGTACATTCTTCACAATTGTCACCATTCGTTTTAATTCGGTAATGAGTATAGCCCTCATCCTGATAATCCCATAGTAACATATATTGCTCCAGCTGTCCAGCGCTCACCTTATTTTTGACCATGTAAAAACAGCTGTAACAAAATTTGCCACAGCCGCTTGGTTTAATTTTTAGTTCAACTTTCTACTAAAGAATCGTTCAAAAACTATACTGTTTCTACAAACGATCCCATATCTAAAATTTTTTGCTTTGTAGATTCTTCCACTGCATCACATCTTACATACATATAATAATCATAACCAAATTCAATCTTCACATCTTCTTTATCAGATAAAAGGCTACACCATATCGCTTCACGCAAAGTCAATCTAACTGCAGTTTCTATTTCCAACAATTCGACATAAGAATTATTGGTCACTCTTTCAAAAAAGCTCTCTTCTTTGGATGAAAAACCGCCTTCTTTCGCATCATTGTTTTTTTCTAATCCACAAACCGTCATTTTTGAAATGCCTTTTTCTTTCAAGATTATTTTTACAGCTTCAACATAAGTGTCTTCTGTTTGTTTGTATTTTGCAACAGTAAGAATGCCATCGCCAAAAGTTTTTCCAATATCGCTAACTGATGTCCAACTATTTGCTGTATAATGTCCCTCTTTATCCCGAAATTCAGGGTTGTATTTTGTAATGCGATAATAATTCATATTAATCACCTATCCTTTTTAATGTCTCATCATATGTTCCTAGTCTGGTTTTTTTACTTCCCAAATCTTTAATCGAATTAGCCATTTTCCACACTCCTCCAATATGGCTGTCTACATCTGGAGTAATATATTTATTTCCTTTTTTAAATACTGGTTGTCCGTGAGAAAAATGTCCTGTAGGCTCAAACCCTAATCTCCTTGCGGCTTCAAGAGCCTCCTTGGTCGTCATTGGTTTGGTTCGCTTTGCCGCCTTATGTAAGTTGTTGCTGTTTTTTATCAATTCCGCAGCCTCATCCCCGTGCTTTATGGCACCCTTTAAAACATCTCCTGCCTCATCTGTATACTTGAGACCACCAACTAAAGGAAGCACAGAAAAAACATCCACCAAAGTCTGAACTACGTGCCCTATCGACATCTCAAAATGTGTTATATCATAAAATATGTCACGCAAATCCGCCAGCACATCAACGCCAAAAAGCCCTAACCCAATTTGCCCTAAAGTACCGCCCAAATTGACTTCTTCTGTATAATTCCCCCAAATAATCTGCTTTAAAGAAGTCTGCAAATACCCAAAAGGATTTGTGCCTTCTCCATCTTCATTAGTGCTTTCAACCATAACTGCACTATTTTGATTTTTATCTAGCACCTCAACAAAGCAATCACAATTGGGATGAAACGGCACAAGGTTTTCACCCGAGGTTGCCTCATCAAGAGAAAAAATCTTGCCGTCCAATTTGGCACATTTTTCACAATTGTCACCATTCGTTTTGATTCGGTAATGGGTATATCCCTTATCCTGATAATCCCATAGTAACATATATTGTTCCAGCTGTCCAGCACTGAACTTTAAAAAACTTTCTAGAGATGCTATCCGTTTTGTTAGCACTTTTTGAATCTGGGCTATAGCTGATTTAGCATCCTTGTTTTGCATCATTTGCAAATTCATTTCGTGCTTAACCGTGCTGATTGCAGAAGCCTTTGATTGATTCAACCTCTCATTAAACTGTCTTTCAAACTCTTTGCCCCTGTTCCCATATGTAGCAAGCTTTTTTGAGGTTTCAAGGCTTAAACTGAGCTCGTCATAAAAGTCTGCAATATGCTTTTCTATCTTTGAATTTAAAACATCATAAGGAAAAATCAAATCGCTCCCAACAAAATTTTGCAAATCCTGACCAAGAAACATCCTGTCTTTTAAAGGAATATTTCTTTTCATTTTAGAAATTACTTTTTCGGCATCATCCGGTACAAAAACGGCATAAGCATACGCAATTTCCTTAGAAACATCTGCCTTAAGCCTTTCTGCCATACACTCAAACATCTTTTCGTTCATTAAATCCAAATCATCCTCCTTTGGTATTTTGTTTACATTATATACCCGGGGAAATGGACAAAACGAACAACTTTAAAAAGGCAATTAACGCAAAAAACAGCTGTGACAAGTTTTGTCACAGCCGCATTTTCTTTATTCTTTATCAGTTTCCACCGGGGCCATCTTTTCTTTCACGAGTATCGTGAATGTCAATCTTGCCCTTTATCTTGCCTGCATCAGTAAGCTCCTTTGAGCTTTTGTCATGATTCTTTTTAATGTCTTTTTCTTCCATTTTATTTCTCCCCTTTCGCACTTAGTATGTGTAGTTTTGAGGGAATATATAATTATTTTTAAGTTTTAAGAAAAAAACTGATAGGACACAAAAACCGTCCCCTTAATTGATTTTAATTTCTCCCATAGGACACAGAAGCTGTCCTCTTACAACAACATTATTCAACAGATACATCCATTTGATTGTGATTTAAATACTCAACAATCTGTTGTGAGTATTCATTTAAATCAACAGCCTCGCCGCAATCCCAAATTTCAAACATGCCGTTAACAATAGTTTGAAATTGCTCCTTTGCCTTAGGTGAAATATATGTAATCGGAGATTTTCGGGGACGAGTGTTGAATTGATACATCATGACCTGAATAATTGTTTCAGGAGCCCATGAATTATTCAACAAATCTTGTTCCAAATCAATCCCTATGTATGACGCAGTTAAAACAGAATGGAAAATTTTAACCGATATTCTATCTGGGAATTCCCGTTTCAGTTCTGACAATAATTTCAACGATGTTAATAAGGCATCATAATCCGCTTCTTCTTTTCCGGTCGTATATTTGTCCATATATATATAATTTTTTAGATCTAGCAACAAAAAATTAATTTGAACTCCGTTTTTTGCATATCGCTTCAAATTACTGTAATACGCTGTTAAAAAAGCATCTCCGCAATTTGCAATAATCATAATACTTTTTTTAGCCTTCCGCATAACTTTATGCAAATTATGCTTTTCATCCGAGTAATTAAAAAAATGAGCGTCCGTAGTCTTTTTTACTATTCTTCCGGCATAACTCACACCAATAATTGCAGCCAAAACTGTTGCGATAGCCTCAATTATCGCACTTGCTATTTCCATACAAAAGCCCTTCTTCCTTTTTTCAATATCACCACAATTATAAGTTATTTTTTTATATTTTTCAACATAAATTTCCAAATTGCTTTTTTGTTCTTTTGAAGCTCCTTATAATACACAAAAATACACTCCTCGCTTAGATTAGAACGAGAGGATAATAAAGTGTAGATAAGGACGCCCTAAAATTGCACATTTTTATTGTGTACATACTTTAAATAAATGTGCAAAAACAGGTACGTCCCCATTTGCACAATCATGAGAACCGTCCCCCTGATTCTACCGTCAGTTTCCCACAGTTTCTACAATATCATTTCTTGTATAATTATAATCCCCTTGAACAAATCTTATAGGCTCGTCTTTTTCATCCACTTCAACAACATAGTTATTATTATTAAATGTTAGTATAACTTTGCCTGCCCAAAAAGAAACTTTTATTGAATATAAATATCTTTTCTGCGTATTCCATTCATCCAGAGTAGAAATCCATCCATTCTTATAAAGTGCAAATTCAGAATGTTCATGTGACAACTCAACTGTTTTTTCTTTAAATTCAAATTCCTTAAAATCAAATGTATGCTTATCGCACCACATATATCGGTCTACAAAACTTTTATTATGCGTATCTACAAAGTCAAAATTTTCATCAATCACATAACTTGTGCCCTTAAACACCTTTTGATGAAAATTTTCCATAATAATTTTTTCGCGCATTTTATTTTGCATAATTCTTAAATTTGCCCAACAGACGAACAATAAGGATAAAACAACCAAAACTATTGTAGATACAATTATTCGCATCTTCCTACGTTTTTTTATTTGCTCTATTTTGTCTAAAAGCCTATCTCTTATTTCGGAGGCATCTTTATAGTCTAATACATGCTCCAGATCATCTATTGCTTTTTTCAGTTTTCCTACTGTTGATCCTTTTGAAAAAGCTATTGCTCTTTTATATATACATTCACATTTTAAATTGTTTGAATCTTTATATTGTATTATAGAATTGAACCCTAATATTGCAGTATCATAAAAACTCTTTTCCATGTTTTCTACTGCACTTCTATAAATGCTCTCCACTTTTAAATTTTCTATTTCTTTTATGTATTCATCATCAGCATATTTTAATGCTTTTTTAAAATAGTCTTCTTCATAGAAAAGTATTTCTTCTCCCGACCACTTAGAAACCTTCTTTGTCTCTAATAGTTCCTCAATATTGCTTGCTCTCATAGAAACTAAAAGCAAACCCATATACGCCTGTGCATTTTCAGGGTCGGCATCTAAAGTTCTTTCAAAATATTCTTTTGCGTTTCCCCAACTTTTATCTTCTAAGAATATATATGCTCTTTTAAGTAACGTATTATCCTGATTTTTTATTGTTTCGCTCATTTATTTTATCTCCCATTTGAAATGATATACTTAATCAAACATTGCAAAAAAGTCATCCATATCACTTAAATCACGGTCAATCAACCATGTACCATTTTGTTTTGTCAAAATCAATTTTACTTTTGCGTTTGAAACATAACTGTCAACTTTTTCATTCAATATTTCTATGACCTTATCGACCGCGACACTCATAAAAGCTTGTTGCTTGCTTGCTGGCAGATTTTCTCTATACAAATCTGCCTCTGTAAGAACACCTTTGTACAAGCAATCAGCTATAACCTCTTCAAGAACATCATCATTAAGAGTATTCGGAATTTCCTGTGACATTCTGTTCATATCCGGCATTTCAACCCATACATCATAAATATACTTACCACCTTCTTCATATGAATTGAGTATTTCAAACGAACATTTATTAAATATTTTGTCAACCAAATCATACATCCTATAATCATCAAGCGGAGTTTCTTTAATGGAGTTTAGCATATCCTGTTTCAATTCATTTATATCGATAGGTGAATCAACGACTACACTTTGTTCATTTACAACGTATTGATTAGCAGCAACCACATCAAATTCACAAATTTCATTCATAAAATTTTCAACCGTACTTCTGCTAAGTTCTTTATCTTCTTCCCTCAGAACAACTATTGGCTCATCCGGTATATCCGAAATATTTTCTTGATTATCCGAACAAGAACAAAGAAATATATTTGTTGTCAAAATTAAAACGATAGCCAAAAATCTTTTTTTCATTTTTTTGTCTTCCTCTCAGCATTTGATAGTCTTATACAACGATTATAGACATTTTTCGTCTATTTGTCAATAGAAACTTTTTGTCTATGGTAAACTACCAATGGTGATTAAAATGAAATTAAGTTTTGGCGAAAAAATCAAAAACTTGCGCGAAGAATTAGAATTAAATCAGACTGAATTAGGGAAAAAAGTCCAAATGACTCAAAGAAAAATATCCTATATAGAGTGTAGCAAATGCGAACCAAGCATTGATGATATTCGTGCATTTTGTAAGTTTTTCAATATATCAGCTGACTATTTGCTTGGGATTGAAAATAAATAATTTAATAATATACAAACAAAAAACACACCTGAAAAACCAGATGTGCTTTTTTTGTTCCGGCGACGTCCTACTTTCCCAGGCGGTTGCCCACCAAGTATCATCAGCGCTAAAGAGCTTAACTACTGTGTTCGGAATGGGAACAGGTGTGACCTCTTTGCTATTGCCACCGAATGTATGTCAAGCACCATTGGTGCG